>NZ_LMCS01000003.1:0-1006197 GCF_001425645.1 Microbacterium sp. Root322 | reverse complement strand
CCCCACCGGGAAAACGGTGACGCAGCGAGTTTGATGCTGACCAAAGAGACAAATTCATTGCTGACTTCATCCATTGCCAACCCCCCGGAAGGAGTTGGTCTTTGATCCAAAGGAATTCTCAACTAGCCGAAGCTAGACGAGGATAATTTGGCATTTGACAAGTGCACGCTGTTGAGTTCTCAAGGATCGGATGCTCCCACGACCCAGCCATCACAGCCAGGCCCGAAGGGCAACTTCTCTATCTTACCCACCTCGACCCGCTTGTCAAATCGGCGCGCCGTGCGAATCGAAGATCCGCAGCGCGGCTGATGACAGCCACAGAAGAGGTGGAGTCCCTATCCTAGACGCAAGCGCCTGTTCTCTCAAGTGAGAGTGGATCGGGAGTGGTTCTCCGCTTGAGGGGGGTGAAGCTCTTGGCTCCTCCGCTTCCCTGTGGGGCGAACAAGTAATAAGTTACGTGGATCCGCGGCTTCTGGCAAATCGGGCCACACCACCCGGGCGTGTCGCTCCGACCCCGCACTCGGTTTCCGCCGGATCAGCCGAGGTTTCTGCTCCGCGCTCGCCTCAGAGTACGATCGCGCCATGCCTGCGTCCACGGATGATCGTCGCTCCCCTCGTGCATCCGCGAACGGGGAATCCGACGAAGGTGGACAGCGTCGCGCGGGTGTCGACCTGCTCGCCCGTGTGCAGCGTGAGCTCGGCCTCGCGGGCGCGGAGGTGTTCGCTCCCCCGCACCGTGCCGTCCCTCTTCCGTCCCGATTGGCCACCGCTGATCTCGCCTGGGCGAGCGTCAGCGCAGCGATGCTCGCTGCCGGGCGCTCCCCCGCTTCCCTCGATCCCGAGCGCATCGCCACGGCCTACCGGAGCGACAGGGTTCTCACCATCAGCGGCGAGGCTCCCCCTGTCTGGTCCGTGTACTCCGGTTTCTGGCGAACGTCGGACGGATGGATCCGCACCCACGGGAACTACCCGCACCATGCGGCCGGCCTGCGCGCGGGGCTGCGTCTTCGGGACGATGCCGCAGTCGACGCTGTTCGCGATGCGCTCGGAGAGCGGACGACCACGGCCGCCGTCGTCGACATCACGACCGCGGGCGGTCTGGCGGTCGCGGTCGCCGCGGAGGAGCCCTCCGTCGATCGCGCACTCCGCGAGCACCCGCTGCTCGAGCTGGTTCGCATCGACACGACACCGGCTTCGCATGCGCCCCGGGCTACGGCGGCGACGCCGCCGCCGCCGGCTTCGCTTCCCCTCCAGGGCATGCGCGTACTCGATCTCACGAGAGTCATCGCTGGTCCGGTCTGCTCACGCACGCTCGCCATGCTCGGTGCCGACGTGCTGCGTATCGATCCCCCGCATCTGCCCGAGCCGGAGTGGCAGCACCTCGACACCGGACACGGCAAGCGATCCGCGGTGCTGGACGCGCGCACGTCTCGGCTGCAGGAGTTGCTCGCGCACGCCGATGCCGTCGTACTCGGCTACCGCCCCGCTGCTCTCGACAGGCTCGGGCTGCAGCCGGAAGTGCTCGCGCGCCGATATCCGCGTCTGGTCGTCGCGCAGCTCAGCGCTTGGGGCGTGGAGAATCCCGAGCGGGCAGGGTTCGACAGCCTCGTTCAGGCGGCGAGCGGAATCTCGTTCATCGAGTCGGCGGACGGCGACCGCCCCGGTGCGCTTCCGGCCCAGGCTCTCGACCACAGCGCCGGCTACCTGCTCGCTGCGGCGGTGTCCGCTTTGCTGCGCCGCCGCCCACAGGAGGAAGGTTCGTGGATCGTGCGCGCCTCACTCCGTCGCGTCGCGGCGGAACTGCTCGGGATGCCCCGCAGCGGAGAACCCGCAGCCGAGGTCGAGTTCGACACACGGCCGCATGTGGCGCGATTCGATGTCGACGGAACGGCTCTCGTCACCGCTCGTCCTGCGCTGGCGGGCTTCGAGTATCGGGCGCCGCACAAGTGGGGTTCGGATCAGCCCACCTGGTGACGGCGCCCGCGCATCGAGAGAACGAGGCAGAGCACGAACGTGATCGCGCCCCAGATCGCACACGCCGGCGGGAGAACCCGGTAGGCGAGGTGCTGAACGGTGAACTCCGCATCCAGCGGACCGAAGACGACGAGTCCGCCGACCCACGCGCCGACCAGGATCACGGGGAGCGAGGCCCACCATGCCACGCGCATCCACGTCGGCGAAGACTGCACGACGGTCGGTCGCGGGTCCTGTCGACGAAGCCACAGCAATGCCCAGATGCCGATGATCGCAAGGCCGATCAGGCTCGACCCGTGCTGGAGCCACTTGAACCCGGGCAGCGGGCCCCACATCTCCTCGAGTCCGGGAATCGCCTGGACACCCCAGCGTCCCTCATGCGTGAAGAGGTCCCACACGATGTGCGAGAGCACTCCGAGCACGAACGACACAGCGAGCAGGAACGGATACGCGCGCTTCTGCCCGACGCCGACCGCCGACCGCACCGCGGCGAAACCCCTGTCATCCCAGTCGTCGGGCAGGCGCCGCGCCAGCCACAGCGGAACCAGCTCGGGAACCGCCGGACGCAGGACGACGCGCCAGATCAGGAACAACACGAACGCGAGCAGTGCGGTCCACACGACATTGCCGAACGTGTGGGTGAACGAGTAGTTCAGCCCCACGCCGCGCACGAACAACGGGAGATCGGGTGTCATCGCGCCGATCGCGATCGCCGCCGGCACCAGCGGCGTACGGATGAACGGCAGCGCGACCAGTGCGTGGCTGGGAGTGAACGGCATCCGTCTCTGCTATCCGCTGGCCGGAGACTCAGCCGAGGAAGACGCCGGCGAGGGTCTTCTTGCCGCGGCGGAGGACGGAGACGCCGCCGGGAAGTGTGCCCTGAACCGTGGCTGCCTCGTCTTCGACGCGTTCGCCGTCGAGCGTGACACCGCCCTGGGTGATCGCGCGCCTCGCCTCGGAGAGGCTCGCCACGAGCCCGGTCTCGACCAGCGCCTCGACCACCGGAGTACCGGCGGCGACCGTGGCGTGCGGGAGCTCTTCGAGCGCAGTGCGGAGCGTGTCCGCATCCAGTGCGGCCAGGTCTCCCTGACCGAACAGCGCCTCGGATGCCGCGATCACGGCCGCAGCCGCCTCGACACCGTGCACGGTCGCGACCACCTCGAGCGCAAGGCGCTTCTGGGCAGCGCGACGGAACGGCTCCGTGGCCACGAGCTCCGCGTACTCCTCGATCTCGGCCCTGCTGAGGAATGTGAAGACCTTCAGGCGGTCGATCACGTCGCTATCCGCCGTGCTCAACCAGAACTGGTACATCCGGTACGGACTGCACATCTCGGCGTCGAGCCAGATGGCATTGCCCTCGCTCTTGCCGAACTTGGTGCCGTCGCTGTTCGTGATCAGCGGGGTACCGATGGCATGCACCGACACTCCCTCGGAACGACGGATGAGGTCGGTGCCGCTGGTGAGGTTGCCCCACTGATCCGACCCGCCCGTCTGCAGTACGCAGTCGTACTGCCGGTACAGCTCGAGGAAGTCCATGCCCTGGAGGATCTGGTAGCTGAACTCTGTGTAGCTGATGCCCTCGTCGGAGTTCAGTCGCGCAGCGACCGCATCCTTCTTGAGCATCGTGCCGACGCGGAAGTACTTGCCGATCTCACGCAGGAAGTCGATCGCACTCAACGGTGCGGTCCAGTCGAGGTTGTTGACGATGCGGGCGGCGTTGTCACCCTCGAAGCTGAGGTAACGCTCGACCTGCGCCCGCAGGCGTCCGACCCACTCCTCGACGGTCTCCCGCGTGTTCAGCGTGCGCTCGGCTGTGGGACGCGGGTCGCCGATGAGTCCGGTCGATCCGCCGACGAGACCGAGCGGCTTGTGGCCGGCGAGCTGGATGCGACGAAGAGTCAGCAGCTGCACGAGGTTGCCGAGGTGCAGGCTCGGCGCCGTCGGATCGAACCCGCAGTAATACGTGATGGGGTCTCCCGCGAGCAGGGCGCGCAGCGCCTCCTGATCGGTGGACACATGGACCAGGCCACGCCACACGAGTTCGTCCCACACGTTCTCGAACGTGGGGTCGATCGCCTGGGGTGCGGTCGTCAGAGCGGGAGTTGACACGCGTTCCAGGCTATCAGCGCACCGCAGCTCAGCTGTGCGCGGCCCACCACACGAGGAACGCCGCGCTGAGCGCGATCACCCAGCTCACCAGGCTGCCGACGAGGAAGTACTCGGCACGGGCGCCGGTCTCGCCGTCGCGGGAGATCTCGGGGAAGCGGACGATGCCCTTCGCCGCGAGCATCGCGGCAAGGATCGGATAGGCCGCAGCGAGCGTCAGGATCAGGACGAGGATGCGCTCCAGCGGTCCGATCAGCCTCCCGCCCTTGAATCCGCTGCGCGGGTCGCGTGGCGCCGGCACCACGTCGGTGGCGGCGTCTCCCCCGGTGGCGGTGTCGCTCCCGGTGGCGGCGTCGCTGCCCGCATCGGAGGCCACCGCGACTTCGGCGCCCACAGTGGTGGGCGCCGTCGTCGGCACCGAAGTCGGGGCCGACATCGGGTCGGTGGGACGCCAGGTGTGCTCGCCGTCGAGCGCCGCACGCACCACGAGGTTCGAGGACTCGAGGAGGAACACCCCGGCACCCAATGCCAGCATCGCGAGATCGAAAGGGACCTCTCCGAACGGCGATCGGAGTTGCCAGGTCGCGCCGATCAGACCGACGTCGGAGCGCGCACCGAGCCAGACGACGGCGCCGACGCTCACGACGGCGAGCAGCACGGCGGGCCAGAACCCCAGCGGCGCCGTGCGTTCGGTGGGCATGCACCACACCCAGAGCGTTCCGACGACGAGCGCGAGGACCATGGGCAGGAGGGCATCGCTGACGCTGCCCAGCAGCAGGAGGATGACGGCGACGGAGAGGTAGCCGATCCATCGACGCGGTGCGAACTGACGCACCAGGTCGGCCGCGCCGACCGCCAGGAGGATGAATCCGGCGACGATCATGCGCGTTCCCCTCGGAGTGCAGCGACGCCCTCGATGAGCGCCGCCGCGCCGGCGGTGCGCAGCGACTTCGAGACGCTGGGCTGCGTGATGCCTTCTTCGGCCGCGAGTTCCTGCTGCGATCGTCCGAGCAGGCGGCCGTAGGTCAGGCGCCGTTCGCGCTCGCTCATCGCACCGACCAGCTCGTCGCGGACGAGGAGGTAGGCGTTCGAGGCGGCGATCGTGCTCTCCATGACCTCATCCTGCCGGGGGGCTCCGACAATCCAGGTCCGCGTGCGTGGCACGGCACGTCCCTCGCGCGCGTGCACGGTCTCGATCGCGGCCCGAGCCGCGTACCACCCCGGTCCGTCGGCGAGCTCGCCGTGGACGGATTCGACCGGCCGCACCTCGCCCACTCCGATGCCGAACCGGAAGGCGATGCCGTCGGGCAGCCTCAGCTGGATCATCAGGAGCGACACCAGCGCGTCACCCAGGTCGAGGTAGACACCCTGCTGCTCGTCTCCTACGGTGGGCGTGAGCGGCTGCGTCGCCAGCGGGAGATCGGCTTCGACTCCGGCGATGGTGTCGTCGAGGACGCGTTGCGCGGCAGTGCGATCGTCGAGCCGCCGAGAGCCCACGATGTCAGCGAGTACCGCGATGACCATGGGATAACCGTAACACGAATAACTCTCGACTTATGCTCTATCCGGCTATATGTTGAGAACATGCCTGAATCGCACATCATCCCCTGGTCCGACGGAACCTGGACGAACGCTCCCGCCTCCCCCTCCGAACTGCCGGCCGGGTCCGAACACCTCGACGTCACGGCTGTAGAGGGCAGCGACGCCTGGCGGCACACCGCCTACGGCTTCGTGCACGACACCGAACACGCGCTGCTCGCCCCGCTCGCCGTCGGAGAGGCGATGGAGGTCTCGTTCCGCGCGCCGTGGGACGGCCAGTTCGACCAGGCAGGGGTGTTCGTGCGCATCGACGACGAGCACTGGATGAAGACCGGTCTCGAATACGCCGACGACCATCTCGGGCTCGGTGCCGTGGTCACCGCCGGCGGCTCCGACTGGTCGGTCGGTCACGTCGACGAGTGGCTCGAGAGCGAGATCACGGTGCGCGTCAGTCGCTGGGCGGACTCGCTGATCGTGCGCGCTCGCGCCGACGACGACCCCTGGCGTCTCGTCAGGGTGGCACCGTTCGACGGACAGGCCACGGCTTCGGCCGGGCCCTTCCTCGCGGCGCCGACCCGCGCCGGACTCACGGTGCGGTTCACCCGATGGGAGCGGTCGGCGGCCGACACCGAGCTGCACTGAGCTGCGGGCGGCCGCCGACTCGCGCGGCTAGAGCCCGAGAGCGTGGGCGGCGGCCTGTGCGCGCGCGACGAGCTCTGCCCGCTGCTCCGCGACCCGGACCGGGGCGGTACCGCCGACGCCGGTCCGGGACGCGACCGATCCCTCGATCGTGAGGACTTCACGCACCTCGGGCACGAGATGCGGAGACACCGAGAGCAGCAGTTCGTCGGAGGCGTCCTCCAGACCGATCCCCTGCTCCTCGCATGCACGCACGAGCGCGCCCGAGATCTCATGGGCGTCGCGGAACGGCACCCGACGCTTCACCAGCCACTCCGCGACGTCGGTCGCGAGGGAGAAGCCCTGCGGTGCCAGCGCCGCCATGCGCTCGGTGTCGAAACGCAGCGTCGCGATCATGCCTGCGAAAGCGGGGAGCACGACCTCGAGCGTCTGCACCGAATCGAACACCGGCTCCTTGTCCTCCTGCAGATCGCGGTTGTACGCGAGCGGGAGGCCCTTGAGGGTGGCCAGCAGCCCCGAGAGGTTGCCGATGAGGCGCCCGGACTTGCCCCGCGCGAGCTCCGCGATATCGGGGTTCTTCTTCTGCGGCATGATGCTCGACCCGGTCGAGTAGCCGTCGTCGAGAGTGACGAAGCCGAACTCGCGGGTGTTCCAGAGGATGATCTCCTCGGACAGGCGCGAGATGTCGACGCCGGTCATCGCCGTGATGAAGGCGAACTCCGCCACCACATCGCGGGCGGCGGTGCCGTCGAGCGAGTTCTCGGCGGGGCGGTCGAGGCCCAGCTCGGTCGCCACGAGTGCGGGATCGAGGCCGAGCGTGGAACCCGCCAGCGCTCCCCCGCCGTAGGGCGAGACACCGGCGCGGCGACGCCAGTCCACGAGCCTCTCGAGTTCGCGCACCAGCGGCCAACCGTGTGCCTGGAGGTGGTGGGCGAGCAGCACCGGCTGCGCATGCTGCAGGTGAGTGCGTCCGGGGAGGATCGCTCCCGGGTGCGCCTCGGCCTGGGCGACCAGCGCATCGATCACCCGCAGGATGTCGCGGGCGATCACGCGCGCGTGGTCGATCAGATACATGCGCACGAGAGTGGCGATCTGGTCGTTGCGGCTGCGACCGGCACGCAGGCGCCCGCCCAGCTCCGGTCCCAGCTCGGCGATCAGCGCCTGCTCGAGTGCGCCGTGCACGTCCTCATCCGTCGGCACAGGGCGCAGGGTGCCGTCGGCGACCTTGCGCGCCACGGCATCCAGTCCCTCGTGCATCCGCTGCGCCTCATCGGGTTCGAGGTACCCGGCTGCGGCGAGCGCGGTGGCGTGAGCATGCGAACCGGCGATGTCGTACGGCGCGAGGATCCAGTCGAAATGCGTGGAGCGGCTCAGCTCCACCAGCTCGGGCGAGGGGCCCGTGGCGAAGCGGGCGCCCCAGAGCGCGCCCTCGTTGGTTCCTTCGTGCGTCGAATCGCTCATCACGCGTCCTTCTTGCCGAGAAGCCAGACCAGGAGCGCCTTCTGCGCGTGCAGCCGGTTCTCCGCCTCGTCCCACACCACGCTCTGCGGACCGTCGATCACGCTGGAGTCGACTTCGTAGCCGCGGTCGGCGGGGAGGCAGTGGATGAAGATCGCCTCGGGGTCCGCCAGGGCCATCGTCTCGGGGGTGACCTTGTAGCCGCCCAGATCGCGGATGCGCGCGATCTTCTCCTCTTCCTTGCCCATCGAGACCCAGGTGTCGGTCACGACGACGTCGGCACCGGCCGCAGCCTCGACCGGGTCGGTGTAGAGGGTGATCGAACCACCGGTCTCGGCGGCACGGCGATCGGCCGCCTCGATGACATCGGCGCGAGGGGCGTAGTCCTCCGGTGAGGCGATCCGCACGTGCATTCCCGCCGTGACCCCGGCGAGGGCGTACGAGTGCGCCATGTTGCTCTGCCCATCACCGAGGAAGGTGAGCGTGAGCCCCTTCAGGTCGCCCTTGTGCTCACGGATGGTGAGCAGGTCGGCGAGCAGCTGGCAGGGGTGGAAGTCGTCGGAGAGCGCGTTGATGACCGGCACCCGAGTGCCTTCGGCCATCTCCTCGAGCCCGGACTGCGCGTAGGTGCGCCACACGATGGCGGCGACCTGGCGCTCGAGCACGCGTGCGGTGTCGGACGGCGTCTCCTTGCCGCCGAGCTGGCTGCTCGCGGTCGAGATGATCAGGGGCGAACCGCCGAGATCGGCGATCCCCACCGCGAACGAGACGCGGGTACGCGTGGAGGACTTGTCGAAGATGACCGCGACCGTCTGGGGACCGGCGAGGCTCTTGTCGGCCCACCGATCCTTCTTCAGCTCGATGGCGAGATCGAGGATCTCGGCCTGCTCGGCGGGGGTCAGATCGTCGTCACGCAGCAGGTGGCGGGTCATGCGGATACCTTTCCGGCAACAGAGGCCTGGACGTCGGCGAGAGCGGCCGTGAACAGCTCGCGGAACTCGGCGAGCTCGGTGTCGCCGATCGTGAGGGCCGGCGCGATGCGGACCGTCTCGGGGTTGGCGGCGTTGACGATGAGGCCGCGCTCCTGGGCGGCCGCGACGACCGCACCGGCGACCGGGGCGGTCAGAGCCACACCGACCAGCAGACCGCGTCCGCGCACACCCTCGATCAGAGGCGAGTCGATGCCGAGGATCATGTCGCGCAGCTCGACGCCGCGCTTCGCGGCGTTCTCGACCAGTCCGGCACTCTCGATCTCGGCGAGCACCGCGTCGGCGACAGCGGTCGCGAGCGGATTCCCCCCGAAGGTGGAGCCGTGCGATCCGGGCGTGAAGAGGGCACTGGCGGCGCCGAACGTGACCAGCGCGCCGATCGGGAAGCCGCCGCCGATGCCCTTCGCGAGAGTGATCGCGTCGGGAGTGATGCCCTCGTGGCTGAACCCGAACCACGCGCCCGTGCGACCGGCGCCGGTCTGGATCTCGTCCACGATCAGCAGTGCACCGTGAGCGAGGGACAGCGAGCGCGCGGCGGCGAGGTACCCCTCCGGCAGCTCGACGACTCCGGCCTCGCCCTGGATGGGTTCGACGATGAGGGCCGCGACGCGGTCGTCCATCGCCTCGTGCAGCGCCTCGATGGTCGCCGGGATGTGCTCGACACCGGCCGGCATCGGCTCGAACGGCGCACGCATCGACGCCTTCGCAGTGAGCGCGAGCGACCCCATGGTGCGACCGTGGAAGCCGTTGTCGAGCGCGAGGATGCGCGGCCGCTCGGTGCCGCCGTGCAGCCGGGCGAGCTTGAAAGCGGCTTCGTTGGCCTCGGCGCCCGAGTTCGAGAAGAACACCCTGCCGTCGATACCGGCCCCCGCGAGACGCTTGAGCCGTGCGGCCAGGGCGAGCTGGGGCGGGGTGGCGAAGTAGTTGGACACATGGGCGAGCGTGGCCGCCTGGGTCGAGACCGCCTTCACGAAGGCCGGGTGCGCGTGTCCGAGAGAGGTCACGGCGATACCCGCCAGGAAGTCGAGGTGGCGTCGGCCGTCGGCATCCCACAGGTAAGAGCCCTCACCGCGGACCAGCAGTGCGAGCCGCTCCCCTGCGTTGAGCACGAGATCGCGTGCCGCATCCTCCTGCCAGACGGTCATCCCGTCACCTCCGACTTCCCCAGGACCACTTCGGTCCCGATTCCCTTGCTGGTGAAAAGTTCGACGAGCACCGAATGCGGCACCCGTCCATCGATGATCGCTGCCGCGTCGACGCCGCCCTCGACCGCGTCGAGGCACGCCCGCATCTTCGGGATCATCCCCGACTCGAGCTTCGGCAGCATCTCGATGAGCGCTTCCGATGTCAGATGCGAGACGAGCGAGTCACGGTGGGGCCAGTCGGCGTAGAGCCCCGGCACATCCGTGAGGATCACGAGCTTGCGCGCGTGCAACGACACCGCGAGGGCGGCGGCCGCGGCATCCGCGTTGACGTTGAGCGACTGACCGGGGTGGTCGAGGTCGGGCGCGATGCTCGACACCACCGGGATGCGCCCGGCTGCGAGGTGGTCGAGCACGGGGGTCGGATCGACCTCGACGACATCGCCGACGCGTCCGAGGTCGACCTCTTCCCCGTCGATCACGACACCGCGGCGGCGTCCGCCGAAGAGGCCGGCATCCTCACCGCTGAGACCTGTCGCGATCGGACCGTGCGAATTGATCTTGGAGACGAGCTGCGGGTTGACCTGGCCGGTGAGCACCATGCGCACGACGCTGATCGCCTCGGTGTTCGTGACGCGGTAGCCGCCCTTGAACTCACTGGGGATCTCGAGACGCTGCAGCATGTTCGAGATCTGCGGACCACCGCCGTGCACGACCACCGGCATCACTCCGACATAGCGGAGGTAGGCGATGTCCTGCGCGAAGGCGTCTTGCAGCTCCTCCGACACCATCGCGTTCCCGCCGTACTTGATGACGACGATCTGGTCGCGGAACTTCTTCAGCCACGGCAGCGACTCGATGAGGGTGGTGGCCTTCTGCGCGGCGACCTCGGCCGGGGTGTCCTGGATGTCGGTCATGAGGCGTACGCGCTGTTCTCGTGCACGTAGTCATGGGTGAGGTCGTTGGTGAGGACGGTGGCCGTCGCCTCGCCTACCTTGAGGTCGATCACGAGGTGCGTCGCGCGCGGGGTGAGGTCGACCTCTTCGCGAGGACGGTCGGGACCCCCCTCGGTGCACACCCGGACGCCGTTCATCCAGACGTCCACGTCGTAGGGGTCGAACTGCGCGCTCGTGGTGCCGATCGCCGCGAGCACGCGTCCCCAGTTGGGGTCGTTGCCGAAGATCGCGGCCTTGAAGAGGTTGTTGCGCGCGACGGAGCGGCCGACCTCGACGGCGTCCTGCTCCGACACCGCGTGCTGCACCTCGATCGTGATGTCGTGGCTCGCGCCCTCAGCATCGCCCTGCAGCTTGACCGCGAGCTCCTGGCACAGCTCGGTGAGCGCTGCGGCGAAGTCGTCGAGGTCCGGCACGACGTCGGATGCGCCGTTGGCGAGGAGGGTCACCTGATCGTTCGTCGACATGCAGCCGTCGGAGTCGAGGCGGTCGAACGTCCGGCCCGTCGCGCGGCGCAGCGCCTCGTCGGCCTGAAGCGGCTCGAGGACCGCATCGGTGGTGAGCACCACCAGCATCGTGGCGAGGCCGGGCGCGAGCATGCCCGCGCCCTTCGCCATGCCGCCGATCGTCCAGCCGTCGCGGCTGATGACCGCGGTCTTCGCGACCGTGTCGGTGGTCATGATGGCGTGCGCTGCGCTCTCGCCACCATCGGCGCTGAGCTCCGCGATCGCCTGCGCGGTTCCGGCGAGCACCCTGGCCCGGAACGTCTCATCCCCGGTGCCGATGAGACCGGTCGAGCAGATCAGCACGTCGCCGGCGCTCACGCCGAGGAGCTCGGCCGCCTTCTCGGCGGTCTGATGCGTGGTCTGGAACCCGAAGGATCCGGTGAAGCAGTTCGCCCCTCCGGAGTTGAGCACCACGGCCTCCACCACGCGGTCGGCGACGGCCTGCTGCGACCAGATGATCGGGTTGGCCTTGGCCCGGTTGCTCGTGAAGACGGCGGCGCCGACCTTGCGCGGTCCACGGTTGACGACCACGGCGACGTCCGGCTTGCCGGTCGACTTGAGCCCTGCGGCGACTCCGGCCGCTTCGAATCCTGCGGGGGCGGTGACGCTCACGGCGCGACTCCGTTCACTGAGAGGGCGCGGGCTTCGGGAAGCCCCAGCGCGATGTTCATGGATTGGATGGCTGCTCCCGCTGTGCCCTTGACGAGGTTGTCGACGGCGGTGACCACGGTCACCCGGTTCGCGGCACGATCGATGGCGAGGCCGATCAACGCGGTGTTGGCGCCGAGCACGTCGGCCGTGCGCGGGAAGCGTCCCTCCGGGAGCAGGTGCACGAAGGTCTCGCCGGCGTAGGTGCTCTCCCAGGCGTCGCGGATCTGCGCGTCGGTCGCGCCATCGACGATCGGCGCGGTCGAGGTGGCGAGGATCCCCCGGGACATCGGCACCAGCACGGGGGTGAACGAGATCCGGATCCCGTCGGCGTCCGCGCCGGAAGCCGCGGCGAGCGCCTGACGGATCTCCGGGATATGCCGGTGCGTCCCGCCGACCGCGTAGGGGTTGGCGGTGCCGAGGATCTCGCTGCCGAGGAGGTTCGTCTTGAGGCTCTTCCCCGCTCCCGACGGGCCGACGGCGAGCACCGACACGATGTCGGAGGGGTCGATCACTCCGGCGGCGACGCCGGGAGCGAGGCTGAGGCTCACGGTCGAGGCGTTGCAGCCGGGCGCGGCGATGCGCGTCGCTCCCCGGAGGTGCTCGCGCTGCTTGACCCCGCCGACGACGAGTTCCGGCACGCCATAGGTCCACGGATCGTGGAAGGCGCCGCCGTAGAACGCATCCCATGCCGAAGCCGAGGTGAGCCGATGATCGGCCCCGGCATCGATCACGAGCGGGGCATCGCCCAGAGCGTCGGTGTACTGCCCCGACTGCCCATGCGGGAGCGCGAGGAACACGATGTCGTGGCCGGAGAGGATCTCCGGCGTCGTGTCCTGCAGGGTCAGGTGCGCGAGGGAGCGCAGGTGCGGCTGGTGGTCGACGAGAGGCTGTCCGGCGTTCGAATGCGCCGTGACGGTGCGGATCTCCATGTCGGGATGATCGGCCAGGAGGCGCAGAATCTCGCCGCCTGCGTAGCCGGATGCGCCGGAGACGGCGACGGAATACGTCATGCTTCTACCTTAACGGTCGGGCCCGCGAGGAAATCGGGGCCGGGGACGGGGCCGGAGGCGGCGACACCGGCACTCGACCGCCGTGCGGGCACAGGCAGGAGGGCGGGGTCGCCTACAGTCGGCGGCCGCGGCGTCGGCGCACAGCGATGACGCTCGGAGCGAGCGTCGAAGAAGCGGTGGCGGCCGAAGGCATGTCGCGACAGTAGCGCGGCCCCGGCGGCCACTGCAAATCGGCTCCGTCATCTGAGACGCTGCGGCCCCATCGGCGCGGCGAAGAACGCCAGCTCGTGGGCGCTCGACGCCTCGAACGCCCGGCGCATGCGTGCCCGTGTTCCGGGATCCGCCTGTGCCGCGGCGTCGGCGACGTAGGCGATCGCCGTCCGTGTGGCCTCCTCGAATGCCGGATCCGCGTACGTCGCGAGCCACGAGGCGTACGGATGCCCCGCAGCTCGCGCGTACTCCCCGAACTCCCCCGCGTGCAAGCGCCGCCCGAGATCGGTGTAGAGCCAGAAGCACGGGAGGACAGCGGCGATGATCTCCGCATAGTCGCCGCCGAACGCCACGGAGCGCAGATGGTCGAGGTATGCGGTCGTCGCGGGCGCCGGCTCTGCGGCGAAGGTGGCCGCGCTCACGCCGTGCGAGGGGGTGAGCCATGAGGCGTGCAGCTCGAGTTCGCCCACGATGGAGCCGCGGGCGGAGTCCGCCCAGAAGGCCTGCTCGTCGGATGTCGGTGCCAGCCGGGCCGCCTCGGCGAGCACACGCGCGTACTCCCGCAGATACAGCGCGTCCTGCGCGAGGTAGAACAGGAACGGCGCGCGCTCCAGCGTCCCGTCGGCGAGCGCACGGATGAACGGCAGGTCCTCGATCCCCGTACGGATCGCGGCGATGCCCGGCCACCATTCCGTGGCGACCTCGCCCGCCGCGGGTCGGGTCTCGGCTCCCCCACGTTCCCAGAGTCCGGCGAAGTGGTTGATCGGCCCGTGTCCACGACCCACGCGCAGTGCGTCTCCTGCGCGCAGGGACTCGCGGAGCCAGTCGCGCGCGGCGCTGACGGCATCTCCGGGCTCTTCGCCACGAGCGAGCAGGGTCGCGAGCGCGGACGACAGCGAGCAGCCGGTGCCGTGCGTGTTCCGGGTCGGGATCCGGGGGGCGGTGAACTCCTGGCGCAGCCCTCGCCGCGCATCGACCAGCGCATCGGGGGCCTCGTCGCCGGGAAGGTGGCCACCCTTGACGAGCACGGCTGTTCCCACCTCGGCGGAGAGCTGCTCGGCCGCGGAGATCGCGTCGTTCCAGTCGGCGAGGTCGCGCCCGGCGAGCACCGCCAGCTCGGCGAGGTTCGGGGTCACGAGCGTCGACAGTGCGAGGAGATCGCGCAGCGCCCGTTCGGCGTCCGGATCCAGCAGTCGGTCCCCCGAGGTCGCCACCATCACGGGATCGAGCACGACGACGGGCGGGCGCACGGTCGCGAGCCAGGCTCCCACCGCGCGGATGACGTCGGCGTCGGCCAGCATCCCGATCTTCACGGCATCGATCACGATGTCGTCCGAGACCGCGTCGAGCTGCGCGCGGAGGAACTCCACGGGCGGAACGTGCACCGCTCGCACTCCCCGCGTGTTCTGCGCGGTCAGCGCCGTGAGCACGGCCATGCCGTATCCGCCGTTGGCGGCGATGGACTTGAGGTCGGCCTGGACGCCCGCGCCTCCCGAGGGGTCGCTTCCGGCGATGCTGAGCACCCTCGGGACGGAGCCGCTGAGCCAGCGTCGCCGGAACTGCCGGGCGGTGGTGGCGGGATCGTCGGCGGCACACAGCGCCGAGACCACGGCGAGCCCCGCCGCACCGGCCTCACGAAGGGCCTCGGTGTCATCCATACCGACCCCGCCGATCGCCACGCACGGCAGCGCGCTTCGCGACACGAGGCCGCGAAAGCCCTCCACGCCGAGAGGGGCAAGGTGATCCGGTTTGGTGGTGGTCGGACGGATCACCCCGACGCCCAGGTAGTCGACCGTGCCGGAGGGCAGAGCATCGACCGCGTCGAGGTGCGCCGGGCTGTTCGCGGTGAGGCCGATCAGAGCCTCCGGTCCGAGTACCTCGCGCGCGCGCAGCACCGAGGCATCACCCTGTCCGAGATGCACGCCGTCGACCCGTGCGCCGCGCTCGCGAGCGGCCACGGCGGCATCCAACCGATCGTTCACAACCAGAAGAGCGCGGCCGTCGATCGCCTGCGACAGTGCCAGCAGCTGATCGACCGTCTCGGCGTCGGTCGCGTCCTTGTCACGAAGCTGCACGATGCGCACGCCGCCGTCGACCGCGCGGCGGACGGTCTCGACGACGCCACGGTCTCCGCAGAGCGCCGCGTCCGTGACGAGGTAGAGCGAGAGATCGGCGTTCACAGGGCACCGCCTTCGACGCGTGCAGCGGCTCGGATGTCGTCGGCGCCCACCGCGGCGAGCGCATCCAGCAGGGCGACGGCGAAGCTGCCGGGCCCTGCCGATACCGCCGCCGCTCGTTCCGCCGCGATCGTGTAGACCAGGCTCGCCGAGGCCACGGCGCTGAGCACGTCATGCGTCGTCGCGCTGGCCGCTCCGAGGAAGGCGGCCATCACCGCACCGAGAGCGCAGCCTCCGCCGGTCACTCGGGTCAGCAGTTCGTGACCGTTGGATACGCGCAGCACCCGCTCCCCGTCGGTGATGAGGTCGACCGGCCCCGAGACGGCGACGACGCCGCCCGTGCTCCGAGCCAGCGAGAGGGCTGCATCGGCCGCGGAGTCCGTGCTGTCGGTGGCATCCACCCCGCGACCGCCCGCGCTCAGCCCCGCGAGGGCCAGGATCTCGGAGGCGTTGCCGCGGATCGCGGTGGGGCGGTGCCCGACGAGCTGATGGGCGAGTGCGGTGCGAACCGGGAGCGCGCCGATCGCGACCGGGTCGAGCACCCAGGGTGTGCCGGACGCGACGGCACCGGCGACGGCCTCCAGAGTGGCCGCGCGCTGTTCGGGCGTGGGTGTCCCCAGGTTGATCAGCACCCCGGAGGCGACGCCAGCGAACATCCCCGCCTCATCGACGATGTCGACCATGGCGGGAGCGGCACCGAGAGCCAGCAGGACGTTGGCGGTGAACCCGGTGACGACCGCGTTGGTGATGCAGTGCGTCAACGGGGGCGCTTCTCGCAGCACCGCCAGCAGGGTCGCGGCATCGCCGGCGAGGTCGTGGGTGGTTTCAGGACGCAGAAGATCGCTCATCGCGACATCCCTTCGCTAGTACGAACTAGATCAGGTTCGACGGGTCTGTTCTCAGCCGCGGATTGCGGCACCCCGTGTCACTGCTCGCAGTCTAGCGATCGGCCAGCAGCGCCTTCTCCTGCGCCCGCGTGAGTCCGGCCCGGCGCTCCCTGTCCACGCCGCGCACCCGTTCGTCGGCGACGACGCGTCGAGCGGTGTCGGCGAGGGGGCGCAGGTGTCCCCCGCTGTCGTGGAATGCGCTGTTCGAGCGGGTCATGAAGCCGGACATCTCGGGAGGAAGCCACAGCGGAAGCGAGAGCGGACCGGCCCAGTGCGCGACGCCGTGTGCTCGCAGCCACTCCTCGTCGGCGACCACCGTCTCCCCGGTGTGCCCTGCCTCCTCGCGCACGGTCTGCAGCAGTCCGGCGAGGGGATGCTCGTCCCCGATCGCGTTGACCACCCCGCTCCGCGTGGCGGCGACGATGTAGGCGGCCACGTCGTCGACGTCGATCACCTGCGCACTGCGCCTCTCGAGCGGAGGCAGCAGCACGGGCTCCTCCCCGGCTCGGGAGAATGCCGCAGCCCAGTACCCGAAGCGGTCGCTGGGGTCGCCGTCCCCGACGATGAGTCCGGGTCGCACGATGAACGCGCGATCCCCCAGCATCGTGACGGCGTCTTCGGCCGCCGCCTTCTGCGGGCCGTACTCGTACTCGTCGCCGGGGCGGGCGGCAGGATGCCGCGGCGCCGATTCATCGGCGCCGACCGTGGCGTCATCGGCGTACACCGAAAGGGAGGACACGTACGTCCATCGCGCCGTGCGGTCTCCGAGAGCCTCGACCGCTGCCACGACGTGCGCGGCCTGAGAGGAGATGTCGACGACGTGATCCCAGTCCTTCCGCGCGAGCGCGGCGTAGATCCCAGGGTCGTCACGGTCGCCGGTCACGAGCACCGCTCCTGCCGGCGCGAGGCGCTCGCCCCGGGCCAGACATGTCACGGCCGCTCCGGACTCGAGCCATCTCCGGGCGATCCGCCCGGAAAGCCACCCCGTCCCGCCGAGGATCAGAACATTCGTCATGGCTCCATGCCACCAGCAACCGCTGCGGGAGGGAAGCCCTCTCCGCTCAGGGCAGAGGGCCCCCTCCGGGACAGCACATCGCTCAGTCGCGGAGCGCTGCTCCGAATCGCTGCGCGGCGACGTCGACACCCGCGAGCTTGGCCGCGGTGGCCTCGGCCGCCGTGAGGGTGCGATCGTCGGCGCGGAATCGCAGAGCGAAGGTGAGGCTCTTGGACCCCTCCGGCACGCCGTCTCCGCGATAGTCGTCCACGAGACGCACCGATTCCAACAGCGCACCGGCTCCCTCGGCGAGGGCGGCCTGCACATCTGCGGCCGGAACTTCGGCGGGCAGTGTGAGCGAGACGTCCTGCGTGGCGGCGGGGAACGTCGACAGCGATGCGGCGACGACGCGACCACCGGCGAGCGACAGGATGCGGTCGAGATCGAGCTCGAACACGGTCGCACGCCCGGGGAGGTCGGCCCCTTCGGCCACGGCGGGGTGCAGCTCGCCGACGTAGCCGACCTCTTCGCCCGCGACCAGGAGCGATCCTGTGCGTCCGGGGTGGAGTGCCGCACGCTCGGCCTGCACGACGTCGATCTCGACGCCGGCCGCTGCCGCGATCACGCGGACGGCATCCAGCGCCTCGACGAGACCGGCGGCCTCGGCGGGGCGGCCGGGCTGGCGCGGGGCGACGTTACCGGTCAGCAGCGCCGAGATGAACCGGTGCTGCGGCGGGATGGAGGCGTTCAACTGCGCGAGGGTCTCGTCGGACGGACGCTCGCCCAGCGGCGGCACGTCTTCCGTGCCGTACTCCACTCCGGGCTCCGGCAGGAAGACGACACCCGTCTCGAAGATCGCGAGGTCGGTGAGACCCCGCGAGATGTTGCGGTGCGCGGTCTGCAGCAGGCCCGGGATGAGCGATCGACGCAGGTACGGAGCCTGCCCGTCGAGCGGGTTCGCCAGACGGATGCTGGGCAGGTGCGCGCCCGAGGCTGATCCGTGCAGGTCGTTCTGCACATCGGTGGTGAACGGGAACGACGGCGTCTCGACGAGCCCTGCTGCGGCCAGCGCATCGGCCACCCGGCGGCGACCCTGCTGGTGCGCCGTGAGTCCGCGGCCGGACGGAGGCGTCGGCAGCACCGAGGGGATGCGGTCGAGCCCGTGGATGCGGGCGACCTCCTCGGCCAGCGTCCACTTGTCGGTGAGGTCGGGGCGCCAGGTCGGCGGGATCACGGTCCAGCCGGAACCCTCCTCCGACGCGGTGACATCGGCGCCGATGGTGGTCAGTGCGCCGGTGATCTCGTCGTCGGTGTAGTCGACGCCGATGAGCCCCTGCACGAAGCCGGCGGGAAGCTCGATCTCGCTGACGAAGACCTCGGCGAACAGTGCGCCACCCTCTTCGGTGAGCGTGCCTCCGGCGAGCTCGACCATGAGGTCGGCGGCACGGCGGGCGGCGACGAAGGGGATCAGCGGGTCGACTCCGCGCTCGAAGCGCTTGGACGCCTCGCTGGGCAGCTTGTGCCGGCGCGCCGACCGGGCGATGGTCGTCGGGTCGAAGTTCGCGGCCTCGATCAGCACGTTCCGCGTGGTGTCGCTCATCTCGGTCGTGCCACCACCCATGACGCCGGCGAGGCCGATCGGGCCGGACTCGTCGGTGATGAGGAGGTCTTCGACGTGCAGCGTGCGCTCGACACCGTCGAGGGTGGTCATCTTCTCGCCGGGGTTCGCGCGACGAACGGTGATGCCGCCGGCGAGCTTGTCGAGGTCGTAGCCGTGCAGCGGCTGACCCAACTCGAGCATCACGTAGTTGGTGATGTCGATCAGCACGCCCAACGAGCGCATGCCCGCGAGGCTGAGCCGCGCGACCATCCACGGCGGCGTCGGTCGCGAGGGGTCGACGCCGCGGACGACGCGCGTCACGAACTCGCTCGCGCCGATGTTCCCGCGCACGGGGGCGACGTCCTCGACGACGGTGGTGTGTCCGCTGCCGGGCTGCAGCTCGGCGAAATCACGCTCAGCAGGGTCGCGGAAGGTCGCTCCGGTGGCGTGCGAGTACTCACGGGCGACGCCGCGCAGGGAGAAGGCGTAGCCGCGGTCGGGTGTGACGTTGATCTCCACCGCGACGTCGTCGAGACCGAGCAGCGCGATCGCGTCGGTGCCGACAGGCGCATCGATGCCGAGGTCCGAGAGCACGACGATGCCGTTGTGCTCATCCCCGAGGCCGAGCTCGCGGGCCGAGGCGATCATGCCGTCGGACACGTGACCGTAGGTCTTGCGCGCGGCGATCGGGAACGGACCGGGCAGCACGGCGCCGGGAAGCGTCACAACGACCTTGTCGCCGGCGACGAAGTTGTGCGCGCCGCAGACGATGCCGCGGATGCCACCGTGCTCTTCGCCGACATCGACCTGGCACCAGTTGATGGTCTTGCCGTTGGACTGCGGTTCGGCTTCGAGCGAGACGACCTGCCCGACGACCACGGGACCCGTGATGTCGAAGCGGTGCACGTCCTCTTCCTCGAAGCCGACGGTCACCAGTGCCGCGAGGACATCCTCGGGCGTGGCATCCGCTGCCAGATCGACGTACTCACGCAACCACGAAAGCGGGACGCGCATCACACCACCATCCCGTACTGCTCGCTGAATCGGACATCGCCCTCGGCCATGTCGCGCATGTCCTGGACGTCGCTGCGGAACATGAGTCCTCGCTCGATGCCCATGCCGAACGCGAAGCCGCTGTACACCTCGGGGTCGATCCCGGCGGCGCGCAGCACGTTCGGGTTGACCATGCCGCAGCCACCCCACTCGATCCAGCGCGCGCCGCCCTTGAAGGTCGGGTGCCACAGGTCGAGCTCGGCGGAGGGCTCGGTGAAGGGGAAGTAGTTGGTGCGGAAGCGCGTCTCGGCCTCGGGGCCGAAGAGCTGCTTGGCGAAGTGGTCGAGCGTGCCCTTGAGGTGTGCCATCGTGATGCCCTTGTCGATCACGAGGCCCTCGAACTGGGTGAACACCGGAAGGTGCGTGGCGTCGAACTCGTCGGTGCGGTACACCCGTCCTGGGCACAGCACGTAGATAGGCACCTCGCGGTCGAGCATCGAGCGCACCTGCACGGGGCTCGTGTGAGTGCGCATCACGAGGTGGCGCGAGGTCGGGTCGACGTAGAACGTGTCCTGCTCCTGACGGGCAGGGTGGTCGACGTCGAAGTTCAGGGCATCGAAGTTGAACCACTCGTGCTCGAGCTCCGGCCCCTCCGCGATCTCCCAACCCATGCCGACGAAGATGTCGCAGACCTGGTCCTGCAGGAGGGTGAGCGGGTGGCGCGCGCCGACCCGCGTGCGCGAGGGCACGGCGGTGATGTCGACACGCTCGGCCTCGAGTCGCGCGGCGACCTCGGCCTCGGCGAGCTCGGCCTCCTTCGCGGCCAGCGCCTGGGTCACCTGCCCTCTCCCCTGACCCACGAGCTTGCCGAACGCGGCCTTGTTCTCGGGGGCGACCTGGCGCATCGAGGCGTTCAGGACCGCGAGCGGCGATCCGTCGGCGACGTGTGCGGCGCGAGCCGCTTTCAGCTCGGCGGTGTCGGCGGCTGCGGCGATCGCCGTGAGGGCGTCGGCGACAGCGGCTTCGACCGCTTCCGGGGTGATTTCAGGAGACTCTGACACGAGAATCGAGTCTACCGGGGGCACGTGGGTCCCTTTCGCGGATCAACGCGTCTTCTCGGACCCGTCTCCCTGCAGGACGATGAGCGAGGTGTTCGTCTCGCCGCCGTGCTGACGGGGATCCGGCACCGCCGGCCCGGCCTTCGGCGAGCGCTTGGCCCGACGCTGCAGGCGATAGGCGATGTAGGACAGCAGCAGACACACGGCCACGTACATCGATCCGCCGACGATCGCCGCGGGGATCAGCGGCGACCCGTAGGGCGCCTGGTTGCCGATCTGGTTGATGACGTAGAGGAGCTCCTGGTACGTGATGATGAACCCGAGCGCGGTGTCCTTCAGCGCGACGACGAGCTGCGCGATGATCACCGGCATCATGGCCCGCACGGCCTGCGGGATCAGGATGAAGTACATCACCCCGGTCTTTCGCAGTCCGATCGCGTAGCCGGCTTCCTTCTGCCCACGGGGCAACGACTCGATGCCGGCACGCAGCACCTCGGCGAGCACGGAGCCGTTGTAGACGATCAGGGCGATCACGACGGCCCAGTACGGCGGCATCTTCACACCGATCACGGGGAGGCCGTAGTACAGCAGCATCATCAGGATGAGCACGGGCACCGCTCGCAGCACCTCGATGATCCACCGGACGGGCTCACGCACCCAGGCGTGCTCCGACAGGCGCCCGATGCCGAGCAGGAAGCCGAGGGCGATGGATCCGACACCGGCGACCGCGAATGCGGCCAGCGTGGCCACCAATCCCTCGCCGAACCGGACCCAGACCGCGGAGAAGGTGAAGATGTTCCACTTCTCCGCAGAGAACTGTCCCGTGGCGAAGAGTCTCCACACGACCCAGCCGAGCACGGCGAGGACGACGAGGACCGTTGCGGCTCCGATGAGCCGGTTGCGGACGACGGCACGAGGGCCGGGGACGTCGAAAAGGACGGAACTCATCGCGCGATCCTCCACTTGTTCTCGAGAACGCGCTGCACCCAGGCGAGCAGCAGCACCAGCACCACGAACAGGACCATGACCCACAGCAGGACGACGAGGGCGTTCTCCCCGCGCTCGCTGAGCGCCGCGCGGATGGTGCCGAGGTTGACGACGGAGAACCCCGCCGCCACCGTGGTGTTCTTCATGAGTGCGATGAGCACGCTCATCATGGGCGGGACGACCGAGCGCGTCGCCTGCGGCAGCACCACGTAGCGCATGACCTGTCCGAAGTTCAGGCCGATCGCACGCGCGGCCTCGGCCTGTCCGACCGGCACCGTGTTGATGCCGGCGCGCAGCGCCTCGGCGACGTAGGTCGCGGTGTAGAGCCCGAGGGCGATCACGGCCAGCAGGAGGGAGTTCACCCGCTCCCCCAGCAGGATGGGGAGGCAGAACGCGAAGAAGAACATGACGAGGGTGAGCGGCGTGTTGCGGATCCAGTTCACATAGATGCCGCCGACGGCCCGTGCGATCGGAACCGGCGATACTCTCGCGGCCCCGACGATGAGTCCGAGAACCAGCGCGATGATGCCACCGCCCAGGAACAGCACGATGGTTCCCCACAGTGCCTCTCCCCAGAGGTCGAGGTGGTCGGTGATGACTCCCACAGCTGCTCCTGTCGATTCGAGTTCTCGGATGTTCCTGCCGATGAGCGGGGCGGTCGAACCTGTCGACCGCCCCGCAGGAATCAGCCGATCGGGTCGACCTCGGGCTGCGTCGCCTTGACGCCGGAGGCACCCAGGTTGTTGTCGAAGATCTGCTGCCAGATCTTCGCGCCGTCGGTGAGCTGCGTGTTGAAGTACTCGACCAGCGCGTCATCGCCCTTGGCGAGTCCGATGCCGTAGCGCTCCTCGCTGAACGGCTCCCCGACGACCTTCAGCTTGTCCGGGTCCTGGGCCGCGTAGCCGATGAGGATCGCCTCGTCGGTCGTGACGGCATCCACCTGACCGTTCTTCAGGTCCTCGACGCACTTCGAGTACGTGTCGTACTCCTTGGTCGGCACGTCGGGGTAGTTCGTCTTGATGTTCTGGATCGGCGTCGATCCGGTCGCCGAGCAGACCGTCGTCTCGGCACTCAGGTCGTCGACGCTCTTGATGTCGCTGTCGGCGCCGACGAGGAGGCCCTGACCGGTGACGAAGTAGGGACCGGCGAAGGAGATCTGCTCCTTGCGCTTGTCGGTGATCGAGTAGGTGCCGACGTAGTAGTCGATGTCGCCGTTCACGATGGCCTGCTCGCGGTTCGCGGAGGCGATCGCCTGGAACTCGATCTTCTCCGGGTCGACACCGAGCGATGCCGCCATCCAGCGGGCGATGTCGACGTCGAATCCGGTGCGGTCGCCCGTCACCGGGTCGAGGTAGCCGAGGCCCGGCTGGTCCTCCTTGACGCCGACCTTGATCGTGCCGGAAGACTCGATCCGGTCGAACGTCGGGCTGCCGTCGATGCTGACGTCGGTCAGGACGGTCCACGGGGTGCTGCTGGAGGCCTCGCCCTCGTCGCCGCCCTCCGGTGCTCCTGTGCTGGACGGCGTACCGCTGTTGCAGGCGGTGAGCGCCAGCAGCGCGGCCGCTGCGATTCCGATACCTGCCAGTGTCCGTGTGCGTCGCATGTGCGTCTCCTTCGTGTGCTGTGTGTGCAGGGTCTGTGTGGTCGGTGCGTGGACGTCAGTGCGTGAGGAGCTTCGAGAGGAAGTCCTTGGCGCGATCGCTCTTCGGATGCGTGAAGAACTCCTCGGGAGTCGCCTCCTCCACGATCCGTCCGTCGGCCATGAAGACCACGCGGTCGGCGGCCTTGCGGGCGAAGCCCATCTCGTGGGTGACGACGATCATCGTCATTCCGTCGTGCGCCAGCTCGACCATGACGTCGAGGACCTCGTTGATCATCTCGGGGTCGAGGGCGCTGGTGGGCTCGTCGAACAGCATCACCTTGGGCTGCATCGCGAGAGCGCGGGCGATCGCCACGCGCTGCTGCTGGCCGCCGGAGAGCTGGGCGGGGAGCTTGTTCGCCTGCTGGGCGACGCCGACGCGCTCGAGCAGCATCATCGCCTCCTTCTCGGCGTCGGCCTTCTTGATGCCGCGGACCTTGATCGGGCCGAGTGTCACGTTCTCGAGGATCGTGAGGTGGGCGAAGAGGTTGAAGGACTGGAAGACCATGCCGACGTCCGCCCGCAGATGCGCCAGGCCCTTGCCCTCGGCCGGGAGCTCCTTGCCGTCGATGCTGATGCTGCCGCTCGTGATCGTCTCGAGACGATTGATCGTGCGGCAGAGCGTCGACTTGCCGGAGCCGGACGGGCCGATCACGACCACGACCTCCCCCGAGTTGACGGTCAGGTCGATGTCGGTGAGCGCCTGGAAATCGCCGTAGTGCTTCTGGACGTTCTCGACCACGACGAGCGGTGTATCAGAGGTCATCATTTCTCCAAACTAGCCACGTCGGACGCGGGTCTCCAGGCACCTCGGTGAGATTTACACGTTCGTAATCACCTGATCGCGGCACCAATGCAGCTGTGCATGGGTACCCCGCGGCCCGCCCCCACGGGCCGCGGAATCGTCCTGCTGCAGCACCCCAAAGACAGTTGAGCAGCAGGCGACGATCGTTCACGATCGACCTCACAATGACAGAGGGTGGACCCCGGTGTCAGACTTCTTGAGGATTTCTTGAGCAGTCAGCCGCGCAGGTCCCGGTAGTAGTCCACGGCCCCGGGGTGCAGAGGGACGGGACCGGTGAAGATCGCCGAACGACGGTCCAGCAACGCCGCGGTGGGCACCTCCCCCGCGATGCGCAGACGCGCGTCGAACAGCCCGGCGAGCACGTCGCGCACGACGGCGTCAGGGGTCGCGGCTGCCGTGACGAGATAGTTGGGCACCGCCATCGTCGGCGCGGAATCCACGAGGCCGTAGGTCCCGGCCGGGACATCTGCCGGACGGTAGGCGTGCGAGTACCGCTCGTTCACCTCGTTGACCCACTCCTGCTCGATCGGGAGCAGGCGAACCGGCGACCTCTCGGAGAGCTCCGCCACTCCAGGGGTCGGCAATCCGCCCACCCAGAAGAACCCGTCGATCTCCCCGCGCTCCATCGCGCCGATCGACTCGCTGAGGTCGAGCTGAGGGTTGCGGACAGACCCGAGATCGACGCCGGCCGCATCCAGCACGCGGGCGGCGATCACGTTCACCCCGGAGTTCTCCGCGCCGAGCGAGATCGTGCGGCCGGCGAGATCGCCGACGTCGTCGATCTCGGAGTCTCCCCGCACCACGACCTGCACGTATTCGTCGTAGAGCCGAGCGAGGGCCTGCACCTCCAGCGGCGCGTCGAAGGCCCCGGTGCCGGCCACCGCATCGGCGGCCGCATCACCCTGCGCGAACCCGATCAGGGCCTCCCCCGAGCTGACCCGCAGCAGATTGTCGACGGATCCCGCTGTCTCCTGCGCCCCCATCCGGATATCCAGCGATGCGGACAGCTCTTCGGCGAGGTGACTCCCGTAGTCGTAGTAGACGCCGGTCGACCCGCCGCTGGCGATCGCGTACTCCGCATCCGTCCACTCGCTCGCGCGAGGATTGCACGCGGTCAGCACCACCAGGAGCGTGATCGCGAGCGCTCCGGCGACGAGCCGCCGCGCGAGGGCCCTCACGGCGTCGTCCCGTCGTGGAGCACGAGCGCGACGGCGAGGCCGCCGCCCTCCGCCGAGGCCACGGAGAGTTCCCCGCCGACCGTCGCGAGCAGGTCGCTCGCGATGGCGAGGCCGAGCCCGGATCCGGGAGTGTCTCCGCTCTCGGCGCTGCGCCAGAACCGGTCTGTCGCCGCTGCCGCCTCCTCCGCGGTCAGACCGGGACCGTGATCGCGGACGGTGATCCGGCAGAGCCGGCCATCGCGTCGCGCACCGATCTCGATCTGCGCCCCCTCGGGGGAGAACTTCACCGCGTTGTCGATCACGGCATCCAGCGCACTCTCCACGATCGTCCGATCGGTCACGCTCATCACCGACGAATCCCCCGTGGCGCGCAAGCCGACTCCGCGCTGTGCGGCGACGTCGCGCCACGCGTCGAGGCGCCGGGCGGCGAGGGTCGCGAGGTCGACAGCGGAGATGGCCGAATCCCCGCGTCCGCCGCGCGCGAGGCCCAGCAGCGTCTCGAGGATACGGGTCATCCGTCGCCCCTCCTCCCGTGTCTCCTCGACGTCGTGCTGCCACTGCGTCCCGAGTCCGGTGGCCAGATGCTCCACGCGCAGGAGGAGAGCGTTCAAGGGGTTGCGCAGCTCATGAGAGGCGTTGAGTGCGAACTCCTGCTGGCGTGTCATCACCCGTTCGATCTCGTCGGCCATCCCGTTGAACACCTGCGCCATGCGGCGCAGCTCCGGCGGACCGTCATCCGCCGCGACTCGCGCGTCCATCTCACCCCGCTCGATCGCGACCATCGCCTCATCGAGCCGGCGCACCGGCGACAGCACCCATCGAGCGAGGCGGAACACGAGGAGCACTCCGAGCGCGATGAGCACCAGCGCGATCGCGGAGATGAGGAGGAACTGCTGCAGGATCGCGGCACGCGGCGCTTCGACGTCACCGGTGACCAGCACGGCGCCGATCACGTCCCCGTCGTCGAACACCGGCTCGGCCAGCGCCGCATCCGTGACGGTCCAGGGGAACACGACCGTTGGCTGCTCGGCCCGCCGCCCGGAGAGGGCCAGCCTGACCCTCTCGGCGTCTTCCTCAGGAAGGACCGCCGGATCCTGCTCGCCTGCGGCCCACACGCTGCCGCCGAGATCGAAGACGGTGACCTCGATTCCGTAGACCTCACGGAAGCGCATCACCTCGGCGTCGATCACCGCCGCGCTGCCGGATCGCAGAGCCTGACGCGCGCTCGTGGCGAAGTACCCGAGGTCGCCGAGCTGCTGCGTGTAGAACGCCTGCTGCACGCCGTGGGCGGCGCTCCATCCCGCAGCCCCGCCGAGCGCGGCCAGGATGGCGACGAGCGGTACGAGGAAGACGATGATCAGACGGCGCCGCATGCGTCACGACCCCGCAAGCCGATATCCGACACCACGCACGGTCTCGATGACCCCACGGACTCCGGTCTTCTTCCTGATCGCGCCGACGTGCACCTCGAGGGAGTGCCCGAACCCTCGCCAGTCGGTGTTCCACACCTCGCGGATCAGACGCTCCTTCGGCACAGCCACCCCCGGGTATCGGGCGAGGACCGCGACGATGTCGAACTCCTTGCGCGTGAGGTCGATCGGTGTGCCGTCGACGAGGACCTGCCGTGCGACGAGGTCGATCTCCACACCACCGTCATGCAGCAGCACACGGGCATCGGCCTCGGGTCGCATCGGTCGTGTTCTTCTGGTCACGGCCTCGATCCGGGCCAGGAGCTCGTGCACGTCATAGGGCTTGACCACGAAATCGTCGGCTCCGGCCCGCAGCCCTTTGATGCGCTCGGCGACCTGATTGCGCGCGGTCACGATCACGATCGGAACCTCCGAGCGGCCACGGATGCGGCGGCATAGGTCGACACCGTCGATGTCGGGAAGCCCGAGATCGAGCAGGACGACCTCGGTGTCCGCACCCAGCAGGTCCAGAGCTGCCGCTCCGTCCGCCGCGCGCACGGTCGCGTATCCCGATCGAGCGAGGAACGCCTCGAGCGCGCCGGCGACGCGGTCGTCATCCTCGACGATCAGAATCCTCATCGACTCCGTCTCCTGCTTCCTTCGGGGCCGAGAACTCAGCCGGCGGACGTCGCCCGCTGTGCGAAGGCGCTCTCGTAGAGGCACACGCTGGCGGCCGTCGCCAGGTTGAGGGATTCGGCACGGCCGAAGATGGGCAGCTTGAGCACCTGGTCCGCGAGCGCGAGCGCCTCGTCTTCGAGCCCGCGCGCCTCGTTGCCGAAGAGCCAGGCGGTGGGCTCTTCGAGCACGCCCTCGGCGCGTGCTTTCAGCAGATCGTCGCCCTTCACATCGGCCGCGAGGATGCGCAGGCCTGCGGCATGGGCGCGCGTGACGACATCGGCCAGGTCTCCCCCGACCGACACCGGCAGGTGGAAGAGCGACCCTGTCGTGGCGCGCACGACCTTCGGGTTGTACGGATCGACCGTGCGGCCGGTGAGCACGACGGCATCCGCACCGGCGGCGTCGGCAGCCCGGATGATCGTGCCGAGGTTCCCGGGGTCCCGCACCTCCTCGCAGATGGCCACCAGCCGTGGCGAGGAGTCGAAGATGTCGCGCACGGAAGTCGGTGTCTGCTGCACCACCGCGACCAGCCCCTGCGGGGTGACGGTGTCGGCCATCGCGTTGAGGACGTACTCGGTCACGTATTCGACATCGATCTCGGCCTCGGCGGCCTTCGCACGGATGTCGGGGTGCCTCTCCCAGCCGTTCGGCGTCGCGAACAGCTCGACGATCGCCTCGGGACGGTAGGTGAGCGCCTCGCGGACGGACTGCGGACCTTCCAGAAGGAACAGGCCCGTCTCGGTTCTCGCGCTGCGCTTGGTCAGCTTCGCGACGGCTCGGACTCGGGGCGAACGGGGGTTCTCCAGCACGATCACAGTCTAGAGAACGCGCGGCTGGTTCCCGCACCATCGGGATAGGGTGCCGGGATGAGCGACAGCCCCACGGTGAACAGCACCCGCCGACGGATCACCCTCGCCGTCGTCGCCGCCGTCACGGTAGGGAGCGGCCTCGTCGTTCACCTCGGTGTGAGCGGGATGATCGGCGACATCGTGGGCGATGCCCTGTACGCCGTGCTCATCTACGTGCTCGTCGCGTTCCTCGCCCCACGCCGCCCTCGTCCCGCGATCGCGGTCGTGGCATTCGTGTTCTGCGCCGCCGTCGAACTGCTTCAGCTCACCGGGCTTCCCCGCGAGTGGGCAGCCCTGTTCCCGCCGATCCGTCTCGTCCTCGGCTCGGGCTTCGATGTCCGCGACCTCGCGGTGTACGCCGGCGCGGTCGCCGTGGCGGCCCTCGTCGACGTGGTCGTCACCCGCGCATCCGCCGGTTCCGAGCCGACGAACGCCACAGGGCGCCCTCCCGAAGGAGAGCGCCCTGTGTGAAGAGATGCTTACGCAGCCGACTTCGGTGCGTTGACGTCGGAGGGCAGAGCCTTCTTCGCCGTCTCGACCAGCGTCGTGAAGGTCGCCGCGTCGTTGACCGCGAGGTCGGCGAGCATGCGACGGTCGACGGTGACACCCGCGAGGCCGAGGCCCTGGATGAAGCGGTTGTACGTCATGCCGTTCTGGCGAGCCGCAGCGTTGATGCGCTGGATCCACAGACGACGGAAGTCGCCCTTGCGCTTGCGACGGTCACGGTACGAGTAGACCAGCGAGTGGATGACCTGCTCTTTGGCCTTCCGGTACAGGCGCGAACGCTGTCCGCGGTAACCGGAGGCGCGCTCGAGGATGACCCGGCGCTTCTTGTGGGCGTTTACTGCCCGCTTGACTCTTGCCATTTTCCTGTGTTCCTATTCGTGCGTTCGGTGCGCGTCAGCGACCGAGAAGCTTCTTCGCGACCTTGGTGTCAGCCTTCGACAGCACCTGGTCCTGGTTCAGACGACGGGTGCGACGGCTCGACTTGTGCTCGAGGTTGTGGCGCATCCCGGCCTGCTGCTTCTTCAGCTTTCCGCTGCCGGTGATCTTGAAGCGCTTCTTAGCACCCGAGTGGGTCTTCTGCTTCGGCATCTTCTCTTCCTTCGTATGGCGCCTTCTCAGGCGACGGTGTCAACCCGCGGTGCGGGAGTTCTGGGGGCGGGGATCACTCCGCCGGAGCTGCAGCTGCGGCTGCGGGCGAATCGCTCTTCGCGTCGCGCGCCGCCTGCTTCTTGTCGGCACGCTGAGCATCGCGCACGGCGTTCTGCTCCTGCTTCGCCTCGGACTTGCTCTTGAGCGGAGCCACGACCATCACCATGTTGCGACCGTCGATGGTCGGGTTCGACTCGACGGTGCCGAACTCGGCGACGTCTTCGGCGAACTTGCGCAGCAGGCGGACGCCCTGCTCGGGACGCGACTGCTCGCGACCGCGGAACAGGATCATGGCCTTGACCTTGTCGCCGGCCTTGAGGAAGCCCTCGGCGCGCTTGAGCTTGGTCGTGTAGTCGTGCGCCTCGATCTTCAGACGGAAACGGACTTCCTTGAGGATCGTGTTCGCCTGGTTGCGGCGAGCTTCCTTTTCCTTCTGGGCGGCCTCGTACTTGAACTTGCCGTAGTCCATGATCTTGACGACGGGCGGCTTCGAGTTGGGGGCGACCTCGACGAGGTCGAGATCGGCTTCCTGCGCGAGGCGCAGCGCGGCCTCGATGCGGACAACGCCGATCTGCTCACCCGCGGGGCCGACGAGGCGGACCTCGGGGACGCGGATGCGCTCATTGGTACGGGGATCGCTGATGCGGAACTCCTTAGACGATGTGATTCGGCCACCGCGATGCTGTCTGCATCACGGGCGAAATCGGAATCGTCCCCGCCCACCGGCATTCAGACGCCGGCTCCGCACCCTTCCTGCCGGGTCCGTCTTGCGAACGGAGCCGGTGGAGTGCAAGACCCGGTAGCCTTGAACGGCAAGCGCGGGTGGGAAGTGAATCCTCTTTCGATCCGGAGCATGACGCTCCGGAGCCCGCCAAAGTCTAACAGAAAGCAAGGCGAAGTGACGAACCAGGCACCGGACGAGGCTGCACGTGAGCGCGAAGAGCGCTGGGCACGTCAGGAGGAGGCCGCATCGTCGGCCACCCGAGACATCGCCGATGTACCCGCTGTCGAGGTGATCACCACCGCCGCCGTGCACCTCATGAGCGCCGCAGCCGTCAAGCTCGGACTCGCCGACGATCCCGACGCCGCGGCGCAGATCGACCTCGACGAGGCGCGCAAGCTCATCAACGCTCTCGCCGGCCTCATCACCGCCGGCGCTCCCGAGATCAGTGACATGCACGCCCGCTCGCTGCGTGACGGTCTTCGTTCGCTGCAGCTCGCCTTCCGCGAGGCATCGACGATTCCCGACCCGATCGGCAAGGGACCGGGCGAGAAGTGGACCGGTCCGGTCAACTAGTCAGGGCTGCAGGATCAGGGGTTCCGCGGTGGAGGGGCCGGGGCAGGCGCCTCCGGTGTGGGTCCAGGCAATCGCCTCTTCAGCCTCGTGGATGAGGGTTCCCTGCGCGTCGAAGAGACGGATGTCGACGTCTTCCGGCGTGGACATGTCGAACATGAGGCTCCACGTCCCGTCGTCCTGACGGGACGTGGAGAACATGTTGGTCGAGGAGGTCTCGTCCTCCCCCGGCGCCGGTGAGCACTCCGCGTCCACGCAGAACTGGACGGCCGCGACCGCGGGGAATGCGCTCACGTCGACGACCGCCCCGTTGACGTAGCCGATTGCCGGGCACGCGGTGAAGCAGCCCGTGGTGCCGGTCGCGGCACCACACAGGAGCACGACCACGGCGAGGACTCGCATCAGACCGCGGGACATGCCCCGATCGTAGCGAAAGCGGTCAGGCGCTGCGGCGGAGCTTCACCGTGAGCGAATCCGCGAGCACGGCGATGCGGTCGTCGGACGCCCAGCGCTGAGCGAGGCGAGAGAGCACGGCGTCGAGCACCTCACGCTCCAGACCGTCGACGAGCTCGAGGATCACGATCAGCTCGGGGCCCCGGAGCCGTGCGTCGGGATCGCCCGCGGCCACCGCCACGTCGATCACGGCCAGTTCGTGCGCCACGCTCTCCTGGAGCGCGGTGAATACCTCGGTGGAGAGGAAGCTCGGCTCCCAGCGGTGCTCCTGAGCGATCGCCCACACCGCGGGGCGCCGGATGACGAACTCGGTCTCGGAGGTCGGGTCGAGCACGATCAGGTCGGTGTCTTCTGCGGAGGCCGCCAACGCGGCGCGGACCGCCTCGACCGGAATCGGTCGCGCGGTCGGATCCCAGGCCTGCATGGCCTGGACGGAGGAGAAGACCGGCTGCACGCGGCGTCCGTCGGGAGCCGCCACCGTCACGATGGACAGCTCCTGCGTCTTGTCGACGGTGAGTCCGTTCGGCGCGACGCCCTCGTCGCCCTTCTCCGCGATGAGCGGCACCAGCACCCGCGCACCCCGGAAGGCGTCGACCACCTCAGCCTGGCTGCCCTGTCCCGCACGGAAGCGAAGGATCGCGGCCAGGAGAGCGGGGTCTGCGGAGCCGTCGTCCCCCGCGTGCGGGTTCGACTCGAAGCTGCGCCCCTCCCAGGGGACGCCGGCCGAATCGCCGTGGTTGTGCGACTCGGGCCCGCAGGCGTGCGCGTCAGTCTCCTGCGACATCCAGTGCCTCAGCCAGCGTGAACGCGCCGGCGTAGAGTGCCTTGCCGACGATCGCTCCCTCGACGCCCAGCGGCACGAGCTCACGGAGCGCGGCGATGTCGTCGAGGCTCGAGATCCCACCGGATGCGACGACCGGCTTCGGGGTGCGCGAGGTGACCTCACGCAGCAGTTCGAGGTTCGGGCCGCGGAGCGTGCCGTCCTTCGTGACGTCGGTGACGACGTACCGGCTGCAGCCGGCGTCCTCGAGGCGCTCGAGAACCTCCCAGAGGTCACCGCCCTCCTTGGTCCATCCGCGGGCGGCGAGAGTCGTGCCTCGCACATCGAGGCCGACCGCGATCGCCTCGCCGTAACGACCGATCACGTCGGCAGCCCACTCCGGGTTCTCCAGCGCCGCGGTGCCCAGATTGATCCGGGTGGCGCCGCTCTCCAGAGCCGCCTCCAGCGTCGCGTCGTCGCGGATACCGCCCGAGAGCTCGATGTTCACGCCCTTGAACTGCTTGATGACCTTGCGCAGGATCGGCGCATTGCTGCCGCGACCGAACGCGGCGTCGAGGTCGACGAGGTGGATCCACTTCGCACCCTGCGCGGCCCACTCCCCCGCAGCATCCAACGGGTCGCCGTAGCTGGTCTCGGTACCGGCCTCGCCCTGGGTCAGGCGGACGGCCTTGCCCCCGGCGACATCGACCGCGGGAAGGAGCGTGAGCGAGGGGGACTGCGCGAAGTCGTTCATGGGGTCCTTGGATCGGGAAGCTCTTCGGCCCGGTGCGGGCACGAGAACCGAGGGTAGTCCGCCGGACGGCGGGGAACAAAACGGATGACGCCTGCCGGCGTCGTCAGAGGCTCTGGACCCAGTTGCGCAGCAGCTGGATGCCGGCCTCGCCGGACTTCTCCGGGTGGAACTGCGTCGCTGAGAGCGGGCCGTTCTCGACCGCCGCGAGGAAAGGATCCCCGTAAGTCGTCCAGGTGAGGACGGGTTCGGGGAACGGCGGGATGACGTCGAGCTCCCAGGACTGCGCGGCATAGGAGTGCACGAAGTAGAAGCGCTCCTGCTCGATGCCTCGGAACAGCACGCTGTCGGCACCCGGCTCGACCGTGTTCCAGCCCATGTGCGGAAGCACCGGTGCGTTGAGCTGGGTGACGGCCCCCGGCCATTCGCCGAGGCCCTCGGTATCGTGGCCGCGCTCGACGCCGTGCTCGAACAGCACCTGCATCCCGACGCAGATCCCGAGCACGGGGCGACCGCCGGCCAGACGACGATCGATGATCTCGTCTCCGCCATGGGCGCGCAGGGCATCACGCACAGCCTGGAACGCACCGACACCGGGCACGACGAGACCGTCGGCCTCGAGAGCGGTGGTGCGGTCGCGTGTCAGCACGGCATCCGCGCCGGCGGCCACGAGCGCCTTGACCGCCGAATGGACGTTGCCCGACTCGTAGTCGAAGACCGCGATGCGAGGTGCTGCGCTCACAGCGCGCCCTTGGTGGAGGGGACGCCGTCGACGAGAGGGTCCAGCGCCTTGGCCTGACGGAACGCACGGGCGAACGCCTTGAACTCCGCCTCGGCGATGTGATGAGGGTCGCGTCCGCCGAGCACGCGCACGTGCACCGTCAGAGCCGCGTTGAACGTGATGGCCTCGAACGAGTGACGCACGAGCGAGCCCGTGAAGTGCCCGCCGATGAGATGGTGCTCGAACCCGGCGGGCTCACCCGTGTGCACGAGGTAGGGGCGACCGGAGATATCGACGACGGCCTGAGCGAGCGCCTCGTCGAGCGGAACGAGCGCGTCACCGTAGCGGGAGATGCCGGACTTGTCGCCGAGGGCCTCGAGAATCGCCTGGCCGAGCACGATCGAGACGTCTTCGACGGTGTGGTGCGCGTCGATGTGCGTGTCGCCGGACGCGCGCACGGTCAGGTCGGTGAGCGAGTGCTTGGCGAACGCGGTGAGCATGTGGTCGAAGAACGGTACCGAGGTGTCGATGCGACTCGCACCGGTGCCGTCGAGATTCAGCTCGAGCTCGACGGTGGACTCCGACGTGCTGCGCACGCGGCTCGCTGTGCGCGGGGTCAGTGCGGGGGTGCTCATGAAGCCGATCCTATCGAGGCCAGGGCGTCGAGGAACGCGGTGGTCTCGGCCTCGGTTCCGGCACTCACCCTCAGGTGGCCGGGGATGCCGACGTCGCGCACGAGCACACCGCGGTCGTAGAGCTGCTGCCACGTCGCCTTCGGGTCGGCGACTCCGCCGAACAGCACGAAGTTCGACCACGTCTCGTGCGGCTGATAGCCGAGCGCCTCGAGGGTCGCCGTGATCCTGTCGCGCTGTTCGACGATCTCCTCGACCATCCCGAGCATGACGTCGGCGTTGCGCAGTGCCGCGATGGCCGCTGCCTGGGTGAGGGCGCTCAGGTGATAGGGCAGACGCACCAGCCGCAGCGCGTCGATGAAGGCCGGATCCGCCGCGAGATAGCCGACGCGAGCGCCCGCGAACGCGAACGCCTTGCTCATCGTGCGCGAGACGGCGAGCCGCGGACGCCCTTCGAGCAGCGTCAATGCGGACACGGCGTCGCGGGGAGCGAACTCCTGGTAGGCCTCGTCGACGATAACGATGCCCCGAGCCGCGTCGTAGACGGCTTCGACGACGTCGAGCCCCAGCGGCGTGCCGGTGGGGTTGTTGGGCGAGCAGAGAATCACCACGTCCGGGTCGGCGGCCCGCACCTGCTCGGCGGCCTCCTCCGGCGTGATCGTGTAGTCGGGCTGCCTGGTGCCGGCGATCCACCGCGCCCCGGTCCCCTGGGCGATCAACGGGTACATCGAGTACGTGGGCGCGAAGCCGAACGCCGTGCGCCCCGGCCCGCCGAACGCCTGCAGGATGTGCTGGAGCACTTCGTTGGACCCGTTACCCGCCCAGATCTGTTCGGGTGTGAGCCCGTGCCCCAGATACTCGGCGAACGACTCACGAAGGGTGCTGAACTCCCGGTCGGGGTAGCGGTTGACGTCGCGGATCGCGACGGCGATGTCGTCGAGGATGTCGCTGGCCACTTCATCCGGGATCGGATGCGTGTTCTCGTTCACGTTGAGCGCGATCGGAAGGGGCGCCTGCGGAGCGCCGTACGGCGTCAGTCCGCGAAGATCATCACGTAGCGGGAGATCGTTGAGGGAGAGGGTCACCCTTCCCATGTTAAGCGGCGCCCCGAGTCGATGACGCAAAGTTGCTGCAGCGACGCTGCGGCAGGATCAGTTCACGTACTGGGCCGGGATGGCCAGTGTCTGACCGATCTGGAGCTCGCCACCACGCAGCAGGTTCATCCGGCTGATCTCACCGATCACGTCGCGCGGGTCGGCGTCGGGGGCGACGCCGGTGGCGATCGACCAGAGTGTGTCGCCGGGCATGACCGTGACGGTCTCGACGCTGACGGCCGCGGTGTCTGCACCCGAGGCGATCGCACTGCCACCGCTGAGTGCGGCGAACGCGATGCCGGCCGCGAGCGGCACGGAGGCGAAGGCCAGCAGCACGGCGCGGCCACGCGTCGTCAGTCGGAGTCGCGTCGAAGGACGGGTCGACGCCGGAATGACTGCTGCGGTGCTGAAGCTGATGCTGCTCATGTGGTGCTCCTTAGCCTGTCCCGGAGCCGTGAGGCCACCGGGGAAGTTGGCGTAGCGTTCGCATTCCCGCCTCGGCCGGGAGCCGTGAATGCGAAGCTACGTACCGAAGATATCTTCGAGTTCGAACATCTGTCAAGTATTCTTCGAAACCCCACCGACGATTAGGCCGACACGCTCGAACAGATCTTCCAGATCGGCCCGATTCTCGGATACGGTTTCGATAAGGACACCCCACCACGGGCCTCCGACATTCGAAGAGGGACGTCGGATCACGCACTGAAGGAGCACCATGAGCGAGAACTCTGCCCCCGAGTCGGAGGCACCGCGCACGCGCCGCCGGAAGAGCCTCAGCCCGAAGCAGATGGCGATCCTCGAGGTCATCCAGAACTCGATCGCGCACCACGGCTACCCGCCGAGCATGCGCGAGATCGGCGACGCCGTCGGCCTCAAGTCCCTCTCCAGCGTCACCCACCAGCTCGGACAGCTCGAGCTCAGCGGCTATCTGCGCCGCGACCCCGGGAAGACGAGAGCCATGGAAGTGCTCATCGATCTGCCTGGCACCAGCACCGAGAGCCCCGCAGACGTGGCGACCCCGGTCGGAGACGCCGCGCTCGTCCCCCTCGTCGGACGCATCGCAGCCGGCGTGCCGATCACCGCCGACCAGCAGGTCGAGGAGATCTTCCCCCTCCCCCGCCAGCTGGTGGGCAAGGGCGACCTCTTCATGCTCAAGGTCTCCGGCGAGTCGATGATCGATGCCGCCATCTGCGACGGCGACTGGGTCGTCGTCCGCTCCCAGAACAGCGCCGAGAACGGCGAGATCGTGGCAGCGATGCTCGACGGCGAGGCCACCGTCAAGGTGCTGCGTCGCCGCGACGGCCACACCTGGCTGCTCCCCCGCAACTCCGCGTTCGAGCCCATCCTCGGTGATGAGTCCGTGATCCTCGGGAAGATCGTGGCAGTACTGCGCGCGGTCTGAGACGAGACGGCACGATGAAGCCCCTCCCGGGTGCCGGGAGGGGGTTCGTGTCGTCGGGCGACGGATCAAGACCGCGATGCTCCCGTCCTGACGAACGGGCGTCCACCTTCGACGCCTAGGCTCGAAGCATGTCGTCGTCCCCCTACGGTTCCTGGCCCTCGCCCTTCTCCGCGGCCTCCGTCGCGGCCTCCTCTCCGCGCATCGACGGAGCCCGCTTCGTCGGTGCGGAGATCTGGTGGGGTGAGTCGGTACCCGCCGAGAAGGGACGCGTGACGGTGCGGAGCTCCTCCGGCTCCGAGATCCTCCCCGCCCCCTGGAGCGCGCGCTCTCGCGTGCACGAGTACGGCGGAGGCGCCTGGACGGCCGATGAGCACGGCACGCTGTTCTTCGTCGACGCAGGAGACCAGCGGGTGCGCCGTCTGAGCGTCGGAGCCGAACCCGTCGCCCTCACCGCCCCCGGTCCCTCGCACGGCGGCCTGCGCGTGCAGAACGGCCGCCTGCTGGCCGTGCGCGAAGACCTCTCGGCCACGCCGCACCTCCGCTCGATCGTCGAGATCCCGCTCGATGGATCCGCCGCCGAAGACCCGTCCGCGATCAGGGTGATCGTGCAGGGAGACGGCTTCTTCGCCCACCCCGCCCTCTCTCCCGACGGGACCCGCGCGGCATGGGTCGGCTGGGAGCGAGGACGGATGCCCTGGGAGGACGCGCACGTTCAGGTCGCAGAGGTCCCCGGCGGGACGCCACACACGATCCCCTCGCGGGCGGCGCTGCAGCCGGAGTGGCTCAGCGACGCGGAACTGATCTTCGCCGACGATCCAGACGGTCGCTGGGCTCTGCAGCGTGTCACGCTCGATGGGGTGACTCCCACCGGGCCGGCGCGACCGTTCGCCCCTGCTGGCGCTCCTGTCGATGCGGATACCGGCTACGGGCTGTGGGTGCTCGGCAACCGCTGGTACCAGCCGCTCGACGACGGCCGCATCGTCGCCGTCCGCACGAACGGCCGCGACGAGGTCGTCGTGATCGATGCCGACGGCGGCGTGAGCGTGATCGACTTCCCCGGTGACGGCCACGTGAGCATCGATGCCGTCGACGGCGCCAGGGTGCTCCTCTCGGGCAACGGCTCTCGGGCGACGGCGGGCCTGTGGTGCGTCGACATCGAATCCGGCGAGTTCATCGCCGTGCGCGGCGGCGAGCCGGTCGATCCGGAGTGGATGCCCGCGTCCATCCCGATCGAGATCGAGGGTCCCCGCGGCGCGGTGCACGCATTCGCCTATCCTCCGGCCAACCCCGACACGTCGGCGCCCGACGATGAGCGCGCACCCTACGTCGTGCTGGTGCACGGCGGACCGACGGCGCACGTCACCGGCGCGGCGTCCGCGGCGATCGCCTTCTACACGAGCCGGGGCATCGGCGTGCTCGACGTGAACTACGGCGGATCCACCGGCTACGGCCGCGCCTACCGCGAGCGTCTCGACGGCCAGTGGGGGGTGGTCGACGTCGACGACGTGATCGCGGCCGCCCGCGGACTCGGCGACGCCGGACTCGCCGACCCCGCCCGCATCGCGATCCGCGGCGGTTCGGCAGGTGGCTGGACGGTGCTGTCGGCGCTGGTCCGCGGTGGTGCCTTCGCCGCCGGGATCAGCCGCTACGGCGTGGCCGACCTGCGCATGCTGGTGGCGGAGACGCATGACTTCGAGGCGTCGTACATCGACGGCCTGGTCGGACCGCTCCCCGAGTACGAGCATCTGTACATCGAGCGTTCGCCGCTCACCCACACCGATCGCATCGATGTGCCCGTGCTGCTCCTGCAGGGTGGGGAGGACCGCGTGGTTCCGCCGTCGCAGTCCGAGGCGATCCGCGACGCGCTCACAACCCGCGGCATCGACCACGAGTACGTCCTGTACCCCGCCGAGGGGCACGGCTTCCGCAGCGCGGAGACGATCGTCGACGCCCTCGAACGGGAGCTGAGGTTCCTCGGCCGCGTCTTCGGGTTCGAGCCGCGCCTGTGAGGGCCGGGGACTACTCCCCTACGCGGTTGCGCAGCCGCATGGCGCGGTCGGCCTCGCGGGTGTCCTGACGCTCGCGCAGGGTCTGACGCTTGTCGTATTCGCGCTTGCCCTTCGCGAGAGCGATCTCGACCTTGGCGCGACCGTCCGAGAAGTAGAGCTTCAACGGGATCAGGGTGTATCCGCCTGCTGACACCGCGTGCGCGATCTTGGCGATCTCCTCGCGGTGCAGCAGGAGCTTGCGGATGCGCTTGGCCGAGTGGTTGGTCCAGTGCCCCTGCGAGTACTCGGGGATGTGCACGGAGTCGAGGAAGACCTCGTTCCCCTTGACGAACGCGTAGCCGTCGCTGAGGTTGGCGCGTCCCTGACGCAGTGACTTGACCTCGGTGCCGGTGAGCACCATCCCCGCTTCGTACGACTTCTCGATGGTGTAGTCGTGACGTGCGCGACGATTGGTCGCGATGACCTTCTCTCCGCGTTCCCTGGGCATGATGCTCTCCTGTTGCCGTGATGAGCTCGATCGATCGATCCGACCGAGCAGCCTTTCAGGCTATCAGGTACGCAGCCAGCGTCGGATCGCGAAGCCGGCCGAGAGCGCGGCGAGGATGACGCCGATGCCGATCAGCACGGGAACCACGAGCGCGGCATCCTGCATCGTCACCCATGTCGTGATGAACGGAACCCGGCCCCGAAGGTAGCCGTTGACTCCGAAGTGCACGCCGGCCACGACGGCGGCGCTGGCCAGGGCGGAGCCGAGGAAGGCGGCGAACACGCCCTCGAGGACGAACGGCGTCTGGATGAAGCGGTTGGACGCTCCGACCAGGCGCATGATGCCGATCTCCTTGCGTCGGGCATACGCCGACAGCCGGATGGTGGTTCCGATCAGCAGGGTGGCGGCGATGAGCATGAGCACCGCGATGCCCACCGCGATGTATGTCGCGACGGTCAACGCGGAGAACAACGGCTCGAGGTATTGGAGCTGATCCTTGACCTGCTCCACACCGGCCTGTCCGCTGAACGCCTCGGCGAGCACCTGCGACTGGCCCGGGTCTTTCATGGTGACGAAGAACACCTCGAAGGCCTGGTCGGGCGTGAGCACGCTCGCCTGGTCGGCGCCGAGCTGATCGACGAGCTTGGCGTAGGTCTCTTCCTTGGTGTCGAACGTCATCGAGCTGATGAGCGGCTTGAGCGCATCGCCCTCGAGCTGTGCACGGACGGCGGCGACCTGCTCCTCGCTCGCCGCACCGTCGAGGCAGGTCTCGGATTCCGAGACCGCGGAGCACATGTACACCGCGACCTGGGCGCGCTCGGCCCAGTAGCCGCGCATGACGCCGATCTGTCCCTGCATCAGGATCGCCGCACCCACGAACGTCAGGGAGACGAAGGTGACGAGCACGACGGAGATCACCATCGAGATGTTCCGCCGGAGCCCGCCCAGGGCTTCGGTCAGGATGAGTCCGATTCTCATGAGGTCGGGCCCACTTCCTCGTCGTCTTCATCGGAGAGGCCGAGGCGATCGGCGACTCCGAGCTCGGCGACGTCGACCGTCGGCAGCGTGATGGGGTGTGTTCGCGGGCGGATGACCGCCGGAGGTTCGACGGCGGCGGGAGGCTCCACGACGTTCACGGCAGAATCAGCGGCCTGCGAACGTGCGGGCTCTGGGGGCTCCGGGGGCTCGACCGTGCGCGGGGCCGGGGGAACCACGGTCTCCCCGTCCCGGTCGACCGCGGCCGCGGCCTTGCGCTGCGTGCTGAGTTCCTCCGCCAGGGCGGCACGCACCATGGACAGGTCTGCGGTCTGACGCTGTACTTCCTGCACGGCGGTGAGCGCGGCCGCTGCCGCGGCCCCACGCACCTCCTCCGGAACGAGGCGCGGGATGTTGGAGGTGTCGCCGTACCCGCCGTGCACCTCATCGCGAACCATCTCGCCGTCGCGCAGCTCGATCACGCGGCGCTGCATCTGGTCGACGAATCCGGCTTCGTGGGTGGCCATCAGCACGGTGGTGCCGCCGGCATTGATGCGGGCGAGCAGCTGCATGATGTCGACCGAGGTGGCGGGGTCGAGGTTTCCGGTCGGCTCGTCGGCGAGCAGCACCTGAGGACGATTGACCAGAGCGCGCGCGATCGCGACGCGCTGCTGCTCACCGCCGGAGAGCTCGTGCGGCATCCGCTTCTGCTTGCCGTCGAGACCCACGAGTGCCAGGGCCTCCGGAACAGCCTGCTGGATGAAGCCGCGCGACGAACCCGTCACCTGAAGCGTGAAGGCGACGTTCTGGTAGACGGTCTTCGAAGGCAGAAGTCGGAAGTCCTGGAAGACCGATCCGATGTGGCGGCGGAAGTACGGCACCTTGCGGTTGGCAAGCGCCCGCAGGTCCCTGCCCAGCACCGCGACCCGCCCCGTCGTCGGGACGTCTTCGCGCAGGATCAGGCGCAGACAGGAGGATTTGCCGGAGCCCGAGGCGCCGACGAGGAAGACGAACTCCCCGCGCTGCACTTCGAAGTCGACACCGGAGAGGGCGGGCTTCGACGTCCCGCGGTAGCGTTTCGTGACGTTCTCGAACCGAATCATGGCGCTACGAGCCTAAGCGCGGGCTCTCCCCTGGCCGCGAGCGACACCCCGCACGACGCTTCCGTCCTCCGACCGGATGGGGATTGCTCCCCATCCACGACCCACTTCCACGTCGCCTGCCACTGCTATACATGAAGATGTCGGCTGCAGGAAGTGGCCGCCGAATTCTTTCAAGGGGGACCCATGACTACGCCCGCAGGATGGTACGACGACGGATCCGGTCGACAGCGCTGGTGGGACGGCCAGCAGTGGACCGAGCACTTCGCCCCGGAGACCACCGATGCCCCGGCCGTCTCCGAGGAGCAGCTCGTCGTCGAGGAGCAGGTCGCCGAGACCCCATCGATCGATGACACCGTCGTCCGTCCGTCCGACGAGACGCCGATCTCCCCCGAGTCGTCGGATCCGTCGCAGACGGCTTCCGCAGGTCTCACCGCTCAGGATGTGAATGATGCTCCCGGGGCGACGGCGGCGACGACCCCGCTCAGCGACGACCTCGGCGCATACTCCGCCCCGGCGGCTCCCGCCTACCCGGTCGGCGCAGCCGCGCCGTCGTCGGATTCCTACCCGGGCGCCGCGCCGGCCTACCCCGGCAGCACGACGGGCTACCCCGCCGCCGCCGGGTATGGGCAGCCCGGTCCCGAGGAGCCGAAGAAGGTGTCGGTCCTCGGACTCGTCGGACTCGGGCTCGCGGCGCTCGGCACGATCCTGGTCTTCATCCCGGTGATCGGCTTCATCGGCTTCTTCCTGCTCGCCGCCGGGTTCATCGTCTCCCTCGTCTCGGTCTTCCTCAAGGGCAAGAAGTGGCCGGGCATCACGGGGCTCATCCTCGCGGTCGTCGGGACGATCATCGGCATCGTGATGTCGTTCGTCTACCTCTTCGCCTTCGCGCAGGGAGTGAGCGAAGAGATCGACAGGATGCCCACCTCTTCTCCGTCGATCGAGGCGACCGCGCCGAGCGAGACCGAAGGAACCGACGGCACCGAGGGAACCGATGCCGGCGTTCGCCCGACCGCTCCTGAAGTGGCTCAGGGACTCACGGCGATCCTCGCTTCCACCGGAGCCGAGGGATACACCGAGCCTCAGATCTCCTGCCTCGCGGACCTGTTCGTCGCCTCCGACCTCGACAACGCGACGCTGCGCACGATCGCCGAGAGCGATGGCGCGCTGACCGACACCGATGCCCTCTACGGCTTCGCCGAGGTGCTCGGGGACACGGACGCGGTCGCCGCGTGCTTCACGCCCTGACCACCGCAGAGTGACGTCGAAGGCCTCAGGAGCGTCGCGCTCCTGAGGCCTTCTTCGCGCGGTCGTCCTGTCATTCGACACAGGGCGCCCAGCGCCGCTACCGTCGTCATGACGGCCACACCGCTGAGGATCGGCCGGCGTAGCGAGAATGACCTCACCACGCATTCGCCGACCGAGAAAGACACACGGGGAAGCCTGATGACAACACCTGCCGGCTGGTACGACGACGGCTCCGGGAACCGACGGTGGTGGGACGGTCTGCAGTGGACCGAGCATGTCGTCACGGGGAGGCCGGCGCCTGGCGGCGAGTCGACAGCGTCTGAACCGACAGTGCAGGAGCCGACGGCTTCCGAACCGGCGCCGGAGGCTCCTGTGCCGGCCGTACCCATCACCCCGCCCGCCGACGCCGAACCGGCACCCTTCGTCCCGCCGTACACGCTCGCGGGCCAGATGCCCGCGCCCGCTGCGACCACGTCCCCTGCCGGTATGACGTATCCGGCATACGGCGGATACCCGGCGGCGTCGTGGCCGGTCGCACCGTCTCCGCAGCCTGCGACCGGAGTGCCGGTGGTGGGGATCATCGGACTTGTCGCCGTGGTCATCGGCGTCGTCTGCGCCTGCTTCCCGGTGATCGCGATCGCCGGTTGGGCGCTGCTCGCCGTGGGCTTCGTGATGTCGCTGATCTCGCTCTTCCTGCGCGGACGGAAGTGGCCTGGCATCACCGGACTGGTCGTAGCCGTCGTCGGCGCGGTGCTCGCCGCCGCGGTCTCCTTCCTCGTGCTGGCGACGTCGTCGATCGCGGAGAACGGCGACAGTCCGTTCGCCGCTCCCGGCGATCGCCCGTCGTCCGAGGGCGATTCCTCCACCGGACGCGAGGATCCCTCCACCATCGAGGGTGCGGAGATGGTCCCCTTCGAGGAGCTCGAGGTCGGCGACTGCCTCCCGCTGGTCGAATACACCGACGACGACGTGATCTTCGATCTACCCGTCGTGCCGTGCGAGCAGCCCCACACCGACGAGATCTACCTCATCTTCGACGTCGAAGACGGCGAGTTCCCCGGCGACGACGCCCTGGGCGTCACGGCGTCGGACGGCTGCCTCGCGGCGTTCGAGTCGTACGTCGGCGTCTCCTACGACGTCTCCGAGCTCGATTACTACTACTACCAGCCGACGAAGTCATCCTGGAACCACGCATCGGATCGCACCGTGCAGTGCATCCTCTTCAGCTACGAGGAAGTGACCGGAACCCTCAAGGGCGCGAACTACTGACCGACGACGCACACGAAGAAGGCCCCGGATCTCTCCGGGGCCTTCTTCGTTGACTCAGTCCTCGATCTTGCGCTTGCGCCAGCGGATGCCCGCCGAGATGAAGTCGTCGAGGTCGCCGTCGAACACCGCCGCCGGGTTGCCGGACTCCTGTCCGGTGCGGAGGTCTTTGACCAGCTGCTGGCCGTAGAGGAAGTACGAGCGCATCTGGTCGCCCCAGCTCGCGGTGATGTTGCCCGCGAGCTCCTTCTTCTTCGCCGCTTCCTGCTCCTTCTGCAGGAGCAGGAGTCGCGTCTGCAGCACGCGCATCGCGGCGGCGCGGTTCTGGATCTGCGACTTCTCGTTCTGCATCGACACGACGATGCCGGTCGGGAGGTGGGTGAGGCGCACGGCCGAGTCGGTCGTGTTGACCGACTGCCCACCGGGGCCGGAGGAGCGGAAGACGTCGACGCGGATGTCGTTCTCCGGGATGTCGACCTCGGTGGCCTCTTCCATCAGCGGGATGACCTCGACAGCGGCGAACGACGTCTGGCGCTTGTCGGCGGAGCCGAACGGGCTGATGCGGGCGAGGCGGTGGGTTCCGGCCTCGACCGAGATGGTTCCGAAGGCGTAGGGCGCATCGATCTCGAAAGTGGCCGACTTGATGCCCGCGCCCTCCGCGTAGGACGTGTCCATGACCTTGACGGGGTACTTGTGACGCTCGGCCCAGCGCAGGTACATGCGCATCAGCATCTCGGCGAAGTCGGTGGCGTCGTCGCCGCCGGCGCCGGAGCGGATCGTGATGATCGCGGCGCGCTCGTCGTACTCGCCATCGAGGAGCGTCTGCACCTCGAGCTGGTTGATGAGGTCGGTGAGAGCGGCGAGCTCGGCGCGGGCTTCCTGCGCGGAGTCCTCATCGCCCATCTCGTTGGCGAGCCCGATCAGGACCTCGAGGTCATCGAGACGCTGAGCGATGCCGGTGATGCGGGCGAGCTCGGACTGGCGGTGGCTGAGTGCGCTGGTCACCTTCTGCGCGTTCTCGGTGTCGTCCCAGAGGTCGGGGGCACCGGCCTCCTCGCTGAGACGCGCGATGTCGTCGCGGAGACGGGAGACATCGACGACCTCGCTGATGTCGCCGAAGGTGTGCCTGAGCGCCTGGATTTCGGCGGAGAGATCTAGTTCGAGCATGACACCTCAGCCTAACGTGCCGCCTGCCCGCGCGGGGACCCCGTCGTCGGAGACCTTTCCGCAACGGGAGTAGCGTGAAGCTGTGAGCAGTGCTTCGACGGTCCTTCGACAGTTCGGGCCCATGGTGTATCTGCCGACGATCCTCTTCGCCCTCGGCGAAGGCGCCGTGATTCCGCTCATCCCGGTGCTCGCCGCATCCATGGGCGCCGACGTGGCGTTCGCCGCCCTCGTGGCCTCCGCCCTCGTTATCGGTCAGTTGTGCGGCAACCTTCCTGCCGGCTGGGCCGTGGGCAAGATCGGCGAGAGGTACACGATGGTCATCGCCGGCGTGATCGCCATCGTCGCCGGACTCGGAATGGTGTTCGCGCCCTCGCTCGGCGTGTTGGCGGCCTCGGTCTTCCTCCTCGGGATCTGCGCGGCGGCCTTCGGTCTCGCCCGCCACGCGTTCATGACCACTCGCGTGCCGGTCGCCTTCCGTGCGCGTTCGCTCTCGCTGCTCGGCGGCAGCTTCCGACTCGGCATCTTCATCGGCCCCTTCGTGGCCGCGGGGCTCCTGCAGCTGTTCGGGAGCGAGAGTGCGGCGATCTGGTTCTTCCTGGGCTGCCTGGTGGTCATGGTCGTGCTGGTGCTCTTCGGGCCCGACCCCGAGAAGATGGTCCCGCCGGTACCGTCGACCACTCACGAGCGCTATCTGGAGGACTCCGGCGAGGCGGTGAGCGGATCGATCCCGACGATCGAGCGCCTGGGCATATTCCAGACCATGTGGCGTCAGCGCGCGGTGCTCGGCCGGCTCGGGCTCGCCGCCGCGTCGCTCTCGGCGGTCCGCTCGGCGCGACAGGTGGTGCTGCCGCTGTGGGGACTGTCGCTGGGATTGGATGCCTCGACCATCGCCCTCGTGGTCGGCGTCTCCGGCGCCATCGACTTCGCGCTCTTCTATGCGAGCGGCCAGGTGATGGACCGCTTCGGCAGACTGTGGGCGGCGATGCCGGCGATGGTTCTCATGGGCGCCGGGTTCCTCGCCCTGTCGTTCACGCACGACGTGGATGCGGCGGTTCTGTGGTTCGGCATGTTCGCCGCCGTCCTCGGTGTCGGCAACGGCCTCTCGAGCGGCATCCTGCTGACCCTGGGCGCCGACGTCGCCCCGAAGCGGGAACCCGCGGCGTTCCTCGGATCCTGGCGCACGCTCACCGATGCGGGCGGGGCGATCGCTCCGCTGCTCGTCTCGGCCATCACGGCTGTCGCCGCCCTGCCGTTCGCGGCGGCCGCGATGGGCGTGGTCGGCCTCGTCGGCGCTCTGGGCTTCCTGCGGTGGATCCCGCAGTTCGTCCCGCGGGAGCGCCCGGAATCCGGCGACGACTCCTCCGAGGGGGAACAGGAATGACCCAGGCTCTGGAGGCGGATGCCCACCGACTGGTCTCGACCTTCGTGCCCCGATCGGAACGAGACCGTGCAGCGCAGGCCGACTTCGCGTCGTTCTTCGCGGCAGAGGGTGGCCCGGTGCATCGGGAGGCAGGACCCGATCACCTCACCGCGTCGTGCGTGGTGTTCGACGCATCACTGCAGCACACGCTGCTCGTCTTCCATCGCAAGGGGCAGTTCTGGGTGCAGCCGGGAGGCCACGTCGAGCACGGCGATGATTCGGTCGTGGCGGGAGCTCTACGCGAACTGCGCGAGGAGACGGGCATCGTGGTGGAGCCGACGCCCGCCCCTCTCGCCTACGACCTCGACCACCATGGGCTTTCCTCGCGCTTCGGCGCCTGCGCCTCGCACCTCGACATCGGCATCGCGGTCGTCGTCGACCGTGAGTCCGCGCTGACCGTGAGCGAGGAGTCGGAGGACGTGCGCTGGTGGCCGGTCGACGCCCTGCCCGCCGAGGTGCCGCCGCAACTCGTTCCCCGGCTCGACGGACTGCTCACGCAGCTGCGCAACCCTCGCTGAGCCGAGGCATCTGTCACCGCAGGGCCGTGCGGCTGGTGGCGGTCGATTCCAACGGGACGCCGTCGGGCACGAACACGGACACCAGCGGAGGATGCCATTCCGCGGCGACGGTCACCCGGGCGGTGACGCCGTCGGGCGTGCCCGCGGCGGTGAGCGACGCCTCGCCCGGCAGCGTGCTCATGAGAGCGTCGGCCTGTTCCTCGACGCCGGCATCGGTCAGCTCGGCCCGCACGCTGTCGTCGTACACCGCCAGGGTGAAACCGTCCGCTCCGGCGAGCGCGGCGGAGTCGGCGAGTGCGTCCAACCGCTTCTGGGCGATGTAGAGATCGGTGGCGCAGACGCACACGAAGATCACGGCCAGAGCGAGCAGTACGTAGCCGAGAGTGAGCAGCAGCACGCTCCCCTCCTCCTGGTCGCCGACCGCGGCGTGAGCTGTTCGGGCCTGCCCCCTCATCCCGTCCCCCACAGCCGTGACACCTTCTGCACCGCTTCGGCCTGCACAGGGACGGCCGTCGAACGGTCGAGTCCGAGCACCTCCGGCACCAGCGGCAGCCGCACCCGCGTGGTGACGGTGACGACGATCGTCGTGCCGGCCGACGGGCACTCCGCTGCGGGCGGCGCGCAGGAGAGCATCACATCGACCGCGTCCTCATCGAGGCCGTACTCGTCCACGATCCCTGCGAGAACCGCGTCGCTGCGGTCCGCCGCGGTCGCAGCGTCTGGCGCTCGCGCGATCACGCGGGCGATGTGCCGTGCTGCCGCTTCCGCCCCGAAGGTCTGCTCCTGGATCGCTCCGAGCGCGATGACGAGATAGATCAGCGGCACCAGAAGGATCACCCCCACCGCGATGAACTCCAGGGCGGCCGATCCCTCGTCATTCTTCCCCGAAGGTCTCGGCAGGTGCATGAGCCTCCACCTCCATCGCGAGGGGAAGGCCGATCAGCCCGAGCAGCGGAAACGTCGTGCGGACCCGGACGTCGACCGTCTCGTAGGGCGGGGCGCCGGAGACGCCGATTCGGATGTCCTCGGCGTAGTCCGCGCCGACCGCGCGGGAGATGACGTCCCTGGTGCGTTCGATGCCCTCCTCCGGGGTCGTATCGGCGAGAGCCGCGTGGTAAGCGCCTTCGACGGCGGCGTCGTGCACCACGTTGCGCACGTACATCGCGAACGCGAGCTGCAGCACAGCGAGCGTGAGGGCGGTGAGGAGCGTTCCGACGAGCACGAACTCCACCGGGCTGGAGCCGCGATCATCCGCGCAACCACTCCGGTCGTCCATGTCAGAGCCCCGAGACCCTCTGGATCGCCTGCTCGAACAGCGAGGTCAGAGCGGGACCGGCGACGGCCCAGATGAGCACCACCAAGCCCGCGGTCATCAACGTGACGAGCACCCATCCGGGAACGTCACCCGCTTCGTCGTCGATGAAGGCGCGGAACCGGGTCTTGACGTCATGCCACCGGCGTCGCCGGTGCTCCTGTGTTCGTGCGGTCATGGTGGTCCTTTCGTCGGGCGGTCAGCCGATGCCGAGCCGGAGGATGAAGAGTCCCGGATACACGGCGAAGAGCACCGAGAGCGGAAGGATCAGGAAGACGAGCGGGAGGAGCATCAGGATCTCTTTGCGTCCCGCCTGCTCGATCAGTACGCGCTTCGCATCTTCGCGTGCATCGCCCGCCTGTGCATGCAGGACGGCGGCGAGCGGGGCACCGTGCTCGAGCGCAGCGATCACCTGGTCGACGACGCGAGACAGTCCGGGAAGCTGCAGCCGTCGCGCCATCTCGTTCAGCGCATCGGCCAAGGGGGATCCGGTGCCGACCGCGAGCACCACCTGGCGCAGCTCGGCGGTGAGCTCACCCGACCCCACATCGGCGACCCGGCGCAGCGAATCGAGGAACCCCTCACCCGCGGAGAGACACAGAGCCAGGAATTCGAGCGTCGTCGGAAGCTCATCGGTGAGCCGCGCCCGGCGGGACCTGGCGCGCGCGGAGAGCTGCACGTCGTATGCGGCGGCGGCCGCCGCGCCGCAGAGCAGCGGCATCGCGCCCGTCGGCACTGACAACCGGCCGGTCACCGCCAGCACGGTCAGCACAACCGCGCCCACACCGATCCCGGCGAGACCCCACCCCAGCTGCCGCCCGCGGAACGCAGCCGGGTCCGTGCGCAGACCCGCCTGCGCCAGCCGCTGCCGGAGAGCCTCTCCCCCGCCGAGCATCCTCTCGAACCCGCTTCGCGCGCGCTCCCACAGCGTCCGCCCGCTCGCTGGCAGTGCTCCCGCAGCGGGAAGAACCCCGCTGGGCAGCTGATCATCGGCGACGACGTCGCGCACGTAGGGCCCGATCCGCACGGCCAGAGATGCCGCCCTCCACCGCGGGAGGGCGGAGAGGATGCTCATCACTCCCGCGGCGAAGCCACCCCCGATCAGGATGGCGCTCGCGAGGACCGAGATCGCGCTCATCCGAACCACCGCCGAGGCTCGGGAAGCCGGCCGATGCGGACCATGACGTGGAAGGCGAGGACCGACACCGCCGCCCCCAGGCAGATCACGATCACGCCTTCGGGAGTGCCGTATGCCGCAGCGCCCTCAGGTCGGAGCACCAGCAGGCCGAGGATCACCCACGGCGCGACGGCTCCGAGAACCGCGGCACCGCGGATCCACGACTGTCGCGCCTCGACCTCGCCCCGGAGCGCCGCATCCGCCCGCACCGAGCTCGACAGGGCGCGCAGCACACTGATCAGTTCCGTGCCGCCGACCTGACGCGCCATCCGCAAGGTCTCGGCGATGCGATCGCCGATGGGGTCGGCCAACGTGGACTTGAGCCGATCGAGGCTCGACTCGAACCTTCCGCTCGCCCGCAGATCTCTCGCGAAGACGATGAACGCCGGCCTGAGCATCTTCGGTGCGGACTCCGCCAGACTCGCCACCGCGTCGGGGAGCGACAAGCCCACGCGGATCGATGCGATCAGGAGATCGCAGACGTCCGGCCAGAGCTGTCGCCGCAATCGTCGCAGTCGCGTGCGGCGCCCTCGGAGGAGCATGATCGGCGCCGCCGCCCCCGCAAGGCCTGCCAGTACGGAGAGCACCGCGATTCCGGTCAGAAGCCACACCACGGACGCCGCGACCAGCCCGGCCGCGATGATGACGGTGAGAAAGACACGTCGCGAGAGCCCGTCGAACCCCGCCTCCTCGATCAGACGGACGAGCCGACCCTGTCGCGGGAGCGGTTCGGCCTCGTCCGACAGGGGCCACATCCATGGCGAGAGGCACAGGAGCACACCCGCAGCGAGGACAGCGCCCACGAGCACCGTCACGATGCGGCCTCGATCGGACGCAGGTCCCCGCGCTCCCTGCCGAAATCGTCGCTCTGCCGGGTTCGCGCCCGGTAGACCGACCTCGTGCGCACCTTCCCCTCGTCGATGTCGCCTGTCGGAGCGATGATCTCCTGCACGTGTCGCCGTCCTGCCCGATCTCGGACGCAGTGCACGACCAGATCGATCGACGCGGCGAGCGCCGGTGCGATGAATGCACGATCGATGTTCCGTCCGGCCAAGAGCGGGAGGATCGTGAGCTTCTCGATGGCTTCGGTCGCCGAGTTCGCGTGCACGGTGCACGCCCCGGGTACGCCGGTGTTGAGCGCGAGCACGAGATCAAGGGCTTCGGCGTCGCGGACCTCGCCGACGACGAGACGGTCGGGGCGCATGCGCAGCGCCTCCTTCACCAGTCGACGCAAGGTGATCTCCCCGGTCCCCTCGAGACTCGCCTGGCGCCCCTGGAGCGAGACGAGATCTGGCCCCTCCACGGCCAGTTCGAACGTCTCCTCCACGGTGACGATGCGCTGCGTACCGGCGCAGGAGGCCAGCAGCGCGCCGAGCATGGTGGTCTTGCCCGCGTGCGTCGCTCCCGAGACGATCACGCTGCGGCCGTCGTTCATGGCGGTCGTCAGCAGCTCCGCGACGTCGGTCGGCATCATCCCCTGCGCCGCGAGCGCGTCGAGGGATCGATACTTCGGCAGGAATTTGCGGATGTTGACGGCCCAGGAGCCGCGCACCACATCGGCGATCGCCACGTGCAGACGGGATCCGTCCGGCAACGAGGCATCCACGAACGGCTGGCTGATATCCACCCGCCGGCCGGTCGACTGCAGCATGCGCTCGACGAGGTCGCGCACCGCGACATCGTCGAGACGAAGGCCCGTCCGCTCGGCCGTGCCCTCTCGCGCGACGTGCACGTGGCCCGTTCCGTTGAGCCAGATCTCCTCGATCTCCGGATCGTCGAGCAGCGGCTGCAGCGCGCCGAATCCGCTGAGCGACGCCATGACCTCTCTCACGCACGCCGCTTCATCGTCGATCAGCGCCTCGCCGCGAGCGAGGGCGAGATCGTCGTGTCGGCGAACCTCGGCGTGGGTGATGCGCGAGGCCGCCTCCGGATCGATCGACGGGTCGATACCCTCAGCGCGCAGACGCGACCGCACACGCTCGGCGACAAGGGCGGACGGATGACTCACCCAGGCATCCTCGCAACAATCGCCCTCCGCCCTCCGAAGTTATCCACAGCCGCTCTGGCGCGCCCGAGCGCTCAGGGGGAGACGGACTGCGGGCTGATCCCCAGACAGGCGGTTTCGACGATCAGTAGACTGTTTCCACCGCGCGGGAGTGGTGGAATTGGCAGACACGCAGGATTTAGGTTCCTGTGCCCCAGGGCGTGTGGGTTCAAGTCCCACCTTCCGCACGAGAGACGACGGCATCCTTCTCGGGTCGCCACGACATCGCTCTGTTCTACCGCCGACCATTCACGACCGACGGGACTCCCCCTGTGCTCGAAACCATGCTGCACGCGCCGACCGCTCTCATCCCCTGGCTCGACCCCCAGACGATCATCGGCGCGGCTGGTCCTTGGGCGCTTCTGGTGGTCTGCTTCATCATCTTCGCCGAGACCGGCCTGCTGGTCGGTTTCCTCCTCCCCGGCGACACCCTGCTCATCATCGCGGGGCTCCTGACACACACCAGCAACGTGTTCGGCGTGAACATCTGGGTCGTCTCGCTCCTGATCGCTCTCTCGGCCTTCGTCGGCGGCGAGGTCGGCTACCTGATCGGCCACAAGGGCGGGCCGGCGGTGTTCGAGCGCAAGGAGTCGGGCCTGTTCAGCAAGAAGAACGTGGAGCGCACGAACGCATTCTTCGAGCGCTTCGGCGGCCTCACGGTCATCCTGGCCCGTTTCGTGCCCATCGTGCGCACCTTCGCGCCGGTCGCAGCCGGCGTGGGCCACATGCCGTGGCGCCGCTACTCGCTCTACAACTTCATCGGTGCCATGATCTGGGGCTTCGGCCTCACGATGGTCGGATACCTCATCGCCTACATCCCGTGGGTGCGCGATCTCGTGGTCGAGTACATCGATGTGATCCTGCTGATCGCGGTCGGTGGCACGGCTCTCGTCACGCTGTGGCACTACTTCTCCGAGCGCCACAAGGCCAAGAAGGCCGCTGCAGCAGGCGAAGACGTGTTCACCGACGCCGAGGAGGCACAGGAGCTCGTGCTCGACGCCGACGTCTTCGACCGTTCTCCCGACCTGGACGGCGACGGCAAGCACTGATCGCGCATCGGGGCCGACTCCTCGGCACCCGATGATCACCCCGCGTTCTTGGCGCGCTCTTCCTTCGACCGCGCCACACTCGCGCGCAGCGCTTCCATGAGGTCGATGACCTCGCCGCCTTCTGCCGCCTTCTCGGCTTCCCCGAAGGTCTCGGCCACGTCGAACGTGTCGCCCGCCTCGATCTTCGCGTCGATGAGGGTGCGCAGTTCCTTCTGGTACTCGTCGACGAACGCCTCGGGGTCGAAGTCCGCCGAGTAGCTGTCGACGAGGGAGGCCGAGAGCTCCAACTCCTTCTTCGAGATCCGCACGTCCTCGTCCAGCGCCGGGAAAGCGGCTTCGCGCACCTCGTCTGCCCACAGGAGCGTCTGCAGCACGAGCACCTTCCCTCGCACCCGGAGCGCGGCGAGGCGGGTCTTCTGCCGCAGGGTGAAGCGCACGATCGCCGTGCGGTCGGTCTGCTCGAGGGTCTTCCTCAGCAGCACGTAGGCCTTCGGCGACTTCGAATCGGGTTCGAGGTAGTACGGCTTGTCGAGTGTGAGCAGATCGACCTGGTCGGACGGCACGAACTCGACCACGTCGATCTCCCGGCTCTTCTCCGCCGGAAGCGCCGCGAGGTCGTCTTTCGTCAGCACGACGGTCTGGCCCTCATCGACGTAGGCGCGATCGATGTCCGCGTAGGCCACGGTCTCGCCGCACACCTCGCAGGTGCGCTGATAGCGGATGCGTCCGCCGTCCTTCTCGTGCACCTGATGCAGCGGCACGTCGTGGTCCTCGGTCGCGGAGTACACCTTGACCGGGACGTTCACGAGCCCGAACGTCAGTGCGCCCTTCCAGATCGTCCTCATCACACCAGTAGACACCAGCCGCAGCGGTCACGACCAGCCCCTTGACCACCGACGCCTCGACCACGCGGACCCTTGACTACGCTGGCCCCATGGTCACAGAAGGGCAGATCGTGCAGGTCGACGGCCGACGCCTGCGTGTGACCAACCTCGACAAGGTCGTGTACCCCGCGACCGGCACCACCAAGGGCGAGATCATCGCCTACTACACGGCCATCGCTCCGCTCCTGCTCCCCCTCCTCGACGGCCGCCCCGTCACCCGCAAACGCTGGGTGGAGGGCGTCGGGAGCGCGAAGGCCCCGGCTGACGCGTTCTTCACGAAGCAGATCGAGCCGGGCGCGCCGTCGTGGATCCCCCGACAGGCCATCCAGCACTCGGACGGCCCCAAGGAGTATCCCCTCGTCCAGGACGTTCCGACCCTCGTCTGGCTCGCGCAGGTCGCCGCCATCGAACTGCATGTGCCGCAGTGGTGCTTCTCCCCCGAGGGCCTTCCCGGCAAGCCCGATCGGCTCGTGCTCGACCTCGACCCCGGGGAGGGGGTGGGGCTGGAGCAGTGTGCCGAGGTCGCCCGCATCGCCCGCGTCATCCTGTCCGACATGGGGCTCGACCCCCTGCCGGTCACCAGCGGCAGCAAGGGCATCCACCTGTACGCATCACTGCCCGGCGAGCAGACGAGCGACGAGGTCTCGACCGTCGTCAGAGAGCTCGCGCGGATGATCGAGAACGACCACCCCGACCTTGCCACCAGCGTCATGGCGAAGGCGGTCCGTGGCGGCAAGGTGTTCCTCGACTGGAGCCAGAACAACGGCAAGAAGACCACGATCTCGCCCTACTCGCTCCGCGGCCGTGCGCAGCCCTGGGTGGCTGCTCCTCGCACCTGGGACGAACTCGACGACTCGGGCCTCGCCCAGCTCGACCTCGATCAGGTGCTCGCCCGCGCGGCCGCCGGCGTCGACCCCCTCGCGACGCTCCACCCGCCCGAGACCGCTCCGCTCCCGCAACCGGCGAAGGCCCGACGCTCCCACCGGTATCCCCAGAGCTCTCCCGCGCCCGCCTCCCCGCCGATCCCGGCATCGGTGGCGCCGATGCTCGCCGAGAGCGGCTCCCCCGGGGTCGCCCGCGCTCTGAGCGACCCCTCGTGGGTCGAGGTCAAGTGGGACGGCATCCGCGCGATGGGCACCTGGGCGAACGGGCGGATGCTGCTGCACGCACGCAGCGGAATCGACATCACCGCCCGCTACCCCGAGCTCACAGCCGACGGAGCGCCCTTCCTGCCGGTCGCAGACGCGATCGTCGACGGTGAGATCGTCGCCTTCGACCCCCACGGCCGCCCGAGCTTCTCCCTCCTCCAGAATCGGATGCACCTCACCCGCCCGCGAGAGATCGAGCGCGAGGTGGTGCGCACCCCCATCGTCTACATGCTGTTCGACCTGCTGCGTCTCGACGGACACGACCTCACCGGCATGCCTCTGCGGGAGCGTCGCACACTGCTCGAGGATGTGATCGCCGACCTCGACGCCCCCGTGCAGATCCCTCCCGTGTTCGACGACGTCGACGCGGCACTCGCCGCAAGCAGGGAGTTCGGGCTCGAGGGCGTCGTCGTCAAGGATCCGATGTCGCGGTACCGCCCGGGGCAGCGCTCCCCCTCCTGGCTGAAGCTCAAGCACACCAGGATGCAGGAGGCGGTAATCGTCGGGATCCGCCCCGGCAAGGGCGACCGGGAGAGCACGCTCGGGTCTCTCCTGCTCGCCGTGCCCGACCCGAACCGAGGTGGGGGCGGCCTGCGCTACGTCGGACGCGTGGGTACCGGATTCACCGACCGCATCCTGCGCGATCTGCTCACACGGCTCGAACCGCTGCGGGTGGACGCTGCACCGCTCGACGGAGTACCCGCCCCGGATGCCTCTGACGCCCTCTGGGTGCGGGCGGAAGTCGTCGGCGAGGTCGAGTTCGCGAACTGGACTCCGGACGGCGTGCTCCGTCATGCCCGCTGGCGAGGTCTGCGCCCGGACAAGAGCCCGGACGAGATCTCCGTCGAGGCCTGAGGCTCGATCGAGCAGATCAGGCGTGGTGCGGCTCGCAGTCCGACTGTTCGGCCGGCTCGATCTGGAAGGTGGAATGCTCCACGTCGAAGTGATCGGCGAGGCACGCCTGCATCTCGGTGAGCAGTTGGGCTGAACGGCCGTCGGCGAACAGCGCCGGCTCGATGCTGACGTGGGCCGTGAACACGGGTGCTCCGCGTGTGAGCTGCCAGACGTGCACATCATGCACACCGACGACGCCCTCGTATCCGAGAAGGTGGGTACGGATCTCGCTCACCGCCGTGCCCTTCGGCGCGGACTCGGCGAGAACCGAGAACACCTCCCGCAGCAGGGCGATGGCCCGAGGGATGATCATCGCCGCGATGAACAGCGACGCGATGGCATCGGCCGGCATCCATCCGGTGACGAGGATGACCACCGCTGCCACGATGACCGCCACAGAACCGATCAGATCGCCCATCACCTCGAGGTAGGCACCGCGCACGTTGATGCTGGTGCGCTGCGCGCGACTCAGCAGCCACATCGACACGGCATTCGCGAGCATTCCCACCACCGCGACGATCAGCATGAGGCCGCCGGCGACCTCGACCTCTCCCGGATCGATGAGTCGCCCGATGCCCTCGATCGCGACCCAGGTCGCGAGGGCGATCAGGATGACGGCATTGATCAGCGCACCGAACACCTCGGCGCGCTGATATCCGAAGGTGCGCCTGTCATCCGCCGGGCGCGCGGCGACAGTCGCGGCGATGAGAGCGATCACGAGGCCGGAGGCGTCCGTGAACATGTGTGCCGCATCGGCGAGCAGCGCGAGAGAACCGGAGAGCAGCGCGCCGACGATCTGGACGAGCATCACCGTCGCGGTGAGGGACAGCGAGATCGCGAGCAGGCGTCTGCTGCTCGCGGAGCGGATGCCGCCGGGGGCGGGTGCGTGATCGTGCATGCCCCCAGGCTAGACCGGGACGACGGCCCGGAAGGCCTGTTCCGGCTAGTCGGGAAGGGTAACGATTCTCAGCTTCAGCAGCGGTTTCTCGCGACCGAGAGCCGAGCGCGCTCAGAGCGCGGCGAGCAGCGGAACCAGTTCGGCGAAGGCGCGGGCGCGGTGGGACTGCGCCTGCTTCTCCTCGGAGGTGAACTCGCCCACCGACCGCTCCTCCCCCGCGGGCTGACCGTCCGGGACGAAGATCGGGTCGTACCCGAAGCCGCCCGCTCCCGTTGCCGCGTGGGCCAGGCGCCCCGGCCAGCGTCCCTCCACGACCTGCTCACGGCCGTCCGGCAGCACGAGGGCGATCGTCGAGGTGAAGTGCGCGGTCCGGTGCGGGTCGGCGATGTCACGCAGCTGGTCGAGCAGCAGCTCGAGGTTCGCCGCGGCGTCCTTCTTCTGACCGGCCCAATAGGCCGAGAACACCCCGGGAGAGCCGCCGAGAACGTCGACGCAGATGCCGGAGTCGTCGGCGAGAGCCGCGAGTCCGGTGTGAGCGGCGGCCGCCCGTGCCTTGATCAGCGCGTTCTCGGCGAACGTCACGCCGTCTTCGACCGGCTCGGGACCGTCGTAGCCGACGACCTCGAGATCGGGACGGGCCTGCGCCACGATCTGCTGGAGCTCCGCGACCTTGTGCGGATTGTGCGTCGCGAGCACGATCCGCATGGTCACTCCCCTGCCAGTGTGGCGAGCTGCGCGCCCTTCAGGTCGGCGCATCCGGCCAGACCGAGCTCGAGCAGCGCGTCGAGCTCCCGCTTGTCGAACGGAGCGCCCTCGGCCGTTCCCTGGACCTCGACGAAGAGTCCGCGGCCGGTGACGACGATGTTCATGTCGGTCTCCGCGCGTACATCCTCGACATATGCCAGATCGAGCATGGGCTCGCCATCGATGATCCCCACGGACACGGCGGCGACCGAATCGAGCAGCGGCGTGGAGTTCTTGCCGATGAACTTCTTCTCCCGGCCCCACTCGATGGCATCGGCGAGCGCCACGTACGCACCGGTGATGGCCGCCGTGCGCGTGCCACCGTCAGCCTGCAGCACGTCGCAGTCGATCACGATCGTGTTCTCGCCGAGCGCCTTCGTATCGACGACGGCACGCAGGGCGCGACCGATCAGGCGCGAGATCTCATGGGTGCGACCGCCGATGCGGCCCTTGACGCTCTCCCGGTCGTTCCGGCTGTTCGTAGCCCGCGGGAGCATGGAGTACTCGGCCGTGACCCATCCCTTGCCCTTACCGGTCAACCAGCGCGGAACGCCGTTGGTGAAGGAGGCGGTGCACAGCACCTTGGTGCCGCCGAAGCTGATCAGTGCGGATCCCTCGGCGTGCGCACTCCAGCCCCGCTCGATGGTGATCTCACGCAGCTGATCGGTGGAGCGGCCGTCGACGCGGACGATTTCGGACATGTGCTTCTCTCAGGTCGGGGTGGCGGATCGAGTCGGAGCGACTCGATCCGGATTACTCGAAAGCGTTCTCGGGAAGAGTGATCACGCCGGTCTGGACGAGCTGCACGTCGCGGACCTCACGGCCCATCAGACGGTTGGCCAGAGCGGTGAAGTCGTCGGTCGACGCTCCGGTGGCCTCGTAGACGTAGCTCGCGGTGGCATCCGGCGAGGCGAGCAGGTCTCCGCGGACGAGCTGGCGATAGACGTCGCCGGCGGTCTCGTCGTCGCTGGAGACGAGCGTGACGCCCTCTCCCATGACGTAGCTGATGGCGCCGCGAAGGAACGGATAGTGCGTGCAGCCGAGCACGAGCGTGTCGACGTCAGCATCGCGAAGAGGGGCGAGATACTCCTCAGCCACGGCGAGCACCTCCGGAGTCCCGGTGATCCCGGCCTCGACGAACTCGACGAAGCGCGGGCAGGCGGCGGTGAAGACCTGCAGCCTCTCGTTGACCTCGAGCATGTCCTGGTAGGCGCGTGAGCCGATGGTGCCGACCGTGCCGATCACGCCGACGCGCCCGTTGCGGGTCGTGGAGACCGCGCGGCGCACCGCGGGACCGATCACCTCGACGACCGGGATGTCGTAGCGTTCACGAGCATCGCGGAGCATGGCGGCCGAGGCGGTGTTGCACGCGATCACCAGCATCTTCACACCCTGCTCGACGAGGGTGTCGAGCACCTCGAGAGAGTAGCGGCGCACGTCGGCGATGGGCTTGGGGCCGTACGGCGAGTGCGCGGTGTCGCCGATGTAGACGAACGACTCACGGGGCAGCTGGGCGCGGATGGCCCGCGCCACCGTGAGCCCGCCGACACCGGAGTCGAAGATCCCGATCGGCGCGTCGTTCATGACTCCCCAGCCTACCTGCGCGGGAGCTGCCGCGCGCATCAGCACGCTCACTAAACTGAGCGCATGACCACGTCGACGGCGCTGCTCACCGACCGCTATGAGCTGACGATGCTCGCCGCCTCCCTCCGGGACGGGACGGCATTCCGCCCCAGCGTCTTCGAGCTGTTCTCCCGGCGTCTGTCCGGGGGCCGACGCTTCGGTGTCGTCGCCGGCACCGGCCGCCTGCTCGGTCTCCTGCGCGACTTCCGCTTCGGTGACGACGAGCTGCGGTTCCTCAGAGACCAGAACGTCGTCGATGCGTCGTCGATCGCTCACCTCGAGGACTACCGGTTCTCGGGAACGATCCGCGGCTATCGCGAGGGTGAGCTGTACTTCCCCGGCTCCCCCATCCTCACCGTCGAGGGCACGTTCGCCGATGCCGTCGTACTCGAGACGCTCGCCCTGAGCGTGCTCAATCACGATTCCGCCGTCGCGACCGCTGCCTCTCGCATGAGCATCGCCGCCGGTGAGCGTCCGCTGGCAGAGATGGGATCACGACGCGCAGCCGAGCGCTCGGCCGTCGCCGCCGCCCGGGCTGCCTACATCGCCGGCTTCGGCGCCACGAGCAACCTCGAGGCCGGGCGAAGCTGGGGCATCCCCACCATGGGCACGGCCGCCCACTCCTGGACGCTGCTGCACGACTCCGAAGAGGAGGCGTTCCGGTCGCAGGTCGAGAGCATGGGCATCGGAACGACGCTGCTCGTGGACACGTACGACATCCGCACGGGCGTCGAGACCGCCATCCGGGTCGCCGGCACGGAGCTCGGCGGCGTGCGGATCGACTCCGGCGACCTCCCCATCGTCGCCGGAGACGTTCGCGCGCAGCTCGACGAGCTCGGGGCGACGTCCACTCGCATCACGGTGACCAGCGACCTCGACGAGTATGCGATCGCCGCCCTGGCCGCATCGCCGGTCGACGCCTACGGTGTCGGAACGTCGGTGGTCACCGGATCCGGATATCCGACCGCGAGCATGGTCTACAAGCTCGTGGCACGACAGGATGCCACCGGATCCTGGATCGGTGTCGCGAAGGCATCGGCGGACAAGGCGTCGCACGGTGGTCGCAAGGCCGCCTTCCGGACCCTGGTGGACGGCGTCGCCACCGCCGAGACGGTCGTCGTCTCCGATGGTTTCGAAGAGCTCGGCACCGCGGCGGAGCATCCCGACGGCCGCCCGCTGCAGGTGACCTTCGTCGAGGCTGGTGACATCGACTCGAGCTACGAAGGCGTCGAGGGCACGGCAGCCGCGCGGGCGCACCATCTGCGCGTGCGCGAAGAACTCCCGGTGCGCGCTCTCGCGCTCAGCAAGTCCGACCCGGCGATTCCCACCGTGTACGTCGAAGCAGACTGAGGTCAGCCCATCATCGACTCGTAGATCTCCTTGCACGTGGGGCAGATGGGGAACTTCTCCGGGTCGCGGCCCGGGGTCCACTTCTTGCCGCACAGTGCCCGCACCGGCTTACCGGTGATCGCGGACTCGAGGATCTTGTCCTTCTTCACGTAATGCGAGAAGCGCTCATGGTCGCCCGGTTCGAGATTCTCCTCACGGAGGAGCTCTTCCAGTTCGCGATCAAGCGTTGCCACGCCGCCCTGATCGGGGCTGTCCAGCGGAGTACTCATCCCGTGAGTCTAGCGGCGTCGAATGCCTCGTGGGCGGTCGTCACGCCGTCTCGACGAACTCCATCAGGCGCTCCCCGCTGCGCTCGAAGATGCGACCGCCGATGACCGCCCCCGCGGCCAACACCGCGAGGCCGCCGAGGAGCCCGACCCAGAAGGTCGCCGGGGCGTATGCGGAGCCCTCGAGCATCGTGGCCGCGAACAACCAGATGGTGGGGGCGCTCAGCACGATCGCTCCGAGGAACGCCGCTGCGGGACCGTATGTGCCTCGGGACGTCGGCCGTTGCGGCTGCTGGAACGGGCTGTCACCGGGTCGCGAGACCGCGTACGGGGCGACGACCGAGACGATGCTCGAGATACCCAGAGCGCAGAAGAGCAGGCTCGCGGCCACGCCGCCCATCGGCAGCAGCAGGCTCCAGTTGCCGACGAGGAGGAGCGACAGGGGAACCGCGATCGCGAGCACCGGAATCGCGACGAGAAGGACCGGCACCAGGCGTCCGAGACGGTCGGGAAGACCCCGGACGCCACTGGCCACGTGGGTCCACAGCGCCGTCGAGTCGTAGGCGACGTCGTTGTGCGGCAACCAGCCGAAGAACAGCGCCATCACGGGCACGGGCACGAGCGCTGCGACCTCCAACGGGACACCGGCGACGATGAGCGGAAGCACGGTGAGGACACCGGCCACCGGCACCACGATGATGTTCATGATGTAGCGACGGTCGCGAAGCCAGTAGACGAGGCTTCGAGCCGCGATCGCACCGAAGGCGTTCGACGGCAGTAGACCGAACCAGCCGAGGCCCGTGCGCTCCCTCAGCGTGACCGGACGCTCCGTCGTCGTGAGCAGACGCCGCACGAGCCAGGCCCATGCGATCCCGAGCAGAACGACCGTGAGGACCGCGATGACGCCGCTGACCCACGCCGAGGCGGTCGCCCCGGCTGCGGAGTCGAAGAGGAACGCGGGCGCCGCGGCGAACGGGCTGAAGCCGAAGATGCTCGAGAGCGTCGCGAGCGACGGCGGCACGAGGCCGTCCCAGCGGAGCGATCCGAAGAACACCGCGACGGGGAACGCGATCACGATCAGCGCGAGCGCGAACAGCGCCGTGAGCTCTCGGGATCGGCGCTCCGGAAGAAGCAGAGCGTTGAGCGCCATACCGATCCTCGAGACCAGCATCGTCGTGATGACACCGATGATCGTCATCAGCACCGCCAGCGGCCAGGGAGTCCCTGCTCCGATCGCCACGATGCAGACGCTGATGTAGACCGCGAGAAGCGCCAGGCTGGGCACGCTGATGAAGGCGGCAAGCGTGAGCACCCAGGGCATCTGCCGCTCATCGACACCGAAGACCGCGAACCGTCGGGGGTCGAGCTGGTCGACGGCACCGACGAGGATCGGGCCGACGAGGAAGCCGATGAGGAGGGCGGCCCCGCCGAGCACGGTGACTGCGCGTGCCACCGGTACCGGGGCTGCCGCGAGGCTGAACACGGCGATGCACACCACGGCGGTGACGGCGATGACCGCCGCGAGCGAGATGAGCGTCCGGATCCGACGATCGCCGCGCACAGAGCCCAGCAGCAGCGCGAGCCTCAGTCGGAGAACGTGTGCAGCCACTCGAGCCCCTCCACCTCTCCGCTGGAACCGGCGAGCTCGACGAAGCGCGCCTCGAGAGTCTGACCCGCGCGGACCTCGTCGATCGTGCCTTCGGCGAGAACCTCTCCGCCGACGATGATCGCGACGCGTGAGCAGACACGCTCGACCAGATCCATGCCGTGGCTCGACAGGATCACGGTGCCGCCGTGCGAGACGTAGGCGCGGAGGATGTCCAGGATGACCGCCGAGGAGACAGGATCCACCGACTCGAACGGCTCATCGAGCACGAGCACGCGCGGCGAGTGGATCATGGCCCCGGCGAGCATGATCTTCTTCGTCATGCCGGCCGAGTAGTCGGAGACGACGCGGCTGAGGGCATCGCCGAGATCGAAGGCTCGCGCGAGGTCGGCGGCGCGCTTCTCGATCACATCCGCCGCGAGGCCGCGCAGCAACCCGTAGTAGTAGAGCAGCTGACGACCGGTGAGACGGTCGAAGGTGCGCAGCCGATCAGGCAGCACGCCCATCAGCCGCTTCGCCGCCAGCGGCTGCTTCGCCTGATCGATGCCGCAGATGACGACGCTGCCCGCGTCGGCGCGCAGAAGCCCGGCGACGATCGAGAGTGTGGTGGTCTTACCCGCGCCGTTGGGACCGACGACCCCGTAGAACGAGCCGGCCGGCACGGTCAGGTCGATGCCGTCGACGGCTCTGTTGTCACCGAACTGCTTGACGAGACCGCGAATGCTGATCGCCTCGCCGGCGGAGCCGGCATCGTGGGGATCCACGACCCCGGAAGCCGCATCGTCGGACTCCGCCACCGCCGCAGCGATCTCGACGGAACCATCGGGTTCGACTGCGGCAGCAGCCTCCGCAGGCCCGGCATCGACAGGATCGGCCTCGACGGGTTCGGCCTCGACGGGTTCCGAGGCGACCGTCGCTTCCGCGACGGCCGCGGTCTCGACGACGGCGGGCTCGACGACGGCGGGCTCGACGGCCGCGGTATCGACGACGGTGACCTGCTCGATCGCCGCAGGAGTGGAATCGGCCGTCGGGGTGAGTTCCACTGCGGGAGCCGTCTCGACGGTCACCGACTCGATGACGGGAGTCGCTTCCGGCGCCGCCGTGACGGTGTCTGCCGCGGCCTTCGCCGCCGCATCGGCAGCCTTCTTCGCCGCGGCCTTCTTCGCAGCCGCCGCCTTCGCGGCCGTGGTCTTGGCCGCCGTGGTCTTCGCTGCGGCCGATCGCGCAGTGGACTTGGACGCCGCTGCCTTGGTCGCCGCCGTCCTCGCCGCTGCCGTCTTCGCGGCCGTGGTCTTCGCCGCGGTGGTCTTCGCCGCGGTGGTCTTCGCTGCCGCCGTCTTCGCCGCGGTGGTCTTCGCTGCCGCCGTCTTCGATGCCGCCGTCTTCGCCGCAGTCGTCTTCGCCGCGGTGGTCTTCGCGGCGGCCGTGTTCTTCGCGGCGGCCGAGCGTGCGGCTGTCGTGCTGCGGGGGGAGCTCGTGGTCGACGACGGCTCACTCGTCTGGCCGGGCATCGCCTTCACGAGCGGTTCCACCACCACTTCCGCTGTCGGCGCCGCCTTCTCCGCAGCAGCCTTCGTGACTCCGGTCTTCGCCGCGGATGCCTTTGCCGCAGCGGGCTTCCTCGCGGCGGAGGCCGTGGTCGTACGAGTGGTCGCCGGGCGCTTCGCGGCCGGCCTCTTCGCCGCCGGCTTCTTCACAGCGGGCGCGGACGAGGTCTCATCGGCGGCCGCTGCCGCGGTGGGGGTCTGCTTCTTGGCCGGCGCGCGCTTCGCCGACGTCTTCTCTTGCGCGATCTCGGTTTGGTCCACCTGGGCGGTGCGGTCGTCAGGGGAGGCAGTCACCGTCCTACGGTATCAACGGGTGGCTGTACGCCAAGGCCGCCGCGCAATAAACTGCCCTCGGATCGCGCAGATCCGCCGAGATCTCGAGGCGATCGGAACCCTGTGCATCCGGTGTGTAGTCGATCACGAAATGACAACGGGGGCCTCCTCACCCCGAGGTTCCCAGGCGGAATCGATACCATGACAACGGCACGACGAAGTGTCTGGTCGGTTAATCGACCGTGAACACAACTTCCTTTAGGAGCACTCGTGACTCTTCAGACCGTCATCCTCGCCGCCGGAATGGGCTCGCGCCTCGGCCGCGCGCTGCCGAAGCCGCTCACCGAACTGAGCGACGGCCGCACGATCATGGGCCAGCAGCACGACAACATCCGCGCCGCTTTCGGTTCCGATGCCCGCATCACCACCGTGGTCGGCTACCGCGCAGAGACCATCATCGACGCGTTCCCCCAGGTGAACTACGTCCACAACGAACGCTACGACGAGACCAACACCTCGAAGAGCCTGCTGCGGGCCCTCGGTGCGACCGGTCGCAGCGGAGTGCTGTGGATGAACGGAGACGTCGTCTTCGACCCGATGATCCTCGGCCGCGCGCTCGAGTACATCGAGCGCGACCAGTCCTTCGTGACGGTGAACACCTCCAAGGTCAGCGATGAAGAGGTGAAGTACACGGTCACGGCCGAGGGCTTCATCAACGAGCTGTCCAAGACCGTCAAGGGCGGTCTCGGCGAGGCCGTCGGCATCAACTACATCTCGTCCGCACACAAGAAGGCGTTCATGCGTCAGCTGCAGCGCGTCGAGGACCAGGACTACTTCGAGCGCGGTCTCGAGCTCGCGATCGCCGAAGACGGCCTGCTGCTCGAGCCGATGGATGTCTCCGACCTGTACGCGGTCGAGGTCGATTTCGCCGAAGACCTGGAGCGGGCGAACCTCTTCGTCTGATCGCCGGTCACGAAAGCCCGGTCCCTCCGAGGGACCGGGCTTTCGGCGTTTTCGCGGACTGGCTCCATAGGATCGCAGCATGGCTCCCAAGGTGCACAAGATCCATTCGCTCCCGGACGACGCCCCGTGGGACAAGGGGGTGCCTCCCACCGGATCGGCGGAGCATCCGATGATGGTGCGCGGCCTCGACCGCGTGCTGTCGATCCAGCGACCGCTCGTGCTGGCGCACATCCGGAGCATCCGCCTGCGCAATCCGCAGGCCTCGCCGGCCGAGATCATCCGCATCCTCGAGCGTCGCTACCTGGCGGCCGTGACCACCGGTGGAGCCGCGGTCGGCGCGACCGCTGTCGTCCCGGGCATCGGCACGGGTGTCACGCTCGCACTCTCCGGCGTGGAGACGGTCGGCTTCGTGGAGTCCACAGCTCTGTTCGCGCAGTCGGTCGCCGAGGTGCATGGGATCGCGGTCGCGAACCCGGATCGCGCCAGAGCGCTGGTGATGACGCTGATGCTCGGCAAGGAGGGCGTCGACCTGGTCGGACAGCTCGCCGGGCAGGTGGCAGGGCGCGGCGGGAGCAGATCGTCGTACTGGGGCGAACTCGTCACGAAGTCACTCCCCCGCGCCGCCGTCGGACCTCTCGTCGACCAGCTCAAGAGCATGTTCGTGAAGCAGTTCGCTGCCAAGGGCGGCGCGTCGGTCATCGGCAAGGCCCTCCCGTTCGGGATCGGTGCCGCGATCGGAGGCGCGGGGAACAACATCCTCGGCCGCCGCGTGCTGACGACGTCCCACAAGGCCTTCGGCGCCGCCCCGATCGACCTTCCCCTCGAACTGGAACCCGTACCCGGCGCCGAGAAGCTGGAGTTGCGGATGCTGCGTGGTGCCCGCTACGCCGGCAACGCGGTCGCGGGAGCGGCCGGTACGACCGTCCGCGGGGTGGAGTGGGCGGGACGCAAGGCCCGCTCGATCGGCCGCCGCCCCAAGACCGACCCGGAACTCGAGTCCGGTGAGCCCGAGGGCTGAGCGCACCTCGCCAAAGGATCGGCCGACCCGTTGTGGCGAGCATCCAACAGCCGGAGGCGAGCCGACGATAGGGTGGAATCCGTGACGGACAAGCCCGACCTCTTTACCACCGCCGGCAAGATCGCGGATCTGCGCGCTCGCTATACAGAAGCCGTCGTCGACGCGGAAGCGAAGGCGAAGGAGAAGCAGCACGCGAAGGGCAAGATGACCGCCCGCGAGCGCATCGAGCTGCTCGTCGACCCCGGGAGCTTCGTCGAGTTCGACGAGTATGTGCGCCACCGCACCACGGCCTTCGGCATGGATCGTTCGCGACCCTACGGCGACTCGGTCGTCACCGGCGTGGGCACGATCAACGGCCGCACGGTCGCGGTGTACTCGCAGGACTTCTCGACCTTCGGCGGTTCGCTCGGCGAGGTCGCCGGCGAGAAGATCATCAAGATCATGGAGTTCGCCCTCGCCGGAGGGATGCCCTGCATCGGAATCCTCGACTCCGGTGGCGCGCGCATCCAGGAGGGCGTCGTCGCCCTCGGCAAGTACGGCGAGATCTTCCGCCTGAACACCCGTGCATCCGGCGTCATCCCGCAGATCTCCATCATCATGGGCCCGGCTGCGGGCGGAGCGGTGTACTCCCCCGCCCTCACCGACTTCGTGATCATGGTCGACAAGACCAGCCAGATGTTCGTCACCGGCCCCGACGTGATCAAGACCGTCACGGGCGAGGACGTGGGCATGGAAGAGCTCGGCGGTGCGTACACGCACAACACCCGCTCGGGCGTCGCGCACTACCTCGCCGAGGATGAGGACGACGCGATCGACTACGCGCGCACGCTGCTGAGCTTCCTCCCGGACAACAACATGGCGGAGCTGCCGTCGTACGAGAGCGCCTTCGAGTTCGAGACCACCGACGCCGATCGCACGCTCAACACGATCGTCCCCGATTCGACGAATCAGCCGTACGACATCCACACCGTCATCGAGCATGTCGTCGATGAGGGCGACTTCCTCGAGGTCCAGCCGCTGTTCGCGCCCAACATCGTGATCGGATTCGGACGCATCGAGGGCCGGTCGGTGGGCATCATCGCCAATCAGCCCTCGCAGATGGCCGGCACCCTGAACATCGAGGCCGGAGAGAAGGCGAGCCGGTTCGTGCGCTTCTGCGACGCCTTCTCGATCCCGATCGTCACGCTCGTGGATGTGCCCGGCTATCTGCCCGGCACCGACCAGGAATGGACCGGAGTCATCCGCCGTGGCGCGAAGCTGCTCTACGCCTACGCAGAGGCCACCGTGCCCCTCGTCACCGTGATCCTGCGCAAGGCCTACGGCGGCGCATACATCGTGATGGGCTCGAAGCAGCTGGGCGCGGATGTGAACCTCGCGTGGCCGACAGCGGAGATCGCGGTCATGGGTGGCCAGGGCGCCGTCAACATCCTGTACCGCGGCGAGATCAAGAAGGCCGAGGAGGCCGGTGAGGACGTCGCCGCCGTGCGCACCCGGCTCGCGAACGAGTACACCTACAACGTGGCGTCGCCCTTCCTGGCGGCAGAGCGCGGCGAACTCGACGGCATCATCGAGCCGGCGAACACCCGCGTCTCGATCGCCAAGGCGCTGCGCGCTCTGCGCGGCAAGCGTGCGGAGCTGCCTCCGAAGAAGCACGGGAACATCCCGCTGTGACCGCGCAGAACGCTCAGGACGGCACACCGGCCCCGGAGACCCCGGAGGCGCCGATGCTCGACATCACCCGAGGGGCGGCCACCGAGGAAGAGCTCGCCGCGCTCATCGCGGTGATCAGCGAGGCCTATGCGACGGAGGCGGCTGCCGCCGTCGCCGACGAGCCGTCCGTGTCGGCATGGACGCGGACGCAGCGACCGCTGCGACGCCCGCTTCGTCGCGACATCCCCTGGGGGCGCTTCTCCGGCTGACCGCCGCGCGCAGCTGCGGGACTCAGGCGTCTCGAAGGAATCCGACTACGTCTGCGTGATCCGTGAACCCTCCGCCTCACGAATCACGCAGACGATCGTCGCAGGACCCCCAGCGCCCTGCTCGGCGACGTTCCCCGTCGCCGCCTCGCCCTGCCCTGTGCAGGATGGGGCGTGTTCACCCCGACTCGGACCGGGACCGCTTCCCCCCTGCATGCCACGGTGCCGAGCATGCGGAGAGAGGGCGCAGTTCCGTGATCCGACGATGAGGGAACCCTAAATATTACATCGATTAGACATATACCCGCAAGCCCTGATCCGTCGACGGCAGAGACCGGGACGGCGTCTCGGATCAGCTGTCGAGCAGCAGATCCGAGGCACGGGGACTGAGGACCGAGTCGAGGACCACGCACCCGGCACCCACCGCACCGACGTCGTCCCCCACCACCGTGCCATCGACAGGAAGCGTGCGCACCGCGCGCGTCGCACTGGCACGATCGAGCCTGGCGGGGATCTCCCGCAGGTACACGTCGGCGAGCCGAGCCCAGAAAGGCCCGCCGAACACGACCCGATCCACGTCGAGCATGTTGGTCAGCGCCGCCGTCAGCACGGTGATGTGCGCAGCCGCCTGTCTCAGCACCCCGACAGCCGCTTCATCGCCCTCGGCCGCTCGCTCGCACAGCCGACTGAATCTCTCATGGACGGCGGCGACGTCGCTCGCCTGGCGGTCGTCGCCGAAGACACCCGCACGCTCCGCCTGTTCGACGATCGCCTGCGGGGTGCAGACGACCTCGACGCACCCGCGGGACCCGCACGAGCAGGAGGGCCCGTCCGGGTCGACGATGATGTGCCCGATCTCGCCGATGTTGCGCGTGCTGCCACGCACCGCCTCCCCGTCTCTGGCCAGGGCCGCGCCGATCCCGGTGCCGAGGTAGACGAAGACGAACGAGTCGTCGGCCGACTCGCGTCGAGTCCACAACTCCCCCACCGCGGCAGACGTCGTGTCCTTCTCCAGCACCACGGGCAGCCCGGTGGCCTCCGCCAACACCTCGCGCAGCGGAACACGGTGCCAGCCGACGAGCTTCGGGGGATCGATGACCGTGCCCTTCTCCACGTCGAGCGGGCCGGGGGCCGCGACCCCCACCCCCGCGATCCGCGAGCGATCCACACCCGATCCCACGATCAGGGCGTCGATCGTCGTCGCCATGGCCTCGACGATCCGGTGCGGATCCTCGGCGGGCGTGCGCACGCTCAGGCGTCGAACGATGGCACCCGACAGGTCGAGCAGCACGAATGTCATGAGGGCGGGGTCGAGGTGCACTCCCACCGCGAAGCGGCTGTCTGCGACGAGCCTCAGGGTGACGCGCGGCTTGCCAGGCCCGTTGATCGTGCGCCCGGCCTCCCTGATGAACCCGTCATCGAGGAGCCTCCGGGTGATGTTCGTGACGGTCTGCGCCGAGAGCCGGGTCGCCGTCGCGAGCTCGATCCTGCTCAACCCCTCGCCGGACTGGCGGATGGCCTCGAGAATCACGGACTGGTTGAAGTCACCCATACGCGGGAGATTGGTGCCACGACGCGTTGCCATCGTCCAATGATCCACCATCGAGGCGGATTCTTGTCCCCCAAAATACCTACAGACAATGTTTGCGCAAGCCATCAGACTGAGGGAGACGCTTCGCGTTCGGCTGGTCTCTCTGTCCCAGGGTAGACAGACGCTGATCGGCCACCAGCGGACGGTTTTCGGGTAACTGTCCGCACGGAGAGGGGCAGGCGGATTCGCCGCCCCTCTCCCACTCTCATCATCCTCGACTCCGGTCGCCTCCCCCGGCCGGGGCCGAGGACGTTCGCGAACCGCGTCAGACGACCGGCATTCAGCGCGGGATCTCGTGCCAGAGGTCGACCGCGTCATCGTCGCCGGACGATCGCGAACCGGCGCGGCCGACCACGGTCACCGCGATACGAGGGTCCGGTGACGAGCGGATGATGAGTCGAGACGTCTGCGCCCGGCTGAGCACCACCGCCAGTTCGTCTCGGATCGCTTTGCGACGCGCCTCGTCGATACCGTCGAAGCCGCCCTCATCGAACACGGTGACGACCACGCCGCGCCGTCGCGCCGCCTCGATCGCGTTGCGCACCGCGTCGTTGAGGAGGTCGGCTCCGCGCAACTCGTCGCGCAGCCGCCCCTCGGCGAGACGTGCATCCAGACGTTCCTGATCGTTCAGCGCGCCCCTCGCCGCCACGACCCTGCTGAGGACCGGGCCGGCGACGGCCAGGGCGAACTGCGTGCGAAGACGCCGCTCACGCTGCCGGACCCGCTGCGTGGCGTGCCATGCGGACACCGCCTGCTGGATCTCTGCGAGACGCTCGGTGTCGCGCACCGCCCGGTCCCAGAACATCACGAGCAGTCGCGCAACGGCCACCCACATGATGGAGCCGACCAGCCCGAGGTTGAGCGCCACGACGAAGCCCAGCGACGCGGACGCCGCCACCACGAGCACCACGAGCACGAGCCAGCCGATCAGGGACCGCCGGCGAACGACGCACACGATACCGAGCAGGCCGAGAGCACCGATGTACCAGGTCGCGAAAGGGGCGGTGCGATCCGCCGGTTCGAGCGAGAAGGTGACGAGCACGGGGATCACCGCACTCGCCAGCAACGCGAGGATCGCCGACCACATCGGCATCTTCACCGAGGCGCCGTCGCCGAGGATCGCGATGTTCACGACCACCAGGTACACGGCGATCGCGAGGACCATCAGCAGCGGAGCCGTCGGCTGCTCGATCCACCAGATCCCTCGGGCGACGAAGTACAGTGCGAAACCGACGGCGAGAGAGGTGGCGACGCTGCGCACGGTGCGGTTCACGAGCGCACCCATCCCAGCGTGACGGTGGTGCCGTGCTCGTCGGAGACGATGTCGGCCGTGCCGGCGACGCCCGCCATGCGCGCGAAGATCGACGCGCGAATCCCGAGGCGGTCGGCACCGATCGAGTCGACGTCGAAACCCGACCCGGTGTCCGAGACCGTCACGACGACCCCTTCGTCTGCATGCCCCTCGACGATGATGTGGAGCCCGCGTCCGTTGGCATGCGACACGGCGTTGCCGATGGCCTGCCGCGCCGCGAGTACCAGCGCACGAGCCGCCCGCCCTGGGATGAGGCCGATTCCTCCGCGCTCCTCGACGATCGCGTCGGCACCGAGCTCGGACAGGGCCCGACGCAGCTCGACGACGATCTGCGCCGTGCCGACGGGCTCATCGCTGCCCTCCTGCGCGACGGCGGCTTCGGTGTTCGCAAGGCGGGTGAGAGCCTCCCGCGCCATGGCGACGGCCAGTTCCTCCGCACGCTCACCCTCGGCCCTCTCGGCGGCGATCAGCGCGGCGAGGACGCTGTCATGCATCAAGGCGGACATCGCCGCCCGCTCTTCTTCCGCTGCGGCCGCTGCGGCAGCCGTCGAATACGAAGCCACCGCCTGCCCCCTGGCCTCGTCCACGCCGGCGGCGACGGAGCGGAACATCCAGCCGAGCGAGACGATGACGACACCGAGGATGAGGGTGAACGACACATCGAACGCGGTCGTCACCCAGAACTCACGGGAGAACTCCCCCTGGACGAGGCGCACGTAGCCGTAGACGAACGGCATCCCGGCAGCCCACGCGAACTGGAGCCGCAGCGGGAACGCGAGCATGGCCGCGACGACGCCGACGTTGACCAGGAAGAAGATCCAGGGCTGGTCTCCCGCGCCCTTGTCCGAGGGGTCGACGACGGTCGGCCAGGCGGCGAGCGCGAGGACGTAGACCACGGCGAAGATCCCGGAGAAGGTGCGAACGCCCCGGCCCACCACACAGGCCAGCAGCATCGCAGCGAGCGGCACGAACACCACGATCAGCGTCACCAGGTGCGCAGGATCCGCTGCGGACAGGGAAGCCATCGCGGAGATCAGGGCCTGCGCTCCGAGCACGGCCGAACCGATCGCGACGACGATCGCGAGGATCCGTTCCATGCGCTTGCCGGTGAAGCGCTCGTACGCCGTCTCCGTGCTGCCGGGAGAGGGGATCTTGCTCCAGGCGTCGCGGATGCTCAGCGGCTCAGCGGCCACCGGGTGCCTCGTCAGCCGTGACGATCCCGTCCTCCATCGCTCGGCGCAGGAGATCGACCTTCGTCGGCGCGGGGCGCCCGACCTCGACGTACTTCACGCGGATGCGGGTGATGTTCTCCTTGGCGGTGGAGTAGGCGACGCCCAGCTTCTCGGCGACGGCCTTCAACGGCAGGCCGGTCGCGTAGAGGCGGAGCACCTCGCGCTCCCGTGTGGCGAGCTGCGCATCGGCGAAGGCGCGGTCTCCGTCGACGGCGCTCGCCCACTCGACGTTGTTGAGGGCCTCGCCCTGCGCCACGGTACGGATCGCATCGAGGACGTCGTCGAGGGCAGAGGACTTGCTCACCACTCCGGCGGCACCGGCAGCGAGCGCCTCGCGCACGGCTGCCGGCCGATCGGCGACGCTGTGGATCACGACGCTCGCACCGTCGTTCACGAGGGAGGACACGTTCTCGGTCACGGTCGTCCCGTCGCCGAGAGTGAGATCGAGCACGACGACCTCGGCAGGCGCCGCCGCGGTGGCGCGGCGCCATTCGAGGTACGACACGACGGTGCTCCCGGAGAAGACGACGGTCTGCGAGTCACGCGCGCACGCGGCCTCGAGACCGAGGCGAACGGACTCGTGATCGTCGATGAGTGCGACCGTGCTCATCCCCTCAGCCTACTGAGTCCCCCGACGAGCCGAGGATCGCTCACCGGGTGAGCAGCGCGACGACCTCGAAGTGATGCGAGTGCGGGAACAGATCGAAGCCACGAAGGCGGTCCACGTTCCATCCGAGAGTCCGGAAGGTGCCGAGATCGCGAGCGAGGGCCACCGGATCGCACGCGACATACGCGATGGCATCCGGCGCGAGCGCGTGAATCGCCTCGACCACCTGACGACCGGCACCGGCGCGCGGGGGATCGAGGACCACGGCTCCTGTGCGCCCGCGCTTCTGCGTGGCCAGGAAACGATCGACGCGCGCCGTCACCGCATTCACCTCGAGGGGAGCGAGGTTCGCGGCCGCGTGCTGGGTGGCGCGGGCGCTGGACTCGACCGTCACGATGTCGGTGCCGCCGAGATCGGCGAGTGTCGCGGCGAACAGACCGACCCCTCCGTACAGGTCGTAGTGCGACTTCTGCTCGTCGACGTGCCCGTCGAGGATCCCGTAGACGGCGGCATCGAGCACTGAGGCCGCGCGCGGGTGCACCTGCCAGAAGCCCGTGGAGTCGACCTCGAAGCGCCGGTCGTTGACCATCTCGTGGATGACCTCGGGAGTGGGACGCTTGCGGAAGCCCCTCTGCACCCGTGGTGCGCGCTCGGTCTCCTCGCGACGGATGATGCGCACCGTGCCGTCGGCGGGCTCGACGAGTTCGATGCGACCAGGGGCCTCGCCCTGCAGTGCGAGTGCCGCTTCGGCGATCGCCGGCCGTGCGAGCGGGTGCGAGGTCACGGGGACGACGCGGTGGCTGCGAGCGGCGAACGGCCCGGCCACTCCCGTGTCGTCGACGTGCAGGGTGACGCGGGTGCGCCATCCGAGGCCGTCGCCCGACTCCACGGACTCGATCTCGGGGGCCTCGAGGCCGCTGCCCGCGAATCGGTCCAGCGATTCGGTCAGCACACGCCGCTTGAGCTCGCGCTGGTGGTCCAGATCGATGTGGCCCAGGTCGGCGCCGCCCGGGCGGTCCGCCGGATCACGGGAGACGTCGGCCTCCGCCCACACGTGCGGGCGGCGGTGCTCCGAGGCCTCGAGCACCTCGACGGTCTCCGCCCTCCAGAAGCTGCGGGTCGACGCATCAGCGCCCTCCTGCGGGGCGATCACGCGGGCACGCACGCGCTCACCGGGGATCGCATCGGAGACGAAGACCACGCGTCCCTCGTGGCGGGCGACGAAGGTGCCCCCGTGTGCGATGCCGGTGATGTCGAGTTCGAGCACGTCGGCTGGGGAGGAAGTCATTCTTCGAGGATACGGTGGTGGACATGCGCGTCTGCCTCGCCTCCACCTCCCCCGCCCGACTCATGCTGCTCCGCCAGGCCGGCATCGAACCGCTCACGGTGTCGCCGGATGTGGATGAGGACGCCGTCGCCGCCGCCGCAGAGGCGGAACGAGGCGCATCCCTGCCGCCGGCGGAACTGGTGCTGCTGCTCGCCCGCGCGAAGGCCGCGGCCGTCGCGCACGGTCTCGCCGACGAGGGCACCTTCGACGGCCTGGTGATCGGCGGGGACTCGATGTTCGCCCTCGGTGGGCGGGTGTACGGCAAGCCCTACACCCCGGAGGAGGCGACCAGGCGCTGGCAGGAGATGCGCGGAGCGACGGGCATCCTGCACTCCGGGCACTCCGTTTTCCGAGTCGCTCCCGGCTCAGAGCCCACCGAAGCCACCGCCGTCGCCGAAGCCGCCGTGACGTTCGCACACGACGTGAGCGACGCGGAGATCGCCGCGTACGTCGCCTCCGAAGAGCCGCTGCACGTGGCAGGGGCCTTCACCGTCGACAGCCTGGGCGGCGCCTTCATCACGCGCGTGGACGGCGACCCCTCGACGGTCGTCGGCATGTCGCTGTCGACCGTCCGCCGTCTGGCGGCCGAGCTCGGCGTCCGCTGGACGGACCTGTGGTCGTAGACTCCCCTCCACGTTTTCTCGACTTTCTTGTGGGGAGTCGTCAAAGGGATCGGGATCGTTCTCGCTAGGCTGGCAAGCATGCCTGCTATCGCCAAGGTGCTCATCGCCAACCGCGGCGAGATCGCCGTCCGCATCATCCGCGCCGCCCGGGACTCCGGAATCGCCTCGGTCGCCGTCTACGCCGACCAGGATCGCGACGCTCTGCACGTCCGCCTCGCCGACGAGGCCTACGCCCTCGGCGGCTCGACCAGTGCCGAGACCTACCTCCAGATCGAGAAGATCCTCTCGATCGCCCGCCGCGCCGGTGCCGACGCGGTGCACCCGGGATACGGGTTCCTCGCCGAGAACGCCGAGTTCGCTCGGGCCATCATCGGTGCGGGGATGACCTGGATCGGCCCGTCGCCCGAGGCCATCGAGGCGCTCGGAGACAAAGTGACCGCGCGTCACGTGGCAGAGAAGGTCGGCGCACCTCTCGCCCCCGGCACTCCCGGTCCCGTGGAAGGCGCCGACGAGGTCATCGCCTTCGCGAAGGAGTTCGGCCTGCCGATCGCCATCAAGGCGGCCTACGGGGGCGGCGGACGCGGCCTCAAGGTGGCGCGTGAGCTCGACGAGGTCGCCGAGCTGTTCGAATCCGCCACCCGCGAGGCCGTCGCCGCTTTCGGACGCGGCGAGTGCTTCGTCGAGAAGTACCTCGACAAGCCGCGTCACGTCGAGACGCAGTGCCTGGCCGACGCCGAGGGCAATGTCGTCGTCATCTCGACGCGTGACTGCTCACTGCAGCGCCGCCACCAGAAGCTCGTCGAGGAGGCGCCCGCCCCCTTCCTCACGCAGGAGCAGAACGACCTCCTCTACTCGGCGTCGAAGGCCATCCTCAAGGAGGTCGGCTACGTCGGCGCCGGCACGTGCGAGTTCCTCATCGGCGCCGATGGCACGGTGTCGTTCCTCGAGGTGAACACCCGCCTGCAGGTCGAGCACCCGGTCTCCGAAGAGGTCACCGGCATCGACCTGGTGCGCGAGCAGTTCCGCATCGCGGCCGGCGGCACCATCGACTACGACGACCCGAAGCCGCAGGGGCACTCGATCGAGTTCCGCATCAACGGCGAGGACCCCGGTCGCGGATTCCTGCCCCAGCCCGGCCCGATCCACGTCTTCAAGACGTTCGGGGGTCCCGGCATCCGGCTCGACTCGGGCGTCACCGCCGGCGACGCGGTCTCGGGTGCGTTCGACTCGCTTCTGGCGAAGATCATCGTGACGGGCAAAGACAGGGCGGAAGCACTGGAGCGCTCGCGCCGCGCGCTCGACGAGTTCGAGGTCGCGGGGCTCCCCACCGTCATCCCGTTCCACCGCAAGGTCGTGCGCGATCCCGCGTTCACCGCGGAGAACGGTGAGTTCGGCGTCTTCACGCGCTGGATCGAGACGGAGTTCGTCAACGACATCCCCGCGTGGGACGGCGAGCTCGAGGCGCCGACGCCTGCGGAATCGCGTCACACGGTCGTCGTCGAGGTCTCCGGCAAGCGTCTCGAGGTGAGCCTGCCCGATCGCGTCGCGGTCGCGGCCGGCACCGCCGGGCGCCCTGCCGCCGTCCCGCCGTCGCGTCGCAGCCACGCCACCACCGCCAACGCCGGAGCATCCGGTGACGCGGTCAAGTCGCCCATGCAGGCCACCGTCGTCAAGATCGCCGTCGCCGACGGACAGCAGGTCGTCAAGGGCGACCTGGTCGTCGTGCTCGAGGCCATGAAGATGGAGCAGCCGCTGCAGGCGCACAAGGACGGCGTGGTCGGCAACATCAACGCGGACGCCGGCGCCACGGTCTCCGCAGGACACCAGCTGCTCACGATCAGCTGACGCACCGCATCGACGCGAAAGGCGCCCCACCGAGGTGGGGCGCCTTTCGCATGTCTCCGTGGATCAGGAGATGTTCACGAGGTGCATCGCCCTGCTCGCATCGGTGATGCTGCTGGACAGCGAGGGGTACGCCGCGAAGACCCGGGAGACCTGGTCGACCGTGAGACGGCGCTCTACGGCGACCGCGATCGGGTAGATCAGCTCCGAGGCCTTGGGAGCGACGATCACACCGCCGATCACCGTGCCCGATCCCTTGCGCGCGATGAGCTTGACGAAGCCGTCCTTGATGCCCATCATCTTCGCGCGCGGGTTCGCCGCGAGCGGGAGCTTGTAGACCAGGCCGTCGGCCACGCCGTCCTCGACGTCCTTCTCGCCGTAGCCGACCGTGGCGATCTCGGGCGCGGTGAAGATGTTCGAGGTGATCTTGATCTGCTCGAGCGGGATCACGATGTCGCCCAGGGCGTGGAACACGGCCGTGCGGCCCTGCATCGAGGCGACGGAGGCCAGCGGGAAGAAGTTCGTGCAGTCGCCGACGGCGTACACGTTGGGGACCGAGGTGCGCGCGACCCTGTTCACACGGACGTGCCCCGACTCGTCGAGCTCGACGCCGGCCTCCTCCAGACCGATGCCCGCGGTGTTCGGGATCGACCCGACCGCCATGAGGCAGTGGCTGCCGTCGACGGTGCGCCCGTCGGACAGCGTGACCGTGACGCCCTCGTCGGTGACCTCGACCCGGTCGGCGCGGGACTTGGAGAGCACCTGCATCCCCCCGCGCTTGAACACCTTCTCGAGAACGGCTGCGGCATCCTTGTCCTCGCCGGGGAGCACCTGCTCGCGGCTCGAGACGAGTGTGACCTTCGCCCCCAGGTTCATGTAGGCGGAGGCGAACTCCGCACCCGTGACACCCGATCCGACCACGATGAGGTGCTCGGGAAGGGCCTTCATGTCGTACAGCTGGGTCCAGGTCAGGATGCGCTTGCCGTCGGGCTTGGCCGAGTCGAGCTCGCGCGGCGAGGCGCCGACGGCCACGACGATCGTGTCGGCCTCGACCCGATCGAAGTCGGTGCCGCCCTGGCCCGTCGACACGATGATCGCGGTGGGCCCCTCGAGGCGGCCGTGTCCGGACAGGATGCGCACCCCGGCTTCGAGGAGCGTGGCGCGCATGTCCTCGGACTGCTGACCCGCCAGTGCGAGCAGGCGCTTGTTCACCGCGGCGAGGTTGATCGCGATCTCCGGCTTGAGCGGCCTGGAGTGATCGCCCTTCGCGTAGAAGTTCACACCGAGGTCGCTCGCCTCGGAGATGGCGACGGCGGCATCGGCGGTGGCGATCAGGCTCTTCGAGGGCACGACGTCCGTGAGGACGGCGGATCCGCCGACTCCCACGCGCTCGACCAGGGTGACCTCGGCCCCCAACTGGGCAGCCGCGAGGGCCGCCTCGTAGCCGCCGGGACCGCCGCCGAGGACGGCGACGCGCTGAGTGCGCTCGAAAGTGGTGGAAGACATGGAATCCATTCTCGCGCAATCCTGGCACCCGAGCCTGCACCTTCCTAGAGTGGATCCATGCCCGAAACGCACAGCAACCCCCTCGACGACCCGACCGCGAACCCGTTCGAGGTCGCCGCGCAGGCCGCAGCCGACATCGCACGTCTGACCGGTGTCGAGAAGCACGACATCGCCCTCACCCTCGGCAGCGGCTGGGGCAAGGCCGCCGACATCATCGGCGAGACCGTCGCGACGATCCCCGCGACCGAGGTCACGGGCTTCTCCAAGCCCGCGCTCGAAGGCCACGTCGGCACCCTGCGCAGCATCCGCACCCCCGACGGCAAGAACGTGCTCGTCATCGGTGCACGCACCCACTACTACGAGGCTCACGGCGTGCGTCGCGTGGTGCACAGCGTGCGCACCGCCGCCGCCACCGGCGCCAAGATCATGGTGCTGACCAACGGCGCCGGCGGCATCCGCGAGACCTGGACGCCCGGTCAGCCCGTGCTCATCAGCGACCACATCAACCTCACCGCGGACTCCCCGCTCGAGGGCGCCACGTTCGTCGACCTCACGGACCTCTATTCGAAGCGCCTGCGCGACGTCGCCCGCACCGTCGATCCGACGCTCGACGAGGGCGTCTACACGCAGTTCCGCGGCCCGCACTACGAGACCCCGGCGGAGGTGCAGATGGCCAAGCACATCGGCGGTCACATCGTCGGCATGTCGACCGCGCTCGAGGCGATCGCCGCCCGCGAGGCCGGCATGGAGATCCTCGGCTTCTCCCTCATCACCAACCTCGCCGCGGGCATCCAGCAGACCCCGCTCAGCCATGGCGAGGTGATCGAAGCCGGACGTGAGGCCGAACCCGTGATCTCCGCGCTCCTGGCGAGGGTGGTCGAGGCCCTGTGAACGAGGAGCTGCTCGCGCAGGCCAGGGCCTGGCTGCGACAGGACCCGGATCACGAGACGCGCGACGAGCTGGCCGGTGTGATCACCCGTGCCGCCGCCGGCGACGAAGGGGCGATCGCCGACCTGGAGGACCGTTTCCGCACGCGGCTCGCGTTCGGGACCGCCGGTCTCCGCGGCGAGCTCGGTGCCGGCAGCAACCGGATGAACCGGGTGCTCGTCGCGCAGGCCGCCGCGGGCTTCGCCGCCTACCTGCGCGAGAAGTCCGACGGACGCACGCCGACAGTCGTCGTCGGCTACGACGGACGCCGCAACTCCCGCGTGTTCGCGACGGACTCCGCCGAGCTGTTCGCCGGGGCAGGTCTGCGCGCGATCCTGCTCCCCCGGCTCCTCCCGACGCCCGTGCTCGCTTTCGCCGTGCGCCACTTCGGAGCCGATGCCGGCGTGATGGTGACCGCGAGCCACAACCCGCCGAACGACAACGGCTACAAGGTCTACCTCGGCGGCGCCGACCACGGGTCGCAGATCGTCGCCCCCGCAGACGCCGAGATCGCCGCGCACATCCAGCGCACGGCCGACGCGGGATCCGTCGTGACGCTCCCGCGCTCCACGGACTACGAGACCGCCGGTGAAGAGGTCGTCGAGGCCTACATCGCCGCGACCGTCGCCGTCGCCCCGGCCCCGGCGGGCACCACGGGCATGCGGTGGGTGTACACCGCGATGCACGGGGTCGGCTGGGAGACGCTGTCGCGCATCGTGAAGGATGCCGGCTACCCTCAGCCCTTCGTCGTCGACGAGCAGCTCACCCCCGATGCCACGTTCCGCACCGTCTCGTTCCCGAACCCCGAGGAACCGGGAGCGATGGATCTCGCCTTCGCGAGGGCCCGCCGGGTCAAGGCCGACTTCATCCTGGCGAACGACCCCGATGCGGACCGCCTGGCCGTTGCCGTGCCCGATGCCTCGACAGCGGACGGATGGCGACGTCTCACCGGCAACGAGGTCGGTCTCCTGCTCGGCGCACGGGCTGCCCGCGCCGCGGCAGGAACCCCGGGTGCATCGCTCGCGTGCTCCCTCGTCTCCTCCCCCGGTCTCGGTGCCGTCGCGGCGCACCACGGACTCGACTTCCACGAGACCCTCACCGGGTTCAAGTGGATCTCGCGCGCCCCCGGCATCGTCTTCGGCTTCGAGGAGGCACTGGGCTATCTCGTGAACCCGGAGACCGTGCGCGACAAGGACGGTGTGTCGGCCGCGGTCGCCATCCTCGGCCTCGCCGCGGAGGCACGCGACCGGGGAGCCACGCTCGTCGATCTGCTCGATGAGCTCGGAGAGACCTACGGGCATTTCGCGAGCGGCCAGGTGTCGGTGCGCGTCGAGGACCTCGCGGTCATCGGCAACGTGATGCTCGCGCTGCGCACGCTTCCTCCGACGCACATCGCCGGACGTTCGATCGCCTCCACCGAGGATCTTCTTCAGGCAGCGCCGGGCCAGCCATCCGGCGACGTGCTGCGGTACCGTCTCGTCGACGGATCACGGGTGATCGTGCGCCCCAGCGGCACCGAACCGAAGCTCAAGGTCTACATCGACGCCCGCGCGGAGTCGGCGGAGAGTGCGCGCGAGGCGGTCGCAGAGCTCGAAGCCGGAGTCCGCGCCCTGCTCGACGAGCGTTCCTGAGCATGCCCGTCCGACACCTCGTCGTCAGCGCGCACAACGGTGCGCACGCCCGACCGGTGGCCGAGCTGGTACGACTCGCGCAGTCCCACACCGCTCCGGTGACCCTCCGCACGGGCGACGGCACGATCGTCGACCTGACCAGTGTGCTGGCGGTCATGGACCTCGGGATCGCCTCGGGGGATTCGGTCGTGCTCGAGACGGCGCCCTCAGCGACGGCTGAGGCCGTTCTCGATCAGCTCGCGGAGGTGCTCGCTCCCCGCGGATGACGGGTGACCGCGGTCAGCCGTCGATCACGGAGACGAGCTCGTCGAGGAACGCCTCGAAGGTCGTCCCCTTCCGGACGATCCGCTGCACGCTCTCGCGCTCACTGAACACTTCGACCAGCTGCTCGAACACGGTCTGGAACGCCGCACGATCGCTCTCGCTGAAGGCCGCGAGCGCGACGACCTGCACGCGTCCTCCGCCCCACGCCGCAGAGCCGTCGGCGACGCCGATGGCGATGGCGGTGCGGCTCGCGGTCATCTGGAGCGCGTGCGGGACCGCGAGCGCATCCGTGAAGGCGGTCGAGGACATCCGCTCGCGCACGATGGTGTTCTCGACGTAGTCCTCGCCGATCAGCCCCGCCTGGACGAGGAGCCCGCCGAGGCGTCGGATGATCGCCTCCTCCCCCTCGTCCGGCAGCGGGAACACGTAGGCGTCGGCCAGGAAGTAGCGGGCGAGCTCACCCCTAAGGCGCGTGAGACGTCGTCCCCGACGCACCCGAGCCGCCGCCTGCTGGATGCGGTCGACGTCGGCGTCGGTCAGGAACGGCTGGATGCGCACGAAACGGTCGCCGGAGGACCCAGGTTCGATCGTGCTGAGCACGAGGTCGGTGTCGAAAGACGACCAGTCGGGGTCGACGTTCGTCACGACGGTCGTGACCTCGATCGCCGAGCCCAGCGAGCGGTCGACGCTGGAGCGAAGCAGCTCGTGCAGCTCGTGATACCCCGGGCAGACGATCGTGGCGGTGAGGATCGACTCCGCCTTCCGACTGCGTTCGAGGCGCCCGCCCACGTGCATCGCGATGTACGCGATCTCATCGTCGTGGATGGGCGTGCCGACGCGGTCGTGCAGGCCGCTCGCGATCGAGACGGCCACCTCGAAGATCATCGGGTAGGTGGTCTTGAGCGACCGGGTGAGCGGGTTGCGGGTGAGGGCGCTCTCCTCGGCTCGCCGCAGCAGGTTCTGCACATGGACCGCGAGGCGGAGGACGAACGTCTCATCCACGAGGTCGACCTGGAAGTCTTCCGCAGCTCGTGCGATCTCCGCGCGCACGGCCGCCTCGACGGCCGGATCCACACCGCTGCGCGCGACCTCGCGCGTCGCATCCTCTCCCGGCGCGACGATGCGGGTGAGGACCAGGGAGGCGAGATGGCCGCTGTCGCCCTCGCCGAGGGCCACGGAGAAGTGCTCGAAAGCAAGACGGGCGATGACGGCTCCGACGCGCGGGATCTCCTCACGAGTACCCGCCGGGGTCGACTCCAGGGTGTGCCCCGCCGCGACCCGCTCCGCCGCGATGGCGATGTGCAGCAGCACGTCGGAGATCGCGAGCTCGTTCACGTAGTAGCCGAGCTCACCGAGCTCGCGCACCAGTGACGACTTGAAGGGTCCGACCGCGCTCGCAGCGACCGCGGAACCGGAGAGCGCGCGGCGGAATGTCTCCGGATGGAAGGAGGCGTCATCCATCTCGTCATGGGCGAGTCTGCTCAGAAGACGACGCTGCGCCGTCTCGTTGCCTCGCAGCCGCACGGTCTCGCGCTCTCGCTCGAGCACCAGATCCGTCCCGTCGAGCAGACCGCGCACGCGCACCAGGTCGGCCTCGAGCGTCGCCTCGCTGACGTGCAGATCCTCGGCGGTGTCGAACACGTCGATCCCTCCGTGCTCGTCGAGCAGGAGGCGCACCAGCGTGTGCAGGCGGTCGCGCGGTGCGGACTCTCCGCTCTGACGCATCCGCAGCACGCCGCGGGCACCGGATCCGGCGCGATAGCCGGCAGGGCCCGACTCGATCACCGCAGCCCCGGGAGCGCGGGCGTTCAGCGCCGCGACATAGGAGCGGATGCTGCGCGGCGTCACCCCCATGAGGTCGGCGAGGCTCGCGGCCGTCGCCCAGCCCTCCTGACGCAGCAGCGCCGCGAGGAGCTGGTCCTGGCGCTGGCGCGACATGGTCCTCCCCTTCCCGCGTGCTGACCGCACTGTCTCGACGTGTTCTCCATGATGTCAGGTGCCCTGCGTCCGCGGGCGGAAGAGCCTGTTCCGCAGGGGCGGAAAGGAACGTGTTGGCGCCGACCCCTCGGCGGTTCCCAGACTGTTCTCAGGAAGGGTGGGCATCGATGAGGATTCTCGTGGTGTGCGGTGCGGGCGCATCGAGCACGTTCGTCGCACAGCGGCTGCGCCGCGCTGCAGCCGCTGCCGGTCTCGATTGGGAGACGGCAGCGGGCATGGAGTCCTCCGTCGCCGGCTCCGCTCACGACCTCGTCCTCGTCGGCCCGCACCTGGCCGAACGCCTCGCCGCGATCCGCGACCAGGCGAGCGCGCCGGTCGCCGTGCTGCCGGACGACGTCTTCGCCGACCTCGACGGCTCACGCACCCTCGTCTTCGCCCGATCGATCCTCGCCGCTGCCGGCGAAACCCCGAAAGGAACATCATGACCGCCACTCGCACCGTCCGGATCGGCTCCTCCCACGGACTGCACGCGCGCCCCGCGAAGCTCTTCGCGCAGGCGGCCAAGGACTCCGGCATCGCCGTGACGATCGCCAAGGATTCGGGCAAGGCCGTCAACGCCGCCAGCATCCTCGGGGTCATCGCGCTGGCGATCGAGCACGGTGACTACGTCACCCTCACGGCCGACGGCGACGGTGCCGAGAACGTGCTGGACACGCTCACCGAGCTCCTCACCACCGACCACGACCAGGACGCCGCCGGATGAGCGAGCTGCGCGGGGTGGGGATCGGCCTCGGGGTCGCCCAGGGACCGATCGTCCGCATGGCCGAGGCGATGCCCGCCCCGGAGAACACTCCCAGCACCGCGGGTGCGGATGCCGAACGCGCCAGGGTGCGCGACGCCGTCTCGATCGTCGCGAGCGAGCTCAACGAGCGCGGGGAGGCCGCGGGAGGATCCGCGCAGGAGGTCCTCGAGGCACAGGCGATGATCGCCGAGGATCCGACGCTCCAGGACGAGGTCGACACCCGGATCGACGCCGGAGCGACGGCGGAGTGGGCCGTGCACGATGCGTTCGCCGGCTTCCGCGCCACGCTCGAGGCCGTCGGCGGCTACCTCGGCGAGCGCGCGGCCGATCTCGACGACATCGCACAGCGTGTGCTCGCCCGCCTTCGTGGCGTCGAGGCCCCCGGCGTGCCGAACCCGGGACACCCGTTCGTCCTGGTGGCGCGCGACCTCGCCCCCGCCGACACCGCGCTCCTCGACCTGGACCAGGTGCTGGCGCTCATCACGACAGACGGCGGACCCACCTCTCACACCGCGATCCTCGCGAGGGAGAAGGGCATCGTCGCAATCGTCGGCGTCGCCGACGGCGAGATGCTCACCACCGGCGAGACCGTGATCGTGGACGCGGCCAGCGGCGTCGTCACGCGCGAGCCGACGGAGGACGAGAAGGCGCGCGCCACGGAGCGCGCGGCTGCTCGCCGGTCGGCCGATTCCGCCCCACCGACTCCCGGCGCCCTCGCCGACGGCACGCCTGTCGCGCTGCTCGCGAATCTGGGGAAGCCCGCAGACGCGGCCGATGCGGTCGTTCGGGGGGCCGAGGGCGTCGGGCTGTTCCGCACCGAGTTCCTGTTCCTCTCCTCGGCGCAGGCGCCGACGATCGCCCAGCAGCGCGAGTCGTACCGCGAGCTGCTGGCGGCGTTCCCCGGCAAGAAGGTCGTGGTCCGGATGCTGGATGCCGGCGCCGACAAGCCGCTGGCGTTCCTCAACGACGCGCACGAGGAGAACCCGGCCCTCGGTCTTCGCGGCCTGCGGGCGCTGCGCGCGAGCGAGGACATCCTGCGCGAGCAGCTCACCGCTCTCGCCGAGGCCGATGCGTCCACCGAGGCCGACCTGTGGGTGATGGCGCCGATGGTGGCCACCGTCGAGGAGACGGTGTACTTCACGACCCTCGCCCGCGAGTACGGGCTGAAGACGGCCGGCGTCATGGTCGAGATCCCGGCGAGCGCGCTGCTCGCCGACCGCGTTCTCGCTCACGCCGACTTCGCCTCGATCGGCACCAACGACCTCACGCAGTACACGATGGCTGCCGACCGCATGCTCGGCTCGGTCGCCGGCTTCCAGGACCCCTGGCATCCTGCCGTCCTGCGCCTCGTGCGCGAGGTCGGCGATGCGGGCGCGCGTCTCGGCAAGCCCGTGGGCATCTGCGGCGAAGCCGCAGCCGACCCGCTGCTGGCCGTCGTGCTGGTCGGGCTCGGCGCGACCAGCCTCTCGATGGCCCCGTCGGCGCTGGCCGATGTGCGACATGCGCTGTCCGAGCGCACCCCGTCCGAGGCGCGGAGCCTCGCTGCGGCCGCCCTGGCTGCCGATGATGCCTCCTCCGCCCGAACCGCCGTGGCAGCTCTCGCCGCGGAACTCCCCCTCCACAAGAAAGAGACGACATCATGACGACGACGTCACCTGCCGCCACCAGACCCGGCGGCCTCCGCGTAGGAGTGCAGCGCTTCGGCACATTCCTCTCGGGCATGATCATGCCCAACATCGCAGCCTTCATCGCCTGGGGCTTCATCACGATGCTCTTCATCCCGAAGGGCTTCTTCGGCGCGGAGAGCCCCTTCGGCTGGCACTGGGCCGGTGTGGCCGAGATCGTCGGCGGTGGCGGCGATTCCGCCGTCATCGGCTGGCAGGGCGCCATGACCGCAACCGCCGAGGCAGCCGACGGCAACATCCTCGCCTACGTCGGCCTCGTCGGCCCGATGGTCACCTACCTGCTCCCGCTGCTCATCGCCAACACGGCCGGCCGTATGGTCTACGGCGAGCGCGGCGGTGTCGTGGCCACGATCGCCACCGTCGGCGTGATCGTCGGAACCAACATCCCGATGTTCCTGGGCGCCATGATCATGGGCCCGATCGCCGCGTGGATCATGAAGAAGGTCGACAGCATCTGGGACGGCAAGATCCGTCCCGGCTTCGAGATGCTCGTGAACAACTTCTCCGCCGGCATCCTCGGCATGATCCTCGCGATCGTGGGCTTCTTCGCCTTCGGTCCTGTCATGCTCGGTATCAGCGCGGCTCTCGGCGCGGCCGTCGACTGGCTCGTCGCGCTGCAGCTGCTGCCGCTCGTGTCGATCATCGTCGAGCCGGCGAAGGTGCTGTTCCTCAACAACGCCATCAACCACGGCGTGTTCACCCCGCTCGGCATCGAGCAGGCGGCAGAGACCGGCAAGTCGATCCTGTTCCTCATCGAGGCGAACCCCGGCCCCGGCCTCGGCCTGCTGCTCGCCTTCACGTTCTTCGGCGTCGGCGCCGCCAAGGGATCCGCACCGGGCGCGGCCATCATCCAGTTCTTCGGTGGCATCCACGAGATCTACTTCCCGTACGCCCTGAGCAAGCCGACCACGATCCTCGCCCTCATCGCGGGTGGCGCGGCCGGAGTCACCACGAACATGGTCCTCGGCGGCGGTCTGGCCTTCCCGGCAGCGCCGGGCAGCATCATCGCGGTCACCTTCGCAGCCCTCGGGGCCGGCGTCGGCAACCTGGTGGTCGTGTATCTGTCGGTGCTGATCGCGGCCACCGTCACCTTCCTCATCACCGGGGTGATCCTGCGCGCGTCCCGAAAGCGCGACCTCGAGGCCGAGGGCGACACCTTCGGCGCCGCGATCGCACAGACCGAGGCGAACAAGGGCAAGTCGTCGGCAGCCATGGATGCGCTGCGCTCCTCGACGTCGAGCACGACCGCCGAGGCCGCTGCCACCCCGAGCTCCACGGCGGTCGCGACCGCGCCGATCGAGCGCATCGTGTTCGCGTGCGATGCCGGCATGGGCTCGTCCGCGATGGGCGCCAGCGTGCTGCGCAACAAGCTCAAGAAGGCCGGCATCGAGGACATCACGGTCACCAACCAGGCGATCGCGAACCTCGACGGAACGGCCGACGTGGTGATCACGCAGCAGCAGCTCACCGAGCGCGCCACCGCGAAGTCGCCGAACTCGGTCCACGTGTCGGTCGACAACTTCATGAACTCGCCCAAGTACGAAGAGGTCGTCGAGATGGTGCGACAGCAGCGAAAGGAAAGCGAATGAGCGTTCTCACCCCCGAACAGGTCCGCATCCACCCCGGAGGCGCATCGCGGGACGAAGCTCTCCAGGAGGCGACCGACATCCTCGTCGCCGCCGGAGCCGTCACCCCGGCCTACGTCGACGCGATGCGACAGCGCGAGGAGACCGTCTCGACCTTCATGGGCAACGGGCTGGCGATCCCGCACGGCACCAACGATGCGAAGGATACGATCCTCGCCTCCGCGCTCTCCGTCGTCCGCTATGACGGCGGTGTGGACTGGTCCGGCGACCCGGCCACCTTCGTGATCGGCATCGCCGGAGTGGGCGACGAGCATCTGGAGATCCTCTCCCGGATCGCGATCCTGTTCTCGGAGGAAGACGATGTGGCACGGCTCTCCGCGGCGAAGACCTCGGAGGAGCTCTACGCCCTCCTCTCGGAGGTGAACGAAGGATGAAGGCGGTCCACTTCGGGGCGGGCAACATCGGGCGCGGATTCGTCGGTCTGCTGCTGCGCGAGGGCGGGTACGAGGTCGTGTTCTCTGACGTCGCCGACGCGCTGGTCGATGCGATCAACGCGGTCGACTCGTACACCGTGCACGAGGCCGGCCCCGGAGGGACCGATCACGTCGTCACCGGCTTCCGGGCGGTGAACAGCCGGACGGACCCCGCCGTCGTGGCCGAGGAGGTCGCATCGGCCGACGTCGTCACCACAGCGGTGGGGCCGACCGTGCTGAGGTTCGTGGCTCCGTCGATCGTCGCGGGACTCGCCCTCCGCTCCCCCGATGCCGCACCTCTGCAGGTGATGGCGTGCGAGAACGCGATCGGTGCCACCGATCTGCTCCGCCGTGAGATCGTGACGGCCGCAGGACCGGATGCCGAGACTCTGCTCGCCCGAGCGGTCTTCGCGAACACGGCGGTGGACCGCATCGTCCCGGCGCAGCCGGAGGGGTCGGGCGTCGACGTCACGGTCGAGCCCTACTTCGAATGGGCCATCGAGTCGGGACCGTTCGGTGCGAACCTGCCGAACATCCCCGGTGCGCACTTCGTCGACGATCTGGCCCCGTACATCGAGCGCAAGCTGTTCACGGTGAACACGGGCCATGCGGCTACCGCGTACTTCGGAGCCCGCGCCGGCATCGAACGCATCTCGGATGCTCTGGCGGACCCCGCCATCGCGGCGAGCGTCTCGGCGGCTCTCGAGGAGACGTCGGCGGTTCTGGTCGCCGAGCACGGCTTGGACCCGGACGATCTCGCCGGCTACCGTGCGACGATCCTCGACCGGTTCCGCAACCCCGCGCTCATCGACACCGTCCAGCGCGTCGGTCGCCAACCGTTGCGCAAGATCTCGCGGCACGAGCGCTTCGTGGGTCCTGCCGCCATGGCCGCGGAGCGCGGCCTGCCCACTGAGGCTCTGGTGGCGGCCGTCTCGGCGGCGCTCGAGTTCGACGACCCGGCGGACGAGCAGTCGGTCGAGCTGCAGCAGTTGCTGCGGACCGAGGACCCTGACGCTCTCACCACGAGGACGACGGGCCTCGACCCCGAGCATCCGCTGTTCCGCTCGGTCCGCGACGCCGTCGCCGCCCGGCAGCACGGCCTCGAGGTCGCCTGACCCACAGCTCATGCACGCCCCCGCGCTGCCGATACGATCGGTGGGCGGGGGCGTTTTTCGAGCACGACGATGTGCGGGGAGCCAGATGAACAGATATGCCGTGATCGGCGCGGGGCCGTCGGGCCTCGCCGCAGCACGTGCGTTGCACACGCGCGGGATCACCGTCGACGGTTACGAGGCGTCGCACGGCGTCGGCGGGCTGTGGGACATCACCAGCCCCCGCAGCACGATGTACGAATCCGCACACCTCATCTCCTCGCGCACGACCACCGAGTTCGCCGAGTTCCCGATGCGCTCTCGCGTCGACTACCCCGGTCACCGGGTGCTCAAGGAGTACTTCGACGACTACGCGGAGCACTTCGGACTCACTGAGCTGTTCCGGTTCGACACCAGGGTCACCCGCCTCGAGCCGCGCGACGGCGGCTGGGACCTGACCAGTGCCGGTCCCACGGGAAAGGAGACCCGCTGGTATGCCGGAGTCGTCCTCGCGAACGGGACGCTCGCCGAGCCGAACGTGCCGACGTTCGCCGGGGAGTTCAGCGGCGAGCTGCTGCACACGAGTGCCTACAAGTCGCCCGAGCAGCTGAAGGACAAGCGCGTGCTGCTGATCGGCGCAGGCAACTCCGGCTGCGACATCGCGGTGGATGCCGTGCACCATGCGGTCTCGGTCGACATGAGTGTGCGGCGCGGGTACTACTTCGTACCCCGCTACCTGTTCGGCAGGCCCAGCGACACCCTCAACCAGGGACGCCCACTGCCGGCGCGCATCAAGCAGGCGGTCGACAGCCGCGTGCTACGGGCCTTCACGGGTGACCCCGTGCGGTTCGGGTTCCCCCGGCCCGACTACCGCATCTACGAGTCGCACCCGATCGTGAACACACTGATCCTGAATCACCTCGGGCAGGGCGACCTGCGCATCCGGCCGGACATAGCCCGATTCGAGGGGACGACGGTGCACTTCCGCGACGGCAGCGCCGACGACTACGACCTGGTGCTGCTCGCCACCGGGTACACCCTCGACTACCCGTTCGTGGACAGGGAGCACCTGCACTGGCGCGGCGCCTCGCCCCGGCTGTTCCTCAACGTCTTCCCCGCATCGTTCAACGGCCTCTACGTGATGGGCATGATCGAGGCCTCCGGCATCGGCTGGCAGGGCCGCTACGAACAAGCCGAGCTGCTCGCGGCCTACCTCTCCGCCGTCGAGGAGGACCCCGCGCGCGCCGCCCGTTTCCGCGAGCGGGTGACCGGAGCACCCTGGCCCGATGTGACCGGCGGCTACCGCTACCTGGGCCTGGACCGGATGGCGTACTACGTCAACAAGGACGCTTACCGGGGCGCTGTGCGACGCGAGAAGATGGCGCTGGAGGTGTCGGCGTGAACGTCGACGACGTGGTCCTGTCCTTCACGCCGGGCACACTCACGATCCTCAACGTCGTGCTCGGCCTGATCATGTTCGGCATCGCCCTCGACACCTCGCCGAGCGACTTCCGCGTCGTGGCGAAGCATCCGAAACCGTTCGTGATCGCGATCCTCGCACAGCTGCTCCTGCTGCCGATCGCCACCTTCGCACTCACCCTCGTGCTTCCCGTGCCGCCGTCGATGGCGCTGGGCATGCTCCTGGTCGCGTGCTGCCCACCCGGGAACATCTCGCAGGTGCTCACTCACCGCGCCGGCGGCAATGTCGCCCTCTCGGTCTCGCTCACGGCGGTCGGGAATCTGATCTACATCTTCGCGATGCCGCTCAGCATCACCTTCTGGGGATCGCTGCACCCGACGGCACGCACGCTGCTGCGTGACGTCGCCGTCGATCCCTGGCGCATGCTGCTCGAGGTCCTGCTCATCGTGGGGCTCCCGTTCGCGCTGGGACTGCTGCTGCGTGCCGGCGCTCCGCGGTTCAGCGCCCGTGTGCAGCCGTTCGTGAAGTGGTTCAGCCTCATCGCGCTGCTCGGGTTCATCATCGCCGCGCTCGTGGGCAACTGGGCGGTGTTCGTGCAGGTCCTCGGCATCATCCTGATCGTGGTCGCGGTGCACGACGCTGTCGCCCTGGCCCTCGGCTACGGCACAGCGGTGATCGGCGGGCTCGGCACCCGCGAGCGCAAGGCCATGACGTTCGAGGTCGGCATCCGCAACGCCGGCCTCGGCCTTGGGCTGGTGTTCCTGTTCTTCGACGGGCTCGGAGGCATGGCCGTCGTCGCCGGCTGGTGGGGCATCTGGGACATCATCGCCGGCCTCGTGCTCGCCGGGCTCTGGGCGCGGCACACCAGAAGACGAACTGGCTCCTCGTCCGGCGACGCGAGCGGCCGCACGAAGGCGGAGGCTGCCTGATGCCGCGCGTGCTCATCACGGGAGGAAGCGGGTTCCTCGGTTCGCATGTCGCCGCGGCCCTCGCGGCCCGCGACGACGTCGAGCTGGTCGTCTGCGGCGATCTTCGACACGGGGTGCCTCGCGACGGCATCATCGACGAGACGCTGGATGTGACGGACTCAGCCGGCCTCGCCCCGCTCCTGCGACGGCACGCGATCGACACAGTCGTGCATCTGGCAGCCATCGTCAATCCCGGTCGCGATGTCGAGCAGGAGTATCGCGTCGATGTCACCGGGTCCGCGAACGTGCTCGCCGCGTGCGTGGAGGCAGGTGTCCGGCGGATCGTGGTCTCCAGCTCCGGGGCCGCCTACGGCTACCATGCGGACAACCCCCGGTGGATCGACGAGGAACAGCCTCTGCGCGGCAACGACGCCTTCCCGTACGCGCGGCACAAGCGCCTGGTCGAGGAGATGCTCGCGGAGCACCGGGCTGCCCACCCCGAGCTCCAGCAGGTGGTGTTCCGCATCGGCACGATTCTCGGGCCGACCGTGCAGAACCAGATAACGGCGCTCTGGGATGGACGACGGATACTCCGGATAGCCGGATCCGCATCGCCCTTCGTCTTCATCTGGGTGGATGACGTGGCTGCGGCGATGGTGCGCGCGGCGACCGACGGCCCACCGGGCGTCTTCAACGTCGCCGGAGACGGATGCCTGACCGTTACCGAGATCGCCGAACGCCTGGGGAAGCCGCAACTCGTCCTCCCGGCGTGGGCGTTGTCGGGGGCCCTGCGCATCGGGCGGATGCTGCGTCTCACGGAGCACGGACCGGAGAAAGTCCCCTTCTTGCGGTACCGGCCGGTCCTGGCCAACGGAGACCTCAAGAGGGTGTTCGGCTACACCCCGCTGCGCACGAGCAGGCAGGCCTTCGAGGAGTACCTCCGCACGCACCCCACGATCGCCCGGGAGAGACGCCGGGCGCAGTAGCGTGGAGCCATGCAGAAGAAGCGTGGACGCCGGATCCTGAAGCGTGTTCTGTGGAGTGTCGCGATCGTGCTGGTGCTCGCCGTCGGCGGCGTGCTCGCGTGGTCGCAGATCGGCGTCATGGCCGCCGAGCCGGAACCGCTCGCGGCCGTGCGAGAGAACCCGGCGATCACCGTGACCGACGCGGACGAGGGCATCGTCCTCGCCCCGGCCGACGGCGCGTCGGAGCGCGGACTGGTGTTCATCCCCGGAGCCAAGGTCGACCCCTGGGCATACGCCGCGATACTGCAGGGGCTCGCAGAGGACGGGGTCACCGTCGTGATCACCCGACCCTGGCTGAACCTGGCGTTCTTCGATCCGCGCGGCCTCGATGCCTTCACAGCTGCGGCCCCCGACGTCGATGTCTGGAGCGTCGGCGGTCATTCCCTGGGCGGCGTACGCGCCTGCCAGCTCGCCGCCGATGCCGATGCGCTCGTGCTGTTCGCCTCCTACTGCGCGAACGACCTGTCCGAGAGCGGGCTCCCCGTCCTCAGCCTGTCCGGAAGCGAGGACGGGTTGTCCACCCCGGAGAAGATCGCCGACGCACGGGACCAGCTGCCCGCCGACGCCGACATGGTCGAGATCGACGGCGCTTCGCACGCCTCCTTCGGCGACTACGGCCCGCAGGACGGGGACGGCACTCCCACGATCTCTCGCGAGCAGATGCACGCAGAGGTCACGCGTCTCACCGAGAGCTTCCTCGCGCCGCTCGCCCCGTGAGGGTCACTCCCCCGCCGTCCCGAGGATCGGGTCGAGCAGCGGATGCAGGTGCCGTGTGCGCAGAACCGATGCCGCAGCTCGGGCCCCTGCTTCAAGTGCGGCGGTGAGGTCCGCCCCGTCGAGACGCGCATCGAGCACGCCGGCCAGGAAGGCATCACCGGCGCCGTTCGTGTCGACGACCTCCACGGACGCAGCCGGAACTCGGTGCAATTCTCCGTTCCCGTCGATCGCCACCGCCCCGTCGGCGCCCAGGGTGCACACGGCGAGGCCGGCCCCCGCCGCGATGCGTGAGCGCAGGAACGCGACCGGGTCATCGAGGCGGTCCGCATTGCAGAACACGGCGTGAGCGGCGTCGAGGAACGGCCGGTGGAAGGGCGCAGTACCGTCGTAGTCGTGCACGTCCACCCAGATCGGAGTGCCGGTCGCTCGAGCGACCGGCAGCAGCCGCAAGGGCTCCGCCGCGAGATCGAGCACGATGGCATCGGCCGCCGTCATCTCGTCGCGCACCTCTTCGTCATGCTCTCCTCGCGTCTCCTGCGGCGTCGACAGGTACAGCGACACGCGCTCCCCCGCCCGCGTCATCAGGTTCAGATGCCGTTCGGTGATGCCGTCGCTCCACCGCGTCCGCACACCGGAGGCACGCAGGGCTTCGCGGATGCGTCGGCCCTCCGCGTCCGTCCCGGTGATGCCATGGAGCCGCGTCGTGCGGCCCAGTGCGGTCAGGCTGAGCGCTTTGCCGGCGCTGGTCCCGCCGACCGTCTCCCACGTGTCCTCGGCGAACTGCATGTGCGGCTCCGGTTCCGGCAACCGATCGAGCACGACGATACGGTTCCACGACGCGGGGCCGACGATGAAGACGGACGCGGGTTCGGAGGCGGGAGGCATGACACCATCCTGCCGTGCGGTCCCCTCAGCCGATGCGGGAGACCAGCGCGTCCAACCCCATGCCGTAGTCGATGCGCACCACGGGAAGAGCGAGCTTGTCCGTGCCGATCTTCACGTATCCGGGTTCGATGGTGCGACCCATCTCGTAGCCGGCCTGGGCGACGCCCTGCTTGGTCGTGTCGTTGTAGTGCCCGTAGGGGTACGCGACCACCTGACCCACGCCGAGGATGTCGGCCGAGGTCGTGAGGTCGGCCGCGATCTGATCGGCGCTCCAGTTGACCATCCGGCCCTTGCCGTTGTCGCCGGCCTGGTGCATGTCGTGGGTGTGCGAGCGGCGCTGCACGTAGATCGACGGCGCCGGATCCTGCCGATAGGCTGTGATCATGAACGACGTCGAGAGCACCTTGTATTTGTCGACGACCGGTACCGCGAGGTCGAACCACGTCTGATCGGCGTCGTCGTCGGTGATGATCACGCTCTTCGCCGGCAGCGAGAGCCGTCCGTCGATGAAGGCGCTGAGCTCATCCCACGTCGGCAGATAGAAGCCAGTGGTCGCGATGTGGTTCATCTGCGCGTCGAAGTCTCCGATGTACGCGTAGTTGCCGCGCAGCCAGCCCTTCTCGCCCTCGGGGTCGGCCGTGAACTGGTGGTACATGAGGATGGGCACCCGCACGTCTTCCGCGGCGTTCTCCTCCGGCGTCTTCCAGGCGGCGAAGAGCTCGACCTGCTGATCCACGCACACCACGGGGTCGGCGCCGTTCACGCGGGCTGCGACCGCGAAGGCTCCCGCATCCGCCGCGCTCGGGTACCAGCCGGCGAATACCCGGCCGTCGAGCTGCGGGATGGGCAGTCCCTGATACAGAGATTCCTGGAACTGCAGCATCGGCTCCGCAGGAGCACCTTCGCCCGTGAACGTGACCGCACACGCACGCGGGTCGTTCGCGTCCGCCACGATCTGCTCCGCCGGCGTCAGCGGATGCTCGATCGCCTCGGACTGCGCCTTCGGGACCGTGTTCTCCGGCGTGCGGGTGAACCACACGAACGCGGCTGCCGCTCCTCCGACGACGACGACGACCGCCACGGCGGCGCTGATGATGATCGCGGCACGCGAGCGCCGCTTCCCCCCGGAAGCCATCATCAGGCGTCGAAGCCCTCGGCGATCATCTCGACGAGCTCCTCCCGCTCCTCGACCGGGAGGAATGCTGCGGCTGCGGCGTTGAACTGGAACGTCTCGAGGTCGTCGAGATCGTACTCGAACGCCTCCACCAGCAGCGCGAGCTCACGGGTGAGAGAGGTGGCACTCATGGTGCGGTTGTCGACGTTCACGGTGACCGCGAATCCGAGCTGGTACAGCAGATCGAAGGGGTGATCCACCATGGTGTTGCCCCACGCGGCGATCGCACCGGTCTGCAGGTTCGACGACGGCGAGAGCTCGAGCGGGATCTCACGGTCGCGGACCCAGCGCGCGAGGTCGCCGAACTGCACCTGCACCTCGTCGCCCTCCTGCGTGATGACATCGAGGTCCTCCGCGATGCGCACACCGTGTCCGAGCCGCAGTGCGCGTCCGTCCAGCAGAGCCGAGCGGATGGAGGCGGGGCCTGCCGCCTCTCCCGCATGCACCGTGACGGGGAAGAAGTTCTCGGCGAGGAAGTCGAACGCCTTGCGGTGGTTCGACGGCGGGAAGCCGTCTTCGGGACCGGCGATGTCGAAGCCCACGGCGCCGCGGCCGCGGAAGTCGACCGCGAGCTCGGCGATCTCGAGGGCACGATCGTTGTGCCGCATGGCGGTGATCAGCTGGCCGACACGGATGCTGCGCCCCGCGCGGTCGGCGGCATCCTCGCCTTCCTCGATGCCCTGCTGCACGGCTTCCACGGTCTGCTCGAGGGTGAGGCCGCGAGCCAGGTGCTGCTCGGGGGCCCAGCGCACCTCGCCGTAGATCACGCCGTCGGCCGCGAGGTCCTGCACGAACTCGCGCGCTACCCGGGTGAGGCCCTCCTGCGTCTGCATCACCGCGGTCGTGAGGTCGAACGTCTTGAGGTACTCGACCAGCGAGCCGGAGTCGCTCTGCTTCGCGAACCACGACCCGAGAGCAGCCGGCTCGGATTCCGGCACCTCCAGGCCGATCGCGTCCGCGAGCTCGATGATCGTGGCGGGCCGCAGCGCGCCGTCGAGGTGGTCGTGCAGCGAGACCTTGGGCAGGCTCCGCAGGGAGACGCCCTGAAGCGTGACGTCGCCGTTCGCATCGATCGACATGGTGATCCTCTCGGTCGCGGATGTGCTCAGTTCAGGCTAGCGGTCGAAGGTCACGCCGTGATGCGCTCGCGGACGATGGGACCGGTGACCGGAGCTTCGTCTCCGATCGCCCAGGAGCCCTCGAGAGCGTCGAGCGCCCTGCCGAATCGGGCGTCGTCGGCGGCGGAGAGCGTGAAGAGCGGCTGGCCGGCGACGACGCGGTCACCCGGCTTCGCGTGCAGATCGATGCCCGCCTCGAAGATCACCGGGTCCTGTGCCCTGGCGCGCCCCGCACCCAGACGCCACGCGGCGACGCCGAACGGGAGGGCGTCCATGCGCGTGACGATGCCATCGGCCGGTGCGAGCACCTGGTGGGTCTCGCGAGCCGTCGGAAGTGCAGCATCCGGGTCGCCGTCCTGGGCGCGGATCATCGCCTTCCAGGTGTCCATCGCGCGTCCGTCGTCGAGGGCGGCCTCCACGTCGGCATCCGGCTGCCCGGCGAGGGCGAGCATCTCGCGTGCCAGGGCGATCGTCAGCTCGCGCACATCCGACGGTCCGCCGCCGGCGAGGATCTCGACGGACTCCCTGACCTCGTTGGCGTTGCCGATCGCGAGCCCGAGCGGCACATTCATGTCGGTCAGCAGCGCCGTCGTCGCGACACCCGAGTCGGTGCCGAGCGCGACCATCGTGCGTGCCAGCTCGCGGGCGCGATCGATGTCCTGCATGAATGCGCCGGATCCGAACTTCACGTCGAGCACGAGAGCGTCCGTGCCCTCGGCGATCTTCTTGGACATGATGCTCGATGCGATCAGCGGGATCGCCTCGACCGTGCCGGTGACGTCGCGGAGTGCGTACAGCTTCTTGTCCGCGGGGGCGAGCCCGGAGCCGGCCGCGCAGATGACCGCGCCGACGTCGCCCTGCATCTGCGCGAACATCTCCTCGTTGCTGAGAGCGGCGCGCCATCCGGGGATCGACTCGAGCTTGTCGAGCGTGCCACCGGTGTGGCCGAGTCCACGACCGCTCAGCTGCGGCACGGCCACGCCGAACGAGGCGACCAGCGGCGCGAGCGGCAGAGTGATCTTGTCACCCACGCCACCGGTGGAGTGCTTGTCGACGGTGCGCTTGCCGAGAGAGGCGAAGCTCATCCGCTCCCCCGAGGCGATCATCGCGTCGGTCAGCACGCGGATCTCATCGCGCTCCATGCCGCGCTGGAAGATGGCCATCGCGAACGACGCCATCTGCGCGTCGGAGACGTAGCCGCGCGTGTAGGCGTCGACCATCCAGCGAAGCGCGGGCTCCGGCACGGCACCGCCGTCGCGCTTGGCGCGGATCACATCGATCGCGTCGAACGGTTCGATGGCTCCCTGAGCCTGTGCAGCGGTCATCGTGCTTCCTCCAGGTCGCGCGGCCCGAATGCGTCGGGCAGCACCTCGTCGATCGTGCGGATGCCGGAGACGGTCTCCAGCAGCATCCCGGGCATCGCGTGCTCGAACAGCAGCTGGCGACAGCGTCCGCACGGCATGATGGTCTGCCCCTCGTTGTTGACGCACACGAACGCGACGAGCTGGCCGCCGCCGGACATGTGCAGGTCGCCGACCAGAGCGCACTCGGCGCACAACGTCACGCCGTAGGAGGCGTTCTCGACGTTGCAGCCGGCCACGATGCGGCCGTCGCCGACCAGGGCGGCCGCACCCACGCGATAGCGGGAGTACGGCGCGTACGCCTTGGTCATGGCGTCGGTTGCGACCTGGCGCAGTTCATCCCAGTCGATGTCCGTCATTGCGATGTTCTCTCTTCCCTGCAGGGCTACGACTTGATGTAGGGCTTGCCGTCGGCGGCAGGCGCCTTGATCTGCCCGGCGAACCCGGCGACCGCGAGCAGCGTCACCACGTAGGGCAGCATCAGCATGAACTCACCCGGGATGGGCGTCTTCAGGATCGACAGCAGGTTCTGCAGGTTGGTGGCGAATCCGAACAGCAGCGCCGCGAGCGTCGCGCGGATCGGGTCCCAGCGTCCGAAGATCACCGCGGCAAGGGCGATGAAGCCGAGCCCGGCCGTCATGTCCTTTCCGAACTGCGGGACCGAGACCAGGGTGAAGTACGCGCCGCCCATGCCTGCGATCGCGCCGGCGAGCAGCACGTTCCAGAACCGGGTCGGGTTCACCTTGATGCCCACGGTGTCCGCAGCCTGCGGGTGCTCACCGACGGCACGCAGCCGCAGACCCCACCGGGTGCGGTAGAGGCCCCAGGCCACGACGCCGACGGTGATGAACATCAGGTACCCGATGAACGTCTGGTTGAACAGCACCGGTCCGATGATCGGGATGTCGCTGAGCACCGGGATCTCGACGCGCGGGAAGCGCACCGGCCTGTTCAGCGTCGCCTCGTTCGGAGCGAGCAGAGCGCCGTACAGGAAGCCGGTGAGTCCGGTGACGAGCACGTTGAGCACGACACCGACGATGACCTGCTCGACGAGGTACTTGATCGCGAATGCGGCGAGCACACTCGCCACCAGGACGCCGCCGATCATGGCGCCGACGAGACCGACGAACGGGTTGCCCGTGATGCTCGACAGGAGCGCCGCGGAGAACGCGCCCAGGAGCAGCTGCCCTTCGATCGCGACGTTCACGACGCCGGCACGCTCGCCGATGACGCCGCCGAGAGCTCCGAAGACCAGAGGCACCGAGAGCGAGACCGCACCGAACAGCAGGCTCGTGACGGGCACGAGTCCGCCGGCGGCCGCCCAGACGAGGAACGCGAACACGGCCAGCACACTGAACGCGATCACCAGCCACAGCGAGGGCGCACGGTAGGTCCATGCCCGAAGGAACGCCCCCACCGTCAGCACCACGAGGATGCCGATCACGACCCAGAAGGTCGAAGCCGTGGGCAGCGCCACGTCCGGCAGCGCGAGCGCCGAGGACTGGTCGGAGAGGCGGAACGTGCTGGTGCCGTCGCGCGGCACGAACAGGAACAGCAGCGCGAGGAGCACGGTGGCGCCGGCGAGGACGATCGGCGCCTTGAGGTGCCGTTCCTTCACGGTCGCCAGCTGGACCGTGCCGTCGGCGGCCTGAGTCTGCACGAGGGACATCATGCCGCCACCGCCTTCTTCGCGGCCTTGGCTCTGAGCCTGGCCGCCTTCTCGATATCGGTCTTCGGGAGGAAGAACACCGCGCGCAGCAGCGGCGGCGCGGCGATGAACAGCACCACGAGCGACTGCACGACGAGCACGATGTCGACCGGGATGTCCTGCGCCTGCATGGAGAAGGACCCTGCCTTGAGCGCGCCGAACAGGATGCCGGCGGCGAACGTGCCCCAGGCGCGGCTGCGGCCGAGGAGGGCGACGGTGATCGCGTCGAAGCCGATCCCGGCATCGATGGTCTCGGTGACGCCCGTGGTGACCGCGCCCTGGATCTGGTTCATGCCCGCGAGACCGGCGAGGCCACCGGCGAAGAGCATGGCGTAGACGTAGACGCGCTGGACGCTGATGCCCGCGGCGCGCGCGGCGTGCGGGTTCTCCCCCACGGCGCGCATGCGCATGCCGAGCGACGAGCGCTCGATGAGCCACCAGACGAACAGTGTCGCCACGATCACGATCACGAAGCCGAGGTCGAGCAACGGGAACTGCGGTCCGAGCAGCGTCGGGAACTGGGCGCTCTCCGGCGTCGCCGATCCGAGCGCCTGGTTCGTCCCCGGCTTCTGCAGCAGACCCGGGGTGCGGATCATCCACAGCAGCAGGTAGTACGCGATGTAGTTCAGCATGATCGTGAGGATCACCTCGTGCGCACCCGTGCGCGCCTTGATGAGTCCCGCGATCGCGCCCCAGAGCGCACCGCCCGCGATGCCGGCGATGAGCGTGACCGGGATGTGCAACCAGATCGGCAGGTCGAGCGAGAACGTCAGCAGTGCGGCGACGGCCACACCGATGAGCATCTGGCCGCGAGCACCGATGTTGAACAGGCCGACGCGGAATGCCAGCGCCACGCCGAGGCCGGCCGCGATGAGCGGCGCCGCGAAGCCGAGCGTGTTGGTCAGCGGTCGGATCTGCGCCGCGAAGTCCGCGCCGCGGGCGTTGAAGATCGCTCCGCGGACCAGGGCCTCGTACCCGTTGTAGACGGCGTTCCACGCGGCGGCGAACGTATCACCGGGCTGTGCGAAGAAGTAGACGGATGCTTCCAGCACGTCTTCGTTCGTGAAGGCGATCAGGACGCCGCCGACGATGAGTGCCAGCACGATCGCGAGGATCGTGGTGACCGCATTGCCGCGGAGGATCTCTTTGAGGATGACGTTGCCGCGCGGGGGCGGCGGCACATCGGAGGGGTCGCGCGGGACCGTGCCGGTGCTCGTGCTGAGCTCCTGCGGCGGAATCCCCTTGGTCACATCTCCTGCGCCGGGTGTCGCTCCGCTCACGCGGCCACCTCCCCTTCGGCCGCTCCGGCCATCATGAGTCCGAGCGTCTCCCGAGGCGTGTCGCCGGGGACGATGCCGACGATCGTGCCGCGGTACATGACCGCGATCCGATCGGCGAGAGCTGCGACCTCGTCGAGCTCCGTGGAGACGACGATCACGGGCACACCCGCGTCGCGCGTCTCGATGATCCGCTTGTGGATGAACTCGATCGAGCCGACGTCGACACCACGGGTGGGCTGCGCCGCGACGAGGAGGCGCAGATCGCGGCTCATCTCCCTGGCGATGACGACCTTCTGCTGGTTTCCGCCGGACAGCGTTCCTGCGGCCGTCTCCGGACCCTGGGTGCGGATGTCGTACTCCTTGATGCGCGCACGGGCGAACTCGTCGAGCACCGAGCGCCGCAGTGTTCCCGCGCGACTGAACGCCGGGTCGTCCGAACGGTCGAGGATCAGGTTCTCCGCGACGGAGAAACCGGCCACCAGGCCGTCTTCCGTGCGGTCTTCCGGCACGAAGCCGACTCCGGCGTCGAGGATCGCGCGCACGCTCTTGCCGACGAGCTCGTTGCCGTCGAGCTCGATGCTGCCTTCGACGCGGGCGGCGAGGCCGACGATGGCCTCCACGAGCTCGGTCTGGCCGTTGCCCTGGACACCCGCGATCGCGAGCACCTCTCCCGGTCGGACGGCGAAGTCGACACCATCGACGACGATGGCCCCGGTGGGAGTGAGCACGCGCAGTCCCTTGACTTCGAATCCGCCCTCGCCCAGGCGCGGCGGTTCCTTGTGCACGGTGAGCTCGACGGCTCGGCCGACCATGAGCGAGGCGAGCTCGCCGTTGGTCGCGGTCGGGGACGCCTCGCCGACGACGCGGCCGAGACGGATGATGGTGATCTTGTCGGCGACCTCGCGGACCTCGCGCAGCTTGTGCGTGATGAACACGATCGCCGTGCCCTCGTCGCGCAGCTGGCGCATGATGCTCATCAGCTCGTCGGTCTCCTGCGGCGTGAGCACGGCCGTGGGCTCGTCGAACACGAGCACCTTCGCGTCGCGCGACAGCGCCTTGATGATCTCGACGCGCTGCTGCACGCCGACGGGAAGGTCTCCGACGAGGGCGTCGGGGTCGATGTCGAAACCGAAGCGGGCGGCGACCGATCGCACGTGCTCTCGCGCCTTCGCGATGTCGAGCGTGCCGAGGGCCTTGGTCTGTTCGTGTCCGAGCATCACGTTCTCGGCCACGGTGAACACCGGGACGAGCATGAAGTGCTGGTGGACCATGCCGATCCCCGCAGCCATCGCGTCACCGGGACCGCGGAACCGCTGCACCTCGTCATCGAGGAGGATCTCGCCCTCGTCGGCCTGATACAGGCCGTAGAGCACGTTCATGAGGGTGGACTTGCCTGCGCCGTTCTCACCGAGGAGCGCGTGGATCTCACCCGGTTCGACCACGAGATCGATGTGGTCGTTGGCAACGAGGGTGCCGAATCGCTTGGTGATGCCGCGAAGTTCGAGCTTCATATCTGCACCTTATCCAGAAGAGTTGTCCAGGAGAATCATCGTCCGTCCACGACACGGGGCGAGTGGCATCCTGCTCACCACTCGCCCCGTGCGGGAACTGCGACGGAATTACTTGGAGGTCGGGGAGTTCGGGGACTCCACCTTGATGTCGCCGGCGATGATCTGCTCCTGCAGAGCCTTGAGCTCGTCGGTCAGACCCTCCGGCAGCTTCGACTCGAAGTCACCGAAGCCGGAGAGCTTGACGCCCTCGTTCTCGAGCGTGCCCACGTACGGGGCCGGGTCGAACTCGCCCTTGGCCGCAGCCAGGGTCGCGTCCTTCACGGCGACGTCGATCGCCTTCATGATCGAGACGAGCGTGATGCCGGCCACCTCGGGGTCGGCGACGGCGAGGTCGCTGTCGACACCGAGCATCAGGGTGTCCTTGCCGCTGTCGGCGATCGCCGCAGCCGCGCTCTGGTAGACGGGGCCGCCGACCGGGAGGATGACGTCGACGCCCTGGTCGAGCACACCCTGTGCGGTCTGCTTGGCGGTGTCGTTCGCGTCGAAGCCGCCCGTGAACGAGCCCTTCTGCGTGGCCTCGTCCCAGCCGAAGACCTCGACCGCAGCGGACTTGTCCTCGTTGTACTTCTCGACACCGAGCTGGTAGCCGTCCATGAACACGGCGACCGACGGGATCTGCATTCCGCCGAACGTGCCGACCTTGTTCACACCGCTCTGGGCAGACCACGATGCGGCAGCGTAGCCGCCGAGGTATGCGGCCTGAGCCGTGTCGAAGACGAGGGGCTTGATGTTCGGGGCATCGACGGTGCCGTCGAAGTCGTTGTCGGCCCAGTCGTCGATGATCGCGTAGTCGATGTCGGGGTTCGCGAGAGCGGACTCGACCGTGGCAGCGGACAGCTTGAAGCCGACCGAGACGATGAGCGAGCAGCCCTCGGAGACCGCGGTCTCGAGGTTCGGCGCGTAGTCGTTGTCATTCGCCGACTCGAACTCGAGGGGCTTGATGTCCAGCTCCTCGGCGGCGCTGTCCATGCCCTCCTTGGCGGACTGGTTGAACGACTTGTCGTTCCATCCGCCGGCGTCGGAGACGAGGCAGGGAAGGAAGTCGGAGGCGACCGGCTCGCCGGAGCCGGCGGGCTTGTCTGTCGGTGCCTGGCCGCAACCGGCGAGTGCGAAGACGACGCCAGCGGCGACGGTGACGCCGAGCAGCTTCTTGGTGGTGGAGATGGTCAACTGATGCCTCCCTCAACGAAACCGCGGCCATCGCGGATCGATCAAAGTTACCTACTGTTTCGGCTTTTGTGCACGCCCGCCCCGCATGTGCTGGCCAATGGTTACCAAGCTGAAATCAAGACAGCCGATGAGCGTGAGAGCGTGCTCATCGGAGCAGGCATCAGAGCACGTCTCCGCGACCGGTGAGCTTGAGCGACTCGACCACGCCCTTGACCCGCTGCGCGTGCTGCACGGTGGTGACCAGCAGCGCGTCGGGGGTGTCGACCACGACGATGTCCTGCACCCCCACCAGGCTGATCACGCGCGAGGTCTGGCTGACGAGGATTCCGCTCGCGCCGTCGGTGAGAACGCGCGCGTTCGGGCCGAGAACGGCGAGATCGTTCTTGCGACCGTTGGTGATGAGCTTGGTCAGCGAGGCGAAATCGCCCACGTCGTCCCAGTCGAAGTGGCCGGGGACGACGGCGAGGCGTCCGCGGCGGGCGGCGGGTTCGGCGACCGCGTAGTCGATCGCGATCTTCTTCAGGCGCGGCCAGATCCGATCGACCGCCGGTCCTCGACGATCGCGGTCGTCCCATGCCTCGGCGAGTTCGAGCAGACCGGCGTGCAGTTCGGGCTCGTTCACGGCCAGTTCCTCCAGCAGCACGCTGGCCTTGGCGATGAACATGCCCGCGTTCCAGAGGTACCCGCGATCAGCGATGTAGGACTTCGCCGTCTCGAGATCAGGCTTCTCCACGAAACTCTCGACGAGAGCGGCCTCGCGCGCGCCTTCGACCACGAGCTCGGGCCCCATCTTGATGTAGCCGAAACCGATCGCCGGCTCGGTCGGCGTGATGCCGATCGTGCAGATGTACCCCTCCCGCGCCACCTCGACGGCGTCGCGCACCGCGAACTCGAACACGCGTGTGCCGCGGATCACGTGGTCCGCGCTGAACGAGCCGATGATCACGTCGGGATTGCGGCGGTGCAGAATCGCCGCGGCGAGTCCGATCGCCGCCGCCGACTCGCGCGGCTCGGACTCCAGGAAGACGTTCAGGTCGGGGATGCCGGGCAGCTCCGCCTCGACGGCCGCGCGATGGGCACGGCCGGTGACGACGGCGATCCGGTCCGCCCCGGCGAGCGGGACGAGCCGATCCCAGGTGTCGCGCAGCAGCGAGTGCCCGGACCCTGTCAGGTCGTGCAGGAACTTCGGTGCGTCCGCCCGGGAGAGCGGCCACAGCCTGCTGCCGATGCCGCCGGCGGGAATGACTGCGTAGAAATCCTTGATGGGTGCGCTCACCCTGCCAGGGTAGCCGCAGAGAAGCAGCCGACATCCGGCGCCGATCATCCGACGCCCGGGGCCACGGCCTCGGCGCTGGAGGAACCGGCAGTACGCACCCTCGTGAGTACGTAGAGGATCGGCAGGACGAGGACGGCGGCGACCGCGTACACCAGCGCCAGCGTGTCCGAGTCCCGGAGCCCGCCGGTCAGCGAGAGCCACGCGGGGATCGCTGCCGTGCAGATGCCTTCCGTCACCGCGACGGCACCGGTGAAACGCGTCAGTCCCTGCTTCTCCAGACCGAGGACCAGGAAGAACAACATCCACAGCACGGCCCACAGGATCCAGATCACGACGAAGACCCGGCCGCCCTGCGCCCAGGTGGCCCCCGCGAAGCCGATCGCCGCGACCGCCACGAACAACGAGAACCATCCGAGCCCGCGAGCGGGAAGGCCCGCGAGCGCATTTATCCCCACCCACAGGTACGTGAATCCGAAGAGATAGAGACCGCTCGCCGCAAGGATCACCGCGTCATCGCCCTGCGCCCCGACGACCATCAGTGTCGGCGTGAAGACCTGCATCGCGCCGACGAACAGATTGAGCGGTGCGGCATCGCGACCCGTCATCACCCCGAGCAGCATGACGCCGTTGATGATCAGCACCGCACCGACGTAGAGAAGGCCGATATCCGACATCCTCGTCTCCTTCCTTGAGGCGCGATGGCAGACGCGTTCGATTCGCGCCCGCCATCGCGCCGGAGGTGGGTCGTCCCGCCCGTCAGACGTTGCGGGGCAGGATGTCCTTGTCGAAGATGTCGAGTGGCACCTTCAACACCACCGCGGCATTGGGGATGTCGACGATCCCGCCGACGTGCATCTCGCACGGGGCGACCGAGATGATCGTGTAGGCCTGCTCCGGGGTATACCCGAACTTGCCCAGATACTCGATCGCCTGTTCGATGGCCTGCACCGCCGCCATCGTGGTGTCGAGGTACTTCTGCTCACCGCCCGCCGCCGACAGCCCCGTGAACGAGATGTAGCGTGTCCCGAAGTCCGGGTCGAACGGCGACGGCCGGAACATCGGCGTGCGCACGCCGTATCGCGCCATGCCGTCCTTGATGACCGAGAACCGGAACCAGCCGACACCGTCCATCTCGATCGCGTTCCAGGTCACTTCGCCGTCGCCCTCCGCGAAGTGGAAGTCTCCGGCGGAGAAGAGCGCCCCTTCCACGAACACGGGGAAGAACACGCGCGACCCCCGCGAGAGGTTCTTGATGTCCATGTTCCCGCCGTTCTCGCGGGGAGGAATGGTACGAGCCGCCGTCGCGGCCACGCGCTCCCATTCCTCGCCTTCGAGCGTTCGCAGCACGGACGCATCCTTGGCATCGAGCCGTGGGGCCGCGAGTCCGTCCGCGATCAGCGGGTCCTCCCGTTCGTTCCAGACACGGAGCAGGTCGTGAGAGGGAGCGACACCGGTGATGCCCGGGTGGCTGATGGCGGGAATCGCCACTCCGGGGATCTGGCGGCTCGTCGCCGACGTGCCGTGGAGATCCCACACCGTCTTGAAGCCCTCGGGGAACCAGGAGGCCAACGGCCCGCCCATCCCGGGCAGGATGTTCGAGTAGCCGATTCCCGAGAGAGGCTGGACGTCGAGGATGTCCACGACGAGCAGATCTCCCGGCTTGACACCGTCCACCCGCACCGGTCCGGTGAGCGGATGCGTCCGGAACAGATCGAAGTTCTGGATGTCACTCGGGTCGTCGTCGTCCTGCAGCTGGTAGTCGTCGTACCCACCGCACTCCAGGATCAGTTCTTCGCCCAGCCCGACCTCCACGAGCGGCGGGATGTCAGGGTGCCAGCGGTTGTGCCCCAGCTCCTTCTGCTCCGCGAGTGGCACCCCCACTTCGCATCGGAATCTCTGCACACCCAGGTCCCGATCCGGGAACCGCGAGACCCCGGTCGTCGTGAAATCCGTACCTTCAGACATCGTCGTCCTCCTCTGCGTTGAACAGTTAGGAGGATTTAATTCCATTTGGAACTAATAGTCAAGGACCGCAGGACCCGATCGCTTACCGGAGCGGCACCCCGCGGAGCATCTCGGTGAGAGCCTGCGTCTCCCACTCGCGCAAGTCGGGCAGCGCCCCCGCGATCTCCGCGTCCACCAGGTCGGCATAGGCAACGGCCTTCCCTCTCCCGCGGTCGGTCAGGCGGACGACGATCCTCCGCCGGTCCTCCTCGTCGAGCACGCGGTGCACGAGGGCGAGATCGACGAGCTTGTCGATCGTTCGCGTCAGAGTCGCCGGAGGGACGAGTGCGATGCGACCGAGCTCGGATGTCGTCGCCACCTCGCACTCACGCAGGTGGTCTAGCACGAGATAGTGCGCGACGCCGAGCCCCGTACCTCGCAGGCCGGACGCCATCGCGCGTTCGATGCCGTCTGCCGCCACCAGCAATGCTCGCGCCAGGTCCGCCCGAACCACGGAATCAGCGACCATGAGTGAGCACTCTCCCGTCCAGCGATACGTCACATCTTGACCATTCGCTTCCCGCGAATCATACTTCCATATGAGTGCAAAAGCGGTCACGAGCGTCCCGGCGCGACCGGCAGACCCCGACGCCGGCACTACTTCGATCAGAGAGGATCGACAATGCGGATCGATGAGCCCCTGCGCATCGGCCTCGCGATCCCCCGCCAGGGACCGGGCGGCATCTTCGGCCCTTCCTGCGAGGCGGTGGCAGAGCTGGCGGCATCGCAGCTCAACGCACGGCACGGCATCCTCGAACGCGAGGTCGTCATCGAGGTCATCGATGCGGGGGGCAGCGTGCAGGAGACTCAGCGCAACGTGGTCGCCGCGATCCAGGAGGACCGCGCCCACGCGATCACCGGTTGGCACATCTCGTCGGTACGAGAGCACCTCGCCCCCGTCCTGGCGAGATACGGCGTCCCCTACGTCTACACGTCCCTCCACGAGGGAGCGCGCACACCCGGCGTGCTCTCGACGGGAGAGACGCCTGCCGACCAGATGACCCCGGGTCTGGAATGGTTGCGTCGCGAATTCGGTGTGCGGCGGTGGGCGATCGTCGGCGCGGACTACATCTGGCCGCGTGAGACGGCGCGATCCATCCGCCGTCACGCCGACGCCACCGGACTCGAGATCGTGCACGAGAGTTTCGTGCGATATGGCTGCCGCGACTTCGGCGCCGTGCTGGGCGAGCTGTCGACGGCCCGCGCCCAGGGCGTCGTGATGCTGTTGGTCGGCCGCGATGCCGTGCTGTTCAACCGCCAGTTCGCTGCGGCGGGGCTGCAGGATCACCTGATCCGATTCACCCCGCTCATGGAGGAGAACATGCTGCTGGCCTCCGGAGAGGATGCGGTCCACGAGCTCTATGTGGCTGCGGCGTACTTCAACACCCTCGCCACGCCGTCGGCACTCGATTTCGCCGGCGCCTACGGAGCGGAGTTCGGCTTCGACGCCCCCGCGCTCAACAACGCGGCCGAGTCCTGCTACGAGGGGATTCTCGCACTGGCCGCAGCCGCCGAGCACGCACGCTCCCTCGACGTCCGCTCGCTGCTGTCCAGCGCGAGCGAAGGAGTCTCCTACGAGGGCCCGCGCGGACTCGTCACCCTCTCCGAAGGGGGCACGCGTCAACGCGTGCACATCGCCCGCGCCGACCGGTTCGAGTTCGATGTCCTGGCGTCCTTCGGCGGTGTCCCCTGAGCGCACACGCACCGGCCGCAGGGTGGGGACGGGGCACGCAGGATGCTCGGGCTCTCCCGACATCGAGAGACTTAGGCTCCCCTTCGTCGCTCCCAGTGATCTGACAGGAATAAGATGGACAGCGATCGGGCGTGCCTGAGACTTCGCCAGGCTCACACTTGAACGAGAGCAGTGCACGCGACCGAGTCACATCGATCCAGGGAGGACGACCGTGTCCACAAGCGCCCGCTTGACACCGTCGATTTCGGAAACCACGTCCAAGACCCCACGCGGCACCCTCTATCGGGGTCGCGAAGGCATGTGGTCGTGGGTGCTTCACCGCATCACCGGAGTCGCCATCTTCTTCTTCCTGTTGGTGCACGTGCTCGACACGGCGCTGATCAGGGTGTCGCCGGAGGCGTACAACGCCGTCATCGGCACATACAAGAACCCGGTCATGGCCCTCGGTGAGGTCGTGCTCGTCGCCGGCATCGTGTTCCACGCGATGAACGGCCTGCGCATCATCGCCGTCGACTTCTGGTCGAAGGGCGCCAAGTATCAGCGTCAGCTGTTCTGGGGCGTCCTGCTGGTGTGGGGCATCATCATGGCCGGCTTCGTGCCCCGCCACCTGATGCTCGCGTTCGCCGGGTTCGGAGGGGGACACTGATGTCTGCACAGACCATGGCAGTCGCCCCGGTGCGCCGCCGCCGCGGAGTCAACCTCGAGAAGTGGGGCTGGATCTTCATGCGCGTCTCGGGCGTCGTGCTCGTCGTGCTGATCTTCGGCCACCTCTTCGTCAACCTCATGGTGGGCGAAGGCATCCACGCCCTCGACTTCGCGTTCATCGCCGGCAAGTTCGCCACGCCGTTCTGGCAGTGGTGGGACGTGCTGATGCTATGGCTCGCACTCATCCACGGCGCCAACGGCATGCGCACGATCGTGAACGACTACGTGACGAACAGCACGGCGCGCAAGGCGCTGGTCTGGGCGCTCGGGCTGGCCGCCGGCCTGCTCATCATCCTCGGCACGCTCGTGGTCTTCACGTTCGACCCGTGCCTGGGTGTGACAGAGGACAGCGTCCTCTGGTCCGAATGCGCCGCGATCGTCGGGAACTAGAAGAAGGCATACGAGAAGTGACTACCGAGACGCAGGATTCCGTCGTCCGTGACGGCGTGCACTACCACCAGTTCGACATCGTCATCGTGGGAGCCGGTGGGGCGGGCATGCGTGCCGCCATCGAGGCGGGCCCCGGGGCGAAGACCGCCGTGATCTCCAAGCTGTACCCCACGCGCTCGCACACCGGTGCGGCGCAGGGCGGTATGGCGGCGGCCCTCGCGAACGTCGAAGAGGACTCCTGGGAGTGGCACACCTTCGACACCGTCAAGGGCGGCGACTACCTCGTCGACCAGGACGCGGCCGAGATCCTCGCGAAGGAGGCCATCGACGCGGTCATCGACCTCGAGAACATGGGCCTCCCCTTCAACCGCACGCCCGAGGGCAAGATCGACCAGCGCCGCTTCGGCGGGCACACCGCAGAGCACGGCAAGACCCCGGTCCGCCGTGCCTGCTACGCCGCCGACCGCACCGGCCACATGATCCTGCAGACGCTGTTCCAGAACTGCGTCAAGCTCGGCATCAACTTCTTCAACGAGTTCTACGTCCTGGATCTGCTCACGGTGAAGGACGCCGACGGCAAGACCCAGGTCTCGGGCGTCGTCGCCTACGACCTCGCCACCGGCGAGCTGCACGTCTTCCAGGCCAAGGCCGTGATCTTCGCGACCGGCGGTTTCGGCAAGATCTTCAAGACGACCTCGAACGCGCACACCCTCACCGGCGACGGCGTCGGCATCGTGTGGCGCAAGGGACTCCCCCTCGAGGACCTGGAATTCTTCCAGTTCCACCCGACCGGGCTCGCCGGTCTCGGCATCCTCCTCACCGAGGGTGCACGAGGAGAGGGCGCGATCCTGCGCAACGCCTCGGGTGAGCGCTTCATGGAGCGCTACGCCCCGACCATCAAGGACCTCGCCCCTCGCGACATCGTCGCCCGCTGCATGGTGCAGGAGGTCCTCGACGGCCGTGGCGCCGGTCCCCACAAGGACTACGTGCTGCTGGACTGCACGCACCTGGGAGCCGAGGTTCTCGAGACCAAGCTCCCCGACATCACCGAGTTCGCCCGTACGTACCTCGGCGTCGACCCGGTCGTCGAGCCCGTGCCCGTGATGCCCACCGCGCACTACGCCATGGGCGGCATCCCGACCAACAACGACGGCGAGGTGCTCGCGGACAACACCACCGTCGTCCCCGGCCTCTACGCCGCCGGCGAGTGCGCCTGCGTCTCGGTGCACGGCGCGAACCGCCTCGGCACCAACTCGCTCCTGGACATCAACGTCTTCGGCAAGCGCGCCGGCCGCAACGCCGTCGAGTACGTCAAGACCGCCGAGTTCGTGCCGCTCCCCGAGAACCCGGCGGCATTCGTGTCGGGCATGCTCGAGGACCTGCGCAACAACCAGGGCACCGAGCGCATCGCCGTGCTCCGCAAGACCCTGCAGGACGAGATGGACAAGGGCGCGCAGGTCTTCCGCACGCACGATTCCCTCCAGCACGTGCTCGGCGTGATCGCCGAACTGCGTGAGCGCTACAAGAACGTCCACGTCGACGACAAGGGCCAGCGGTTCAACACCGACCTGCTCGAAGCCGTCGAGCTGGGCTTCCTCCTCGACATCGCCGAGGTCGTCGTCTACGCCGCGCAGAACCGCGAGGAGAGCCGCGGCGGACACATGCGCGACGACTTCCCGAAGCGCGACGACGAGAAGTACATGAAGCACACCATGGCCTACCTGACCGGTGACCCGCACTCCTCCACGCCGAGCGATCACATCAAGCTCGACTGGAAGCCGGTCGTCTTCACGAAGAACGAGCAGGGCGAGTTCAACTACCCGCCGATGGAGAGGAAGTACTGAGCATGTCGACCGCCATCGCAGAGGCACCTGCCGACACGACCGAGGAGACCGGCATCCAGTCCTTCGTCGTCACGTTCAACATCCGCCGGTTCAACCCGGAGGTCGACGCCGAGCCGCACTGGGTCGACTACGACGTGGAGCTCTACTCCACCGACCGTGTGCTCGACGCCCTGCACAAGATCAAGTGGGAGGTCGACGGCTCCCTGACCTTCCGCCGCTCCTGCGCCCACGGCATCTGCGGCTCCGACGCCATGCGCATCAACGGCCGCAACCGCCTCGCCTGCAAGACGCTGATCAAGGACCTCGACATCTCGAAGCCGATCTACGTCGAGGCGATCAAGGGCCTGCCGCTGGAGAAGGACCTGGTCGTCGACATGGAGCCGTTCTTCGCGTCGTACCGCGAGGTGCAGCCGTTCCTGGTCGCCAGCTCCGTGCCGGAGAAGGGCAAGGAGCGCGTCCAGTCCATCGCCGACCGCGAGATCTTCGACGACACCACCAAGTGCATCCTGTGCGCCGCGTGCACCTCGTCCTGCCCCGTGTTCTGGACCGACGGGCAGTACTTCGGCCCGGCCGCGATCGTCAACGCCCACCGCTTCATCTTCGACTCCCGCGACGACAACGCGGCGGTCCGCCTCGACATCCTCAACGACAAGGAAGGCGTGTGGCGCTGCCGCACCACCTTCAACTGCTCCGAGGCATGCCCCCGTGGCATCGAGGTCACCAAGGCCATCGCCGAGGTCAAGCAGGCCGTGCTCCGCGGGCGTCCCTGACGACGCTTCTGCAGTCGCATCCGAACAGGCGGTCCCTTCCGGGGCCGCCTGTTCGCGTATCCGCCACCACTCTCCTCGCCGCCACCTCTTGGGTAGGGTGGGGAGGTGTCCGAACCCGATGGCTCCGAGGCCGAGTCCGGTCGCCTCGATGCGGCCGTCGAACGCGCGACCGCACTGACACAGCGCACCCTCGGTCTGTTCCCTGTGCGGGTCTGGCGCCACTTCCTGCAGCACAACGGATTCCTCCTCGCTGCGGGCGTGAGCTATCAAGCGCTGTTCGCGATCTTCGCGGCGATCTATCTCGTCTTCGCGATCGCCGGGCTCTGGCTCGGTGGCAGCGAGGAGGCGGTGGATGGCCTGATCGCCATGATCAACCGCTACATCCCCAATCTGATCCTCCCCGAAGGCGGTGTCTTCACGCCCGCACAGGTGCAGGAGATCGCGGTGAACACCACGGGGCTGCTGAGCGTGACCGGTCTGATCGCCCTCGGCACCGTGATCTGGACGGCCATCGGATGGGTCACGTTCTCGCGTCGGGCGACGAGGGACATCTTCGGCCTGCCGCCGGACCGGCGCAGCTACGTGCTGCTGAAGGCCAGGGACCTGCTGGCGGCCGTGATCTTCGGTGTCTCTCTCGTCGTCGGCTCACTGCTCAGCTCCGCCAGCGCGGCGGTGCTGAGCTGGCTCCTCAGCCTGCTGGGGTGGGACTCCGGCTCCGACGGGATCAACATCAGCATCCGCATCGGCACCGTGCTGGTGTCCTTCGCCCTGATGTCCGGGGCGCTGGCGGCGATGGTGCGCTTCCTGACGGGAACGTCACTGCACTGGCACGTGATCTGGCCGGGGGCGCTTCTCGGCGGCGGCGCGATGACCATCCTCCAGTACGGGGCCGGATTCCTGCTGAGCTACACGCCCTCCAACCCACTGCTCGCCACGTTCGCCATCTTCATCGGGCTCCTGCTGTGGTTCCGTGTGAACGGGGTGGTGATGCTGGTGGCGTCCTCCTGGATCGCTGTCGCCGCGCAGGATCGCGATCTACCTCTGTTGACGCTCACGGATGCCGAACGCCGCGTGGCCGAGTATGAAGCGCTGTTGACGGCGGCGCGCATCCGGGTGCGCAAAGCCCACGCCGCCCGCGAGAGTGCGCCGTGGTACCGCGCCTGGGCTGCGGAGAGGGCCGTGCGCGACGCGGAGCAGGAGCTCACGGACCTCGAGGCCTCTCCTCCCCCACCCGACGACCCGCGCGGCCCGCTGGCCCAGCGCCTGCTCACGGAGCTGCATCGACCGGGACGGGATGTCGGCGGCGCTCGTTAGGCTTGTGACCATGCCTCATCTGCGTATCGCCACGGTCAATGTCAACGGAATCCGAGCGGCGGCTCGCAACGGGATGAGCTCCTGGTTGGACGATGCCGGCGTCGACATCCTCACGCTCCAGGAGGTCCGCGGGCAGGACGAGCACCTCGAGGCCGCACTCCCCGGCTGGTCTTTCGTGCACGATGAGGCCACAGCGAAGGGGCGGGCCGGCGTCGCCATCGCCAGCCGCACTCCCGCGCTGGCCTCCCGCACCGATTTCGGCCCCGACGACTTCGACTCCAAGGGTCGCTGGATCGAAGCCGACTTCCTGATCGGCGATCGCCCGCTCACCGTCGTGAGCGCCTACGTGCACTCCGGCGAGGCCGACACCCCGAAGCAGGACGAGAAGTGGAAGTTCCTCGACGCGTTCGGGACGCGCCTGGGCGAGCTCGGCTCCGACGGCGCCCTCGCGCTCGTCACAGGCGACCTGAACGTCGGGCACCGTGAGCTCGACATCAAGAACTGGCGAGGCAACCGCAAGAAGGCCGGCTTCCTCCCCCGCGAGCGCGCCTACTTCGACCGCTTCCTCGGCGAGGCGGGCACAGAGGTCTCGGGGGTCGACGGCACCGTGGGCACCGGCCTCGGCTGGATCGACGTCGGCCGAAAGTTCCACGGCGAGGTCGACGGCCCGTACACCTGGTGGTCGATGCGAGGACAGGCGTTCGACAACGACTCCGGGTGGCGCATCGACTATCACCTCGCGACGCCCGCACTCGCCGAACGCGTCGAGAGCTATCACGTCGCGCGCGCCGCGGCCTACGACCAGCGCTGGAGCGACCACGCGCCCGTCGTCGTCGACTACCGCTACTGATCCGCGACGGGCACGCCACCCGACGTCGTGACGTCCGGCGCTGTGAGGTCCGCATAGCGATACCACCCGCGGTACTCCAGAACCGTCCCGAGAACGGGGCTCGTCGCGCGCATGTCGATGGTGCGTCGACGGCGGGCCTCGTCCCAGCCGTCGACGAGCTCCACCTCGATGCGCAGGATGCCGCGGAGCGGGATCCGATACCGCCCCAGCCGCAGTGCGACGGCGCGAGTGCTCATGCGCAGCGCACCCTCGTCGGTCACCGAGCAGTGCTCGAGCATCTGCACCCGCCCTCGCGCGCCCAAGGCGTTCTGGACGATGCCGGGGTGACCGGTCGCGAAGAGTCGATCCGTCACGTACTGCGTCGCGCCGGGGAAGCGGAACTCGCGGACGGTGTCGAGCGTCGCCCGCCCCGAGCGCGATCGGCCTGACACGGTATCGATCCGGAACGGCACGTCACGCGCGAACCGCGTCACCAGCAGACCGGGACCGATGACAGGGGCGGCGAGACCGGCGACGCGTCCGAACCGGCTCCCGGCGACCGTGAACACGCCCTCGGCGCTGTCGCGGGGCGCCTCGACGCTCATCTGCGCGAGGATCTCGGGATGCAGCCGCTGCGCCTGCTCCCCCAGGGCTTCGAGGAAGGCCGCTCCACGCGCGGTCACTCTCGAGCCTCCTCACGGTACGGCTTCACGGTCTCCGGGGCGGGGCCGTCGACGAACTCGCACGTGAACGCGCCCCGATAGCCGAACAGGAACCCGAAGACGTCGTTGTGGATCTCGAGGTCGATCAGGTAGCACTCCTGCTCGTCGTCATAGCGCTCGACGAGCCGCGCCCGTCCGCTGAAGACCATCGGGAAGCGGAAGGCCGCAGGCCCCTCGTAGAAGCGCTGTGCCCCCGAGGTGAGCAGGAGCCCGCCGTCATCGGTGACGGCGAGGTCGAGGTCGACCGCGAGGTGCTGGTGGGTGCCCAGGTAGTCGACCACTCGCCGCCGGGCCTCGCTGTAGATCATGGTCGCGTCGAAGCGGCGGCGGCGACCGGGGCGCACGTCCATGGTCCGCACGAAGGTCACGGTCTCACGGCCAAAGTCGTCGACGTAGGCGTGGTTGTCGATCCGGAACGGCACGTCCTGTCCCCGCTCGGGGAAGAGGATGTTCCGGAAGGTCCCGATGAGGAGGAACGGCAGCGTCCACCACGGACCCCGGCGCACCTCGGTCATCACTCCGCGCCCGATGCAGCCGTAGCCGGCGTCGACGCCGACCCCGAACCGGCGCTGGAGCTGCGGGTGGAGCCGCGCGAAATCGGCTCCCAACGCGCGCTCGAAGATCCCGGCGCCTGTGGTCATACGAGCTCCTCCAGAGATTCCGGTGCGTCCTCCATGATCGTGCGTCCGGTGCGTCGCGGAGGCCGGGAGAGGCAGTTTCGTGCGCGAGGTCGGTGACCTCGGCGCAACGATCGCCATCCGCTGGTCTCCTCGGGCGTGATCCCCTGCTCGGCCCAGAGCCGCAGGCGATCGAAGCTCCGCGCCGTGAGCCACCAGACGAAGCGCCGCGTGATCAGCGGATCCAGCACGCGCCCGAGCCAGCCCCAGCCCGGGACGTAGTCGTAGCCGGTGAGGAATCGCACGCCGTCATCCGTCGGCACGTAGCGCCAGTACCCACGCCCGACTCCGAGCGGGGAGAGCACGTCGTCCGTGTCGAAGAGGAGCGCGGAGGTCCGCTCGCCCGTGCGGCTCTGCTTCGTGGCGAGCGAGACGCCGGTTCCGCGGATCGTGTGCACCCCCAGGTCGAGTTCGTAGCGGAAGTCCTGTGCGCCGTCCGCCCGGGTGCGCTGCGGCACGATGTCGCTGAAGCGCGCGTCCCAGCGCACGTGCGAGGACGGGTCCTGGGTCAGCGCCCACACCTCGTCCAGGGGCGCGCGGATGAGGATCTCGACGTAGAGGGCCCGATCCCCTCGCGACCGTGGGAGAGGAGAAGCGGAAGCCATGCGCCCATCGTAGGGGCACAGCACGCACCCCATAGGATTGATCCCGTGACGAGACCTCGCCTTTACTCCGGAATGCAGCCCTCCGCCGACTCCCTCCAGATCGGCAACTACATCGGCGCGCTGCTCCAGTGGCGGGAGCTGCAGAGTTCCTACGACGCCTATTTCTCCGTCGTCGATCTGCACGCGATCACCGTCGCCCAAGACCCGGCAGAGCTGCGTGAGAAGACGCGTCGTACGGCAGCGCAGTACATCGCCGCCGGCATCGAGCCGTCGCTGTCGACGCTGTACGTGCAGTCGCATGTGCGCGCTCACGCCGAGCTCGCGTGGATTCTCAGCACCATCACCGGCTTCGGCGAAGCCGGTCGGATGACGCAGTTCAAGGACAAGTCCTCGCGCTACGGTGCGGACTCGACCAGTGTCGGCCTGTTCACCTACCCGGTGCTCATGGCCGCAGACATCCTGCTCTACCAGACCGATGTGGTGCCGGTGGGCGATGACCAGAAGCAGCACGTCGAGCTCACGCGCGATCTCGCCGAGCGCTTCAACTCGCGATTCGGTGAGACCTTCACGGTGCCGATGCCCGTCATCCAGAAGGAGACCGCGCGCATCTACGACCTGCAGAACCCGACGTCGAAGATGTCGAAGTCTGCCGAGAGCGACGCCGGCGTGCTGTGGATGCTCGACGATCCGGCGAAGTCGGCGAAGAAGGTCATGCGCGCGGTGACCGACAACGAGGGCTCCGTGCGGTTCGACCGCGAGAGCAAGCCCGGCGTCTCGAACCTGCTCACGATCTATGCGGCGCTCACGGGACGCCAGGTCGCCGCGATCGAGGACGAGTACGCGGGACGCGGTTACGGCGATTTCAAGAAGGGCCTGGCCGAGGTCGTCGTCAACGAATTCGAGCCGGTGCGCGCCCGCGCCCTCGAGCTGCTCGACGATCCCGCCGAGCTCGATCGCATCCTGGCCGAGAACGCCGCCCGCGCCGATGCCGTCGCCGACGCGACGCTTTCGGACGTGTACGACCGGGTGGGTCTGCTTCGGCGCGTCTGACGCTCGCCTTAGGATGGGGGCGTGACTGATCCGCAGCTGCCTCCCCCGTCCGGTGCCGTGCCCTCCGAATCGCAGGTGCCGCCCGAGACGTCGGTCCCGTCGGTGCCGGCAGCGCCTGCAGGTGCGGTCCCACCTCCTCCGGCCTTCCCCGCGCCGCCCGCGTTCTCGGTCCCGCCGGCCTATCCGGTTCCGCCAGCGTACCCGGTTCCGCCGGCGTACCCGGCAGGTCAGGCCGCACCTCCTGCCCCCGGTCACCCTGCGTATGCGGCAACGCCCGGCTCTCTCCCGTCCGTTCCTGCTCCCGGATACCCTGCGGCCCCTCCCGGGGCGTACCAGGTGCCCGTCGGCGGCTACGCCGCACCTGCGGGCGCGTACGCCGTGCCGGAGACCACGCCCCGTCGCTCCGGGCTGATGGGCATGCTCGCGCTGATCTCCGCGCTCGTCGCCGCGATCGTGATGCCCATCGTCACGGGCATCAACGCCTTCGCGATCGGCCGCGTCATCCCGCCGAGCATGACCACCTACAGCGATGATCTGCGCATCTTCTCCCCGGTACGCGATCAGGTGCTGTGGACGGAGCTCTCCTTCTGGGCGGGCACGATCCTCGGCATCGCGGCGATCGTGCTCGGCATCATCGCGATCCGCAAGAAGCAGGGCCGCGGGGCCGGTATCGCCGCTCTCGTCGTGGCCGTTCTCGGCGCGGTGATCTTCTCGATCGTCCTGGTCATCGCGCTGGGCGCGGGAAGCGCCACCGGCCTCGCCGGCTACACCGCCTGATCGGTCGTCAACGGCCGGGCGTCGCCGCCCGGCTCACCGCGGTGCGTGGTGCTTCTGCTGCGCTGCGAGAAGGCCTTCGCCCACCAGCAGCTCGACGGCGTCAGCCGCATCCGCGATGAGGATCGGCAGGTTCGGCCGCTCCTCCTTGCCGAACGGAGCGAGCACCCAGTCCGCGGGATCCTGGCGCCCGACGGGACGGCCGATGCCCACCCGCACGCGCGGGAAGTCGGCGGTGCCCAGGGCACGTGCGACATCGCGCACGCCGTTGTGTCCGCCGTGACCGCCCCCGGTCTTGAGCTTGACCGTGTCGAACGGGATGTCGAGCTCGTCGTGCACCACGATCACCTGCTCGGCAGGGACCGAGTAGAACCGGGCCAGAGCCGCCACGGGCGTGCCGGAGACGTTCATGAAGGTGTTCGGCTTGGCCAGCACCAGCTTGTCCGCCCCGGGGCGCAACCACGTCTCGACGACGCGCGCTCCCCCCTTGTGCTCGCGGAACGCCTCGCTGCGTCGCGAGGCCAGCTCGTCGACCACCATCTGGCCGATGTTGTGCCGTGTGGCCTCATAACGGGGGCCGGGGTTGCCGAGCCCGACCACGAGCCAGGTCGATGCCATGTCCTCGTCCTCTCACTGCCCGGGGTGCAGAGCCTCGGTCAGGATACGACAGAGGGGACGCGATCGGATCGCGCCCCCTCTGTGATGAATCAGTCGGAGATCACTCCGCGGCGGCCTCTTCTGCTGCCTCGGTCGCCGCGGCGGTCTCGCCCTCTTCGTCATCCTCGGTGGGTGCAGCCGGGACGGAGATCGCGACGACGAGCACCTCGGGGTCGGAGAGCAGCGTGGAGCCCTTGGGGAGCTTCACGTCGGCGCCGGTGATGTGCGCGCCCTCTTCCAGGCCCTCGACCGAGACCTCGATGTTCTGGGGGATGTGGGTGGCCTCGGCCTCGATCGACAGCGTGGTCGCGTCGAGGTTGACGATGGTGCCCGCAGCGGACTCGCCCGTGACGACGATCGGGACGTCGATGGCGACCTTCTCGCCCTTCTTCACGACGAGCAGGTCGATGTGCTCGATGATCTGGTGCACCGGGTCGCGCTGGACGTCCTTGACGAGGGCGAGCTGGCCCTTGCCCTCGATGTCGAGCTCGAGAAGAGCGTTGGCGCGACGGATGATGAGCGAGACCTGGTGGCCCGGCAGCGCGACGTGCACCGGCTCGGTGCCGTGGCCGTAGATGACGGCGGGGATCTTGCCGGCGGCGCGGAGGCGGCGGGCGAAGCCCTTGCCGAAGCTCTCGCGGAGCTCGGCCTGGACCTTGGTGTCTTCAGACATGGGGTTCTCCTTCGGGGCACGCAGCGAAGGCGCCGCGCGGTGGTCTTGGAATTTTCGAACTCGCTGACGCAGGAGGAAAGCCACCGGGCTTGCTTCGCCGCGTCGATAACGGATGTTCGCGCACGCGCAGAAGCATCCCTCGCCGAGGTACAGCCTCAATGGTACCGGATGACCCGATAGGCTGAGGACACCGGTCCTTTTTCTGCAGAACACGGAGAACCCCCATGCTCGACGGCGCCTTCCTCTCGCACGCACTCCTCTGGCTGATCGGCGCCATGACCGTGTGCGCTGCCGTCACGTCGTTCATCGCGCTGTTCGCGATGGGCCGCTCGGGCTACCGCAAGGACTGACCTCCGCCGGACTCAGCGCGGCAGCCGTGCCGCCGCGGCGATGACGGCGGATGCGGTCCGCACGTCCGCCGACTCGTCCACCCTGATGCCGTGCTCATCGACTTCGAGGGACTCGAGCGTCTGGAGCTGCGAGTCCAGAAGCGCCGCCGGCATGAAGTGATCGGCCCGCAGACGCATCCGCTCCTCGAGCACGGCCCGACCGATCGCGAGTTCCGCGAAGAAGGTCTCCGGCGCCTCGGCTCTGATGACCTCGCGATAGGCACGTCGGAGTGCCGAGCACGCGACGACGATCCGCTCCTCTGCCTGGAGCGTCTCGCCCACGAGGCGGAGCCAGGGCTGCCGATCCGCGTCGTCCAAGGGGATTCCCGCCGCCATCTTGCGGACGTTCGCTGCCGGATGCAGGTCGTCGCCGTCGATGAACCGCGCACCGAGAGCATCGGCGAGGAACGCCCCCACCGTCGACTTGCCCGAACCGCTCGGGCCCATCACGACGATGCGCACACTCATGCCTCCCGGCCGAAGTCGATGAGCACCTTGCAGGAGCTCGCGGGGTCGGCGGCCCGTGCGAAGGCATCGAGCGCATCGTCCACCGGCAGCACGTGGCTGATGATACCGCGCACGTCGAGGCTGCCGTCGGCGAGGGCGGCGATGACCTCGTCGAACTCCGCCCCGAAGCGGAAGGATCCGCGCAGCGTGAGCTCACGGGTGATGGCCGTGGCCATCGGCGCCGGCACCTCTCCCCCGCGCTGGAGCCCCAGCATCACCACCGTGCCCCCGCGGGCGGCGGCGGAGACGGCGGCCGAGAGTCCGGGGACGGTGCCGCTCGATTCGATCACGACGTCGGCGTGCAGGTCGGAGATCTCGCTCTCAGCCCGTGCATCGAGCGACCGGATGCCGCGCGCCTCGGCGATGTCGCGCGGCTGCTGCTGAAGGTCGGTGACGGTCACGGAGGAGGCCCCTGCGCGCTGCGCCACTGCGGCGACGAGTTGGCCGATGGGTCCGGCACCGATCACGACGACCCGCAGACCGCGCACATCACCCGCACGCTGCACACCGTGCCAGGCGACGGCTGCGGGCTCGGCGAGCGCCGCCGTCTGCAGGTCGAGACCGGCGGGAAGCGCGTGCAGCATGCGTGCGGGCAGGGCGACGCGGCGCGCGAAGGCCCCCTGGGTGTGCGGCAGGTGCATCGCCGAGCCGAGATACGTCGACGCCGGCGCGAGGTTGGGATGCGCCGCCGGCCAGGGGGTGCGTCCGTCGCCGTGCGCGGTGAGCGGATGGACGGCCACGGGAGTGCCGACCGCAGGCCCCGTGCCGTCGGCCGCGGCGACGCAGACGACGCCGGACACCTCGTGTCCGAGGATCATCGGCTCACGCAGCACCGAGGCACCGGCGGCTCCATGTCGCCAGTAGTGGAGGTCTGATCCGCAGATGCCGCCGTAAGCGATGTCCACGACGGCTTCATCCGGTCGGGGCGCCGGGGCGCCGATGTCTTCGATCCGCAGATCCTCGGCGGCATGCGCCACCACGGCGAGGTTGTTCACCGCGCTCCTTCCTCGGTCACACGAATGCCGTGACCAGCTCGATTCCCGCGACCCTGACGGTCACGGTCTGCCCGGGCTCCACGGGCGCCTGGGAGTGCGGAGCGCCGGTCATGACGACGTCTCCCGGTCCGAGCGGAGACCACGCGGCCACGTAGGCGAGGCATTCCCGGATCGACATGGGCAGCTGCCTGCTTCCCGTCTCGGCGACCAGGCGTCCGTCCACCTCCACCTCGAGGCTCACGTCGCCGATCCCGACCTCGGTGTCGATCCAGGGGCCGAGCGGGGTGTAGCCCTCCCCCGACTTCGATTCGAAGTTGCGGGGGTCGAACGCCGCTCGATCCGGGCTCGAGAGGTCGTTCACCGCCGTGACGCCGAGCACGTACTCGTGCGCGTTGTGCACGGTCAGCCCCGGAGTCGGGCGCCCGATCACGACGGCGATCTCGCCCTCGGCGACCTGGGCACCGGCGTCGCGGCGCATCACGACCTCGGCACCGCTGCCGATCACCGTCCGCGGACTCTTGAGCCACGCCTGCACCGGCGACACGTGCTCCGGTCCGTTCTGGGCGATGCCGACGATCACCACGGGGTCCACCGGCGCGATCATCGCCCCGTCGACGGCGTCTCCTTCATCGCTCGGCAGGCGCCCCTCGGCGAAGGCAACGAAGGGATCGGACAGCGGGATCAGCCCGTCCGCCGTCTCGCGCACCCAGCGGGGGCCGTCGGCGGTGTCGATGCGCCCGAGACGCATCAGACGACCGCCGTCATGCCGCCGTCGACGAACAGCGTCTGCCCGTTGACGAAGTCGCTCGCGCCACTGGCGAGGAACAGCAGGGCACCGACGAGGTCCTGGGTGTCTCCCCAGCGGCCGGCGGGCGTGCGTCCGCGCACCCACTGCGAGAACTGCTCGTCCGCGACGAGCGCCTTCGTGAGCTCGGTCGCGAAGTACCCGGGAGCGATCGCATTGGCCTGGATGCCGTGCGGGGCGAGATCGGCGCACAATCCCTTCGTGAACATCACGATGGCACCCTTGGTGGCCGAGTAGGCAGCGATCGAAGGACGCGCGAGCTGCGACTGCACGCTGCCGATCTGGATGATCTTGCCCGAGCCGCGTGCGATCATCCCGGCGGAGACTCGTCGCGACAGATGGAAGACGCTGGAGAGGTTGGTCTGCACGAGCGCATCCCAGTCCTCGTCGGCGAACTCCGCGATCGGCGCTCGGCGCTGGACCCCGGCGTTGTTCACGAGGATGTCGGGGGTGCCGACCAGACGCTCGACCTCGGCCATGCCGGCATCCACCGCCGCGGCGTCGGTCACGTCGAAGACGACGCTGTGCACGACGGCTCCCGTGGCGTGCGCGATCTCGTCGGCCGATGTCCGGGCCTTGACAGCGTCCCGTCCGTGCACGACGACGGTCGCGCCCGCTCCGGCGAGCCCCGCCGCGAGTGTCCTGCCGATCCCCTGGCTCGACCCCGTGACCAGCGCCGTGCGCCCCGTCAGATCGAAGGCGGCGAGTCCCGCCGGCAGCGCGGTCATCGGCCCACGGCCTTGATCGACACCGTGGTGGCGAACACGTCGTCGCCGGCCTCGGCCCTCGAGACCTTGATCGCGTCATCGACGCGGGTGAGGTCGCGACGAAGGGTCTCGGGCGCGAGGAAGGTCGACGCGGTGGTGATGAGGGCGAGCACGGCCATGTAGATGGCCAGCAGCACCCAGTTGCCGTCGCTCACCGCGATCAGGTAGGCACCGAGGACACCAGCGAGACCGCCGGCGAGCACGGCCGAGATCTCGCGGGCCATCGCGACACCCAGGTAGCGGTGACGGTTGCCGAAGAGCTCGGGGAGCATGGCGCACTGCGGTCCGAGCATGCTGTTCACGGCGACACCGATGCCGATCGCGATCACGCCGATCGCCACGGCGTAGTTTCCGAGCGACAGCAGCCACCACGCGGGGAAGGTGTAGACGAGCATGAACACCGCCCCGAAGCGGTACACCGTGCGACGCCCGAAGCGGTCGGAGAGGTGGCCGGTGAACGGCACGGAGAACACGCCGATCAGCGATCCGAGGGTGACACCCCACGTGAGCAGGCTCTTGTCGGCGTTGTCGCCGATCACGGTGACGAAGAACGCGAGACCGAGTGTCTGGAACATGTAGGAGCCGCCGTTCTCGGCCATCCGCAGACCCACGCCGACGATCACACCGGGCAGCCCGTGCGTGAAGATCTCCTTGATCGGGCGGTCGGCGACCTGCTCGTGCTTCTCGAGCTCGATGAACGTCGGCGTCTCGCGCAGTCGCATCCGGATGAACAGCGCGAGCAGGATCAGCGCGAAGGAGGCGAGGAACGGCACGCGCCAGCCCCAGCTCAGCAGCTGGTCCTCGGGGAGCAGCGTGATCAGGCCGAAGACGACCGCGGCGAGCAGCGTTCCCGCCTGGATGCCGACGAACGGCAGGGCCGAGAAGAAGCCGCGACGCTTCACCGGCGCGTACTCGGCCATCAGCACGGTCGCGCCCGCCTGCTCGGCCCCGGCACCGAAGCCCTGCAGCAGACGCATCAGCACCAGCAGGATCGGCGCCCAGACACCGATCGCGGCGTAGGTGGGCAGCAGACCGATCGCGGTCGAGGCTCCGCCCATCAGCACGATCGTGGCGACCAGGACCCACTTGCGCCCGAGCTTGTCTCCGAGGACACCGAAGAACAGGCCGCCGAACGGACGAGCCAGGAACCCGACGCCGAAGGTCGCGAAGGCGGCGACCGTGGCCATGGCCGGGTCGTCCTGAGGGAAGAACAGCACGTTGAAGATCAGCGCGGTCGAGAGGCCGTAGAGCGCGAAGTCGAAGTACTCCAGCGCGCTGCCGATGCTCGACGCAAGTGTCGCGCGACGCAGGTTCGCCGCGTATTCCGGGTCATCGGACGCTGCTCGGACGGGGGTGCGGGGGTCGGTCACGGCCATCTCCTTCGATCGGCTTCGCCTGCGGCGTGACCCCGACTGTACCAGCCCGTTGGATTGCGTTCAACCCTTTGGACCGGAGTCAGGCGCACGAAAAGCATGGCCCTCCATAAGGGCTCCGCCGGTTGCGCGGCGCGAGGGGTCAGCGCCGGACGGCGGCGCTGAACGGGTTCGTCAGCGCCGCGGCGGCCTCGCGCAGAGCCTCACCCACGCGCTCGATGCGCTCGTAGTCGGCTTCGGCGGCGCGGATCGCCACTCCCAGCGCGAGGGGCGGATCGGTCGGAGCCCAGCCCTCCAGCGGCACGGCCACGCCGACGATGCCACGGAAGGACTCCTCGGCGTCCAGCGCCCAGCCTCGGCGGCGGGCCGTGGCCAGCACTTCCAGAAGGCCGGACATGGTGGTCGCACTCCGCTCGGTGAGCTGAGGGAAGACGGCATCCTCACCGAGGAGCTCGACCACCTCGGCGTCACTCATCGCCGCCAGGAGCGCGCGGCCCGTCGCCGACAGCGGGGCCGGGAGCCGCGAACCGAGCGGCGTGCCCAGCCGGAGCGACCGCGACCCCTCGTGCCTGGCGAGGTAGAGCGCATCGGTGCCGTCGAGCATCGCGACCTGGACGAGCTCGGAGGCGAGCTGCGGGGAGGCCTCGCACACGCTGTAGAACTCGCGTACCTGGTTGAACTGCGCCGCGAACGCTCCTCCGAGCTCCGCGGTGCGCACCCCGAGGCGGTAGCCCTGCGGGGTGCGGTCGACCATGCCACCGGCCTCGAGCGCCAGACAGAGGTTCGCCGTCGACGACTTCGCCAGCCCCAGGTCTCCCGCGAGCTCCGTGAGCGTGCGCGGGCCACCGGCCTCGGCGAGGATGCCGAGCAGGCGGATGCTGCGAGTCACGGCCGGCGCGGGGTCGCGTCCTTCGCGGGTGTCGTCGTCCATGGCCGCGCCTTCCGCCTTCAGGGATTCCTGCAGGCGGTTGCCGCCTGCAGGCCGATCAGTAGAACTCGACCGTATCGACCACGGCGGTCAGCGGCTCGCCATCGAGCAGGCGCGCCGCGTTCTCCGCGAAGCGGCGGGCGATGCGCTCCTCCTCCTTCGAGCTGAGGGCCGCGGTGTGCGGGCTCACGAGAACGTTCGGATGGCCCCAGAGCGGCGAGGCGGCATCGAGGGGTTCCTGCTCGAAGACGTCGAGAGCCGCGAACGCGATCCGACCGTCGTCGAGCGCACCGCGCAGCGCGGTCTCGTCGACAACGGTGCCGCGGCCGACGTTGGTGATGATCGCGCCCGGCTTCACGGCTTCGAACACCTCGGCGCCGATCAGATGATGGGTCTGCGCCGTACCAGGAAGGGTGACGACGATCGCGTCGACGTGGGCCACCGCGTCGATCAGCTCGTCCAGCGGCACCAGGCGATCCACTCCGTCCACCGGTTCGCCGGACCGTGTCGTGCCCCACACCCGCGCGCCGAGCGCGTGGAAACGTCGTGCGCACTCCGCGCCGATGCCGCCGAGGCCGACGACCAGCACGGTCATCTCGTCGAGCTGACGCATCTCCCAGCGGTCGGGCCAGGTGCGGGTGCCCTGGTCGGCGAGAAGACGCGGGAGGTTCTTCGCGCCCGCCATGACCCCGAACACCGCGAACTCCGCGAGCGGTCCGCCGTGCACGCCCGCACTGGTGGTGAAGACGACGCGGTCGAGCTGCTCGCGATCGAGACCAGCGGCCTTGACCGAGGCGCCGCCACCGGCAGCGGTCGTCATGACCCAGCGCAGCCGCGGATTGGCAGCCACGGTGCGCGCCAGCGCCGCCGCATCCACATCGGGGATCCCGAACAGCACGTCGGCCGAGTCGACCATCTCATCGAAGGCCTGCTGCTCGCTCGGTGTGCGCACGTGGTCCGGGTCGCCGGACCAATCGGCGGGTCCGCGCATCGGCGGCATGAGCGCGTGATCGCGGATCACCTCGACGCGAGGCTCGAGCTCCTCGATCAGCCGACACAGGTCTTCCGCCAGCGGTACCGCCACGACGGCGCGCAGCTTCTTCTCGGTCCCCGTCATGCTGGTCCCTTCCTCGGGAAGTCTGGATCCCTCACCTTAGCCCAGTTCCAGCAGGTTGGACACTGTTCTATCTGTTGGAATATTGCTACCGTGTGCGCATGACCATCTCATCCGTCACCGTCGGCGTCGTGGGCCTCGGCGCCATGGGCCGCCCCATGGCCGACCACCTGCTCGCCGCACACGGCCGGCTCGTCGTCCACGCGCGGCGCCCGCAGCCGGAACTGCTGGCCGCCGGAGCCTCCTGGGCGCAGACGCCACGTGAGCTCGCCTCCAGAGTAGACGTCCTGCTCATGATGCTGCCGGACCTCCCTCCGTTCGAGGCCATGCTCGACGGCCCTGACGGACTGCTCGCCGATGCCGGCGACCTGCTCATCCTCATCGGCTCCACCTCCTCGGCACCCGCCGTCCGCGCGTTCGCGGAGCGTGTCTCGGACCAGACGGACGGCCGGGTACGTGTCGTGGACTGCCCGGTCTCGGGCGGCGAGGACGGGGCGATCGCCGGAACCCTCTCGATCATGCTCGGCGGCGCCCCGGACGACGCGGCCGTCGCGGCAGAGGTGCTCGCCCCCTGCGGCACACCCGTCCTGCTCGGCCCGCTCGGCGCCGGCGAGGTCGCCAAGGCCTGCAACCAGCTCGTGGTCTCCGCGACGATCATGGCGCTCGGGGAGGCCACCGTGCTCGCCGACCGCTCCGGCCTCGATCTCGACGCGTTGTGGTCGCTGCTGTCGGGCGGATACGCCGGATCGCGGCTGCTGGACAGCCGTCGCGAGAAGCTCATCACCGGCGACGACTCCCCCAGCGGCATCGCGCGGTACATGGTGAAGGACCTCGGCTTCGCGGCCGACATCGCCGATGCCACCGGCACCTCCCCCGTCCTGCTGCCCGCCCTGCGCGCGGCCTTCGACGAGCTGGTCGCCGCAGGTCTCGGCGACCGCGACATCGCCGTGTCACGACGCTTCATCGCCTCTCGTGACACAGGTGGCCACTGACCTGCCGTACAGCGATACGCTGAAACCACCCCTTCTTCACCATCGAGGAGCCTTCTGTGCCCGAAGCATCAGCGAACATCGGAGTCGTCGGACTCGCCGTCATGGGATCGAACCTCGCCCGCAACCTCGCCAGCCGCGAGGGGAACACGGTGGCGATCTTCAACCGCAGCTACGAGAAGACCCAGACGCTCCTCGACGAGCACCCCGAGGCCGGCTTCGTCCCGGCCCGCACCTATCAGGAGTTCGCCGACTCGCTGCAGAAGCCGCGTACCGCGATCATCATGGTCAAGGCCGGCGGCCCGACCGACGCCGTGATCGACTCGCTGGTCGAGGTCTTCGAGCCCGGTGACATCATCGTCGACGGTGGCAACGCCTACTTCCCCGACACCATCCGTCGCGAGAAGGCCGTGCGCGAGACCGGCATCAACTTCGTCGGCGCGGGCATCTCCGGCGGCGAGGAGGGCGCCCTCACCGGCCCCTCGATCATGCCCGGCGGTTCCGACGAGTCCTGGATCACGCTCGGACCGATCCTGAAGTCGATCGCCGCGATCGCCGAGGGCGAGCCGTGCGTCACCCACGTCGGCCACGACGGCGCCGGTCACTTCGTCAAGATGGTGCACAACGGCATCGAGTACGCCGACATGCAGCTGATCGCCGAGGCCTACGACCTCATCCGCCGCGGCACCGGCAAGTCGCCGGCCGAGATCGCCGAGATCTTCGCCGAGTGGAACAAGGGCGAGCTCGAGTCGTACCTGATCGAGATCACCGCCGAGGTGCTGCGCCAGGTGGACGCCTCCACCGGCCAGCCGCTGGTCGACGTGATCCTCGACCAGGCAGGAGCCAAGGGCACCGGCGCCTGGACCGTACAGACCGCACTGTCCCTCGGCGTCCCCGTCTCGGGCATCGCCGAAGCGACCTTCGCCCGCTCGCTCTCCTCGCACCCCGAGCAGCGCGCCGTGTCGCGCGACCTCCCCGGCCCCGAGGAGGAGTTCTCCGTCGAGGACACCGAGGCGTTCATCGAAGACGTGCGCCTCGCGCTCTACGCGTCGAAGATCGTCGCCTACTCGCAGGGCTTCGACGAGATCCGCGCGGGTGCGGCCGAGTACGGCTGGAACATCGACCTCGGCGCGATCTCGAAGATCTGGCGGGGCGGCTGCATCATCCGCGCCCAGTTCCTCAACCGCATCGCGGACGCCTACGCCGAGACCCCCGACCTGCCCGTGCTGCTGACCGCTCCGTACTTCACCGAGGCGATCACCCGCGCCCAGGCGCCGTGGCGCCGCGTCGTGATCGCGGCCGCCGAGGCCGGCATCCCCGCGCCCGCGTTCTCGTCGTCGCTGTCGTACTACGACGGCATCCGCGCCGACCGCCTCCCCGCAGCGCTCGTGCAGGGTCAGCGCGACTTCTTCGGCGCGCACACCTACAAGCGCGTCGACAAGCCGGGCACCTTCCACACGCTGTGGTCGGGCGACCGCACCGAGATCGAGGCGGAAGACACGCACTGACGTCGCGCCGTCGAAGGGCCGGGTACCGCGAGGTACCCGGCCCTTCGTGCATCGCACCACGATGCCGCACTCCCCTACTTCGTGATGTCCTGCACCACGCCCTTCGTCAGACGCAGCCGCCGTGTCGCATGACGCGCGACCGCCGAATCGTGCGTCACGACGATGATCGTGATCCCCTCGGCGCACAGCGATTCGAGCAGCGTCAGGATCTCGTCGCGCATGCTCTCGTCGAGATTGCCCGTCGGCTCGTCGGCAAGGAGAACGCGCGGCCTCTTCACGATGGCGCGTGCGATCGCGACGCGCTGCTGCTGCCCTCCGGAGAGCTCGGTGGGCAGATGGTCGCCCCTGTCGTCGAGCCCGACGTGTGCGAGCGCCTCGGCCACCCTGGTGCGGCGCTGCGCCCTGTCGAGACCGAGGGGCTCGAGCGCCATGTCCACGTTCTCCGTGGCGGTGAGCGTGGGGATCAGGTTGAACCCCTGGAACACGAACCCGATCTCCTCCGCCCTGATGCGGCCGAGCTCCTTCGCCGAAGCCGATGCGAGCTCTCTGCCGTCGAGCAGGAGCGAACCGGTCGACGGCGTGTCGAGGGCCCCGAGCAGCTGCAGCAGTGTCGACTTCCCCCCGCCTGTCGGCCCTTGGATCGTGACGAACTCGCCGGGCATGATGTCGAGGTCCACTCCGGTGAGCGCCTTCACGATGCGGCCCTTCTGCGTGTACGTCCGCGTGACGCCCGCCACGCGGTAGAGCGGGTGCTCGTCCTCGCGTCGTGGCGTCGTCGGCTCGAGGTCTGCGATGGTCATGCGGTTCTCCTTCTCGTGGAACGACTGCTCGGGCAATGGCGTGCGCTGTGGGACATCGTCCGTGTGCTGAATACTCATGCGACCGACCGCAGCGCTTCCGCCGGGCTGAGCCTGGCGGCACGCCAGCCGCCGAATGCGCCTGCGACGAGGCCGCCGAGCACCGCGAGACCGACCGCCGCCACCAGCACCCACGGCGTGAAGGGCGCCTGGAGGACGACGTCGGCGGCGGGAGTCTGGAGCATCCCGCCCCCACCGCCGGTGGGACCGGGGCCCATGCCTCCGGGGCCCGCGCCCTGACCCGCGCTGCTCGCGGCGACCGTGGGCCTGAGGACGTTGATCAGCACGATCCCGGCGATGCCGAGGACGAGCCCGACGGCGCCCCCGATCAGCCCCTGCACCATCGATTCGCCTGCGACCTGCCGCACGACGCGACCGTTCGACCATCCGATCGCCTTGAGGGTGCCGAACTCCCTGGTGCGACGCCCCACGCCCGACAGCGTGAGCAGCACCGAGAGCACCACCGCGACGACGAGCACGATGATCGAGAGCCACGTGCCGAGGTTCGTGATCAATGCGGTCGCGCTGGAGAGCGAGCCGGAGACGGTCGAGGCGAGCTCGGACTGCGACGTGACGGTCGCGTCGGGGAGTTCATCTGCGAGAGCCGCCTGGACGGCATCGATCGAGGCGGCAGAGTCCGCCTGCACGTAGACGGTGGAGATGACGTCGTCGACACCGGCGAGCGTCTGCGCGGTGCTCAGCGGCAGGTACACGTTCGCCGCCGTGTCCGCGCTGTCCGAGGTCGAGCCGAGGATGCCGACGATCTCGACATCGGAGCCGGCCACGTCGATGGTGCTCCCCACCGAGAGCTCGTTCGTGGCGGCATAGGTGCGATCGACGAGTGCGACGAGCGCCTCATCGTCAGCAGCGTCGAAGCCGCGACCGTCCGTCACCTCGGCGGAGGCGAGCGGGCCCACCGTGGTCTCGGCGGGGTCGATCCCGAGCACCGAGAAGGAATCGACGCCGAAGGATGCTCCGCCGCCCTGCCCGGCGTCCGGCGGTGCCTGTCCGGCCTCGGGCGCGGCCGGCTGCTCGCCGTCCTGCTGTGCGAAACCGCCGCTGGGCATCTCTCCGGAGAAGGTGGAGTTCGTCAGACTCAGTGCCCCGGAAGCGGCAGCGACGCCGTCCGTGTCGGCGACGGTGTCGAGCACCGAGGAGTCGAGAGTGCCGCGCAGGAAGTCGGTCCGCAGCATCGACTGCGCGAGCGTGGTCGTCTCGCCGTCGCTCTCCCCGGCGCCCGCATCGAAATCGAAGCGCGGCCCCTCGCCCTGGCCCGGCTCCGTGGTCGCGCCGGTCACGGTGAGGTCGGTGCCGACACCGTAGACGGAGGCGAGGGCCTGCGCCTGAGCGTCGCGCACTCCCGCGGTGAGGGCGTTGACCACGATCACGAGAGCGATTGCGATCGCCAGTCCGATCGCGACGATCATCGTCTGCTTCTTGCGGCCGGCCAGTTCGCGCCGCAGATACATTCCGTACATCTCTCTCCTTCCGCCGCGGCCATCGCGGGGCGAGATCGACGTTAGGAATCGCTCATATGCGAGATCGAGGGACAGGTGATGAGGAACCTATGGAAGGCGCGGATCATCCACAGCGCATGCCTGGACGAACGCGCCGGCGCGAACCGCGAGCGCCTCGAGGTCGCCGCCGGGAGCCGTGGCGTCTCCGACGAGCGGCCCGCCCACCCCGATGCCGAAAGCACCCGCCGCGAGATACTCGGCGACCGTGTCGACACGTACGCCCCCCACCGGGATGATCCGCGCCTGCGGGAAGGGATCACGCACGGCACGGATGAAGCCGGAGCCGAGCGCCGACGCGGGGAACAGCTTGACCGCCGCACTTCCGAGGTCGTGGCCCCGCTGGATCTCGGTGGGCGTGTAGACGCCCGCCAGCACACCGATGCCCTGGCTGACCGCATAGGGGACGGAGGCGCTGAGGGTGGGCGTGACCATGAACTGTGCACCGGCGGAGACCGCTCGTTCGACATCGGCCTCGTCGAGCACCGTGCCGGCACCGACCAGCGCCGTCGCCGGGGCGTCCTGCACGATCTGCGCGATCGCCTCTTCCGCGTCCTGCAGGGTGAGGGCGATCTCGAGGGTGAGCACACCCACCTGCAGCAGCGTCCGCGCCGCGGCGACCGTGGCGTCGACATCCGTCCCCCGCAGGATCGCGACGAGCCGGGTGCTGCGCAGCCGTTCCTGCAGCTCGGCGTTGTCGACGGTGCTCACGATGCGACCTCCTCCACGGAGCCGGCAGATGCCACGATCGGCGCCCCGCCGCCCCAGGGGAAGGCGGGTGCGCCGCCGACGTCGACCCGCACGCCGAGCAGGGCGCCGTCGGCATCCGTGGGGTCGGAGAGCCCGATGCTCGCCGTCGTGATCACGAGCAGCCGGTCGACGAGCGCCACCGCGGTGGGCCGCTTCGCCGGAAGGGTGATCGTCTCGACGAGCTCACCCTCGCGCGAGTAGCGGCGCACCTCGGAGGCGTCCCAGACAGCGACCCAGAGCATGCCGTCGAAATCGATGGCCATGCCGTCGGGGTTGCCACCCTCGACCCGGCACAGGGTGCGGCGGTTCGAGAGCTCCCCGTCGGGCGCCACGTCGAAGGCCTCGATGCTGCGGTGCGGAAGCGTGTCGATGTAGTACAGCGTCGAGCCGCTGCGGTCGAAGGCGAGTCCGTTCGACACGGTAATCCCGTCGAGGCGGGCGGTCGGCTCGCCGTCGGGACCGATGCTCCACAGCGTGCAGTGGGGGTCGCGGGGCATCGACTGACTACCCACCCAGAACCGCCCGGACGGATCGCCGCCGCCGTCGTTCATGTAGTCGCCCGCCCCGGCGATGTCGCCCGTGAGGGGAGAGACGACGCCGTCGTCACCGACATGCACCACGCGGCGGTCGACGCCGACGAGCCAGCCCGCCCCCGGCCGGGCGAGCGGGATCGGGGCGCCGATCTGCGCGCCGACGACGACCGCGGTCTCTGGAACCACCCGTCCGTCTTCGATGCGTCCGCGATGCAGCGAACCGGTCGCCATGTCGATCCAGGCGAGGCTCCCGTCCCGACCGTCCCAGCGCGGCGATTCGGCCTGGACGTAACGGGCGTCGGAGAGGATCTCGACGCGTCGGGAGGTCTGGGTGTGCGGCATCCGGGTCATCCTTCGCTGGTAGCTCGTAACCGTTATGTGGCAGACTATCTCACAATATGCATAACACTTGCGAGAAATGTGGACACACGATGATGAAGCGGGGAAACAGCTGATGGCTCCGACACTCCACGGCTTGATGCCCATCCTGGCAACACCTTTCGACGAGTCGGGTGCCCTCGACCGCCAGGGCCTGCGCCGGCTGGTCGAGTTCCAGCTCGCGTCCGGCGTCGACGGCGTCGCCGTCTTCGGCATGGCGAGCGAGGGCTTCGCCCTCACGACCGAGGAGCGACGCACGATCCTGGACGATGTCGTCCGGGTGGTGGACGGCCGGGTCCCCGTGATCGCCGGCGTCAACGGCACCTCCACGGCGACCTCGATCGAGCAGGCGCTGCTCGCGGAAGAGGGGGGCGCTGACGCCCTCATGGTGCTTCCACCGTTCATGGTGAAGCCTCCGGCCGGGACGCTCGTCGACTTCTACGGGGACGTCGCCGACGCCACCTCGCTCTCCGTCATGGTGCAGGATGCCCCCGGTGTCACCGGTGTGGTGATGGCACCGGCGCTGATCGCCGAGATCGCCCGCCTCGACGGCGTCGACTCCGTCAAGGTGGAAGCTCCCCCGACCGCCCCCAAGGTCGGCGCGGTCGTCTCGGCCATCGACGATCCCGCCTTCGCCGTGCTCGGCGGGCAGAACGCCCAGTTCTGCCTCGAGGAATACGCCAGGGGCGCCGTCGGCACGATGCCCGCGTGTGAGTTCCCCGACCTCCTCGGCCCCGTGCTCACCCAGTTCCTCGAGGGGCGCGTCGACGAGGCTCGCGCCGAGTTCCGTCGTATGCTCCCTCTCGTGCTCATCGGTCTGCAGGGCGGCATCGCGTGGGCGGTGCACAAGGAGGTCCTCGTCGCGCGTGGCGTGATCGACCATGCGACCGTGCGCTACCCGGCCTCGCGCCTGGACGCCGGCAGCCGCGCCTCGGTCAAGCTCGTGATCGACGAGCTCGCCCTTCCGCCGATCCCGACCACGGTGCGCGTGTGAGCGGCCGCGGTGTTCTGCTGATCGGCGGCAGCTCCGACATCGGCCTCGCGATCGCCCGCGCCTTCGTCGACGGTGGAGACGCCGTCGTCGGAGTGGGGCTCGAGCACTCCGACGATCCCGTTTTCGCGCGGTACCTCGTCGCCGACTGCAGCAGACCCGAGGCCGCCGACCGTGCCGTCGCGGATGCGGAGCAGGCGCTGGGCCGACTCGACGTCATCGTTCTCGCAGCCGGGCGCATGCCGATCGCCCGCGCGGAGGACACCAGCGACGAGGACTGGCGCGGCGCGCTGGGCGCCACACTCGACTCCGCGTTCTTCGTGGCGCGAGCGGCCCTTCCCCGGCTCTCCGCGGGATCGTCGATCGTCGCGGTGACGTCGGTCAACTCGTCGCTCGCCGCACCCGCCCTGCCCGCGTACGCGGCCGCCAAGGCGGGCGTCGACGGCCTCATCCGGCAGCTCGCCCTCGACAACGGCCCCCGCGGCATCCGCGTGAACGCCGTGCAACCGGGAAGCATCTCGGCCGCCGACACGGGCGAGAGCGAGGGGTACCCGCTCGGACGAATCGGCCGCCCGGAGGAGGTGGCGTCGGTGGTGGCGTTCCTCGCCTCCGACGCCGCCTCCTTCGTCACCGGCACCTCCATCGCCGTCGACGGGGGGCTGTCGATCTCTTCCCCCGCGGCCTGGCTGAAGCCGGTGCTGCGGGAACGCTGGCTCTGACCCGCGCACATCGACGAAGAAGGCCGCGTCCCCTCCCGGGACGCGGCCTTCTTCGTGAGCAACGCTCGGATCAGGCGTTGGCGTCGAGGAGCCCCTGCACTTCCTTCTTCAGCGCGTTGAGACCGGCCTGCGCCTCGACCTGACCCGCGAGGATCGTCGCGACCCCCGCGCCGATGGCCGCATCGATCTGGGCGGTCACGGCGACACGATCCCACGCGGCGCCGCGCGCGTGCTCGGAGACCTCGGTGCGGAACGCGCCCTGGAACTTGTCGGCGGCGAGAGCCGGGATCTTGTCGGCCACGCTCTTGGCGGCCGGCGCCACAGCGGAGTTCTCGTAGAGCGCGGTCGCGGCCTCGACGTTCGTCGCCGCGTAGAGGATGAAGTCGCGGCTCGTGAGCTCTCCCTCGCCCGCCGTCGCGAAGACGCCGCTGCCCCAGGCCCGGTTGTACGAGTCCTTACCACCGGCGGTCGGACGCGAGATGGCGCCGATGTTGTCGATGATGTTCTGGGCGGCACCGTTCGTCTTGACGAAGGTCGACGCGAGCGGGGCGTCGTCGTACAGGGCCGCCCGCCCGCTCGCGAACAGGATGCGGGCATCGCTGCGCGCCACGTTCGTCTGCGTGAGCCCGGCATCCTGCAGCGACTTGTACCAGGTGACCGCCTTGACGCTCTCGGCGTCTCCCAGGGTGCACTTCAGGTCGTCGGTGACGACATCGCTGCCGAAGCCCCACATCCACGGGACGGCGTCCTTCAGGTCGGGGTTCTTGGTGACAGCGGCGTACGGGATCAGCGAGGAGTCCTGCTTCTTGATCTTCTCGAGCGCCGTGGCGAACTGCTCCACGGTCATACCCGAGGTGATGCCGACGCTCTTGGCGATCTCGCCGTTCGTGATGATGCCGATGCCTGCGGCCGTCAGCGGCAGCACGAGCAGCTTGCCGTCCATCGTGTACGAGTCGAGCACGCCCTGCGGGATGCCCAGCCCCTTCGCGAGGTCGGAGAGGTCGGCGAGCACATTCATCGGGGTCAGCACCTGCCAGCCGCCCGACTGCCCGACGCCCATGAGGTTGCCGGAGCGTCCGGTCAGGGCCAGCTGCGTGGCGGCCTGATCGTACGGGTAGATGACAGGGGCGACCTTGACGCCCTCTTGCTTCGAGAAGCCGTCGAGGATGCCCTGCCACGCCGACTTCAGGGCTTCCTCGCCGAGCGAGTTGCCGTAGAAGTTGATGGTCTTGGCCTTCGTGGCTCCGGCGGCCGTGGCCCCGGCGCCGGTGCCGGGCGCGGCGGGCGTCGCGCAACCGGCGAGCGCGAGAGCGCCGAACGCGGCCAGGACGGTTCCGCCTCCGAGGAAGGCTCGGCGGCTCAGCTGCGAGTTCGAGAGGTTCATGAGACTGCTCCTTCGGGGTGAGGGGGACGAGCTGTTCTGCGGTGCATCGCTAGCCCTTGACCGCTCCGGCGGCGAGGCCGGACACGAAGTAGCGCTGCAGGAGGATGAAGATGAGGACGAGCGGCAGGGAGGTGATGAGGGACGCCGCCATGAGCGCCGGCCAGTCGGCGGTGCCCTCGCGGATGAACGCCTGGGTGAGACCGGCGGGCAGCGTCTGCTTGTCGGGGCCGGCGAGCGTGAGCGCGAAGAGCAGATCGCTCCACCCGCGCATGAAGGCGAACATGCCCGCGGTGATGAGGCCGGGGACCACGAGCGGGAACACGATGCGGAACATCGTCCCCGTGCGCGAGAGCCCGTCGACCTTGGCCGCCTCGAGGATGTCGTCGGGAAGGGCGTCGATGATGCCCTTCAGCAGGAACACCGCGAGCGGCAGCGTGAAGGTCGTGAACGAGATGATCAGCGCCGTGTAGGTGTACAGCAGACCGGCCGAGCTCAGCATCAGGTACAGCGAGATGAGCAGCAGTGCACCCGGGATCAGCTGGCCGATCAGGAACATGAACATGATGGCGTTGCGCCCGCGATAGCGGAACTTCGACAGCGAGTAGGCCATCAGCCCGCCGACCAGGACCGCGAGCAGGGCGGTGCCGGTGGAGACGATGATGCTGTTGAGCAGGTTCTTCAGCAGCAGGTCGTTCTGGAAGAAGCCGATGAAGTTCTCGAACGTCGGGTCGACCGGGAAGAACGGACGGTCGAGGGAGAAGACGTCCTCCTTCTTCGTGAAGGCGGTGGCCGTGAGCCAGTACACCGGCAGCAGGCCGAACAGGGCCAGCAGGAGGAGCAGGACGCGCCCCGGGATGGACAGGTGGGGACGGATGATCGACTCCCCCACGTCGCGACTACGGCGCATCACTTCTCCAGCCGTCGGTTGAGGAACAGGTATCCGCTCGTGATGATCGCCAGCAGGACGAGCCACAGCGCGCCCATGGCGGAGGCCTTGCCGAGCTCGTAGCTGCCGAAGGCGAGGTCGTAGAGGCTGACCGCGAGCGTCGTGGTCGAGTTGCCGGGTCCGCCGCCGGTCATGACGAAGATGGTGTCGAAGTTGCCGAAGTTGTAGATGAACTCCAGCACCGCGACGAGGGTGACGGGGCCGGCGATGTGCGGCAGCGAGATGTGACGGAACCGCTGCGCGCGGGTCGCGCCGTCGATCGTGGCGGCCTCGATCTGCTCGCTCGGGAGGGTCTGCAGCACCGCGAGCGCGACGACCATGATCCACGGGAACGAGTGCCAGGTCTTGGCGATGACCACGGCGGCCATGGCGCCGGTGGGGGTGCCGAGCATGCTCACCTCGGGCAGGCCGAAGACCGAGAGCACATGGTTGACGACGCCGTAGCTGTCGTTGAAGATCCACGCCCAGAGGAAGGAGACCACGACACCGGGGAGCAGCCACGGCAGCATGAGGGCGCCGCGCAGGATGTTGCGTCCGCGCATGCGGGCGTTCAGCAGCAGTGCCAGCGCCACGCCGAGGACGAGGGGGAAGACCGTGGCGAGCGACGCGAACACGACGGTCGTGCCGAGCCGGGCGAAGAACTCCTCCCAGACGGCCGCATAGTTGTCGAAACCCACGAACGTGCGCTCGGGGCGCAGGAGCGATTGGTCGAAGAGGCTCGTGAAGATGCTCGACACGAGAGGGAAGATCGCGATCACGAGGAACAGCAGGACCGCGGGAAGTGCGATCATGAAACCGAAGGTGCGATCCTTCGCGCCCAGCGTGGAGCGTCGCCCGGAGCGTGGCTCGACGGCCTTCTGCTCGCTCTCTGCGGGCCGCTCGAGTATGGCTTGTTGCATTGCAGTCACTTTCCAGTAGAGACGACCCCGTAGGGCCCTGCGCGTCGTCGTCACAGTCGTCAACGTCGACGTGCGGCCAGTTAACCACAATGCGGATGCGAAATCCACAAGATGCATAAGACACCCACATTTGTGTTGCTTGAAGCCATTTCTCTGAATAGGATGACTGGCAGCGGCGATCGACCGCGGCGTCGCATCCGCGGCGGCAGCACTGAGGAGGAGTGACCATGGCATCGGAATCGGTGGGCGGCACCCAGACCGTCGAACGGGCGATGTCGTTGCTCGCATGCTTCACCGAGGAATCCGGTGAGCTGAGGGTCTCCGAGCTGTGCACTCTCACCGGCCTCGGCCAGTCCACCGTCTCGCGCATGATGTCGGCGCTCGATCGCATGAAGTTCGTGGTGCAGGACTCACGCACCGGGCTCTACCGCCTGGGCCCCGCGGCCGTGTCCCTGGGCACGATCGCCCTCAACGGCTCGCCCATCTTCCGCGCATCGCGGCAGATCGCACAGAACCTCGCTCGCAGGATCGAGATCGGTGTGAACGTGGCCGAGCTCAGCGGCTTCACCTTCATGTACCTGTGCAACTTCGAGGGAGCACTCGCGCCCAAGTCGTTCGACATGGCGGGTCGTACGGGCCCGCTGCACGCCACCGGCATCGGCAAGGCGCTGCTCTCGGGCATGACGGACGCGCAGGTGGACGAGTACTTCGCGCAGGCGCCGCAGCGATTCACCCCGCACACCATCGTCGACCGTGACAGCATGCAGCTCGCGCTCGACGAGACGCGCAGTCGCGGCTACTCGACCGAGATCGAAGAGCTCGCCTTCGGACGTGCCTGCATCGCCGCCCCGATCCGCAACCGTGCCGGCGAGATCGTGGCCGGCATCTCGGCCAGCGGCCCCCTCTCGGTGCTCGACCTGCACGCCCCGCACCAGGAACTCGCGCTGCAGCTGATCGAGGCCGCCGACGAGATCTCCGTGGCTCTCGGCTACAGCCCGTCCCGCACCGCGTCGGCGTTCGCGGCGCTCTGACGCCCGGCCGCGAGGCGGCCCCCTGATCCGATCCTGATCCCTGACCGCGGCACCAGCCGCCGGCCGCTCGCCCCTCGATGTCTTTGGAGACCCCTGTGAGAATCACGCGCGTCCAGACCTTCCCCCTCTACCTGTCGAAAGAGGAGGCGAACAACTCCTACGCCGGCGACACCGCGGTCGACCACCGCGGCTATGTGATCCGTCCGCCTTGGCGGAGCCTGTACTCCCCCGGCTACGAGACCCTGCTCGTGAAGATCGAGACCGACGAAGGTCTGGTGGGCTGGGGCGAGGCACTGGCGCCGGTCGCCCCCGTCGTGGCGGGCGCGATCGTCGACAACCTGCTCACCCCGCTCATCATCGGCGAGGACCCGCGCTCGGTGCGCACGCTCTGGCACCGAATGACAGAGTCGATGCGCGAGCGCGGTCACCTCACCGGTCACCAGGCCGACGCCATGGCCGCCGTCGACATCGCACTGTGGGACCTCTGGGGTCACGCCACCGGCCTCTCGGTGTCCGAGCTCGCCGGCGGCCGCTTCCACGAGGTGCTGCCGACCTACGTCTCGGGGATCCGCGGCGTCGATGACGTCGAGCGCGCGGAGAAGGCGGCCGAGCTCGTCGAGGGCGGTGTACGCCGCATCAAGCTGCACCTCGGCGTCGACATCCGCACCGACCTCGCCACCTACGACGCTGTCCGCGGCGTCCACCCCGACCTCGACGTCGCGCTCGACGCGCACTGGACGTACCGGCTCGGAGAGGCGCGGGCACTCGGTCGGGAGCTCGACGACCGGAAGGCCTGGTTCTTCGAGGCGCCGCTGGCTCCCGAAGACGTGGAGGGCCACCGTGACCTTGCGACCGCGCTCGCCACCCCGATCGCGGTCGGCGAGGCGATGCGCAGCCGCTTCGAATTCACCGACTGGCTCACCCGCCGCGCCGTCGGAATCACGCAGCCCGACATCGGTCGCACGGGCATCACCGAGGGCCTCGCGATCGCCGCGGTCGCCGACGCATTCCACGTGCAGGTCGCACCTCACCATTCGGCCGCCTTCGGCATCGCGATGGCTGCCGGCGTGCACGTCGCGGCGAGCGCCGCCTCGCTCCTCGCGTTCGAATACCAGCCGTTCACACTCCCGGTCGCCAACCGCCTGCTCACGACGCCGCTCGAGGTGCGCGCCGACGGTGGGTTCATCGTCCCGACGGGGCCGGGACTGGGCGTGACCGTCGACGAGGACGCGATCAAGGAGTACGTGCGGCACTGACGAGTTCCCCTCCTGCCGAAGACGAACGGGTGGGTGGAACCGGATTCCTTCCGGTCCCACCCACCCGTTCGTCGTCTGGGCGCGCGCCGGTCAGTCTCCGATGCGGACGAACTGCGCCGCACTGACCCGGTGGATGCTGGTGTTGCGCACCTCGAGCCGCACGGTCCCGGTCGCCCCCGCGCCGTAGCGGAACGAGCCCAGCGAGCGCCAGGCCGCCGCCCCCTGCGTCTGATCCACGATCACCTCGGAGCTGCCGTTCTGATGCTCGACGACGTAGGCCGCCGAGGTCGTGGTCGTGGGGTTCGTCGGGTACCAGACCGAGACGCGGTAGAGCCCCGCCTGCGGCAGATCGACGTTCCACGTCACGGTGCTGCCGACCGAGTCGGAATCGCTGTACCGCGTGCGGGTGCCGTTCCAGCCCGAGAGCCCGCTGGGGTACCAGTTTCCCGATTCCAGATAGCCCGGCCACGGCGACTGGGTGTGGGCGATCACGCCCTCGTCGGCGACCCGCACGAGCACCCCTCGACGCAGCGTCTGATCCAGCCGCGCCTCGAATCGGGTCGATGACCCCGGTGCGACGCCGGCCCCTGCCGTCACCGTCCAGGTGTGGGTCAGATCGGACCTCGGCGGCACCGTGATCGTCGCGCTCTGCTGCCCGACGCTCCAGCCCGTGAGGCCGTAGAGCGCGAGGGTGGCCTGCAGCGGGGTGACTCCGGTGTTGATCACCAGAGCCGTCAGTGTGGCGACCGCGCCGGGGCCGCTGACGATCTCGACGTCCGAGGTGAGCGACACCAGCCGGCGCCGGTCGATGACTTCGATCGCCGCGGCGCGGAGCGTGACCGGGTCCTCCCCCTGGATCGTCAGCTTCGCCTTCACCTCGACCTCGCCCAGCGGCGCAGCGGCGGCGATCACGGCCGCCGACTCCACCCGCGCCGACCCCTGCGCGGGCACGGAGATCGACGGGACCGCACCGTCGATCTGCCAGCCCGACGGCAGGGTCACCGCCACGGTGCCCGTGATCGGATCGTCGGTGGCATTTCGCACCTCGATGATCAGCGGCACACGGTCGCCCGCGGTTCCCGTCGCCTGCGCGATGACGTCGCCCGTGAGGCCGGGGTTCGCTCCGCTGATCCGTGCGGGCAGTCGCAGCGTGACCTCGGGCGTGGTCGTGCCCCCGGAGGTGATCGTGTATCGGAACGTCTTGGTGAGGTCGTCGACGGGGATCGTCCATTCGAACGGGTATGCCTTCTGCGGCGCCTGCTGCACCGCCTGCGTGCCGATGCGGTATGACAGCGTGGCCTGCTGCTCGGTGTCGATCTGCACGTAGGCGTCGTACCCCTCCCCGTCGGGACGCACCAGGAGCATCCCGCGCGCGACCCCATACTCGGTCGCGGGGTCGGAGTCGATCTCGTGGAAGCTGTCGCGCCCGTGATCGACGATGTCGTCGAACGGCAGCCCCGGCCGCTGCACGGTCACGTTCCGCACCACCAGGGCCACCAACCCGCGGGCGGGCACCGTGACGGTGACGCGACCGTTCTGGGCCGCCGTGGTCGAACGGGCGCCGTTCGCGGCCACCACCTCGACCGCGGTCGACGAGCTGCGGGGCAAGCCGGTGAGATCGGTGGAGAGGTCGACGACCACCTGCTGCGGAGTGCCGGCGGAGTTCGTGAGGCTCACGTACAGGGCCTCGTTGCCGACGCCGCCGATCCAGTTGACCAGAGGGTTGTCGACCGCTATCAGCCCCTCGGGGAGGTACGGCCACACGCCGCCCTCGCCGAAGAACGTCCCCGGCGCGTGACCGTAGGCGAAGAACTTGAAATAGGCGAAGTCCGCCTCGAACACGTGCGGGAACTCGATCGCGCCGGCGCTGCGGTAGAAGCTCTCGCTGATCAGGTAGTCCATCGCGAGACCGAGCTGGGCGGGCGCGTGGTGGAAGTAGTACCCGGTGATCCCGACCGGCCCGCTGGTCGCGAAGTCGGGCTTCATGTGCGCGACCTGGAACTGCCGCCCGTAGTAGCCGGGATACGTGGTGAAGCGCCCGATCACCATGTTGTGCGCGATGTCGGCGATCAGCTCGTCACCGGTGTGATGAGCCAGGCGCAGCAGGGCTCCGGCCCAGCAGGGGTTGAACACGTAGCCTCCGCCCGGGTTCGTCAATGTGCTGACGCCGAGCTTGAACGACGACAGCGCCTCGAACGTCAGCCCCGAGGTCGAGACGTACCAGGCGGGCACGGTCTCGCTCTGCACGCTCGTCGTCGGGTACGACGGGAGCGAGGAGCGCGACTCCCAGTCGTACTGCTGCGTGATCACGGAGCCGACCGGCACGGTGACGGTGGTGTCGGGCACCGGGCGGACCGCGGTCTGCGTGATGAAGCGCTGCACCTCGCGGTACGCCCCGTCCAGGAACTCCGTCTCCCCCGTCGCCTCGAACATCTCCAGGAGGTCGACCCAGTACTTCGAGAAGCTGTACGCGAAGCCGCCCGGCGGCTGTCCGTTGCTCCGATAGGGCGTGAGGATCTGCTCCTGCGAGTAGCGCCGCGCGATCAGCGTGGCCTCCGCGAGATAGGCCGGATCCCCCGTGACCCGGTACGTCGCCAGCGCGTTCGAGAACGGCGCCCTGCTCTGACCGACCACGCCGGCCTTGGTCGCCTGCACCGCGAGCCGCTGGATGCCCGCATTCCGGCCGTGCGTGAGCTGGTACAGCGACGCGAGGTTCACGGCATCGGTGGGGATCCGCCCGATCCGGTACTGGGTCTTGTCGTTGTAGACCGGGCTGCCGATCATCGGCGTGTGCCCGATGCCCTTGCGGGAGAGCTGATACTCCACGAGCGGCCGCGCGCGACGGTCGTACAGCGTGCTGTCGGCGGTTCCGGTCAGATAGTGCGCGGCGAGCACGACCCCGCTCGCCGCGGCGCGGACGGCATCCTCGTTCTCGACGTCGACGAAGCCCTTCGCGCGGTTCCACCAGCCCGAGTACGACGGGACGTAGTCGACCGAGTCGTCGCCACTGGGCTCCACCGCGATCAGCGCTGTCATCGCGTGCACGGCATCCGTGAGCGATCGGTCGTAGACGTTGTGCCGATAGGCGCTCAGACCGTATTCGTTCCGGCACAGCTGCGCGTAGGTGCCGTACAGCGTGTCCGCACGAGCGGCGATGCCGAACGCGAATCCCCGCTGCTGTCCGACCGTCATGGCCGTGCGCAGGCCCGGCTGCGGCGAGTACATGGACGGCACGATGTCGAGGCTGTCGTTGCGCAGGCTCATGCCGTACGGCTGCCGGTCCGCCATGAGCTGACGTTCATGCACGAACTCGGCGACCTCCGACGGCAGGTACACCCCCGAGGTGACGGCGACGCCGCCGACGGAGTACTGCGTCAGCGCCATCGGCGCGAAGAGCTCCCAGGCGCCCAGGGGCGCGGAGCCGTCGAGCACCGAGAGCGCATGCTGGTACGAACCGCACAGCACCTCGTCGAGGTCGTCGAGCGATCTCGTGTCCTGGCTCTGGTAGCCGACGATGTAGTCGCCGGCGGTCTTGGCCGTGAGCACGTGGTGGGCCTCGGGGTGAGCGCCCTCCAGCCTCCACCGCACGACCAGATCGACATCGTCGGTGCTCGTGGTCAGCTCGATGGCCTGCGGCCCGAGCACCTGGTAGGAGGTGAAACCGAGCCAGCTCGGGGTGAGCGGCCCGTACAGCTCCGGGGCGCTCCCCGTCGGCAGTGCCCCCTCCAGCACGAGCCACTGCTCGTCGAACCGATGGGCGGGGTCGGTGATCGACAACCAGCCGCCGTTGTGCTTGATCTCCAGGTCGCGCACGATGGTCGCCCCGCCGTCCCACGTCGCCTGGAGGAAGGTCATCCGGTGGTTCTGGCCGACCAGCTGGGCGACCTGCGAGAACGCCAGATTCGGCTTCTCCAGGCGGCGGAGCGCATCGGCATAGACCCCGCCCGGCGTGGTGAGCTCGGTGGCCGCAGCGGGTGCCGAGCCGGAGGACGAGCCGAGCACCGGAGGAAGCACACCGGCGATCACGAGCATTCGCAGCACGGAGCGTCGGCTCCACATCAGGGGATTGTCTTCGGCTCCATCGCCAGCTATTGAATCCATGATCCACATACTGCAATCCATATGCGATCATGTCAATGGAACGCGCCTCACCGATCCGCCCGCCGCCGCTTCCGCTCGACACCGGTAGCGTCGTCGAGGCAGACCACCCCGAAAGGACGCCCGCGGTGACCCAGACCCCTCGCGAGGAGATGACGGAGTACTCGCTGAGTGCGCTCCTCGCTCCCCCCGAATCACCGGCCGAGCCCGAGGACTTCGACGCCTTCTGGCGGGGCACCTTCCAGGAGTTCGGTGCGGGAGTGGTGGCGTGGGAGCTCACTCGCGAGCACCCCGAGACCGCGACGCATCGCGTGATGGAGATCCGCTTCCGCTCCTCGGCCGATGAACACGCCACCGCCTTCGTGATGCGGCCCCATGCCGTCGCCGACGCGCGGCGCGGCCTCGTCGTCGGGCACGGCTACGGCGGTCGCACGGGACCCGACGTCGAGAGGGTGCCCGCCCATACCGCGGCGATCTTCCCCGTCGCCCCCGGGACGCATGTCGGCACCGCCAGCCGCTTCCCCGCACCGCCAGAAGAGCACGTCCTGGCCGGCATCGCCCATCGCGACACCTACTCGCATCGCTTCAGCGCAGCCGACATCTGGCGCGCAGCGACGATCCTCCTCGAGATCGCGCCCGCCGTCGCGGGATCGCTCGACTTCAGCGGCGGCAGCTTCGGCGGTGGCATCGGCGCCCTGGCCCTTCCCTGGGACGCCCGGTTCCGACGCGCGGTCCTCGACGTCCCGAGCTTCGGCAACCACGACGTGCGCCTCTCGCGGCGCTGCACCGGCAGCGGAGAGGCCGTTCGCCGGCACCTGCGCGACCATCCAGAGGTCCGCCCCGTCCTCGACTACTTCGACGCGGCGATCGCGGCACGTCGTCTGCGCATTCCCGTGCACGTGAGCGCGGCAGTGCTCGACCCCGCCGTCGATCCGCGCGGGCAGTTCGCGGTGTATCACGCGCTGCCGGGCCCGAAGCGCCTCGGCGTGCGAGCCTGCGGTCATCTCGACGGACCTATCGGCGAGCTGTCCGACCGCCTCGCCCTGCAGGACGGCTTGGACTTCCTCGCGCTCCCCGACGAGCGCTTGATCTGAGCGCTCCTGCGGATCTCCCAGACAACGCATAGCGTTCTCCATAGAAATCGCATAGGAGATTCCGCAGAATAGGCACATGACCAGCGACCTGCCCGAACTGCGCCGCCCCGACGGCTCCCCCCTGCGCATCCTCGCCGTCGACGACGAGCAGATGCTGACCGACCTGCTCGCGATGGCACTGCGCATGGAGGGCTGGGAGGTGCGGACCGCTTCTTCCGGCATGGAGGCGCTCCAGGTGGCGCGCGAGTTCGAACCCGATGCGCTCGTGCTCGACATCATGATGCCCGACCTCGACGGGATGTCCGTGCTCAAGCGTCTGCGGGAGTCCGGCAACCTCGTCCCCGTGCTGTTCCTCACCGCGAAGGACGCCGTGGGCGATCGCGTCGCCGGTCTCACCGCCGGAGGCGACGACTACGTCACGAAGCCGTTCAGCCTGGAGGAGGTGATCGCACGGCTGCGGGCGATCATCCGCCGCACCGGCCACGCCACCGCCGACGACGGACAGTCGATCCTGCGCGTCGCCGACCTCACCCTCAACGAGGACAGCCACGAGGTCGTGCGAGACGGCACCGAGATCGAGCTCACCGCGACCGAGTTCGAGCTGCTGCGCTACCTGATGCGCAACGAGCGCCGGGTGCTGTCGAAGGCGCAGATCCTCGACCGGGTGTGGAGCTACGACTTCGGCGGCAAGTCGTCGGTCGTCGAGCTGTACATCTCGTACCTGCGCAAGAAGATCGATGCCGGGCGCACGCCGCTGCTGCACACCGTGCGCGGCGTCGGCTACATGATCAAGGCCCCGCAGTGAGCTCAGCGACGATGATGAGAAGGCCGATGAGCCTGCAGACACGGCTGATGACCGCCGTGATCGGGTTCGTGTCGCTGATCCTCATCATCGTCGCCGTGATCACCAGCGCGACGCTGGGAAAGACGATGGAAGACCAGCTCGACCAGAAGCTGAGCGAATACGCCCACCAGCTGGTTCGCATCTCCCAGGCTGTCGCTCCATCGTCGGCGACCGCGCAGAACGTGCTCGCGAGCAGCCCCGCACCTCCGGTCGGAGTTCTCTTCGTCGTCTCCAGTCCCGTCACAGGGTTCTCCGGAGTGGTCGCGAAGAGTGAGGACGGCGACGAATTCGCCGGAACGCTCGATCCGCTGACCGGCGCCCAGCTCGCCGAGATCGCGGTGTCGCTGAAGGATACCCGGGTCGCGACCGTCACCCTCACCGACCTCGGCTCCTACCGCGTCATGGCGCTGCCGACGAGCAACGGGCTGATCGTGGTCACCGGGCTCCCCCGTGACGAGATCCAGAACCAGCTCACGCAGCTGCTGACCGTGATCGCGCTCGCGACGATCGGTGGTCTGATCCTCCTGGCGCTGACCACCGCTATCACCATCCGGGTGGGTCTGCGTCCCCTCCGCGCCGTCGCACTGACCGCGACCAGGGTCGCGAATCAGCAGCTCGACCGCGGTGAGGTGACCATCACCGAGCGCGTTCCCGCGTACGAAGCCGATCCCCGCACCGAGACCGGTCTCGTCGGAGCCTCGCTGAACAAGCTCCTCGACCACGTGAACACCTCGCTCGCCTCACGGCAGAAGAACGAGGAGCGGATGCGGCGCTTCGTCGCCGACGCCAGCCACGAGCTGCGCACCCCGCTCGCCTCCATCCGCGGCTACTCCGAGCTGTCGTTGCGGGCGCTGCGGCGGACGGATTCACAGGCGGAGGCGCCGGAGGTCATCGAGAGCACGACGTCGTCTCTGGAGCGCATCCAGGCCCAGTCGCTGCGCATGACCCGCCTCGTCGAGGATCTGCTGCTGCTGGCCCGCCTCGACGAGGGCCGCGAACTCGTCTACAGCACGGTCGATCTCGCCCAGCTCGCCCTCGAAGGACTCTCGGACGCCCGCCCGACGGCCGCGGATCACCACTGGGTCATTGAGGTGCCGGACGAGCCCGTCACGATCGTGGGAGACGCCGGACGCATGCATCAGGTCGTCGCGAACCTGCTCGCGAACGCCCGCACCCACACTCCCGCCGGCACCACCGTCACGCTGAGCGTCGCTCAGGAAGGCGAGGAGGCGGTGCTGCGCGTGCACGACGACGGTCCAGGGATCGACCCCGCCATCCGCGACGAGCTCTTCGCCCGCTTCGCCCGCGGTGACAGCTCGCGGGCCCGGCAGACCGGCGGCACGGGCCTCGGACTCGCGATCGCGAAGGCCATCGTCGAGGGCCACCACGGCCTCATCACCGTGACCAGCGAGCCCGGCGACACGACCTTCACCGTCCGCATCCCCATGAACCCGGCGACGACCGGCGACGCCCCTGCGGAGGCGTGAGAACCCCGCACAGTCGCGCGGGGCCTCGCGCCCTCCTTCCTCGCTCCCCACACCCCCACACCCGCACACCCGCACACCCCGCGCTCCCCACTCCCCGGCACACCCGCACTCCCTGCACACCTGTCGGGAGATTGCTCGTGGACCGGCGTGTGGGGGCTGTTTCCTCCCGACATCCGGACGATCTCCCGACAAGCGCACGCGTCGAGGTCGAGGGGAGGGACGGGCCGGGACCAGCGCCCACGTCAGCCGCGCTCGCGCAAACGCACGACGGCGGCGATCACGGCAGCCTCGACAGTGGGCCAGGCATGCACGATCTGTGCATAGTCGAATCGCAGCGTCTCGTACCCCAGCGCCGACGCCGCGGCATCCCTCACCAGATCCCGGTGGCGGTGCGCAGAGCCCGCGTGGTTGCCCTTGCCGTCGGCCTCGAGGATGAGCCTGTCGTCGACCACGAAGTCGACCCTCCCCACGGTCGGGATCGTCACCTGGCAATCCAGCCTGATCCCGTGCACATGCAGCCGCAGCCGCAGCAGCGACTCGAGCCCGTTGTCGGCATCCGATCTGGCCAGATCGACGAGCCAGTGCGCCCGAGCCGGCAGTCGACTCCGGATTCGTCGGCGTGCGGCCTCGGAGATCAGCCGCTGCGTGAGCGACGACTCGAGCGCGGCGAAGAACGCCTCGTCACCACCGCAACGGTAAACATGGACGAGCACCTCTTCGAGCGGTGCGAGTCCGACGCCCGCGCGACCCGCGTCGTAGTGCCCCACGCATTCGCACTCGTCGTGGTGAGCACGACCTCGCCCGCCGAGCCACACGTGAACGGGACCTTCGTCGTAGAGACACCATACGCCGTGCAGTCGCAGCGCATGTGCACAGGTGAGCGCACCGCCGTGTCGTGCGGCTTCCACGAGGTGCACATTCGCCTCCGGCACGGCGAACACCCCAGGTCTCACGCGCTGAAGCGCGCCGACACGCACCTCGTCCGCGCGCATCCGACGAGTGATCCCATACTTCTGGAGCAGGGTGCCCCGGACGACTCCGCCGTGTCGGGCGGTCACGAAAGCGGCACTGAGCATCCGTCGATCCTGCACCTCCCGTGCTCGTGGCGGGGGCCGAGCATCCGGATATACGGGCAGATTCGATTCACGCATCGACTGTGCAGGAACAGAGGTGCCGTCCACCCGTCGGGAGTCCGGGCGGATGTCGGACGAATCGCCGTCGGATCACCCGACATTCGCCCGAGCTCCCGACAGGTGGACGAGGAAGGACGCGAGAGCACGGGGGCACCGTGCACACGGGGGTGAGGGGTCGCGCCCGCGACCCGGATCAGTATCCGGCGAAGGCGTCGGTCGTGAGGCTGCGTGCTTTCTGCAGGGCGGGGGCGAGGTCGGCGATGAGCCGCGGGGGGCCGGAGATGAAGGCGTGGCGCGAGGCCAGGTCGGCGACGGCGCGCTCGAGGGTCTCCGCATCCAGACGCGCGCCCTGCGCCCACGACCAGTGCGCCGGGAGGTCGGCGGGCTCGTCACGGGTGAACACGACGGTGCGCACGCCGGTCGCTGCCAGCTCCTCGCGGAAAGCGAGCTCGGAGGCGTCGGAGGCGACGTACACGAGCACCACGTCGCGCTGCTGCCCGGTCGCCTGCAGCTGCCGCAATTGCGACACGAAGGGCGTCACCCCGATGCCGGCGGCGACCATGAGCACCGGCTGCTCCCCGCGGGGCAGGATGAAGTCGCCCCAGGTTCCGGTCACCGCGAAGGTCGCACCGGGCTCGGCCGCGGCGAGAGCACGCTTGTAGCTCGAGGGATGCTTCTGGTCGCCGTTCTTGTAGGCGATGCGCAGCGTCGGCAGATCGGCCGGCGCCGACACGATGCTGAACTCCCGACGAGTCCCTCGGGCATCGGGTCGGTGATGCGGGACGTCGAGCTCGAGGTACTGTCCCGGCAGGAAACGCACCCGGCCCTTGGCGCGGAACGTCAGCTCCTGGGCGGTCGGGGTCACGAACTCGCGCCGTTCGAGCACCAGCCGCACCGAACCGCGCAAGGCGAAGGCGAACGCCACCAGGTTGCCGATCAGCAGTGCGCGCTCCTGACCGAGTGTGAAGAGACCGGCCACCGAGATCGGCCACCCCGCGAGCAGCCCGACGACGGCAGCCACCACGAGCTGCTGCCGGCGGCGCGGCGGAAGGGTGAGCGGCTCCGACAGCATGAACGCTCCGAGGAACAGGAACGGCGACTGCAACAGTGCGAACTGCAGAGCCGTCGCGACGTCGAAGGCGATGTCGAACTCCACGGCTTGCACGGCCTGCCGCACGACCGATGTGGCCACGGCGACGGCGAGGAACACCAGGATCACTCGGATCTTCTCGGTGCGCCACAGCACCGCGAGGCCCAGCACGGCCACGGGAATGGTGAGCACCGGCGCGCCGACCCACCACGACGACGACGTGCCCAGCCACTCGAAGGCGCCGAACGCTCCGAGGATCGAGACCACGGCGGCGCCGAACGCGGCAGGGTTGAAGATGTGACGCCCACGCCAGGCGATCAGGTACTTCGAGACGCTCGCGACCGCACCGGCGAGCGCGAGACCGAGCAGCGCGCCGGCCTCGACGCCCGGTCGGAGCACGAACAGCAGGATGAGCGCCGTCACCAACGACGACTCGATGCGCCAGGGCAGTCGGAGCAGGCGCTGCGCCGCGGCGTCGACGGCGGAGATGGCGACCGCGAGCACGAGGAACGACGCCACGAGCTCGATCGGGGTGGGCGAGACGATCACGCCGAACAGCGAGAGCACGAACGCGATGACCGCGAGAGCGACGAGCGCGAACAGCACGAGGCGGTACATCGACAGCGAGCCCAGCACCGCGAGGACCCGCTGACGTGCGGCGGCGAATGAGGTGATCACGTTTCCACTCTTTCCTAGTTCTGGGCTGCCGGGGACGACTCCCCCACGGCGAGGAACAGTTGGGCCGGGCACCCGGGCGAACGTTGCACGCGTCCGTCGGTACTCATCCGCGCCCACTCGACGCCCCAGGCGGCCGCGATCTCGTCGCCGCCGTCGAAGAAGAGGGCCGTCGCCACCGCATCGGCCGTCATCGCCTCCGGTGCCCACGCCCAGGTCGCGGCCCAGGTGCGCACCGGGAGTCCGGTACGGGCGTCGAGCACGTGATGCAGCCCGCTCCCCCATGCTCGTCGGTTGATCGCCGAGGCGCACAGCGCCTGATCCTGCACCTCGACGACCCCGATCGCCTTCGTCGGGTCGAACGGATGCTCCAGGCCGATGCGCACACCGGACCCGCGGACTCGGATGTCGCCGCCGGCGTCGACCACGAGATCTCCGGGCACGCCCGCCAGGACCGCCGTCACGAGGTCGACGAGGCGTCCTTTGCCGAGCGCGCCGACATCGAGCAGGGCCGGGGTGGATGCGGTGACCCCGGTGTCGGTCCAGGACAGACGCTGCTCCCAGGTATCGGGAGCGCGCACCGGATCTCCCGCGGTCAGAGAGTAGTCCGCGTCATATCCGAGCGCGTCGAGGCTGTCGGCGACGAGCGGGTTGACGGCTCCTCCGGTCGCGGCGGAGAGCTCGCGATACGCGTCGAGCATGGGCCCGGCATCGGAGGAAGCCAGAGCGCCGCCCTCCCGACCGAGGCGCGAGACGTCCGAGTCCGTGCGGAACCGGGACCACTCGCGGTCGAAGCGCTGGATCTCCGCGGAGACCGCTACCGTCACGGATTCCGGAAGGGCATCCGTCGTCTCGATCTCCCAGTGCGTTCCGATGGCCTCGAAGCGCCAACTCGCCATGGGAATTCAGGCGCCTAGGAGGCGGCCTGCTCCTTGATCGACTCGACGGCCTTGTTGAAACCGCCACTGGTGAGCGACGAGCCGGCCACGCGGCTGACGTTCAGGTCGTCGAGTGCCTTGCCATCGACCTCGTCGGCGATCCCGGCGATGAACTGCCCCTGGTATTGCTTGCTCTCGGGGGCCTGCGGGTCTCCCGTGACCTCGACGTCGGTCACGACGCCGTCGGCGAGCGTGAGGGTGACGGAGATCTCCTCGACCGTCTCCGGCGTCTGGTACGAGCCCTCGGCCGTGTACGTGCCGTCGGCGTAGGTCCCCGTGGAATCGCCGCCGGACGACGAGGAGGAAGAACCGGCATCGGGCGTGCTGCCGGTGCTGTTCGGGGTCACGGCGTCAGCGGTTCCGGAGCATCCGGCGAGGACGAAGAGTCCCGCGACCCCGAGGAGTGCGGTTCCCTTGCGGACAGAGGTCGGTACGGTCGTGCGGATCATTGTGGTCCTCCCGGCTCGGTGTCGGCCGACGCGCTCGTCGACCATTCGACCGTAGGCACGGCGGCTATGCGCGGGCTGTGCCGTGACGATGCGTTACGCGTCGCCGCCGAACATGCTCGTCACGGAGCCGTCCTCGAACACCTCGTGGATCGCGCGTGCGAGCAGCGGGGCGATCGGGAGGATGGTCAGGTTGTCCCAGCGACGCGATTCGGTGAGCGGGATCGTGTCGGTGATGACGACCTCGTCGATGGACGAGTCCTGCAGCCGCTCCGATGCCGGGTCGCTGAAGATCGCGTGCGTGGCGGCCACGATGACGCGGTGGGCGCCGTTCGCCTTGAGCGCCTGGGCCGCCTTGACGATCGTTCCGCCGGTGTCGATCATGTCGTCGACGAGCAGGCAGGTGCGGCCGTCGACGGCACCCACGATCTCATGCACGGAGACCTGGTTGGCGACCTTCGGGTCGCGGCGCTTGTGGATGATCGCGAGCGGAGCGCCGAGGCTGTCCGACCACGTGTCGGCGACACGCACGCGGCCCATGTCCGGCGACACGACGGTGAGGATCTCCCGGTCGGCCGGCGACAGGGTGCGCTCGAAGTAGTCCAGGAGCACGGGCTTGGCGAACAGGTGGTCGACGGGACCGTCGAAGAACCCCTGGATCTGCGCCGCGTGCAGGTCGACGCTCATGACACGGTCGGCGCCTGCGGTCTTCAGCAGATCGGCGACGAGTCGGGCACTGATCGGCTCACGGCCGCGGCCCTTCTTGTCCTGACGCGAATACGGATAGTACGGCGCGACGACGGTGATGCGCTTGGCCGAGGCGCGCTTGGCGGCGTCGATCATGATGAGCGTCTCCATGAGCCACTCGTTGACCGGTTCGCCGAACGTCTGGATGAGGAAGAGATCCACGCCGCGGATCGACACCTCGAAGCGGGCGTAGATCTCACCCGATGCGAACGTGCGGTGCTCCACCGGTGCGATCTCGGTGCCGAGAGCCTCGGCGACGGCTGCGGTGAGCTCGGGGTGCGAGCGACCGCCGGCGACGACGAGCCGCTTCTTGGTCTTGGCGATGATCCCGGGGGCCACGCCGTTGTCGCGATCCAGATCGACCGTCTTCTTCTTGCGCGCCATGTCCGCCTATTCCGCCGAATTCTCGCGGGACGCAGCATCCGCCGCGCCCGTCCCTGCTCTGTTCTTCTCGACCCAGCCCTCGATGTTGCGCTGGGGCGCGACGCTCATGGCCAGAGCGCCGGCGGGGACGTCCTTGCGGACGACGGCGCCTGCACCGGTCTTCGCACCGGCTCCCAGCCTAACGGGCGCGACGAGCACCGTGTGCGACCCGGTGTGCACCTCGTCGCCGATCTCGGTGCGGTGCTTGTTCACGTCGTCGTAGTTGGCGGTGATCGTGCTCGCGCCGAGGTTCACGCCGCGCCCGATCGTGGCGTCGCCCACGTACGAGAGGTGGGGCACCTTACTGCCTTCGCCGATCTCGGCGTTCTTGGTCTCGACGTAGGCGCCGATCTTGCCCTTGGCGCCCAGCACCGTGCCGGGGCGGAGGAACGAGAACGGGCCCACCGTGGCCTCGGCGCCGATCACCGCGAGAGTGGCGTCGGTGCGGCGGACGATCGCATCCTCGCCGACCTCGCAGTCGACCAGAGTCGTGTCCGGACCGATGACGGCGCCGGAGGCGATCGTCGTGGCCCGCAGGATCTGCGTGTTCGGGAGGATCGTGACGTCGGGCGCGAGCGTCGCGTCATCATCGATCCAGGTGGTGGTCGGGTCGATCACGGTGACGCCCTCGAGCTGCCAGCGGCGCACGATGCGCTGGTTGAGCAGACGACCGACCTCGGCCAGCTGAGCACGGTCGTTGACACCGAAGGTGACCGAGATGTCGGAGACGACCGATGCCGCCACCCGGTCGCCGTCGCGGCGCAGCAGGCCGGGGACGTCGGTCAGGTACATCTCGCCCTGAGCGTTGTCGACGCCGACCCTGGGCAGGTAGTCCCGAAGCGTCGCGGCACGGAACACGTACATCCCGGCGTTGATCTCGCGGACGGCGGCCTCTTCGGCGTTGGCGTCCTTCTGCTCCACGATGCGATCGACGCCTCCGTCGGCATCGCGCACGACGCGTCCGTAGCCGGTCGGATCGTCGACCAGCGCCGTCATCAGCGTGGCCGGAGCGCCCGAGGCGCGGTGCTCCGCGAGGAAGGCGGAGAGGGTGTCGGCATCGGCCAGCGGGCAGTCGCCCGAGAGCACGAGCACGTCGCCGTCGAAGTCGGCGGGGAGAGCATCCACAGCCACCTGCACTGCACGTCCGGTTCCGGGGATGTCGTCCTGGTCGACGAACACCGCATCCGGGTAGTCGGCCTGGAGAGCTGCGACCACCTGGTCGCGCTCGTGTCGCACGACCACCTCTACGTGCGCGGCCTGCAGCCGCCCCGCCGTGGTGAGGACGTGACCCACCAGCGGACGACCGCTGATCGGGTGCAGCACCTTCGGCAGGCGCGACTTCATGCGGGTGCCCTGGCCTGCGGCGAGGACGATGATGGCGAGATTGTTCCCAGTCATGCTCCGCCGCCAGGACTCGAACCTAGACCTAACAGCTCCAAAGGCTGTCGTGCTGCCATTACACCACGGCGGACCGCGCCGCCCCGAGGACGCCGCGGGGACAAGTCTGCCATGCTCCGACCCCGGATCCGCTGACACCACCGCTCGTCATCCCGCCGAAACACGGCTCTGGGATGCTGACGAGATGAGCATCGTGATCGAACGGGTGGAGACCGCGAGCCCCGCCCTCGCCGAGTTCCTGGTCGCCCATCACGCGGAGATGGAGCACACGGCACCGGCGGAGAGTCGTCACGCCCTGGTGTTCGAGCGTCTGCTCGCCCCTGGTGTGCGGCTGTTCGCCGGTCACCTCGACGGCCGCCCCGTGTCCACCGGAGCGCTGGCGGCGGTCGAGGACGCACACGAGGAGATCAAGTCGATGCGCACCGACCCCGCTCTACGCGGGCGCGGCCTCGGACGCGCGATGCTCGGCTTCCTCCTGACGGATGCCGAGGCCCGCGGCATCCGTCGGATCTCCCTGGAGACCGGGAGTGCCGACTTCTTCGCCCCGGCACGGGCCCTGTACCACGCAGTCGGCTTCCGTGAATGCGGACCGTTCGGGGGCTACGCCGCCGACCCGTACAGCACCTTCATGACACTCGATCTGCCCGCGGCGTCCGTGATCGCCGACTCGCACACGGGATAATGGGCGGATGAGCGAGGCGGATGAGGTCGACCGGATCGTGGGCGCGTGGAACACCCAGCGCCCCGACCTCGACTTCTCGCCCCTCGAGGTCCTGTCCCGGATGGATCGTCTGTCGCGACACCTCGACCGCGCCCGCCGTGATGTGTTCCGTCGCAGCGATCTGGAGCACTGGGAGTGGGATGTGCTGTCGGCGCTGCGCAGGGCCGGCGCGCCGTTCCAGCTCTCCCCCAAGCAGCTGCTGCAGCAGACACTGGTGTCCAGCGGCACCATGACCAACCGGATCGACCGTCTCGTCGGACGGCGCTTCGTGCGTCGCGAGGCAGACCCCGGTGACGGCCGCAGTGTGCTGGTGACGCTCACCGACGACGGCCGCATCCGTGTGGATGCCGCCATCACGCGTCTGGTCGACGTGGAAGCGGATCTGCTGCAGGCCCTCTCCCGCTCGGATCGGGATCGCCTCGCGGGACTGCTGCGCAAGCTGAGTCTGAGCTTCGACTCGTGACCGGCCGCATCTGATGGGCATGCCCTCTCCCCTCCCTGTGCGCGACGGCGTGGGAGCCACACGTCTGCACGTGCCGCTGACCGGGCCGTGGCCCACCGCCGCGGCCTACATGGTCGAGCGCTTCTTCCACATGGATCCCGAGCGTCTGCTCGCGCGGTTCGACCGCGGCGAGATCGTGCGTGCCGACGGCTCCCCCGTCCCTCGCGACGCCCCGCTGGGCAGCGTCGAATTCGTCTGGTACTACCGCGAACCCGCTGTCGAGACGCGGATCCCCTTCGAGATCGAGGTCCTGCACCAGGACGAGCATCTCGTGGTCGTCGACAAGCCGCATTTCCTGCCGACGACTCCCGGCGGCAAGTTCCTGCAGAACTCGGCGCTGGTGCGCTTGCGCAATCTCCTCGACAATCCCGACCTGGCGCCGATCCACCGCCTGGACCGTGCGACCGCCGGGCTGCTGATGTTCTCGACACGGCCGGCGACCCGCGGTGCCTACCAGTTGATGTTCGAGAACCGGCAGGTGCAGAAGGTCTACGAGGCGGTCTCCGCACTCCCCGAGGGCGGCGAGTTGCCCTCGTTCCCCCTCGTGTATCGCAACCACATCGAGAAGCCGCGGGCCCAGGTGCGGGTGGAGGTCGACGACACCAGGGAGCCGAACGCCGAGACGCTGATCGCGCTGATCAGCAGCGACGATCGCGTGGTGCACACCCTGCTCAGACCGCACAGCGGGAAGATGCACCAGCTGCGCGTGCACCTCGCCGCCCTCGGCATCGGCATCCTCAACGACAGGTTCTACCCCGAGCTGCTCGAGGACCTGCCCGACGATTTCGACCGCCCCCTGCAACTGCTCGCGCGGGAGCTGCGGTTCATCGATCCGCTGAGCGGCGAGGAGCGGGTGTTCACCACGCGGCGCACGCTGCAGCACGCGCCCGCCGGCGAGGATCCCGTCAGCGAAGATCCCGTCAGCGGCGCATGACCTTGCGCGCCAGGCGCGTTCCGAGGGTCTGGGCCACGTGCACGAAGACGACGATGAGCAGCACGGCAGCCCACATCACCACGGGCTCGAACTGACGACGGCCGTACGTCAACGCGAAATTGCCGAGTCCGCCGGCGCCGATGTAACCGGCCATTGCGGTCATGTCGATGAGCGCGACGATGACGAAGGTGTATCCGAGGATGAGCGGGCCCAGCGCCTCAGGGATCACGACGGTGAAGAGCGTGCGCCAAGGGCCAGCTCCCATGGCACGGGCAGCTTCGATCACTCCGGGCGACACCCCGACGAGGTGCTGCTCGACGATACGACCGATCGCGAACATCGATGCCACGACCAGCGCGACGATCGCGGCGTTCGTGCCGATGCCGCTGCCCACGATGAAGCGTGAGAACGGGATCAGCACCGTGATCAGGATCACGAACGGGATGGGGCGGAAGAAGTTGATGAAGAGATTCAGCACCGCGGAGACAGCGCGGTTCTGCAGCATCCCTCCCGGCCGAGTGAGATACAGACCGACGCCGATCAGGCCGCCCAGCAGGCCGCCCAGCACCAGCGTGAGAGAGACCATGTAGAGAGTCTCGACAGCAGCCGTCCAGAACTCCGGCCCCAGCTCGATGAGACGATCCATCAGCGCACCTCCTCGCTGTCGATGTCGGACACGTCGACATGTTGGGCGATGCTCGCGAGCGTCCGCTCGATGACTCCGTCCTCGCCGCGGATCGCGAGAGTGAGGTGCCCGAAGGCCCGCCCGCGGATGTCGTTGATTCCCCCGAACACGAGCTCGAACTCCAGTCCCGCATCGGCGAGCTGCAGAAAGACCTGCGCCTGGGACGGACCGCCGTCGCGGAACGAGAACGTCACGAGGCGTCCATCGTGGCGCTCGCGGAGCACAGCACGTTCGGACGGAGACGGTACCCCCTTCACGACCGTGCCGACGAAGCGTTGCGACGCCGCGTGTTGCGGGTTGGAGAAGACCTCGAACACGTCGCCTTGCTCGATGACGCGACCGCGGTCCATGACGGCGACCTTCGTCGCGATCGTCTGGATGACGTCCATCTCATGCGTGATGACGACGATCGTCACGCCCTGTTCCTCGTTGACCTTCTTGAGCAGCGACAGCACCTCGTGAGTGGTCTCCGGGTCGAGCGCGCTGGTCGCTTCGTCTGCGAGGAGGATCGCCGGCCTCGTGGCGAGGGCGCGGGCGATGCCGACGCGCTGCTTCTGACCGCCGGAGAGCTGCTCGGGGTACGACCGCGCCTTGTCACTCAAACCCACGAAGGAGAGCAGCTCGGTGACTCGCGCCTCGATGTCGGTCTTCGACCATCCGGCGAGCTTGAGCGGGTACGCGACGTTCGCCCGCACGCTCTTCGATGAGAAGAGATTGAACTGCTGGAAGATCATTCCGATTCCGCTGCGCACGCGGCGCAGCTCCCGCTCCGTGAGAGCGGTGATCTCCACGTCGTCGACGGTGATACGCCCCTCGGAGGCAGGCTCCAACGCGTTGATGAGACGCACGAGGGTCGACTTGCCGGCCCCCGAATAGCCGATGATGCCGTAGACGTCGCCCTGGTCGATCTGCAGCGTGACGTCGTCGACCGCCGTGATCTGCTCGTCGGCCGCCGCCGGGGATGGGTATTTCTTCGACACATTCTCGAGGGAGACGATCGGCATGGGGTGCTCCGGTCTTGAGGGGGAGAAAGGCGTGGTCGACCTGAAGATGCGGAATCGGGCGACGCGCATGCGTCGCCCGATTCTCTCAGGTCACGTTGATCAGCCGTTGGCGGCAACGTCCTTCTGGACATCCTTGAGCAGCGATGCAAGCTCGTCGGCTGGAGTCTGAAGCGTCACACCGGTGCCGCCCGACGACTTCGCCAGGCCTTCCTGCACGCCCTTGTCGGTCTGGAAGATCTCCACCAGCTTGAGGTAGGTCTCGTTGTCGACGTCTTCAGCGCGCGACGCGAAGATGTTCACATACTGGAGCGCGCTCGGGTCCTTGGGGTCGTCGGTGAACAGCGCGTCATCGAACGAAAGCCCTGCGTCCTCCACGAAGTCGTTGTTGATGACGGCCGCTGCGACATCGGGCAGGGCTTCAGGGGTGAGGGCCGCTTCCAGCGCTGTGACCTTGACCTTGGACTTGCTCTCATCGACGTCAGCGAGATCCGAGAACGCGGTACCGCCGTCCTTCAGATCGACGAGCCCGGCGGCCTGCAGCACCAGCAGCGCCCTGGCCTGGTTCGAGGCGTCATCGGGCACAGCGACGGTCTCTCCTTCCGGGATGTCCTTCACGGAGTCGTACTTGGTCGAGTAGAGGCCCAGCGGGTAGATCTGCGTCGAACCGATCGCAGCAAGGTCATCGCCCGACGCCTCGTTGTACTGCGCCAGATACACGATGTGCTGGAACTGGTTGAGGTCCACCTCGCCCTCGCTCAGTGCGGGGTTCGGAAGCTCGTACGAACCGAAATCGACGAGCTCGACGGTGATGCCTTCCGCCGCAGCCGCATCCACGAACGCGGGCCACTGCGGATCGCTCTCGCCGACGACGCCGATCTTGACGACCTCGTTCTCGGACGATCCCTCACTGCCGGATCCGGCATCGGACGCCCCCGTGGCACACCCGGTGAGCGCGACGAAGAGCGGGACCGCGGCGAACGCGGCCAGGATGGAAGTGGTGCGGCGTGACATGTGAAGGAGTTCCTCTCTTGGGGGACTCGAATACGTTAGGCAGGCCGCGCGACGCAGGCGGAATCGAATGTCACACGGCGTCACAGCGGCGGGTCGACCGTCTTCCATCCGACTCGAATCGACCGCGCGCGCCTGCGCCCTGGCCGACCGTCATCGAACGACACAGGCGGCGACGGTGAGAAACAGTCGGCGACGGCAACCGCACCGTGTGTTCTGCTCGACGCACTCGAAAGAGTGTCGGTGCCGTCCGGCACCGATCCAACGACCGGAGACGTCATGAAAACACGCAAGAAAGTCGCACTCGCCACGGCCACCGCGGTACTTCTGTCCTTCTCACTGCCTGCCACCGCTCACGCGGCGACAGAGGAGCATCTATACGCGAACTCGACAATCGTCGTCACCGATGTGAGGACCGGAGCGATCGTGTATCAGCAGTCGGAGCAGATACCCGTGGATACGAACAGCACGTCGGCCACGATCGAAGCGCGGATCCCTTCGACCGAATCATCAGCTGCTTCGACGAAGCCGGGCGCCATCGCCCCGCTCTCGTCAGTCGGCGGGAATCATGACAACGGTTCGGTCAAGTCGTCGATCACGATCCAGTACACCTTGAAGGGCGATCAGATTCGGACAGAGAAGGTCACGGGGAGCTGGACGCCCGACCCTGGGTTCGGACTCAAAGACCGGAAGGTGGAGATCTACAGCGGCGGCGGAGTGCCGTCGATCATCAAGAAGGCGCCAACGGCGAACAGCTATAGCTACAACACCGGATGGGGCTTCCAAATCAAGCCACCGCAGAACTCTCTCACCTCCCCTCGGGTGCTGGCCGAGGTGAAGTACCAGCTCTCGGGGACGGGCAGTGCGTGGCTGAAGCTGACGCACTGGGTCGACCTATCCGGCATCTGATCCCGCAGTGAGGGAAGGGTCCGAGCCGTGTTCGCACACTCGGACCCTTCCCTCACCGCACACGCGGAGTCATGCGGCACACAGCATCACAGCGGGCGCGAGGAGCGCGGTGCGCGCAACGCCAGCTTTCCCACGTAATGGCCTCGCAGCGCCCGGTGCGCCGTCACGATGTCATCAGCTTCGAACACCTGCGCCACGTGCGGGGGCGATGAGACTGGACTCGATGACCTCGTTCAGACGCTGCAGCGCCTCCCGGCTGCGGTCGCCGTCGTAGAACGACACGCGTTCGACGAGGTCGGCCGACGGCGGCGGATTCACGCCGTGCGCCCACGCGATGCGCCCCGTCGATGCCACCCCGCGCAGCGCATCCTCGGCCGCCCGACCTCCGGCGGTGACGAGTGCGCCGTCGAGGCCATCCGGAGCGAAGCTCTCGATGGCCGCCAGCACGTCGTCCCGCCTACCGTCGACGGCGACATCGGCACCGAGGCCTCCGGCCAGCGAGACCCCGTCCCGCCCTGAGGCCACCGCGAGGACCCGGAGTCCACGGTGCTTGGCAAGCTGCACCGCGAGGTGACCGATCCCTCCGCTCGCACCGAAGATCATCACGGTGTCTCCGGGTCTGGCATCGATCACGTCGAGTCCGCTGGCGGCGGTCAGCGCATCCCAGGCGAGAACACCCGCCTGCTCGTTCGTGAGGCGTTCGGGTACGAGTGCGACGTGTTCCTCATCGACCACGGCGTACTCGGCATAGAACCCCCCTCTCGGCACGGGCATCGACGCCGCGTAGACGCGGTCTCCCCGCGTGAAGCGCGTGACCTCGGCGCCGACATCCTCGACGATTCCCGCACCTTCCCATCCGAGGATGTAGGGGAACGTCGAGGGGACGCCGAAGGACCCTTCGAAGTGGCCTTCGCGCTCGACCCGATCCCAGGACCCGACGCCGGCGACATCGACGCGGATGAGCACGTCACTTTCCCCCACCGTCGGAGTCGGGACGGAACGCCCGCGCAGCTCGGATTCATCGCCGAACCGGTCGAGAACGATGGCTCTCATGGTCGTGGACATCGCACTCCTCGTCTTCCTCGGCGGGGTTCGCCGATCGTCGTACCGGGGCTCGCTGCCGCCGACGTTCAGTCGTACTCCTCGATCCCCTGCAGGCGCACCTGCTCGAGGTCGAGGCGGGCTGAGATGCGGCGCACGACGATGTCATCGACGGTGCCGGAGCCGCGCAGCCCCAGCAGCACCTCGCGCTTGCGGTCGATGAGGGCGAGCTTGAGTCTCGTGTGCTCGTCGTGGCGGATCAGCGGCGAGCGCTGGGCGAGATCGACGTCAGCCGAAGTGGCGATGATCTGCAGCACCCCGCCGTCGGTGGCGTCGGCCGCCGCGATCTGCGCGGTGCCGCCGCCGGAATCCTGATCCGCTCCTGGGGCGACGGGGCGGGTCGGTCCCGCGGTTCCGGCGCCGAGCGGGTCGGGTTCGCCGAGCATCTCGTCGAGCGCATCGGCCTCCGCGTCGACCAGAGCCTGCTCGCGGGCCAGGGCACGGGCGTTCGCGACCTCGAGCATGCGATACCCCTCGGACCGCACGTGGTCGAGCACCTCCTGCCCGACGCCGTGCTCGGAGGCGAGGTCGTCGAGAGCGGCGAGCGCCGCCCCGGAGATCGCCCGCTCCGCGAGCTCGTACTCCTCGTCCTCGACATGATCGACGGGGAACCGCGCCCACCGCACGATGGCGGGCAGGAGCGGACCCTGCACGAGCAGACTCAGGAGGATGACACCGGCGGTGACGAACACGATCTCATCGCGCCCGTTGACGGCCCCGCCCTCGGTGACGGCAGCGGGGACCGACAGCGCGATCGCGAGTGACACGGCACCGCGCATGCCGGCGACCGTGGAGACGACCCTGGCCCGTGCCCGAGCGCCGGGAGCCGGACGAGGGCCGGCCGGACGCTGGACGAGCACGTTGAGCAGTTGGAACAGATAGCGCACGACCAGCAGCGTCACCCACACCGCGAGGGTGAGGAGCACGAGGCGCCCGATCGCCGCCGCCGAGATCTCGTGCACGACGTACTGCACCTCGAGGCCGATCAGCACGAACAGGGCGCCGTTGAGCAGGAAGACGCCGAACGGCCAGGCCGCATCCGCCTGCCGTCGCGACGAGGCGGTCGTGACACGAGGCGCCACGTAGGCGACGATGAGTCCGGCCACGACGACCGCGAGCACGCCGGAGGCATGCACCATCTCCGCGACGAGGAACGCCGTGAACGGGATCAGCAGCAGAGCGACGTTGATCACGATCGTCGACGATGTGCGCCGCAGCAACAGATAGCCGAGGCCGGCGACCACGACGCCCCCGGCGATGCCGCCGACATACGACAGCAGCACGTCGAGCGTGACCGACAACGGGGTGATCTGGCCGCCGAGGGCGAGCGACACCGCGATCGCGTAGAGCACCAGGGCCGTGCCGTCGTTGGTCAGGCTCTCGGCCTTGAGCTTCATGAACATGCGGCGCGGTAGCAGGCGCCCGAGGGCGGCGACGGCCGTGGCATCGGGGGGAGCCACCGCAGCCCCGAGGATGAGGGCGATCTCCCACGGCATCCCGAACAGCACCCCGATGCCGGCGACCGCGAACGCCGAGGCGACCACGAGCACGGTGCTCATCGGGAGGATGTAACGGAAGTCCCGCCGGATCGACCGGAGCGACGTGGTGAGGCTCTCCCAGAAGAGCATCACCGGCAGGAACAGCAGCAGCACCGTCTCGGGCGGCAGCTGCACCTCACGCAGCTGCGGCACGAAGCCCAGCAGCAGCCCGAAGATGACCAGGACGAGGGGCAGCGCGAGACGCACGCGCGGGGCGATAAGGGTTCCGACGAGAATCGTGAGTCCGAGCAGGACTGTTACTTCGAGGCCTTCCATCCCTACCTCCCAACAGCGTTGGGAGAAGGATATTCCTCCGTCAGCCGATCTCCTCGGTGAGTTCGAACCAGCGCAGCTCCAGCTCCTCGATCTCGGCCTGCTGCTCGCTGATCTTCTTCATCCGGTCGCCGAGACCCTCGTAGTCGGACTGGTCGTGGTCGGCCAGCGCGGTCTTGGCGGCGTTCACCTGCTGCGTGAGCTTCTGGATGCGCCGCTCGAGGGCGGACACCTCCTTCTGCGCCGTGCGCAGGGCTGCACCGTCGAGCCCCTTGGCGGTCGCCGTCGCCGTCGCGGTCGCGGCGGCCGTCGCGGTCTGCTTCGACCCCGTGGAGGCCTGAAGGTGGCGCAGCCGCAGGTACTCGTCGACCCCGCCGGGCAGGTGGCGCAGGTGACCGTCGAGGATCGCGTACTGCTGGTCGGTGACGCGCTCCAGGAAGTACCGGTCGTGGCTGACGACGAGGAGCGTGCCGGACCAGGAGTCGAGAAGATCCTCGATCGCGGCGAGCATGTCGGTGTCGAGGTCGTTGGTCGGCTCGTCGAGGATCAGCACGTTCGGCTGGTCGAGCAGCACGAGCAGCAGCTGCAGACGGCGCTGCTGGCCACCCGAGAGGTCCTTGACCGGAGTGGAGAGCTGGGCGGAGTCGAACCCGAGCCGTTCGAGCAGCTGCCCCGGGGTGAGATCCTGCGCCTTGGAGCCGGCCCCCATCGTGTACGAGGTGCGAAGGCCCGAGATGATCACGCGCACCGGGTCGTTCCAGTGCTGGGTGAGCTCGTCGAGCCGCTGCGTGAGGGTCTGCACCTTCACGGTCGTGCCGCGCTTGACGCGGCCGACGGTCGGCTCCACGGTGCCGGAGATGAGTCCGAGCAGCGTGGACTTTCCGGCGCCGTTCACGCCGAGGATGCCGGTGCGCTCGCCCGGCGCGATGCGCCACTCGATATCGCGCAGCACGACCTTCTCGCCGCCGTCCGCCGTCGGGTAGGTCACACCGACGTCGAGCAGATCGACCACGTCCTTGCCGAGCCGCGAGACGGCCAGCGACTGCAGCGAGACCTTGTCGCGGATCTCGGGCACGTCGGCGATGAGCTCGTTGGCCGCGTCGATGCGGAACTTGGGCTTCGCCGTGCGGGCGGGAGCGCCGCGGCGGAGCCATGCGAGCTCCTTCTTGGCGAGGTTCTGACGCTTCGCCTCGGTCGCGGCCGCCATGCGATCGCGCTCGACGCGCTGCAGGATGTACGCCGCGTAGCCGCCCTCGAAGGGCTCGACGATGCGATCGTGCACCTCCCAGGTCTCGGTGCTGATCTCGTCGAGGAACCACCTGTCGTGGGTCACGACCATGAGGGCCCCCGAGTTCGGCGACCAGCGCTTCTTGAGGTGCCCGGCGAGCCAGGTGATCGCCTCGACGTCGAGGTGGTTGGTGGGCTCGTCGAGCGCGATGACGTCCCAGTCGCCGGTGAGGAGTTTCGCGAGCGAGACCCGGCGCCGCTGACCACCGCTGAGGGATCCGATCTCCGCATCCCACGGCAGGTCGGTGAGCAGTCCTTCGATGACGTCGCGCACGCGCGCGTCGCCCGCCCACTCGTACTCCGGGGTGTCACCGACCACCGCGGCGCTGATCGTGAGATCGTCCGGCAGGTTGTCGGCCTGATCGAGCACGCCGATCCGCGTGCCTCCGCGCACGGTGACGCGGCCGGAGTTCGGCTCCTTGATGCCGGCCAGCATGCCGAGGAGGCTCGACTTGCCGTCGCCGTTGCGGCCGACGATGCCGATGCGGTCGCCCTCCTCGATGCCGAGGGTCACGGAGTCGAAGACGACCCTGGTCGGATATTCGAGGTGGAGCGCCTCAGCGCCGAGAAGATGTGCCATGTTCCTTCCAGGGTAGCCGCGTGCGGGGATCCGGCCGGCCGTCGCCCGGCAGGGTGGCCTCCGACCGACGTCGCCCGATCTAGGATCGACGGGTGCCAAGGAATCGCCGGGTGTTCTCGCTCATGCTCGACAATCGCAAGGCGAAGCTGATGGAGTCGAAGCGGCGACCCGGTCGCTTCGAGCTCAGCGTCGATGGGATTCCGCAGTCCGTCGTCTCGATGACCGAGCCCACCTCACTCGAATACGCCTACATCCAGCACATCGCCAGAGCGATCGATGCCGCGGCCGAACCCGGTGCACCGCTGTTCACCGTGCATCTGGGGGCCGGAGCACTCACGCTCGCGCGCTACGTCGAGGCCACGCGTGCCGGATCGCCTCAGCTCGCGGTCGAGTTCGAGCCCGCTCTCTATGCCGCGGTGATCGCCGCGCTGCCCCTGCCCCCCGGCGCTGATCTGCGAGTCATCTTCGGCGATGCGCGAGCGGTCGCCGACGCGGATCTTCCGGACGGGAAGCGATCGTCGGCGCCGTCATCCCCATCCCCGGCGCTCGACGCGGCGGCATCGGGCAGCACCGCGGTCGACACCGATTGGGTGGATGCGCGCTTCACCGTCGTCGATCTGTGGGATGCCGCGGTCATCCGGCATCGCGTGGCCAGCCAGGAGTTCTACCGCCGCGTCGCCGCGCGCTCCGCGTCAGATGGAATCGTGGCGGTGAACCTGCTCGACGGGCACCCGTTCGAGTACTCACGACGACAGGCCGCCACGCTGAGTTCCGTGTTCGACCACATCGCGGTCGTTCTCGACGCAGAACCGGAAGATGACGAAGGGCCACTCGGCAACGTCGTCATCTTCGCCAGCGATGAGCCGCTGGACGTCGTGACGAACCCCGACCTTCTCGGCTCACCGCGACCGCACATGCTCCACGACGATTCCCTGACGTCGTGGATCGCCGAAGCGCGCATCATGACCGACGCCGACGGCACGGACTCCCCCGACCCCGACGACCCGATCTGGGACTAGGGCGAGCACGATTCCCTCAGCTCGCCTCCGCTGACGCACCGTCTGTGACGGCGGGGGCTGTGACCGATCCGGCCGTGCGCAGGAAGACGATGATCCAGCTGAAGATCAGCACGGCCGCGATCAACTCGACCGCGGTGAGGTTGTAGTAGCCGACCGCGAAGAAGGCGGCGAGCAGGACGATCACCAGCACATAGATCCATCCGAAGGCCACGAACACACGAGGGATGGTCGGCAGGAACCACGGCAGTCCGACCACGACGATCCCGAACACGACGGCCATGCCCGTCGCGACGGTGTTGTGCAGGAGGAAGAACTCGTCCACGGGGAAGATGCCGACGCACGCGAGGAAGATCCCCATCAGGATCAGACCGCCGCGCACCATGAAACGCCCACGACGGTCGTCGGCGCTCTCGGCCGGGAGCCCCGCGGTCGCGTACCGGGAGATCGTCGTGATCATGACTCCGGCGATGACGAGTGTCACGTTGAACGCGACCGATGCGCTGTTCGTGCTCATCCCCAGCGCCGAGAGGTTGTCGCGCCACCAGTGCACGTCGCTGGATGCGAGCATGCTCGCGAATGCGCCGACCACGAGGAACACCGCGAGCACCAGTGACAACACCATCGGGGTGAGGGCGACGGCGCTGAGGAACGAGACATATCCGGTCAATGCGAAGGCGACCGCCACCAGGATCGCGCCGGGGAACGGGAACACCGGAGCGTCGGTGAAGCTCCGCTCGAGGAGCTCCGCGATGCCGAGCCAGCCCAGATACGCGATCGCCGCGTGGGCGAAGGCGATGGCGGTGAGGTCGTACCACCGCAGCCGATCCCCCGGCACGCTGAATCCGTCGCGTGCCTGCTGCGGGTTCGGCTGCGCCGGACGCACGGCGACGCGTCCGAGGGCGAAGGCGATCACCGCGGTGATCGCACCGCCGTATGCGGCGAAGACGCCGATCGACCCGCTGCCGCTGATCGCCAGCTCGTGACCCCAGAAGACCGGGAGTCCGATCACGAAGCCCGCCACGAAGAAGCCGGCGCCGACGATCAGCGCGGTCGCCTCGAAGACGGCCTCCGCTGTCTCCGGACCGCGCACCTGACGCAGCACCTGCATGACCCTGCTCGCGAGAGCGTTCATCGTCGTCCTTCCCGACCACATCATAGGAGCCGAGCACTTCGGCCGCAGCCGGTGGTAGCATCACGGAACGGATCGTATACAACGTCGTCGTTCCACCACCCGAGGTGATCAGTCATGAACGGTGCACCCGCTGCTCCTGCCGAATCGGTATCGACTCTCGTCGCGCGCAACATCAGTGATTTCCGCGCCGCGGTCTCCGAGTCGTTCGTCCCGCTGCAGGTCTCCACGGCAGGGCCGGACCACTTCCGCGGCGTCATCCGCGGCGCGTCGGTCGATGAGGTCCATGTGACAGAGGTGCGCGCCACCTCGCACGTCGTGGAGCGCACGCCCGAGCTGATCGCCCGCAGCGACCGCTCGTACTTCAAGCTCAGCCTGATGCTCGCCGGCACAGGCCTGCTCATCCAGGACGACCGGGAAGCCGTGCTCCAGGCGGGTGATCTCGCCGTGTACGACACCGATCGTCCCTACTCGCTCGTCTTCGACGAGGGGTTCCGCACGATGGTCGTGATGTTCCCGAAGCACCTCATCAGCCTGCCCCCCGACGTCGTCGGCCAGCTCACCGCCGTGCGCATCTCCGGCCAGGAGGGCCTGGGCGGCATGGTGGTGCCGTACCTGACGCAGCTCGCCGGCAACCTCGACCAGCTCGCCGGCACCACGGGAGCCCGCCTCGCACACAGCGCCCTCGACCTCGTCTCCACGGTCTTCACGCGCGAGCTCGGCCTCGACGGCGTCTCGGCAGACCCGCACCGCGCCCTCGTGCAGCGCATCCGCTCCTACATCGACCGCAATCTGGCGTCGACCGACCTCGGTCCCGCCACGATCGCCTCGGCCCACTTCATCTCCACCCGCCACCTGCACGGACTGTTCCAGGAGCAGGGCGTCACGGTGTCGACGTGGATCCGCACGCGTCGCCTCGAGCAGTGCCGGCGCGACCTGCTCGACCCCATGCTCGCCGACCGGCCCGTCGCCGCGATCGCCGCCCGCTGGGGCTTCGTCGACGCCGCGCACTTCAGCCGCGCATTCAAGTCGGCGTTCGGGATCTCCCCCAGCGAGTACCGCGCGGCGCACTGAGCCGCCGCTCGCCGGGAGCCACCGCTTGCCCGGTACGGCACGCCGGTTGACTCTCGGCGCGCGATGGGCGCCGCGATCTTGAGCGCCGGGCGGCGCCGGACGGAGCATGAGGCAAGCGCATCGCGACGACGCGGTGCCCGGGGCGAAGAAGCCCTGCCGCGTGCGACGTCTGGACCCGCATGACCGACATCACGACCGACCCGGCACTCGACGAATGGCGCACCTACGACGAGTTCGCCGCCGGAATCGACACCTTCCGCCTGCCGAGCATCCTGCTGGCCGGAACGTCGCTGACCCTCACGCTCGACGACGGCGGCACCCTCGCGCTCCGCTTCGACGAGGACGCCGTGACGTGGGAGGGCCTCGGCACCTCCGGCCGGGACCCCTACGACGCCGTCCGCGTGCGCGACGACGTGGTGTTCGTCAACATCCCGTTCGAGAGCCGTGAACGCGAGGCGCTCACCCTCGTGATCTCCTCCACCACGAATCGCGCGACCGTCATCCGCTCCCGCATCGCGGCAGAGGCCGTCGAGGGCACACCGCAGGTCGGCCAGGACTTCTGGGCGGCGACGACGGATGCGGGGCCGGTCACCGGCGAGGTCCCCGGTCCCAGCCGCGACCTGATCGGCAAGCGCAACATCTACCGCTACAGCCCGCACCACCTGTACGAGCACGTGTACGTGTCGAGCCAGCGCTACGCGTGGCAGTGCCTGGAGGGCGTGCAGCGCGGTCACGGCGACATGGACCTGTCGACGGTGTGGAAGTTCGCCGACGGGCTGTATCTGTTCTGCTTCCGCGAGTTCCGCATCGCGGTAGCGAGCGTCTGGCTGCACGACCTCGGCTACCAGCTGATGACGACAGGGATCTTCCTCGGACTCAACGGCGACGGCGATTCCGAGCACTCGCGGGCCGGCGGCCACATCTATCCGCTCGGGTCCGTCGCCTACCCCGACGCACAGCCCGTCTGACCGACGACGAGAAGAGGACACACCATGGGCAACGCCGACATCATCCGCGAGCACTACGCGGCGAGCGACCGCGGCGACCTCGACGGGATGCTCGCGCCGTTCGCGCCCGACGTGCGGTGGACCGAGGCCGCGGGCTTCCCCTACGCGGGGACGTACATCGGTCCCGATGCCGTCGCCGCGAACGTCTTCCGACGGATCCAGGAGGACTGGGACGACTACACCGTGGCGATCGACGAGGTCATCGACGCGGGAGACGTGGTCGTGGGAATCGGCACCTACTCCGGCACGTTCCGGCGCACCGGGCGCTTCTTCGCCGCGCGGGTCGCCCATGTCTGGCGCCTGACCGACGGCGAGGTCGTCGCATTCGAGCAGTTCACCGACACCGAGCTGGTGGCTCGCGCCCTGCGCGACTGAGTCCCGCACCTCCAGCAGCACCGCACACACAGCACCACCCGAACACACAGCACGACCCGAACACGAGAGGCAGGAATCACATGAACAAGCGAGCATCCGGCACCGCGGCACTCATCGCCGTGGCAGCCCTCGCCCTCGCCGGCTGCGCCGGTGGAGACGGCGGATCCGGCGGAGGCGAAGGCGCCCCGATCGTGGTCGGGTCCATCAACACGATCAGTGGACCGGCGACGTTCCCCGAGGCCTCGCAGGCCGCGGCCGCCGTCTTCGACGCCTTCAACGACGCCGGCGGGCTCGACGGGCGCAAGATCGACTACAAGACCCTCGACGACAAGGGTGACCCGGCGACGGCCACGGCGTCGGCCCGGGAGCTGGTGGGCAGCGACGGCGCCGTGGCCCTGGTCGGCTCCGCGAGTCTGATCGAGTGCGAGATCAACGCCAAGTACTACGAGCAGGAGAGCATCCTGTCGATGCCCGGAATCGGCGTGGACACGGGGTGCTTCGACAGTGAGAACATCTCGCCCGCCAATGTCGGCCCCTTCAACGACATGACCCTCACACTGCAGTACGGGTCGGAGGTGCTCGGGCTCGACGACATCTGCATCCTGCTCGAGATCGCCGGCTCCACCCGTCCGACCTACCAGGCCGCGATCGACAAGTGGTCCGAGATCACCGGCAAGGAGCCGAAGTACGTCGACGACACGGTCCCGTACGGTGCATCCGACTACACCCCCTACATCGTCAAGGCGCGCGAGCAGGGCTGCAAGGCCCTCGCGATCAACCCGGTCGAGCCCGACGCGATCGGACAGGTCAAGGCCGCGAACGCACAGGGCTGGGACGACGTGACCTGGCTGTACCTGACGAGCGTCTACAGCGAGAACTTCGCCGAGGCGATCGACGACGCGGGCGCCGGCATCTACGTGCCCGCCGAGTTCTACCCGTTCACCGACGACAGCGAGATCAACGCCGACTGGCGCACGCTGATGGAGGACAACGACATCCCGCTCACCTCGTTCAGCCAGGGCGGCTACCTCGCCGCGACCTACTTCATCGAGGTGCTGAAGGGCATCGACGGCGACATCACCCGCGAGAGCGTGTCGGCGGCACTGAAGAGCATGGACCCCATCGAGAACCCGATGGTCGGCACCCCCTACGCGTTCGGCACGCAGAACACCGCGGGCTGGCCGATCATCCTCAAGTCCGGCACCCACGCCTGGGAGCAGGTCGCCGACGACTGGCTCCGCATCGGCGAGTAGTAGCCCCACAGACCGCCTGCCGCCGGGCGCATTACCGGCGGCAGGCCCTTCCCCCTCCCCCCTCGGAACAGAAAGGACGCCCCATGCTGCAAGGCGCCATCGCCGGACTCGCCGCCGGCGGCCTCTACGCGGTTCTCGGCGTGTGCCTGACGCTCATGTCGCGTCTGGTGCGGGTCGTGAACTTCGCCCAGGCTGCGACCGGCATGTTCGGCGGCTTCACGGCCGTCTGGTTGGTGCGCGAGCTCGGACTGCCCATCTGGGCCGGCTCCGTGCTCGGTGTGCTCGTGGCGGGCCTCCTCGCCGCGGCGATCGGCTTCATCGCGGCGACATGGTTGTCCGAGGCATCGACGACCACCCGCTCGGCGATGACGGTCGGACCGCTCCTGCTGCTGATCTCGATGTCGTTCATCCTGTTCGGCAACAAGCCGCAGCCGTTCGCTCCGATCATCGCCGGTCCCGCGTTCTCGATCGGCGGCGTCGTGGTCAGCCAGGTCACCGTCGCGACGGTCGCTATGGCGATCGTGACCGCGGTCGCCGTCCGGATCGTCCTGCGGCGCACCAGGGTGGGAACGCAGCTGCGCGCCCTCTCCGAGCGTCCGACGACGGCAGAACTGCTCGGCATCCGCTCCCGACCGCTCTCGATCGCGGTGTGGTTCGTCACGGGGGTGATCAGCGCAATCGCGATCATCATCGTGGCGCCGTCGCAGTCCAACGACGCCACCAGCCTGTCGATGCTCATCGTTCCCGCCGCGGCAGCCGCGCTGCTCGGCGGCTTCCGCCGTCTCGACCTGGCTGTCGTCGGCGGACTCGTCCTGGGGGTGCTGGGCGGACTCGTCGCCCAGATCGACGAGGTGGCGCTGGTGCGCAACTTCCTCCCGTTCCTGTTCATCGTCGTCCTCCTGTTGTGGACGCAGCGCAAGGAGGTGTGGGATGCCGCTCGCTGACCGCTCGTGGTTCCGCGTCACATGGCCGTTCGCCGTCGCCCTCGCCGGCATCGGGGTCGGCGCGATCCTCAGCTCGGCCCTGCCGGGTTACTTCGTCTTCCTCGCGATCAGCGCGGTCACCGCCGCGATCGCGATCCTCGGGCTGGGCATCGTGACCGGCTCCGCGGGAATGATCGCGCTGTGCCAGCTCACCTTCGCAGCCGTCGGCGCGTGGATCGTGTCGCTGCTGAACGTGATGCAGGCGCCCGGCGGGTTCATCGTGTGGCTTGTGCTGGGCGGCATCGCCGCCGGCCTCGTCGGCATCCTCGTCGGACTTCCCGCTCTGCGCCTGCGCGGTGTGAACCTCGCAGTCGTGACCCTCGGATTCGCCGCGGCCGCCGATGTCACCCTGGTGCAGATCCAGTTCCCCGGCTCCTCCGAGGGCACGGCCATCGCGCGGCCAGCGATGTTCTCGAACGACCGGCAGTTCTTCTTCCTCTCCATCGTGGTGCTGGCGGTCTGCGCACTCGGGGTGTTCTTCCTGCAGCGGGGGCGCTGGGGCTCGAGCTGGAAGGCCGTCGCGTTCTCCGAGCGCGGAACGGCCGCTGCGGGGCAGAGCGTGCAGACGGCCAAGCTGACCGCCTTCGCGGTGTCGGCGGCCCTCGGCGGCATCTCCGGCGGGCTGCTCGCCGGACAGGTGCAGCTGCCGTTCGCATCGAGCTTCACGCCTCTGCAGTCCCTCGCCCTCTACGTGCTGGCCATCATGTCGGGAGCCCACCTGATCGACATGGCGATCTTCGGCGGCCTGCTGTGGGTGCTGGTGCCCGAACTCCTCAAGCGCTGGGGCATCCCGCAGGACTGGGGCTTCGTCGTCTTCGGAGTGCTCGGCGTGCAGGCTCTCACCAGCGGCACCAACCTGGGTCAGGGCATCCGCAACCTGCTCTACCGCCGTGCGGACCGGCGAACGGCGAACGCGCAGCTCACCGCCCTGCCGCCGGATGCCGGCGCAGACGAGGCCGCCATCACCACGACCACCACGGCGACGGTCGACGAGGCTGCGCTGAGCGGCGCGCCCGTGCTCACCGTGGAAGGGCTCACGGTGCAGTTCGGCGCTCTGAAGGCACTGGACGACGTCTCGTTCCACGTGCCGGCCGCATCGATCATGGGCTTGATCGGACCCAACGGAGCCGGCAAGTCGACCTTCGTCGATGCGATCAGCGGGTTCCTGCCCAAGCACGGTGGACGCGTACTGCTGGGCGACCGCGATCTGGCGGGGCTCTCCCCCACCCGGCGCGCGCGACGGGGTCTGCGGCGCACCTTCCAGCAGGACCGGGTTCCGCCCGCTCTCACGGTCGGCGCCTACGTGCGCTTCGTGGCCCGGCGCCGCCTGGCGACCTCCGACATCGACGAGGTGCTCGCGTTCTTCGGATGCCCGTCCTCTCGCGCGCGCCTCTCCAGCGTCGATGTGGGTACGCGTCGACTGGTGGAGGTCGCCGCGAACGTGGCCGCCCGTCCGCGTCTGCTGATCCTCGACGAACCGGCCGCCGGCCTCTCGCACGAGGAGCACCTGGCGCTCGCGGCGCGGTTGCGCGACCTGCCGGCACGCTACGGCGTCGCCCTGATCATCATCGAGCACGACCTCGATCTCGTCCGTTCCGTATGCCCCACCCTGACCGTGCTCGACTTCGGTCGAGTGCTGGCGAGCGGACCGCAGGCCGAGGTCCTCGCGAACCCCGACGTCGTGAAGGCGTACATGGGAGAGACGGAGCTTCTGACATGAGCGAACTCGTACTGGACGCCGTGACGGTGAGCCGCGGCGCCGGGCCCGTGATCTCCGACGTCTCGTTGCGGGTCGCCGGCGGAGAGGTGCTGGCGCTGGTCGGTCCGAACGGCGCGGGCAAGACGAGTCTGATCGAGTCGGTGTCGGGGGTGACGCCCCACTCCGCCGGCACGATCACCCTGGATGGAGATCCGATCGACAAGCTCTCCCGCGTGGCGCGGGCGCGCCGCGGCATCGTGCACATCGAGCAGGGGCGAGCGGTGTTCCCCTCCCTGACGGTACGCGAGAACATCTCGCTCACCGCACGCACCCCGTCGGAGTTCGACGCGGTGCTGGCGCAGTTCCCCGAGCTCGAGAAGCGCATCGACGCGCCCACCGCCCTGCTGTCGGGCGGGGAGCAGCAGATGGTCGTGCTCGCCCGCGCCTTCGCCGCGAAACCCCGCATCCTGCTCATCGACGAGATGTCGCTCGGGCTCGCCCCCGTGGTGTTCCTGCGGCTGATGCCGATCGTGCAGTCGATCGCCGAGTCCGGTGTCGGCGTGCTGCTGGTCGAGCAGTTCACCCAGCTCGCCCTCGGACTGGCCGAGGAGGCGGTGGTCGTCGCCGGAGGGCGCGTCTCCTTCCAGGGAACGGCGAAGGCGCTGCAGGCCGACCCCGAGCTGCTGCACCGCGCCTACCTCGGCGGCTGAGCGCCGCGTCCTCGCGCTGAGCGGTGGTGGGGTTAGCCTGAAGGGGTGACCGAGATCATCCACGCCCGCGCCGCCCTCCTCGACATGGACGGCACCCTCGTCGACTCGACGTCGGTCGTCGAACGGCTCTGGCTGGCGTGGGCGGAGCCGCACGGGATCGCACCGGAGACGGTGCTGAGCGTGGTGCACGGCCGCCAGGGGCACCAGAGCATGGCGATCATGCTGCCCGAACGCGACCACGCGATCAACCTGCGCGAGAACGACGTCATGCTCGCGAACGAGGCGGAAGACGTGGACGGCGTCATCATGATCCCCGGAGCGGACGCCCTGCTGCGCACCCTCGAGCCGTTCCCGCATGCCATCGTCACCTCGGCGAACGTCGCCCTCATGACGGCACGGATGCGCCAGGCCGGACTCACCGTCCCCACCCTCGCGGTCACCGCGGAGAACGTCTCCGCGTCCAAGCCCGACCCGGAAGGCTTCCTCCGGGGCGCCGAGCTGCTGGGAGTCTCCCCCGCCGACTGCGTCGTGTTCGAGGACTCCGGCGCCGGCATCCGCGCGGGGCTCGCGGCCGGGATGCGCGTGATCGGGGTCGGACCGCACGCCGCAGCGTACGAGCCCACCTTCCTCGTCGATGACCTGACGCAGGTGAAGATCGACGCCGAAGGCGACGGCTTCACGCTCACGATCGGCTGAGACCCCCGCGCCGTCAGGGGCGCCGGCGACTACATCCCCGCGTGATCGAACGCGATCGTGGGCACATCGACCACGTGAGAGCCGCCGTCCGCCACGATGACGGCGCCCGTGATGTAGGACGACTCCCCTGAGCCGAGGAAGCGCACCACCGAGGCGATCTCGGACGGGCGGGCCGGGCGCCGCAGCGGCACGTCGGCCGTCACTGCGGCGTACGCCTCCTCGCGCGATCCGAGACCCGCGTGCGAGGCGAACTCGTCCATCTCGTCATCGGCCATGGGTGTCTGCACCCAGCCGGGACAGATCGCATTGACCCGGACGCCGTGCCGACCGTAGTCGCGCGCGAGAGTGCGGGTCAGACCGATCAGGGCGTGCTTGCCCACCGTGTAGCCGGCCACCGAAGGACCGGCGAAGAGCCCGGCGAGCGAGGAGACGATCACGATCTGCCCCTTCGCCTCGATCAGGGCGGGAAGGGCCTCCCTCGCCATCGTGAACGCGGTGGTGAGGTTCGCGCGGATCGCGGCCTCCCAGCTCGCATCGTCGGTGTCGCCGACCGGTGAGAATCCGTGGCCCCCGGCATTCGCGACCAGCACGTCGATGCGCCCGAAGCGGGCCAGCACCTCGGCGACCGCCGCCTTCGCCGAGGCGGTGTCCGCCGCATCCGCGATGACGGGCACTGCACCGACCGACCGCTCCACCTCCTGCAGGGGCGCCGCCCTCCTGCCGACGACCACGACGTGCGCTCCCTCCGCCGCGTAGCGCTCGGCGATCGCGGCGCCGATGCCGGTGCCCCCTCCGGTGATGACGACGACGCGCCCCGAGACGCTCGATCCGACCACGAGTCCCATGTCTTCTCCTGTGTTCTCTCCGACGCGCGTGCGCGCGATGGTCTTCGCTGACGCGGTCGCGTCAGGCGGGGAATCCCGACCGGGCCGTGTACCCGAAGTCGCTGATCAGGGTCGTGCCGTTCGCGGCTCTGGAATGCGGCGACAGCAGGTAGGCCACGTGCGCGGCCACCTCATCCGCCGTCTGGACGGGGAACGCCGGATCGTCGAGGGCGGCCTCGCCCAGATCGCCGCGGCTCATCGGCGTGTCGACGATCGACGGAGCGACCGAGTTCACACGGATCCCGGCGCCTGCGAGATCGACCGACAGCGCGCGTCCAAACTGCACCAGCGCCGCCTTCGACGCGCAGTACGGCGCCATCCCGGGAGAGGCGACGGAGGCCGAATCGCTGGCGAGCAGGACGACGGATGCGTCGACCGCGCGGCGCAGAGCGGGGAGCGCGTGCTTGAGCACCAGGAACGGCCCCGTCACGTTGACCGCGAGCACGGCGTTCCAGGCGGCGAGGTCGGTGTCCTCGATCAGTGAACCGACCGGACCGGACACCCCCGCGCAGCACACGACGTGATCCAGCCCGCCGAGGGCCGCGACCGCGGCGGACACGGCTGCGCGCACCTGCTCCTCGTCGGTGACGTCGGCGACGACGCGAACCGTCTCCTGCACCGGCCCGGTCGATGCCCGCACCACATCGGCGGTGGCGTCCAGGGCGGCACTGTCCCGGTCGAGCAGCGCCACGCGGGCGCCCTCCTGCGCCAGGAGGCGGGCCGTGGCGCGGCCGATGCCGCTCCCGGCTCCCGTGATCAGGACCGTCCTGGCGTGCAGCTGCAGATCCATCTCGTCCTTCGCAGGCCGTCGCTGCACCGGCGGTGCGGCAGGAGGACGGCGGTGTCATCACGGCCATCCTGCTCCCCCGCCGGTGCGGTGTCGAAAGCATGGGAGCGGGCTGTGCACGCTGACACCATCGTCTTTCCCTCAGGGTCAAGCGCACCGCCGACAGCACGAGCAGACTCGCTCTATCGACGATTCCCCTCGTCGTCGATGCCGTGTCCGCACGGCCGTCACCGAGCAAAGGAGCCGACGTGGCAGACCCGACATCCGCGTCCACGACGCACACGCACACCGCTCTCCGACCCGGCGCCCTCGGCGTCGCCGGGATCGTCTTCCTCGTCCTCGCCGCTGTCGCCCCGCTGACCGGCATCGTGGTCGTGGCCTCGCTCGCGATCGCGCTGGGCAACGGCGGCGGCACGCCCATGTCGTTCTTCCTGGTGGCGGCGATCCTGCTGCTGTTCGCGATCGGCTACGCCCAGATGTCGAAGCAGCTCGTGAACGCGGGAGGCTTCTACGCCTTCGTCGTGAAGGGCCTCGGCCGCACCGGCGGACTGATCGCCGGTCTGATCGCGACGCTCGGCTACAACTTCTTCGTCGTCGGCACGATCGGAACCAGCGGGTTCTTCATGCAGACGATCATCCGCGACCTCACCGGCCTCGACGTGCACTGGCTCGTGTGGGGTCTGCTCTCCATCGTCGTGTGCTTCGTGCTGGCGAGAGTCGGCGTCGACTTCAGCTCGAAGATCCTGGGAGTCTGCCTCGTGCTCGAGGTGCTGATGCTCGTGGTGTTCGACATCTCGGTCCTCGTGCAGACCGGCTACGACGTCTCGGCGTTCAGCCCCGAGGCCGTGTTCTCCGGCTCGCTGCCGATCGGCCTGCTGCTGGCGGCGACCGGATTCCTCGGCTTCGAGGCGACGGCGCTGTTCAGCGAGGAGGCCAAGCAGCCACTGCGCACGATCCCCCGGGCGACCTACACCTCGATCATCGCGATCGGCCTCATCCTGGGCGTCACCACGTGGGCGGTGGTGAGCGCGACCGGTGTGGCGCAGGCCCAGGCCACCGCACTGGAGCACCTGCCCACCGGCGACCTGATCTTCTCCATCTCGCAGCAGTACCTGGGCGGCCCGCTCACGACCGTGATGATGATCCTGCTGCTGGTGAGCCTGTTCGCCGCCATGCTCGCGTTCCACAACTCGGCGACCCGGTACCTGTACTCGCTGGGACGGGCGAAGATCCTCCCGCAGGCTCTGGCGCGCACCCGCCCGAACGGCGCCCCGCAACTTGCGGGGATCGTGCAGGCCGGGTTCGCCGCCGTCGTGGCGATCATCTTCGCTCTCGCCGGCGCAGACCCGATCCTCACGCTCGTCCCCGCCATGCTCGGTTTCGGCACCCTGAGCGTGCTCATCCTGCAGGGCCTGGCCGCGATCTCGATCGTGGTGTACTTCCGTCGGCGCCAGGATCCGCGGTGGTGGAGCACGTTCATCGCCCCCGGCATCGGCTTCCTCGGCATCGCCGCGATCTCGGTCCTCGCGGTGGTGAACTTCAACATCGTCGCCGGATCGGAGGAGCTCGCCATCCGTCTGATGCCCCTGCTCCTCATCGTCGCCCTGATCGGCGGCATCGGGTACGGCGCCTACCTGAAGCGCACCAAGCCGGCCGTCTACGAGGGCCTCGCCACCGACCTGGAGAAGTTCAGCGACCGCTGAACCGGCTCCCCCACCGAAGGAGAACCCATGACCACGCTGAACCCCGCCGACACCTCGACCTGGTTGCCGCTGGAGGGGCTCGCTCCCGGCTTCGACGCCAACAAGGCCCCCCACTCCACCGCGCTGAGCGGCACCGAGGTCACGGTCGTCGACGGGCGCGGCACCCGCATCGTGCACCGATTCGCCGAGTCCACCGTCACCTGGGACTACCACCCGGGAGCGGAGGACGACACCGAAGCCGCGTCCGACACCGACGACTACGAGGCGTTCGAGGTCGACGAGCAGCTCTACTTCGTGCAGTTCCACCACCGCTATCTGCCGAACGAGGCCGTCTCGCTCGTGCTCGACCTGCGTCAGGGACGCGCTCTGGCCGTCCTCTCCGAGATCCTGCCGGCGCCGGAGCAGGGCCGCACCCGGGTGCAGCACCACTTCGCCCCCGGCGTGATCGAGGGCATCAAAGCGCGCGGGGCCGAGGCCGCTCCCACGACCACGCTCATCGGCCGCCGCGTCGAGTGGGTCTACAGCGAGGAGCACGCCTACGAGCACGTCTACCTGTCGTCGCGGTGGTACTCGTGGCAGTGCCTCGCCGGCCCCGAGCGCGGGCTCGCCGACACCGATGAGAACAGCGTGTGGCAGATCCGCCCCGGCATCTACGTGTTCGCCTGGCGCGAGAAGGTCATCCCCTGCGCATCGGTGACCATCGCCGACCATCGCGACGTGAACGCCATCCGCTCGCACGGCGTGCTGTTCGGCCTCGACGAGAGCGGAGAGGTGCCGACGCACTTCACGTTCGGCGCCCATGGACGTCTGCTCTCCACGACGCTGCATGCGCCGGAGCTGGAGCCTGCGACCTTCGGAGGCGTGTGAGATGACCGACGTCGCCGACCTCATCGTCACCGGTTCCGTGATCCGCACGGCCGACCGTGCGAACCCCGTGGTCGAGGCCTTCGCCGTGCGCGACGGCCGGATCCTCGCCGTCGGGGCGCGCTCCGACATGGAGGGGCTCCGCGGGCGCAGGACCCGACTGCTCGAGGTCGGCGACGCGGCCGTGTATCCCGGCTTCGTCGACGTGCACAACCACCACGCCCTCGCCGGGCGCACGGACCTGTTCGAGCTGTCGCTCGCTCCGTCGCTGACGCTCGACCAGGTGCTCGACCGGGTGCGGGAGAAGGCCGCCGATCTGCCGGAGGACGCCTGGATCGTCGGCGGCGCTGTCGCGACGACGTTGCTGCCGGCCCTCGCGAACACCGCTAGTCGCCGTCGTCTGGACGAGGCGAGCGGAGGGCGCCCGGTGATGCTGATGGAGGACTCGCGTCACAACCGCTGGGCGAACAGTCGCGCGCTCGAGCTCGCAGGGATCACGGCGCAGAGCATTCCCGACGCGGGTGTGACGCTGCTCGACCCCGACGACGGCACGCCCTCCGGCGTGCTGCTGGAGGCCGCGGGGATCCCTGTGCAGGAGGCGTACGACCGCACGGGTGGCCTCACGCCGCAACAGCACGCGGCGGCCTCCCGGCGCGGCGTCGAGATCCTCAACTCCTACGGCGTCACGACGTTCCAGGATGCGGGTGTCTCGGTGGACATCCTCCGCGCGCTCGCCGATCTCGACGGCGCCGACGAGCTGCATGCCTGGGTCGTGTCGTCCCTGCTGATCAACGACGAGATCTTCGGCTTCGATCCGATCGGCGCTGCTCTCCTCGACCGCGGAGAGGAGTTCCGCTCCCGGCATCATCGTCCCGACTTCGTGAAGATCTTCCTCGACGGCGTTCCGCCGGCGCACACGGCCGCATTCCTCGACCCCTATCCTGCCGACGCAGCCCACGGTGCGCACTTCCACGGCGAGACGACCATGAGCCTGGACGAGCTCACCGGGTGGCTGCGCGCCGTCGCCGAGCGGGGACTCGGTGCCAAGGTGCACTGCACAGGAGACGGCTCGGCCCGCCTGGTCCTCGATGCCGCGCAGCGGCTGCGGTCGGAGGGCTTCACCACGCCCGTGCAGATCGCGCACGGCCAGTTCCTCGCCGACTCCGACATCCCTCGTCTGGCGGCGCTGAACGTCTCCGCCGACATCTCCCCGTTCATCTGGTACCCGGGAGTGATCCCGCAGGCCCTCGCCGACGTGCTCGGCGATCGGGCCGAGCACTCTCAGCCCAACCGCGCGCTGCTCGACGCCGGAGCGCTGGTCGCCGGAGGCAGCGACTGGCCCGTGAGCGAGTCCCCGAACACCCTGGAGGGACTGCAGGGCCTGGTCACCAGGGCCGATCCTCTCGGCCGCGCTCCGGGAACGCTCTGGCCGGAACAGGCCATCACGGCCGAGGAGGCGTTGGAGGTCTTCACGATCAACGCGGCGACCGCGATGGGCCTCGGCGCCGAGACCGGCTCTCTCACCCCCGGGAAGTCCGCCGACTTCGTCGTGCTCGCGCGTGATGCGATCGCGGGACCCGCCGACGAGATCGTGCGCACCCCGGTCGTGTCGACGTGGTTCGCCGGCCGCCGCGTGCACGGAGACTGATCGGGGATGCGGCGTCGCGCCGATACGATGAGGCGATGCGACGCTTCCCCTCGTCCGTGTACTCCGTCGGAGAAGAGCCGGATCCGCGATTCTCGCTCGCCAACGAGCGGACGTTCCTGGCCTGGACCCGAACCGCGCTCGCACTGATCGCCGGCGGCGTGGCTCTCGAGGTGCTCGGTCTGGATCTGCATCCGGGCTTCCGCCTTGCGGCGTCGCTGCTGCTGATGGTCACCGGGACCGTGGTCGCCCCCCTCGCCTGGTGGGGGTGGATGCGCGCGGAACGGGCGCTGCGGCAGTCGCGGCCGCTGCCCGGAGCCCTGTCCGCGATCCTCCTCGCCGTCGTGGTCGTGACGGTCGGACTGCTGGTCCTGGCCGGCGTCCTGTGGCGCTGAGCGCGTCGGGATCATGATGCGCCGCACCGCGTCACCGCCCCGGTTGTACGATCCCGGCCTGCAGCCGGAGCGGACCGAGCTGGCGTGGCGGCGCACCGCGCTCGCGATCGCGATCGGTTCGCTGCTCTCGCTGCGGGTCTTCCCCCTCGTGATGCCTCCCGCCTTCGCCGCCTGGGGCTTCGCTCCCGGGGTCGTCGGCGTCGGCACCGCCTGTGTGCTCTGGGTCGCGGCACGAAGACGACAGCGCCGCGCGACCGCGGTGCTCACCGGGAGCGCCGCGGGCGCGCTTCCCGGCGGTGCCCTCCTGCTCCTGCTCACCGTGTTCGCGACGGGTTTCGGGGCGATCGCGGTGATCTTCGTCGCCGTCGCGCTGCCGCTGATGTGAACGAACGCAGCACGGTCAGCTCGGCAGACCGGACGGGATGAGGTCGATCGGCGCAGACAGCTGCTCTCGGCGTCGGGGCGCACCCGGAACAGCGGGCCCTCGTCGTCGAGCGGGGGCACCGCGTTCCGCCATGCCTCGGCGTGCCGGCGTTCTGCCGGACCTTCAGTCCTCGAGGAGGAATCGGGCGCCGCGCTCGCCGATCAACGCAGCCGGTGCGTTCGTGTTGCCGGTGGGCACGGTCGGGATGACCGAGGCGTCCATGACGTGCAGCCCCTCCACCCCCTGCACGCGCAGACGGGCATCGACCACGGCCTCGGGGTCGGACCCCATCCGACAGGTGCCGACCTGGTGGTGGTAGGTGATGGCCGTGCGACGCACCCAGTCCTCGACCTGATCGTCGGCGACCTCGGGACCGGGATACGCCTCGACCGCCCACCACTCCTCGCCCAGCGCAGGACGCGCGCCGATGCGACGGCACTGACGCACGGATGCGGCCAGCGCGGCCACGTCGCGATCGTCCTGGAGCGCGGCGAGATCGATCAGGGGCGGGTCGGCCAGACCAGGGCCGGACAGCGTCAGACGCCCACGACTGTGCGGCGTCACCAGGCCAGCCATCAGCGTGAACCCGTCGTCACCACGAGGGTCGAGCTCGCCCCACATGGGCACGGAGAAGTGGATCGGCTGCGTGTCGGGCTCTGCCAGATCGTCGCGGCTTCGCCAGAAGAGATGCGTCTGGGTGACGGACACCCCCGGCTGCGGGGGTCCGACGGGACGACGGGTGGTGAAGATCACGGGTGAGAGGAGGTGGTCGTGGAGGTTGGCGCCGACACCGGGCGCATCGTGCACGACCGGGATCCCGAGCGCGGCGAGATCCGCCGCGGGGCCGATCCCGGAGCGCAGCAGGATCACAGGGGAACCGATCGCCCCGGCGGAGAGGATCACGTCGTCGGCGAACACCTCCTCCGCACCTTCGCCCTCCCCCAGGCGCACGCCGACCGCTCGGCCGTCGCGCACGATCACCGAATGCACCTCGACGCCGGTGCGGATCGTCATGCGCTCGGCCACCGGCTGTGCGTAGGCGGTCCAGGTGTTGACACGGCGCCCGTCCCGCATCGTGACCTGCTCCTGCGAGACGCCGTCGAGCACACCCCCGTTGTAGTCGGGGTTGTGCGGCAGGCCCTCCTGCACCGCGGCGTCGATGATCGACGCCTGGATCGGCGAGAGGGGGTAGTCGTCGGTCACGGGCAGCAGATCGTTCTCGATCGCCTGATACACCGGCTCCACCTCGGACCAGCCCCACCCCGTGGCCCCCGCGCGTTCCCACGCGTCGTAGTCGGAGGCGGCGCCGCGCACCCAGATCATGGCGTTGAGGGCATGCGATCCGCCCGTCACCTTCCCTCGCGGGAGGTGCAGGCGGCGCCCGCCCGCGTGCTCCTGCGGAACGGTGAAGAAGTCCCAGTCCTCGGCGGAGTGCCACAGCTCCCCCGCACGGGACGGATCGTGGATGGCGGGGTTCGTGTCGTAGCCGCCGGCCTCGATGAGGGTGACATCGACCCCCGCGTCGCTCAGGCGTCGTGCGATGATCGCGCCCGAGGTCCCTGCGCCGACGACGATGACGGAGCGCATCGGTCAGGCCTTCCGGGCGGGGCCGGAGACGACCTGGGTGACGGCGACGGACTTGAGGCCCTCGACGCCGAACTCCAGGCCGTAGCCCGAGCTCTTGACACCGCCGAACGGCACCATCGGGTGCAGTCCGCCGTGGGAGTTGATCCACACCGTTCCGGACTGCATCCGCGACGCCGCATCGCGCGCCGCCTCAGGATCGCTCGCCCACACGGAGGCTCCGAGCCCCACATCGACCGCGTTCGCCCAGGCGAACGCCTCGTCCACGTCGGTGTAGCGGATCACGGGAAGCGCGGGGCCGAACTGCTCCTCCTGCACCAGCGCCGCATCGTTGTCGATGTCGGCGACGATGGTGGGCCGGTAGAAGAGCTCGCCGAGCTCGGGCGCCGCCTCTCCACCGGTGACGATGCGCGCGCCGCGGCTCTTCGCCTCGTCCACCAGGCGGCTGACGATGTCGAACTGCGGACGGTTCTGCAGTGGCCCCAGCACATTGCCCTCATCGAGGCCGTTGCCCATCGGCACGGAACCGGCGATCGCCGCCAGCGCATCGACGACGTCGTCGTAGACGGAGTCGTGCACGTACAGACGCTTCATCGCCGCGCAGGTCTGACCCGTGTTGATGAACGCGCCCCAGAACAGATCCTCCGCGATGGCGGCGGCGTCCGTGCCCGGCAGCACGATCCCCGCATCGTTGCCGCCGAGCTCGAGGGTGAGACGGGCCAGGTTGCCGGCGGAGCTCTCGATGATGCGGCGGCCGGTGGCGGTCGAGCCGGTGAACATGATCTTGTCGATGTCGGGGTGCGACGACAGTCGAGCACCCACCTCGCGGTCGCCGGAGACGCCGATCAGCACGTCGTCCGGCAGCACCTCGTTCATCACGGCGATCATCGCGAGCACGCTCAACGGCGTGTACTCGCTCGGCTTGGCCACGACCGTGTTGCCCATGCGCAGCGACGGACCGATCTGCCAGATCGTGATCATCAGCGGCCAGTTCCACGGACCGATCGCGCCGACGACGCCTGCGGCCTTGTAGACGAGCTCGGCGTGCATGGTGTCGTCGTCGACGAGCACCTGCGACTCGAGCACCGTGGTGGCGTTGGTGCGCAGCCACGCCGAGCAGGCGCCCAGCTCGAAGCGGGCGTTCGGGCCGTTGAGCGGCTTGCCCTGCTCGCGGGAGAGCAGATGGGCGAGGCCTTCGGCGTTGGCGTCGATCGCGTCGGCCGCGGCGAGGAGCAGCGCGCTGCGCTTCTCGTGCCCGAGCGCCTCCCAGCCCGGCTGCGCGGCCTTCGCCCTCGCGATCGCGTCGTCGAGGTCGTCGACCGTGGCGACGGGTGCTCTGCCGATGACCTCGCGGGTCGCGGCATCCGGGATCTCGCGGCCGGCACCCTCGAGCGCCTGGATGCGGTCGAGCAGCGCTGCGGCTGCGGAAGCTGCGGAATCGGACATCGGTGTCTCTCCTTCGAGCGTGGCGCTGGCCGGCGGCGGGGTGGACGCCGGTCGTCCTCTCATTCTCGGACGAGCACCGTCACCGCACTTGTCGCGGAGCGCGCCGCAGATGTCCGAGTGCGAAGGATGATCCGGTCGGGGCTCAGTTGCGGGGGTAGTCCTCGAAGATGAGCGTGGTCCTCGTCGAGCGGATCGACGGGATCGCCTGGATGTCCTCCAGCACGATGCGACGCAGATCCCGAGCATCGTTCGCCCGCACCAGCAGGATCACGTCGAAGTCGCCCCCGACCAGCGCCATGTGCTCGATCTCGGGTATCGAGCGCAGCCGTTCGCTCACGGCCTGCCACGTCGCCTGCTCGATCGCGAGGGTCACATACGCACTGGCGTGGTGCCCGAGGAGCACGGGATCGGTGCGCACGGAGTACCCCGTGATGACGCCGGCATCGGTCAGGCGCTTGATCCGCGCATGGGCGCCGGCGCGGGAGATGTGCACCGCGTCCGCGATCGCCGTCATCGATGCCCGCGCGTCACGGCGCAGCTCCTCGAGGATCGCGCGATCCGTCTCGTCCAGAGCGACCATGCGACCCCTTCCCTCAGCGCAGTATTTCTGACACTTCGATCAAGAATGCCTCACTCCAGTCACATTCATCCAGGATTCTCCAAAAGATCTTGGATGACTGTCGCCCCGCGGGCAAGCTGTCCTCACCGAGTTCGGCAAGGAGGGCGAACGCATGCTGCACACCGACCTGCTCCCGCGAGACACCGCGGTGCAACTGATCGACCAGAGCGGAGCGCCGGTCGTGGACGACCGGTACGCGCTCCCCGACACCGACACTCTCCTGGCCGCCTACCGCGGGCTCGTCGAGGGCCGACGCATCAACGATCAGGCCGGAGCCCTGGTGCGCCAGGGGCGCCTCGCCGTCTACCCGTCGTCGCACGGCCAGGAGGCCTGCCAGGTCGGCGCCGCGATGGTTCTCGGCTCCACCGATTGGCTGTTCCCGACCTATCGCGACTCGGTCGCCGTGATCGCTCGCGGGGTCGAGCCCGCCGACGCCATGGTCCTCCTCAAGGGCGACTGGCACTCGGGGTACGACGTGCGCGCGCATCGCGTCGCCCCACAGGCCACGCCGCTCGCCACGCAGCTGCTGCATGCGGTCGGCTTCGCCCAGGCCGCGAAACATCGGGGCGAGGACACCGTGGTGCTCGCCCTCTGCGGCGACGGTGCGACCAGCGAGGGCGACTTCCACGAGGCCATGAACTTCGCCGCGGTGTTCCACGTCCCCGTCGTCTTCTTCGTGCAGAACAACGAGTTCGCGATCTCGGTCCCGCTCGCGCGGCAGACGGCGGCCCCCTCCCTCGCCCACAAGGCCGTCGGCTACGGGATGCCGGGACAGCGCGTCGACGGCAACGACGTCGCCGCGGTCCTCGCCGTGCTCGGCGATGCCGTGTCTCGCGCCCGTGTCGGCGGGGGCCCGTCCCTCATCGAGGCGCACACGTATCGGATGCAGGCGCACACCAACGCCGACGACGACACCCGCTATCGCGAGCGCGACGAGGTGCAGGCCTGGGTCGCCCGTGATCCGCTGGTGCGACTGCGCGCACACCTCACCTCCACCGGCGCACTCGACGCCGAGGCCGAGGAGCGCTTCGCGGCGGGCGCGGAGGAGATCGCGACCGCGATGAGGGCCGCCCTGAACACCGATGCCGACCTCGATCCCGAAGACCTGTTCCGCTTCGTGACCGCGACCCGATCCCCGCAGCTCGATGAGCAGTGGCACCTGCTGCGTGACGAGATCGAGCGCTCCGGTCTCGCCGATGCCGGAAGCACCCTGAACGGAGGCCACCGATGACGATCGCACAGGACGACACCCGCACCGAGACCGCGTCCGGCACGACGACGATGACGATGGCGGCCGCGCTCAACAGAGCGCTGGCCGACGCCATCGAGTCCGATCCGGATGTCGTGGTCTTCGGCGAGGACGTGGGCGCGCTGGGCGGCGTCTTCCGCATCACCGACGGACTCACCGCGCGCTTCGGCGAAGAGCGCTGCTTCGACACCCCGCTCGCGGAATCCGGCATCGTCGGCACCGCCGTCGGCATGGCCATGAACGGTCTGCGTCCCGTGGTGGAGATGCAGTTCGACGCGTTCGCGCTCCCCGCGTTCGAGCAGGTCGTCAGCCATGTCGCCAAGCTCGGCAACCGCACCCGCGGCGGTATGCGGATGCCTCTGGTGATCCGCATCCCGTTCGGCGGCGGCATCGGCGGTGTCGAGCATCACTGCGACTCGTCCGAGGCCTATTACGCGCACACGCCGGGCCTCACCGTCGTCAGCCCGTCCACGCCGCAGGATGCCTACTCCCTGCTGCGTGCGGCCATCGCCTCCCCCGACCCTGTGATCTTCCTCGAGCCCAAGAAGCTCTACTGGGCCAAGGGCGAGGTCGACACCTCGATCACGGCGGAGCTGGGAACAGCACGCATCGCCCGCGACGGCACGGATGTGACGCTTCTGGCCTACGGAGCCTCCGTGCCTCTGGCGCTCGAAGCGGCCGAGGTCGCCGCCGCCGAAGGACGCAGCGTGCAGGTCGTCGACGTCCGCTCGCTCTCGCCGTTCGATGACGCCACCGTGACGGCCGCCGTGAAGTCGACCGGTCGCGCCGTCGTGATCGCCGAGGCGCCGGGCTACGTGAGCGTGGCGTCCGAGATCCAGGCCAGGGTGTTCGAGCGCTGCTTCGAGTACCTCGCCGCTCCCGTACGACGGGTGACGGGCTTCGACACCCCCTACGCCCCTCCCAAGCTCGAGCACTGGTACCTCCCCGACGTCGACCGCGTGCTCGACGCGATCGACACGCTGCACTGGGAGGACGAGGCATGAGCACCCCGCTGAAGCCGCATGCGGGCACCCAGGTGTTCCGGCTCCCCGACCTCGGTGAGGGCCTGACCGAAGCGGGCCTCGTGCAGTGGCTCGTCGCCGTGGGCGACACCATCACGACCGATCAGCCGATCGCCGAGGTCGAGACCGCGAAGAGCATCGTCGAGCTGCCGTCGCCCTTCGCCGGGGTTGTCACCGCACTGCACGGCGCCGCCGGCGACACGATCGACGTCGGCGCCCCGGTGCTCGAAGTGGTCGATCCCCTGACATCGCCGGCGCCGTCCGCCCCGTCTCCTGGGGCCCAGCCCGAGCACGAGGCGTACCGCGAGGAGGAGCGCGCGGGTTCCGGGAACGTCCTCATCGGCTATGGAACGACCGCGCGCACCGCGAAGGGACGACGCCGCCCGTCCGCCGCCTCGGTGACCGCGCCTCGCGAGCAGGTGTCGACGCCGGCGCCGACGGCGTCGCATGCCGCGCCCCGCACCTCCGAGGCTCCCGCGCCTTCGGGCCCGGCCGATCGCCGCCCGGTCGCCGTCCGCTCCCCGCTCGTGCGTCGACTCGCCAGGGATCTCGGTCTCGACGTGCACGCGATCACCGCGACCGGCGCCGACGGCGCCATCACCCGTGCCGACGTGCTGCGAGCCGCCGTGGACAGCGCCGTCGACGGCGCCGCCGCCCACCACGCCGGCACCACAGGACCTCGAACCGGCGAGACCGTGGACGGGCTCGGGGTGCGCGCCCGCGAACGGATGTCTCCCCTGCGCCGGGCCGTCAGCGCCAAGCTCACCCGCAGCAGGTCCGAGATCCCCGAGGCCACCGTCTGGGTCGACGTCGACGCCACGGCTCTGTGGGAGCTGCGCGGGCAGATGGCCCCCGAGGGTGGGAAGGCGCCGTCCCTGACCGCACTCCTCGCCCGCTTCGTGCTGCTCGCGCTGGAGGACCATCCTCTGCTGGCGTCGCGGCTCAGCGAGAGCGGAGACGAGATCATCTCCTTCGACGGCGTGAACCTCGGGATCGCCGCGGATACGGAACGGGGGCTCCTGGTGCCGGTGCTCCCCCGCGCCCACGAGCTCACCGTGGCACAGCTCGACACGGCGCTGCGCGAACTCACCGTCACGGCGCGCTCCGGCACCATGCCGCCGGAGCGCCTGCGCGGGTCGACCTTCACGCTCAACAACTACGGAGGCCTGGGCGTCGACGGCTCGGCCGCGATCATCAACCACCCCGATGTGGCGATCCTCGGCATCGGTCGGATCATCGAGCGTCCGTGGGTGGTCGACGGGGCGATCGTGGCTCGACGGATCGTCCAGGTCTCGCTCGCGTTCGACCACCGCGTGTGCGACGGCGGCTACGCTGCCGGCTTCCTACGGCGGGTGACCGAACTCATCGAGCACCCACTGCGAGCGTTCGGGAGGGTCTGACCGAAAGCGCGGGTTCTCGATTCCGACGGCGCCTATGCGCTACGCTCGGCAATTACTGACCGACCATTCGGTCATGAATAGCCGGGGCGCCTCGTCGCCCTCCCCTCCCGGAATCGCAGAACAATGGAGTTCGCATGACGTCAGCAGTCTCCGACCGCACCTCGTCCGCACGGATGCCCGCCGAAGAACGGCGGGTGCTCGCCGGCACCCTCGTGGGCACCTCGATCGAGTGGTACGACTTCTTCATCTACGCCCAGGCCGCGGGATTGGTGCTCGCACCGCTGTTCCTGGCCCCGATCGCCCAGGAGAGCCCCGGCTTCGCCCAGGTCCTCTCGTTCGCGACCATCGGCATCTCCTTCCTCTTCCGCCCCCTCGGCGCGATCGTCGCCGGCCACCTCGGCGACAAGCTCGGGCGCAAGAAGATGCTCGTGCTCACCCTCATCATGATGGGGCTGTCCACATCGCTCATCGGCATCCTCCCGACCTACGCCGCGATCGGCGTCGCTGCGCCCATCCTGCTGATCCTGCTCCGCATCGTGCAGGGATTCTCCGCGGGCGGCGAGTGGGGCGGAGCCGCGCTGATGGCGGTCGAGCATGCGCCGAGCAACCGACGAGGACTCTTCGGCGCGTTCCCGCAGATCGGTGTCCCCGTCGGCATGATCCTCGCCACCTCGACGCTGTGGGTGCTCACCAGCTCGATGTCGCCGGAGGCCTTCCTCGAGTGGGGCTGGCGCATCCCGTTCCTGCTCTCGATCGTGCTCATCGCGGTCGGCTACGTGATCCGCCGCGCCGTCGACGAGAGCCCGGTCTTCGAGGATCTGCGACGTCGCCGCAAGGAGGCATCCGCTCCGCTGAGCCGCCTGTTCCGCCAGAACACCAAGCAGGTGGTCCTGACCGCGATCATCTTCATCGCCAACAACGCGGCGGGCTACCTGCTCATCGCGTTCTTCGCGACCTACGCCGTCGCGACTCTCGGCATGGAGCGTCCTCCGGTTCTGCTGGCGACGACGCTCGCCTCGTTCGGATGGCTCATCTTCACCCTCTGGGGAGGACACCTCTCCGATCGACTCGGTCGCATCCGCACCTTCCAGATCGGGTACGTCGCACTCGCCCTGTGGGCGGTGCCGATGTGGTTCCTGATCGATACCGCGAACATCCTCTGGTACTTCGTGGCGTTGTTCGTGATGACGTTCGCGCTCGGTCTCTCCTACGGGCCCCAGGCCGCGCTCTACGCCGAGATGTTCCCCGCGAACGTGCGCTACTCGGGAGTATCCATCGGCTACGCCCTCGGCGCGATCCTCGGCGGGGCGTTCGCGCCGATGATCGCCGAAGCCCTGATGAACCAGTTCCACGCGGCCTGGACGATCGGCGTCTACATCGCGGTCGCCGCGGTGATCTCGCTCATCGGAGTCTCCCTCGTCAAGGAGACCAAGGGCGTCGATCTGCTCACGTGAGCCTCGGGCCGAGCACCCGGGATCGCAGCGATCCCTGAGTCTGTGACATAATTACCGGACGATCGGTCAGTAATTCGGATCGATCGTCCGGACACGGGCCACCCGTCGAGACAACGCAGTCAGGAGTTCCGCATGACCGAGGCATACCTCGTGGGAGGCGTACGCACCCCGGTCGGACGCTACGGTGGCGCCCTCGCCTCCGTCCGCCCGGACGACCTCGCATCGATCGTCGTGCGCGAAGCGGCGCTGCGCGCCGGAATCGACCCGCTGCAGGTCGAGATCGACGAGGTCATCCTCGGTGCCGCCAACCAGGCGGGCGAGGACAACCGCAACGTCGCCAGGATGGCGGTGCTGCTCGCGGGGCTTCCCGACAGCGTCCCCGGAATCACGGTCAACCGGCTCTGCGCCTCGGGGATGTCCGCCGTCACGATGGCGGCGCAGGCCGTCCGCGCCGGCGACGCCGATGTGATCCTCGCCGGCGGAGTCGAGTCGATGACCCGCGCGCCCTGGGTGCAGGCCAAGCCGGAGAAGGCCTGGGCGAAGCCCGGTGCCGCGTTCGACACCTCGATCGGCTGGCGCTTCCCGAATCCGCGCCTTCTGGCGCGCGAGAAGGCGACGTTCTCGATGCCGGAGACGGCGGAGGAGGTCGCCCGCGTCGACGGCATCAGCCGCGACGAGGCGGATGCCTTCGCGCTGCGCTCGCAGGAGCGCGCCGCCGCGGCGATCGCGGGCGGGCGGTTCGAGGCGGAGATCGTCGGCGTGCCCGTCGGCTCCGGCGAGGTGACGGTCGACGAGGGTCCGCGGCCGGAGACGACGCTCGAGGGCCTCGCGCGGCTGCGACCCGTCGTGGCCGGCGGTCAGGTCGTAACCGCGGGCAACTCCAGCGCCCTCAACGACGGTGCCTCCGCGATCGTGGTGGCGAGCGCTGCGGCAGTCGAGCGCTACGGTCTGGTGCCGCGTGCCCGCATCGTGGCCGGTACCAGTGCGGGCCTCCCGCCCGAGGTCATGGGCCTCGGTCCGGTTCCCGCGACTCAGAAGGCGCTGCGACGGGCGGGCCTCTCGATCGACGACATCGGCTCGATCGAGCTCAACGAGGCCTTCGCCACGCAGTCCATCGCCTGCATCCGACGGCTCGGCCTCGACGAATCGCGCGTGAACGCCGACGGTGGAGCCATCGCCCTGGGCCACCCTCTCGGTTCGTCCGGGTCCCGACTGCTGGTCACCCTCCTCGGCCGCATGGAACGCGAGGGGTCGCGCTACGGCCTGGCCACCATGTGCGTCGGCGTCGGACAGGGCGCCGCCCTGATCGTGGAGAAGGTGTGATGTCGGAACCCTCGCCCGCCGGCGATCCCCTCCTCGTCGAGAGCCATGGCGACCGTGTGGTCGCGACGCTCCATCGTCCGCACAAGCGCAACGCGATCGACCAGGCCACCATCGATGCGCTGCACGCGCTGTGCGCCGAGCTCGAAGCCGCACCGCGCCCCTTGATCCTCACCGGCGCCGGCGGCGTGTTCGCGGCTGGGGCCGACATCGCCGAGCTGCGCGAGCGCCGCGCGGCCGACGCACTGCGCGGTATCAACGCTCACGCGTTCATCCGCCTCGCCGAACTGCCCATGCCGGTCATCGCGGCGATCGACGGATATGCGCTCGGGGGCGGAGCCGAACTCGCCTATGCCGCCGACATCCGCATCGCGACCCCGTCCATCGCCATCGGCAACCCCGAGACCGGACTGGGCATCCTCGCCGCGGCAGGAGCCGGATGGCGGCTGAAGGAGATCGTCGGAGATGCCAGGGCGATCGAGCTGCTACTCACCGGTCGCACCGTGAAGGCCGAGGAGGCGCTGCGCATCGGACTCGTCTCGGCGATCCACGAGCCGGCGGACCTGCTGCCGGCCGCGCACGCCATCGTCGATCGCATCGTCCGGAACGACCCGGCAGCCACCATCGCGACCAAGCGCGTGTTCCGCGCGCCTCGTGACCACCACCCCGCCGTCGACCTGGAGGCACAGGCCGAGCTGTTCGAGAGCCCGGAGAAATTCCGACGGATGACCGACTTCCTGGAGCGGAGAGACCGATGACCGAGACCAGTTCCCTCGCCGCTGGGCACGTGGGCGTGCTCGGCGGCGGACGTATGGGCGCCGGCATCGCCCACGCGTTCCTGCTCGCCGGTTCCCGGGTCACCGTCGTCGAGCGCGATGCCGACGCCGCACAGGCGGCCGCCGCCCGTGTGCTCGAGTCGGTCGACTCGTCGATCGCCAGAGGCACGGCGCTCGCACCCCTCGAGGAGTATCGGGAGCGTCTCGCGACGGGCACGGATGCCGCGCTGTTCGCCCCGTGCACCCTCGTCGTCGAGGCGGTGCCCGAGGATCTCGCGCTCAAGATCGATGCGCTCCGCCGTGTCGAAGCACACGTCGCCTCCGATGCCGTGATCGCCTCGAACACCTCCTCCATCTCGATCGACGAGCTGGCCGCGGTGCTCGATCGCCCCTCGCACCTGCTCGGCATGCACTTCTTCAACCCGGTGCCCGCCTCCACGCTCGTCGAGATCGTGCGCGGAGCGAGCACCGCTCCCCCGCTCGTCGATTCCGCCCGCGGCTGGGTCGCCGCCCTCGGCAAGACGCCGATCGTCGTCGCCGATGCTCCCGGCTTCGCGTCGTCCCGGCTCGGTGTCGCGCTCGGACTCGAGGCGATCCGCATGCTCGAGGAGGGCGTCGCCTCCGCCGAAGACATCGACACGGCGATGACGCTCGGATACAAGCATCCGGTCGGACCGCTCCGACTCACCGACATCGTCGGGCTCGACGTGCGGCTCGGCATCGCCGAGTACCTCGCCGCCCATCTGGGTGAGCGCTTCGAACCTCCGGCCTTGCTGCGCCGCCTGGTCGCCGAGGGGCACCTCGGCCGCAAGAGCGGACGCGGCTTCTACGAATGGGACGCCTCATGAAGGGAACTGAGATGACCGAGATCCTCCCCAGCTACGTCGAGGGAGAGTGGTGGACGCCGGCGTCCGCGGCTCGGGCCACCGAGGTGCGTGATGCCTCGACGGGAGAGGTCGTGGCCCGCGTCTCGACCGACGGACTCGACCTGGGTGCCGCGCTCGACCACGCCCGCACGGTCGGGCAGGCGTCGCTCGGGGAGCTCACGTTCCACCAGCGCGCCGTGCGGCTCAAGCAGCTCGCCCTCGCCCTCACCGAACGCAAGGCAGAGCTGTACGCGCTCTCCAGCCGCACCGGCGCCACGACACAGGACTCGTGGGTGGACATCGACGGTGGGATCGGTGTGCTGTTCGCGTACTCCAGCAAGGGCCGTCGCGAGCTGCCCAACGCCAAGGTCTACGTCGACGGCGGCGTGGAGAACCTCTCCAAGGACGGCTCCTTCCTCGGCCGCCACATCTACACGCGACTGCGGGGCGTGGCGGTGCAGATCAACGCCTTCAACTTCCCGGTCTGGGGGGCGCTGGAGAAGTTCGCTCCCGCATTCCTCGCCGGGGTCCCCACCCTGGTGAAGCCGGCGACCCCGACCGGGTATCTCGCCGAGGCTATGGTGCGCGTGATGGTCGAGTCCGGTCTGCTCCCCGCGGGCTCGCTGCAGCTCGTCTCCGGCAGCGTGCCCGATCTCTTCGACGAGCTGCGGCTCGGCGACCTCGTGGCCTTCACCGGTTCGGCGTCGACAGCAGAGCAGCTGCGCGCTCACGAGTGCGTGCAGACGGGAGGCGTGCGCTTCACGAGCGAGACCGACTCGATCAACGCCTCGATCCTCGGGACGGATGCCGTCGCCGGCACGCCCGAGTTCGATGCCTACATCAAGCAGCTCGTCGCCGAGATGACCACGAAGGCCGGGCAGAAGTGCACGGCCATCCGTCGCGCGATCGTGCCGACGGCTGCCGTCGACGACGTCATCGCCGCGGTCCGCGAGCGGCTGTCCGCGCGGGTCGTCCTCGGCGATCCGCGCGCCGAGGGGGTCACGATGGGTCCGCTCGCCTCGACCGCACAGCGCGAAGAGGTGCTGCGTCAGGTGGGGCGCCTGCAGGCCGGCGGCGGAGAACTCGTGATCGGTACGACCGACGCCCCGATCGTGCGTCACGTCGACGGCAGCGAAGGACCCGCCCCCGACGGCGCCTTCGTCGCACCGATGCTGCTGCGATTCCCCGACGCCCAGAGCCCGGCGGTCAACGAGATCGAGGCGTTCGGCCCGGTGTCGAGCATCATCGGCTACCGCACCCTCGACGAGGCGAGCGCCCTGGTGGCACGCGGCGGCGGCTCGCTCGTGACGAGTGTGGCCACGCATGACCCCGAAGTCGCCGTCGCGCTCGCGACGGGCATGGCCGCCTACAACGGACGCGTGCTCTTCCTGGACCGCGACGATGCCCGCAGCTCGACCGGACACGGCTCCCCGCTCCCGAACCTCGTGCACGGCGGCCCAGGCCGCGCGGGCGGAGGCGAAGAGCTCGGCGGCATCCGCGCGGTGCTGCATCACATGCAGCGCACGGCCGTGCAGGGTTCTCCGGCGATGATGACCGCCCTCACCGGCGTCTGGCATCAGGGCGCGGCCGCGCGCCCCTACGAGCAGGACGGCGGCGTGCATCCGTTCCGCAAGTCTCTGGCCGAGCTCCACGTGGGCGATCAGGTCAGAAGCGGCTCGCGCACCGTGACCCTCGACGACATCGAGACGTTCGCGGCGTTCACCGGCGACACGTTCTATGCGCACATGGATGAGACCGCAGCCTCCGCGAACCCGTTCTTCCCCGGACGCGTCGCGCACGGATATCTGCTGGTGTCGTGGGCTGCGGGTCTCTTCGTCGACCCGGCGCCCGGTCCTGTGCTGGCGAACTCCGGGCTGGAGAACCTGAGGTTCGTGACGCCGGTCTCCCCCGGCGACGACATCCGTGTGGAGCTCACCGCGAAGCAGATCACCCCCCGCGAGACCGACGAGTATGGAGAGGTGCGCTGGGACGCCGTGCTGAAGAATCAGCACGATGACATCGTGGCCACCTACGACGTGCTCACGCTGGTCGCGAAGGAGCAGGCGGCGGCGTAGCAGCGGCGCCGGAGTCGAGGTCAGACGGCCGCGGCTCCGGCCTCGCCGCGCGTGCGCAGCCCGTCGAGAGCGAGGGCGACCACATCGTCGGCGAGACGGTCGGCGCCCTCGCGTCCGCCGGGGCGGTACCACTCGACGATCGAGTTGATCATCCCGAACACGAGTCGCGCGACGACGCTCGCATCGATGTCGGCCCGCAGCGCGCCTTCGCTCTGCGCCTCCGACACGAGCGCGGTGATCCGACGGTCGAAGGCCCGCCTGCGGATCAGCGCCTTGCGCTCCACATCGGTGTTCCCCCGCACGCGCAGCAGCAGCGTCACGGCCGGCAGCTGGTCGACGAGCACACGGACGGCGCCGCGGAGCACGTGCTCGAGCCTGTCGACAGCGCTGGGTGCAGCCGACCCCTGGGCCGATTCGGGAAGCGGGTTCTCCACGACGGCCTCGAGGCCGCTCAGGGCCGCGTCGAGAGCGAGGTCGAGGATCTCGTCCTTCGAGCCGAAGTGATGGTAGATCGCCGACTTCGACAGACCGAGCCGCTCGGCGAGCATGCCGATCGACGTGGCGTCGTACCCGTATTCGTTGAAGGCGGCGACGGCGACACCGAGGATCCCCTGCTGGTCGTACCCGGGGCGGCCTCGTCGTGTGCTCTGCATCTCGGACATCACCCCACAGTCTCGCACCCGATGGGGCGTGCGCACCGGAGCATCGGCCGCGAGGCGACCGCGGTGTCGCTCATCGTCACCGCAGGTCGTACACCCGCTTGTACTTCCCCTCGCTCCGAGGCAGCGTCCCCGGCTCGGCGAGCTGCACCGCGACGGTCGATCCCACGAAGATCTTGATCCGCTGCGCGAGCACCTCCGCCGCGCTCTGGCAGGTCTCCACGGACAGGTCGGGGTGGCGCTCGATCCGCACCTTCAGCGTGTCCATCCGTCCTTCCTTCGACAGCTCGAGGATGAAGTGCGGGGTCAGCTGCTCGATCCCCAGGACCAGCTCCTCGATCTGCGTGGGGAACAGGTTCACGCCGCGCAGGATGATCATGTCGTCGTTGCGACCGGTGATCTTCTCCATCCGTCGCATCCCCGGACGCGCGGTCCCCGGCAGCAGCCGGGTGAGATCGCGGGTGCGATAGCGGATCACGGGGAACGCCTCCTTGGTGAGGGAGGTGAAGACGAGCTCGCCGAGTTCGCCGTCCGGCAGCGCCGCCCCGCTGTCCCCGTCGATGATCTCCGGCAGGAAGTGGTCCTCCCACAGATGCGGACCGTCCTTGGTCTCGAGGCACTCATTGCCCACCCCCGGCCCCATGACCTCGCTGAGCCCGTAGATGTCGAGGGCGTCGATCCCCAGACGCTGTTCGAGTTCGTGACGCATCTCGTTCGACCACGGCTCGGCGCCCAGCACCGCGACCTTCAACGACGTGGAGCGCGGGTCGACGCCCTGCGCAGCCATCGCGTCGGCGATCGTGAGGAGGTAGCTCGGCGTGCACAGGATCGCATCCGGCTCGAAGTCGAGGATGAGCTGCACCTGGCGGGCGGTCTGGCCGCCGGACATGGGGATGGCGGTCGCTCCGAGCGCTTCGATGCCCGCGTGCGCGCCGAGACCGCCGGTGAACAGCCCGTAACCGTAGGCGTTGTGCACCTTCATCCCGCGGCGGATCCCGCTCGCACGCAGCGAGCGCGCCACCAGCGAAGCCCACCTGTCGAGGTCGCCCCGCGTGTACCCGACGACCGTGGGTCGCCCCGTGGTGCCGCTGGAGGCGTGGATGCGGGCGACGTCGGACATCGGCACCGCGAACATCCCGAACGGGTAGGTCTCGCGCAGATCCTCCTTGGTCGTGAAGGGCAGCAGCTGCACGTCGTCGAGGGTACGGATGTCTTCCGGACGCACACCCGCCTCATCGAGTTTGCGCGTGTAGAGAGGCACGTTCGCGTAGGCGTGGCGCACGGTCTGCTGCAGTCGGGCGAGCTGGAGCGCGGCGATCTCGTCGCGACCCATGCGCTCTTCGGCATCGAGCTCGGCGGCTGCGGGCGGGCGGACACGGGAGGATGTTGCGGTCGTCATCGACACGGGGTGCTCCAGGGGGTCAGAAGGTCTGGCTGGTGGTGCGGGAACGCCCGCGGAACTCGGCGACGGGGTCGCCCTGCTCGTCGACGACGGTCACGTCGTAGATGCCGGAGCGTCCGGTGCGCGATCGCCGGATCGCGGTCGCGGTGAGCGTCTGGCCGGAGACGGTCGGCTTGAGGAAGGAGATGTCCGCTCCGGCGGCGACCGTGACCCGATCGTCTTCGTTGCACGCGATCGCGAAGGCGGTGTCGGCCAGGGCGAAGACGAATCCGCCGTGGGTGATCTGGAAGCCGTTGGTCATGTCATCCCGCACGCGCATCGAGACGACCGCGTGCCCCGGATCGTCGCGTTCGACGACCAGGCCCAACGAGGCCGAGGCGCGGTCGCGCTCCATCATGGCGCGATTGGGTCGCACGGCGTCGGTCGCCTGCGTCGTCGCTTGTGTCATCGTCGACCTCCTCGTCGAGCGGGTCGGACGTCGCACCTGCGACATCCGACCCGCTCATACTAACCGAACGATCGGTCAGTTAGTCAACGGAGTCGGCGAGCGCCGCCGCGGCGGCGGCCCGCGCTGCGGCGGCCGTGGGGGCACCGAGCGCGGCTGCCGCCGCTCGACGGCACGCCGCCGGAGACACCGCGCTCAACCGCGCAGCGACCCGTCCCAGCGACCGCGGGGCCATCGACAGGGATGTCACTCCCAATCCGACCAGCACGGGTGCGAGCTCGGGGTCACCGCCGGCCTCGCCGCACACCCCCACCGGTTTCCCGGCAGCGCTGCCCGCGTCGCCGACGATACCGATGAGTCTCAGCACCGCGGGCTGCCAGGGATCGTTCAGATCTCCCAGGTCGCTGAGCAGCCGGTCCGCCGCCATCGTGTACTGCGCGAGATCGTTGGTGCCGAGGCTGACGAAGTCGACGACCTCGAACAGCTCGGCGGCGAGGAGAGCCGCCGACGGCGTCTCGATCATGATGCCCACCCGGTCGAGCCCCGCGGCCCGGCACCGTTCGGCGAAGCCAGCGGCCTCATCGACCGTCGCGACCATCGGAGCCATCACCTCGACCTGCGCCGCCTCCTCGGCAGCCGCCCGAGCGAGCGCAGCCAGCTGGTCGTCGAGGAGCTGAGGGCGGCGGCGCGCGATCCGCAGTCCGCGCACGCCGAGGGCGGGGTTGTCCTCGCTCTCGGCGTTGGCGAACGGCAGCGGCTTGTCGCTTCCCGCATCGAGGGTGCGCACGACGACCTTGCGCTCGGGGAAGGCGGCCAGCACACCGCGGTAGGCGGCGACCTGCTCGTCGATGCTCGGAGCATCGACGCGATCGAGGAAGCAGAACTCCGTGCGGAAGAGCCCGACGCCCTCCGCGCGGGCCGAGGCGGCGCTGACCGCGTCGGCTGCTCCGCCGACGTTGGCGAGCAGCGGGATCCGTTGCCCTCCGGCGAGCACGCCGACACCGTCGAAGTCGACGGCGGTCGCCGACGCGCGCGCCAGCGCGATGACCGATTCGGCAGGCTCGACCTCGACCGTGCCCCGGTCGCCGTCGACGAGCACCATCACGCCGGCGGGGATCGCTTCGGCGTCGTCGAGACCGACCACGGCAGGCAGGCCGAGAGAGCGCGCGATGATGGCGGTGTGCGAGGTCGGCCCGCCCTGAGCGGTGACGAGGGCGACGCATGCTCCCCCGGCTAGCAGCGCGGTGTCGGCGGGAGCGAGATCGGGGGCGACCAGGACGAAGGGCTCATCGCGCTCCGGGACGCCAGGCATGTCGACCTCGAGGATCTCGGCGATGATCCGGTCGCGCACGTCGCGGATGTCGGCGATGCGCTCGGCCATCCGGCCCCCGAGCGCGGCGAGAGCCTTCTCGTGGACGACGGCCGTCTCCCAGACCGCGCGGGCAGCGCTGCGCCCCTTCGACCGCACGAGCGCGGTCGCCTCGGACACCAGCTCAGGATCGGATGCCAACAGGCGGGAGGCATCGAGGATCGCCTTGGTCTCCCCCGTCGCCTGCGCGGTGCGCGAGCGCAGCTGATCGGCGACGGCGACGGCCGCCCACTCGATGGCGGAGACCTCGGAATCCCGATCCGCTTCGGCGACGACCGTGTCGGGGTCGGGTTCGGGAAGCGGGGGTGCGAGGTGGACGACGCGGGCGGCGACCTGGCCGGGGCTCACCCCGCGCCCGCGAAGCACGGAGCCGGCCGCGATCTCGCGCGTCGGACCCATCCCCTTCTCCGGGGTCGACGGCGGAGCTTCCGCGGCTCGCGTCGTCGGTACGGCGTCATTCTCGGGTCGGCTCTCCTGACGCACGTCGTCGGTGCCCTCACCGAAGCCGTCGTCGAACAGCGCGACCAGGCGATCGAGCACCTCCGTCGCGTCATCGCCGCGTGCGGACAGTTCCAGTTCGTCGCCCTGCCGCGCGCCGAGGACGAGGAGACGCGTCAGGCTCGCCGCCGCGGCATCGGGGCCATCGGGAAGGCGACGCAGGCGCACGTCCACTCCTGCTGCCGCCTTGGCGATCAGGGCCGCAGGACGCGCGTGGATGCCGAGCGGATTGCGCACGCGCACGCGGCGCACCTGCACATCTGCGTCCGACGCCGGGGGAACAGGGGGCCCCGATGCGTGCTCTTCCTCGACGCCGAGCGCGCCGGTCTTCGCCTCGAGCGCGGCCGTCGCCTCCGAGGCGACGTCGTCGAGCGACCCGCCGGCCGCCGCAGACACCGCGGCGGCAAGGAGACCCTCCACGAACGGGGCCGGCGCGAGCCGCACGGGCACGACGCTGGATCGCAGCTCGAGAGCGAGCTCGGCGCTGAGCACAGCGGACCCCAGGTCCATGAGGACGAGCACACCGTCGCAGTCCGCGGCGAGCTCATCGATGGCCGCTGCCACCGCGACGGCGTCGGTTCCGAGGATCGGTGCGCCATCAGCGTCCACGCCCGCTCCGGCCGCGACCTTCACCCGCACACCGCCGTCATGGACCATCTGCAGGGCAAGCTCCAGTGCCGCCTCCCCGAGCCGTGCACTGTGGGAGACGGCGACGATGCCGATCATCAGGCGTCGTCCGCGACCGCCGCGGCGAGCGTGTCGAAGAGGATCGCGGTCGATGCCGCCCCCGGGTCGAGGTGCCCGGCGCTGCGCTCCCCGAGGTAGCTCGCTCTGCCCTTGCGGGCGACGAGAGGCAGAGTGGCGTCGCGTCCGGCCGCGGCCGCGTCAGACGCGGCCTTGGCCGCGTCCTGGACCGATGCCCCCGCGGCGAGCGCGGCGTCCATCGCGTCGACCGCTGGCGCCATCGCGTCGAACATGGTCTTGTCCCCCGCTTCGGCCTTGCCCCGCGCGACGATGCCGTCGAGTCCTGCCCGCAGCGCGGCCGCGAGAGCGGGGCCGTCGAGGGCGGTCACCGGACCCGCCGCCATCCCCATCCTCAGGAAGAACGTTCCGTAGAGCGGTCCGCTGGCTCCGCCGACGGAGCTGACGAGAGTCATCCCGACGGTCTTCAGCAGCTCATCGACCGTTCCTGGCGCTCCGGCGGAGAGCTTCTCGCCGACGGCGCTCATGCCGCGAGCCATGTTGGCTCCGTGGTCGGCGTCGCCGATGGCCGAGTCGAGTTCGGTGAGCCAGTCGCGCTTCTCGGTGACGGCCGCACCGAACCGGGAGACCCAGTCGGTGAGCACGACGGTGTCGACCGCGGCCATCAGACGCCCCACCGCAGACCGGGGGTGTTCACCGGGGCATCCCACAACCGCAGCAGCTCATCATCGGCCTTGAGCAGCGTCACCGAGCATCCGGCCATGTCGAGCGAGGTGATGTAGTTGCCGACGAGGTTCCTGGCCACCTGCACGCCGGACTTCTCGAGAAGCGCTGCGACCTCGCCGTACATGAGATACAGCTCGATGAGCGGCGTCGCGCCCATGCCGTTGAGCATCACGATCGCGGGCCCTGTGGCATCGATGTCGGCGAGGATCGGCTCGACCAGCTGCCGGGCGATCTCGGACGCCGGGGCGAGGGGTTCGCGATGACGACCCGGTTCGCCGTGGATGCCGATGCCGATCTCCATCTGGTCGTCCGGGAGGTCGAACGTGGGCTTGCCCGCAGCAGGGACCGTGCAGCTGGTGAGAGCCATGCCCATCGAGCGGCCCTGTCCGTTCACCTTCTTGGCGAGCTCGACCACGGCGGCGAGGTCGCGCCCCTCCTCCGCGGCCGCACCGACGATCTTCTCCAGCAGCACGGTGAGACCCACCCCGCGGCGTCCGGCCGTGTAGAGCGAGTCCTGCACCGCGACATCGTCGTCGACGATGACGCTGCCGACCTCGATCCCCTCCATGGAGGCGAGCTCGGCGGCCATCTCGAAGTTCAGCACGTCACCGGTGTAGTTCTTGACGATGTGGAGCACACCGGCTCCGCGATCCACGGCTTTGGTGGCCACCTGCACGCGGTCGGGGGTGGGCGATGTGAACACCTCACCGGCCACAGCCGCATCCAGCATCCCGGTGCCGACGAAGCCGCCGTGCAGCGGCTCGTGCCCGGAGCCACCGCCGGAAACGATGGCGACCTTGCCTTGCGCCTTGGGAGTGGCGCGGGTGATGACGTGGTTGTCGAGGTCGACGGAGAGCTCGGGATGAGCGAGCGCGACGCCCTTCAGGGATTCGACGAGAACGTCTTCCGGGGCGTTGATGAGCTTCTTCATCATTCGATCTCCTTTGATCCTTCGTGGTGTCTTTCGCAAAAATCCGAAAGCAATTCGTTAATGTCGAATATGCTCGGAGCCTGCCGGGTTGTCAAGATCATTCGTGAAGCCCGGCTCCATCTGCACCGGCTCGACGACGCACCGGAAGGAGGCCTCCCGTGATCCAGGCGATCGATCGCGCGGCGAAGGTCCTCGAACTGCTCCAGGGAGCACGCCACCTCGGCATCACCGACCTCGCCGCGGCCCTCAGCCTGCCGCCGTCGACCGTGCACGGGATCGTGAAGTCGCTGCGCTCGCACGGACTCGTCGCGAAGGAGCGGGGTGGTCAGCGCTACATGCTCGGTCCGACCCTGCTGCGCCTGAGCAACGTCTATCTCGACACCCTCGACGTGCGAGCGCGGGCGATGCGATGGACGCAGGAGCTCGCACGGCGCACCGACCTCTCGGTGCGCCTGGGCGCCCCGCACTTCACCGACGTGCTCGTGATCCACCACAATCTGCGCCCGGATGACAGTCAGCAGATGCTCGAGACCGGGGTCGCCATCCCCGCCCACGCCTCGGCGATGGGCAAGGTGCTCCTCGCCTACGACCAGGGATTCCAGCAGAGCGTCTTCGAACAGCCGCTGCGCAGCCTCACCGGCGACACGGTGACCGACCTCGCCCGCCTCACCCTGGAGCTGCCGGCCATCGCCGAACGCGGCATGGCCGGGGAGTTCGACGAAGCGGTGCTCGGCGAGTCGTCGATCGCAGCCCCCGTCGCCGATGCCTCGAACGCCATCGTCGCCGCCGTCGCCGTGGTGCTGCCGACCTCGCAGACGCCCGCCTCGGATGCGATCCTCAACGCCCTGCGCGAGACGGCCCGCAACATCTCGCGCGAGCTCGGCGCCACCACGTGGCCGCCGCGCGTCGCCCCGGCCGATGACTGAGAGCCTCTCGCCTCGACCCGGCGAGGTGGATCGCGCTCAACCGCGCAGCGCCAGGGCGAACGGCAGCACCTGGGTCGCCCCGGCCTGACGGAGCACACGGGCAGCGACCGTCATCGTCCACCGGCTGTCGACCAGATCGTCGACGAGCAGCACAGGACCAGAGGGCACGTCGAGGTGCTGAGCGCTGAAGCGGTCCCAGAGCCCGGCGAGGCGGAAGACGCTGTTCCCGCCCGGCCCTCCGGTGGGCCCACCCGCGACAGGGTCGAGCGCGCCGAGATACGGCAGGCGGCCGACGTCGGCGAGCCCTCGGGCGAGCGCATCGACCAGCAGCGGATGCGAACGCGAGGGCATGGCGACGACGGCGACGGGTCGCTCCTCCCACTCCCATCCGGCGAGAACCCGGATGCAGGCCTGGAGCAGCTGGGGCGTCACCGCGGCGTCGGGCGCACCGGCGGCGAAGATCTCGCGTAGTGCCCCTCCCCAGCCCAGATCGGTGAGACGCGCGAGCGCCCGCCCCTCCCCCGCCTGCTCGTCGGCGGGGATGCGTCCCTTGACCGGCACCTCGAGCCGATCGGCACCGGTCGGCCATGCGCGCCGAGGCTCGATCGGGATGCCGACGCGGTCGAGCGACTCCGCCGCCTGCGTGCTCGCGGACTCGCCGATCTCGCGCGGGAACCACCCGCCCGCGCAGTTGTCGCACCTCCCGCAGGGCGCCGCCGTGTCGTCGTCGAGCGACCGCTGCAGGAACTCCATGCGGCATCCGTCGGTCTGCTCGTACTCGATCATGTGCTGCTGCTCGGCGAGGCGCTCGGCGGCGATGCGCTCGTAGCGTTCAGCGTCGTAGGTCCACGGCTCACCGGTCGCGACCCATCCCCCCTGCACGCGCCGGACCGCACCGTCGACGTCGAGCACCTTCAGCAGCAGCTCCAGCGGCGTGCGGCGGATGTCGACCATCGCCTCGAGCGCCGGCGTCGAGATCGGCGCATCGCCGAGCGCGCCGATCACCCGCTCCGCGCGTTCCCGATCCGGCATCGAGGCCGTCGCGAAGTAGTGCCAGATGTCGCGGTCTTCGACGCCCGGCAGCAGCAGCACGTCGGCGCTCTCGCTGGCACGGCCGGCACGACCCACCTGCTGGTAGTACGCCACGGGAGACGACGGCGCTCCGAGGTGCAGCACGAATCCCAGATCGGGTTTGTCGAAGCCCATGCCCAGCGCGCTCGTGGCGACCAGAGCCTTGACCTCGTTGCGCTTGAGCATGCCCTCGGACTCGGCGCGCTCCTCGGTATCGGTCTGCCCGGTGTAGGCCCGCACGTCGTGCCCGTGATCGCGCAGCAGGCGGGCGGTGTCGACGGCAGCCGCGACGGTCAGCGTGTAGATGATGCCGGAACCGGGAAGGTCGTCGAGGTGGCTCAGCAGCCACGCGAGGCGGCTCGCCGAATCGCGCAGGCGCAGCACGCCGAGGCGCAGCGAGGTGCGAGCGAGCGGTCCGCGGATCGTGAGCACCGGCTCGGCTCCGGAATCGCCGCGCAGATCGCCACCCGCCTGGAGGCTGCCGAGCTGCTCCGCCACATCCGCCACGACCCGGCTGTTCGCCGTCGCGGTGGTCGCGAGCACCGGCACATCGGCGGGCATCTGCGCGATCAGGTCGCGCAGCCGCCGGTAGTCGGGGCGGAAATCGTGGCCCCAGTCGCTGATGCAGTGCGCCTCGTCGACGACGAGCATCCCGATGCGGCGAACGAGCGCCGGCAGCTGCTGCTCACGGAAGGCCGGGTTGTTGAGCCTCTCCGGCGAGACCAGCAGGACGTCGACCTCGTCGCGGTCGAGCTGCCCGAGCACGTCGGTCCACTCATGCGCATTGGTGGAGTTGATCGCGACCGCACGCACCCCTGCACGCTCGGCGGCCGCGATCTGATCGCGCATGAGCGCCAGCAGCGGCGACACGAGCACGGTCGGCCCCGCACCCTGACGCCGCAGCAGCAGCGTCGCGACGAAATAGACCGCCGACTTGCCCCAGCCGGTGCGCTGCACCACCAGCGCGCGGCGGCGCCCTTCGACGAGCGCCTCGATCGCCTCGTACTGGCCGTCGTGGAAGTCGGCGTCTGAGCGGCCGACGAGCTCGCGCAGCGCCGCGCGGGCGGCCTCGCGGGTGTCGGTAGAGGCTGCGGAGGTCATGTTCCCACTCTGCCCCACCCCGCCGACACCCCGGTGGCGGCATCCCCAGGTTCGCCGGCCCCTGGGCGCGTCCGTTCGTCTAGCGTGAGGACATGATCACACGTGAGCTCGCCGTCGCCCTGCGAGACCGCGGACTCGTCTGGCGCCCCGCGGAGGGCGATCGGTTCCAGCTCGACCTGCCGGACGATGTGGAACTCGAGGCGGAGGCCGAGGTCTTCACCGTCAGCGAGATGACGATCGAGGCCCGACAGACTCCGAGCGGCACCGACCTGGCGTTCAACGGGACCACCGAGTGGGCTCTCGACGCGGTGACGCTCGCGGATGCGGTGTGGCTGCCGAGGGAGGATCAGCTGCGCGACCTGCTCCGGGGCACCTTCCGCGCACTGGTGCGCCTCGACGACACCTTCCGGGTCGACATCGAGATCGGCGGAGATGCGCTCGCATTCGAGCATCCAGACCCCTCCGAGGCCTACGGGCGAGCCCTCCTGGAGCTGATCTCCCGCTCGCAGTGAGAGTCGCGCCTTGAATCCGACCGTCCTCTGTGTCAGAATTACCTAACGATCGGTCAGTAAAGTTGACCGGATGCCGAGGAGTCGACGATGACCAGTGCCGCAGACCTGTCCCTGGTGGGCGAGATCTCCGATGAGGAACGTCTCTTCGACGAACTCATCGCCAACGAGCAGCGCATCGAGCCGCGCGACTGGATGCCGGAGGCGTATCGCAAGACGCTGGTCCGGCAGATCTCCCAGCACGCGCACTCCGAGATCATCGGCATGCAGCCGGAGGGGAACTGGATCACGCGCGCGCCGAGCCTCAAGCGCAAGGCGATCCTGATGGCGAAGGTGCAGGACGAGGCCGGCCACGGCCTCTATCTCTACTCCGCAGCGCAGACCCTGGGCACCACGCGTGACGAGATGATGGATCAGCTCATCAGCGGCAAGGCGAAGTACTCATCGATCTTCAACTACCCCACCCCGACCTGGGCGGACATGGGCGCGATCGGCTGGCTCGTCGACGGTGCCGCGATCTGCAACCAGGTGCCGCTGTGCCGGGCGTCGTACGGCCCGTACGGGCGGGCCATGGTGCGGGTCTGCAAAGAGGAGTCGTTCCACCAGCGCCAGGGCTTCGAGATCCTGCTGACCCTCATGCAGGGCAGCGAGGAGCAGCGCGCGATGGCCCAGGACGCCGTGAACCGCTGGTACTGGCCGAGTCTCGCGATGTTCGGGCCACCCGATGACCAGTCCCCCAACTCGGCGCAGTCGATGAAGTGGAAGATCAAGCGGTTCTCGAACGACGAGCTGCGTCAGCGGTTCGTCGGAATGCTCGTGCCCCAGGCCGAGATCCTCGGCGTGACCCTGCCCGACCCCGACCTGCGCTTCGACGAGGAGACGGGCCAGTACGTGATCGGCGAGATCGACTGGGACGAGTTCTTCGAGGTGGTGCGCGGCAACGGACCGTGCAATGCCGAGCGTCTCGAACGGCGCCGCACCGCGCACGAAGAGGGCGCCTGGGTGCGCGAGGCCGCGGCCGAGTACGCGCGCAAGCAGTCCCTCAAGACGAAGGCGGTGGCGTGATGGCGACGCCGGGAGCAGACGAGCGCGAACCCTGGCCCCTGTGGGAGGTCTTCGTGCGCGCGAACCGGGGCCTCAGCCACGTGCACGTCGGCTCGCTGCACGCGCCGGACGCCGAGATGGCGATCCGCAATGCCCGCGACCTCTACACGCGCCGCGGCGAGGGCGTCTCGATCTGGGTCGCGCCGGCAGACGCGATCACCACGAGCGACCCGGATGCCAAGGGCGCGTACTTCGAGAGCCCCGCCGGCAAGAACTACCGCCACGCCGTGTACTACACGGCCTCCGAGGGAGTACCGCACCTGTGAGCGCACCGCACCCGACCACCGCGCACGAGGGCACCGACGTCCACGGCGACATCCACGGCGACGTCTCCGTCGACGAGATCAGCCTCTCGCAGGAGCTCTCCGGCACCGGTGCGGTCGCCGCGTCGGCCGACATCGCCGAGTATGCACTGCGCCTCGGCGATGACGCGCTCATCCTGTCCCAGCAGCTGGGCGCCTGGATCTCGCGCGCCCCCGAGCTGGAGGAGGACGTGGCCCTGGGCAACATCGCGCTCGACCTGCTCGGCCACGCACGCTCCTTCCTGCACTATGCCGGCTCGTACGACGGCCGCAGCGAAGACGATCTCGCCTTCTTCCGCGACGAGCCCGAGTTCCGCTGCGCCTGGATCGTGCAGCAGCCCAACGGCGACTTCGCCCAGACCATCGCGCGGCAGTTCGTGGTGGCCACCTACATGTTCGAGCTGTACTCGACCCTGCGCGCCAGCAGCGACGAGACCTTCGCCGCGATCGCCGAAAAGTCGCTCAAGGAGGTCGACTACCACCGCGATCACGCCGTGCAGTGGATGCTGCGACTCGCCGGCGGCACCGAGGAGTCCCGCACCCGCATCATCCGGGCGATCGGTGACGTCTGGCCGTACGTCGACGAGCTGTTCCGCGACGACGACCTGATCGTCCGGCTCGGAGATGCGGCAGTGCGACCCTCGAGCCTGCGCCCCGCGTTCGACCGCGTGGTCGACACCGTGTTCGCCGAGGCGGACGTGTCGGTTCCCGCCGTGATGTCCTCGTCGGCGGGTGGGCGCGACGGCGCGCACGCGACGCCGCTCGGGCACATCCTGGCCGAGATGCAGGTGCTCGCCCGACGGCATCCGGGGGCGACATGGTGACCCTCACCCCGACGCAGGCCGCCTGGCGGATCGCCGCCTCCGTCCCCGACCCCGAGGTGCCCGTCCTCACGATCGAGGACCTCGGCGTTCTCCGTGCGGTCGAGGTCGACGGCACCAGCGTCCACGTCGACATCACCCCGACCTACAGCGGTTGTCCCGCGACGGACACGATCCGCGACGACGTGATCCTCGCCCTCACCGCCGCCGGCTTCGACGAGGTCGAGGTGCGCCTTGTCCTCTCCCCCGCCTGGACCACGGACTGGATGACGGAGGCAGGCAAGACCAAGCTCGCGGCCTACGGCATCGCGCCGCCCTCCGGCCGGGCTGCCGTCTCGACCGGCCCCATCCGCCTCTCGCTGAGCGTGCGCTGCCCTCGTTGCGGGTCGCTCGACACCCGCGAGGTCTCCCACTTCGGCTCGACCTCGTGCAAGGCGCTGTTCGAGTGCCGCGCCTGCCTCGAGCCCTTCGATCACTTCAAGGTGCACTGACATGTCGCTCTTCACCTCCGCGCCGGCTTCCCTCCCGCGTGCGACGACGCCGCGCGCGGCCGCTCCGCGCACGCGCGCCCGCTTCCACACCCTCACCGTCGAAGACGTACGCCCACTCACCGACGACGCGGTCGAGGTGACATTCACCGTGCCCGCCGCACTCGCCGACGAGTACGACCATCTTCCCGGCCAGTACGTCGCGCTGCGCACCACCCTCGACGGCGTCGAGGTGCGGCGCTCCTACTCGCTGTGCCGTGCGCCGGAGCACCGCGACGACGGACAGGACACCCGGTTGAGCGTCGCCGTGAAGCGCGACGAAGGCGGACTCTTCTCGACCTGGGCGCAGACCGGCCTGCACGCCGGATTCGAGATCGACGTGATGAGCCCGCAGGGCACGTTCACCTCGGCCCTCGACGACCTCGACGACCGCCACGTGGTGGGCATCGCCGCCGGCTCCGGCATCACGCCGCTGATGGCGCTCGCCCACACGGTGCTGACGCGGTCCGAGACGTCGCGGTTCACACTGCTGTACACGAACAGGGCCACGCTCGACGTGATGTTCCTCGAAGACCTCGCCGATCTCAAGGACCGCTACCCGACCCGACTCGTGCTGCACCATGTGCTCTCCCGCGAGCAGCGGGCGGCTCCGGTGCTCTCCGGGCGGATCGACGAGGAGAAGCTGCGCACGATCCTCGGCACGCTGATCCCGCCGTCGAGCGTCGACGAGTGGTTCCTGTGCGGACCGCTCGCCCTGGTCGACCTCTGCCGCGAGGTGCTGGCCGACGTCGGGGTCGAGCGTTCGCACATCCGCTTCGAACTGTTCACCACCGGCGACGAACCGGCTCGCGCGGCCCGACCCGTGCAGGTGCGCGCCGGCGAGAAGACCGTGCGCATCGAGGTCACGCTCGACGGCGTCTCCTCGACCGTGGAGAGCCCGGTCGACGCGCACGAGTCGGTGCTCAACGCGGCACTGCGCGTGCGGCCCGATGCGCCGTTCGCGTGTGCGGGCGGTGTCTGCGGCACCTGCCGTGCCCGTGTGATCGAGGGCAGCGTGACCATGACCGAGAACTACGCCCTGGAGCCCGACGAGCTCGAGCGCGGATTCGTGCTCACCTGCCAGTCCCATCCGACCAGCGACCGCGTGGTCGTGGACTACGACGTCTGACCCGGAGGCCCCATGATCGACCTCGCCATCGCCGACGACGTCGCGACGATCGTCCTGAACGCGCCGTCGAAGCTGAACGCGCTCGACGAGAAGGCCCTGGCGGATCTGGATGCCGCCTACGAGGCCGCGGAGAACGCCGGTGTGCGCGCGCTCATGCTCCGCGGCGAGGGGCGCGCGTTCTGCGCCGGGCGGGACATCTCGGGGGTCGATCCTCGGGACGACGACGTGCTCGGCTATCTCGGCGGCCTCGTCACCCCGCTGCTGCAGCGCATGGCGCGCTTCCCCGCACCGACGTTCGCCGTCGCGCACGGCGCCTGCCTCGGGGTCGGACTCGGGCTGCTCATCGCGACGGACGTCGTGTACGTCGCGGAATCGGCCAAGATCGGGTCCCCGTTCGCCGCACTCGGCGCGACCCTCGACTCAGGTGGACACGCCCTGTTCCTCGACCGGCTGGGGGCGCACAAGACACTCGACCTGATCTACACGGGGCGCCTCATGAGCGGCGCCGAGGCCGTGGCCTCCGGCCTGTTCTCGCGCGTCTTCCCCGATGACGAGGTCGTGCAGGCGACGACCGATGCCGCAGCCACCGCTGCCCGCGGCGCGACGGCGGCGTTCCTCGCGAGCAAGGAGCTCATCGCCCGCATCCGCGACGAGCGGCTCGCGCTGTGGGACGCGGTCGGCATCGAGAACGCCGCACAGGCCGCACTGTGCGACACCGATGACTACCGCGAAGGGTTCGCGGCCTTCCAGGAGAAGCGCACGCCCGTCTTCCGCGGGCGCTGAGCGCGCCGGCACCGGCACCGGCGCGACACGAATGTCCGACACCGGTGCGAGAATTCCCCCATGATGCTCACAGAGCTCGTCTCCGCCGCCGACCGGGTCGGGGCCACCTCGTCGAGGCTCGCGAAGATCGATGCCCTCGCCGAACTGCTCTCGCGCGCAGATCCGACCGAGATCCCCGCAATCATGGGCTTACTGCTCGCGGCGCCCCGCCAGGGCAGGCTGGGGGTCGGGTGGCGTGGCATCTCCGCCCTCGACATCGCCCACGCCGACAGCCCGACCCTGACCGTCGGCGAGGTCGACCAGGCGTTGGACGCGCTGGCGACGACATCGGGCACCGGCTCCGCGTCGGTGCGCAGCGGGATCCTCGGCGACCTCGCCTCTCACGCCACGGCCGAGGAGTGGGACTTCCTCGCCCGCGCGATGCTCGGCGAGCTGCGCACCGGCGCCCTCTCGGGCGTGCTCCTCGATGCCATCGCGCGGGCCGCCGACCACCCTGCGGCCATCGTCCGGCGCGCGGCCATGCTCTCGGGCGACCTCGGCGAGACCGCCCGCATCGCACTCACCGGAGACGAAGGCGACCTCGAGGCGGTGGGCCTGCGGGTCGGGCGCCCGGTTCTGCCCATGCTGGCCGCGACGGCTGCGACGCCCTCTGCCGCGCTGGAGGCCACCGGCCGGGCCTCTGTCGAGTACAAGCTCGACGGCGCCCGCATCCAGGTGCATCGCCACGGCGACGAGGTCGGCGTCTACACGCGGAGCCTGGCCGACATCACGCACCGCGTGCCCGAGATCGTCGAGATCGTGCGCGCTCTCCCGGCGCACGACGTCATCCTCGACGGCGAGACGCTGTCGCTCGACGAAGACGGTGGGCCGCGCCCGTTCCAGGAGACCATGTCGCGGTTCGGTGCCGATGTGTCGCGCGAGCTCGTGCTGCGACCGTGGTTCTTCGACGTGCTGCACGTCGACGGGCGCGACCTGATCGACGAACCGCTCTCCGTCCGACTGGCCGAGCTCGAACGCGTGGTCGGCGACTGGCGGATGCCGGGCATCGTCACCGACGATGCGGATGCCGCCGAGCAGCTGTCGCGCGATGCTCTCGCCGCCGGACACGAAGGCGTCGTGATCAAGGCCGTGGATGCGCCGTACGCCGCCGGTCGGCGCGGCAAGTCCTGGGTGAAGGTCAAACCGGTGCTGACCTTCGACCTGGTCGTGCTCGGGGCGGAGTGGGGCTCCGGCCGCCGCCGCGGCTGGCTCTCGAACCTCCACCTGGGCGCCCGTGATCCCTCGGGAGAATTCGGCGACGCCGACGGCTACGTCATGGTCGGAAAGACCTTCAAGGGCCTCACCGACGAGCTCCTGCGGTGGCAGACCGCCGAGTTCCCCGAGCATGAGTCGCACCGCACGGCGTCCACCGTGTTCCTGCGCCCCGAACTCGTCGTGGAGGTCGCGGTCGACGGCGTGCAGCGCTCACCGCGATATCCCGGGGGCGTCGCCCTGCGATTCGCCCGGGTGAAGGGCTACCGGCAGGACAAGTCGCCGTCCGAGGCCGACACGATCCAGACACTGCGTTCCCTGCTGCGCGGCTGACCCGCCGGCCTCACGCTGACGGCGCGAGGCCCTGGTCCTCTTCGCGGACCGTCCCGCGGAAGGACCACGGGAAGTCGATCCACAGATCGGTGTCCTTCCACGCGAAGTCGGGCTGGATGATCGTGGAGGGCTTGGTGTAGATCGTGACCGAGCGCACGTCGGCGCCCTTGTCCTTCAGCAGCTGCACGGCGAGCGCGAGTGTGCGACCCGAGTCGGCGACATCGTCGACGAGCAGCACCCGGCGGCCGTCGAGATAGGCCATGTCGAGCTCGGGAGGCAGAACCTCTGGGGCGTCGAGCACAGTGCCGATCCCGGTGTAGAACTCGACGTTGATAGCCCCGCAGTTCTTGGCGCCGAGTCCGTACGCGATCGCTCCGGCGGGGAGCAGACCGCCACGCGCGATCGCGACGACGACCTCCGGCAGGAAACCGCTGTCGAGGATGTCGCGCGCGAGATCGCGCGTCGCCGCCCCGAAGCCGTCCCAGGTGAGTGTCTCGCGCTCGATCTCTGCATCAGTCATTCCTGCATTCTCCCGCATCCTGCGCTGCTCCCCCGCCGGTAGACTGAGCGGGTCCGGCCCGGCCGGTGCCTGAAAAAGAGGCACGAAGCACTTCGCGAAGACGCGGAGGCGAGACACATACGGATCCCGCAGTTCCTCCGTCCCTGTCTCGAAAGGCTTTCGCATGCCCACCGTCTCCGCGCACGTCGCCCTCACCCTCGCTCAGCACATCGACGCCGTCTTCGGCGTGATGGGCAACGGCAACGCCTATTTCCTCGACGCGATCGAGACGCAGACGGATGCCGTGTTCACCGCTGTGCGCCACGAGCAGGGCGCCGTGGTCGCCGCCGACGCCCACTTCCGCGCATCCGGTCGCATCGCCGCGGGCACCTCGACGTACGGCGCCGGTTTCACGAACACCCTGACCGCGCTCGCAGAGGCCGTGCAGGCGCACGTGCCGCTCGTGCTCGTGGTCGGTGACGAACCCACCTCCGGTCCCCGCCCCTGGGATGTCGACCAGATCGCTCTCGCCTCCGCCGTGGGCGCCCGCACCTATACCGTCGGGCGGGCCGATGCCGCCGCCACCACCGTCATCGCGATCGAGCACGCCCTCACCTACCGGGTACCGGTCGTCCTCGCGATCCCGTATGACGTCGCAGCTCTCGAGGCCGGCGAGGTGCCGGAGGCGCCGTCGCCGCGCATCCCCGCACCTCTCGCCCCGCGCGGTGAATTCGCCGACGCGATGCTCGACGAGATCGCCGCCGCTCTGGCCGGCGCCGAGCGGCCTTTCCTGCTGGCCGGTCGCGGAGCATGGTTGTCCGGAGCGAGCTCCGCACTGGGAGAGCTGGCCGCAGCGACCGGCGCGCTCACGGCTTCCTCGGCGCTCGGCCGCGGGGTCTTCCCCGACACGCGGTACGACCTCGGCGTGACCGGCGGCTTCGGTGCCGACGGCGCGATGGAGCTCGTGCGCTCCGCCGATGTCGCCGTCGTGTTCGGCGCCGCACTGAACCAGTTCACGATGCGTTTCGGTGAGCTGTTCGCGCCGGGCACCCGCGTCTTCCAGATCGACACGGCACCGGCCGCGACGCACGCGCACGTCGGAGGCTTCGTGCGTGCCGACGCCCGGCTCGCCGCAGAGGAGCTCGTGGCCCGGATCGGTACAGCCGGGTCGGCGCACCCCTGGCGTGAGACGGTCGACGTCGCCGCCGCGCGCACGTACGACGCCGGCGACGACCTCGCTCCCGACGGACGGCTCGACCCGCGCTCGGCCGCCCGACGCATCGCCGAGCTGCTGCCGGAAGACCGCGTGGTGGTCTCCGACGGCGGCCACTTCATCGGGTGGGCGAACATGTACTGGCCGGTTGCGGCTCCCGACCGCATGATGATGGTCGGCACGGCATTCCAGTCGATCGGACAGGGATGGCCGAGCGTCGTGGGCGCGGCCCTGGCACGGCGCGAGTCGACCGTGGTGCTCACCTCCGGTGACGGCGGCGGACTCATGGCGATCGCCGATCTGGAGTCCGCCGTGCGCGCTGCCGGCGGCCGCGGCATGGCCGTGGTCTGGAACGACGCGGCCTACGGAGCCGAGGTGAACCTCTACGGCCTCAAGGGGCTGGCGGAGGGCCCGATGCGTATCCCCGAGGTCGACTTCGCCGCGTTCGGCGCGGCCGTGGGAGCCGAGGGCGTCGTCGTGCGCACGCTCTCCGACCTCGACCGCCTCGCGAGCTGGGCCGAGGAGGACGCGGCGACGCGACGCTTCCTGCTGCTCGACCTGCGCATCTCGGGCGATGTCATCGCTCCGTACCAGCAGGAGATCATCCGCGTGAACTCCTGACGCATCCGTCGCCGGCCCTTCACCTGGCAGACTCGGACGATGCCGGGTCTCCATCACGTCGAACTGTGGATCGCCGACCTCGATGAGGTGCGCGCGCAGTGGCGCTGGGTGCTGGGCCGGCTCGGCTTCACGCTCGACGGCGAGTGGCCCGGCGGGGAGTCCTGGATGGCCGGCGACGCCTACCTCACCCTCACGACGTCGCCGAACCTGTCACACGCCGCACACGATCGCCGACGCGCCGGCCTCAACCACCTCGCGTTCCACGGCGGTGCCCGCGACGCGGTCGATGCGATCATGGCCGAGGCGCCCGCCCACGGCTGGCACCCGCTCTACACGGACCGCTACCCGCACGCCGGTGGCGACCGGCACTACGCCGGCTGGCTCGAGAACGCCGCAGGCTTCAAGATCGAGATCGTCGCGGACGTCGTCGTCTAGGCGCCGTAGTCAGGAAGCTCCTGCAGCGTCCAGGAGTTGCCGTCCGGATCGTCGAAGGACACGAACCGCCCCCAGTCGAGGTCCTGCACGCCGCGTGCCTCCACGCCGAGGCCCTGCAGATGCGCCAGCGCCTCGTCGGCACCCGGCACCACGACCTGGATCGTGTTCTGCATGCCCGGTTCGAGGTCGATGCCCAGCCCCGTGCCGAACGCGATCGAGCACGCCGAGCCCGGTGGTGTCATCTGCACGAAGCGCAGTCCCTCGGTCGGCGTCTGATCCCAGTCGGCGGTGAAGCCGATCTTCTCGTAGAACTGCTTCGAGCGGTCCACATCGGTGACCGGCACGAAGATGAGCTCGATCTTCCAGTCCATCACGCACTCCTCCTGTCGGGCGTCGTCGCCCGTCGGCGTCCACCGTACGCGCGGCCACCGATGTGCCGCCACACCGAAGCGGCGTCAGATCCATCCCTTGTCCTGAGCGATCCGCACGGCCTGCGCCCGGTTCGCCGCCCCTGTCTTCCCGATCGCCGCCGAGAGGTGGTTTCTCACGGTTCCCGCCGACAGGAACACCTCGGAGGCGATCGCGGCGGCGGAGCGCCCGTCCGCGGCGAGACGCAGCACCTCCCGTTCCCGGTCGCTCAACGGGTTCGCGCCGTCGAACAGACTGTCGGCGGCGAGCACCGGATCCAGCACCCGCAGTCCCGACCGCACGCGCCGCACGGCTTCGGCGAGCTCCTCGGCAGGGGTGTCCTTCACGATGAAACCGCTCGCTCCGGCATCCAAGGCGGAGCGCAGGTAGCCGGGGCGCGCGAACGTCGTCACCACGAGCACGCGCGTCCCCGCGCTCGCCTGCCTGATGCGTCGCGTCGCCTCCACCCCGTCCATCCCCGGCATCTGGATGTCCATCAGACACACATCAGGACGAAGCTCTTCCGCGAGTCGCACGGCCTCCGCTCCGTCCGCGGCCATGCCGACCACGGTGAGGTCGGGCTCGAGTTCGAGCAGCGCCCCCAGCGCGCCGCGCACGAGCGCCTGGTCGTCGGCGATCAGCAACCGGATGGTGTCACCGGCCGAGACGCTCACCACGTCACCTGCACGCGCGTGCCCGCGTCTTCCGTCGCGCCGAGCGCGAACGCCGCGCCCGCCGCCGCTGCGCGCTCGCGCATGCCGCGGATGCCGTTGCCTTCGGCCGCACCGATGCCCACCCCGTCGTCCTCCACCACCAGCCGCCCCGGCAGCAGCAGCACCCGCACCGTCTGCGCGCGCGCATGCCTGAGGGTGTTGGTCGTCGCCTCGCGGAGAATCCAGCTCGCGGTGATCGCCTGCACCGGCGACAGGGCGCTCGGCTCCCCCTCGACCTGCATCTCGATGTCGGCCGCACGGAACGAGTCCCGAGAAGACGCGAGCTGTTCGACGAGCGTGGTCACCCGCGCTCCCGCCACCGTCGAGCGGACCCCGGCGATAGCCTCCGCCGTGAGCCGCTCGATGTCGGCGAGCTCGGCCTTGGCGCGCTCCGGATCGGAGTCCATCAGCCGCCGCACCAGTTGCGCCTTGAGACCGACGACCGTCAGGGAGTGACCGATCAGATCGTGCACATCACGGGCCACGGCCTCGCGCCCCTCGCTCGTCGCCAGCTCGAGGCCGAGCCGCTCCGCTTCCGCAGAGCGCAGGATGAGCCAGGTCGACACCGTGTTGACCACTCCGAGAAGCGCCACGATCGCGAGGATCGACAGGTAGCTCATCCCCCCGGGAAGCAGGAACACGCACAGCGCCGTGACCACGACCGCCGCGATGGTCGTGATCCAATGCCACGCACGCGTCAGACCGTACGAGGCGAAGGACATCACGAACGGCAGGAAGCTGAGCGCCGATCCGCCCTCCGCCGGTACCGAGAGCAGTGCGCACAGGATGAGCGCTGCGAACGTGATCCACTGCCGTGTCGACGGCGTACGTCCGAGTCCCCCGCCACCGCGCATGCCGTGCATGAAGCCGGTGACGTACAGCACGATGAACGCGACCAGGGCGACCCAGCCCACGATCACCCAGGCCGGCGGCGCTTCGGATCGCAGGAGCGCGATCACCGGATACACCAGGAAGACGAGCCAGATCACGGCCATCAGCCACCCGAACCGCGCCCACGGGTCTTTCCCCGTGGCGCTGTTCGTCTCGCGCTTCGCGTGTGGCGTCATCCGTCCAACCTACTGTCGTCGCGCACCGCTACTGCCGCGCCCTGGAGCGCTTCATGCCCATCATGACCAGCAGGGCGAACAGCGCGAGCCAGACGACGACGTTGAGGAACAGCATCCACAGCGGGTCGGTCTGTCCTGTCGTGAGCACCCCGTCGGTGAGCGGCCAGCGACTCAGGGCGACGAAGCCGTACAGAGGCGTGAATCGGGCGATGTCGAGCATCACGCCGTCGAGCGGCATGAACACGTTGCCGAAGAACGCGAAGAACGTCATCGAGATCGAGGCGAGAGCCGCTGCCGAGTCCGAACTGAAGAACAGCCCGACGCCGAGCCCGAACAGTCCGTACATGAGGCCGATCCCGAGGATGATGCCCGCCGTCGCGACCCAGCGCCAGCCGTCTTCCACCTGCGCACCGGTCATCATCCCGGCGGCGAACACCGCCACCAGCGCCAGCGCCGCGAAGGTCACGGCGGTGAGCAGCTTCGTCAGCGCGTATCCGGCGGTGGTCAGCGGGGTCATGGCGAGTTGGCGCCCCCAGCCCTGCTTCGCCTCGGTCGCGGCGAGCGATGTGAGCGAGCTCATCGCGACCGCCGTGCCGTAGGCGGCCATCGAGGTCATCACGTAGAACGAGACGTTCCCGTGGCCGGCGGAGAGCGAGCCGTACCCCATCCCGGCGCCGAACAGCAGGTACATCGCGACCGGCATCGCCAGGGTGAACGCGAGCGTGTAGGGGTTGCGCAGCTGGCGGACGCCTTCGATACGCAGCATGGTGGGTGAGACGAGCATGTCAGTTCTCCGTCAGAGCAGTGAAGGCGGTTTCCAGGGTGGGGGCGGCGATCTCCAGGTCGTGGGCGCCGCCTTCGAGCAGGATGCGGGCGGCGGCATCGGAATCCGCGGCGCGCAGGCTGAGACGATCTCCGTCGAGTCGCACGGCGACGACGCCGTCGGTCGCGCTCAAGGTCGCGACGAGGGTCGCCGCGCCCTCGTCGACCGTCGCCGAGACGGTCCGCTCGCCGAGACTGGCCCGCAGCAGCGCCGTGGGGGCGTCCGCGACCACGGTCCCCCGGTGCATCACCACGGTTCGGCGCGCGAACTGCTCCGCCTCCTCGAGATAGTGGGTGGCGAAGATGATCGTGCGTCCGGCATCCGCATCCGCACGCATGACGTCCCAGAAATGGCGGCGTGCCGTGACATCCATGCCCGCGGTGGGCTCGTCGAGCACCAGGATGTCGGGGTCGGAGACCATCGCGAGCGCGAACTTCACGCGCTGCTGCTCCCCGCCGGAGCACTTCGACACCCGGCGGCGGGCGAGGTGCTCCAGGTCGGCTCTGGCGAGCACCTCGTCCACTCTGCCGAGAGCCTGCGCACCGTGAAGAGAGGCGATGAGGCGCACGGTCTCGCCGACGGTCAGGTCGCCCAGGAGCCCGCCGGTCTGCAGCACCGCCCCGATCGCTCCGCTCGAGGTGGCGCGCTCCGGTGCGACGCCGAGCACCCGCACGGTGCCGCTGCTGGGTTGCGTGAGCCCCAGCAGCATGTCGAGCGTGGTGGTCTTGCCCGCGCCGTTGGGTCCCAGCAGTGCGACGACCTCCCCGCGCCGGATCGACAGGTCCACCCCGTCGACGGCCTGCACGCGGCGGTCGCCGGTGCCGAAGTGTCGTTTCACGGCGCTCAGTTCGAGCACCACGGGGTCATCGATCGGGGCGGCGGATACCGGTCGAGCGGTGGCCCGCGTCACCGACCCGTCCACGGAGGTGTTGTTCATGCCTCCAGCCTCCTCCGCCGAGGGCGAGGAGACCGGAGGGCAGTGTCATCTCCTCGACATGACACGTGTCATGTCGAGGACGGATCAGCGTGCAGGCAGCAGCGCCCCCTCGAGGAACGCGGCCAGCTCGGTCGTGTCGTCGAGCGGAAGGATCGCCGCCACGTACTGGTCGGGGCGCACCACGATCACGACGCCGTCGCGGGAGAGCTCGCGCGCGGCGAAGATGTCGGTCTCGGTCCACTTGCTGGGGCCTGCGGCGTAGACCTTCTCCCAGTCGGTGAGTCCGAGGGGGCCGGTCTTCGGCTGGAACAGCGCGGGCGCCGAGGTGACCTCGATCTCTTCGAACGGCTGCTGGTAGACGGCCTTCACATCGAAGACCGCATCGACATCGGCGTCCGCCGGGGTGAAGCGCGCGAACAGGGGCTCGGCCTTCTCGGCCCACGCGGCGAGCGCGTCGCCGGTGCGGTCGCCGAAGGCGTAGACGCGCCAGCGTCCGTCGGCCTTCGCGTGGTGTCCGAGGTGCACCACGTTGCCGTCGCCGACCCGCACGACCTCAGCCGACTTGAAACGCTTGCCCAGCGGATATCCCGGGGCGAGGGACTGGTGCGTGTCGGACCCGGTGATCATCGACGAGGTGTACTGCGTCATGAATCCGGACGGGAACTCGGCCGTCGCAAGGTAGTAGGTGGCCAGCTCGTTGGGGTCGGAGATCTCCTCGGGCTTTCGGGCCATCAGGCTCGACCACTCGCGGTCGAAGTCGATCAACTGCTGCGCCACGGGCCGCCGTTCGGCGCCGTACGTGGCCAGCAGGTCTTCGGACGCGCGTCCGGTGAGCACCGAGCCGAGCTTCCAACCGAGGTTGAAGCCGTCCTGCATGGACACGTTCATGCCCTGGCCCGCCTTGGCGCTGTGCGTGTGGCAGGCGTCTCCGGTGAGGAACACGCGCGGCGTCCGCCCCGACCCGTCGATCACGTCGTCGAAGCCGTCGGTGACGCGGTGTCCGACCTCGTACACGCTGTGCCAGGCGACCTCGCGCACGTCGAGCGTGTACGGGTGCAGGATCTCGTTGGCGCGACGGATGATCTCCTCGATGGGCGTCTGCCGCACCCGGTGATCGTCGTCGTCCGCGACCTCGCCGAGGTCGATGTACATGCGCGAGAGGTAGCCGCCCTCGCGCGGGATGTGCAGGATGTTGCCCGCCTCAGAGTTGATGGCGCACTTGGTGCGCCAGTCCGGGAAGTCGGTGTTGACCAGCACGTCCATGACGCCCCAGGCGTGCGCGGCCGAGGCGCCCACGTGCGTGCGCCCGATGGCCTGGCGCACACCGCTGCGGGCACCGTCGCACCCCACGACGAACTTGGCGCGGATGATCCTCGCCTCTCCTGCCCGCTCGCCGGCGACGTAGCGGATCCCCACCTCCACGGGGTACTCCCCCGTGTCGTGGACCGTGAGACCGGTGAACTCGACCCCGTAGTCGGGCACGATCCGTCCGGGGCCGTTCGCCGCGGCCTCGGCGAAGTAGTCCAGCACTCGCGCCTGGTTGACGATCAGGTGCGGGAACTCGCAGATGTCGTAGGCGTAGTCGGACGTGCGGGAGGTGCGGACGATCTCGTCGCGCTTGTCGGGGTTCGGCCCCCAGAAGTTCATCCAGCCGATGTTGTAGGCCTCGGCGATGATCCGCTCGGCGAACCCGAACGCCTGGAACGTCTCGACACTGCGCGGCTGGATGCCATCGGCCTGGCCGAGCGGGAGGCGGCCGTCGCGCTTCTCGATGATGCGCGTGGAAATGCCGGGGTACTGCGCCATCTGGGCGGCGAGGAGCATTCCCGCCGGCCCCGATCCGACGATGAGCACGTCGATCTGGTCGGGAAGGTCGGCGGAGCGCGCGGTGCCGATACCGGCGGCGTCCTGCACGCGCGGGTCAGCGGAGACGTAGCCGTGGTGGTGGAACTGCATCGTCGTCGATTCCTTCCGGACTTCTTCGTCGGGTGTTGCCTGTCGGGTCTTGCATCCTGAACCGCCGTGTTCTATATTCGAACACAGAGTTCTACTATTGAACACAGCCTAAACCTCGCCGTCCGCGATCGCAAGGGAGCGCCCGCATGCCCGAGAACACCGCCGCCTCCCCCGCCTCGCAGACCCTCAGCCGCGGCATCCGCATCCTCGAGGTGCTGGCCGACGCACGCGGCCCCCTCACGATCGACGAGATCGCCTCGCGCCTGGGCGTTCACCGCTCGATCGCCTATCGCCTGCTGCGCACCCTCGAAGACCACGGGCTCGTCTCCCGAGACGCGGCCGGCGCCGTGAGCCTCGGCGCGCGCATGGCGGCACTCGCGGCCGGAGTCGCCCACGATCTGCAGGCCGAGGCCCTCCCCGAGCTCACCGCGATCGCCAACGAGCTGGGGATGACCTGCTTCCTCGCCGTGCTCGACGGCGAGGAGTGCATCACGCTGGCGAGCGTCGAGCCCCGCCACGCCGTCGCGAGCGTCGCCCAGCGCCCCGGCGCCCGCCACCCGGTGACGGTCGGAGCTCCCGGCAAGGCGATCCTCGCGCAACTCCCCGAGCACGAGTGGCCCGAAGCGGTGCCGTCGTCACTGCCGGCCGATGTGGAGGCGACCCGGAGCCGCGGATATGCGACGAGCCACGATGAGGTCATCCCCACCGTGCAGTCCGTCGCCGTCCCCCTCGCCCTGCGCGGCCAGCGCCCCGCCGCGATCGCGGTCGTGCACGTGGCCACCGACCTGGACGACGCCGAGATCGCCGGGCGGCTGCAGCGCTCGGCATCCGTCATCCGCGAATCCCTCGACGGCTGACCGCCGCGACAACGCGTGAGCACGCCCACCCAGAGGGGGACGTGCTCACGCGTTCGGGTGACTCCGGAGAATCAGGCCTTCGCGAGTCCGTAGATCGGGCTGACGGACTGCTCCTCCTCGTGATCCGGTCCGAGCGGGATGCCCGAGCGGTCGCGCAAGAGCAGCGTGGCAATGAGACCGAGCACGGTCATGCCCGCGAGGTACCAGGTGACAGCCTGGGTCGACCCGGTGGCGCTCACGATGGCCGTGGCGATGGTCGGCGCGAAGGCCCCACCGGCGATCGCGCCGATGGCGTACGAGATCGAGACGCCGGAGAAGCGGATGCTCGCCGGGAACAGCTCGGCGTACAGCGCCGCCTGCGGTCCGTACGTGAAGCCGAGACCGATCGTGAGGATCGCGAGCCCGGCGAACAGCAGACCGATCTCGCCCGTGTTGACGAGCGGGAAGAGCGTGAAGACACCGACCAGCTGCAGCACCCAACCGATGACGTACGTCGTGCGACGGCCGATGCGGTCGGACAGCCAGCCGGCGAGGAGCGTCGTGAGCAGCCAGGTGACCGCGGATCCGGCGACGGCCCAGAGGACCGGGCCCCGCTCCAGGCCGATCGGCCCCTCCGGGTTCGTGGCGTAGCCCTGGATGTACCCGCCGGTGGTCATGTAGCCCACGGCGTTGTTGCCGGCGAAGACGAATGCGGCGATGATCACGAGCAGCAGGTGCTTGCGGAACAGCTGAGCGATCGGCATCCGCGCCTTCTCCTTGCGGGCCGAGAGCTCGGTGAAGACGGGGCTCTCCTCGACCTTGCGGCGCACGTAGTAGCCGACGAGGATCAGCACGACGCTGAGCAGGAACGGCACACGCCAGCCCCAGGCGAGGAACTGGTCGCCGGGGGCGATCACCGTCATCAGCGCCATCACACCGGAGGCGAGCAGCAGACCGAGGGGCACGCCGATCTGCGGAGACGCCCCGAAGATGCCGCGCTTGCGGCGCGGAGCGTGCTCGACGGCCATCAGCACCGCACCGCCCCATTCACCGCCCGCCGAGATGCCCTGGACGATGCGCAGCAGCACCAGCAGGATCGGCGCCATGATGCCGATCGTCTCGTACGTGGGCAGCAGACCGATGAGCGCGGTCGCGGCGCCCATCAGGATCAGCGTCCACATCAGCACGGTCTTGCGCCCGAGCTTGTCGCCGTAGTGCCCGGCGAGGAACGCGCCGAGGGGGCGGAACAGGAAGCTGACGCCGACCGTGGCGAAGCCGATCAGGGCGCTGTTCTCGCCGAGCGGGGCGAAGAAGAGTTGTCCGAAGACGAGGCCGACGGCCGTGGCGTAGATGAAGAAGTCGTACCACTCGACCGTGGTGCCGACGACGGTGGCGAACACGACGCGGCGTCGATCGGCCGCCGTCGCGATGGTTCCGGTGGGCGTGAACCCAGCCTGTGACTGCCCGCTCATGGGGTGTCTCCTTTGGTTGTGACCGCATTGTCACGGCGTGCAGCGGAATGGATCCGAAGTGCTTGCCGAGGGGTGAACCGATGATATATGATTTCGAATACGACGCACAAGGCGTCCCGCACGACAACGCAGACGAGCGCGAGGAGGCGCCCCGTGACGGACACAATCGACCGCCCCGGCAAGATCATCGCGATCCATCTGAGCTATGCCTCACGCGCCGATCAGCGCGGCAGACGGCCCGCCTCGCCCTCGTACTTCTTCAAGCCGGCCAGTTCCGTCGGCGCCTCCGGAGGCACGGTCGAGCGACCGGCCGGCACGGAGCTGCTCGCCTTCGAAGGGGAGATCGCCCTCGTGATCGGCACGGCCGCGCGCCGCGTCTCGCTCGACGAGGCCTGGGCGCACGTGGGGTGGGTCACCGCCTCGAACGACCTCGGACTGTACGACCTGCGCGCGAACGACAAGGGCTCCAACGTCCGCTCCAAGGGCGGCGACGGCTACACGCCGCTCGGTCCCGACCTGATCGATGCCCGCACCGTCGACCCTGCGGCCCTCCGGGTGCGCGCCTGGGTGAACGGCGAGCTCCGCCAGGACGACACCACCGCCGGGCTCATCTTCCCGCTCGCGCAGCTCGTCGCCGACCTCTCCCAGCACTTCACCCTCGAACCGGGTGACGTGATCCTCACCGGAACCCCCGCGGGCTCATCGGTCATCGTCCCCGGCGACGTCGTCGAGATCGAGGTGGACGCCCCGGATGCCCCCGGCGCCCCCACGTCCGGACGCCTCGTCACCACCGTGACGCAGGGCGAGACCCCTTTCGACGGCGAGATCGGATCGCTCCCCGCCGTCGACGACCTGCAGCGCACCGAGGCCTGGGGCTCTCGCGAAGAGGCGGGCCTGCCTCCCGTCGAGAAGGCTCCTGCCCTCTCCCCCGAACTGCGCGCCCAGCTCCTCGCCGCCCCGACGGCCGGTCTCTCGGCCCAGCTCCGCAAGCGCGGACACCACTCCTGCTTCATCGACGGGGTGTCGGCGAACATCACCGGCAGCAAGATCGTCGGCACCGCCAAGACGCTGCGCTTCGTGCCCTTCCGCGAAGACCTCTTCGCCGCGCACGGCGGCGGCTACAACGCGCAGAAGCGCGCGTTCGATGCCGTGGAAGACGGCGAGATCATCGTCATCGAGGCCCGAGGCGATGCCACGACCGGCACCCTCGGCGACATCCTCGCCCTGCGCGCGAAGGTCCGCGGCGCCGCCGGGGTCGTCACCGACGGCGGCGTCCGCGACTTCGACGCGGTCGCCGAGATCGGACTCCCCGTGTTCTCGCAGGGTGCGCACCCCTCCGTGCTCGGCCGCAAGCACGTGCCGTGGGACGTGGATGTCACGATCTCCTGCGGCGGCGCGACCGTGCAGCCCGGAGACATCATCGTCGGCGACAGCGACGGGGTGATCGTGATCCCGCCGGCCCTGGCCGCCGAGGTCGCCGCCAGCGCCGTCGCGCAGGAGGTCGAAGACGCCTGGATCGCCGAGCAGGTCGCCGCAGGTCACCCCGTCGACGGCCTGTTCCCCCTGAACGCCGAGTGGCGCGCCCGCTACGAGGAGGCCACGGCCCACCGGAGCACGCGATGACCACGACGACGGCCAGCAAGTCCGAGGTCGCGTACGAGTGGCTCCGCTCGCGGATCACGGGGCACATGTTCAGCCCCGGCTACCGGCTGGTGCTGGGTTCCATCGCCGAGGACCTGAAGATGAGCGTCGTCCCGGTGCGCGAGGCGATCCGCCGCCTCGAAGCCGAGGGACTCGTGACGTTCGAGCGCAACGTCGGAGCGCGGGTGACCCTCGTCGACGAGAGCGAGTACGCGCACACCATGCAGACGCTCGGCCTGGTAGAGGGTTGCGCCACCGCGCTCTCGGCTCCCCTGCTCGACGAGGACGCTCTCGAGGAGGCCGCCCGCATCAACGAGCGGATGGCGCAGATGCTCGATCATCTCGACGCCCATGCCTTCACCGAGCTCAACCGCCAGTTCCACTCGGTGCTGTTCGAGCCGTGCCCCAACCCTCACCTGCTCGACCTCGTGCACCGCGGCTGGTCGCGGCTCTCCGCCATCCGCGACACGACCTTCGCGTCGATCCCCGGACGCGCCCAGCACTCGGTCGAGGAGCACACCGAGATCCTCGACCTCATCCGCGCGGGCGCCGACCCGCTCGAGATCGAACTCGCCGCCCGCAACCACCGCTGGCGCACGATGGACGCGTTCCTCGACGCACTGCACACCCGTTCCGCCCAGACGACCGGAGAAATCTCATGACCGATTCGCGCATCCCCGCCGACCTCCCCGACCACATCCAGCACTACATCGACGGCGCGTTCGTCGATTCCGTCGACGGCGACACGTTCGACGTGCTGGATCCGGTCACCAACCAGACCTACACGACCGCCGCCGCCGGCAAGAAGGCCGACATCGAACTCGCCGTCGCGGCAGCCACGCGCGCGTTCAACGAGGGCCCCTGGCCGCGGATGCTCCCCCGCGAGCGCTCGCGCGTGCTGCACCGGATCGCCGACATCGTCGAGTCCCGCGATGCACGCCTGGCCGAGCTCGAGTCGTACGACTCCGGCCTGCCGATCACGCAGGCGCTGGGACAGGCCCGCCGCGCCGCCGAGAACTTCCGGTTCTTCGCCGACCTGATCGTCGCGCAGTCCGACGACGCCTTCAAGGTGCCGGGCAAGCAGATGAACTACGTCAACCGCAAGCCGATCGGTGTCGCCGGCCTCATCACGCCGTGGAACACGCCGTTCATGCTCGAGTCGTGGAAGCTCGGGCCCGCACTCGCGACCGGCAACACGGTCGTGCTCAAGCCGGCCGAGTTCACGCCGCTGTCGGCATCCCTGTGGGCCGGCATCTTCGAGGAGGCGGGGCTGCCCAAGGGCGTCTTCAACCTCGTGAACGGTCTCGGCGAAGACGCGGGCGACGCGCTCGTGAAGCACCCCGATGTGCCGCTCATCTCGTTCACGGGCGAGAGCCGCACCGGACAGATCATCTTCGGCAATGCCGCCCCGTTCCTCAAGGGCCTGTCGATGGAGCTCGGTGGCAAGTCGCCCGCCGTGGTCTTCGCCGACGCCGACCTCGAGGCCGCGGTCGACGCCACGATCTTCGGCGTCTTCTCCCTCAACGGCGAGCGCTGCACCGCCGGCTCCCGCATCCTGGTCGAGCGCTCGATCTACGAGGAGTTCGTCGAGCGCTACGCCGCGCAGGCGAAGCGGGTCAAGGTCGGCTACCCCCACGACCCCGCCACCGAGGTCGGCGCGCTCGTGCACCCCGAGCACTACGACAAGGTCATGAGCTACGTCGAGATCGGCAAGACCGAGGGCCGCCTGGTCGCCGGTGGCGGTCGCCCCGAGGGCTTCGAGGAGGGCAACTTCGTCGCACCGACCGTGTTCGCCGACGTCTCCCCCGACGCCCGTATCTTCCAGGAAGAGATCTTCGGCCCCGTCGTGGCGATCACGCCCTTCGACTCCGACGAGGAGGCGCTGTCGCTCGCGAACAACACCAAGTACGGGCTCGCCGCCTACATCTGGACGAACGACCTCAAGCGCGCGCACAACTTCGCGCAGTCGGTCGAGGCCGGCATGGTGTGGCTGAACAGCAACAACGTGCGGGACCTGCGCACCCCGTTCGGCGGCGTGAAGGCCTCGGGCCTCGGTCACGAGGGCGGCTACCGCTCGATCGACTTCTACACCGACCAGCAGAGCGTGCACATCACGCTCGCGGCCCACTCCCACAACCCGACCTTCGGCAAGAACTGACCCCACTGTCTCGTTCCGGTCGCACTTTGTGCCGCCCCGCCGACGCGGATGCGACAGAAAGTGCGACCGGAACCCTCACGCAAGGACGCTGACATGACACACCGCGACGACATGACCCTGACCTCCTCGGGCTTCTACGTCTCCCAGGAGGCGCCGATCCGCTCGGACAACCCGATCGCGACGCCGCAGAGCTCGCCGCCGGACATCCTCCGCTGCGCGTACATGGAGCTCGTGGTCACCGACCTCGCCGCCTCCCGCCAGTTCTACGTCGACGTCCTGGGGCTCTACGTCACCGCGGAGGACGACGAGGCGATCTACCTGCGTTCGACCGAGGAGTTCATCCACCACAACCTGGTGCTGCGCAAGGGCCCGATCGCCGCCGTGGCCGCCTTCTCGTACCGGGTCCGCACGCCCGAAGACCTCGACCGCGCTGTCGAGTTCTACACGGAGCTCGGCTGCGACGTACGCCGCAACGAGAACGGTTTCGTCAAGGGCATCGGCGACTCGGTGCGCGTGGTCGACCCGCTCGGCTTCCCGTACGAGTTCTTCTACGCCACCGAGCACGTCGAGCGGATGTCGTGGCGCTACGACCTGCACATCCCCGGCGAGCTGGTGCGCCTGGACCACTTCAACCAGGTCACCCCCGACGTACCGCGTGCCGTGGGGTTCATGCAGGACCTCGGCTTCCGCGTCACGGAGGATATCCAGGACGAGGAGGGCACGGTCTACGCCGCCTGGATGCGCCGCAAGCCCACCGTGCACGACACCGCCATGACCGGCGGCGACGGCCCCCGCATGCACCACGTGTGCTTCGCCACGCATGAGAAGCACAACATCCTCGCCATCTGCGACAAGCTCGGAGCCCTGCGCCGCTCCGACTCGATCGAGCGCGGTCCCGGCCGTCACGGCGTCTCGAACGCGTTCTACCTCTACCTGCGCGACCCCGACGGGCACCGCGTCGAGGTGTACACGCAGGACTACTACACCGGCGACCCCGACAACCCGGTCATCACCTGGGATGTGCACGACAACCAGCGCCGCGACTGGTGGGGGAACCCCGTCGTCCCGTCCTGGTACACGGATGCGTCGCTGGTGCTCGACCTCGACGGCAACCCGCAGCCGGTGGTCGCCCGCACCGACTCCAGCGAGATGGCGGTGACCATCGGCGCCGACGGCTTCTCGTACACGCGAGCGGACGACGACAAGGACATGCCCGAGTACAAGCAGGGCGAGTACAAGCTGGGCCACCAGCTCTAGGAGGCACGGATGCTGTCAGCAGACACGATCACGCAGATCGCGGCGGAGCTCGCGGAGGCCGACCGCACGCACGCGGTGATCCCGCGCATCACGGCGCGGTACCCGGAGGCCACGGTCGAGGACTCCTACGCGATCCAGGGTGTCTGGAGGGACTCCCAGATCGCCGCGGGTCGCCGACTCGTCGGCCGCAAGATCGGGCTGACGTCCAAGGCGATGCAGCAGGCCACGGGCATCACCGAGCCGGACTACGGCGTGATGTTCGACGACACCGTGTACGAGTCCGGCGCCGAGATCCCGGTCGATCACTTCTCGAACGTGCGCATCGAGGTCGAACTCGCCTTCGTGCTGAAGACCCCGCTGGAGGGCCCGGACTGCACCCTCGAGGATGCCCTGGCGGCGATCGACTACGCCGTGCCGGCGCTCGAGGTGCTGAACTCGCACCTCGAGCTGGAGGGCCGCACGATCGTCGACACGATCAGCGACAACGCCGCGTACGGAGCGATGGTGCTCGGCACGGTGCACGGGCGCCCCGACGAGATCGATCTGCGCTGGGTTCCCGGCGTGCTCTCCCGCAACGGCGAGATCGAGGAGACCGGCGTCGCCGCCGGAGTGCTCGGCCACCCGGCGACCGGGGTCGCGTGGCTCGCGAACAAGTTCCATCAGCACGGCGCGCGTCTCGAGGCCGGGGAGATCATCCTGGCAGGATCGTTCACACGCCCGATGTGGGTGTCGCGCGGCGACGAGGTGCTGTGCGATTACGGACCGATGGGAACAATCGCATGCCGCTTCGTCTAGACCCCGCGTTCCGTGAGCAGCTCGCGGCCTCCGATCGAGCGTTCGTGGGCATGTGGGTCTGCTCCGGCAGCCCGCTGCTCGCCGAGGTCGCCGCGGGGTCGGGACTGGACTGGCTGCTGATCGACATGGAGCACTCGGCGAACACGCTCGATTCCGTGCTCGTGCAGCTGCAGGCGGTCGCCGCGTACCCGATCGCCCCGCTCGTGCGGGTGCCGTCGAACGACACCGTCGCGATCAAGCAGGTCCTCGACCTCGGGGCGCAGAACCTGATCGTGCCGATGGTGTCGTCGGCCGACGAGGCCCGCGCCGCGGTGTCCGCGACGCGGTACCCGCCGGAGGGCGTGCGCGGCGTGGGCAGTGCTCTGGCCCGCAGCGCGCGCTGGAACCGTGTCGATCGGTACCTGCAGGAGTCCGCGCAGCACGTCTCCCTCACGGTGCAGATCGAGACGGCAGCGGGCGTCGAGGCCGCAGCCGACATCGCCGCGGTCGACGGCGTCGACGCGGTGTTCGTCGGCCCCTCCGATCTGTCCGCGTCGATGGGCCTGCTGGGTCAGCAGACCCACCCCGATGTCACGGCCGCGGTCGAGAGGGTCTTCGCCGCGGTCAAGGCCGCTGGCAAGGCCGTGGGCGTGAACGCGTTCGACCCGGCAGCCGCCGATGCCTACCTCGCCGCGGGGGCCGACTTCGTGGCGGTCGGAGCGGATGTGGCGCTGCTCGCCCGCGCCTCCGAGGCTCTCGCCGCGCGCTTCACCTCGGCAGACGGCGGCTCCCGCGCCAGCTACTGATCCGCGGGGTCGTGTGCCTGCGGCCTGGAGCCGGCAACGCCTGAACTAGCGGATTCATAGCATCGACCGCGAGACTGTCGGCATGACCTTCGCCGCGCTCCAGCCCCTCGCCGACCGTGCCGCCCTCTTCGTCGCGCTCCGTCAGGACGCTCTCTCCGCAGCCGCCGACGCCCTCGGCGAGCACCGCTGGGACGCGGACCTGGCCGCGGGCACCCTCACCTTCACCGCCGACGCCGACCCGTCGCGACAGCTCGTGGCGCGCGCGCACCTGATCGCGACGATCGCCCCCGGACCCCGCTCGCTCCTGTGGGCCTGGGCGCACCCGAGCGGTGATGCACAGGGCGTCGCAGCGCAGCTGCAGGCCTACGGCAACGAGCACGGGATCGCCGAGCTGACTGCTCCCGAGGTGCCGTTCCCCGCCGAGGTCTCGGGCGACGACGACTGGATCGCGCAGGCCGCGCACACGGTCGGTGCCGTTGCGGTCGAGCTCACCGGACGCTCCCCCTACTACTCCGCCCCGGTCGGCAACGGAACCCGTGCGGTGTTCGTGCTCGATGCTCCGCTGGCACCGCTCACCGTGGCGGATGCGGTCATGGCGCTGCCCCGTGTCCTCTCGGGCATCAGCCTCCCCGATGCGCGCACTTCCGTCTGGGACCTCGCCCGACTCGCGGGTTGGACCCTCGCCTGGACCGACGAGGCGTTCTCCGGCGCCGATGTCTCCGATGCCACGGGCACCGCGACCTTCCGCTTCGACGAGCAGGCACGCATCAGCGGGATCGAGAGCACGCTGCACGCGCAGGGCTGATCCTCCGCGGGAGGATGTGGGATTCTGGTCGCATGAAGAACGGAATCGTCCGGTTCGCCGCGCTCTACGTGTTCAATGTCGCCGCACTGCTGGTGATCGGCCTGCTGCTGCCGGGCGTCTCGGTCGGGTTCAACGCCCTGTGGGCATCCGTCATCCTGACCCTCGCCGCCCTGTTCGTGAAGCCCCTGCTCGCCGGAGCCTTCCGCAGGTCGGCGGCGAAGTCGGCCGCCGAGCGCACCAAGACCGGCGAGAAGGTCGTGCAGTACGTGCTGGTGTATCTGGTCGAGCTGATCGTCTGGGTACTCACGGTGTGGCTGAGCGGTGTGCGCGCCTCCGGCTTCTGGGCGTTCGTGCTGCCGCCGCTCGCGCTGCTGTTCGGATGGATGATCTACGACCAGATCGACGACCGGCTCCGCGCCAAGGCGGGAGAGATCTACGACTCGGTGCAGGCGCGGGTGAAGGGTGGCGAGACGAAGACGGCGTCTCCGACCGCCGCCGCGGCGGAGTCCCCCGAGACACGCGCCGCGCGCGATGAGCTCGACGACGGTCTCACACCCGAGCAGCGGCGCATGCTCGACGAACTGGGCTGAGTGCGAAGAGCCGACCCGAACCCGGCTGAACCGGGCGCGCGACAGACCGGCTGCGAACGTGGAAAGGCGCCCATCCTCCGAGGAGGACGGGCGCCTTTCGCATGCGGTGCGCGCGCGCTGGCGTCAGGCGATCCGCTCGGCCGCTTCCACGACGTTCGTCATGAGCAGCGCGACCGTCATCGGGCCCACGCCTCCCGGGTTCGGGGAGATGTACCCGGCGACGTCGGCGACGTCGGGGGCGACGTCGCCGAACACCAGGCTCTTCCCGGTCTCGGGGTCGGTCTCTCGCGTCACGCCGACGTCGAGCACGGCGGCACCGGGCTTGACGTCTTCGGCGCGGATCAGATGCTTCACCCCGGCCGCGGCGACGATCACATCAGCCTCTCGCAGGTAGCGCGGCATGTCGACGGTTCCGGTGTGCGTGAGCGTGACCGTGGCGTTCAGTTCGCGTCGCGTGAGCAGCAGCCCGATCGAGCGGCCGATCGTCACCCCGCGGCCGACCACGACGACATGCTTCCCCTTGAGGTCGTAGTCGTTGCGCAGCAGCAGCTCGATCACCCCTCGCGGTGTGCACGGCAGCGGGGTGTGGATGGGTCCGTTGACGTTGAGCACCAGACGCCCGAGGTTGGTCGGGTGCAGACCATCGGCATCCTTCGCCGGGTCGATCCGCTCCAGGATCGCATCGGTGTCGAGGTGCTTCGGCAGCGGCAGCTGCACGATGTACCCGTGGCACGCGGGGTCGGCGTTGAGTTCGTCGATCAGAGCTTCGACGTCGGCCTGCGTGGCGTCGGCGGGCAGCTCGCGTTGGATCGAGTTCATCCCGATCGCCTCGGACTGCCGGTGCTTCATGCCCACGTAGAGCTGCGAGGCCGGGTCGGCGCCCACGAGCACGGTCGCGATGCCCGGCGTGATCCCTCGCGCCTTGAGTGCGGCCACGCGTTCGGTCAGCTCGGCGCGGATCGCGGCGGACGCCGCCTTCCCGTCGAGGATCTTCGCGGTCACTGCTGCAGGTCGGGGTAGAGCGGGAACGCGGCGGCGAGGGCGTCGACGCGAGCGCGCAGCGACTCGACGTCAGCGCCGGGAAGCAGCGCGAGCGCGATGATGTCGGCGACCTCGGTGAACTCGGTGTCGCCGAAGCCGCGGGTCGCGAGCGCCGGGGTGCCGATGCGCAGACCGGAGGTGACCATCGGCGGGCGCGGGTCGTTCGGGACGGCGTTGCGGTTCACCGTGATGTGGATGTCGTGCAGCAGGTCTTCGGCCTGCTTGCCGTCGATCTCGGCGTCGCGCAGGTCGACCAGCACCAGGTGCACGTCGGTGCCGCCGGAGCGCACCGCGATGCCGGCGTCCTTCACATCCTGCTGCGACAGGCGCTCCGCGATGAGCTTCGCGCCACGCAGCACGCGCTCCTGGCGCTCCTTGAACTCGGGGGTGGCTGCGAGCTTGAACGCCGTCGCCTTCGCGGCGATCACGTGCATGAGCGGGCCGCCCTGCTGACCGGGGAACACCGCGGTGTTGATCTTCTTGGCGAGATCTGCGTCGTTGGTGAGGATGAAGCCCGAGCGCGGACCACCGATCGTCTTGTGCACGGTCGAGGAGACGACGTGGGCATGCGGCACCGGGTTCGGGTGCAGACCAGCGGCGACCAGACCGGCGAAGTGCGCCATGTCGACCCAGAGCAGCGCACCGACCTCGTCGGCGATCGCGCGGAAGGCCGCGAAGTCCATCGTGCGGGGGTAAGCCGACCAGCCGGCGATGATGACCTTCGGCTTGTGCTCGATCGCGAGACGGCGCACCTCGGCCATATCGATCGTCGAGGTCTCGGGGTCGACGCCGTAGGCGACGATGTCGTACAGGCGACCGGAGAAGTTGATCTTCATGCCGTGCGTCAGGTGGCCGCCCTGGTCCAGCGACAGGCCGAGCAGGGTGTCGCCGGGGCGCGCGATCGCATGCAGGACCGCCGCGTTCGCCGACGCACCGGAGTGCGGCTGCACGTTCGCGAACTCAGCGCCGAAGAGACTCTTCGCCCGCTCGATCGCGAGGGACTCCGCGACGTCGACCTCTTCGCAGCCGCCGTAGTACCGGCGTCCGGGGTAGCCCTCGGCGTACTTGTTCGTGAGCACCGAGCCCTGCGACTGCAGGATCGAGACGGGCACGAAGTTCTCCGAGGCGATCATCTCGAGGAAGGTCTGCTGGCGCGTCAACTCGCGATCCAGGACCTCGGCGATCTCGGGGTCGACTTCGGAAAGCGGGGCGTTGAAGTAACGGTCGGTCATGACGTGCTCCTTTGACAACGGATTCGAAAGGGGTGTTCCTATCGGCCCAGGCGCGCGGTCGAATTCCGTGGTCAGTCGCTCCCCGGTGGTAGTCCACCCAGACGCCAGTCGCGACGTCTACGAGCATAGCCGATGCGACGCCCCCGCACGCCGGCGTGTCCACGATCGTCGCAGAATCGATTCGACTTCCGCCATTCCCCTGAGCGATGCCGACGGGTAGGTTTTGTTCATGGTCCTTCCTCATCCTCTTCCGCTCGTGCCAGCGCCTGTGTCCGCCACCGCGCGAGAGGGACGGATGCCGATCACCGCGACGACGCGTGTGCACGGCTCCTCCCCCGCTGCCGCCCAGCTGATCGACGCGGTCGAGCGCCGCACCGGCATCCGCCTCTCCACCTCCGACGGGACCTCCGGCGAGATCGAGCTGCTGATCGACCACGGCTCCTCGGCGCCGGAGGGATACACGCTCGAGATCGGCGAGCGTGCGATCATCGTCGGCGCCGACGAGGCAGGGCTCTTCTACGGCGTGCAGACGCTGCTGCAGCTGCTGCGACAGGACGACTCCGGCTGGGCACTGCTCGGCGCCGATGTCGCGGACTCGCCGCGCTTCCCGCGACGGGGCGTCATGCTCGACGTGGCCCGGCACTTCTTCGGCGTCGGCGACGTGAAGAAGTTCATCGACAGCACGAGCGCCCTCAAGTTCAACCATCTGCACCTGCACCTGAGCGACGACCAGGGGTGGCGCGTGCACATCGATGCCTGGCCGCTGCTGACGGAACGGGCCTCCGCGACATCGGTGGGCGGCGACCCCGGCGGTTTCTACACCAAGGCCGACTACCGGGAGATCGTGGCGTACGCCGCTTCGCGTCACATGATCGTGATCCCCGAGATCGACCTGCCCGGTCACACCCACGCGATCGGTGTGGCCTACCCCGAGCTCGTCGAGGCGCCGGTGCTGAACGACAACCTCATCGCGGATTCCGCGCGGCTCGGCCAGCCGCTGCCCGTCGCCGGCGAGACGTACCTGGGCTGGGGCGTCGGCCACTCCAGCGTCCGCATCCATGAGGAGCGCACCTACGACTTCGTGCGCGATGTCGTCCATGAGCTGGCCGAGATGACCCCGGGTGCGTACATCCACATCGGCGGCGACGAATCCCTCGGCACGCCCCAGGCCGACTTCGACCTCTTCGCCGAGCGCGCGACCGCGATCGTCGTGGAAGCGGGCAAGATCCCGATGGCCTGGCATGAGATGGGATCCGCGACGAACATCGCCGAGGGAACCGTCGGACAGTACTGGGGCAAGACCACCCCCGAGGGCACGCATGCCGAGGAGGCCGCGCACTTCGTCGAGCGCGGAGGCGCCCTCATCATGTCGGCGGCGGACGTCACCTACCTCGACATGAAGTACACGGAGGACTTCCCCCTCGGACTCACCTGGGCGGGGATCATCGACGTCCGCTCCGCCTACGAATGGGAACCGACTGCCGTCCTCGACGTGCCGGACGCCGCGATCCTCGGCGTCGAGGCCCCGCTCTGGTCCGAGACCACCCGCACGCTCGGCGAGGTCGAACAGCTGGTGTTCCCCCGTGCGGCGGCTCAGGCCGAGGTCGCCTGGTCGCCGAGAGAAGCGCCCGAACGCGTATGGGAGTCCTTCCGCGTGCGCGTCGGCGCCCTCGCTCCGCTGTGGAAAGCTGAGGGGATCGACTTCCATCCCGCAGACGAGATCCCCTGGAGCGCACGTTGATCACCCACTCCTCCGCGACCGGTTCGCTGGTCATCCACTCCGCACGGATCGTCGACGGCGGCGACATCGTCGAGGACGGCTGGGTCCGCATCGAGGACGGCGTCCTCACCGGCCGCGGGACGGGATCGGAGTGGACCGCGGCGGATGAGGTCGTCGATGCGGTGGCCCTCGCCGGTCCCGGCGCCCTGCTCACTCCCGGATTCGTCGACATCCACGGCCACGGCGGCGCCGGCGCCGCATTCGACGACGGCGTGGAGGCGATCCGCACCGGGCGCGAGATGCATCGTGCGCACGGCACCACCCGCGCGGTCATCTCGCTCGTGACGGCGCCCCTGGAGTCCCTCGCCCGCAGCGTCGCGCTCATCGCCGATCTCACCGAGACGGATGCGGACATCCTGGGCTCGCACCTCGAGGGCCCGTTCCTCGACCCCGGGCACCACGGCGCGCACGAACCGTCGCTGCTGCGTCACCCGACGGAGGCGGATGTCGCCCTCCTGCTCGATGCCGGACGCGGCACCGTCCGCCAGATCACGATCGCGCCGGAGCTGCCCGGCGGGCTCGACGCGATCAGGCAGATCGTGGCCGCGGGCTCGGCCGCCGCCGTCGGCCACACGGATGCGGACGCCACGATGGCCGTCTCCGCCTTCGAGGCAGGGGCCTCCATCCTCACCCACGCGTTCAATGCGATGCCGGGCATCCATCACCGTGCTCCTGGACCGGTGCTGGCAGCGGCAGCCGATCACCGGGTGGTGCTCGAGGCCATCGCCGACAACGTGCACCTCGATCCGCACGTCGTCAAGCTCGTGTTCGACTCCGCACCCGCACGTGTGGCACTGATCACCGATGCGATGGCGGCTGCGGGCAGCGCCGACGGCCACTACGACCTCGGGGCCGTGAGCGTCACGGTCGAGAACGGCGTGGCCAGGGCCGATGACACCGGGTCGATCGCCGGCTCCACGCTCACGCAGGACGTGGCCCTGCAGCGTGCCGTGCAGGCGGGAGCGGCGCTTCCCGAAGCCGTTCGCGCACTCACGCAGACACCGGCGCGTGCGATCGGACGCGATGCATCCCTCGGCAGCCTGACCACCGGAATGCTCGGCGATGCCGTGCTTCTGGATGCGGATCTGCGCGTCGCGCGCGTGTGGTCAGGACCACGGCTGCTCGTCTGAGACGGCGCCGCGCGCGACGCGCAGCTCTGCGCTCTCCGGTCATACGTGTGTGATGGGGCGGGAGGCCGCCGTTCCCCAGATCGGCGGCCTCGTTCCCCCTCGTGAGACGGGCGGCCGGGCTCTCCTCCCCCGAGGCTCCCGACCCGCCCGACCGGCGCGAATACCCCCCGCACCAGTGCCTGGATCCCGCNTTCCCCCTCGTGAGACGGGCGGCCGGGCTCTCCTCCCCCGAGGCTCCCGACCCGCCCGACCGGCGCGAATACCCCCCGCACCAGTGCCTGGATCCCGCCCCCCGGTGGGATCCTCACGGCTGTCTCTATGGGATGAGACGATGCTCATCCCGATTCATTACGCGACTTCTCGAAAATCTTTCGAGAAGTCATCCCGATCCTCGGATCGAAACGTGTGGGAGGCCGCCGTTCCCCAGATCGGCGGCCTCATTCCCCCTCGTGAGACGGGCGGCCGGGCTCTCCTCCCCCGAGGCTCCCGACCCGCCCGACCGGCGCGAATACCCCCCGCACCAGTGCCTGGATCCCGCNGTTCCCCCTCGTGAGACGGGCGGCCGGGCTCTCCTCCCCCGAGGCTCCCGACCCGCCCGACCGGCGCGAATACCCCCCGCACCAGTGCCTGGATCCCGCCCCCCGGTGGGATCCTCACGGCTGTCTCTATGGGATGAGACGACGCCCCTCCCGATTCATTACGCGACTTCTCGAAAATCTTCGAAGGAGTTTCGGATACCGTCCGCAGACACCGCCGGAGGCACCCTCGCGCGAACCCGGGCATCGGCTTGGAGTTCGCGGAGAGGGTGGCTTCCCTGGGAGATTCGCGAGAGAATGGAGAAGTCGCGTGATGAGAGGCGCTCTCATGCGTCTCTTCCCGTAGAGGCGCACCCGCGCCCGGCGACAGATGGATGATTGTGCACGAAGAGAACACGACTCACGACGAAACGATCGGCGACGCCGACCTGATCCTCCGCACCCGTTCGGGAGACACGGAGGCGTTCGGTGAACTCTGGAGACGGCATTACCCGTCGGGGCTCTCCGTGGCGCGCTCGGTCACCTCCTCCATCGATCCCGATGACCTCGTGCAGGAGTCCTACACGCGCATCTATCAGGCGATCATCAAGGGCGGCGGCCCCAACGGCTCCTTCCGCGCCTACCTCTTCACGAGCATCCGCAACACGGCGGCAGGGTGGGGACGTGCTCGTCGCGAGACCGCGATCGATGAACTCGACACCGTCGCCGACCCCGACACCACCGACCAGGCGGCGAGCGAGGCGCTCGATCGCAGCCTCACCGCGCAGGCCTTCCGCAGTCTCCCCAGCCGCTGGCAGGAGGTGCTCTGGTACACCGAGATCGAGCAGATGAAGCCGCAGGAGGTCGGGCCCCTCCTCGGGATGAAGGCCGGCGCCGTGTCGCAGTTGGCGTTCCGTGCGCGTGAAGGCCTTCGTGAAGCCTGGATCCAGGCGCATCTGCGCAGCGCCGAAGACGGCTCCGAATGCCAGTGGACCATCGAGCACCTCGGCGCCTATTCTCGCGGCAACCTCAGCACCCGCGATCACAAGCGACTCGAGCTCCACCTCGACGAGTGCGCCCGATGCATGATCGTCGCCGCCGAGGCGAAAGACGTCTCCAAGCGTCTCGCCCTGGTGCTGCTGCCTCTCGTGCTCGGCGTCACCGGCGCCGCAGGCTACCTCGCCACGCTGCAGGGTGCGGGCACGCCCATCGTCGCTCTGGCGGCCATGCCGTCGAGCATTCCCGGTGCCGTCTTCGCCGGCGACCCCGGTGTCACGCACGCCGCGACGGGCCTCGCCGCTTCGGGCGGTTCGGGTTCCGGCGCCGGCGGCTCGGCAGGCGGCACGGCGGGCTCTTCCGCCGGCGCCGGTGCCGGCGCGGCGGGCGGGGTGTTCACCGGGATCGGTGCACTCGTCGGCGTGGGCTCGGCCGCACTGGTCGTCGCTGGCGTCGTCGCCGCCTCCACGATCATCCCCGGACTCGCCGGAGCCGATCCCGCGACCTCGCTCCCGAACGCCGGGGACGAAGACCCGTCCTCGATCTCGGCGGACGTCGGTCCCGACGAGAAGATGAGCCTCGACGAGCCCGTCATCATCGAAACGCCCGTCATCGTGCCGGAGGAGGCGCCCGCGCCCCCGACCGACGATCAGGCGGCGCCAGGACAGGATCCGTCGTCCGCACCGGCCGTCACACCGCCACCCGTCACGACCCCGCCCACGGCCCCCGTCGAACCGACGAAGCCGGTCGAGCCCGAGAAGCCCGTCGAGCCCGTCGACCCCGGTGTTCCCACGGAAGCGCCGACGTGGACCACAGCGACGATCGTCTTCGACGAGCTGACCGTGCACTACCGCGTGCCGATCACCGGCGCACCGGGCGCGACGGTCGAAGCGCTTCTGGACGGCAGCCACGGCGGTGGCGACTCGATCGTGCTCGACGATTCCGGAGCGGGTGAGATCGACCTGCGCCCCGGCCTGTTCCAGTACTACTTCGCCGCTTCGACGAAGGTCACCTTCCGGTACGTCCTCGACACGGGCGATGCGCCCTTCGCGGACACCACTCTCCTCGCGCTGCAGCCCAACCGCCCCGGCATCGAGATCCCGATCGAAGAGGGTCCGGTCGAGGAGGACCCGACGGAGAGCGACCAGACTCCCGTCGATGAGAACCCGGTCAGCTCCGCTCCTGTCGACGATGTCGTCATCACGACCGATGCTCCCGCAGAGGTCGCACCCGTCGACGAAGCTCCGGCAGAGGTCGCACCGGCAGAGGTCGCACCCGTCGAGGTCGCACCCGTCGAGGTCGCACCCGTCGTGGCCGCACCCGTCGTGGCCGAGCCCGTGATTCCCGCTCCCGTGGAGCAGGAGCCGATCACGACCAAGGTCGCCGATGTCGCCGCGCCCGTCGAGGCGGGCGCCGTCCCGACAGAGGACTCCCCCGTCGCCGAATAGACTGGATCCATGCCCTCGGATCCCGCTCCTGTTCCCGGCGTCGAGCGTCCGGTCATCACCGCTCTCGACATCGTCCGCGCCGTCGTCCTCGTCGTCGCCGTGGCCTCTCTCGCTCTGTGGGGCTTCGCGAGCTGGGATCTTCCCTGGAACATCGTCATCGGTGTCGGAGCGCCCGTCGTCGTGATCCTGGTCTGGGCGCTGTTCCTCTCGCCGCGCCCGGTGCTGCGTGTGCACCCCTTCCTGCGCGCAGCCGTCGAGCTGCTGATCTACGTCGGCGTCACGATCGCGTGGTGGTCGATGGGACAGGCACTGATCGGCACCGCATTCGCCCTCGTCGCCGTGGTCGCCGGCGTGCTCAGCGGTCGACGCGCGCTGTCGTGAGGTCCCCCTCGTGAGCGCACTGTCGTGAGCGTACTGTCACTCCTGCAGGAGTCCCTCGGCGCGCTCGTCGACACCGATGAGGCATCGCTCGAGGATGCCAGAGCAGATCGTTCCGGCCACGCCGCTGCGGGGCGACCTCTCGCCGTCGTCCACGCCGAGCGTGTCGAAGACGTGCAGCAGACCATGCGCATCGCGACGGCCACGCGCACACCGGTCGTGGTTCGCGGCGCCGGTACCGGACTCGCGGGAGCCGCGAACGCCGGGGCGGGCGAGATCGTGCTGTCGCTGCGGCGGATGACCGCGATCAGCGAGATCCGCCCGGACGACCTGCTCGCCGTCGTCGAACCGGGCATCCTGAACGCCGACCTCAATGCCGAACTCGCCACGCACGGTCTCTGGTGGGCTCCGGATCCCGCCAGCCGCGACATCTCCACCGTCGGCGGCAACATCGCCACGGGCGCCGGCGGTCTGCTGTGCGCCAAGTACGGAGTGGTGCGCGACGCGGTGCTCGGCGTCGACCTCGTCCTCGCCGACGGCCGGCTGCTGCACCTCGGTCACCGCAGCGTCAAAGGCGTGACCGGCCTCGACCTCACCGCCTTGATCGTCGGCTCGGAAGGCACACTGGGCGTCGTGGTCGGAGCCACCCTCAAGCTGCGCAGGCTCGTGCCCGGCGAGACCTGCACCGTCACCGCGACCTTCCCCGGAGTGCGCAGTGCCGCCGCGGCCTCCGCCGCCGTGACGGCGGCGGGCGTGCAACCGGCGATCATGGAGCTGATGGATGCCGCCAGCCTCGCGGCCGTGCACGCCCTGCTCGCCCTCCCTGTCCCGTCTGCGGGCACGGCCCAGCTGACCATCCAGACCGATGGGCCGGCTGCCGCTGAAGAGGCGGACACGATCGCCGCGATCCTGCGCGCCCACGACGGCGAGACGGTCGTCTCCCACGACCGTGTCGAGGGCGAGCGCCTCCTCGCCATCCGGCGGTCTATGCACGCGGCGATGGCCTCGCTGGGAACGACGCTGATCGAAGACGTGTCGGTGCCCCGCAGCGCCATGCCGGCGATGTTCGACGAGATCGCGCGCATCGAACGCGAGTACGGCATCACCATCCCGACGGTCGCCCACGCTGGCGACGGCAATCTGCACCCGAACTTCATCTTCGACGGGCCGGAGACCCCGCCGCACGTCTGGGCGGCGGCCGATGATCTCTTCCGCGCCGCGATCCGCCTCGGGGGCACCCTGACGGGCGAGCACGGCATCGGCGTCCTGAAACGCCGATGGCTCGTCGATGAGCTGGGCGATGACCAATGGCAGCTTCAGCGTCAGATCGCCGCCGTGTTCGATCCCCTCGGCATCCTCAACCCCGGAAAGGTGTTCAGCCTCGATGCCTGACATCCATGTGAGCGCGGCCGTGATCGTCGACGAGGCCGGACGAGTGCTCGTGGTCCGCAAGCAGGGCACGAGCATGTTCATGCAGCCGGGCGGCAAGCCCGAGGCCGGCGAGTCCGCGGCGCAGACGCTGATCCGCGAGCTCCACGAAGAGCTGGGGCTGGAGCTCGACGAGGCCGATCTCCAGCCGCTGGGCTCTTTCGTGTCCGCGGCCGCGAACGAGCCGGGTCACCGCGTCATCGCCGAAGCGTTCGCGACGTCCGTCGATCCCCGGGCGGTCACGGTCCAAGCCGAGCTCGCCGAACTGCGCTGGATCACCCCGGACGACATCGCCACACTCCCGCTGGCGCCCCTGAGCGTCGAGCACCTGCTCCCGATCGCCTGGCCCGCGTCGGCGGGCTGAGCGCGGGCCAGGCGTCGGGCAGGTGTCAGATGCCCTGCCAGGAAGGCTTGTTCGCGAACGTGTAGCGGTAGTAGTCCGCGAGCGCGAGGCGCGAAGCTGCGGCTTCGTCGACCACGATCGTCGCGTGCGGGTGCAGCTGGATCGCGGAACCGGGCAGCAGCGCCGTGAGCGGCCCCTCGACCGCACCGGCGACGGCTGCGGCCTTCCCCTCGCCGAAGGCGAGCAGCACCAGGTGACGCGCCTTCAGGATCGTCCCGAGCCCCTGCGTGATGCAGTGCATGGGCACGTCGTCGATCGAGTCGAAGAAGCGAGCGTTGTCCTCGCGGGTCTGCTCCGTGAGCGTCTTCACGCGAGTGCGCGACGCGAACGACGATCCGGGCTCGTTGAAGCCGATGTGCCCGTCCGTGCCGATACCGAGGATCTGCAGATCGACACCGCCTGCGGCGTCGATGGCCGCTTCGTAGTCGTCCCCGGCGTGCTGGATCGTCGCCTGCGCGCCGTTGGGGACATGGATGCGCTTCGGGTCGAGTCCGAGCGGCTCGACGACCTCACGCGTGATGACGGAGCGGTAGCTCTCCGGGTGCGCGGGGTCGATGCCGACGTACTCGTCGAGGGCGAAGCCGCGCACCTGGGAGACGTCGCGACCCGCGAGCTGGGAGCGGAGCGCCTGGTACACCGGCAGCGGGGTCGACCCGGTCGCGAGGCCGAGGACCGCGTCGGGACGACGGGCGATCAGCTCCACGATCTCGGTGGCGACCAAAGCGCCGGCGGCCTCGGCATTCTCGACGATGACGACCTCAGCCATGCGGAACGATCTCCTTCTCGGTGATGGAGGCGCCGACCAGTGCGGCGCCGAATGCGGCGGCGGGAGACCCCGCCGGGAGCAGTTCGATTCTCTCATCCAAGCGGAGCGACCGCATGAACGGTGACGCCTCGGCGCCGGCGTGCAGCGCCGCGCGGATGCCGTTCTCGAGCCGGTCACCGAGAGCCGTGAGCCCTCCCCCGATGACCACCGTCTCGACGTCGGCGGAGAGCACGAGCACGCGCACGGCGGCTGCGGCTCCGTGGTACAGGTCGTCGCGAAGCGAGAGCGCCAGCGGATCGCCGGCGTCCGCCGCGTCGAAGATGTCCCTGATCGGCAGCGCACCCGGGCGTCCCCAGGCCTTGGCCAGAGCACCGCCGCCGCAGAAGGTCTCGACGCATCCGTGTTGTCCGCAACCGCACAGGCGTCCGTGCGGGTCGACGGAGAGATGACCGACCTCGCCGGCCGTTCCCCGAGCGCCACGCCAGATGCGCCCATCGATCACGATGCCGGCGGCGACGCCCGTTCCGAGGTTCAGATACGCCATGGAGCCGGCGATCCCGCTCAGCACCGCAGCGCCGAGGGCTGCGGCCTTCACGTCGTTCTCCACCCGGAAGGGCACGCCGAGCGCGCGTTCGGCCTTCTCGGCGAGGTCCAGGGACTCCACACCGAGGTTGACCGCGTGATCCACCCGCCCGGCCTCGGCGTCGACGAGCCCCGGGATGCCGATGCCGACGGAGCCGACGTCGGCGAGGGGGAATCCGCTCTCGTCGGCGAGCGCCGTCACGGCCATCACGATGCTCTCGACGACGGCGTCATCGCCCCATCCGGTGGGTCGTCGCAGCCGTCCGCGGATGTGACCGGAGGGGTCGACGGCCACCGCGTCGATCTTGGTGCCGCCGACGTCCAGGCCCACTCGAATCTGCCGACCGGAGCGGTCGGCCGTGTCTGCAGCCGTCATCGGATGCCGCTGCCCGTCGTGCCGGTGCGGGTGGAGGTGACGGTCACGACACTCCCAGCTGCCCGGAGAGCACCATGACCGCGGCTCCCCGCAGGACGATGTCCTCCTGGTGCGTCAGGCGCACCACGACGTCTTCGAAAACACCCTCGAGGGTGCGAGCGTGCAGAGTCTCGATCGCGGCATCGATCAGGATGCCGTCGAGCAGATCGGCAGGTCCGGAGAGCACGACCTCGGAGAGGTCGAGGGCCGCGACGATCGGAGCGATGGCGATCGCCATGCGCGTTCCGGCATCGCGGAGGATCTCGTCGCGCGCATCGGGTTCCGCCGCGATCGCCGCACCGAGGCGGCTGACGCTGAGCCACGCCTCGAGACAGCCGTCCTTTCCGCACGCGCAGCGGGGTCCGCCGTCGGTTCCGACGACCACGTGCCCGATCTCGCCCGCCGCGAAGCGGCTGCCCAGCAGCGGCTGGCTGCCGGTGATGAGGCCGGCTCCGACGCCCTTGCCGATCTTGATGAGCATGAAGTCGGCTTTCGCATCGCCGAAGGTGTACTCGGCGAGCACCGCCGCGTTGGCGTCGTTGCGTGCGAGCACTGGCAGGTCGAGATCGACGCCGAGCTTCGCCTCGAGCGGGAAGTTCGTCCAGCCGAGGTTGGGAGAGCTGAGGACGAGGCCGTCAGGGCGCACGACACCCGGGGTGCCGATACCCACGCCGAGCAGCGGTTGGGTGGATGCGGCGACCAGGGTCTGCGCGAGCTCCCGGAGGGCTGCGTACGCCGCCTCGCCGTCAGGCGACTGCGGACGCGGCACCGCACGTCGTTCGAGCACGTCGCCGTCGAGGCTCAGCACCGCGCCGGTGAAGGCGTCGGGTCCGGAGAGGTCGAGACCGACGATCTGGTGACCGAACCGGTCGATGTCGATGAGGATGGGCGGCTTGCCCGGGCCGACGGCCTCGCGCACGCCCATCTCGATGACGATCCCATCGGCGATGAACTCGGCGACCAGGTCGGAGATGGTGACCCGGGTGAGCCCCGTCTCCCGGGAGAGGTCGGCGCGACTCATCGCCCCTGCGTGGTACAGAGTCTGCAGGACCAGGGCGCGGTTGTGACCGCGGGCGTGCTCGGGCAGCACCTTGGATCGCGAGCGCAGGTGGCGCCCTGGGCCGAAGGCGTGCGCATTCGCACCGACGTACTCTGACGGCGATGCGGAACGCTGTTCATCCGAAACGGACATGTTTGTTAGTAGACCTTACGAACAAAAATTGCGCAACCTCCGCTCGCGGACGCGCGAGGAGGGTTACCGAAACGTTACATTACTTCGGGTCGTCGGCGACGACCGTCTTCGAGCGCTCGATGAGACGCTCCACGAGCCCCGCGACGATCTGCTCCCGAGCCTCGATCGTGAGTGGCTTCCCCGGCACGCCGGGGCGGCGCTGTCCGGGCTCCGGCCCGTCAAGGGGACGATACCGCACCCCTGCCGCGGCGAGCCGGCGCAGGTGCGTCGGCAGGCGCCGTCCGAAGTCGGCATACGGCGCGGCGTCCCCGCCCTCCCAGAGCCTCTCGGCGATCGCCGACAGACGCGGGAACATCGCGAAATCGACGCGATCCCTGGACGGCAGATGCTCGCTCCACACGTTCGCCTGTCCCCCGACCGCGCCGTCCTCGACGCGCAACGTGTAGGCGCGCTCGATCGACAGCGGCGGGCCGACCCTGATCGGCTCCTCCTCCGAATCCGACTGCGGGTAGTCGAGGTACACCTCGAGATCGGGGCACGCCACGACCTCGATGCCACGACGGAGCGCCTCGCGCATCGCGGCGGGACCACGCCACGCGAGGATGCGCACCCCCTCGGGGACATCCCCCTCGAGGACCTCGTCCCAGGCGAGGGCGACGCGACCGCGGGCACGGACGTGCGCGACGAAGTGCGCCGTGAACCACGGCTGCACGTCGTGCGGCGTGTCGAGCCCGAGCTGTCGCATCCGCTCGGCGGCCGCGGGGCTCTGGGCCCACTCGGTCACCGGCACCTCGTCGCCGCCGATCCCGATCCACTCCGAGTCGAACACGTCGCACAGGGCATCGATCGCCGCCCGCCCGAACGCCAGCGCGGCATCCGTCGGAGCGAGGGTGCGGGGGTTCACCCCGAAGCGCTCCCAGGCGGAGAGGATCGGCTCCCCGACGTCGACGTTGCCGAGTTCGGGGTAGGCCGCCAGGCCCGCCTGGATGTGCCCCGGAAGCTCGACCTCGGGTACCAGGGTCACGAATCGCTCGCGCGCGTAGTCGACGAGCTCGCGCAGCTGCGCGGTCGTGTAGAAGCCCTCGTGCACGCCGACCTCGACCGTCGCGAGCGGCCCGTGCCCGAGCTGCGTCGCCTCGCGGCGCGCGCCCACCTCGGTGAGCCGAGGGAAGCCCGGCACCTCGAAGCGCCAGCCCTGATCGTCGGTGAGGTGAAGATGCAGGACGTTGAGGTGATGGTCGGCGAGCAGATCGATCAGACGGCGGACGTCGTCGACCGTGCGGAAGTGCCTGGCGACGTCGAGCATCGTCCCGCGCCAGCTGTAGGCGGGCGCCCCCTCCCAGACGCCGGTGGGGATCACCGCCGTCGAAGCCTCGGGGTCCCTGAGCTGTCGCAGCGTGGTGACGCCCCGGAACACTCCGACCGGACTCGCCCCCCTGACCTCGATGCCGGAGCCGCTCACGCTCACGCGGAAGGCTTCATCGGCGATACGGCCCGCCGCTGCGGCCTCGGCACCGAGGGTCTCGTCCACGCACAGACGGATCGGCGGCAGCTCGGTGTCGCCTCCTCCCCCGCCGCCGCCCAGCCGCGCCACGGAGGCGGCGAGATCGGCAGTGGCGAGGATCGGCGTCCGGGCCGTCCACACGAAGGCGGGAAGGGCCGGATCGATGACGGCCTCGACACGAGGTACCGTCGCGCGGTGCGCAGGCGGCGGCATCCGCAGCGCACGCCCGGGGGTGAGGCCGGTCACGTCGCCGTCCGACACCACCGGCACGCCGCCGACCAGCACCTCCACGATGCCGCTCGGGGCGGCGAGAGGCGCCTCGAACGTCGCCCCCGCCGCGACGGTCTCCGGGTCGAACAGGACCAGGTCGGCGGTCGCCCCCTGTCTGACGATTCCGCGAGGAGCGTCGCCGCGATCCAGCCCCAGCCGCCTCGCCGGGGTCCCGGCCAGGTGACGGACGGCCTCCTCCCAGGTGAGGATGCCGAGCTCACGCACGTAGTGCCCGAGGTACCGCGGGAACGTGCCGCGCCCACGCGGATGCGGCCGGGCACCGATCAGGATCCCGTCGCTGCCACCCGAGTGCTGCGGGTGGCGCATGATCGCGCGGACGTTCTCCTCATCGCCGATGTGCATGAGGATGCCCGTGGCACCGGCGTCCTCGAGGATCGTGTCGAGCACCACGTCGACGGCACGGCGACCGGTCGTGGTCGAGATCTCGGCGATCGTGCGTCCGACGAGAGCGGCGAGGGCGGGGTTCGCCGTGCCGGAGATCTGGATCTGCGTCCAATCGGCCTTCTCGCCGTGGAAGCCGTCGCAGCCGATCTCCTCGAGCTCCACGCGCACGGCTTCCCTGCCTGCGGCGTCGAGGGCTGCGATGGCCCCCAGCAGATCGCCGCCCGCTGCCAGCCGGCTCGGCAGCAGCGCGGAGAGCGTGGTGGCGCCGGGGAGGTAGGGATAGGTGTCCAGCGTCACGTCCACGCCGTCCGCGATCGCCTCATCGATCAGGGCCAGCAGTTCCTGCGCGCGACCCCGGTTCGGGGCGAAGTTCATGGTGGCGTGCGTGAGATGCACCGGGCAGCCGGTCCGACGTCCGATCTCGAGCGCCTCCCGGTACGCCTCGAGCGCCGCGCCCCCGTAGCTGCGCGTGTGCGGCGCCCAGTATCCGCCGCGTTCGGCGACGACGCGGCACAGGGCTTCGAGCTCCGCCGTGTCGGCGTACATCCCCGGGGTGTAGGTGAGGCCGCTCGACATGCCGAACGCTCCCGCATCCAGTGCCTCTCCCAGCAGATCGGCCATCGCGGAGATCTCGGTCGACGTCGCGGGACGGTTCTCATGACCGACGACCATCATCCGCAGATTCCCCTGCGGGACGAGGACCGCAGCGTTCGCGACGGCCGCGGCGTCGATCGCCGCGAGCAGATCGTCCATCGTCCGCCACGGTGCCTGTGCAGGCATCCCGTTCCACCCGGCGATCTGCGCCGGAATGACGGCGGCCGCGGCATCATCGAGGGGTGCGTAGCCGAGACCGTCCTGGCCGAGCACCTCTGTCGTGACGCCCTGGCGGATCTTCGCATCGTGCGCCGCACCGCTCAGCACGGCGAGTTCGCTGTGCGCGTGCATGTCGATGAAACCCGGGGCCAGCATGAGCCCGGAGGCCGCGATCTCCACGGCGCCGTCGGGGAGTTCGAGCTCGGACCCCTCCGCGCCGTCGGGGAGGATCGCGACGACTCTCGCCCCCTCCACGGCGACGTCGGCGACGTACCGCGGCGCCCCCGTGCCGTCGATGACGGTGGCTCCGCGATAGACCCGTACGAGCCCGGCCGCAGCCTTGTGCGCGCTCAGAAGCATGTCGCGACCGCTCCGATCACCCGGGGGTCGGCGGCGTCGGGGTCGTCGATCACCGCGACCACCCGCCACTTGTCGAAGGCCGTGCAGGGGTGCGAGAGTCCCAGCCGCACGACATCGCCGACGGCGACCGTCGCATCGTCCGCGACACGCAGGAACGCGTGCTGATCGTTCAGCGCGGTGACCTCGCCCGCGACGCTCTGCGGAGCAGGCAGGTCGAGGTCGAACGGCACGTCGCGTCGGCCCGCATCGAGCAGCGCGAGGCCGTCCTCCGGCTGGGACACCACTCGTGACCAGGCGTGCATCGCCGAACGGAGCGGCGCGGTCCCGGTGAGCGGGCCGAACGGGGACATCCGGGAGTAGAAGCCGTCGTCGTGGATCTGGAAGGCACCGGAGCGCAGCACGACATCGGCCTCGGCTGCCGCCTCGGAGAGCACCGCTGCGGCACGATCGGGGAAGGAGCTGCCACCGGCGCTGAGCACCGGGCGCACATCGTCGGGATAGTCCAGGCGCGTGTGCAGTTCGACGAGCGTCCGCAGGTACGCATCGACGGCGGCGACGGAGGCCTCGCTGCGGTCCGGACCGAACGGCCCTTCGTATCCCGTGACACCCGCGAGCCGCAGGCCGGGCGCGGCGGAGAGGGCCTGCGCGATCCGCACTCCCTCCTCCACGGTGCGCGCCCCGGTACGACCGTGCGCCCCGCCGAGCTCGACCAGCACATCCAGCGGCCGCGCGGCGTCGCGCATCTCCTTCGCGAGGATCGCGACACCTGCGAGCGAGTCCGCCCAGCACAGCACGCGCAGTCCTTCATCGGCGGCGAGCAGCTCTACCAGCCGCCGCACCGCGGCCGGGTCCGTGACCGCGTTGGCGATCAGCACGGTCGAGACGCCGGCGTCGATGGCCACCTCGGCCTGCCAGGGCGTGGCGACCGAGATCCCCCAGGCACCGGCGTCGAGCAGCCGCTGCCACAGTGCGGGGGCCATGGTGGTCTTGCCGTGCGGCGCGAGCAGCACCCCCTGCTCCCGCGCCCAGGCGAAGACGGTCTCCTCGTTGTGGGTGAGGGCGTCCTCGTGCACCGTCAACACCGGGGTGACCAGGTCGGAGAGGTGCAGATCGGCGTCGGCCACCTCCGAGAGTCGGAGGCCCGCAGCACGCGCCGGGAAGCCCTTCGTCCAGGCGCCGAGAACGGGATCCGGAATTTGTAGAGGCATCTAACAAGGCTACTAGGCTGGCGGCATGACCGCGAAGATCCGAGTTTCCACCGACGCCGCTCCCGCCCCCGCCCACACCTTCTCGCAGGGGATCCGCAAGGGCCCGTTCGTGCAGGTGTCCGGCCAGGGTCCCGTCGACCCGAAGACGAACGAGTACCTGTTCCCCGGTGACGTCGCCGCCCAGACGACCCGCACCCTGGAGAACGTGAAGGCGATCGTCGAGGCATCCGGTGCGACCTTCGACGACGTGGTGATGCTGCGCGTCTACCTGACCAAGCGCGAGGACTTCCCGATCATGAACGATGCCTACGGCGCCTTCGTGACCGCGCACACCACGAATGGGGTCCTGCCCTCGCGCACCACCGTCTTCACCGGTCTGCCGCGCGAAGAGATGCTGGTCGAGATCGACGGCATCGCCATCATCGACTGACGGGCCTGATGCGGGGAGGCACGTTATCACGGACCGTTGCCTCCCCGTTACCTCCCATCCCGTACCATTGAACGTCAGGACACGTTTGAGAGCCGGGGGGTGAAGTTCGTGACCGATCTGATTTCTGCGCCGGGCGCAGCCGAGGCGCAGAGAGATGACTCCGCGCCCACCGCAGTACTCGCACCGACGGGAGCTCCCACGGAGACCGTCCCGCCGTCCACCGGCGAACAGCCCCTCGCCTGGGCCCCCATCGAACCGTCACCCAAGAAGCGCCGCCTCGGCCTCTGGATCGGGCTGGGTCTCGGCGTCATCGCGATCGGTGCGGGCGCGGCCTCCATGATCCTCATCGCGCCCGGCACCACGGTCGCGGGCATCCCCGTCGGATGGATGACCCCGGGCGCCGCGGCCGACACCATCAACGCCCACCTCGCCGAGACCGAGGTCACCCTCACCGGCGAAGGAGAGGGCACCGTGCTGACCGGCACCGACCTCGGTGTGAACGTCGACGCGACGGCTCTCGCCGACACGGCCTTCGCCGAGCACCCGCTCTGGAACCTCGGAGCCTGGATGGGCGACCCCGTACCGGCGGAGATCGCGTTCGATTCCGAGAAGGCGACCGCGGCACTGCGCGCCGCAGTGCCGACGAGCTTCGACGACCCCGTGGACGCCGGCGTGGTCTTCGACGCCGCCAGCGGCACCTTCGTCATCACCCCGTCGGAGACCGGCACCGGGATCGACGTCGCCGGCCTCAACGCCGCCTTCACCGAGGCGGTCGGCGACGGCCGCACCACGCTCGAGTACTCGGGCGACGCCGCCACGGCCCAGCCCGCCGTCTCCGACGACGACGCCACGGCCACCGCGTCCACACTCAACACGATGCTCCCGGCCGTCGGCTTCTACGTCGGCGAGGAGCGCACCGTTCCTGTCGATCCCGCCGTCGCCGCGTCCTGGCTCTCGGTCGTCGACGACGACGGCCAGCTGCGCATCGAGGCCGACCCGCAGGCGATCCAGGCCACCGTCGATGGTCTTCCCGCTCTCGTGGACCGTGCTCCGGTCAACGCGACCAACATCGTCGATTCCGCCGGAAACGTGCTCCGCGCGGAGCAGGAGGGCGTCGCGGGCCGCGCGCTCGGCGACACGTCGGACGTCGCGGACCAGTTCGCCGACAAGCTCGCGGCCGGCGACGGCACGTTCGCCCTCACGGTCACCGAGACCCCGTTCGAGACGGTGAGCCTGTTCCGCCGCATCGACATCAACTTGAGCTCGCAGCGGGCCGTCCTCTACGAGAACAACGAGGTCGTGAACTCCTGGGCCGTCTCCACCGGCCTCCCCGGAACGCTGACCCCCACCGGCAACTTCAAGGTCTTCGCGCACACCCGCATCCAGGACATGGGCTGCTACGAAGGCGCTCCGTACTGCACGGAAGACGTTCCCTGGATCACGTGGTTCGCCCCGAACATCGGATTCCATGGCACCTACTGGCACAACAACTTCGGCCAGCGCATGAGTCACGGCTGCGTCAACCTGCCGATCGACCTCGCCAAGTACGTCTACGACTGGTCTCCCCAGGGCCTCGAGGTCTCCGTCCACTACTGACGATCGCTCCTCCCCCACCGTCCTGTGAACGGAGGGAGGAGAGCGCCGTCCAGCGGCGCTCCTGACGGCGGCACGGTTCCGAAGTCGGTGTGCCCTCCGCTGACGGCGCCAGGCCGTCTCCCGGAGCCGCCCGGGTACGAAGAAGGGGGCGGATGCCGCAGCATCCGCCCCCTTCTCTCGCGTCAGCGCAGTGCGTCGACGATGCCGTTCAGCGTCGCAGAGGGACGCATGACGGCCTCGACCAGCGCGTCGTCCGGACGGTAGTAGCCGCCGATCTCGACCGGCTTGCCCTGCACCGCGTTGAGCTCGGAGACGATGGTCTCCTCGTTCTGCGCCAGCGTGGCGGCGATCGGCGCGAAGGCGGCGGCGAGCTGGGCGTCCTTCGTCTGCTTCGCCAGCTCCTGAGCCCAGTACAGGCCCAGGTAGAAGTGGCTGCCGCGGTTGTCGATCGTGCCCAGGGCACGGCCGGGCGAACGGTCCTCCTCGAGGAAGATTCCGGTGGCGGCATCCAGCGTCTCGGCGAGCACACGGGCCTTGTCGTTGCCCGTGCGGTCGGCGAAGTGCTCGAGCGACGCGGCCAGCGCGAAGAACTCGCCGAGCGAATCCCAGCGCAGGTAGTTCTCCTCGACCAGCTGCTGCACGTGCTTGGGTGCGGAACCGCCCGCACCGGTCTCGAACAGCCCGCCGCCCGCGAGCAGCGGCACGATCGAGAGCATCTTGGCGCTCGTGCCGACTTCGAGGATCGGGAACAGGTCGGTCAGGTAGTCGCGCAGCACGTTGCCGGTGACCGAGATCGTGTCGAGCCCGTGGCGCATGCGTGCGAGCGTGTAACGCGTGGCCTCCTCGGGCGCGAGGATCGTGATCGTGAGGCCCTTGGTGTCGAGCGTCGCGAGACCCTGGTGCACCTTGGCGATGATCTGCGCATCGTGCGAGCGGTTCGCGTCGAGCCAGAACACGGCGGGGTCGCCGGTCGCCCTGGCGCGGGTCACCGCGAGCTTGACCCAGTCCATCACCGGGATGTGCTTGGTCTGCGTCGCGCGCCAGATGTCGCCCTTGCCGACCGTGTGCTCGATGAGCACGGTCCCCTCACCGTCGAGGACCTGCACGATGCCGTCTGCGGCGATCTCGAAGGTCTTGTCGTGGCTGCCGTACTCCTCGGCCGCCTGCGCCATGAGCCCCACGTTGGGGACGGTGCCGATGGTCGCCGGGTCCAACGGGCCGTTCGCGATCACGTCGTCGATCACGGCCTGGTAGACGCCCGCGTACGACGAGTCGGGGATGACGGCGAGCGTGTCCGCCTCTTCGCCCTCCTTGCCCCAGAGCTTGCCGCCGTTGCGCACCAGTGCGGGCATCGATGCGTCGACGATCACATCGCTCGGCACGTGCAGGTTCGTGGTGCCCTTGTCGGAGTTCACGTACGACAGACGCGGCCCCTCGGCGATGGCCTTGTCGAAGGCGGCGGCGATCTCCGCGCCGTCCGCCACGTTGGCCAGACCCGAGAGGATCGAGCCGAGACCGTCGTTGGCGCTGAGTCCGGCTGCGGCGAGCTTGTCACCGTACTGCGCGAACACATCGGCGAAGAACGCCTTCACGACGTGACCGAAGATGATCGGGTCGCTGACCTTCATCATGGTCGCCTTGAGGTGCACCGAGTACAGCACGTCGTCGGCCTTGGCCTGGGCGAGCGTCTCGGCGAGGAAGGCGTCGAGCTCCTTGGCCGAGAGGAACGTCGCGTCGATGATCTCGCGCGGCAGGACCTTGAGGCCTTCCTTCAGCACGGTGACCGTGCCGTCGTGCGCCGTGTGGCGGAAGCTCAGCACGTCGTCGTGGGCGGCGACCCAGGAGCGCTCGTTGTGCTTGAAGTCATCGTGACCGAGTGTCGCGACGCGGGTCTTGGATCCCGCGGCGAACGGCTTGTTGCGGTGAGGGTGCTTCCTGGCGTAATTCTTCACCGCGAGCGGGGCACGGCGGTCACTGTTGCCCTCGCGCAGCACCGGGTTCACGGCGGAGCCCTTGATGCGGTCGTAGCGCGCGCGAACGTCCTTCTCCTCGAGGGAGGACGGCTCGTCCGGGAAGTCGGGGATGTCGTAGCCCTGCTTCTGGAGCTCGGCGATCGCCCCCTTCAGCTGCGGGATGGAGGCCGAGATGTTCGGCAGCTTGATGATGTTCGCCTCGGGGAGCGTGGCGAGACCGCCGAGCTCGGCGAGCGAGTCGCCCACCTGCTGCTCCGGGGTGAGCTTCTGCGGGAAGGCGGCGAGGATGCGGCCGGCCAGCGAGATGTCGCGGGTCTCGACCTCGATGCCGGCCTGGCCGGTGTATGCCTGGATGATCGGAAGGAACGAGGCGGTGGCGAGCGCCGGTGCCTCGTCTGTGTGCGTGTAGATGATGGCGTCGTCGGTCACCGGGAGGTTCTCCGTTCACGGGGCTATTTGTCTCGATACCAAGATACCTGAGCAGGTCTGACGCCGTGGCCCCGGCCTGCGACCGATGGCCGTTCGGATGTCGACGAACGGCCACAGCACGGCGAAATGTTCCCCTGAAACGTGTCCGGTGCGCCCGGAGGGGTTAGCCTGGTTCCATGTCCGAACTGCGCATGGTCGAACTCTCCGCTGCGACGATCGTCGCCGTGAACAACCTGTCGCTCAAGCCCGGACAGGAGCAGTTCCTCGCTCCGGTCTCGTACGGGATCGCAGCGACCGTCATCAACCCGCAGACCTCCTGGCAGCGGGTGATCCTGGATCGCAACGAGGTCGTCGGCTTCGTGAGTGCCAACTTCGACGCCGAAGCACCGGAGGAGCACTTCCGCTCCGTGCTGTGGCGCATCAACGTCGACGCCGACGACCAGGGCCGCGGTGTCGGCCGGTACGCCGTCGAGGCGCTCGTCGACGAAGCCCGCGAACGCGGCGTAGACCACGTCAACGTGATCTACGAGGCCGGCGAGGGCGGGCCGGAGACCTTCTTCCACCGCGTCGGCTTCACTCCCGTGGGCGAGACCGCCTACGGCGAGGTCATCGCCGAGATCCGCGTCACGACCTAGACCGGGCGGCGGGGTCTCGAATCCCCTCCCCCATCGAGACCTCGTCGCCCTTCACAGTGCTCGAGGGGAGCGCTCTCACGCGGTCGCGCGCCTGGGCGTCAGGGGCGATCGTCCGGCTTGCCGCCGGGCTTGCGACGGCTCGTCCACGACGACAGCGCCGCGGCGGCAGCGCCCGCCGCCCGATCGATCGCTTCGGCCGAACGGTTGAGCATGTCCTGCGCGGCGTCCTGCCACGCCGCCGCCTCCGGTGCCTCCCCTGCCTGTACCTTGGCAGCGTGCTCTGCCGCCTCGAAGGCGCGCTCCAGGTCGGCGACGGCATCGCGATAGGCGGCGAACTCCGCCGGGGTGATGCGCCCGGCTGCCGCGCGGCGCATCTCTGCCGCGTGACCTGCGGCGCGGAGGTATGCCGCCGTCTGCGGATGCTTCACATCAGTCATCGCCGGGTAGGAGATCTGCAGGGCGGGGTCGGTCTCGTACCGCATCCACCGGACGGTCACGGCCTCATGCGCGGCGTGCAGACGCTCCAGGGGGCGAGGCTCCGATGCCGAGGGCACCGCGGCTCTCGCGGCGTTGAGGCGGACCTGACGCGCGCGCACATCCGCCGAGGCGGCCTTCGCATCGCGCTCGCGCTCCTTGAGCATCCGTCGCGCTCCCGCCACCTGTTCGGCGGTCGCGCGCTGAGCGGCCCGCTCCGCGGTGACGCGAGCCAGGTCGGCACGCGCGATCTTCCACGCGGTGCGTCGCTCGGCCGCAGCCAGCTGCGCCTCCCTGAGGTCGTGACGCGCGGCGTCGACCGCGAGGCGGCGTCCGCTGACCGTGCTGTTGCGACGACGTATTCCCATCACACCCACCGTCCCCGCGGCGACCGCAGTCGGCGCGATCCACCACCACTCGGCGACGAGCAGCAACGGGTCCATACCTCGATGCTACCCACGCGCCGCGCTCGACGCTCACCCACGGGTGCTCGCCCACCCCTCGACGACTGCGGCCATGGAGGCCCCGCCGCACCGGCGAGGTCGGGCATGGCCGCAGCCGTCGAGGGAGTGGTCAGACGAGCGTCTCCTGCCAGGCTGCGTGCAGCTGCGCGAACTTCCCGGTGCCGCTGATGAGCGCGGCGGGGGTGTCGTCCTCGATGATGCGGCCGTGCTCCATCACCAGCACCCGGTCGGCGATCGCGACCGTCGACAGTCGGTGCGCGATGATGATCGCCGTCCGGTCCTTGAGAAGAGTCTGCAGCGCATCCTGGATCAGACGCTCCGACGGGATGTCCAACGATGCCGTGGCCTCGTCGAGGATCAGCACCGCAGGGTCGGCGAGGAACGCCCTGGCGAAGGAGATGAGCTGGCGCTGACCGGCCGAGACCCGCCCACCGCGCTTGTTCACATCGGTGCCGTAGCCGTCCGGCAGCGACGAGATGAAGCCGTCGGCCCCTACGGCGCGTGCCGCGGCCTTGATCTCGTCGAGCGTCGCCTCCGGCTTGCCGAGTGCGATGTTGTCGGCGACGGTTCCACTGAACAGGTAGGCCTCCTGCGTGACCATGACGATCGCGCGACGGAGATCCTTCGGGTGCAGCGAGCGCAGATCGACCCCGTCGAGGGTCACCCGCCCTTCGGAGGGGTCGTAGAAGCGCGAGATGAGCTTGGCGAGCGTCGACTTGCCGGCACCGGTCGTTCCCACCAGGGCGATCGTCTGCCCCGCCGGGATGTCGAGCGAGAAGTTCGGGAGGATCGTCTTCTCGCCGTTGTACCCGAAGGTCACCTCGTCGAACTCGATGTGTCCGCGCGACTCCCACAGGTCGACCGGCTTCTCGGGGTCCGGAACCGTCGGCACCTCTTCGAGCACGCCCGACACCTTCTCCAGCGCGGCCGTCGCCGACTGGTAGGAGTTCAGGAACATGGCGATCTCCTGCATCGGAGCGAAGAAGTTGCGCACGTACAGCACGGCGGACAGCAGCACACCGACCGTGAGCGCCCCCTCGGAGACGCGGATGCCGCCCCACAGCACGACGATGCCGAGCACCAGCGCGGCCACGCCCATGAGTCCGGGCTCGAACGTGCCGAACAGCAGCATCGAGCGACGGTTGACATCGCGGTACTCGCCCGCGATGTCCTGGAACGCCTTGTCGTTGCGGGGCTCCTTGCGGAACGCCTTCACGGCACGGATGCCGGTCATCGTCTCGACGAACTGCACGATCACCTTGGCACTGATCACGCGCGACTCGCGGTAGACGAGCTGCGAGCGCGAGTAGAACCACTTCATCAGGAAGAACAGCGGCACTCCGCCGATCGCGAGGATGAGTCCGGACTGCCAGTCCCACACGCACAGGGCGATGAAGGTGAACAGGCCGAAGAGCACGCCGGAGACGAGCTCGTTCAGGCCGCCGTCCAGGAGCTCCTTGATCGAGTCGAGGTCACTCGTCTGGCGCGAGATGATGCGGCCAGACGTGTACGACTCGTGGAACTCCAGGCTGAGGCGCTGGGTGTGCAGGAAGATGCGCTTGCGCAGATCGAGCAGCACCGCCTGGGTGAGTTTGGCGGCGATGATCACGTACCAGGCGATCAGGACGGCGGCCAGCGCTCCCGCCAGCAGGTAGATGCCGCCGATCATGAAGGTCGGCATCCAGTCGGCCCGTTCGATGGCCGCAGGCAGTGCGCGGTCGAGGCCGATGCTGATGAGGATGGGGCCGGCGACCTGCAGAGCGGTCGACACGACCAGCACCGCGGCGGCCAGCACGATCCGCGGTTTCAGAGGGCTGACCAGGGATCCGAGCAGTCGGAGGGACCGACGACGGATCTCCCTGCTCTCGTCACGGGTGTATTCGGAACGGTCCTCGTTCTGGGTTCCGGTGATGGCGGAGCTCATCGCTGCACCTCCTTCTCGGTGATCGGGTCTTCGTCGGCGGCTCGCATCCCGAGGCCCTCCTGGACCTCTTCGTCGATCTCGGCCTGTTCATCGCGGATCACCGGGATCGCCCCGGTCCGCGCCGCCTCCTCCGCCTCCAGGCTGGAGATGACGTGACGGTAGTGCCGGCTCGTCTTCAGCAGCTCGGAGTGCGTGCCCACCGCCGTCACGCGACCGGCTTCCAGCAGGGCCACGCGGTCGGCGAGCGCCACGGTCGATGGCCGGTGCGCGACGATCATGGCCGTGGTGTCGGCGAGCACGTGGCGAAGGGCCTCCTCGACGAGAGCCTCGGTGTCGACGTCGAGCGCCGACAGCGGGTCATCGAGGACGAGAACCTTCGGATTCGCCGCCACCGCGCGAGCGAGGGCGAGTCGCTGCCGCTGGCCGCCGGAGAGGCTGAGCCCCTCCTCGCCGATGACCGTCTCGACGCCGTCGGGCAGCGCATCGACGAACGACGCCTGGGCGACGTCGAGGGCTTCGCGCAGCACGCGCTCCCCCTCCTCGCTGTGCACATCGAGCTCGGCACGGCCGAGGAGCACGTTCTCCCGGACCGTCGCCGAGAACAGCGTCGCGTCCTCGAACGCCATCGCGATGTGCTGACGGAGTTCCGCGAGCGGAAGGTCGCGCACATCGACGCCGTCGAGCGTGACCCTGCCACCGGTCACGTCGTACAGACGAGTGGGCAGCGTGGTGAGCGTGGTCTTGCCGCTGCCGGTGAGTCCGACCAGCGCCATGGTCTCACCGGGGCGCAGCACCAGGTCGATGCCGTCGAGCAGATCGCGCTCGTGGGCGCCCGCATCCTGGTAGCGGAAGTGCGCGTTCTCGAACGCGAGCTCTCCGCGGGGGTTCTCGATGTGCACCGGGTTCTCCGGGTCGGTGATGGTGTTGGTCTCCGAGAAGATGTCGAACACACGGTCGGTCGCCGTGCGGGCGTCGAGCATGAACGAGAACAGGAAGCCGATCGACTCGATGGGCCAGCGCAGCACGACCGCCATCGCGAAGAACGCGAACAGCTGCGCCTCGTCGATCTGCCCCACCGAGATCAGCCAGATGCCCGACATCAGGCTCAGACCGAACGCGATCTGCGGCATGAGGTCGAGCCAGAACCAGATGGACGCGATCGCGCCGGCCTTGCTCATCTCGGTCTCGCGCAGAGTCTCGGCCTGACGGCTGAAGCGGCTGAGGGCGTGCTTGCCGCGCCCGAACGCCTTGAGCACGCGGATGCCGTGCACGCTCTCCTCGACGCTGGTGGCGAGGTCACCGGCCTGATCCTGGCTGCGACGGGTGAGGGCGCCGTAGCGCTTCTCGAACAGGTAGCCGCGGATCCACAGCGGGATCGCGGTCACCAGGAAGATCACGCCCAGCAGCCAGTGCCACCGGAACAGCAGCACGGATCCGATGATGATCGTGAGGATGTTGACCACGAGCAGCACGAGGCCGAACGCGAGCCAGCGGCGGATGAGGCCGATGTCCTGCATCATGCGGCTGAGCAGCTGACCGGAGCCCCACCTGTCGTGGAACGACACCGGGAGGGTCTGCAGGCGCGAGTAGAGCTCGGTGCGCATCTTGTACTCGACCTCGGTCGAGGGGTTGAGCACGAACTGGCGTCGCAGCCAGACCATCAGTGCCTCGCCGAGAGCGAGGGCGAAGACGGCGACGGCGCCCCAGACGATGGCGCTGAGATCACCGGAGTAGACCGGGCCGCTGATGATCTGCTCGAGAACGATCGGGATCATCAGGGCGATGACGGCGGCGATGAGCGCGCTGGCGGCACCGCCGGCGAGCCGCCAGATGACGGGCTTCACGAAGGGCTTCAGGCGCCACAGTGCGGCCGGAGTGGAAAGAGTCGATGACGGCGAGGGGTTCTGCGCGGAAGGCGAGGAAGACATGTCTCTCAGACGAGTTTCGTATGGACAGCGGGTGCGGAAGGGGACGGATGCGAGAGCGGACTCACAGAGTCCGGCATCCGACGAAGAAGGGGCGGGGTGGCTCTAGGAGAGCGGGCGCGCCGTGGTCGAGCCGAGAGCTGCGATCCGCGCGATGGCGATCGTGGTCATGGTGTCCTCCTCAGGGGCTCGGCGATGTCGTCCGGTTGGCGCGACAGCCCACCAGCCTATTGCTGTGAACCAGCTGAAAGCAAGAGTCATTCCCGATTCCTGCACCGCGATCGTCGAGGTCGCGGGAAAGGAGACCTCGTGACGCTCAGGCGCCGGCGGTGACGGCGAGCTCCGACCGGAGGAAGCGTCGCAGGTTGCCGCCCAGCACGGCGAGGATGTCCGCCTCCGGCCAGCCGCGGCGCAGCAGAGCCTCGGTCACGAGCGGAAGCCCGGTCGGACCATCGAGTCCCGGGAGGTACCGGTCGGCGGGGACTCCCTCGATCGTCGTCTGCACGCAACACGGCGCCGTCGTGTCCGCGAGCACCTCGCGGACGAAGTCCGACCCCATCCCGACGTGCGCGATCCCGGCGACCGACACCACCCGCTCGAAGTGGTCGATCAGGGTGTCGATCGTGTAGGCGCTCTCGTGCAGGTAGGGCGCGAAGAAGTTGACGCACACGACTCCCCCGCTCTCCGCGACCCCGGCGATCTGCGCGTCGGTCAGGTTGCGGTGGTGGTCGAACAGCGCACGCGCCGAGGAATGCGTGGCCATGACGGGCCGTGTGGCGATCTCGAGCACGTGGTCGACTCCGCCCGCTCCGAGATGGCTGATGTCGAAGATCATGCCGACGCGCTCCATCTCCGCGAGCGCCCGGATTCCGGTGCGGGTGAGCCTGCTGCCCGCGGCGTCTTCGCCGCTGCCGTCGGCGAAGGCGCTGCGTCCGAAGTGCGCGACCGCGCCGATCCGGATCCCGAGGCGATGCACGGTCTCCAGCAGCTCGACGTCGTCGGCGATTCCGGGCATCCCCTCCAGGGCGAGCACCAGCGCGATGCGCCCTTCGCCGATCACGCGGTCGATGTCATCACCGTCCAGGCACAGCCCGACGGCGTCCGCGTTGCCCTCCGCCAGCCGGTGGGCGGCTTCGATCATGCGCAAGGTGCGACGCAGTGCCCCCTCCGGGCGGTACACGTCGTCGATGAACACGGGCAGGACCTGAAGGTCCACACCGCCCTCCTGCAGCTGCGGGAGCCACTGCGTACGGAAGTAGTCCGACCACTCATCCGAGGGGCGGGTCGCCACCGAGCACAGCAGGTCGTTGTGCGCGTCGGCGACGACGGCACGGCGGTGGAGGACGAGTGCATCGTTGGCGGTCACGGGATGAGCCTACGGCCGCGTCGGTGCGGTTGCTTCGTCGACGGGCACCATGACGACAACCCGTCGTGGTGCCCGCGACTCAAACGCCGGCGCTCTCCCGCGCGAGCAGACTCTCCTTGACGTCGAGACCCCAGGCGAATCCGCCGAGGCTGCCGTCGGTACGCAGCACGCGATGGCAGGGCACGAACAGCGCGGGCGCGTTGCGGGCGCAGATGGACGCCGCCGCCCGCACGGCCCGAGGGTTGTCGAGCTGTGTCGCGAAGCTCGTGTAGGTCAGCGGCTCGCCCGGCTCGATCGCCCGAAGCGCCGACCAGCCGGCGAGCTGGAGCGCGGTTCCGGACTGCTTCACGGCGACCGCGTCGATGGCCGAGAGTTCGCCCGCATAGTAGGCGAGTGCGGCGGCTGCGGCATCGGTCTCTCCCTCGCGGAACTCCTCGGGACGATGCGCAGCGGACAGCCGGCCGAGGATCGCCTCGACGTCGGAGGTCCAGCCGGAGGCCAGCACCCGCTGACGGTCGTCGGCGAGGATCGTGAAAGCGCCGTCCGGGGTCTCGATGGTCTGGAGGATGGCGGTCATGAGGTCTCCTTCGTCGTGGTGTCGCCGGTGGGGGCGGGGTGGGCGGTGGGGGCGGGGTGGGCGGCGGATGCGCGCCGAGATGCGGCAGGGCGCACCGGGGCGGCGCGCCAGAGGTGTGCGCTGAGGTAGCTGCGCCACGGTGCGGTGCGCTCGGACCACGCCGTGAGTGCTCGGGCCTCCCCGGGCAGGCCCGCCGCCGCCGCGCCGGCGCGCAGTGCGACGTCACCCGGCAGCAGCACATCGGGATCGCCGAGCACACGCATGCGCACGTAGTCGGCGGTCCAGGGGCCGATACCCGGCATCGCGAGCAGTGCGGCACGCTGCTCGGTGCCGTCGTCGCCGACCGTCAGCCGCAGGGACCCGTCGGCGAGAGCGGCTGCGGCGCCCGTGATGGCGCGGATACGGGCGGCCGGTCCACGCAGCACCTCGGCACCGCGCTCGGCGATCGCCGTCATGGTCGGGAACAGCAGGCCGCTGTCGGTGCGCTCCCCGAGAGCCTCGGCGAGGGCGATGAGCGCCGTGCGGGCGGCGACCACGGTGATCTGCTGCCCGACCATGGCACGGACGAGCATCTCGTGCGGATCGGCGGATCCCGGCACGCGGATGCCCGGAGTGCGGGCGACGAGCGGCGCGAGCTCGGGGTGCGCGCAGAGCGCCTCTTCGATCGCGAGCGGGTCGGCATCGAGGTCGAAGATGCGCCGCACCGTCGACACCAGCGGGGCCAGGTCGCCCAGCCGCGCGACGCGGGCGCGCAGATGCAGGCGCGCCGTCTCGTCCTGGCGCACCTCGAACCAGGCGGGACCGCCCGACATGCGCAGGTGTCGGGAGAACGACGTCGCCGTGACCTCCTCGATCCCGGGGACGGCGCGCGCGGCCATCCAGGCGAAGATGCCGCTCGCGTCGAGCGGTCCTCGGTACGGCAGCACGAGGTCGATCGCGCCGGGTGCCGCCGACGCGTGCGACCGGCGACGTGCCCTGAGCTCACCCGGTGTGAGTGCGAAGACCTCGCGGATCGTGTCGTTGCACTGGCGGATGCTGGCGAAACCGGCGGAGAAGGCGACGTCGGAGATGGGCATGTCGGTGCCCACGAGAAGCATCCGCGCGGTGTGCGCTCGATGCGCCCTCGCCAACGCGAGAGGGCCGGCGCCGAGCTCGGTGCTGAGCAGGCGCGTGAGGTGCCTGCTGGAGTATCCCAGGCGCGCGGCCAACCCCGGGACGCCCTCGCGCTCGACGACGCCGTCGGAGATCAGGCGCATCGCACGCGCGGCGGTGTCGCCGCGGATGTCCCACGCCGGAGAACCGGGCGCGGCTTCAGGCAGACACCGCTTGCATGCCCGATACCCGGCCTCGTGCGCGGCGGCGCTCGTGGGATAGAACGTCACGTTCTGCGGTTTCGGCGTGCGTGCAGGGCAGCTCGGACGGCAATAGATCCCGGTCGATCGCACGGCCGTCACGAACTGCCCGTCGAAGCGGGTGTCGCGTGCGCTGATCGCACGGTAGCGCTCGTCGAAGCCGCTCGCGGGGAAGGTCATGCCCCCACTCTGCCACCCTCCGCCGACGTCGACTGGCGGAAATCGGACATGACTGCCGTAGGGCGGCTCACCCTCGCGTCAGCGGCCTCGTCGAACCATCCGCCCGGCTGCGCGCAACGGCTTCGTCACCTTCCAGCTCGCACTGCGGTGCACCGCTGCGATGGCGTCGTCGCGCGCCACGATCACATCCGACAGGCGCGCCCGCTCCGTCTGCAACATGTCCACGACGTCATGCAGGGACGCGACCTCCGCCTCCAGATGCGGGATGCGCGCGACCTGGGCGATCATCTCGCCGAGACGCTCGAAGTCAACGCGGATCCGGTCGGCGACCGACGTCTCCGCCTCGAAGAGTGCGCGCAGCGGCTCGTGCCGGATGTCCCCCACCGCGAGCACACCGAGCCCATGCCCGTGCTCGAATGCGAACACGCGCCCTGGTTCGGAGATCTCCTCCCAGAGGCGCCATACGCCGAAGTCGTCGCGTCGTTCGGCGATGTCGTGGAAGAGGATCACTCCTCCGTCGCGAACCGTGTCACGCCACTGCTCGTAGTCCTCGCGGGCGTCCTCGTACCCGTGGCGTCCGTCGATGTGCAGGAGATCGACGGACGCCGCGGCGAAACGCGGACGCGTGTCGGAGAAGTAGCCGCGATGCAGTTCGACCGACGACGGGTAGTCGCGCGACGCGATCGAGCGCACGGACTGGTAGATGGAATCGTCGTAGAAGCCGGCGTGGTCATCGCCCTCCCAGCTGTCCAGGGCGTTGATGGTGAGCGGATGCCCGAGCCTCTTCGCGGCCTCGGCGAAAGCGAAGCACGAGAAGCCGTTGTGCGTGCCCAGTTCCACCACGTCTCGCGGGCGCAGCACGTCGATGAGCCAGGCGGCGAACGCACCGTGCGTGACCCAGGCCGAATCCACGAAGTGCGCCGGCATCCAATAGGACGTCGGTCTCAGCCACGGCACAGCCGACATGCCTTCGTTCGACGTCGCACGCGCCTGTGCTTCCATACTGTCGCCCCATCGCCCCAGTGAGCCCCCAGTATATAGGTGCCACGCGGGCGCGCGACGGGAACGCGTTCCCGATGACGGCGAGCGCTCAGTGGAAGAAGTGACGCTCCCCGGTGAAGAACATCGTCACGCCGGCCTTGCGCGCAGCGTCCACGACCTCCTCGTCGCGCACCGAGCCACCCGGCTGCACGATCGCCGTGACTCCGGCGTCGATCAGCACCTGGGCCCCGTCCGCGAACGGGAAGAAGGCATCGGACGACGCGACCGATCCGGCGGCGCGCTCCCCCGCACGCTCGACCGCGAGGCGGCACGAGTCGACGCGGTTGACCTGGCCCATGCCGACACCCACCGTGGCGTTGTCCTTCGCGAGCACGATCGCGTTCGACTTGACCGCGCGGCACGCCTTCCAGGCGAAGATGAGGTTCTCCATCTCCTCGTCGCTCGGACGCTCTCCCGAGACGAGCTCCCAGTTCTTCGCGACCGAGACGATGTCGTCGGGGAAGCGGTCGGCATCCTGCAGCAGCAGTCCGCCGGAGACGAGGCGCACGTCCATGCGCTCCTGCTGCCAGTCCTCGGGCAGCTGCAGCAGACGCAGGTTCTTCTTCGCCTTGAACACCTCGAGCGCGGCCGGCTCGAACGACGGCGCGACGATGACCTCCGTGAAGATGTCCTTGAGGTTCTCTGCCATCTTGAGCGTCACCGTGCCGTTCGCCGCGATCACGCCCCCGTAGGCCGAGACCGGGTCGCACTCGTGGGCGCGCAGGTGGGCGCTGGCGATCGGGTCGAGGGCGTTCGGCGCGGTGGTCGCGATGCCGCACGGGTTGGCGTGCTTGATGATCGCGACGGCGGGCTTGATCATGTCGTACGCGGCGCGCAGGGCGGCATCCGCGTCGACGTAGTTGTTGTACGACATCTCCTTGCCCTGCAGCTGCCTGGCCTGAGCGATGCCGTGACCGCCGGCGCGCGTGTAGATCGCGCCGCGCTGGTGCGAGTTCTCGCCGTAGCGGAGGGTGGCGAGGCGCTCGGCCTGGATCGTGAGATGGGTCGGGAGGTCGCCGTCGTCCTGCAGCGTGCCCTCGGCGAACCAGGAGGCGACCGCCGTGTCGTAGGCCGCCGTGTGCGCGAAGGCACGGGCGGCGAGCTCGCGGCGCTGGGAGACCGAGGTGCCGCCCTGGGCGAGCGCTGCGATGATCCCGGGGTACGACTGCGGCGAGACGACGATCGCCACGTTGGCGTGGTTTTTCGCCGCGGCACGCACCATCGCGGGTCCGCCGATGTCGATCTGCTCGACCACGTCGTCGCCGACGGCGCCCGAGGCGACGGTCTCGACGAAGGGGTAGAGGTTGACGACGACCAGTTCGAAGGGGGTGATGTCGAGCTCGGCGAGCTGGCGCTCATGGTCCTCGAGGCGCAGGTCGGCGAGAAGGCCGCCGTGGATCTTGGGGTGCAGCGTCTTGACGCGTCCGTCGAGCATCTCGGCGACGCCCGTGACGGCGGCCACGTCTGTGACAGGGAAGCCCGCATCGCGGATGGTCGACGCCGTCGAACCGGTCGAGACGATCTCGACACCCGCATCGGCCAGAGCCGCGGCCAGGACGAGCAGGTCGGTCTTGTCGCTCACCGAGACGAGCGCGCGCCGGATCGGCACGGTGTCGCGGTCGCGGTAGAGCGTGGGGTCGTGGCGGGGGCCGGCCATGATGGCTCCTTCGTGCGGGGGCGTCGGGTGGAGGGGTCAGGAAGAAGGGCTGAGGGCGAGATCACCGTCGGCGATCGCGCGGACGACGTCGATGAGCAGACGGCGCTCGACGGGCTTGATCCGCTCGTGCAGGCTGTGCTCGGTGTCGCCGTCGAGGATCGGGACTCGTTCCTGGGCCAGGATCGGGCCGGTGTCGACACCGTCGTCGACGACGATGACGCTGGCGCCGGTCTCGGCCGCACCGGAGGCGAGCGCATCGCGGACGCCGTGCGCACCGGGGAACTCGGGCAGGAATGCGGGATGGGTGTTGATGAGGCGCGGCGAGTACTGCGCGACGAGTGACGGCGGCAGCAGACGCATGAGTCCGCTGAGGACCACGAGGTCCGGGTTCCAGACGGCGAGCTGGCGCGCGAGCTCTTCGCCCCACGCCTCGCGGCTGTCGTGCTCGTGCCACGGCACCGTGAAACTGGGGATGCCGAACTCCTCGGCGTGAGCGAGCCCGTCGGCTTCGCGGTCGGCTCCGACGACGATCACCCTGGCGGGGAAATCGGGATGACGAGCGGCCTCGAGGAGGGCGCGAAGATTCGAGCCGGTGCCCGAGATGAGAACGGCGACCGTGAGCACGCGCCCAGTCTACCGGGGTGGGACGACCTGTTCCGCCCGACGTCCGCACATACGCGGCGGGTGTCAGTCGCGGTCGACTCGAGGCGGTGTGAAGCCGCGGAGATCGTCCAGGGGTGCCGTGTCGTCGAAGGTCTGCGTGTCGGAGAAGGGGATCCCCGGCACCGCACCGGCCGCGGGTGCACCGGCCGACGTGAGGCTCGGGTCGAGCTCCGTCATCTCGGCGATCCAGCGGTCGGTGCGCTCCTCGGCCAACTCATCGCGATGGCGCGGGGAGAGCAGCAGGATCGCCGCTCCCACGAGGACCTCCAGACCCAGCGCGAGCATGAACGCCGGTGCCGAGGGGCCGACCTCCGCCAGTCGACCCGGACCCATCGAACCGCTCGCCAGCACGGCCGCGAGACCGAAGACTCCCGCGCTCACGCCGGCGATCCCCACCGCGATCGCGGCGCGCTGCATCATGCCCAGCGGCGTGCCCTCCCAGACGAGACGGGAACGAACGGCCCAGCCTGCGAACGCCCCGGCGGCGATCGGGACGAGCACGACGATCAGCATCCACATCGAGCTGTTCTCGGGCAGCAGCCCGAACACGGGGATGCCGGGCACGACGCCCAGCTGCGTGCCCGCGGGCGACACCGCGGTTCCCGCTCCGACGGCGAAGCCGGGACCGGCGAGCCAGGATGCGGCCCACACGATGAGGGTCGGCAGGTAGACGAGCTGCGCCAGGGTCATCACGGTCGCACCGAGCGCATCGACGCGGGCGGACTGGAACAGGGCGACGACCTCGCCGCCCCGGAACAGCGTCATCACGGCGAGCGCCAGGGCTGCCGCGCCGACGACGCCGACGAGCGCGAAGGCCGTGCCGCGCACGATCGCGACAGGCACGGGCGCCCAGTCCTCGCGGGCGTCGATACGGTCGTGGAGACGGTCGAGGATGCCACCGTCGCCCTCCTCCCATGCGACGCGGACGGCACCGCAGAGCGTACCGACGAGGTAGACGGCGGCAGGGAGGACGATCGCGAGGAGGAGCGGGGTCTGCACGGCCTCCAGCCGCGCCGTCAGCGCGACGCCCGTGGAGATCGCGGCGAACACCACCGTGCCCGACAACGATCCGAGCAGCCAGGCCCCGGCCGACGCGGTCCTGGACCCCGAGCGCGCGGCGAAGAGCAGCGTGAAGAGCAGGAACGCCAGCGGGGTGATCGACACCGCGAACGAGGCCGCCTCCGACGGGATCGCGAGAGCGACGAGGAGCTCGTCCGGGATGGTGACCGCCAGAGGCACCCCATGGCCGAACTCCCAGAGCGTCCCGGTGAGCGGCCAGAGCGCGCCCCAGTCGGCGGTGATGCCGAAGGCGAGCGTCCACAGCAGCGTCAGCGGCGCGAGCAGCACGACGAGACCGACCGCCGCGGCGATGGCGGCGTCGAAGGCGGCGAGGAGCGCGACGAGGAGGCGTTGCATAGCGTTTCGAGACTACGACGAGTTGCCGACGAAGCCCCGGGGGCGCGCGTGAGGTCGGCGACACGATAGCGTTTCTCCGGAGGTTTCCCGATGACAACTGCCCCGCCCGCCCCGGCATCCACCGAGCCCAAGAACTCCCTGGACCGCTTCTTCGAGATCAGCAAGCGCGGATCCACGATCGGCACCGAGATCCGAGGGGGTCTGGTGACGTTCGTCACGATGGCCTACATCGTGATCCTCAACCCGATCATCCTCTCCGGCAAGCCCGACGTCGCCGGAGACATGCTCAGCTTCAACGCCGTGGGCGCCGCCACCGCCCTGACCGCCGGCGTGATGACGATCCTGTTCGGGCTCGTCACGCGCCTGCCGTTCGGCTTCGCCGCAGGACTCGGCATCAACGCCTTCGTCGCGTTCTCGGTCGTCGGTCAGGTGACCTGGCCCGAGGCCATGGCACTCGTCATGATCAACGGTGTCGTCATCGTGCTGCTCGCCGCCACCGGGCTGCGCAAGGCGATCTTCGACGCCGTCCCCTTCCAGCTGAAGATCGCCATCACGGTCGGCATCGGCCTGTTCATCGCCTTCATCGGCTTCGTCAACTCGGGCTTCGTCACCGCGACCGGCGCCTCGTCTCCCCCGGTCGGCCTCGGTGTGAACGGCTCGGTCGCGACCGTGCCGACCCTGCTGTTCGTGATCACGCTGCTGCTCACCGGCATCCTCGTCGCTCTCAAGATCAAGGGCGGCATGCTGATCGGCCTCATCGGCGGCACCGTGCTCGCGGTCATCGTCGAGGCGATCTGGCACATCGGCGCCCGCGGCTTCGACGACGAGGGCAACGTGGTGAACCCCGGCGGCTGGGGCCTCACGGTACCTGCGCTCAGCGGCTCTCCCGTCGGCGTTCCCGATCTCAGCCTGATCGGCGCCGTCGACTTCAGCTTCGACCTCAGCAAGGTCAGCCTCGTCGCGATCGTGATGATCGTCTTCACACTGCTGTTCACGAACTTCTTCGACGCGATGGGCACCATGACGGGCCTCGCCAAGGAGGCGAACCTCGCCGACGACAACGGGGACTTCCCGCGCATCAAGTCGGCGCTGGTGGTCGAGGGCGTCGGTGCGATCGCCGGTGGTGCGACCTCCTCGTCCTCGAGCACGGTCTTCATCGAGTCGGGTGCCGGCATCGGCGAGGGCGCCCGCACGGGTCTCGCGAACGTCGTCACCGGCGTGGTGTTCCTGATCGCGATGTTCCTGACCCCGTTGACCTCGATCGTCCCCACCGAGATCGCCGCCGCAGCGCTGATCATCGTCGGTGCGATGATGATGGCGCAGATCCGCTACATCGACTTCAGCGACTTCCGCGTGCTGCTGCCGGTGTTCCTCACCGTCTCGGTCATGCCTCTGACCTACTCGATCGCGAACGGCATCGGTGCGGGCTTCGTCAGCTGGGTGCTCATCCACGCGTTCTCCGGCAAGGCCAAGACCATCAGCCCGCTGCTGTGGGTCGTGGGCGCCGGCTTCCTGATCTTCTTCGCCCGAGGTCCGATCGAGGCCCTCTTCGGCGTCGGGATCTGACACCGATCCGAGATCACGAGAGAGGGGCGGGTGCTGCGGCACCCGCCCCTCTCTCGTGCCTGCATCCGCCGCGGCCGTCACATGCATGAGCATCCGCCGGATGCAGGAGCGCACGCCCCGAGCAGTCATGCATCCGTCGAGAAGTCATGCATCTGAGGAAGACGGCCACCTCTCGAGGCTCAGGCGTAGGCGGCCGCGAACTCCGGCGACGGCTCGATCGGCTCGATCACGTCGATCAACACGCCGCCAGGCGCCTCGACGATGAAGTGCCGCTGCCCGAAGGCCTCGTCTCGAAGGGGCAGTCGCTCAAGAAGACCCTGCTCCCCCACCAGTCGCGCATGTTCGGAAGCCGCATCCGGCACCTCGACGTTCAGCAGCAGACCGCGCACGGGCTCGCGGAAGCCCTCCGGAATCGTCTCGTGCGCCCGGTCGAGGATCGCGAGCTCACCGCCGTCGATGCGCAGGCTCACGTACCAGTCGGCCTCGAACACCACCTCGAAGCCGAGCTCCTCGCGATAGAAGCGCGCGGCGGTGGCGACATCGTCCACCATCAGCACCGGATAGAAGCTCGTGATCTGCATGACTGCCCCTCTTACGTACACTGTGTTTGTATCTGGCGGGACTAGGATACATACAACCTGCATGTAAAGGAAGACCATGGCCCGAGCATCCGCGGCCGACGCCGCCGAGACTGCACGACGCATTCTCGAGACCGCCGCGTCCCACTTCGCCGCGCAGGGATACGGGGCAGCGTCCGTCGACGAGATCGCCCGCGCATCTGCGGTGACCCGTGGAGCCGTCTATCACCACTACACGTCGAAGCCGCTGCTGTTCGCCGCCGTCGCCGCGGAGCAGCAGCGGATCGTCGCCGATGCGATCGTCACAGCCACCGCGGAAAGCACCCCGGACACCGCGCTCCGCGACGGCAGCCACGCGTTCCTCGACGCCATCACCCGGGGAGCGGCGTCGCGCGTGCTGCTCATCGACGGTCCTGCCGTTCTGGGCTGGGAGGAGTGGCGCCGACTCGACGGAGAGGGACCGGAGCAGGAGCTGCGCACCGGTCTGCGCGAGGCCGGCGTCTCCCCCGCCCTGCTGGGCCCGCTCACGGCGGCGCTGTCCGGGGCGATGAACGAACTGGCCCTCTGGCTCGTCGCCCGTCCGGACGACGAGGACGCGCGAACGGATGCGCACGCGGCGCTCGATCGCTTCCTGAATGCCGTGGCGCCGCGGAGCTGAGCCGGGGCGCTGCCCGCCGTCGAGCAGCCGACCGAACGGGCACGGACGGGCATGAAAGAAGGCCCCGGAGTGGAGTCCGGGGCCTTCAGATCAAGCGTAGCTCAGATCAGAGCGCTTCGATGATCGCGCGCATCAGGTCTGCCGTCTCGGACGGCGTCTTGCCGACCTTGACGCCGGCGGCCTCGAGGGCCTCCTTCTTCGCCTGAGCGGTACCGGCGGAACCGGACACGATCGCACCGGCGTGACCCATGGTCTTGCCCTCGGGAGCGGTGAAGCCCGCGACGTAGCCGACGACCGGCTTGGTGACGTTCGCCTTGATGTAGTCGGCCGCACGCTCCTCGGCGTCGCCGCCGATCTCGCCGATCATCACGATCGCCTTGGTCTCCGGGTCGGCCTCGAACGCGGCGAGCGCGTCGATGTGCGTGGTGCCGATGACCGGGTCGCCGCCGATGCCGATGGCGGTGGAGAAGCCCAGGTCGCGCAGCTCGAACATCATCTGGTAGGTCAGGGTGCCCGACTTCGACACGAGTCCGATCGGTCCCTTGCCCGTGATGTTCGCCGGCGTGATGCCCACGAGCGCCTCGCCCGGCGTGATGATGCCGGGGCAGTTCGGGCCGATGATGCGGGTCTTGTTGCCCTTGCTCTGGGCGTAGGCCCAGGCCTCGGCCGAGTCGCCGACGGGAACGCCCTCGGTGATCACGACGAGCAGCGGGATCTCGGCATCGATGGCCTCGATCATCGCGTCCTTCGTGAAGGCGCCGGGCACGAAGGCGATCGACACGTCGGCGCCGGTCTCCTTCATGGCCTCGGCGACCGAGCCGAAGACGGGCAGCTCGACGGCGTTGCCGTCCTTGTCGGTGTGCGAGACCGTGGTGCCGGCCTTGCGGGCGTTCACGCCACCGACGACCTGGGTGCCGGCCTTGAGCATCAGTGCGGTGTGCTTGGTGCCCTCGCCGCCGGTGATGCCCTGGACGATGACCTTGGAGTCCTTGTTGAGGTAAATCGACATTCTTCTCGTCCTTCAGTCTCAGGCGTTGGCGAGCTCGGCGGCCTTGTCGGCGCCCTCGTCCATGGTGGCGGCCAGGGTCACGAGCGGGTGCGCGTACTCGGCGAGGATCGCACGACCCTCGTCGACGCGGTTGCCGTCGAGGCGCACGACGAGCGGCTTGGAGGCCGTGGCGCCCAGCGTCTCGAGGGCACCCTTGATGCCGTTGGCGACGGCGTCGCACGCCGTGATGCCGCCGAAGACGTTGACGAACACGCTCTTGACCTGCGGGTCGCCGAGGATGACGTCGAGGCCGGCGGCCATGACCTCAGCCGAAGCGCCGCCGCCGATGTCGAGGAAGTTGGCCGGCTTCACACCGTTGTGGTTCTCGCCCGCGTAGGCGACCACGTCGAGCGTGGACATGACCAGTCCTGCGCCGTTGCCGATGATGCCGACCTCGCCGTCGAGCTTCACGTAGTTGAGGCCCGACTCCTTGGCCTTGGCCTCGAGCGGGTCTGCGGCGTCCTTGTCCTCGAGCGCCTCGTGCTCGGGGTGGCGGATCTCGGAGGCGTTGTCGTCGAGCGTGACCTTGCCGTCGAGCGCGATGATGTCGCCCTCTTCGGTGCGGACCAGCGGGTTGACCTCGACGAGCGTCGCGTCCTCGCCCTTGTAGACGTCGAAGAGCTTCACGAAGACGTCGGAGACCTTCTCGACGAGGTCTTCCGGGAAGTTCGCCGCGCGGGCGATCTCGACGGCCTTCGCCTTGTCGATGCCGGTGAGCGGGTTGACCTCGACGCGCGCGAGCGCCTCGGGGCGCTCGACGGCGAGCTCTTCGATCTCCATGCCACCCTCGACCGAGCAGAGGCTCAGGTAGGAGCGGTTGGCGCGGTCGAGCAGCACGGAGAAGTAGAACTCCTCGGCGATGCGCGCGCCCTGCGCGACCATGACGCGCTTGACGACATGACCCTTGATGTCGAGGCCGAGGATGGCCTTCGCTGCCTCATACGCCTCGTCGGGCGTCTTGGCGACCTTGACGCCGCCCGCCTTTCCACGGCCGCCGGTCTTGACCTGAGCCTTGACGACGACCACTCCGCCGATCTTCTCGGCAGCCGCCCTCACCTCTTCAGGGGTGTCCGCGACGATGCCGGCGAGGACCGGCACTCCGTACTTTTCGAAAACGTCTCGTGCCTGGTACTCGTACAGATCCACTGTGGTTCCTTCACTGGGCTGCTGTCTGGTAATTCTCTCGATGTCGAGACATCGACCAGTCCCCCAGCCTACTACCTCGGCCTGGGCGCTCCTGCGGCCCCGGCTCTCAGCGCTGGGTGGGCACCCCTGCTCGTCGCGCCGGAAGCGCGGCCCGACGCAGCTGCCGGGTGATCAGGAACGGCAGCACCACCAGAGCGGCGCCGGTGGCGACGATCACGGGGCGCACCACGAGCACCGGCAGGGAGCCCCACAGGGCGATGAGTATCGCCCCGACCAGCACCGCCGCGAGCACGAGCTCGCTCACGAGCAGCTGTCTGCGCACCGCCGCACTGTCCTCGGCCAGAGTCGTCCGCCGCCCGTGCACGGTGATGTGGGGGGTCCATCGTGTGCCGTCCCACCAGCGCCGCGTGCCGCGCCGCCGCGTGTCGAACCAGCCGGCCGGGATCCCGTCATCTCTCACGCTCCTCAGTATGACGTCGGCGCCTCGGCGTCTCCGCCCGGCGAGGTCTAGGCTTTCGCCATGCACGAATCCGCAGAACTGCGCACCGGCGTCGTCGCCGCGGCGCTCGAACTCTTCAGCGCTCAGGGGTTCGACCAGACGTCGGTGGAGCAGATCGCCAAGGCCGCCGGCGTCTCCCGCTCGACGTTCTTCCGCCAGTTCGGCGGCAAGGAGGACGTGGTCTTCGCCGATCACGAGGTGCTCCTGGAACAGCTCAGAGAGTTCCTCGACGAGGGACACGACGATCCGTGGGGTGCGGTGTGCGCAGCCTCCGAGTCGGTCTTCGCCCACTTCGCGCACGATCCGGAACTCGCCAGGCGCCGCTACCAGATCGTGCGTCAGGTGCCCGTGCTGCGCGAACGCGAGATCATCACGGTCTTCCGCTATGAGCGCCTGTTCGACGACTATCTGCGCGGCGCGCTCCCCGGTGTCGACCCGCTGGATGCGGTCGGCTTCGCCGCCCTCGTGACGGCGGTGCACAACCACGTGCTGCGCCAGCTGCTGCGCGGCCGCAAGAAGGTGCCGCTGGCGACACTGCAGACGGCGCTGGCCGATGTGCGTCGTCGCTACGGCGTCGCCGGCGACGATGCCGTAGCCGCCCCGGACGACATGGTCGTGGCGGTGTTCCCCCGCTCCATGCCGATCGCCGAAGTCGGTCGCCGGCTGCAGTCCCAGCTCGACTAGTCTCGCGAGGGTCGTGGAACCGAGTATCGAGGAGTACGATACTTGGTGCCACGAAGGAGCCCCATGAGCACTGCAGCCTCCCCCTTCCCCGGCGAGCGCGTCTCGTCGTACGACATCACCGGACGTCAGGACAGCGACTACTACGCGGTCTTCTCCGACATCCCCGCTGCCGACCGTGCGGCGTGGGACCGTGCCAAGGCCTACATCGACGAAGTCGCCCCGCAGATGGCGGATGCCTGGGACCGTGCGGAGTATCCGCTCGAGGCTGCCCGGCGAATGGGCAAGATGGATCTCGTCGTCGACGGCGTCCAGCACCCCGCGCTCACGAGCCTGTCCCCGCTGGCCGCGGGCCTGGTGAACATGGAGATCTCCCGCGGCGACGGATCGCTGGGCACGATCCTCGCGGTGCAGGGCGGACTCGCGCTGCGCACGCTGGCGCTGTTCGGTTCCCCCGCCCAGCAGGAGAAATGGCTCACTCGTATCGCCGACGGCTCGGTGCTCGGGTCGTTCGCACTCACCGAGCCCGACCACGGCTCGGACTCGGTCTCGCTGGAGACCGTGGCTCGCCGCGACGGCGACGAATGGGTCATCCGCGGGACGAAGAAGTGGATCGGCAACGGCGCCTCCGGCGGCATCACGTTCGTCTGGGCGCGCGTCGACGACGAGGGCGCCGAGGAGCACGGCGCCGTGCGGTGCTTCCTCGTGGAACAGGACACCCCCGGCTACACCGGCAACGTGATCCGCGGCAAGGCCTCGCTGCGCGCGATCCATCAGGCGCACATCGTGCTCGACGACGTGCGGGTTCCGCTCGACGCCGTGCTGCCGGGGACGAAGAGCTTCAAGGATGCCTCCATCGTGCTGTACGCGACCCGCTCGGGCGTCGCGTGGTCGGCACTCGGACACGCGACCGCCTGCTACGAGGCGGCGCTGGCGTATGCGACCCAGCGGGTGCAGTTCGGAAAGCCGCTCGCCAAGTTCCAGATGGTCCAGGAGCGCCTCACCCACATGCTCGAGGACCTCACCGCCATGCAGCTGTACTGCCGGCGCATGGCCGACCTCGAGACGGCCGGCGAGCTGCGCCCGACCCAGGCGTCGCTGGCGAAGTTCCACAACACGCGAGCCGCGCGCCGGATCGCCTCGACCGCCCGCGACATGCTCGGCGGCAACGGCATCCTCCTCGAGAACGGCGTGATGCAGCACATGGCCGACATCGAGGCCATCCACACCTACGAGGGCACCGAGAGCGTGCAGGCGCTGCTGCTCGGGCGCGACATCACAGGGATGAGCGCGTTCGTCTGAGCCGCTGTTCGCCGGGGTCGACTCACCGGCCGCCGGCGCGCACGTGGCGCTCTCTGCTCGCCGCCGCCCCAGCGACGCTCTGCACACCGAGCAGGAGGACCAGCGCCGCGACCGGCAGCGCCCATCCGCCGACGGCGGCATGCAGGATGCCGAGTCCGATCGGGCCGAAACCGGCGAGCAGGTAGCCGATCCCCTGGGCCATGGTCGACAGGTGCGCCGTGTGCGCCGCGTCGGGAGCCCGCAGCACGATGTAGGTCAGCGACAGCGTGATGGCGGTGCCCTGGCCGAGCCCGAGCAGCGTCATCCACACCCAGGGCGCGACTCCTCCCGGCACGACGAGGAGGCCGATCAGCCCCGCTGCGCACAGCAGCGTCGAGAGCAGGACGGGCAGCCACGTCGGCCGGATACGTCGCAGCATCATCGGCGCGAGGAGCGCTGCCGCGACCCCGGGGAAACTCGAGTACGACAGCAGCAGACCGGCATCGGCCAGCGGTACTCCGGCGTCCTGCAGCATCGTCGGGATCCATGTCAGCGCGGCGTAGTAGCTCAGACTCTGCAACCCCATGAACACCGTGACCGCCCACGCGACCGGGTCGCGCAGCAGCACCGACATCCGCGGCTCGTCCCGCGGCTCCGCGATCGCGTCGCCGGGCGTTCCGGCCACGCTCGCGGACCCGCGCACCGCCCTGGGAAGCCAGACCAGCAGTGCGAGGACCGCGGGAACGGCCCAGAACGCCAGCGCGCCACGCCATGACCCGTCGAGCGCGGTCATGAGCGGCACCGTGAAGGCGGCGGCCGCGGCAGCGCCCACGAACAGCGCCGTGGAGTACAGCCCCATCATCAGACCGAGTCGGTGCGCGAAGTCCTGCTTGATCACCGCGGGCATGCAGACGTTCGCGACCGCGATACCCGCGCCGACCAGCACCGTGCCGCCGAAGAGCGCCACCGGAGAGTCGAGGAGGCGGGTGCCGATGCCGACCGCCACGACGACCATCGTCAGCGCGAGCAGCCGATGCAGCCCGATCCGGCGGGTCAGCGTGGGGGTGAGGAAGGCGAAGGCACCGAAGGCGAACACGGGGATCGTCGTCAGCAGACCTGCCGCCGCGGAGGGGATGCCGAGGTCGCGCTCGATCGCCGGGAGCACCGGGCCGACCGAGGCGACGCCCATCCGGAGATTCAGCGCGATCAACAGCAGCCCGACGCCCACGTAGACCCCGAACAGGACGCCGCCGTGACGAGCCGACGGCGTGGTCAGCGGGGTCGGGGCGGTGTCGAGCGGCTCGTGCATCGTGGTCATGCTTCGAGTCCAGCACCCGGGCACCGCATCAGAAAACACGTAAACTGCAACGCGATGTCGAATACACGCCAATCCGCTCGGCTCGTCGATCTGAGCCTGGTCGACTTCGACGCCCTCGCCACTCTGCCGATGGAGGGCGCCTACCGCTTCGCGCACGCCGAGACCTCACCGCGCCATGCCCATCCGCTCGGACACCTGGTGCATGCGGCTTCGGGAGTGCTCTCACTGCTCACCGACGACGGGGCCTGGATCGCGCCATCGACGCGCATGGCGTGGGTGCCCGCCGGCGCGGAGCACCGTCATCGCGCGCACGGACGCACCGACATGCGCATCGTCCACCTGACCGCGGAGCTCGCCGCGCGGCTGCCGACCACCCCCGCCGTCCTCGTCGCGACGCCGCTCGCACGAGAGGCAGTCCTGGCGATGACATCCGACCGCCCGCGCAGCGCGGGCGCGCTGGAGCACCTGCGCCGGGTCATCGTCGACGAGGCGATCACAGCCCCCGAGCAGCCGCTGCATCTGCCGGAACCGCACGACCCGCGTCTGCGTCGGGCGGCCCGCATCGTCGAGGACGACCTCGCCACGCCCGTGAGCCTCGGCGAGCTCGGCATGCGCACCGGAACCACCGAGCGAACCCTGAGCCGCCTGTTCCCTCGGGAGACCGGCATGGGATACCGGCAGTGGCGTCTCCAGCTGCGCGTGCATCGGGCGCTCGTCCTGCTCGCCGACGGCACCTCGGTGACCGAGACGGCCGCGGCCTGCGGGTGGGCGACGACCAGCCAGTTCATCCAGCAGTTCACACCGCTCGTGGGGATGACCCCCGGCCGCTACCGTCTGTCTCAGCACTCGGCGTGATGCGGTCGGCTCAGACCGCGCGCACCATGCACACGAGCCGCTCGCGCTCGTCCCACGAGGGCACCCGCTCGAATCCCCGCGATTCATACAGACGCACGGGACCATCACGCCAGTCCCACACCGACAGCCGCACCTGCACGGCACCGAAAACGGCCGCATCGTCGAGGGCGGCGTCCAGCAGCGCCGAACCCACCCCGCGACCGCGCGCCGCAGGCTCCGCCCACAGGCGCTTGACCTCCGCCACCTCGTCGCGCACCGAGAGGACCACGACGCCGACGACGCGTGCGCCCAGCAGCGCCACACGCACCCGGTGCTCGGCGTACGCCGCCGCAGGGTCCTCGACCTCGCGCAGGTAGCGTTCGGGCAGCGGCGGCACCGGAGCGAGGGTGGTCCCCTGCTCCTGCAGGCTCTTCTCGAGCTCGGTCTGCTGCAGGTAGGCGCGCACTGCCGCGCCGACCTCGATCGCATCAGGTCCCGTGAGGTCGGCGAGGCGGATCAGCGGTCGGTCGAGCGCTGATCCCGCAGCGGTGCTCATGTTCAGTCGCAGCCGCAGCCGCCGGACGGCGTCTTCACCATGAAGCACACGTCGCACACGCCGTAGTCGCGCTCCTCCACGGGCTTCGGGGCCTTCTCGGCGCGGGGCGCGGAGACACGAGGTGTCGTCGTGCGCTTCGCCGCACGCGGCGGCGTCAGCGGGATGAACTCGCTCGGGTGGCTGACGTAGAAGTACGGTGCGCGCCCCTCGCTCGGCTGCAGTCGCAACGGGGCGGATCCGACGACGAGACGCTCGTCTTCGGTGAAGCCGTTCGTGTAGGTGCGCCCGATGTGGAGCGGAGCGCCCTCGCCACGGCGGATCGCCTCGATGTAGCGACCGCGGTCGATGAACGAGCTGATCCCGATCTCTTCGACGATGGCGGTGATGAACGCGTGGTTGGACGGATCGATGCGATGCGCGCGCAACGCTTCCGGGAGCGAACGGTATGGACGGGAGGTGCCTGCGGGGGTCGGCCCCTGTGCTTCTTTCATCAGTTCCAGGATCGCACGCCCGGAGGGGTGCGTTCGACCGTTTTCCGCTCGTATACGTGCCAAACTGACGTCATGGCCCAGGCGACGATCATCGGCTCCGGCCCGAACGGGCTCGCCGCAGCCGTCACGCTCGCCCGCGCCGGCTACCGGGTGCGAGTGCTCGAGGGCGCCGACACGATCGGCGGCGGCGTGCGCACCAGCGAATCCACTCTTCCGGGGTTCCGACACGACGTCTGCTCCGCCGTGCACCCGGCCGCCCTCGCCTCCCCGTTCTTCCAGGCGTTCGGCCTCGACCGGCGCATCGAGTGGATCCGCCCCGAGGCCTCGTACGCCCACCCGCTCGACGACGGACGCGCGGCGATCGCCTGGCGCGACATCGAGCGCACGGCGGCCGCGCTCGGAGTCGACGGCTCCGCCTGGACCTCGCGCCTGCGTCCGCTCAGCACGCACATCGACGGCGTCGTCGACTTCACCGGCAATCAGCTGCTTCGCCTCCCCCGCGACCCGGTGACCGCCGCCCGCTTCGCGATCCGCATGCTGGACCAGGGAACCCCCCTGGCCGCTCGCGCCTTCCGCACCGAAGAGGCTGCGGCTCTGCTCTCGGGGGTCGTCGCCCACGCGAACTCCGCCCTGCCCTCGTTGGCGGGTGCCGCCGCCGGCCTGCTGCTCGCCGCACTCGGGCACGCGGGCGGCTGGCCGTATCCGCGAGGCGGAGCGCAGCGCATCGCCGACGCGATGGTCGCCGACCTCGAGCAGCACGGCGGCACGGTCGAGGCGGGCACGCCTGTCTCCGACCTGGGGGCTCTGGACTGGGGCGATCCCCGTCGCGGGGACCTGCTGCTGCTGAACACCTCACCGCGGCTCGCGCTCACGCACCCCGACGTTCCTGCGGGTTACGCTCGCGCGCTCCGTTCGTACCGGTACGGGCCGGGAGCCGCGAAGGTCGACTTCGCCCTCGACGGACCGGTCCCGTGGGCGAACCCCGACGTCGCCCACGCGCCGACCCTGCATCTGGGCGGCACGCGCGCCGAGGTCTGGGCGAGCGAGAACGCCGTCGCCGCCGGACGAGTGAGCGCACGGCCCTATGTGCTCGCCGTGCAGCCCTCGATCCTCGACGATTCCCGCGCTCCCGCAGGCAAGGCGGTGCTCTGGGCCTACATCCACGTGCCGCCGGGATCGGACCTCGACCCCACCGAGTCGATCACCGCGCAGGTCGAGCGCTTCGCACCGGGCTTCCGCGACCTCATCCTCGCGCACCACGCGGTGCCGGCATCGTCGCGCGAGGCGGTCAACCCCACGGAGATCGGTGGCGACATCTCCGGCGGAGTGTTCGACATGCGCCAGGCACTGCGGCGCCCGACCCTCTCCCCCGCCCCCTGGCGCACACCGATGCACGGCGTGTATCTGGCATCAGCCGCGACACCTCCGGGTCCGTCCGTGAACGGCATGGCCGGTTGGCACGCTGCCCGCACAGCTCTGCGGGATGCCGGTGAACCTGCAACCCTGGCCGACCTCTTCGGCTGATCCCTCCCCTTCCGCCGCGGATCGCCTGCGGCCAGGATGGGACCATGCGCTACGAGATCCCGGCTCCGATGCTCGCCAAGGCGGTGCCGGCGGTACCCGACCCGGCGAAGACCCCCGGCGGCCTGCTGTACGAGCCGAAGTGGGACGGATTCCGCGGGCTCATCGCCTGGGACGGCGAGACGGTGGAGATCGGGTCGCGCGGCGCGAAGCCCCTGACCCGCTACTTCCCCGAACTGGTCGAGGCGATCCCCGATCTGCTTCCTGGACCATGCCTGCTCGACGGCGAGATCGTGGTCGCCACCGGGGCCCACGGATCGCAGCGCCTGGATTGGGAGGCGCTGAGCCAGCGCATCCACCCCGCGGCTTCACGCATCGCGAAGCTCTCCGTCGAGACACCTGCGATGTTCGTCGCCTTCGACCTGCTCGCCTCAGGGGAAGACGATCTGCTCGCCGAGTCCTTCGAGACCAGGAGGGCACGTCTCGAGACTCTCATGGAGGGCGTCGAGCATCCGCTGCACCTCACTCGCACGACCCGTGATCGGGATGCGGCGGTGCGCTGGCTCGCCGAGTTCGAGGGCGCGGGTCTCGACGGCGTCGTCGCGAAGCCGCTCGACCAGCCCTACGCCCCGGGCAAGCGCACCCTGTTCAAGATCAAGCACGCCCGCACGGCCGACGTCGTCGCGCTCGGCTACCGCATCCACAAGTCCGGTTCAGGAGTCGGCTCGCTCCTGGTCGGGCTCTACGGCGGCGACGGAGTGCTTCGTCAGGTCGGCGGAGTGGCGGCGTGGAGCGACGCCCGCCGACAGGAGCTCGTCGAGGAGCTCGCCCCGCTGGTCGAACGTGACGAAGCAGGAGACGCCGTGACCGCGGAGGGCGAGAGGTCGCGGTTCAGCGGATCGAAGGATGTGAGCTTCGTGCGTCTGCGCCCCGAGCGGGTGCTCGAGGTGCGCTACGACCAGCTCGAAGGCGCCCGCTTCCGCCACACCGTGCAGTTCGAGCGCTGGCGCCCCGATCGCGATGCCCGCTCGTGCACCTACGAGCAGCTGGACACCGTCGCCGGCTACGACCTCGCGGATGTCCTGAGCTGAGCTGTCCTGGGCTGAGCTGTCCTGGGCCGAGGGACGTCAGTCCTTCTCCGCCGGCGCGCCGTCGTCGTCCCAGTTCGCCGCCACCTTCTTGCTCGGCTGCACGCGTGGGGGCTCCCCCGGCATCTTGGGGAACTCCGGCGGGAAGGGAAGCTCTCCGAGCCCGTTCTCCCTGTCGCGCTCCCACCACTCCAGCAGCGTGTCGATGCGTCCCAGTGCGTCCTGCATCGCGGCCCACGGATCGCCGACCTCCTGCAGGCGCTTCGGGATGCTGCGCACCGTGAACACGGTCGGGTCGAGGCCGTCGAGCTCGTCCCACGCCACGGGTGTCGAGACGGTCGCGCCGGGGAGCGCGCGAGGGCTGTAGGCGCCGGCCATCGTACGGTCGCGGTTGGCCTGGTTGAAGTCGACGAAGATGCGCTCGCCGCGCTCTTCCTTCCACCAGTTCGTCGTGACCTGATCCGGCATCCGCCGCTCCAGCTCGCGGCCGGCGGCGATCACGGCATGCCGCACGTCCAGGAACTCGTGCGTCGGCTCGATCGGCGCGAACACGTGCAGGCCTCTGTTGCCGCTGGTCTTGGCGAACGCGTCCAACCCGGCCTCGCGCAGCACCTCGCGCAACGCGTGGGCGGCCCTCACGGCATCCGCGAAGTCGGTGCCGGGCTGCGGGTCCAGGTCGATGCGCAGCTCGACCGGGTTGTCGGCATCGGTGGCGAGCGACGCCCAGGGGTGGAACACGATCGTGTTCATCTGCACGGCCCACACGATCGCGCTCGCCCGGTTCAGGACGATCTGCGGATGCTGACGCCCACTGTTGTAGGTCACCGTGACGGCGTCGACGAAGTCCGGGGTCCCCTTGGGCGGGTTCTTCGAGAAGAAGCCCTCGGCCCGCGCTCCGCCTGCGGGGCCGATGCCGTCGCGGAACCGCTCGAGCGACACCGGGCGGTTGCCGTTCGCAGCCAGGAACGGCACCGCCACCAGCTGCACGTACTCCGCCAGCTCCGCCTTGGTGATGCCGAGGTCGGGCCACACCACTCGATTCGGGCTGGAGAGCGCGACCTCACGCTCGCCATCGGAGTCGGCGACGATCAGGGTCACACGTTCTGAGGCCATGCTCCGACCCTAGAGCGCCGCCCGGACAGAGGGAACCCCGCGCGCCTCGACGGCGCGCGGGGTTCGCATCGGTCGCGTCGGATCAGTCGCCGAGGTCGACCGCCAGTACGAGAACCGGCGTGAGTGCATCCCGCTCGACGACGATCGAGGGGCCGGCCGAGTCGACGATCACGCCGGCGATGTCGGTGTGGCTGGTGAGCACCTTCGCCAGCTGCTCGGGCGCGAACGGGAGCGGGCGGTCGCCGCGTCCCAGCGCGATGACCTCGAGCGGGTGCGAGAACAGCTGCAGGAATCGGCGGCCGTCGGTGGTCTGCGCCTCGGCGATACCGACGGGGCCACCGCCGGAGCCGTCGTTGACCGCCACCCACATCCGCTTCGTGGCGAGGGCTTCGCCGACCTTGACGACGGAATCCTGCTCGCGCGGGGCGGCGAGGATGCTCTTCACGGTCATGTCGACATCGGCCTGCTCGAGGGTCTTCTGCAGAAGCTCGGTCGGGAACACCACACGGTGCGGCGCCGAAGCGTTGTCGACGATGAGTCCGGCGAAGTCGCCGGACACGACCTGCTGCAGCACCGAGGTGACCGGCTGGGCGACGGCCGACGTCCCCGACGGGTCCGCCTCGAGCTGCACGGAATCGCGCACCGCGCCGGCCGAGCTGAACGCCAGCATGTACTGACGGTCTTCGGCGTCGCGCACGACGGCGACGGAGAGCGGCTTGCCCTCGCTGATCTGTGCGCGCGCATCGCCGTTCACACGGATGTACAGGTGCCCCTGGAGCGCCTGACGCATCACGCCGAGAAGCTGGTCGTTGGTCGCGCCCGCTTCGATCTCGGTGAGGGCTTCGCGCAGCAGCACGTTGTCCTTCATCCCGGCGACGGTCTCTGTCTGCTCGGGCGGCATCGCGGAGGCGAGAGGCAGACGCCGCTCCTCTGGCGCCTGCGGCTGAGCGGTCGGAGGCGGCGTGGTCCGTGGTGCGGCGGGCGCCGCAACCGGCTGCGCGTCGGTGGTCGACGCGCCCTCTGCGCTCGGCAGCGCGACCTCGGGCCCGGCTTCCGCGCCGACGCCCCGGAAAGCCTGCACCGAGATGCCGATCGACGGTGCCGCGACGGGCTGCTCCGCCTCGACGGTAGGCGCGTCGGTCGGGCGCGTATCGTTCTGCGCGGCGTCGGTCTCGACGGCCTCGGTGGTGGGGGCGACGGCATCGTCACCGGACTTCTTGCGGCGGGAGAAGAGGGCCATATGAGCCAGCCTAACCGGCAATCCGACCGGTGCTTCGCCGAAGCGGAAACACCCGCGGCGGGCTAGATCTTCTCGATCGGTGCGACCTTGATGAGGAGCTTCTTCTGTCCTGCCGAGTCGAATCGCACGTGGGCGATGCGCTTCGCACCCTCACCCGTCACCGCGTCCACTCGCCCCTCGCCGAAGTCGACGTGACGGATGCGATCGCCGGCGGCGAGTTCGAGGTCTCCGTTGTCGCGCATCTTGGCCGTGACCCGGTTGGGGAACTTGTCCATCGCCGTCGACAGCGGCTTCAGGGAGTCGCGCCCCGGCAGCGACTTCACCGCGAACCGGTCGCCGGAACTCGAACCGCCGAAGCCGCCCTGGCGACGTGCGTTCAGTGCGCGCGACTGCATGCCGCCGCGCGAGTTCACATCGCCCGGCGACTGTCGCCAGTCGATCAGGCCCGCCGGGATCTCCTGCAGGAAGCGGCTGGGCATCGCGACAGTGACCTCGCCGAACTGCGCCCTCGTCATCGCGAGGGACAGGTGCAGACGCTTGCGGGCACGCGTGATGCCGACGTAGAAGAGTCGACGCTCCTCCTGCGGTCCACCGGGCTCGCCGGCCGAGATGCGGTGCGGGATGAGGTCTTCCTCGACGCCGGTGACGAACACGGCGTCGTACTCCAGACCCTTGGCCGTATGCATGGTCATGAGCGAGACCGAGCCCGACTCGTCGTCGAGGTCATCGGCATCGGAGACCAGGGCGACCTCGGTGAGGAAGTCGACGATCGTGCCTTCGGGGTTGTTGCGCGCGAAGTCGCGGGCGACGGCGACGAACTCGTCGAGGTTCTCGACGCGCGCCTCGTCCTGCGGATCGCGGCTCGCACGCAGTGCGTCGAGATACCCGCTCTTGCCCAGCAGCAGACTCAGGCCGTCGGCTACCGCGGTGGGCGGCGGCAGCTCGCCGCTGGCGGGTGTCAGGATGGCGGCGGCTTCGGCGAGCACCGCGTCGAGCTGACCGATCGCCGCCTGGATCTTCGGCCCGACGCCGAGCTGGCCCGGCATCGACAGCGCATCGCGGAAGCTGATGCCGTTCTCCTCGGCGAACCGGGCGATGGCCGTCTCGGTCACGTCTCCGATGCCGCGCCGTGGCTTGTTCAGGATGCGCCGCACCGACATCTCGTCGGCCGGGTTCGCGACCGCGACGAGATACGCGAGCGCATCCTTGATCTCGGCACGGTCGTAGAACTTCGTGCCGCCCATGATCTTGTACGGCACCGCGGAGCGGATGAAGATCTCCTCCAGCGCACGGGACTGCGAGTTCGTGCGGTAGAACACCGCCATCTCGGAGTAGGGCATACCGGCCCGGTGCAGCGCCTCGACCTCATCGGCCACGAACTGCGCCTCGTCGTGCTGCGAGTAGCCCGTGAAGCCGATGATGGGATCGCCGTCGCCCTTGTCGCTCCAGAGCTTCTTGTCCTTGCGGTCGAAGTTGTTGCCGATCACCGCGTTCGCCGCCGACAGGATGTTCTGCGTCGACCGGTAGTTCTGCTCGAGAAGCACCACTCGAGCACCCGGGAAGTCGCGTTCGAACTCGCTGATGTTGCGGATGTCCGCCCCGCGGAACGCGTAGATCGACTGGTCGGAGTCGCCGACCACGGTGAGCGAGGCGCCGGGCTCGCCGGCATCCGCCGTGGGCGCCGGATCGGGCTCGAAGATCATCATGCCGTTGGAGGCATATGGATCGGGGGCGGAACCCGCAGCCCCCGACACGGGGCGCGTGAGCTCGTGGATCAGCGAGTACTGGGCGTGGTTGGTGTCCTGGTACTCGTCGACCAGGATGTGGCGGAAACGGCGGCGGTAGGTGTCGGCGACCTGCGGGAACGCCCGGAACAGGTACACGGTCTGCCCGATCAGATCGTCGAAGTCGAAGGCGTTGGCCTTCTGCAGCTGCCGCTGGTAGTCGGCGAAGACCTCGACGAAGACCCGTTCGGCCGGATCGCTCATGTTGGCCTGGCGCGCGTACGACTCGGCGTCGGACAGCTCGTTCTTGAGCTTGGAGATGCGCGACTGCACCGACGCGGGGGTGAGCCCGTATGCGTCGGCCTCGTGCTCCTTGACCAGGCGCTTGAGGAGCGCCCGCGAGTCGCCGGAGTCGTAGATCGTGAACGACTTGGTGTAGCCGAACTGCTCGGCCTCACGGCGCAGGATGCGCACGCACGCGGAGTGGAACGTGGAGATCCACATGCCACGCGCCGCGTCGCCGATCAGTCCCTCGACACGCTCGCGCATCTCTCCGGCGGCTTTGTTGGTGAAGGTGATCGCGAGGATCTGACTCGGCCATGCCTCCCGCCCGCGCAGCAGCGAGGCGATGCGGCGGGTGAGCACGCTGGTCTTGCCCGATCCGGCCCCCGCGACGATGAGCAGCGCGGGACCGCGATAGGTGACGGCCTCGAGTTGCTGCGGGTTGAGGCCGGCGAGGAGATCGTCCTGTCCAGGGGCTCCCGACGAGCGAGGACCGGTGGTGGAGGGGACGATGAGAGGAGCTTCGGTCATGGCCTTATGAGTCTAGGCGTCGGCACCGACACCACGGCACGGGATCCCGGGGCGCAGACGGCGGGAGGAGGGGTGCGCGGTCGGCCTGCGCACCCCTCCTCCGGCTCAGGCGTCGCGTTTCCGACGGCGGACGGCCACCGCACCGGCGGTGAGGAGCATCAGTGCCAGGGCGACGGCGGCCACGGGGAGCTCGGAGCCGGTGGTCGCGAGTCCACCTGCACCTGTGCCGGTCCCGGCACCGGTGCCCGTCCCTGCGGCGATGCGGATGTCCGCCCAGCCGAGGATCCCACCGCTCGCGTCGAACACGGCGATCCGGTGCGCGCCGAGTGGTGCGTCGGCGGGGATCGTCACCGCGATCGTGCCCGCGGAGGTGAGCGTCCCCGAGGCGATCCGCGACGGGTCGGAGTACATCCACACCGACACCTGCGCGCCCGCACTCTTCACACCGACGGTGACGGTGACCTTCTGCCCGGGGGTCGCGATCGAGGGGTCCACCGTCAGACCGTTGCGGTTGTCGTCGACGAGGCCGGTGCCCGGAAGCGGCGGGGTCTCACCGCCCGGGTTCTCACCGCTGGCTCCGGGGAGCGTCCCGGTGCGCAGCGCTTCGGACGCGAAGCCATCGGCGAACCACCACACCGGACGCTGCCCGTCGACCGACAGCGAGGCCGGCGCGGTCGCGAAGCCCTCGTTGTTGATGTCGGGCATGCCGGCGGGGCGGGCGTAGTGGGCGGTGCCCGGCTGCGCGGTGCCGTTCAGCGTGATCTCCGCCGAGCGGCCCTGGCAGCCGTCGTCGCACACGGCCCACAGCGTCTTGCGCACGCTGTCGTAGTCGAGCGCCATCACTCCGGTGAGACCCGGGGCGATCTCCGAGACCAGCGTCGCCGAACCGTCGGACCCGAGGGCGAAGGCGTAGACGTGGCCGTTGTCCTCGACCGCGACGAAGAACAGCCCACCGCCGTGACCGGCGTAGCTCTTCGGGTCGTACGCCGCGCTCTTGCTGTCGTCGAAGAGCTTCCCGGCCAGCGCCGAGTCCGGCACCCACTGCACGGCCTCCATGCCGAGGTTCGCACCCACGGCCGGCAGCAGAGAGGTCAGATCCCATTCCTGCTGAGCGACGAGGTCGCCGTTCGAGGCGTCGGGGTCGACCTTGAGCACCACGTTCTGATTCACACCCTTGGCGCTGTTGTCCCGTTCGGAGGCCACGTACACGAAGCCGTCGCCGTCGACCGTGATGCCCTCGGTGTCGGGGCCCGCGGCTGCCGGGTTCGCGGCATCCTTCTGGAAGCGCACGCGCTTGCCCGCATCCCATCCGTCGGCCTTCTCGATCGAGCCGTCGGCATGCGCCTCGAGCTTCCAGATCCGGCCCTCGCCGTTGTCGACCGCCCAGAGGAAGGCGCCATCGGCGGTCTCCTGCACGTCGAGTCCTGAGCTGTCTTCGAGGAACGTCGGGATGCTGTCGACCACGCGCACGTCGGCAGAGCCGGGCCACGTCGCCACCGCGATCTCTCCCGCGCAGACGTTGGCCGCGCCCTTCGTGGATTCGGCCGTGCCGGCGAAGGCACCCGTGGTGTCGGGGCAGCGGCCCCAGGTGGTCGCCGCGTGGCCGTCGCCCCAGGAGGCCTCGTCGACGAGCAGGTCGCCGTCGAACACCCGCACCGTATCGCTGGCGCCGAGGCCGAAGCCGAGCTCTGCCCGCTCGATCACGAGGTACTCCCCCGCGCCGATGCTGGTGCCGGCCGGGATCGCGTAGGCGTGGGTGTCGTCGTCGTCCTTCACCACGATGCCCGACACATCGAGCGCGGTGCCGGTCGGGTTCACCAGCTCCACCCAGTCGTCGGGCGAGCCGCCGTCGGATTCGACCTCGTTGATGCGCACGGGGTTGCCGCAGGCGTTGCGCAGTCCCTTGGTCGAGACCGCGATGTCGATGAGATCGCCCGTGCCGTCCGCACAACGGGCGAGGACGCCAGCGGCGTGCGCGGCGTACGTGTGCTCGTCGACCGTGTTGCCGTTCGCGTCACGGACGGTGACGGTGTCGCCGTTGCCGAGTCCGAAGACGAAGTTCGCCGGCTGGTCGAAGACGAAGTAGCCGCCCGGCTGCACGATCGTGCCCGCCGGCAGCGGTGTGGTCTCGGCTGCATGGCCTGCGGGGTCGTTGTCCATCACTGTCCAGCCGGACAGGTCGACTGACGTGGTGCCGGTGTTCACGACCTCGACCCAGTCGGTGGCATCGCCGTTCGACTCGATCTCGTTGATGACGACGTCGGGCATGACACACGAATTCGTCGCCCCCGGAGTCGGTCGGGCGAGCACGAAGGCGCCGACGCCGTCCGGGCATCGCGCGAGTGTTGCTGCGGCGAAGTCTCCGTCGATCGCGGCGTGCCCCTGCCACGGCAGAGTGTCGTCGATCATCGCGCCGGAGGCGTCGTAGAGGCGGATGCGGTCGGCGCTGCCGATGCCGATCGGCTCGCGGAACGCGGCTTCGACACCGCCGGAGAGACCCACCGTCCCCTCCTCGACGACGAGGAACTGTCCCGCTCCGATCTGCGTGCCGTCGAGGAACTGCCAGCGGTGGTCATCGGAGTTGTCGCGGATCTCGTAGCCCGAGATGTCGAGCGCCTCGGTGCCGGGGTTGTGGAACTCCACCCAGTCGGCGGGCTGCGAGTCGACCTCGTTGATGACGATGGAGCCGGCGACCGGTGCGACCGAGCAGTCGTTGGGGGTGCCGGGCGTGGCCGCCGTCGCCGGCGCCCAGGCCCCCGTGCCGTCGGGGCAGCGCGCCCACACCGACAACGGTGCGGTGTTCTCGTAGGCGTAGGACTCGACCTCGGTGCCGCTCGGGTCGAAGAGCACGACCTCGTCGCCCTTGCCGAGCCCGAAGGCGAAGTCGACGTCCTTCACGAGCACCAGGAACTCCCCCGGAGCCAGCGAGGTACCCTGCGGAGCCGTGCCGAAGCTGTCGCGCTTCTCATCGGCGATGGTCCATCCGGTGAGGTCGACCGTCTCCGCTCCGGCGTTGTAGATCTCGACCTGGTCGGCGAGACCGGTCGCCGCGTCGTCGTAGACGATCTCGTTCAGCACGAGACTCGGAGCGGCCGAGACCGTCTCGGAGGGGATGCCGGGATCGGCACCGATCGCGGCGGCGGGAGTGGCGAGCAGGGCGGCGGCGCTCAAGGCGCACACCGCCGCGACCGCCGCTGCACTGTGCAGGCGGGGCATGGAGGACTCCTGGGTGGCTGGGCCGGCGGTCCCCGCTGGTCGCGGGGCCGACCGGGAGGGGACTCAGTCGGGTACCAGCCCAGACCACCGATCCCGCGTGGCCGCAGAGGATCCCTCGGGTGCACGGCAGATGAACGGGAGGTGGCGATTGCCCGCATCCTCGTCGTCGGCGCACTCGGTGCCGCTCCGGTCGCACATCCTGTCGCCTGCCGCGGCTCAGCGCGACAGGAGGTACGACCGGAGCATTCAGGCGATGCGGGTTCCCGGGGGCAGGCGTCGAGCCGGCGTCCGGGTGCGCGCCCAGGCGCCGGCGAACAGCGAGCCCGCGATGACGACCTGCACGCCGAGGCCGACGAACCAGCTCGGCACCGACGAAGCGATCACCTCTTCGGCCGTAGGTGTCTGGCCATCCCCGTCGCACGGGTCCCAGCGCTGCTCGAGCGGAGACTGCTGGGCGCTGCGCAGGCCGTACTTGATCTGACCGAACATGTCGACCGGATACCCCTCCGGCGAGAACTCGGTCGGAGTCGCATCGGCGAGGACGATGAACGGGTTCGCGGCGAGCGTCCACCAGACCAGGTCGAACCGCGGCACCTCCTGCGTGCTGTTGACCTCCCAGCGATCACAGTCGGGGTTGCCGTTGGCGTCGTACGGACGCGAATAGACGGTCGCCTCGCTGCGCACCGCCATGCCGCCGAGGCCGAACGCGATGAGCGTACCGAACACGAGCGCGGCGACGACCAGATAGGTCGTCGCGACCGAGAACAGCGGACGAGCGATGAGTCCGCTCAGACCCACGCCGATCGCGGCCACGATGATGATCTCCGCCGCGAGCACGAGCAGCGAGAGGAGCAGCACGACCGGGTTCGCTCCTCCTCCCAGCAGCGACAGGGCGAGGAAAGGCAGCGCGACGACGAGGAACGCTCCGCCGGTGGCGACCGCCGCGACGAGCTTGCCGAGCATGATGTCACCGGTCGATGCGGCGGTCACCTGCACCGCGGCGAGCGTCGCCGCATCCCGATCCCCGTTGATCGCATTGCCGCTGAGCGTCGGCGACACCAGCACGACGAGCAGCAGCACGATGTTGACGACGATCGAGTACACGCCGGCGCCGATGGCATCGCCCCAGGAGTACACGGCGAACGAGAGCCCCGTGACCCCGAGCAGCACCAGGGCGAAGACGCCGAGCAGCACGTACCAGCCCACACTGCGCAGGCGCTGGGTCAGTTCGAGTCGGGCGATGATGCCGATGTTCGCGAGACTCATGCGCCCGCCTCCGTTCCGGTGGGTGCCTGATGTGGTGTCGTGTGCTGCAGGTTCAGGAACGTGTGCTCCAGCTGGCTCTGCGCCGGTGCGAACTCCACGACGGGGAGTCCTGCTTCGACGAGATGCCGCAGGGCCTGCGCCGCGGCGTCCTCCCCCTCGAACCCGACGAGCACCGCGCCGCGATCCTGGGCGAGCGACTCGGGGGCGATGCCGAGGTTCGAGGCCACCTGCCAGGCGTCGGCATTCATCCGCTCCTCGGTCGCGCCGGCGAGGCGCACCCGCCAGGCGCGCACCATGCTCCGCGCGGGAGCGGCATCGACGACGGCACCGGCGACGAGGAACACCGCGTCGTCGACGACCTCCTCGAGCTCCGAGAGGATGTGGCTCGAGATCAGCACCGTGCGGCCCTCCGCTGCGAAACGGCGCAGCAGCACGCGCAGCTGCACACGCGCCTCCGGGTCGAGGCCGGAAGCCGGCTCGTCGAGGAGCAGCACCTTCGGGTCGTGCACGAGGGCACGGGCCAGTCCGAGCTTCTGCTTCTGCCCGCGGGACAGCACCTTCGCGGGGGAATCGGCGAGGTCGGCGAGCCCGACGAGCGCCAGCAGCTGCTCGGCACGGACCGCGGCCTCGGGCTTGTCGATGCCGTACAGGCGAGCGGTCGTGACGATGGTCTCCCGCGCCGTGAGCGACGGCCAAGCGCCGAGAGCGTCCGGCATCCACCCGAGAAGACGTCTCGCGGCCAGCGGATCGACGGATGGATCGACACCCCCGATGCTGATCGTCCCGGTGTCGGGGGCGAGGAGGGAGGCGAGCATCAGGAGCAGCGTCGTCTTGCCCGCTCCGTTCGGCCCCACGAGGCCGGTCACGCGGCCGGGCTCGGCCCGAAGAGTGGCCCCCCTCACCGCCTGCACCGTCCCGAACGCTCTACTGACGTCTTGCACCACGATTCCGGTCATGCGGTCAGTCTGGCATCGGGGAGCCGTCGCACCCCGGACCTCGGGGCGGATGCTCAGGCCCACCCGAACACAGGTGACACAATCAGCTCATGCGCACGATCCTCAACATCATCTGGGTCATCCTGGCCGGATGGGCCCTCTTCCTCGGGTACGTCCTGGCCGGCATCCTGCTGTGCATCCCGATCATCACGATCCCGTGGGCGATCGCCTCCTTCCGCATCGCCGCCTACGCGATCTGGCCGTTCGGCCGCGAGGTCATCAGCAAGCCGACCGCGGGCGTCGGGTCGTTCCTCGGCAACGTGCTGTGGGTGATCCTCGCGGGGTGGTGGCTCGCGATCGGCCACATCGTCTCGGGCATCCTGCTGTGCATCACGATCATCGGCATCCCGATGGGCATCGCCGACTTCAAGATGGTGCCGGTCTCTCTCATGCCGCTCGGCAAGGAGATCGTCTCCACCCGCAGGGGCGCCTTCGACCGCACGCTCTGAGCGGGCTCCACGCACTCTGAGCCCGCGCGCAGGTCAGCTGCGGAAGAAGGCGACGCCCAGATCCGGATGATCGACGAACACGCCGTCGATGCCCTGGCGGGCGATGACTCCCCACTCCGCCTCGTAGTCGCCGTAGTCGCCGCGTCCACCCTGGCCGCGGAACTCCGCCGCGAGGAAGGCGTTCTCCGGGCGGCACGTCCAGGTGAACACCTGGAGGCCTCGTGCGTGCGCGTCGGCGACGATCGTGTTCCCACGGTCGAGCAGCATCTTCTTGCTCACGCTGATGCCGTCGACGCGCCCGACGAGGCCGTCGAGCCCCTGGGCCTTCACCGTCGCCTTGTACGTGAGCGCGTGCGAGCCCTCGGCCGTCAGGAGGTCGTACGGACGTCCCGATGCCTCGATCAGATAGATGTACGACGCAGAGATCCCGCGCTCGCGCAGCTGACCGAGCACCGTCGACTCGAAGCACTCGATCACCAGCGGCAGCTCGCCCTCCGCCCATCCGGCCTCGCGCAGCTCGCGGTCGATCAGCGGGACCAGGTCGAGGCCGATGCTCGCGAAGTACGTGGCGTGCTTGACCTCGAGCACCACACCGATCTCGCGTCCGTGCTCCGCCGACCCGTCACGCACGATGTCGAGCACGTCCCGGAGGCGCAGGATCGGCTGGGCACCGTCGAAGCTCGCACTCGACGTCCGCACCTCCGGCAGTCGTTCGCGGATCCGCAGCGTGGACAGCTCGGCCCAGGTGAAGTCCTCGCTGAACCATCCGGTCAGCGCCTGCCCGTCGACGCGCTTGGTCGTCTTGCGGTCGGCGAACTCGGGGTGCTCGGCCACATCGGTCGTGCCCGAGATCTCGTTCTCGTGCCGCACGATGAGCACACCGTCCTTCGTCGCCACGACGTCGGGCTCGACCGCATCGACTCCCATGGCGAGTGCGAGCTCGTAGGAGGAGCGACTGTGCTCCGGACGGTAGCCGGGCGCACCGCGGTGCCCGATGACGAGGGGTGATTTCCTGGGCACGCTCTCAGCGTAGAACACCCCGTCGACGTCCCCTCCCGAGTATCGTTGAGGCAAGAGACCTACTACCCCCCTTTGGAGTGAGGCCCACCAATGAGCAACTTCGCTTTCAACAACCCTGCTTTCCAGCAGCAGGACCCGCGCAACGTCGCGACGTACCCGGGCGGACCTCAGGCTGCCCAGGGCGCGCAGAACGCCTCGCTCCAGCACGGGGCGATGGACGCCGCCGCCAACGCGCAGCTCGAAGGCATGTACGCCGCCCCGCCGGCCGGTGCCATCGAGACCGACCGCATGTCGGTCGAGGACACGGTCTGGAAGACCGCCGGCCTGTTCGGCATCCTTCTCGTCACCGCCGCGATCGGCTGGGTGCTGACGCTCGGTGGCCTGGATGTGCCGAAGTACAACCCGTACAGCGACTTCCAGCCCAACATGCTGCCGTGGATCGTCGGCGCACTCGGCGGCTTCGTGCTCGCGATGGTCATCACGTTCACGTCGCGCAAGAAGGTCCGGCCCGCGCTGATCTTCGCCTACGCCGCGTTCGAGGGCCTCTTCATCGGTGGCATCTCGTCGTTCTTCGAGGTCATCTACCCCGGCATCGTCTTCCAGGCGACCCTCGCGACCGTCTCGGTCGTCGGTGTGACCCTGGCCCTCTTCGCGAGCGGCAAGATCCGCGCGTCGAAGAAGGCGACCAAGATCTTCATGATCGCCATGATCGGCTACCTGGTCTTCTCGCTGCTGAACGTCGTCCTCATGTGGACCGGCGTGCTGCCCGAGGGACAGGCGTTCGGAATGCTCAGCGCCAACATCATGGGCATCCCGCTCGGTGTCATCATCGGCGTTCTCGTCGTGATCATGGCGGCGTACTCGCTCGTGCTCGACTTCGACCAGATCCAGCAGGGCGTCCGCAATGGCGCTCCCCGCCAGTACGGCTGGCTCGGCGCCTTCGGCATCATGGTCACGGTGGTCTGGCTCTACATCGAGATCCTGCGCATCATCGCGATCGTCCGCGGCAACAACTGACGTCGCACGTCACGAGATCACGAAGAGGTCCGTCTCCCGAGGGAGGCGGACCTCTTTGCATACCCGGGGGCGTGCGCGCAAGGGGTTGGCACTCAGGCAGCGACATCGGCAATGTGGATGTCAGAAGCCCCGGCACCCCGGGGCTCCCGATCCACAGGAGCTGACCATGAGTTTTCTCGGCTTTCTTCTTCTCGGCCTCATCGCCGGAGCCATCGCCAAGCTGATCCTTCCCGGCAAGCAGGGTGGCGGCTGGTTCATCACGCTGCTCCTCGGCGTCGTCGGTGCGCTGCTCGGCGGCTGGCTCGGCAGTCTGATCCTCAACCGTCCGCTCACCGAGTTCTGGGACCTCGGCACCTGGCTCCTTGCCATCGCGGGTTCCATCATCGTGCTCCTGATCTACGGCCTGATCGCCGGTCGCGGCCAGAAGGCGCGCAACTGACACACCGGGGAAGCGACGTCGTGCACGTCGATCCCACCGCTCGTCCCCCTCGGCAGCTCCGGCTTCCGAGGGGGACGAGTCATTTCTCGGCCCCGCTCGCCTTCCGCTCCAGCAGCGCCCGCTCCCGATCGTTGCCCGCGAGACCGGCGGCGACGACGAACTCGCTCCTCGCCTCCTCCTCGCGCCCGAGCCGACGCAGCAGCTCACCCCGCGTCGCCGGCAGCAAGTGGTAGCCGCGCAGTGCCCCCGAACCCGTCAGCTCATCGACGATGCGCAGCGCGGACGCGGGCCCGGTGGCCATCGCGACGGCTGCGGCACGGTTGAGCTCCACGACCGGCGACGGGGAGATGCGACCGAGTGCCTCGTACAGGAGCACGATCCGGTCCCAGTCGGTCTCATCGACCGACCGGGCAACCGCATGACACTCGGCGATCGCGGCCTGCAGGCAGTAGGCGCCGCGTCCGCGTCCGAGCGCGTCCGCTCTCGCCAGGGACGCCCGCCCGCGCGCGATGCGGCTGCGGTCCCAGCGCCTGCGGTCCTGGTCGGCCAGCAACACGGGGTCGCCGTGGCGATCCACCCGCGCGGCGAACCGCGCCGCAGTCAGCTCCATCAGCGCCAGCAGTCCGTGCACCTCGGGCTCCTGCGGCATCAGTGCGGCGAGCACCCGGCCCAGGCGGATGGCCTCGTCACTCAGCTCCGGACGCATCCACTCGGGACCGCTGCTGGCGGCATGGGCTTCGTTGAAGATCAGGTACAGCACGCCGAGGATCGCACCGATGCGCTGGGCGCGTTCCTCACGCGGGGGAACCTCGAACGGGGCGTTCGCGGCGGCCAGCGTCTTCTTCGCACGGACGATGCGCTGTTGCACGGTGGCGGTCGGCACCAGGAAGGCGCGCGCGATCTCCTCGCTGGACAGCCCTCCCACGACACGCAGGGTCAGAGCGACCTGAGCCTCCCGGGAGAGCACAGGGTGGCAGGAGATGAAGATCAGACGCAGCACATCGTCGTCGACGACATCCGGATCCCACAGCAGGTCTCCGCCCTTCCCCTGTTCCTGCTCGAGGTCGTGCGCGAGCAGGGCGAGACGCTCGTCGAGGCGCTCCTGCCGTCGCCACCGGTCGACGGCCCTGCGCTTGGCCACCGCCGTGAGCCAGGCACCGGCGTTGCGAGGAACCCCCTCCGTCGGCCACTGCTGCAGCGCATCGACGAGCGCTTCCTGGGCCAGCTCCTCCGCGAGACCGAAGTCGCCGACCATCCGGGTGAGAGCACCGACGATGCGGGCAGACTCGATGCGCCAGACGGCGGAGACGGCGCGTTGGGCAGACCCGGGGTCGGGTGCCGAACGCGCCGTCTCACCGTGAGCGGAAGCGTGCATCGCCGCTATCGCCTCACTGCTGGGCGCGCTGAGCCTGCTCCTCGCGCCAGCCTGCTTCCTTCTCGATCCACTCGTTGTCGGCGGGGAAGTCCTCGACTCCGGTCACCCTGCGCACCTCGAGGTACGACCCGCGTCCGAGAGGCGCGCGGCTGGCCCACTCCGCAGCCTCTTCGCGGGAAGAGACCTCGAGGATCCAGAAACCGTTGAACAGCTCCTTGGTCTCGCCGTAGGGGCCGTCGGTGATGAGCGGCTTCTCGGCGCTGAAGTCGACCACGAAACCCTCGGCGGCGTCGGTCAGACCCTCGCCGGCGACGAGCACTCCGGCCTTCATCATGGACTCGTTGTACTTGCCCATGGCCTCGATGACCTGCTCGAACGGCATCTCCTTGTAAGCCTCGACGGCCTCGTCGGTCGCGCGCATGATGAGCATGAACTTCATGATGTTCTCCTTGTTCGAAGGGCCGTCTCTCGACTCTCTCATCAATGACGTCGAACGGGAACGGCCCGGATCGACATCATCCTGGAATTCTCTCCGAAGAAAGTTCTCGCGGGCGGCGCGGTGAGGGGTGGTCCCTCGACGAGGATCGCTCGACGACGGTCAAGCGCGACGCGACGGGCGCGCGGCGGCATCGGCGATCACGGCGGTGAGCGCGTCGAGCGAACGCTGAGGGCTCCACGCTGCAGCGACCGACGGGGCCTCGGCGCTCAGCACCGCGAGTCGTTCCGGGTCGGTCAGGAGTGCGCGGATCGCCTCGGAGAGCGCGTCGACGTCACCGCTGGGGACCAGCACGCCGCCGCCCTGTTCGAGCACGTCTCGGATGCCGTAACGGGCGTCGTACGACACGACGGGCGCACCGTGCAGGAGCGCTTCCACGATCGACAACGGCTGCCCCTCGAAGGCGGTCGCGGTGACGATCATCGATGCCCGGTCGAGCACGGTCCCTGGTGAGTCGGTGTAGCCGGCGAGCAGCACGCGGTCGCCGGCGTCGAGCTCTTCGATGAGTGCCCGCAGTCGGTCCTCCTCGGGGCCTCCGCCCCAGATCTCCATCCGGGTGCCGGGAACGCCTGCGGCGAGGAACGCGCGGATGGCATGATCGATGCGCTTTCCGGGTGCGAGGCGGCCGAGCACGACCACCAGGCCGTCTTCGCGCAGATCATCGCGGCGTTCGACCGGCGCGATGGGGTTCGGCACCAGGACGTGAGAGGCCGAGGAGCCGAACCGTGCCACCACGTCGTCACGCTGCGTGGCGGTCGGCCAGATCACGGCGTCGAACCTGTCCGCCACGCGGAACCACCGCGTCCAGAGCGTGTTCATCGTCGCATCCGGGGTGTACGGCGCCTCCACGTGCATGGTGTGGATCGTGTGCAGGATTCGTACGCGCGGGTCGGACCAGTCGGCGATGAGCTCGCCCAGCTGTCGGGACTCGCAGATCACGATGATCTGCGAGTCGCCGAACGCGTCGGTCACCGTGTCGAGCCAGGCCCGGTAGAGGCCGCGGAACCCGTGCAGAGCCCCGGCCACCGCACCCGCGGCGTCGTACACGAGCACGGGCTCCTCGGTCAGGTGCCAATCCGGGTTCCCCGGGATCACCGGCAGCGCGACGAAGGGTCGCCCCTCGGGATCAGCCAGCACCCGGTACTCGACGTCGGGATCGGCACTCACGGCGGCGTCGGCGGCGGCACGCAGCCAGTCGGCCGCTCCCCCGCCTTCCGCAACCGCTTCATCGAACAGATTGCGCAGACGCGAAGGGTCGGCGAGTGCGCCCTGCTCCGCGAAAGCCCGCCGGTGCTCGGCATGGTCGGCGACTGTTCCCGGATCGAAGGTGAGCAGCTGCGGTCCTGTGCCGTCGGCGACACCGGCGGCGGCGAGCTGACGCGCACGTGCGAGTGTCGCGATCGTGTAGCCGCCGTCCATGCCGGGGATCAGCCGGCTGGACAGCACCACGTACGCGGCGTCGGGAAGTGCCGGCGCCGCGTCGGGGAGCGTCGCGCTCCCTACTCCCACTCGATCGTCCCCGGCGGCTTCGACGTGACGTCGAGCACGACGCGGTTGACGTCACGGACACCGTTGGTGATGCGATTGGAGATCTTCGACAGCACGTCGTACGGCAGCCTGGTCCAGTCGGCCGTCATGGCGTCTTCACTCGACACCGGGCGCAGCACGATCGGATGACCGTAGGTGCGGCCGTCGCCCTGCACACCCACCGAGCGCACATCGGCCAGCAGCACGACGGGGCACTGCCAGATCTCCTGGTCGAGACCGGCCTTCGTCAGCTCCTCGCGGGCGATGGCGTCGGCCTCACGCAGAATCTCGAGACGGTCAGCGGTGACCTCACCGATGATCCGGATACCGAGACCGGGCCCCGGAAACGGCTGACGTCCGACGATCGCCTCGGGGATGCCGAGCTCGCGACCGATCGCACGCACCTCGTCCTTGAACAGGGCGCGCAGCGGTTCGATCAGCTCGAAGTCGAGGTCGTCGGGAAGACCGCCCACGTTGTGGTGCGACTTGATGTTCGCGGTACCCGCACCGCCGCCGGACTCGACGATGTCGGGGTACAGCGTGCCCTGCACGAGGAACTTCACCGGGGCGCCGCCCGACGCCTTGGCCTCGGCGACGAGGTCGAGCTGCACCTTCTCGAACGCGCGGATGAACTCGCGTCCGATGATCTTGCGCTTCTCCTCGGGGTCGGTCACACCCTGGAGGTGGCCGAGGAAGGTGTCGGCCGCGTCGACCGTGATCAGTCGCACACCGGTGGACTCCACGTAGTCCTTCTCGACCTGCTCGCGCTCGCCCTTGCGGAGCAGCCCGTGGTCGACGAAGACCGCCGTGAGCTGGTCGCCGATCGCCTTGTGCACGAGGGCCGTGGAGACGGCGGAGTCGACACCTCCGGAGAGGGCCGAGATCACGCGAGCGTCGCCGACCTGCTCGCGGATGCGCTCGATCTGCTCGGCGATCACGTTGCCGCTGTTCCAGTCGGAGGCGAGGCCCGCACCCTTGTGCAGGAAGTTCTCGAGCACGCGCTGGCCGTGGTCCGAGTGCTTGACCTCGGGGTGCCACTGCACGCCGTAGAAGCCGCGCTCCTCGTTCGCGAACGCCGCGACCTTGGTCGCATCCGTCGTCGCGAGCACGTCGAAGCCCTCCGGGGCCTTGGCGACCTGGTCGCCGTGGCTCATCCAGACGTTCTGCTGCGCGGGCTGGCCGCCCAGCAGTGTTCCGCCGTCACCCGTGATCACGGCATCCGTCGCCCCGTACTCACGCAGGCCGGTGTTCGCGACCTCTCCGCCGAGAGTCTGGGCCATGTACTGGAAGCCGTAGCAGATGCCGAGGGTCGGCACACCGAGGTCGAAGACCGCCGGGTCCAGGCGCGGAGCACCCTCTTCGTACACCGACGAAGGACCACCGGAGAGGATGATCGCGACCGGGTTCTTGGCGGCGATCTCCTCGGCCGTGGCGGTGTGCGGCACGATCTCGCTGTAGACACCCGCCTCGCGGACGCGACGGGCGATCAGCTGCGCGTACTGCGCGCCGAAGTCGACGACGAGCGCAGGGCGCTGCTGGGTCTCGGACTGTTCGGTCAACGGACACCTTCCGGGGCGGGGGCGGAAGTCTCTGCGGACTCCCTGGTGGCGAGATAGGTCTTCACTTCACGGGCGACGATCGCCTCCATGAAGAACGACAGCAGCGGGATGACACCGCCGAGCGCGAGCAGGATGAAGCGCGGGAACGGCCAGCGCATCAGGCTCCACATGCGGAAGCACGAGAACAGGTACACGACGTAGAACCAGCCGTGCGCCACGAGGATGAACAGCGACACGTTGAACCCGTCGCCGAGCGAGGTCATCTCGCACGAGTTCGTCCACGGGGCGAAGAGCGACCACCACTGGCAGTCGGGCCCGGCCAGGACGCCGGCGAACCAGAGCGGCCCCCCGGAGCCTCCGAGGAAGAGCTCGAGGTGGATCGGCGTGTACTTCAGCACCATCTCGGCGAGCAGCAGGAGCAGCATGACTCCTGTGATGATCGACGCGATCTGGTAGAACTTCAGCGCACCGCGGATCGCCGGAAAGCTGGCGACTTTCGGTTCGGGCATGCCTCCAGTCTAGCCGTCGGGAAATCGTGTCGAATCCGGTCGCCGGCGCATCGGAGAGGAGACGACGACGGCCGCCGGGTTCGCACCCGACGGCCTTCGTCCGTGTCATCCGGTTACCGGATCAGTTCCGCTCTTCCCGGATCAGAACCACCGGGTCAGCAGTTCCCAGAGCCAGTCGAGGATCGCACCGATGATGCCTCCGGCGCGGTTGACGGTGACGGTGGCTGTGGCCGCGTCTCCGTCGGCCTGCGACGCCGCGACGGTGTACTTGCCCGACGGGGCGCTCTTGGGAACGGTGACCGAGGTGCTGAACGTGCCGTCTGCGCGCACCTGGACCGTGCCGACCTGCACCGGCTTGCCCTTCTTCGGACGCAGCTCGATGCTCACGGTCTCGCCGGGCACGTAGCCCTCTCCGGTGACCTTGAGGTTCTTGCCCGCGGTCACCTTGGACGAGCCGAGCGCGATCGTTCCCGCGAACTCCTCTTCGCCGGCGATCGTGAACGGCACCTGCACCGTGGTTCCGGTACCGGCGACGGCGACGGTGAGCACCTGCTCACCGAACACGCCGGACGGCACCGTGAAGGTCAGGCTGGCGCGCCCGCCCTCGTCGGTGGTGTCCACCACCGACGGGTCGACGGCACCGGCCGCGAGCTGCGTGCCGCCGAGCGACAGCGACACCTCACCCGGGGCCGGCTCGCCGGCGCTGAACGCCAGCGAGGAGAGCGACACGGTGACCTGGTCGCCGGCGCTGTAGCCGTCGGCGTCCGCGGGTGTGACCGCCACGCCGACCGCGCGCTGGGCGTAGTCGGGGCTCGCGGTCTTGTTCGCGTCGAACCAGTCGACCATGGACTGCAGATCGATCTTGCCGGTGTCGCGCTTACCCGTGCCCTGCTTGAAGGTGAAGAAGTTGTCTCCACCGGCCGCGAGGAACGAGTTGGCAGCGACGGTGTAGTTCGCCGCCGGGTCGAGCGGTGTGCCGTCGAGCGTGATCGAGGTGATCCGCGAACCCTGTGCCGCGGCGGGGTCGTAGGTGTAGACCAGCCCCTCCGAGACGCCGAGCTTCAGGAACGGGCGAGCCGAACCCGCCGGCTGCCACTGCTCCTCGAGCACGCCCTTCAGCTGCGCACCCGTGAGCGTCAGCGTCACCAGCGTGTTCGCGAACGGCTGGACCGTCGCCGCCTCGCGGTACGTGACGTTGCCATCGGGATCGGATGCTCCGGCCGAAGCGTACGTGAGGTTCGCCCGGATACCACCCGGGTTCATGATCGCCACATCGGCACCCGTGGACCACTTCTGCACGTCGGCGACGAAGTTGCCGATGGTGGACTCGCCACCGCGGTTCTCGGATCCGTTCGTCTGACGGGCGCGGTTGAAGTCGGCGGTGATGTCTCCGACCTTGATCGCGCCCAGCACATCGGCCTCGGCCTTCGCCTTGGCGACGATGTCGGCCACCTCGGGGACGGCCGGATACAGTGGCTTGCCCGCAGCGGTGAGGGGCTTGATCTCGTTGGTGATCGAGATCAGGTCCTTCGTCTTCGGGTCGACCTTGATGTTCATCAGGCCCAGGTTCTCGCCGTACTGCCCCGCGGAGACGACCGGACGGCCGTCGATCACGTGGTTGTAGGCGAGGTGGGTGTGCGCCGACACGATGGCATCCACGTCGTCATCGACGCCGTAGACGATCTCGCCCAGGGGCGAGTCCGGCGTGATGCTGGACAGCTCGACGCTGGAAGCGCCCTCGTGGACGAGCAGGATGACGACATCCGCCTCACCGTTGGACTCGTCGCCGTCGCGCAGATCGTCGGCCACCGCGTTCACGGAGTCGACGATGCTGCGGACCTCGAGGTCCTTGATGCCCTCGGGCGAGACGAGCGAGTCGAGGTCTTCGGTGACCGCACCGACGAATCCGACCCTGACCCCGTCGAGCTCCTTCACCCAGGCCGGTGCGAGCGCGGGCTCGCCGGTCTCGGTGACGAACACGTTCGAGGAGATGTACTCCCAGTCCGCGCGCTCCTGCACACGGTCGCGAAGGTCTTCCCAGCCCTGGTCGAACTCGTGGTTGCCCGCCGCGCTGACGTCGAGGCCGGCCGCGTTGAGCGCGTCGATCGTGGGGTTGTCGTCGTTGATGAAGGAGGTGAACGTGGATGCACCGATCAGATCGCCGGCTCCGGCGAAGATCGTGTTCGGGTTCGCCTCGCGGAACTGCTTGACCGCACCGGCGAGGACCGCAGCACCCGCGGCGGCGCCGTCGGCCTCGATCCGACCGTGGAAGTCGTTGACCGTGACGACGTCGATGCTCACGGGCGGGATCTCCGAGGAGACGCCCACGATGATCGGGTCGTGGTCGCTGGAGCGGTAGGGCGTTCCCTGCTCGGTGGCACCGAACGCGTAGCCGCGGTCGCTCCACTCCGGCGAGTTGATGCCCCACACGCCCGCGCCCGTGATCGACGAGGCGAGCGACGGCGACGCGATCACGTGGTCGAGCGAGCCGAGCTCGCCGTCGAACGTGTACGTGTACTGACCGGAGGCCTTGTCGGCGACGAGGTCGCTCCACCCGTTGGAGGTGAAGACGTCGATCGGGTCTTCCTTGCCGTAGGCGTTGAAGTCGCCGATCAGCAGCATGTCGCCGCTGCCGGTCGTCTGCTCGAGCTCAGCGGTGAAGGCGAGGATCGCGTTCGCCTGCTTCACGCGGTCGGCGTTGAAGAAGCCCTGGCCGTCGGCCGGCTCCGCCCCCGCGCCCTCGGGCGGCGACTTCGACTTCAGGTGGTTCGCGACGACGGTGACGACGCGGCCGTCGATGTCGAACGCCTGGGCGATCGGCTCGCGGGCGTTGCCCCACACGGTCTCGTCGGTGACGGTGGCGCTGTCGCCGACACGCTTGACCGCGTCCTTCTTGTAGATGATCGCGTTGGTGATGAAGTCGGTGGTCGCCGCGTCGTTCAACGCGGAGGGCGTGGGCACGTAACCCCACACGTCGCTGCCGGCGTCGGCGTTGAGCCCGGCGACCAAGTCTTTGAGGGCCGTGTCGATGGGCTTGCCCAGCTTGACCGAATTCTCGATCTCCATGAGCGAGACGATGTCGGCGTCGAGTCCGTTGATCGCCGCGACGATCTTGGACTTCTGGATCGCGAACTGCGCCGCGTTCGCCGCGCCCCGAGCGCTTGAGTTCTCGCTCTTCAGCGTCGTGAAGTAGTTGTAGACGTTGAAGGACGCCACCTGGACGTCGCCGCCCACGGACGGTGCGCTGTCGGTGCGGGGGTTCGTCGCCTCGAAGCCGACCTTGAGGTCGGCCGACGAGGAGTCATCGATCGGCACGACCGGCTGCAGGCGCCAGTCGTTGAAGCCCCACTGCAGCACGTAGCCGTTGTCGCCGAAGTCGACGGTGTCGCCGTTTCGGACCACCGTGTCCTTGGTGAAATAGGGCTGCTCGCCGGGGTGGCCGTTGTTCGTGACCTGGATGGACCAGCCGTCATCGAGCAGGATGCGGTTGGCGCGGTTCGCTGCCGCGATCGCTGCGGCCGCGTCGCCCGGACGCGTGGTCTCGGTGCTCTTGACGGCGAGTGCGTCGCCGGCGTTCAGCCAGAGCGTGCCGAAGTTGAACAGCTGGTGGCTGGAGGCGAGACGGTAGGTCCCCTCCGGCGCCACGTACATGTTCTCGTACTGCTCACGGTCGGCGCCCTGCGCCGCGGCGGGCAGCGGGGTGACGGCGGGAACGCCGACGCCAGCGGTCACGACGGAGACATCACCGGCCGCGGCCGGGTTGATCTGCGTCTGCCCGAAGTACTCGCTCACAGCGCCCGTCACCGAGACGAGGTCGCCGATCGCGAGAGTGGGGTTGAAGGCGTTCAGGAAGACGAACACGCCGTCCGAGGCGCCGGGAGTCGCATCCGTCGCGCCGCCGGAGCCCTGCGTCTGGATGACGATGCCCTTGTAGCCGCCGGTGCGGTAGTCGGCGGTGACGACGCCCTCGACCTGCACGGTCTGCCCGCTCAGCGGGGAGACGTCGGTCGTGCCCTGGACCTCGGCGATGGTGGCCTCGGTCGGGTCGGTGCCCGGGCCGGTCCCCGGGTCGGTGTCGCCGGAGTTCTGCGGGGTGATCGTGGCGGAGAGCGTGAAGTCCGCGCTGTTCACGTCGGTGTCGACGCCGCCCGTGCGGTTGAGCGACTTGACGTCGGTGTTACCTGCCGGTGCGGCGGCGGCTGTGCCCTCGAAGGTGTTGGAGGTGCCGTAACCGAGCAGGTCGACGACGCCGTCGACGCCCACGACGGAGCCGGGGGTGAGGCTCACAGCCGCAGTGCCCTCGACGAGCGCGAGCGTGCCGTTGGTGCCGCTCGGGGTCAGGGCGCTGACGGCATCGGGCGCGGGCAGCTCGGCGCCGTTCGCACCGTTGCTGTTGCCCTGCACCAGGTAGTAGCCGCCGGCCGGGATCACACCGGTGAGCGGAGCCACACCGTTGAAGGCGGCCGAGCCGGTGGCCGATCGATACTGCAGCGACATCCCGTCCAGGGTGATCGGGGCAGAGGTGGGGTTGTACAGCTCGACGAACTTGTTCTTGAACGCCGCCCCGGCGCTGCCGCCGGAGAGATACGCCTCGTTGATCACCACCCCCGTGCCCGTGGTGTCGGCTGTGGCGGGAACCGCGGCCAGCGAGCCGAGGCTCAGCGCGGCGACGCAGGTCACGGCGAGAGCGCCGATGCGCCCCCGACTTCTACGGTGCGAGACGGGAACCGCGCGGTTCTCGTCATCTGGAGCGGACATCATCGGTGCTGTCTCCTCGATCGGGTTCGACACTTCTCAGGACTGTCACGGCACACAGGGGAAACTCCCAGCATGCTCACATGGTGCGAGCATACGGAGCGGTCCCGACATCCTCAACGGAGTTTTCCGATTCGTCATCGAGCGATCACCGGATGGCCCGCGCGACCCCTGACGAAGGTCGCTAACGACCTGCCGCGCCGCACAATTGCGCACCTCGGGGCGCGCGAATGCGCGGGTTATCCGGCAGTGGCTCTGGCCTCGGCCTCGTCTTCGAACTCCTCGACCTCGCGTTCCCAGGCGTCCTTCGCCAGGCGGTACCAGAGGTAGAAGGCGAAGCCGGCGAAGATCGCCCACTCGACCGCATAGAACACGTTGAGCCAGTTGACCGGCGACATCTCATCGGGTGCCGGTGACGAGATATCGACCAGCCCGGCGGTGGCGGTCGTGGAGGCGAGGTACGGACGATAGACGTCGAGACCTTCGGCATCGTGCCAGCGGCTGAGGAGAGCGGCGGGAGACATCCGGTCGAGCTGCTGCGGATCGGAATGCGGCGGCACCCGCGGACCCTCGTCCGAGATGATGCGTCCGGTGATGTCGACCTCGGAGCCGTCAGCGCCGGCCTCGAGATCCTTCACGGCCGCATCCGCGGTCTCACGGTCCGGCGCCCAGCCGATCGCGACGGCGATGGACACGCGCTCGTCGACGCGGAGCTGACCGGTGACCCAGTACCCCTGGACGTCGTCGTTGAACCGACTCGACACGACGATGAAGTCGCCGGGGACCCAGGCCCCCGTGGTCTCGACGCGCTGGCCCACCAGCGGCTCGGGGAGATACTGGCCGGGCTCGAGGACATCCGAGAGCTGCTGCACCTCTTCGGTGGCACCGGGCGCGGGCGGGTCGGTCTCGATCGCGCGCTCCAGCTGCCACTGACCGAGCCAGGCGAAGACTCCGGCCACGAGCAGGCAGAGCAGGAGCATCGCGATCCAACGTCCCCGGAGCATGACCTCGCGGAGCGTCGGGGGGAACAGGGCAGGAGTGGTCACGGTGAAGCGCAGGACCTCAGGCCTCGTACGGTGCGAGCACGACCTCGACCCGCTGGAACTCCTTGAGGTCGGAGTACCCGGTGGTCGCCATCGACTTGCGCAGCGCACCGATGAGGTTCGCGGTGCCGTCCGCGACGGGCGCAGGACCGTAGAGGATCTCCTCGAGCGTGCCGATGCCTCCGACCTCGACACGGTGGCCGCGCGGCAGCTTGGGGTGATGGGCCTCGGGGCCCCAGTGGAACCCGCGGCCGGGCGCGTCGGTGGCACGAGCGAGCGCGACGCCGAGCATGACCGCATCGGCGCCCATCGCGAGAGCCTTGACGATGTCGCCGGACGTGCCGACGCCGCCGTCGGCGATCACGTGCACGTAGCGTCCACCGGATTCGTCGAGGTAGTCGCGACGCGCGGCGGCGACATCGGAGACCGCGGTCGCCATCGGCGCGTGGATGCCGAGGGTCGCGCGGGTGGTCGATGCCGCTCCCCCGCCGAAGCCGACGAGCACGCCGGCGGCTCCCGTGCGCATCAGGTGCAGGGCAGCGGTGTAGGTCGCCGCACCGCCCACGATGACGGGGACGTCGAGGTCGTAGATGAACTTCTTGAGGTTGAGGGGCTCTGCCACGCTCGACACGTGCTCGGCCGACACCGTGGTGCCGCGGATCACGAACAGGTCGACGCCGGCGGCGGCGACGGTGTCGTAGAACTCCTGGGTGCGCTGGGGGGTCAGGGACCCGGCGACGGTGACGCCGGCCTCGCGGATCTCGGCGAGGCGACGGGTGATGAGCTCGGGCCTGATCGGCTCGGAGTACAGCTCCTGCATGCGGACGGTGGCCGTCGCCGCGTCGAGGCCTGCGATCTCCGCCAGCAGCGGCTCGGGGTTCTCGTAGCGCGTCCACAGACCCTCGAGGTCGAGCACGCCCAGACCGCCGAGCTGACCGAGCATGATCGCCGTCTGCGGGCTCACCACCGAGTCCATCGGTGCTCCGAGCACCGGGATCCCGAAGCCGAAGGCGTCGATCGTCCAGGCGGTGGACACATCCTCCGGGTTGCGCGTGCGCCGGGAAGGCACCACCGCGATGTCATCGAACGTGTACGCGCGACGTGCACGCTTTCCTCGGCCGAGCTCGATCTCCATGGTCACCCCTCCAGCCTACCCGGCGGCCGCAGTCGCCCGTGCTGGGAGACTGGATCCGAGACCGGGAGGCAGCATGAGGACCGACGACGTGGACATCGTGGTCGTGGGCGCGGGCGTCATGGGCCTGGCCACGGCCTGGGAGCTGGTGCGCCGAGGCCTTCGCCCCGTGGTGCTGGAGCGATTCGCCCGCGGACACCACGAAGGCGCATCGCACGGCGCGACCCGCAACTTCAACAACGCCTACGGCGAGGAGCACTACCTCGACCTGCTCGTGCGCGCCCGTGCCGGCTGGGATGCGCTCGGAGACGTCGACGGCGAGCCGCTTCTGCGGCTGCACGGACTCGTCACGCACGGCCGTCTCGACATGGCCGCCGTGCAGGAGGGGCTCGATGCCCGCGGCATCCCGAACACGGTCCTCTCCCCCGTCGAGGCGGGCACCCGGTGGCCGGGCATGCGCTTCGACGGCGACGTGCTGTGGTCCTCGGATGCCGGGGTCGTACGGGCGACCGAGACGCTGCGGGAGTTGGAACGGCGCATCGTCGTCGGCGGCGGCGAGGTGCGCTGGAGCACTCCGGTCGCGCACATCGCCGAGACTGCGGACGGTGCGGAGATCGGCCTCTCCGACCGCACCCGGCTGCGCGCGCAGACCCTCGTCGTGACGGCCGGCGCGTGGACGCGCACGCTCCTCCCGCGCCTCGACCTGCCGGCTCTCACCGTCACCGAAGAGACGCCGGCGCACTTCCGGCCGCTGACGGAGGCCCCGTGGCCGTCGTTCAACCACTACGTCGACCCGGAGGCGTACCCCGCGGCCGTGTACGGCATGCCGACGCCCGGCGAAGGGGTCAAGGTGGGGTTCCACGGTGTCGGCGATGCCGTCGACCCGGATGCCCGTCCGCACCTGCCGACGCACCAGCGCGCGCTCTCCGACTACGTGCGGGAGTGGATGCCCGGCCTCGACCCGGCATCCGCGGTGCCGATCAGCTGCACCTACACCTCGACCGACGACGGGACCTTCGTGCTCGACCGGCGAGGCCGGATCGTCGTCGGAGCCGGATTCTCCGGCCACGGCTTCAAGTTCGCACCGGGCGTCGGTGGAGTGCTCGCCGACCTCGCCACCGCCCCCGACGCGCGCGCCGCTGCGCCCTTCCGGCTGCCCTGAGCGCCCGGAGGCCTCACCGCGTGCGCGTCACCCGCTTCTCATCCCACACCGGCTCATCCGACTCGTAGACCTCGCCGTCTCCTCCGAACACCAGGAACCGGTCGAAGGACCGCGCGAACCAGCGGTCGTGCGTGACCGCGAGCACCGTGCCCGCGAAGCGCGCGAGTGCCTGTTCGAGTGCCTCGGCCGATTCCAGGTCGAGGTTGTCGGTCGGCTCGTCCAACAGCAGCAGCGTCGCACCGGAGAGCTCGAGCAGGAGCACCTGGAACCGCGCCTGCTGTCCTCCCGAGAGCGAGTCGAACGTCTGCTGGGCCTGCCGCACGAGTCCGTAGCGGTCCAGAGCCGAGCTCGCGGCATCGCGCGGCATCCCGGCACGACGATCGTCTCCGCGATGCAGGATCTCCAGCAGCGTGCGCCCGACGAACTCCGGATGCGCGTGCGTCTGCGCGAACAGTCCAGGAACGACCCGCGCTCCGAGGGTGGCGGTGCCGGTGTGTGCCACCGGGCCGAGCTGCTCGCCCGTCGAGGTGACATGGCCGAGCGTCGAGTCGGGGTCGCTGCCGCCGCGGGCGAGCAGCCGCAGGAAGTGCGACTTGCCCGATCCGTTCGATCCGAGCACGGCCACCCGATCGCCGTACCAGACCTCGGCGTCGAACGGACGCATGAGCCCGGTCAGTTCCAGGCGCTGCGCGACCACGGCCCGCTTGCCCGTGCGGGCGCCGCGCAACCGCATGTCGAACTCCTGGGCGGGCGGGCGCTCCTCGGGCGGGCCGACCTCCTCGAACTTGCGCAGGCGGGTCTGGGCGGCCTGATAGCGCGAGGCGAAGCCGTCGTTCGCCGAGGCCTTCACCTTGAGGTTCGCCACCAGGGTGCGCAGCTTCTCGTGCTGCTCGTCCCAGCGCCGGCGCAGCTCGTCCAGCCGGTCCATCCGGTCGGTCCTCGCCTGCTGGTATGTGCCGAATCCGCCGCCGTGCACCCAGGCCGTGGCGCCGGCGCCTCCGGGCTCGAGCGTGATGAGCCGATCGGCGGCGCGTGCGAGCAGCTCCCGGTCGTGCGAAACCAGCAACACGGTCTTCGAGGTCTGCCGCAACTGCTCCTCCAGCCACCTCTTGGTGGGCACGTCGAGGTAGTTGTCCGGCTCGTCGAGAAGCAGCACCTCATCCGGGCCGCGCAGCAGGGCCTCGAGCGCGAGCCGCTTCTGCTCTCCGCCGGAGAGGGTGGTGAGCTCGCGATACCTGGCGCGCTCGTACGGCACACCGAGGGCTGCGATCGTGCACTGGTCCCAGACGGTCTCGTGCTCGTAGCCGCCCGCATCCGCGTACTCGGCGATCGCCGACGCGTAGGCCATCTGCGTGTCGTGCTCGTCGCGTTCGATCAGCGCGTTCTCGGCGGACTCGAGCGCCTCGGCCGCCCCGCGGATGCGCGCAGGGGCGACGCGCACCAGAAGCTGGTGCACCGTCTCCCCGGCCTCGCCGTGGCCGACGAACTGGTCCATGACACCGAGCCCGCCGTCGATCGTGACGACGCCGTCATCGGCGGCCTGGTCACCGCGGATGATCCGCAGCATGGTGGTCTTCCCTGCGCCGTTCGGGCCGATCAGCGCGCTCGTCGAGCCGGCGCCGACACGGAAGCTCGCCTCGTCGAGAAGCGGTCTGCCGTCAGGGAGCGTCAAGGAGACGCTGGATACATCGATAGAGCCCACGGTGCGTGGCCGTCCTTCCGCCCGCGCATGCCGAGCCGACCAGGCTATCAGGCGGAGCCGCGATGCTCCGAACTCCGCTCAGGCGAGAACGCTCGAGGTCGGAACGGGCGCGGCGAACAGGTCGAGCACCGGGCAGTGCGCATCGACGACGGCGCGCAGGTTCTCGTACTGTTCCGCACCGTCCGGTCCCGTGATATCGACCGACACCCGCACGTCGTGGAATCCGGCGCGCCCCGACTCATCGATGCCGAAGAGCTTGCGCACGTCGAGGTCGCCCTCGGCCGTGATCTCGATCTCGTCGATCGTGAGCCCGAGAGCCTGCGCGTAGAGCCGGTAGACGACGACCTGGCACGAGACCAGCGCGCCCAGCGCGTACTCGACCGGGCTCGCCGCCACATCGTCGCCGGCGAGCGCACCCGGTTCGTCGACGAGGAAGCGGTGCTTTCCCGCACGGATCTCGGTCGCCACGGACCCGATGCCCCGACCACTGACCCGGTAGGTGAGCTGGGCGTTCGCGTGGTCCGCCGCGATCCGCTCGTTCCACGCCGCTCCGGCGTCGGTGAGTCGCTGTGCACGCTCGGCCGCAGTGACGTCGGCGACACCCGCGAGCTGTTCCTGGAGAAGAGTCATGGCCCGACGCTAGCGAGCAGCGCCCGCGTGGCGCCTGCCGTCCGTCATCGGGCTTCACACCCGGACACACGACGTCACGGCGATGTCCTCTCCTCTGGAGCCGCGATCAGTCGGCGCGGCTCAGACTCATCAGCACCTCGGTGCGGGGAGCCGCCGGCAGGGTGAAGCGGAACTCCGTTCCCACGCCCTCCTGGCTCGAGACCTCCATCGTCCCGCCGTGCGCCAGGACGATCGCACGGGTGATCGTGAGACCGAGCCCCACCCCCGGCACCGCATTGCGCGTCGCGGTCGATGCGCGGAAGAAGCGGGTGAAGAGCATCCCCTGTTCGTCTTCGGGGATGCCGACCCCGGTGTCGGCGATCGAGAACTCCACGCCGCCGTCGACCGCGCGCACACGGGCGGTGACCGTGCCCCCTCGCGGGGTGAACTTGATGGCGTTGGAGAGCAGGTTGTCGATGGCCTGCCCCACCCTGCCGGCGTCGATGAAGACGGGCACGGCACCCGGCTCGACCTCCGCCACGAGCTCGACTCCCTCTCGCTGCGCGTGCGGGCCGGCCGACGCCACCGCCGACCGGACCAACGCGGCGACGTCGGCCTCCTCGCGCTCGAGCGGGAATCGTCCGGATTCGACCTGAGCGGTGAAGAGCAGATCGCCGACGAGGTTGAGCAGACGCTGCGCGTTGCGCTCGATGATGCCGACGAACTCCTGCTGATCGTCGGTGAGCGGCTGCGCCGGATCGTTCTGGAGGAGGTCGAGGAAACCGATGATCGCGCTGAGGGGCGTGCGCAGCTCGTGCGAGATCATCCCGACGAACTCGTCCTTCATGCGGGCGACCTCGACGGCCCTGGTCTCATCGGTGAGGACGAACAGATAGCCCTGCTGCGCACCGGCGCCGTCCTTGTGCGGGCTGACGGTCACGCGCGCCGGAACCGTGGTGCCTGCCGCCGTGACCACCTCGATGTCGCCGTCGACCGTGAGTCCCGCGTCGGCCTGGGCGAACAGAGCCCTGATGCCGGGGGCGAGCGCGCCATCTGCCATCGACAGGCCGTCTACCGGATGCGGTGGCTCCGTGTTGTCCGACGCCAGCATCGACAGCGCGGCGCTCGAGAAGAAGCGGTCGATGCGGACGCCGCCGAGCGCCTCGTCGACCGGCAGGCCGAGAAGCCGGACGGCCCCGGGATTCCAGGCCGTCACGATGCCGCCGCGGTCCGTGGCGATCACCGCCTGCGCCGTGATCGATGACCACAGGCTCTCGAAGGAATCCAACAGCTCTCGGTACTGACGCTCCTTGTCGCGCAGTTGCACGATCATCGCGACGTTCTCCGACAGCGACCTGGTGCGCTCGGCCACGAGTTCCTCCGCCTGCTCGACGCGCATGCGCTGCTGCCGCGAGAGCTGGTTGATGACGGCGGCCACCGCGGAGAACACGAGGGGACCCACCACCCCGCGCAGCCACTCGACCGAGGTGTCGGGTGGGTCGGTGAAGTACGGCATCAGCAGGGCGATGGAGGTCAACCCGCCGACGACGAACACCCAGCGGATGCCGGGGGCCGCGGCCAGCCAGACCACGGGCAGCAGCACGAGCGACGAGAAGAGCGAGGTGGGGCCGCCGGTGCCGGTGCGGAAGAGCCCGAGGCCGGCGATGTCGACGATGGGGATGAGCAGCACGACCCAGCCCTCATGGACCCCGCGTACCGTGAGGACGGCCGCGACCACCGTGGCGACGAGGACGATGGCGACCCCTGCCACCGCCGGCGCGATGCGTGAGATCGGAAGGTCGGGGACCCACCAGGTCAGGATCGCCGCGACAACCGTCGCGATGACCGTCGGCGCCTGCTTGAGCAGCGGGCTCGGGTTGTCGAAGACCTGGTACCAGCGGTTCTCCGCACGGTCCAGCGGTGTCGCCCTCATCGTCGAACCCTCTCCACGATGGCATGCAGATCGGAGCCCGTGATCGGCTTCGGCAGGACGGCATCGGCCGGCGGGTAGTCGACGGCGTCGAGCACCGAACTGATCACGAGGAAGCACTCCGGGAAGCGCTCGCGGACTGCGCGCGCGCACTCCTGACCCGAGATGCCGGGGAGGAAGAGGTCGAGCACAGCCAGGACGGGGTCGATCTCGGCGAACGCCGCGATCGCCGACTCCGCGTCGCGGGCGACGAAGACGTCGAAGCCCTCACGATCGAGGTAGCGGCGCAGCAGCGCGGCCTGATCAGGGGCGTCCTCGACGACGAGGGCCAGCGGCCTGCCGGTCATCGAAGCAACAGCTCTCGCACCACGACGACGACGACCACGACGGCGAGGGCGAGCAGCGCCTGCGGGATGAGCCGACGCTCTCGTCTGGCGTCCGAGACGATCTCGTCCTCCTCGGCATCATGCGACGGGGTTTCGATCATGAGTCGACACGTCCGATCTTCTCGGTCTTGATCCAGGAGGCATCGGCCCGACGCCACTCCTTGATGTAGGAGTCGACGGTGATGGCGCACAGCAGGGAGCCGTACCCGCAGATGTAGAGCAGCAGGCCCGCGAAGAACCGGCCGCCGGGAAGGGGCTCCACGGCACGCGCCAGCCAGATGCCGAGCATCGAGATCGGCCCCCACAGGTAGAAGATCACGGCCCACATGAAGCGCGACTGATCCGTGAGCCCCAGCCCGATCACCGTGAGGAGCGACTCGAACGCCCAGGGGAACAGCGCGATGGCCATCAGGATCAGCGCCCCGAGCCCCGGGAACATGATCGCCTCGCGCCAGGAATGCCGGCCCGTCCGCGGATCGAGCTGCACCGAGTACAGCATCGAGAAGAGGTAGATGCAGGCTGCGGAGATCCACATGAAGCGGAAGACGAACTCGGCGATGTCGCTGTGCAGGACGAGCAGTGCGAGCATCCCCGCCGCGGCCAGAAGCATGAAGGCGGGCAGCAGCAGGATCGTGAACCACGCGAGACCGAACCCGAAACTGCCCAGGTTGTGCTCCCGGCTCGGACGGAACCAGAGCTTGCGATAGATCGAGGTGAGCTGCACGTTCCCGCGCGCCCAGCGCAGCCGCTGCTTCCACAGGCTGTCGATCGTCCGCGGCTCCTCGGCCAGCACCACGGCGTGCGGCTCGAAGACCATCCGCCGCCCCTTGAGCTGCCCCTCGAAGGTCGTCATCGTGTCCTCGGCGAGCGTCCCCGTGGGGATCCTTCCGCCGATGGCCTCGAGGTTCGCCCGCGAGTGCAGCTGCGCACCGCCGGCGAGGCAGGCGATCGCGCCGCCCACGTTCTGCACGCGACGGGCGGAGAGCTGGCCGATCACGTACTCGATCGCGATGAATCGCGTGAGGTAGTTGCGGTCGCGGCTGCCCTCCGCGATGTACGCGGTGACGGCGCCGACCTTCTCATCGGCGAGGTGCCTGGTGAGTTTGCGCAGCGAGTCGCGCGCGAAGATCACATCCGCGTCCATGATCAGCACGGACTCGGTCCAGGAGTCGGCAAGGACGACGTCGAGGCCGTGATTGAGAGTGTGCGCCTTGCCCTCGCCGCCCTTCTCGCGCCGCAGATGCACGACGCGACCGGGGTGGGACTGCGCCTTGGCGCCGACGATCGCGGGGGTGTCGTCCGTGGAGGCATCATCGACGACGAAGACCCGGAGGCGCTCGGCGGGATACTCCAGCTGCAGCAGACGTTCGATCGCGGGGCCGATCACCGCCCCCTCGTTCCACGCCGGGATGATGACGGCGACGTTCGGGTGGTACGGCGCGGCCTTGCCGTAGTGGTTGTGGAACGCGTGCAGTGGCAGCGCGAGGAACTGCAACCCGGTGTTGATCACGGGCAGCGTGCCGACCAGAACGCACAGCAGGAGGATGACGACCAGCACGGTCTCAAGCACCGAGAGGTCCGTCATCAGGATGCCTCCTCCGCGTCGAGCAACGGGAGGATCCGGGAGTATCGGCCGACCTCCGACGCGTCGTGGCTGTCGGTGGAGGCGACGATCGTCGCGCCGGCACGACGCAATGCGGCCAAGGCCCCGGCCCCGGGGCAGCCCCACTTCTCGTTCACCTCGACGAGCGTGTCGGTCTCGGCGGCGGCTCGTGCCCAGGCATCCGTCCGCTGTGCGCCCACGTCGGCCTCCGACAGCCCGATCTTCGGGAGGATCGAGAAGCAGTGCGCGAGCTGGTTCCCCGGATACCGTCGCATCGTCGCGATGAGCGCCTCGACGAACTGGTCGAGCACGTCGTCGGTCGCCCAGCCTGCGGCGATCCGCTCCCGCACGGCGGAGGGGCCGAGAGGGCCGTCGACACCGGGGAACTGGTGGTCGGCGATGAGGATCCGATCGATCCCGTCCGGAAGCGGCGGCACATCGAGTGCGCCGGCGACGTCGAGGATCTTCGCCTCCACGCCGGTGAGCACGGTGAGGCCGTCCGGAACCCTGAGGGCACGCACGGCGGCGAGGTACTCCGGAACCCAGGTGGTGCTCCGGCGCACGTGATCGACCAGCCGCAGCGTGCTCAACCCGGCCGATGCCGCCGCCTCGACGTTCTGCGCGAGCGTCGACACCGCATCGTCCGAGAACGTCGAATGCACGTGATGGTCGCCGCGAAGCAGCGCGTGGCTCACAGCTCCTCCTGATGCCCCGCATGGTCGGAGACCAGCACGTCGTCGATCTCGACGATCACATCCTCCAGGAAGCGCACCGAGGCGATCTCGCGGAACGGGATCCGCACGGGCAGCTCGCGGCCGAGGAACAGATCGGCGACGAGCGATGGGATGTCGACACCGGCCGCGATCGTCAGGGGCAGGGCACCGGGGAAGCGTGGGTTGACCTCGAGCAGCACCGCCCGCCCGCTGCGATCGCGACGCAGCTGCACGTTCGCGACGCCGACGAGCCCGATCGCGCGCGCGATCGATGCTGCCGCCTCCTCGAGCTCGGGGTCGCGCACGGTGCGTCCTGCGATCGCCACACCGGAATCGACCCTGGCGCGGGTGCGGGGCACAGCGGCGACGATGGTGCCCGCGGCGTCGGCGATGACATCGACGGAGTACTCCTCCCCCGGGAGGAAGTCCTGCACGATGAGCCCCTCGTCGCCCGGCAGCGCCTCGAGGGCTGCGCGATCGGGGACCAGCCGCACACCGCGGCTGCCCGCCCCCTGACGCGGCTTGGCGAAGACCGGGAACTCCCAGTCGACGGCCTCGGCGTCCGGTCCGGCGAGGACGGTGCGCGGGGTGAGTCCGGTCGGTGCGCAGCGCTCGGCGAGAGCGAGTTTGTCGAGCGCGGTGTGCAGAGTCTCCGCCGAGGGCGCTGCCAGGACGGCGGGGGCCAGCTCGTCGCGCCGACCCGCGAGGGCGATGAGTTCGACGTCGACGGTCGAGATCACCAGGTCGAGGTCGTCTTCCGCGACCATCCGGGCGATCGCCGGCACGAAGTCGTCATCCCTCCCCGGCGGCACCAGCCGACGCTGCGCCGGAGGCACGAGGTAGATGCCGCTCGCCCAGCCGTCCATGTCGGCGGCGAACACGGTCAGATCCGATCGACGAAGCAGCGACCGGATGACGGCGACACCCGCCGGTCCGCCCGCACCCGTCACCAGCACCCGCTTGGTCATCAGCTCTCCCGTCGCGTGAGTTCGTGGGCGCCGATGAACTCGGCTGTCTCGCGCACCACTTCCAGGGGTTCGACGGCGGTGCCCCCGCCGAACCTCGACCAGTACCGCGCCGTCGCGGTGACGAACTCGGGTTCCAGGTAGTCACGACTCGCGGTCTGGGAGCCGAAGCGTTCGAGCAGCCGGAGCTTGTCGTCGAGGAAGTGATCGATGCGAACGAATCGCGTGGGGCGGAAGTCGATCGTCGAGGACGGGCTCTGGTAGCACGCCACCGTTCCCACGCGCCGCGTGGCCACGATGGTCGCCTCGCTCACGGCGCGGTGATCCTGATGGCGGTCGTGGCTCGAGTGGGTGTAGACGATCGTCGGCTGGATCTCCTGCACGACCTCTTCGATGATCCGGACGGTGGAGCCGCCTCCCGAGATCTCGGTGTCGACGAGATCCTTCAGGAAGAGACGGGCGCCCAGCATGTCGGCAGACGCCAGGGACTCGTTCTGCCGACTGTCGGCATCACCCCCTCGCGCTCCGCGGGAGAGAGTGAGGATCGTGATCTCGTCCTGAGCCCTGGCATGCGCGGCGAGGAGTCCTCCGACGCCGATCTCGACATCATCGGGGTGCGCTCCGATCGCGAGCACCCGCTCGGGCTTGCGGGCCTCTTCTCGACGACGACGGCCCTCCTCGACGAAACGCATGACCGCCTCGACGAGCTTGCCGTTGTCGAGCGGCTTGGTCAGGAACTCATCGGCCTGCGCCCGCAATGCGGAGACCGCGTATTCGACGGAGACATGGGCGGTCATCACCACGACGGGAACCGAGGGCACCGTGCGCCGCAGCTCGGCCAGCAGCTCGAGACCGCTGAGCCCCGGCATCTCGATGTCGGTCACGACGACGTCTGGGCGCATGGCGGCGACGCGCTCCACCGCCGACAGGCCGTCTCCGGCGACATCGACGATGCACCCGGCGCGCCGCTCGAGCACGGTCTTCACGAGCAGGGCGACGTCCGGATCGTCATCGACGACGAGTACGCGAGGAGAATCCTCAGACATTTTCTACAGCTCTCCTTGGGGAGGTTCCCTGACCGATGGGGATCGGTGACGCGATCTCGGCGCCTTCAACACCGGGACCGCAGGGAAAGTCGAGCGGGGTATGTCGATTCTGGCATACGGTGTCGCCGCCGCCGACGGTGCCTCCCCTACCCTCCCGCGCGGGCGGCACGCTTCTCCTGTTGGAAGACCCGGATCGCCTCGTAGCGCTCCGCGGATCTCGCCCGCCGCTTCGCTGCTTCGTCTTCGCGGTTCTTCGGTGGCGCGGTGGTCACGAGTTCGCTCAGAAGACGGCTCACGACCTGGGCGATCTCGCCGACCGCGCTGTCGAAGGCGGTCTGGTTGGCTCGGGACGGCGCCGTGGTCCCGGCGATCTTGCGCACGAACTGCAGGGCGGCGTCGTGGCATTCCTCATCGGTCGCTGCGGGCTCGAGATTGTTCAACGGGACGATGTTCCGACACATACCCGCACGCTACGCCCGCTCGCAGGTCGACGGAAGGGCAGGAACCGGAGCCCGCCCCGGCCCACGGCCCGCGCATCGTGGGGGGATGGTGCGAGCGGAGGGCCCTCGCTACGCTCGGGGCTACCGGAACCGCCGGCGCGTGACCTCTCACCCCGTCGACAGGACAGAACATGACGAATCCCCCGTTCCCCGAACCGCCTGCACCGGATTCCTCGAACCCGGTGACCCCGCCACCGACCGCGCCCCCGGCCCCTCCGGCCGCACCTCCGACTGGGCCTCCGACGTGGGACGCCGGGCCGGGCGCCGCGCCCGCCGCCGGCTACTCGGCGCCCGCCGCGCCTGCGTATCCGCAGCCCGAGCCGAGCCCGCCGGGGCGCGTGCTGTCGATCGTCGGACTCGTCCTGGCGTTCGTGGCGGCCCCGATCGGCCTCATCCTGAGCATCGTCGCCGCCGTGAAGCTCGGCAAAGCCGGACAGCCGAAGGGTCTCGCGATCGCCGGCATCGTCGTCGGCGCGGTCCTGACGATCGTCGAGATCATCGGGATCATCCTCTTCATCGCCTTCTTCGCCGCCATCTTCGGCATGTGTGCCGAACTCGGCACAGGCGTCTGGGAGGTCAACGGGGTCACCTATACCTGCGGCTGACCCGTGCGCGACGCAGCACGCACGAGGGACCGGATGCGTTTCGCATCCGGTCCCTCGTGCGTCGGCTGACGACTACTTCTTGTAGTTCGGGGCCTCGACCACGATCTGCACGTCGTGCGGGTGCGATTCCTTGAGACCGGCCGAGGTGATGCGCACGAACTTGCCGCGCGTCTTGAGCTCTTCGATCGTCCGCGCGCCGACGTAGAACATCGACTGGCGCAGTCCGCCGACCAGCTGATAGGCGACGGCGGAGAGCGGTCCTCGGTAGGGCACCTGCCCCTCGATGCCCTCCGGGATCAGCTTGTCGTCACTGGGGACGTCGGCCTGGAAGTAGCGGTCCTTCGAGTACGAGGTCTGCTTGCCGCGGGTCTGCATCGCGCCCAGCGAACCCATGCCCCGGTACTGCTTGAACTGCTTGCCGGACTGGAACACGATCTCGCCGGGAGACTCGTCGGTTCCGGCCAGGAGCGAGCCGAGCATCACGGCGTCGGCACCGGCGACCAGCGCCTTGGCGATGTCGCCCGAATACTGCAGGCCGCCGTCGGCGATCACGGGGACGCCGGCGGGGCGAGCGGCGAGCGACGCTTCGTAGACTGCCGTGACCTGGGGCACTCCGACACCGGCGACGACGCGCGTTGTGCAGATCGACCCGGGGCCCACTCCGACCTTGACGGCGTCGACGCCGGCGTCGATCAGGGCCTGGGCGCCTTCGCGGGTCGCGACGTTGCCGCCGATGATGTCGATGTGGGCGAAGGACTCGTCGGCCTTCAACCGGCGAACGAGATCGATGACGCCCTGCGACTGCCCGTTGGCGGTGTCGACCACGAGAACGTCGACACCGGCGTCGCGCAGCGCCTCGGCACGCTCCCAGGCATCGCCGAAAAAGCCGATGGCAGCGCCGACGCGCAGACGGCCCTGGTCATCCTTGGTGGCGAGCGGGTACTTCTCGCTCTTGTCGAAGTCCTTGATGGTGATGAGGCCGGCGAGCTTGCCGTCGCCGTCGATGAGCGGCAGCTTCTCGACGCGGTGCTTCGCGAACAGGGCGATGACCTCGCCCGCGGCCACGCCGACCGGAGCCGTGACCAGGTTCTCCCTGGTCATGACGTCCTTGACGAAGGTGGTCTGACGCTCGAAGCCCGAGACGAACCGCATGTCGCGGTTCGTGATGATGCCGACGAGCTTGCCCTCGTCGTCGACGACGGGAAGACCCGAGATGCGGTACTTCGCGCAGAGGTTGTCGACCTCTTCGACCGTCGCGTCCTGCGTCGTCGTGATGGGGTCGGTGATCATGCCGGACTCGCTGCGCTTGACGCGGTCGACGTGCGCGGCCTGGTCGGCGATGGAGAGGTTGCGGTGCAGGATTCCGATGCCGCCCTCGCGCGCCATCGCGATCGCCATGCGCGACTCGGTGACCGTGTCCATCGCGCTGGAGAGCAGCGGGGTGGCGACCGAGATGCGGCGCGTGATCCGCGACGAGGTGTCGGCCTCGCTCGGGATCACATCGGTGTGCCCGGGGAGCAGCAGCACGTCGTCGTACGTCAGCCCGACGAAGCCGAAGGGATCGTGCTGTTCCATGGATTCTCCTTCTGCGCGAGTCGCGCATGTCCGAGTGCGAGGGGGTGGTCGACGTCGGCCGGTGCGGGGCCGCGGCCCGTATGAAGATTCTAAGCGAGACACGTCCGAGAACATTCCCAGAGCCCCGCCGTTATCGGACTGTTGACACGGACCGTAGGTGAATCGCCGATCGCGCATTACGCTCAAGTGCGTCGTCCATCCCTGCGGTCGAACCCGACATCGCAGAGACACAGCACTCAAAGTGGAGGTTGCGTGGGACCCACAACAATCGCCGTGCAGCGAAAGCGCCCCTGGGTGGTCGCGCTGCTCGCTGTCCTCATGGCGCTCAGCGCGTTCGTGTTCATGCCCCCCTCATCGGCCTCGGCCGAGACGACAGACGACGGGCAGGAGGTCACGGACTTCTACCTGGCCGGCGTCGTCACCTTCGATGACGAACCCGTCGAAGGCGTCGTCATGGCGATCGAAGGCAACGGTTTCAAGGGCGAGACCGAGACCGACGCCGAAGGCAAGTGGCGCCTGTACGTGCCCGAGAAGGAGAAGTACACGCTGACGGTCGACGAGTCGACCCTCCCCGACGGTGTGATCGTCGATGCGAGCCTGCTGCCACCGGGCACGCAGCCGATCGCGGGAACGACTGCCTCCTTCGAGGTCGAGTTCGGTCTCACGGGGACCAAGATCATGAATCTGTTCCTCGGCGAGGGGCAGCGGATCACCGTCTCGTTCATCGACCAGCTGCTCTCGCGACTGGTCGGCGGCCTGAACTTCGGTCTGCTGCTGGCGCTGGCCTCGATGGGTGCCGCTCTCATCTACGGCACCACGCGGCTGTCGAACTTCGCGCACGCCGAGATGGTGACCTGGGGCGGCCTCGTCGCCCTCGTCACGACCACGTTCTGGCACCTCCCATTGTGGCTCGGCGTCGCCGCGGCCGTCATCGGCGGCGGCCTGTTCGGCTGGGCGTTGGATGCCGGCATCTGGCGTCCCCTGCGACGACGCGGTCTCGGCGTCGTGCAGCTGATGATCGTCAGCATCGGACTCTCGCTGGCACTGCGCTACGCCTTCCAGTTCATGATCGGCGGCGGCACCTACCAGCTCCCCGGCGCCAGCCCCACGCCGATCCAGTTCGGGCCGATCTCGCTGTCCTACATCGACATGATCGCGATGGGGGTGAGCATCGTGGTGATCCTGGCCGTGGCCTTCTTCCTGACGCGCACCCGCATCGGCAAGGCGACCCGCGCGATCTCCGACAACCCGCAGCTCGCCGCCGCCTCCGGGATCGATGTGGACAAGGTCATCCGCTACGTCTGGATCCTCTCCGGCACCTTGGCGGCCATCTCCGGCATCCTCTGGGCCTACTTCCGCCCCGGCGTGAAGTGGGACATGGGCATGCAGATGCTGCTGCTGATCTTCGCGGCAATCACGCTCGGCGGCCTCGGCACCGCGTTCGGTGCTCTGGTGGGCTCCCTCATCGTCGGGATGGCGGTCGAGGTCTCCACCCTGTGGATCCCGTCCGACCTGAAGTATGCGAGCGCCCTCGTGGTGCTCATCGTCATCCTCCTCGTGAGACCGCAGGGGCTGCTCGGACGCAGGGAAAGGTTGGGCTGATCGCCATGGACTTCGGAAGCATCTTCTCGAACACGGCCGTCTACCTGTTCAGCCCTGTCACCATCGCCTACGCCCTCGCGGCGACCGGCCTGGCCGTGCACTTCGGATACGCGGGACTGCTCAACTTCGGTATGGCCGCCTTCATGGCCATCGGCGGCTACGGCTACGCCATCTCGGTGCTGAGCTTCGGTCTGCCCTGGTGGATCGGCATGCTCATCGGTCTGCTCGGCGGCGCGCTCTTCGCCGTCCTGCTCGGCATCCCGACACTGCGACTTCGCGCCGACTACCTGGCGATCGCGACGATCGCCGCCGGCGAGATCGTGCGACTGCTGTTCACGACGCAGCTGTTCGACGAATGGACCAACAGCGCCGACGGCCTGGCCCAGTACAACGGCGGGTTCCGCGACGCGAACCCCATTCCCCCCGGGACCTACGGGTTCGGACCCTGGATGTACAGCGCCAACGACCTCTGGAACCGGGTCTTCGGCGTGATCGTGCTCGCCGCGGCCATCCTCTTGGTGTGGGCGCTGATGCGCAGCCCCTGGGGTCGCGTCCTCAAGGGCATCCGCGAAGACGAGGACGCCGTGCGCTCGCTCGGCAAGAACGTCTTCGCCTACAAGATGCAGGCGCTCGTCGTGGGCGGCGTGATCGGTGCCGCGGGCGGGATCATCTTCGTCCTCCCCTCCGCGGTCGTCCCCGGCAGCTACTCGACGTCGCTGACGTTCTTCCTGTGGACCATCCTCCTTCTGGGCGGGGCGGCCACGGTGTTCGGACCGACGCTGGGCGCCGTGCTGTTCTGGGTGGTGTTCGCCTTCATGGCCAACCTCCTGCCCTCCCTGGCGAAAGCAGGCCTGCTGCCGATGTCCGACAGCCAGGCATCGACGCTCGTTTTCGTCTTCGTCGGCATCGCTCTGATGCTGCTCGTGATCTTCCGCCCGCAGGGCATCCTCGGAGACAAGAGGGAGATGACCTTTGTCAAATGAACTGACCCCGGAACAGGTCCCCGGCTCTGCCGAGGGAACGGCGAACGCCGCGCCCGCCACAGGGAGCATCCGACGCCCGAAGACGACCGGTCTGACCAAGGGCGAGGTGAAGCCGGGGGTCGCCAAGGTCGATCCGATCCTCGTCGTCGATGCGGTCCAGCGTCGCTTCGGCGGTCTGACCGCCGTCGACGTCGACCACCTCGAAGTGCCGCGAGGAGCGATCACCGCACTGATCGGCCCGAACGGAGCAGGCAAGACCACGCTGTTCAACCTGCTCTGCGGATTCGACAAGCCCAACAGCGGCACCTGGTCCTTCGACGGAACGAGCCTCTCGGGAGTCCCGTCGTTCAAGGTGGCAAGGATGGGGCAGGTCCGCACGTTCCAGCTGACCAAATCGCTCTCGCTCCTCACGGTCCTCGAGAACATGAAGCTCGGAGCTCCGCATCAGCGCGGGGAGGGCTTCTGGTCGAGTCTGTTCCCCTTCCTCTGGCGAGCGCAGGACACCGAGATCGAAGGCAAGGCACGCGAGCTGCTCACGCGCTTCAAGCTCGATGCCAAGGAGAAGGACTTCGCGGCGTCGCTCTCTGGTGGCCAGCGCAAGCTCCTCGAGATGGCCAGGGCGCTGATGAGCGACCCGACGCTGGTGATGCTCGACGAGCCCATGGCCGGCGTCAACCCCGCTCTCACGCAGTCGCTCCTCGACCACATCCTCGATCTGAAGGAGCAGGGGATGACGGTGCTCTTCGTCGAGCACGACATGCACATGGTCCGCCACATCGCGGACTGGGTGATCGTCATGGCCGAGGGCCGCGTCGTCGCGGAGGGACCTCCCGACGAGGTCATGGAGAACCCCGCGGTCGTGGATGCGTACCTCGGTGCGCACCAGGATCTCGACCTGGGCGCGGTCACCGGACGCATCCCGGTGCTCGAGGACGCCGCCGCGATCCGACTCCGCGAGAAGATCGAAGCAGAGGCGGAGGCCGAGCTCGAAGCGAGCGATCCCGCCTCCGGCACAGAGGGGAAGGGCACCGCATGAGCGCGGAATCGCCGACGAAAGCACCGCAGAGCGCGCCTCAGGACGACGTCGTGGTCGAGTTGACCGACGTCCACGCCGGCTATCTCCCCGGGGTGAACATCCTCAACGGCGCGAACCTCGTCGCCCGCCAGGGCGAGCTGATCGGGATCATCGGCCCGAACGGCGCCGGCAAGTCGACCCTGCTGAAGGCGATCTTCGGGCTGGTGAACGTGCGCAGCGGCGACATCACGGTCAAGGGCGAGAGCATCGTCGGCCTGAAGGCCGACAAGCTGGTCCGACGCGGGGTCGCTTTCGTGCCGCAGACGAACAACGTCTTCCCGTCGCTGTCGATCGAGGAGAACCTGCAGATGGGGCTCTACCAGAACCCCAAGATCTACACGGAACGGCTCGAGTTCGTCACCGGCATCTTCGCCGAGCTGGGCAAGCGCCTCAAGCAGCGCGCCGGATCCCTCTCCGGCGGCGAGCGGCAGATGGTCGCCATGTCGCGCGCGCTCATGATGGATCCGTCGGTGCTGCTGCTCGACGAGCCGTCGGCCGGGCTCTCCCCCGTGCGGCAGGACGACGCGTTCATCCGGGTGTCCGACATCAACAAGGCCGGCGTCACGACGATCATGGTCGAGCAGAACGCCCGACGCTGCCTCCAGATCTGCGACCGCGGGTACGTGCTCGATCAGGGCAAGGACGCCCACGAGGGCACCGGCCGTGATCTGCTCAACGACCCGAAGGTGATCGGTCTCTACCTCGGAACGCTCGGCACCGACGCGGCCTGAGCCACAGACTCGACCCCACGACAAAGGCCCCGGATCGGATCCGGGGCCTTCGTCATGTGATCGTGTGATCAGTTGGTGCGGGTGATCATGTTGTCGGCACCGTACTTGTAGATGCCGATCGAGGCACCCTGGGGGTCGCCGGCCTCATCGAACGTGATGTCGCCGGAGTAGCCGTCGTAGTCGGCCACGCCGCCGTCGTTGATGATCTTGGCGCACTCGGCGAAGCTGGTGCACTTCTTGCCGTCGCCCGAACCGCCCGAGACCTCCTGCATCTTGGCTGCGATGTCCGCGCCCTCGGTGGAGCCGGCCGCGAGCGAGGCCAGAGCCACGAGGATGACGGCGTCGTACGCCTCTGCCGCGTAGGTGAAGTCCTTGACCTCGGGGTTGCCTTCGCCGGTCCAGTAGTCCTGGAGACGGGTGGTGAAGTCATCCGCGAGAGCAGGACCGGCCTTGGTTCCCTGCGCGCCCTCGAGCGAGACCGGGATCTCCGAGCCGTAGTCGGACAGGTTGCCGTCGACCATGTAGAACTTGTCGGCCGAGATGCCGGCGTTCACCAGCAGCGGCGCGATGGTCTTGAACTGGTCGAACGACACGATCGCGACCGCGTCGGGGTTCTGGGCCTTGATCGACTCGACCTGAGCGTCGAACTGCGCGTCGCCGACGTTGAACGAGACCGACTCGACGACCTCGCCGCCGGTGCCCTCGAACGTCGTCGTGATGGCGTCGTTCAGGCCGGTGCCGTAGGCGTCGTTCTGGTAGATGATGCCGAGGCTCTTGGCGCCGTCCTCGGCGATCAGGTTGCCCAGCACCTCGCCCTGCAGCAGGTCGCTGGGGGCGGTGCGGAAGTACAGGCCGCTGTCGTCCCACGTGGTGAAGTCGGGAGACGTGTTCGACGCCGAGATCTGAAGGATCCCCGCGCTCACGTTCCCGTCGAGGATGAGCTTGGAGACGCCCGATGCGGCGGCTCCGACGATGGCGGAGACGCCGGCGCCCTGCAGCTTGGTGATCGAGGTCTCGTAGGCCTTGGTGTCGGTGTCGCCCTCGTCCTCGGCCGTCAGGTCGATCGTGACACCGGCAGCGGCCTCGTTGACCTCCTGGACCGCGAGTCCGACGCCGGATTCCATGGGCGGGCCCAGGAATGCCAGCGACCCCGTCTGCGGAAGCAGCGATCCGAGCTTGAGCGTCAGATCGGCTGCGGGCTTGTCGCTGCCACCGCTCTCCGAGCTCGGAGTGCTGCTGCAGCCGGCGATGACGATGGCGGATGCACTGATCAGTGCGATCCCGGCGAAGACCTTCGCTGTGCGCGAGCCCTTCAATGCGTTCATGATGCTCCCTTGCGTAACTGAACGTGGATTGTGACTGAACGTGGATTCTGGCCACAATCGGGTGCTCTAACACTAGGCCGTGAGTCCTGCGCGCAGGGGTTGCAAGTATCTCGGTGCGTTAACGATCCGACACCGGGTTCCCCGACGGATGAGCCTCGGGATCAGGCCGCTTCGACACGCGGAATCCTGCGCCCCCGACGTGCGGCGAGCAGCAGGTCGACGACGAACACCCCGATCGCGATCCACACGATGATGAAGCCCGCCCAGCGCTCCGGAGGCATCGGCTCGTGCAGGACGACGACGCCGATGAGGAACTGCATCACGGGGGTGATGAACTGGATCATTCCGATCACGGTGAGGTGGATGCGTCGGGTTCCTGCGGCGAAGAGCAGCAGGGGCACCGCTGTGGCGACGCCGGCGAACGCCAGCAGCAGCGCGTGCGGCCACCCGTTCGCCCCCATCGTGATCCCCGTCGTCTGGGCGACGACGATCAGCTGCACCACGGCGATCGGGATGAGCCAGAAGGACTCCAACGTCAGACCGCTGACCGCATCGACGGCGGGACCGATCTTCTTCTTGATGAGCCCGTAGACCCCGAAGGACGCCGTCAACGACAGGGCGATCCAGGGGAAATCGCCGTAGGCGACGACGATCACGACGACCGCGATCGCCGCGATCGCGATGGCGGCCCACTGCAACCTGCGGATGCGCTCCTTCAGCACGAAGACGCCCAGCAGCACGGTCGTGATCGGATTGATGAAGTAGCCCAGGCTCGTCTCGACGACGTTCTCGCTGAGGGTTCCGATCAGGAACACCTGCCAGTTGACGTAGATCAGAAGACCGGCAAGGGCCGTCCAGGCCAGCAGCTTCGGCTGTCGGAGGATGACGCCGAATGCCGCCCAGCCGCGCGTGAACGTGAGCAGCAGGAGGCAGAACACGAACGACAGCAGCACGCGCCAGGCCACGACCTCCCACGGCCCCGTCGGAACGAGGAGCAGGAAGTAGAGCGGAAGCACTCCCCAGAGGAGGTACGCGGCACCGGCATAGGCCACTCCGGCGGTCTGCGTGGCACGAGTCGTCTCTGGGGGCACCGCACAACCCTACGCCCGCGGCGGCGGCGCGCCCTCGGCCGCCCGGCCGCTGCCGCAGAGTTCGGCAGGAAACCGATGCCCGGTGGCGGACGCAGAAGGGGCCCGGATGCGAAGCGCATCCGGGCCCCTTCCAGGACCTTGACCCTGCCCCTCACGAGGGGCGGGAATCAGATTCCGCAGATCAGCGGACGACGACCGCCAGGACGTCGCGAGCCGACAGGACGAGGAACTCGTCTGCGCCGAACTTCACCTCGGTGCCGCCGTACTTGCTGTAGAGCACACGGTCGCCGACGGCGACGTCGAGCGGAACACGGTTGCCGTTGTCGTCGATGCGGCCGGGGCCGACCGCCACGACCTCGCCCTCCTGGGGCTTCTCCTTGGCGGTGTCGGGGATGACCAGGCCACTCGCGGTGGTCTGCTCGGCCTCGACCTGCTTGATGACGATGCGGTCCTCGAGCGGCTTGATGGAAACCGACACGGTCTACCTCTTCTTTCTTGACGCTGACACGAAAGACTTGTTCGCACTCTCAACCCGAGAGTGCTAATCCAGTCTAGGCGCTCGGCTGGCACTCACGCAATGCGAGTGCCAGCGTGCGCGGCGGGCAGTCCCCCCGCACGGGCAATTAGGCTGAGCACGTGGAGATGTCCGAGCTGCGCGCCCTGCTGACCCCCGCCGGTCTCGAGCTGCTCGACGCGGTCGGGCCCATCGAATCGACCGCCGACGTGGCCCGCACCGTCTCGCGGCTGCGCGCGGCCGGCCACTCCCCCGAGCTCGTCTCCGCCGTCGTCGGACAGGCGCACCTGCGATCCAAGGCTGCGGCGAAGTTCGGGCCCTTCGCCGCACGCATGCTGTTCACCCGCGCCGGGCTCGAGCAGGCGACGAGGCTCGGGGTCGCAGCCCGTCACGCGCAGCGGATCCGGCACGCCGGATTCACCCGCGTCGCCGACCTCGGCTGCGGCATCGGCGGCGACGCGCTCGCCTTCGCCGGAGCGGGACTCGACGTGCACGCCGTCGACGCCGATGAGGTCACCTCGGCCATCGCCGCCTACAACCTGGCGCCCTTCGGCGACAGCGCCGCGGTGGGCCACCTCACGGCCGAAGACGCCCTCTCAACGGTGGAAGCGGGAAGCGCGATCTGGATGGACCCGGCTCGACGCACCTCCGGGCACAGCGAGACCCGACGAGTCTCCGCCGACGACTACTCCCCCTCGCTGGACTGGGCGTTCGATGTGGCCGCGAGCCATCCGACCGGCATCAAGCTCGGACCCGCGCACGACCGCGACGCGCTGCCCGCCGACGCCGAAGCACAGTGGGTGAGCGCCGACGGCAGCGTCGTCGAGCTCGTCGTCTGGAGCGGCGCCCTCGCCCGAGAAGGGGTGCGCCGCGCGGCGCTCGTGATCCGCGACGAGCGCTCGCACGAGCTCACCGCCCCGGCGGACGCCGCCGACGAGCCGGTGCGCGAGCTCGGCGCCTTCCTGCACGAACCCGATGGCGCCGTGATCCGTGCCCGTCTGATCGGCGAGGTCGCCCGAAGCCTCGACGCGGGGATGCTCGACGAGCACATCGCCTACCTGACCTCGGATGCCGCGCTGACGAGCCCTTTCGTGCAGTCCTTCCGCGTGCGGGAGACCCTGCCGGCGAACCCGAAGGCGATCAGCGCCGCCCTCAAGGCGCACGGCATCGGACGCCTGGAGATCAAGAAGCGCGGCGTCGACGTCGATCCCGCGGCCTTCCGCAAGAAGCTGACGCTGCGCGGCGACCAGGAGGCGACGCTGATCCTCGCCCGTATCGGCGATCAGCGCCGCGCGATCCTCGCCGACCGGGTACCCGCGGCGGGCTGATCCGCTCAGCCGTCGGAGTCGCGGCCCGGCGGCTCGACCACGATGGGGTCGCCCGGAGGCGCTTCGACCCGCACGGTGTCCTGCGGCGCTCCTGGGGAGGCGGGGGCCTCACCGATGACCAGATACGGCGTCTGCCACCTCGTGAACCGCGCCTCGAGCACCGTCGAGCCGACCTCCGCGCCACCGACGCCGTCGATCCGCGCGTCGATCCCTGACTCCCACGCGTCGCTGGGAGACTCGCACGTCGTCAGGTCACCGGCGTCGATGATGAGGCACTTCTCGACCTCGCCCCGCTCCGAGACGCGGTCGCCGACCCATACCGGCTGCGTCCGGAACGAGCCGACGATCGTGAGGGAGAAGGCGAAACCCTCGTCGGCCAATTCCTCGGCCCGTGCGCGCTCTGCACCGGCGAACTGCGAGGACGGGGTCGACGACATCGACCACCGCTGGAGAGCGACCATCGGCTCCCCCGCTGTCGACACGAGCATCGTTGCGCTCACACCCCCCAGACTCCGGGTATCGTCTTCGGGATCGTCGATCGGAACAGGGAAGGACACGCTCAGGCCACGTCCGATGTCGCCGGTGGGAAGGCAGTTCGACTGCGAACGGTCGCCGATGTCGAGGATCAGGCACACGACGCCGCCATCGTCCTTGGTCGCGTACCAGGCCAACGCATCCTCGTCCTGCGCGACCGCAAGGAGTGATCCGCTGTCGAAGTCGGCAGCGGCGAGCGCATCACGGCGCTCCTGCTGCGCGGCGGACAGGGCGATGCCGTCGGCGCGTGTCGCGAACAGCGCCCCACCGATGCCGACCCCGAGTGCCACCGTCATCACCGCGAGCGCCGACACGCCCACTCGATACCTCCGCAGGACACGACGAACGGTGCTGAACGAGCGCCGATCCTCGGTAATCGCCTCAGGCTCGGGAGCGTCGACGACGGCATGCCCGCCAGCGTCGTCGGGGACATCGGCAGGAGCGGGCGACGGCTGCTCGGGCGACGAATCCACACGGGTCTCGACGGCGGGGGGCGTCACCGGAGATCGTCTCGCGTCCTCCAGCTCCCGCAGCCGCCTGGTCTCGGCATCCGTGAGGATGCCGTCACGACCATAGGCCCGGCGCTGGAGCGCCCGCAGCTCGTCAGCGTCCGTCTCCGCCGGCACCGTCGGCACCCCCCTCACGTGTGATCATGAGCGAGGAGCTCCCGTCACTCCAGGTCGGAACCTCCAGGCGGACGACCTCGCCGCTCTCCTCATCGACCACGTTCAGCACCAGCGTGGCGCTCTGTTCCTGCAGAGTGAGCGCATCGGCGCAGACCCGAGGGAACAGGTCATCCGAGCCGTCGTACATCAGACAGGTCTGAAACGACTCGAGCGCCATACCCGTCCACACCGGCACCTCACCGTCGTAGCCGATGACCCAGAGCGAGTTGATCTCGAACCCCTGCGCCGCGATCCGCTTCGCCTTCTCCGCCTCACCGGCGTTCGCATATGTCACACCGTTGGTGGTGCCGGGTCCATACTCCGCCGTGTAGGTGGATACGGCGGGTTCGCCGGACGCGGTGAACATCATCTGCACGTTGAGCTCGCGCCTGATGTCGTCCTTCGACTCCACTGTGACCGCCCCGAAGAGCCCCGAGCCCTCGACGGTCTCCGTGCGCTCGCAGGTGGGCAGTGCCGACGCGGAGGTCGCCACGAGCAGGCAGGTGATCGCGCCGTCGTCCTTGGTCGCCGCTGAGATGACCGCCCCCTGCTCGACGGCGAGGGCGCGCACCGATCCCGGGTCGTAGCGCCCTCCGGCAATCAGCGCGCTCTGCCATTCCTGCTGCTGCGCGCTCAGGGCGACCGGGGCCGCAGCCGACCGGCCGAACAGCAGCCAGCCCACGCCGACCCCGACGATGAGCAAAGCCGCGACGGCGAGCACGGCGGGCCGCCAATGCGCGCGCCATAGGGATCGCGCGGACTCCCCGGTCCCCGGTGAGCCCTCTGCGACAGGCGACGGATGCCCCTCCGCCGCGTCGGGTGCCGCGGCCTCGACGCCCTGATCCTCTGCCGCAGCGCTCGCGGAACCAGCGTCGTCCGACGACTCCCCGCGGTCGGGAGGCGACACGGTATCGGCGGTCGGGGTGAAGTCGAGCCCCGCGGGTTCGACACCCGGCGCGACACGACGCTCCTCCAGCGCGCGCAGTCGCGCGGCGTCGGCATCGGTGAGCGACGCCTCGCGGCCGTAGGCCCGCGCCTGCAGGGAGCGCAGCTCCTCGAGCTCGTCCGCGTCCAGCATCGGCTCAGCCGAGCCTCTCGAACTGCATGCCGGCCCAGACCAGCCAGCCCAGGCTGTAGACCGTCGCGCAGAGTCCGAGCACGAGCGCCCAGCGCGCGATCGCGCGACTCTCGACAGGGCGACGCAGAGACATGATCGCCGCGACGACCGCGACCACGGCGACCGGGATGCCCCAGCCGACGAAGAACGACGCCCCGAGCGCGACGATCGCCGCCAGCAGCGCCCACGGCGCCAATCGGGTGTCGTCGACCGGCACGGATCCCGTCGACGGCTCCCACTCCGTGTCGTCGGGAGCATCGATGTCGGGACCGGTCGCGACGACCGGCTCGATGCCGACCGGACCCGTCGGCAGCCTGGTGTATCCGTCTCGGCGGGAACCGGGAAGACGGGCGGACCCTGCGGGGTGCTCGACCTCGTCGCTGGGGCCTTCGATACGCGCCGCCGGCGTCGCCGAGGACCGCGCCTCGGGAGTACCGGGGACGTCACTCATACCGACACCGCCTCCGCGATCTGGATCTCGGTCACGGGCAGCGTCGAGTCCGCGCCGAATGCGAGGGTGGAGGGGCGCCGGCCGGAGGAGATCAGCTCGGACGCGAGGGCGGCGATCATCGCGCCGTTGTCGGTGCACAGCGACAACGGCGGGATGCGCACCGTGACGCCTGCGGCCTCGGCGCGCTCCAGAGCGACCTCGCGCAGACGCCGGTTCGCGATCACTCCCCCGCCGAGCAGCAGCCGCGGCACACCGAGGTCGGCGCAGGCGGCGAGCGCCTTCGTGACCAGAACGTCGACGACCGCCTCGCGGAAGCTCGCGGCGACGTCGGCGAGGGGAACCTCGACCCCCTCGGCTTCGCAGCGCTCGACCCAGCGGGCCACGGCCGTCTTCAGCCCCGAGAACGAGAAGTCGTAGCGGTGCTTCGCCAGGTCGGAGGCACGGGACAGGCCACGGGGGAACCGGATCGCCTCCGGGTCGCCGTCGGCGGCTGCACGGTCGATCTCCGGACCACCCGGGTACGGCAAGGACAGGAGGCGGGCGACCTTGTCGAAGGCCTCTCCCGCGGCGTCGTCCATCGTCTCCCCCAGCAGCTCGACGTCGGTGGTGAGGTCGCGCACATGCAGCAGCGAGGTATGACCGCCGGATACGAGCAGGGCGATCGTGGGGTACTCGAGCGGAGCGGAGTCGGCGGTGAGGATGTCGGCGGCGATGTGGCCGACGAGGTGGTTCACGGCGTAGAGAGGCTTGTCGATCGAGACGGCGAGGCCCTTCGCCGCACCGACGCCGACCATCAGTGCACCGGCGAGTCCTGGGCCGCTCGTCACGGCGACGGCATCGAGATCATCCAGGCCCACTCCCGCCTCGGCGAGGGCGGCATCGATCGCGGGCTGCAGTGCCTCCAGGTGCGCCCTGGCGGCGACCTCCGGCACGACCCCGCCGTACCTGGCGTGCTCGTCCATGCTCGACGCGATGGTGTTCGACAGCAGGGTGCGTCCGCGCACGATGCCGATGCCCGTCTCGTCGCAACTCGTCTCGATGCCGAGAACCAACGGTTCGCTCATGCCTTCGCCTCCTCGGTGGCGGTGACGGGCACCGTGCGACGGCGCAGATCCAGACGCATCACGATCGCGTCGACGTCGTCGGGCTGATAGTAGTGGGGACGGCGGGCGATCTCCTCGAATCCCTCGGCGAGGTAGAGTCCCTCGGCCGAAGGGTTGTCGGCCCGCACCTCGAGGAACACCTCGCGTGCACCGCGTGCTGCGGCCGCCGCGAGCAGCGCACGCAGCAGGATCCTGCCCCGCCCCTGGCCGCGGTGCTCGGCGAGCAGGGCGATGGTCTGGATGTCGGCGTCGGCGCTGCCGTGGAGGGCCCGCACTCCGCCGTATCCGATCACCGCGCCGTCGTGCTCGTCGACGAGGTAGCGGCCATGCGGGCTCGCGAGCTCGGCGGCCATGGTCTCCGCGCTCCAGGCGTCTGTCGGGAAGGACCGGTTCTCGATCGCCATGATCGCGTCGAGGTCGTCGACCGTCGCGTCGCGAAGGGTCATGTCCCCACCTTCTTCGGCGCACCGGGAAGCGTCACATCGGGGTGACGCATGTAGAGGGGCTCCTCGCCGGCGAGCATGCGACCGGTGGCAAGCGCGCGGGCCCCGACCCGCGCGAGATCCGATGCGGAGAGCGTCGTCACATCGATGCGCCGGATGCCGTCGAGGTGCGCGTCGGCGTCGGCAGCCCGCACGAGCACGGTGTCGGCGACGACGACCGGGATGCCGTCGTCGTCGAGACCGTCGAACACGGTGATGGCGACCTCGCGCCGACGGGCGTCGGTGACGATCGCGAAGGGAGCGGTCTCGCTCTCCAGCGCTGTCAGAGCCGCGGCGAAGTGGCTGGGGACGGGGACGACGGGCAGGCCGCGTCCGAGTGCGAAGGCACGCGCCGCGGCGATGCCGATACGCAACCCGGTGAAGGGGCCGGGCCCCATGCCGGCGACGACGTGGGTGATCTTCGCGTCACCCGCCTCGCGGAGCACATCGACGAGGAGGTCGCCGATGACCTCGGCGTGGCCGAGAGGGTCGACGGCACCGGCTTCGGCGCGTCGCTCCCCGTCGGCATCGATGAGGGCGACAGCCGTGCCCAGGGAAGTGTCGACGGCAAGGATCACGACTCCAGATTAGCCGCCGTCCCGCGAGGGAGCTCCCCGCAGGCGCCGGAGGCCCCGGGCTCAGCCGAGCGGAGCGCGCAGCGGGTAGTCCTGATCCTCGAGGATCACCTGCGAGGCGGCTCCCGTCGTCTGGTTCACGATCACGGGGGCGAGGAGGTTCACGCTCACGCCCTCGGCGGACGGATGGGCGACGACGAGGATCAGCGCGTCATCCGGCGATGCGAGCGCCAGACCGTCTGCCTGCTCGTCGGTGAGGGTCGGCGCGTACGCGCTCAGCACCGTTCGAGGATCCACCAGATACAGACGCAGCTCGGCGTCGTCCACGGCCCGCAGCGAGAACAGCCCGTCGGCACCGTCGACGGGGGTCAGGGCGAAATCGACGTGGGGGGCGAGTCCGGGCGGCGGGGCGAGGAAGGTCAGTGCGGCGGTCATCGGAGGAAGTCCATGAGTGAGGGCTGGAGCACGCGCGCATTCACCGCGAGCGCGGAGCGGTACACGAGCTCCTGCGCCTGCAGGCGCACGAGCACCTCGATCGAATCGACGTCCTCCACCGCCGTCCTGCGGGACTCGAGGGACACGGAATTGTGCACTGCCGCCTCCTTGGCGCGTTCGATCTGCGACTGTCTGGTTCCCACCGAGCCCTGCACACCGAGCATGGCCGTGCGGCGGCTGTCGATCTCTCCCAGACGGGGACCGACGTTCGTGCCGGAGCGGAGGTCGGCGACGATCTTGTCCACGAGCGCGAAGACCGAGTCGTCTCCGGTGCCGAAGGCCGCGGCACCGTCGGTGTCGACACGGACGGATGCCGCATCGGAGACACGGCGGGTGACCTCGGCTCCCGGCACACCGCTGTGGCTGTAGTCCGCGGCGAAGGCCGCTGTGTCGGAAGTGCCGGCGAACACAGAGCGGCCGAGTAGCCGGGTGTTCGCCTGGGCGAGGAGCTCCTTGCCGATGCCTTCGAGCTCGACCGCCAGGGCCTCCTTGGCGGTGGCGTCGAGAGCGCCGTCGTTCGCGCCCTGGGCGGTCAGGTCGCGAATCCGCCCCAGCAGGGCCGTGCTCGCGGTGATCGCGGTGTCAGCCGCGGTGACCCAGGCCAGACCGTCGTCGATGTTGCGGGCGTACTGCTCGGTGCGGCGCTGCTCGGCATGCAGCGCGAGGGCCGCAGCGGCTGCTGCGGGGTCGTCCGACGGAGCGGCGAACGCACGCTGGGATGTCGCCTGCTCCTGCAGACGCGCCAGCTCGGAGAGGTTGGACTGCAGTTGGCGCATGGCCGTCTGCGTCATCGCGGACGAGGTCACTCGAGAGATCATGAGGCTCCTTCGCTCAGCGTCCGACGAGACCCGTGCGGTTGATGAGAACGTCGAGCGCCTCATCCACCGCGGTCATCACTCGGGCTGCGGCCTGGTAGGCGGTCTGGTAGGTGAGCAGGCTGATCGTCTCCTCGTCGCCGTCGACGGCGGCGACCGACTGCTGTGCACCGACGGCGGCGACCGCTGCGGAATCGGAGAGCTTCGCGCGCTGCACATCGGCCGCGGTCGCGACCCCGAACCGGGTGACCTGATCGGACCAGAGCGCATCGGGAGAGCCTGCACGCCGGCCGATCTGGGAGATCAGGTCGGCATTCGTCGCATCCAGCGGTCCCGCCCCCGGTGCGGCGAGTGCGAGCTCGGCCGCCGTGGCGACGGCGACCTGGAGACCGAGCGCTGCCGACCCGGTGCCCGGGACGGTGAAGAAGTCCCCGCCGGCCTGGCCCGTGGAGGTCACACCCGCGCGGTGCTGGGTGTTCATCGCCTCGGCGAGCGCCGTCGCCACCCTGTCGTAGGTCGCCGCGAGTCCCGCGAGCATACCGCCGTCGGCTGCCGGCGCGAGAACCGAGAGCGAAGCGCCGAGCTCGCCGCCGTCGATCGAGACGGGAAGATCGGGCGCGGATGCCCAGGAGAGGCTGAAGCGCTGGCCCGAGTCGATGGACGCCGGCCCCGTGAGCACGAGATGACGGGAATCGGAACCGGAGACCAGTGCGTTGCCGCCGAGGCGGACGGTCATGGTGCCGTCGCTCTCGATCGTGGCCGCCGCGCCCGACATCCTGGCGACGTTCTGCGCGAGGACGCTGCGCTGGTCCATCAGCTCGTTCGCCGAGCGGCCGGAGGCGAGGGCGTCGCGGATCTCGTCGTTGAGCACCGCGATCTGGTCGGCGGTCGCATTCACCTGCGAGACCGTGCGGTCGGCGGAGTCACGCGCGTTGGTCCACTGCGTGGCGACGTTGCGGTATCCGCCGGCGATGTGGGAGGCGAGCTCCTTCGCCGATTCCAGGATGCTCGATGCCGCGGCCCCCGAATCCGGGGTGTTCGCGAGATCCTGCCAGCCGGACCAGAACTTCGACAGCCGGGCTGCGAGCCCGTTCGCGGTGGGCTCGGCCAGCGATGCCTCGACGGTGGTCGCCGCGACCGCCCTGGTGGACCAGTAGCCCGAGGCGCCGAGGGCGTCGCGCACCCTGGCATCGAGCAGCGCGTCGCCGAGTCGCGCGACGCCGTCGATCGAGACGCCGTGCCCGGGCAGGGCGCCGACGCTGAACCGTCCGGTCTGGGCGATCGCGGCGACCGCCGAGGTCGTCACGCGCTGCCGCGTGTACCCCTCGGTCTTCTGGTTGGCGATGTTCTGCCCGACCACGTCCATCCCGCGCCGCGCGGCGGCCAGGGCGCTGGCCGCCGTGTTCAGTCCACTGAAGGTCGACATGATCCCCTCTCGGTCACATCTCGGTGTCGATGATGCGCGCGGCGTCGTCGCGGGCGCGGTCACCCTTGGTCGTGTACTCGCCGGTGTCGTGCCCGAGTGCGGCGATCGTCTCCTGCGTGGCGCGGAGCACTCCGCTGAGCTGCTCCGCGTTGGCGTCGCGCATCTGCTCGACCTCGGCGGCGAGCTTGGTGAGCGCACGCAGATGGTCGGCGAAGACCTCCTGCCATGCCCCTTCGGGCGCGTGCTCGATCAGTTCGCGAATGGTCGAGGCCTCGGGAGCCCCCCACTCCTCCGCGACGGTTGCGACCTCGACGGTGCGGGCGAGTCCCGCGCCGCGCAGCCTGTCGAGGACCTGATCGATCTCCCGCGCGGCAAACTGGATCCACTGGGATCGGCCGGCGGCGAGAAGCAGCTGCTGCTCGTCGAGCTTGAACAGCAGCATCTCGAGCAGTTCACGCTCGCGCCACAGCTGTATCGATAGTTCGTTGGCTCCCATGATCCCCTTTTCCCCAGTGATCGCCACGCCTGGCAACGCGGCCAAAGGTCACTATCGGCCAGCGCTCGCCTAACGTTACTATGTGGAACGGCGATGGGCAGTTCTCCCCATGTACAGATCACAATAAGTGTGATATATGCATCTGTCCTTCTCCTTGGAACTTCCGGAGTGCATCCAGAGAGGTGGATCATCCCCCATGTCGTCGCGCGCTGAGCGCAATCTGCTCATCGAGAGCAACCTCCCTCTGGTCGGATACCTCGCCGCCGAGACCCACTCCCGAGCCACCCACATCCCCCGCGACGAACTCGCCGCCGTCGGAGCCCTCGCGCTCGTGACCGCCGCCGAAGCCTTCGACCCCGAACTCGGCGTGCCCTTCGGCGCCTACGCCCGTCGCCGCATCCTCGGGGCGTTCGCCGACGAGATGCGCTCGATGGACTGGGCGTCGCGCGGCATCCGCAAGCGCATCAAGGAGACCGTCGCCGTGCGCGACGCCCTGACCGCGGGCTTCGGCAGGACGGCGACGGCCGCCGAGGTCGCCACGGCGATGGGCGTGCCGAAGGACGTCGTGATCGAAGCGCTCGGCGATGCCGCCAGGACCCTGACGACGCTCGATGAGCCTTCGGCACGTGATGTCGCCGCGGAGATCCCCCTCCCCGAGGAATCGGCACTGGTCGGCGAACGGCGCGAAGTGCTCGAACAGGCCGTCGCCGCCCTTCCCGAGCGCATGCGCCGCATCGTGCTGGCCGTCTACTTCGACGAACGCCCCGTCAAGGAGATCGCCGAGGAGCTGGGGGTGACGCACTCCGCGGTGTCGCAGCAGCGTTCGGAGGCGATCCGACTCCTGCGCGACGCCCTGGATCGATACTTCGCCGAGGGGTCGACACCGGCTGCCACGACCCGGGTCTCCCTCGCCGCCCGCGAGGCGTACTTCACCCGGATCGCCGAGGGCGCCGGTTCCCGGATCGCCGGCGCCTTCCGCGAATCGGCCGCCGTCTGAACCGATTCCCCGCGCGAACGGCTAACGCGAGCGCACTCTCCGCCGATAGGTGTGACCGGGAGACCACGGATGGTCTCCCGCACAACACCATTCACGGAGGAGAACCCTTATGGGTATGCAGATCAGCACGAACGTGTCGGCACTCAACGCCTACCGCAACCTGTCCAACACGCAGAACGACGTGTCGAAGTCGCTCGAGAAGCTCTCCAGCGGCTTCCGCATCAACCGCGCGGCCGACGACGCGGCGGGCCTCGCGATCTCCGAGGGCCTGCGCTCGCAGGTCAACGGTCTGAACGTCGCGGCACGCAACGCCCAGGACGGCATCTCGGTCATCCAGACCGCGGAAGGCGCCCTGACCGAGGTCCACTCGATCCTGCAGCGCGTTCGCGACCTGACCGCTCAGGGTGCGAACGACTCGAACAACGCGAAGTCGCGCGACGCGATCCAGAAGGAGATCAACACCCTCGGTGATGAGCTCACCCGGATCGCCGGCAGCACGAACTTCAACGGCATCAAGCTGCTCTCGGGCGGCGACACGCTGACGTTCCAGGTCGGTGCGGGCTCCGTCGCCGCCGAGGACCAGATCTCGGTCGCCCTGACCGACTTCGCCACCCTCGGCGCCGACATCAAGACGCTCGCGGCGACCATGACGGACGCAGCGACGTACGGCACCGCGCTGGCCGGTATCGACACGCAGATCCAGGCGGTCTCGACCGCACGTGCCGGCTACGGTGCGCTGCAGAACCGCTTCGAGTCGACCATCAACAGCCTCAACGTGTCGGCGGAGAACCTCGCCGCCGCCGAGAGCCGGATCCGCGACACCGACATGGCGTCCGAGATGGTCAAGTTCACGTCGAAGAACATCCTGTCCCAGGCAGGTACGGCGATGCTGGCCCAGGCCAACCAGGCCAACCAGGGCGTGCTCCAGCTCCTGCGCTGAACCACGCCATAGGGTCCGGACGCCCACCGGCGCCCGGACCCTGTCCGCCCCCGACACGGAAAGGCGATCATGTCCCTCTCGCTCGACGGACTCGTCTCCGGCCTGAAGACCACCGAGGTCATCAAGGCGCTGATGGATGTCGCGGCCATCCCCCGTTCGCTGCTCAAGGCGAAGATGGACGACAAGAACGGCGTCGTCACCCAGCTCCGGACGCTGAACACCGCGGTGCAGAACCTCGCCACGGCTGCAGAGAAGGCCGCGACGCGCGACGGGCTGGCCCGCTTCACGACCACGTCGTCGTCCCCCACCGTCACCGTCGCCACCCGCACCGGCGCCGCGGCGCTCTCCGCCGACATCGTCGTCGACAAGGTCGCCAAGAACCACACCATCGTCTCCGCCGTCTCCACCGGCTGGCCCGCAGACCCTCCCGTGATCACCCTGGAGAACGCGAAGGGCGAGCGCCGGCAGGTGACGGCCGACTCCTCCTCGATGCAGGACGTCGCACGTGCGGTGAACGAAGCCGGCTTCGGGATCGTCGCCACCGCCGTTCCCGCCGGGCGCGATGCTGCCGGGAACATGCAGCACCGCCTGCAACTGCGCGCCGCCGATTCCGGAGAAGCCGGACAGTTCCGCGCCTACAGCGCAGACATCGCCGCCGTCGCGGCGGGCACCGCCTCCGACATCTCCACCGAAGTGGGAGCAGCCGTTATCGATGTCGGCGCCGACGCCCAGGTGCGACTGTGGGCCGGCACCAGCGCCGAGCAGGTGCTGACCTCATCGAGCAACACCTTCACCGACCTGTTCGACGGTGTCGACGTGACCGTCTCCGCAGTCTCGACCGCCCCCGTCACCATCGGCGTCGCGGTCGACACCGCTGCGCGCACCAAGGCCTCCGCCGACTTCATCGCCGCGGTCAAGGACATCCTGACCCGCATCGACAACGGCTCGAAGGCCACCGTCGCCGCCAAGCAGGGAGACAAGACCACGCTGGGCGTCTTCACCGGCGACAGCGCGGTCCGTGGGCTCCGAACGGCCCTCGCCGACGCGGTCCAGCACCCGGTGAACGGTGTCTCCCCCTCGACGATCGGCATCTCGACCGACATGTACGGCGTGCTGAGCTTCGATGAGGAGAAGTTCGCCGAGGCGCTCGCGAAGGATCCGGACGCCGTCGCCGGGTTGTTCTCCGACATCGCCTCGCGTGTGCAGGACACCTCGAAGGTCTACTTCGACAAGTACGACGGCCTGCTCACCACACGCATCACCGGGCAGGAGAGCGAGGTCAAGGGTCTCGGCGAGCAGATGGAGCGGTGGGACGTGCGTCTCGCGCAGCGCAAGTCGACCCTCGAGCGCACCTACGCACGCCTCGAGGTCATGCTGTCGCAGCTGCAGTCGCAGTCCTCGTACCTGTCGTCGCAGATCGCCGCCCTGCCGGGCTCGAGCTCGAACTCGGGGAAGTGAGCATGAACGCCGCCCTGCGTGCCCAACAGCGCTACCGCGACGACGCCGTGCTGTCCGCACCGCCCGAGCGCCTGGTGACGATGCTCTACGACCGTCTCCTGCTCGACATCGAGCGCGGGGAGAGTGCACAGCGCTCCGAGGACTGGGAGGAGGCCAACGCCCAGCTCCAGCACGCACAGGCGATCGTCTCGGAACTGTCGTCATCGCTCACCGACGAGTGGAGCGGCAGCGCCGGCCTGCGCTCGCTGTACGTGTTCCTCTCGCAGACCCTCATCGGAGCGAACATCGGTCGCGACCCCGAGCGCACGCGCGCCTGTCATGAGATCATCGCCCCGCTGCGGGAGGCGTGGCACGAGGCCGCCCGCACGGTCGCCGAGGCGCGATCATGAGCCTCGACGAGTGGACCGCGATGCTCGACCGGCTCGAACAGGACGCCGGACGGATCCTCGCCGCCGCCCCCGGCACCGCTGCCGACACCGACATCGCCCCGTGGACCCCGCCGACCACACCGCTGCCCCCCGCTCTCGCCGACCGCGCCAGGCACGTCGTCGACCTCCAGCGTGCGGCGATGGAGCGCACACGGGCCGACCTCGACGGCCTGCGTCAGCACCTGGGCGCCGTGAGCCGGATCCCGAGCACCCGCCGCCCGGAGGAGCCCGCCTATCTCGACGTCGACGGGTGAGACCGCTCTCTAACATCGCGGAAGATCCTGCCGATAGAGCAGGGAGAGCACGGATGGCTCGCAAGACTCGGCCATGGATCGGCCACACCAGCCACACACGGGGAGCCGGTTCGTGTTCGATTCTGTGACCATCAACGCGCTGACGAGCGCGCTCGACGGCCTCGCGCAGCGCCAGCGCGCGATCTCCGACAACATCGCCAACATCAACACCCCGAACTACCACGCCAAGCGTGTGCAGTTCGAAGAGGCGCTCGCACGCTCGATCGATGCGGGCGACGGTCGGGTCGCGGCGACGGTCGGCACCTCGCTCGAGCCCACACGCCTGAACGGCAACAACGTCAACCTCGACACCGAGACGCTTTCCAGCATCGACACGATGCTGCGCTACCAGTTCGCGACGCAGGCCGTGAACGGCTCGTTCACATCGATGCGCACCGCGATGAGGACCTCATGACCTTCGACGCGATCGGCATCGCCGGCACCGGACTGACGGTGCACCGCAAATGGCTCGACGCCATCAGCGACAACATCGCCAACATCAACACCGCCGCTCCGAGCGACGGTGCGGCGTTCCGCGCCCGGTACATCCTCGCCCAGACGAGCGATCAGTCCCCCGGCGTCTACGTGGCCGGCACCGCGCAGGGCAGCGCGCAGGGACGCCTCGTGCACCAGCCCGACCATCCCCTCGCAGACGCGGACGGCTACGTGCGCTACCCCGACATCGATCTCGGTGACCAGATGAGCCAGCTCATCCTCGCCCAGCGCGGCTACCAGGCCAGCGCGGCCATCGTGGACCGCGCACGCAACTCCTACGAATCCGCCCTGCAGATCGGACGCAGCTGATGGCCTCACTCGCCGGCATCGAAGCCGTCTCCTCCGGGTTCACGCTCGCCGCGCCCGCCCCCGCATCGGCGAAGGCCACCGACGACAGCGCCTTCGCGAGCAGCGTGACCGGTGCCATCGACGAGCTGAGGTCGCTGCAGTCCGAGTCGGACACGCTCAAGGTCGCCGCGGTCACCGGCGACCTCGATGACATCCACTCCGCGATGATCGCGTCCTCCCGCGCGGCGGTCACCCTCGAACTCGTCGCCGCCGTGCGCAACAAGGGCGTCGACGCGTTCAACGAGATCATGCGGATGCAAGCCTGATGCCCCAGGCCGTCACCAACGTGTTCCAGCGGATCGGGCGCGTGATCGCGGGCTTCTCGCTCGCGCAGCGCACGATCGCCATCATCGGCGTCGCCGTGCTCGCGCTCGGGATCGTCGCCCTCTCCAGCTGGCTCAGCCGCCCGACGTACACGCCGCTGTTCTCCGGGATGAGCGCCTCGGATGCGAATGCCGTGGTCGAGCAGCTGCGGTCCTCGTCGGTGCCCTACGAGCTGGCCGACGGCGGTGCGACGGTGCTCGTCCCCGAGAAGGACGTCTACGACCAGCGACTCGCCGCCGCGTCGGCAGGGCTCCCCGGCAGCAGCTCCGGCGGCTACTCGCTGCTGGACAAGATGGGCGTCACCACGAGCGAGTTCCAGCAGTCCGTGACCTTCAAGCGCGCGATCGAGGGGGAACTCGCCGCGACGATCTCATCGATCAAGGGCGTGACGGCGGCATCGGTCCAGCTCGCGATCCCCGAGGAGAGCGTCTTCGTCTCTGAGACCGTCGACCCCACCGCCTCCGTGTTCGTGGAGACCTCCGGCAGCTCGACGCTCTCGCCGAAGCAGGTCGAGGCGATCGTGCACCTGACCTCCGCAGCGGTGAGCGGCATGAAGCCGGAGAACGTCGCCGTCGTGGACCAGAGCGGTCAGACCCTCTCGGCCGCGGGAGTCGGGACCACCGGCGGCATCGACCAGCAGGCGAGCGACTACGAGGCCCGCGTGACGGCGAACGTGCAGCAGATGCTCGACACCGTCGTCGGACCGGGCAACGCCAAGGTGACCGTCGTCGCCGAGATCGACCACTCCGTCAACGAGCGCGTCGAAGAGACCTACACCCCGGCCGAGGGCGCTCCCCCGCTCACCGAGCAGACCAGGACCGACACGCAGAACGGCTCCAGTTCGAATGCCGGAGTGCTCGGCCCCGACAACATCGCGGTTCCGTCGGCCGACGGCGACGGCACCTCCGAATCCACGGAGACGTCGAAGACCAACGCGGTCAACAAGAGCACGCAGAGCACCTCCACGCCGGCCGGATCCCTGCTTCGTCAGTCGGTCTCGGTCGCGGTCGATGCGGGGGCGGGCGGCGATCTGAGCACGGCGCAGCTGAGCGACCTCGTCGAGACCGCGGCCGGGATCGACACCGACCGCGGCGACTCGATCGCCGTCGAGCTCGTGTCGTTCAACCAGACCAGCTCCGAAGCGGCGCAGGCCGCCCTCCAGGCTGCGAAGGACGCCGAGGGCGCCGAACGCCAGGCCGTGCTGCTGAACACCCTCATCATCGCCGCCGCGATCGCCATCCCGCTGCTCGCCGCCCTCGCCGCCCTGATCATGCGTGCCCGCCGACGCAGCAGCGCCGACAGCGAGTTCGAGCAGCTCTTCGGCGCCCGCCCGCCCGCGCTCTCCGCCCTCGACGCCGGGGCGACCGCGGCGATCGATCAGTCGCCGACCACGCCGCTGGCGTTCCTCGAGACGGCACCCGACCCCGAACCGGAGCCGGCGCCCGAGCCCGCGCAGGTGAGTCTCGAGCGCCGCCGCGCGGAGATCGACTCCCTCACCCGGCAGGACCCGAAGCGCACCGCCGACCTGCTGCGCACCCTCATCGACGACAGGCAGCAGGTATGACCGGACTGACCGATCGGCAGACGGCGGCCGTCGTGCTCATGAACCTCGATCGCGCACAGGCCATCGAGGTGATGAAGCACCTCTCCGAGTCCGAGGCGGAGGCCGTCGCCGCCGAGATCATCGACCTGCAGAACCTGGATGCGGCGACCACCGCGCAGGCTCTCGGGCAATTCCACCGGATCGCCTCCGGACACCTGCCACCGGCCCGTGGCGGCCGCGACATCGCCGCGGGGCTGCTGGAGGCGACGTTCGGCGCCGAGCGCGCGGCTGCCGTGCTGGGCCGGGTCGGTTCGTCCTCGATGAACTCCTCCTTCGAGTTCCTCGGCTCCGCCGACCCTGCGCAGCTGGCGACGCTGCTGGACGGCGAGCTCCCGCAGACGGTCGCCCTCGTGCTCGCCCACCTGCCGACCGACCGCGCCGCAGCGGTCCTGGCCGCGCTTCCCGACCCCACGCGCACCGACGTCGCCCACGCGATCGCGACGATGGGGACTGCGTCGCAGGAGGCGATCGCGATCGTGGCCGATGCGCTCAAGGCTCGGACCGGGACCTTCGCCGCACGCGACACCCCCGAGGTGCTGGGCGGGGTGGAGCCTCTGGTCGAGATCATCGCCCGTTCGGGAGCCACGGTCGAGAAGGCGCTGCTGGCGAGCATCGAAGACAGGGACAGCGCGCTCGCGGAGGACATCCGCTCGCGCATGTTCACCTTCGCCGACATCGTCAAGCTCGACGACCGCGACACCCAGCGCGTGCTGCGGGGCATGGACATCCGCTCGCTCGCGCTGGCACTGAAGGGCGCGCACCAGCCGATCGCCGACCTCATCCGCCGCAACGTCTCCGAGCGCAACAGGGAGAACCTCGACGAGGAGGCCCGCACGCTCGGCCCCGTGCGCGTGTCGCAGGTCGAAGAGGCCAGAGCCGAGATCGTCCGCACGATCCGCGCGCTCGAGGCGGCCGGGGACATCACGGTGCAACGCGCCGACGAGGACGAGTATGTCTACTGACGCGTTCTCGCCGGTGCTGTTCCCGCGTCTCGACGGACGCGAGGGCGGCGAGGAGCATGCCAGGGCGCGGATGCGCGGCTATGCCGACGGACACGCGGAGGGCTTCCGTGCCGGCCGCGCCGAGGCCGAGGTCGCGCAGCGCACGGCGGAAGAGGCCAGGACCGCCCGCGAGGCGGCTGCGGCTCGGGAGCTCGAGAACGCTGTGGCGGCGCTGCACGCGGCCGCACGTTCGCTGGGCGATCGGGAACGCGAGCTGACCACCGCCGCGCACGACCAGGTGGTGCGCTGTGCGATCGAGCTCGCCGAGCTGATCGTCGTCGGCGAGCTCTCCGACGCCGGAGCCTCCGCCGCGGTCGCCGCCCGGCGCGCTCTCTCCGGCGCCGACCCCGCCGAGATCCGCGAGGTGCGACTGCACCCGGACGACCTGCGCACACTCCGCGAATCCGCCGACGATCTCGCCGGGATCGCCCTCGTCGCCGACGACACCCTCGACCGGGGCGACGCCGTCGCGGTCCTGGCCCACGGTCGCATCGATGCCCGTGTCGCGGGCGCGCTCGAGCGCGCCCGCCACGCCGTGGTCGGCGCATGAGTGTCTGGGCGGCGGTGCGCGAAGCGGTGCGGCCGGAGCGCATCGGCGAGGTGTCGCAGGTGCGCGGACTGAGCGTGCAGGTGCGCGGCCTCGAGGGCGCGGTCGGCGACGTCGTGGCACTCGACGGCGTGGATGCCGAAGTCGTGGCGATCGGCGAGGGTGGACTGCGCTGCATGCCGCTCGCCCCCGTCGCAGGTCTCACGGTCGGCGCCCCCGTGCGGTCACGCGGAGGGGCGCTGCGTGTACCGACCGGTGCTGCTCTGCTCGGACGGGTCCTCGACGGCCTCGGCCGGCCGATCGATGGAAAGGGACCGCTGACGGGCGCCGTCCCGGTGAGCCTCGACCACGCGCCGCCGTCGATCATGGGCCGCGACCGGATCGACTCACCGCTTCCGCTGGGCGTGCGGGCCCTGGACACGCTCGTCAGCGTGGGCCGCGGCCAACGTGTCGGACTCTTCGCCGGATCAGGGGTCGGAAAGTCCTCCCTGCTGTCGATGATCGCGCGCGGCACCGAGGCGGAGGTCACCGTGATCGCCCTCGTCGGCGAGCGCGGTCGCGAGGTGCGCGAGTTCATCGAAGACGACCTGGGACCGGAAGGGCTCGCCCGCTCCGTCGTCGTGGTCTCGACATCGGACCAGCCGGCCATGGCGCGCATCCGTGCGGCGTACACCGCCACGAGGATCGCCGAGGCCTTCCGCGACGACGGGGCCCACGCCATCCTCATGATGGACTCGCTGACCCGCGTGGCGATGGCACAGCGCGAGATCGGGCTCTCGGCCGGGGAGCCTCCTGCCACCCGCGGCTATCCTCCTTCCACGTTCTCGCTCCTGGCGGGACTGCTCGAACGGGCGGGCACGGACACGCGCGGCTCGATCACCGGCATCTATACCGTGCTCGTCGACGGCGACGACCACAACGAGCCGATCGCCGACACCGTCAGGTCGATCCTCGACGGCCACGTCGTGCTCGATCGCGCACTCGCGCTGTCGGGCCACCATCCGGCGATCGACGTGCTCGGCTCCGTGTCGAGGGTGGCCGGCAAGGTCACCGCCCCCGAGCGCAGAGCGCACGCCGCCACGCTCCGAGCCGTGCTCGCGGCCCGTCTTCGTGCGAACGACCTGATCGACATCGGCGCCTATCAGCCCGGAGCGGACTCCCGCATCGACGCGGCGATCGCCCACGAGAGGGCGATCAGCGCCTTCCTCACCCAGCCCCTCGACGAGACGAGCGAGATCGGCGAATCGTGGCGCCGACTCGACGATCTCGTCGCCTCCTTCGAAGGAGTGTCATGACGCGGTCCTTCTCCCTGGCCGGACTCCTGCGCGTGCGCGAGATCCAGGAGCGCGCGGCCGCCCAGCGGCTCTCCCGCGCGGTGATCGACGCCCAGCACACCGAGGCCCGCGACCGGTCGCTGCGCGCGCACCTGTCGGGCGTCGGGAGCGAGGCCGTCGATGTGCGCTCCCTCGCCGCCCTCGCCGCAGCCAGAGTGGCCGGCAGAACCCTTCTGGCCGATCTCACGACCATCTCGGAGCTGCAGGAGCAGACGGTCGATCTGGCCCGAACGGAGCACGCGGAGGCGAGGAGGGCGATGCGCGGACTCGACCGTCTCTCCCAGGCGCACGCCCTGCAGGTGCGGACGGCCGAGCTGCGGGCCGAGCAGGCGGAGCTCGATGAGATCGGTTCGCGCATCCGTGCGGAGGGCCAGGCATGACATCTCTCGGCATCGTGGACCTGCTCGATCCGCGTGTCCAGCGCGCAGCGGCTCCCCCCTCGCCCTCCCGGCAGATCACGCCGGGGGCCGCGGCCTTCGCCGATGTGATCCTGGACGCCTCGCGCGTCGACGCCGACGCCGCGGAGGGGACGTTCGCCGGAGCATCGACGGAAGGCGACACCGCGGATGCCGCCCCCGCTGCTCCCTCCACCCCGGCCACGAACATCCCGCCGGCGATCGTTCCCCTGCCCGAGCCGACTCTCGTGCTCCCCGTGAGCGCGGTCGTGATCGGCGACGCCACAGGCGAGGTGCCCGCCGCGGCGATACCGGCCCCACAGAGTGCCGATGCGGCGGATGCCCCCGAGGGAGCGGTCACGGTCGTGGCAGCGGAGTCCGCCGCATCCGCCGGTTCGATCGGAGCACCTGCCGCTGTCGCGGGAACGACCGCACCGGCCAGCCCCGTCGAGACTGCCCCCGCCCAGCCCGCGGTCTCCGAGACGACGAGAAGCCTCCCGCTCGCGACGACGACGACTTCCGCCCTCGATGCCCCGACCCCTGCTGCTTCGCACTCCGCCGGGCCCACGGCGACGGGCGTGCTCGGCACGGCGGAGCCGGCCCTGCCCCGGACTGCCTCGACGGCCTCCCGCATCGGCGTCAGCAGTGGTCCGATCAGCGGGATCCCCGTCGTCGCAGGAGCGCCGAGCGGCCCCGTCCCGAGCGCTCACGCAGGAGCACAAGAGACGGACGCGGTGCCTCCCGCACTCTCCCCGGACGCCCCGACGACCCCGGCGCCCGCGATCTCTGCGTCCGCTCCCGCCCGCGCGGCCTCGGCCTCCACCGGTGACGCGCCCGTCCCGCCCGCGGCCGTCGGCAGCACTCCTCCGCCGACGCCCGTCGCCGCCGCAGCCCCGGCCGCTGCCGCCGCCCCACGGCCGGCACTGCTCCCGCAGATCACTGCACCCGTGATCTCGCTCGCGCAGGCTCCGGACGGAGACCACAGCCTCACCCTGACGGTGTCGCCGGAGAACCTCGGTCCTGTGACGGTGCGCGCGCACATCTCGGGTGGGGCCATCCACATCGAGCTGCACGCCCCGAACGACCTCGGTCGCGAGGCGCTGCGTGCGATCCTCGTCGACCTGCGCCGCGACCTCGCAGCCGCGGCACCGCAGGCCTCGCTCCTGCTGTCGACCTCGGACGACGGGCCCGCATCCTCGAACCCGCAGCACTCCGCCCACAACAGCGCCGGAGGCGGGACCGGCTCCTCGAACGGTGCCACGACCGGAACGAACAGCGGTGAGCCGGGAGCCGCCGACGCGAGAGGCCGAGACGCAGCACATCCCTCGTCCGGTGACAGAGCGTCCACCGACCTGACATCGCCGACCGATCCGGCATCCCCCGTCCCCCTCATCTCGCCGCACGGCGGCATCGACGTCTTCGCCTGATCCGAGAGGAATCCATGACCACGGTCGACCCCATCTCCGGCACCATCCCGCCCTCCGGAGTGCAGACGGGCAGCACGACGCCCCCGACCGAGCGCAAGAAGACGCTCGACTCGGAGGTCTTCCTGAAACTCCTGGTGACCCAGCTGACCAATCAGGACCCGAGCTCGCCCATGAACACCAACGAGATGATCTCGCAGACCACCCAGCTGGCCTCGATGGAGCAGCTCACCGCGCTCACGGCGACCTCGACCGAGAGCTTCGCGCTCAGCATGCGCCAGACGGCCGCCGCGCTGATCGGCCACGAAGCGCAGTACGTCGATGAGAAGGGCGTCACCCAGAAGGGCATCGTCACCTCGGTCTCCTACGCCGGCGCTGTCCCGCTCGTCACCATCGGCGACGCATCCATCCCTCTCGACGCCGTCTCCGGCGTCTCCCTCGCTCCCCGTTCGCAGTCCTGACCAGTCCCTTCCAGAAAGGCATCACCATGCTCCGCTCTCTGTTCGCAGGTATCTCGGGTCTGCGTTCGCACCAGACCATGCTCGACGTCACCGGCAACAACATCGCCAACGTCAACACCACCGGCTTCAAGGCCTCGGCCGTGCAGTTCCAGGATTCGCTCTCGCAGCTCGTGCGCAACTCGATGATGCCGCAGCAGGCCGTCGGCGGTCAGAACCCCGCCCAGGTCGGTCTCGGCGTGCAGGTCGCCGGCATCAGCACGAACTTCGCCTCCGGGGCGCCGCAGCCCACCGGTGTGCCGACCAACCTCATGATCGCGGGCGACGGCTTCTTCGTTGTCCGCTCGGGCGGCGAGACCCTGTACACCCGCAACGGCGGGTTCTCGTTCGACGCCAGCGGCAAGCTGGTCTCCGCAGACGGCGCGCTCGTGCAGGGCTGGACGGCCCAGAACGGAGTGATCGTCCCGGGTCAGGGCATCGGCGACATCCGGCTGCCTGTCGGCGCGCTGAGCCCCGCCACCGCGACCACCACCGCCCGCGTCACCGGCAACCTGCCCTCCGGGGCAGCGGTCGGCGAGCAGCTGGTGCGCGACATCAAGACCTACGACGCCGAGGGTACGGCCACGTCGCTGCGCCTCACCTTCACCCGCACCGCCACGGGCTGGAGCGTCACCGAGCCGGGCGGCACGAACACCGCCCTCACGTTCACCGACGGCAAGCAGGCGGCGGCCTCCTCCATCGTCTCCGGCGGTGTCACGGTCGACCTCTCCGCCGTCACCGGGTTCGCGGATGTCAGCGACGTCGCGATCAAGGAGCAGAACGGCAAGCCGGCCGGCACGCTGAGCTCGTACGCGCTGATGAACGACGGCAGCCTCGTCGGCACCTTCAGCAACGGCGACACCGAGGTGCTCGCCCGCGTCGCCCTGGCAGGGTTCGTCAACCCGGGAGGACTCGAGAAGGCCGGCTCCTCGCAGTACCGCCCGAGCGGCAACTCCGGCGAGCCGACGCTCGGGCAGGCGGGCACCGACGGCCTGGGCGGCATCATCAGCGGCGCGCTCGAGATGTCCAACGTCGACCTGTCGCAGGAGTTCACCAACCTGATCGTCGCGCAGCGCGGCTTCCAGGCGAACGCCCGCATCATCACCACCAGCGACGAGGTGCTGCAGGAGCTCACGAACCTGAAGCGCTGAGCCGTGGGGCGGCGCGGCGGCGCGTGAGATCACGAGCCGCCGCGCCGTCGCCTGTGGTCAGAGCAGTTCGCTTACCAGCTGCTCGATGCGCGCCCGGATGTCGTCGCGGATCGGCCGCACGGCGTCGATCCCCTGGCCGGCCGGGTCCTCGAGCTTCCAGTCCTCGTAGCGCTTGCCGGGGAAGAACGGGCACGCGTCGCCGCAGCCCATCGTGATCACCACATCCGACGCCTGCACGGCCTCGGTCGTGAGCACCTTGGGCTGCTCGGCTGTGATGTCGATGCCGAGTTCCTGCATCGCTTCGACGGCGGTGGGGTTGATCTGGTCGGCGGGCATGGAGCCGGCCGAGCGGACCTCGATGCGGTCGCCAGCGATGTCGCGAAGGAATCCGGCGGCCATCTGGGAGCGTCCGGCGTTGTGCACGCAGACGAAGAGGACGGAGGGCGTGGTGGTCGTGTCGGTCATGGAGACTCCTGGTGAGAGATGTGGTCAGGGAAGAAGGTCGTCGACGAGCGCGCGCACGCGTGCGGCGATGTCGTCGCGGATGGCTTCGACGCCCTCCCGCGAAGCGAGGGCGGGATCGCCGACGGCCCAGTCGTCGTAGCGGACGCCGGGGATGATCGGGCAGACGTCGCCGCACCCCATGGTGATGACGACGTCGGCCGCACGCACGGCGTCGTCGGTGAGGGGCTTCGGGAAGCGCTCGGCGGCCAGGTCGCCTTCGATCTCCGCGAGGATCGAGCGGACGTGCGGGTGGATGACGTCGGCGGGGGCCGATCCTGCCGAGCGAGCCACGACCTTGCCGGCCGCCAGCTTGTTGACGAGCGCGGCGGCGAGCTGCGACCGCCCCGCGTTGGCGACGCAGACGAAGAGCACCTGCGGGACCGCGGCATCACGATCGCGGGTGAGGTCGGCGAGGCGCTGACGCGCGAAGCGCTCCGTGAGCGGCACGAGAGCGGAGGTGACGCGGGCGCTGCGCGCGAGCGCCGTGTACGACTCGCGGACGGTCGTGAGCACGACGTCGGAATCCAGCTCCGGAACCTCCGCGGCAAGCTCCTGGGCGAGACGGGTGACGCGCGCGTCGAAGTCGGGGCGCCGCCCCTCGTCGTCGGCGGAGACGCTCCAGGGCGCGACCGTCGCGGGTGCGAACGAGTCCAGCAATGCCGTGACCGCGCGGCGCCGGCCCGGGGTGATCCGGTACCAGACCCAGGTTCCTCGCCGCTCGGAGGTGAGGACATCGACGTCTTTGAGCACCTTGAGGTGGTGGGACACGGTCGGCTGCGACACCTCGGCGAGCTCGGCGAGGTCGCACACGCACGATTCTCCGCGCGGGTCGGACGCGATGGCCGACAGCATCCGCAGCCGCAGCGGATCCGACAGAGCCTTCAACGTCGCAGCAACCGAGGAGGCAGCCTCCTGCCCGATCGCATGCGTCGCGACGGGACTGCAGGTGTCGTCTGCGGTCGTCGGGGTGACATTCATGACGAGATCCTCTCAGCGGTGTACGGGTCGGTGTGGAACCAGCGCCGGGCGGCCCAGAGCGAGACGTAGACGAGCCCGACCAGCACCGGGACTTCGATCAGCGGGCCGACGACTCCGGCGAGGGCCTGGCCGGATGTCGCACCGAACGTGCCGATGGCGACGGCGATCGCGAGCTCGAAGTTGTTGCCGGCGGCGGTGAACGCCAGGGTCGACGATCGTGCGTATCCGAGGCCGAGCGCCTTGCCGGTGAACAGGCCGACGAACCACATGATCGCGAAGTACGCCAGCAGCGGGAGTGCGATCCGGGCGACATCCCACGGACGACTCGTGACCTGCTCACCCTGCAGGGCGAACAGCAGCACGATGGTGAACAGCAGGCCGTAGAGCGCCCACGGACCGATCTTCGGAAGGAACTTCTCTTCGTACCAGTCGCGTCCTTTCGTACGCTCCCCGATGAAGCGGGAGGCGAATCCCGCGACGAGGGGGATGCCGAGGAAGATCAGGACGTTCAGCGCGATCTGTCCGATCGAGATGTCCAACCCTTGTGAGTCGAGTCCGAGCCAACCCGGGAGGACGGTGAGGTAGAACCAGCCGAGCATCGAGAAGGCGATGACCTGGAAGACCGAGTTGATAGCGACGAGCACGGCCGCGGCCTCGCGGTCGCCGCAGGCCAGGTCGTTCCAGATGACGACCATGGCGATGCAGCGCGCGAGCCCCACGATGATGAGGCCCGTGCGGTATTCGGGCAGGTCGGGCAGGAACGCCCACGCGAGGGCGAACATCAGCGCAGGGCCCACGAGCCAGTTGAGCGCCAGCGACGAGAGCAGCAGCTTCTTGTCGCCGGTGACGGCGGCGACCTTGTCGTAGCGGACCTTCGCGAGCACCGGGTACATCATCACCAGCAGGCCGAGGGCGATGGGGATGGAGATTCCACCGACCTCGAGGCGGGCCAGGAGGTCGGAGACGCCGGGGATGAAGCGGCCGATGACGATGCCGCCGATCATGGCCAGGCCGATCCAGAGCGGCAGCCACCGGTCGAGGGTCGACAGGCGGCGCGCGGAAGGAGCGGTGGTGGGTACGGTCGCGGTGCTCATGCGAGGAGCGCCTCCCGCTTCTCGGCGATGACGGGCTCTGCCTCGTCGAGAGCCGCGAGGTAGTGCTGCGCATCCTGCGCTGCAGCACATCCGGTGCCTGCGGCGGTGATCGCCTGGCGGTAGGTGTGGTCGACCAGATCGCCGGCGGCGAAGACTCCCGACACGTTCGTGCGAGTGGAGGGGTGCTCGACGAGCACGTAGCCGTCGGTATCCGTGTCGACGAGTCCAGCGACGATCTCGGAGCGCGGATCGTGCCCGATCGCGACGAAGACTCCCGTAGCCGGCAGCTTCCGTTCGGCACCGGTCACGGTGTCGCGCAGTTCCACCGCCTCCACCTTCTCCGCACCGATGAGGCCTGCGACCTCGCTGTTCCACGCGATCTCGATCTTGGGGTGGTCGAGCACGCGCTGCGCCATGATCTTCGAGGCCCTGAACTCACCCCGACGGTGCACCACGGTGACCTTCGAGGCGAAGCGGGTGAGGAACAGCGCCTCCTCCATCGCGGAGTCCCCTCCGCCGACGACGACGATCTCCTGCTCGCGGAAGAAGAAGCCGTCGCAGGTGGCGCACCACGAGACGCCGCGGCCGGTGAGTCTCTCCTCATCCGCGATGCCGAGTTTCCGGTAGGCGGAGCCCATCGTCAGGATGACGGCGCGAGCGAGGAAGGTCTCACCGGAGCCCGTCTCCACGGTCTTGAGGGGGCCGTCGAGGTCGACCAGGACCGCGTCATCGAGACGGATGCGGGCTCCGAAGCGCTCCGCCTGCGCGCGCATCGACTCCATCAGCTCGGGCCCCTGCACGCCATCGACGAACCCGGGGAAGTTCTCGACCTCGGTCGTGGTCATCAGCGCGCCGCCCGCGGTCACGGACCCGGCGAGCACCACAGGGGAAAGACCCGCGCGCGCCGCATACACGGCCGCGGTGTACCCCGCAGGGCCGGACCCGATGATGACCAGCTCAACCTGTTGAATCGACATGTGTCTATATTGACACTCATCGATACCCCCTGCAATCTCCGACGGAGGAGTTCACCTGTTCGTCACCTTGCCGCCTGCTAGTGCCCTGTCCCAAGATTGCCCGTGAGCCGTTGACGGAACGCCGCCGCGGTGTCGTTGAGGCCATGGATCGTGACGGACTTGCCGAGGCGCTCGTACTTGGTGACGACGGCATCGAGAGCAGCAACGGTCGAGGCGTCCCAGATGTGCGACCGGGTCATGTCGACGACGACCCGGTCCGGATCTTCCGCGTACGCGAATTGGGTCGTCAGGTCGTTGCTCGACGCGAAGAACAGCTCCCCGACGACTTCGTAGCGAGCGGCAGCGATCCCCTCCTCGTCCACCACAGTGCGCGTAACGGTGACGAAGTGTGCGACCCGTCGGGCGAACATCACCATCGCGGCGAGCACTCCGAGGATGACGCCGATAGCGAGGTTGTGCGTCCACACCGTCGCGATGACAGTGATGAGCATGACGGCCGTCTCGCTCTTCGGCATCCGACGCAACGTCGAGGGGCGGATGCTGTGCCAGTCGAAGGTCGCGACGGAAACGAGGATCATCACAGCCACCAGCGCCGCCATCGGGATGATCGCCACCACGTCGCCGAGCGCGAGAACAAGGACGAGGAGGAAGACACCGGCGAGGAACGTCGAGATGCGCGTGCGCGCGCCCGAGGCCTTCACGTTGATCATCGTCTGGCCGATCATCGCGCATCCGCCCATTCCGCCGAAGGCACCGGAGAGCACGTTCGCCACGCCCTGGCCCCACGCCTCGCGCGTCTTGCGGGAGTGGGTGTCCGTGATGTCATCGACCAGCTTGGCCGTCATGAGCGACTCGAGCAGGCCGACGACCGCCATGGCGAGAGCGAACGGGCCGATGATCCCGAGTGTCTCCAGGGTCAATGGCACCTCCGGGATGAAGAGTTCGGGCAGACTCTGCGGAAGCTCACCCTGGTCACCCACGTTCGGCACGCTCCATCCGAACACCACGACGGCCGCTGTCAGCAGCACGATCGTCACCAGCGGAGCCGGGACCACCTTCGTGATGCGCGGCATCAGGAACAGGATCGCCAGCCCCACGGCGACCAGCGGGTACACCAGCCACGGCACGTCGAACAGCTGGGGCAGCTGAGCGGTGAAGATGAGGATCGCGAGCGCGTTCACGAAGCCCACCATGACCGAGCGAGGAATGAACCGCATGAGCTTGGCGACGCCGAGGAGGGCCAGCACGATCTGGATCAGCCCACCCAGCAGCACCGTGGCGATGAAGTAGTCCATCCCGTGCTCTCGGGCCACCGGGGCGATCACGAGTGCGATGGCCCCCGTCGCCGCGGTGATCATCGCCGGACGGCCACCGAGGAACGCGATGGCCACGGCCATCACGAAGGAGGAGAACAGACCCACCCGGGGGTCGACGCCGGCGATGATCGAGAAGGCGATCGCCTCGGGGATCAGCGCCAATGCGACGACGAGGCCAGCGAGGACCTCGCGAGTGAGCAGCCTGGGGCTGCGCAGCGCCTGCAGCACGGTGGGTTCGATCCGATAGCGCGATGCGCTGTCCCTGGCGGGAGTGACAGCAGTCAATGTGCTCTCCTGAGTCGGGCTCGCGAACGAGCGGCGATACGCGCGCGGACACGCAGGCGCCGAACAGCTCGACGCGGAAGAATGGGGATGCCGAAGGGGCACACTCGCAGACTCTAACGTAACGTGAGGTTTGCTGACGAATTGACGAAGGCGGATCAGTGGAGAACGTGCAGACTATGCGCATCGGCGAAGTGGCCGAACAGACTTCCCTGTCGTTCCGCACGCTTCGCCACTATGAGGACGTCGGACTGGTGATTCCCTCCGGTCGCACGGAGGGCGGGTTCCGGCTCTACACGCCGAGGGACGTCGCACGACTCATGATCGTGCGACGGATGAAACCCTTGGGCTACTCGCTGGACGAGATGCGGGCGCTCCTCGACGTCGTCGACGCCCTGGTCGACGCACCCGAGGATGAGCAGCTGCGCGCAAGACTCAGCGCGCTCCGCGACGAGGCCGGCGCTCGTCGCGCGAAGCTCGCGAGCCAGGTGGCGATGGCCGACGAGTTCCTCGCACAGCTCGCCCAGATCTGAGACGCCCCGTCTCATCCGTTCGGCACCGTCGCGATCACGTCGACGAGGCGCACAACGAAAGGGCCCGGCGGATCATTCCGCCGGGCCCTTTCGCGTCGCACTCAGCCCTGTCGCCCCTTGAAGCGCGGGTTGAGCTTGTTGATGACGAACACTCTGCCCTGGCGGCGCACCACTTGGGCGCCCGGCTGATTCTTCAGGGACTTGAGGGATGCACGAACCTTCATGGGGATCTCCTTATTGATAATCTTTCTCATTAACAAGTTAGGGTGAGACGAGAGTCTCGTCAATGTGAGGAAGAGCAGGTCGTCGTGGAGAGCAGGAACCCCCTCGTCGTGGTCGGAGTGTGCACGCCGGAGAGGCGGTCATATGCCGCAGAGCTGGCGCAGGGCATCGGAGGCCATCTGATCGCACTTGTCGAACCGATGCCCGGACGAGGCCCGCAGCACATCGTGCTCTCGCCGGAACGCCCCTCCCTGCCCCAGAGCACTTCTCACCTCGTCGTGGACGTCGACAGCGAGATCGATCTCCCCCACCTCGCCCTGGCGAACGCGCCGCGCTCCTCGGTGATCTGCGTCGTCGATGCACTCCACTTCTCCCACGACCTCGGCGACGGCAGACCTCTCTCAGAGGTGGCAGTCGAGGGCGACGACCGGGGTGACTTCGGATCGCGAGCACGCCGTGCGGTATCGCACGTGGAGAGTGCGACGCTTGTCTCCTTCGTGAACTGGGAAACGGTACCCACGGCCGAGTTGTCGTTGCTCATGGCGATCACCTCGCACCTGAACCCCACCGCTCGCGCACGACTGTCGCGTGGCCCGGTCGAGGATCTCCGAGCCTCGTTAGACGGCGGGTGCGAACCGCTCCCCTTGCTCGAGCGGGCCGGATGGGTGCATGCCCTCAACGACGAGCACGATCCCCACATGACGGATCCGCGGGTGACGACACTGCGCTACGAACAACCCCGGCCACTCCATCCGGGACGGCTGGCCGCGGCACTGGATGACATCGACTCCGGCCGCTGGGGCATCGTGCTCCGATCAGCCGGCTTCTGCCGTCTCGCCACCCGCCTCGGCATCCTCGCACGGTGGGACCACGTCGGCTCCGCGATCTGGATCGATCCGCAGTCGACAGGACAGGAGGACGCGACGACCGCACAGGATCTGGCCCTCACCGGACTCGACCTCGACCATGAGGGAATCCGTCTGGCCCTCGACGCCGCCGCCGTCGACGACGACGAGCTCATCGCGGGACCACACGCCTGGCGACGATTCACCGACCCTCTTCCGACCTGGCCGGCAATCGTCGAGGAACACCCGTGACCGACGATTCCATCGCCCGCCGCGGATCGCTCCCCCTCACAGCGCCACCCGACACTCCGCAGCGAGCGACACGGTGACCGATCAGACGTCGGAGCAGACCCGCCCCTCCTGAAGCGAGATCCTCCGCTCGGCGTCGCCGATCACGGACGGGTCGTGCGAGACGCACACGACGGCGACCCCGCGCTCCACCTCCTCGCGCAACACAGCGCGGATGCGAAGCGCACTGGCAACGTCGAGCCCCGTCGTCGGTTCATCGAGCAGGAGCAGATCAGCTCCGCGCGCCAGCCCCTGGGCGAGGAGTGTCCGCTGCTGCTGACCGCCGGAGAGCAACGCGAACGGATGCCTCGCCAGCGCGCTGATGTCGAGACGCTCCATCGATCGCGCGACGACCTCTCGGGCCGCGGCATCCATGCGCCGCCACAGACCGAGTCTTCCCCACGCTCCCACGCTGACGACGTCCTTCACCGAGACCGGAAGCCCGGACGGAACGGCGGCCCGTTGCGGCACGAAAGCGACGGTTCCACTGATGATCCGGCGCCCCGAGGTAGCGACTCTCGTCCCGCCCAGCACTTCGAGCAGCGTCGACTTCCCCGCACCGTTCGGACCTGTGATGACCGTGAGGGACGCGCGCGGAATCGAGACGTCGACGCCCACCAGCGCCGCCCGACCGTTGAAGGACACGTGGACGTCGGTCAGACAAGCGACGATGTCGGGGCGGAATCGGGTCTCGAGCATGCCCCCAGTTTATGAGTTTGATAATCATTCTCATAAACCTCTAGTCTCGACACCGTGCCCCGCCACCCATCTGACCTCTTCGCCCCGTTCGCCCTGGACTTCCTGCAGCGGGGCATGCTCGGCGGCGCGCTGGTCGCGATCCTCTGCGCGATCGTCGGCACGTGGGTGGTCATCCGGGGGATGGCATTCCTGGGCGAAGCGCTGGCGCACGGCATGCTTCCCGGCGTCGCCCTGGCGACCGTGCTCTCGCTTCCGGTCCTGATCGGCGGCGCGCTCAGCGCCATCGCCATGAGCCTCGGCATCGGAGCGTTGCAACGACGCGCACGCCTCTCCTACGACACGAGCATCGGCCTGCTGTTCGTCTCGATGCTGGCACTGGGCGTCATCATCATCTCCCACTCGGGCAGCTTTGCCACCGACGCGACCGCCATCCTGTTCGGCGACATCCTCGCCATCAGCGCCGTCGATCTCGTCCTGCTCGCCGCCGCGGCCGCTGTCGGGCTGATCGTCGCCATCCTGTTCCACCGCTCCTTCGTCGCCCTCTCGCTCGACGTGCGCATCGCCTCGGTTCTCGGACTGCGCCCGCAGCTCGCGCGGGCCGCGCTGGTAGGTCTCGTCACCCTGGCCGTCGTCGCGTCCTACCAGGCGGTCGGCTCGATGCTCGTCGTCGGCCTCCTGCTCGCGCCGGCGGTTGCCGCCGGGCACTGGACCACCCGCATCCCCACACGCATGGCGCTCGCGGCCGTCTTCGGCGTGACCGCGGTCATCCTCGGTCTCCTCGCCTCCTGGTACGCCGCGACGGCGGCAGGAGCCTCGGTCGCGGCATGCGCGATCCTGCTCGCCTGCCTCTCGTGGGCCGTGCGCACCCTCAGCTCTCGCGGAGCCCGGACGCCGCACGCCTGAGCCCGCCGTCGCGACGACGCGAACTCTCGAACGACCACGACAAAGGAAGGACACCGTGCGCTCTCGCATCGCCCTCTTCGCCCTCACCGGCGCTCTCACCGTCTCCTTGACGGCCTGCGTCACGACGCCGGCCACCACGGTCCCGTCCGACGACTCCGCCGACAACGGGCACGGCGCCGTCGCGGGCGCCGCGGAGGTGGCCGAGCCGCAGCTCGGTCTCACCTGGATCGGCCCGGAAGGCACGGTCTCCCACCTGGACCTCCTCGACGAAAGCACCACCGAGATCGGTGAGATCCCGGTCGTCACCGGTGTGACGACGGATGGACGCTACCTGTTCGCACAGACCGACGACGGTATCGAGATCGTCGACAGTGGCGTGTGGACCTGGGATCACGTCGATCATTTCCACTACTACCGGGCAGCCCCCGCTCTTCTCGGTTCCGTGACGGGGGCGGGGCCGGCGACGATCGCGACGACGAACCTGTCGACGACAGGCGGGACCGGTATCTCGTTCGCCGATTCCGGAGATGCCGTGCTGCTCGATACCGAAGCACTGTCGAAGGGCGAGATCCGCGAGCTGTTCCGACTCGAGCGCGAGCCCCACTCCGGACTCGTGGTCCCCGTCGGATCGTTCGCTCTGGTGTCCGAGGCTTCGGCCGGGGCGGACTCGACCGTCGCCGGGTACACGTCCGACGGAGAGGCGACCGGTCTCGAGGAGCCGTGCACCGATCTGGCCGGGACCATCACGACCCGCGTCGGCGCCGTCATCGGATGCCGAGACGGCGCCCTGCTCGCGCATGTCGACGGCGAGGAGCTGCAGGTGGAGCGCATCCCCTACCCCGCGGGGACGACAGCGCCCGCCGCGCGATCGTTCGACAACCGCGAGGGCCGTCCCACGGTCGCCGGCCTCGCCGGAGCGGAAGGGATCTGGCTCCTCGATACTCGCGAGCGGTCCTGGACCCTGCTCCCCTCCCCTGTTCCGCTCGTACACGTCACCGCGGTGGACGATGAAGCCGGTCATCTGATGGCCCTCGCTCGGGACGGACGCGTGCTGGTGTTGAGCGACGAGAACGGCACCGTGCTCGCCGAGACCGAACCTCTCGTCGCCGAGTCGCTGGCCGCGGGCACGACCCCGTCTCTGATCGCGGATCAGCACCGCGCCTATGTGAGCGCCCCGACGGAGCACCGTCTCTACGAGATCGACTACGCCGACGGTGCCCGCATCGCCCGCACCTTCGAGACCGCCACCGCACCGGCCTTCGTCGCTGAGACAGGACGATGACATGCCCTCCCTGCGTTCCCTCGCGACCCTTGCTACTCTCGCGCTCTGCGGGCTCACCCTGGCGAGCCTCACCGGCTGTTCGACACCGGTCGACTCACGTCCGACGATCGTCGTCTCGACGAACATCCTCGGCGACGTCGTCGAAGAGCTGATCGGTGACCAGGCGCAGGTCGTGACCCTCATGAAGCCGAACGCCGACCCGCACTCGTTCGAGATCTCGGCGCAGGAGGCTGCGATGCTGCGCAACGCCGACCTGCTGGTCTCGAACGGTCTCGGGCTCGAGGAGGGACTGCAGCAGCATATCGATGCCGCTGCCTCGGATGACGTGCCGATGTTCGTGGCCGGGGATGCCATCGACGTCCTCGACTACAGCGAGGGGGATGCCGCCGGGATGCCGGACTCCCACTTCTGGACGGATCCCGCTCGCATGCTCGACGTCGTCGACGCCGTCGAGCCGGTCCTCGCCGATGTCGACGGGATCGATCAGGATTCCCTGGCCACGACCGTCCAGGCGTATCGCGCCCAGCTGCAGGCGTTGGACGCCGAGATGAGCGAGGCGTTCGCTTCCCTCCCGGTGGCACACCGCGCCCTGGTGACCAACCATCACGTCTTCGGCTACCTCGCCGATCGGTTCGACTTCGACGTCGTCGGCACGGTGATCCCGGGCGGGACGACTCTGGCGGCCCCCTCGGCATCCGACCTGGCCGACCTGGTCGACGCGATCGAAGAGACCGGAGTGCGGGCGATCTTCGCGGAATCCTCCTCACCTGATCGCCTCGTCCAGGCCCTGGCGAGCGAGGCGAACGTGCAGGTCGAGGTCATCGAGCTCTTCACCGAATCGCTCACCGGACCCGATGAGGCCGCCCCCGACTACCTGACCATGATGCGTGTCAACACCGAGCGCATCACCACCGGTCTCACGCCGTGAGACCTCACCACAGAGAAAGAGGCATGCATATGCGATCCCCCTCCCCCCTGCGTCGCGCGCTGATCAGCGCGGCAGCCATCGGCGCGGTCATCACCCTGACGTCGTGCTCGACCGGCGGTGACGCCGCTGCACCGGCTTCCACCCCCGGCAGCAGCGCGTCCGACGCTGCCGGAACCTCCCGCGTCGCCATCTCCTACGAGGGCGGGATCCTGGTCCTCGACGGCAAGACGCTCGACACGCTCGCCGAATTCGACTCCGAGCCGTTCACGCGCCTCAACGCGGCCGGTGACGGACGGCACGTGATGGTCACCATGAGCGAGGGCTTCCAGGTGCTGGACACGGGAGCCGGCTCCAGCGACGAGCCTGAGCTCACCGACACGATCTTTGCCGCTGACGCCCCAGGCCATGTCGTGCGGCACGCCGACAAGACGGTGCTCTACGCCGACGGCACGAGCGACACCACCATCTTCGACTCCGCCGACCTGGCGGGCACCGACGGGTTGCCCGAGGTCAAGACCATCGCGGGTGTCGAGGCGCACCACGGCGTCTCCGTCGTACTGGAGGACGGCACCTTCCTCACCACGGTCGGCAACGCGGACGGCCGCAACGGGATCGTGGCGAAGGACGCGGAAGGCACCGAGATCGCGTCCTCGGACCAGTGCCCCGGTGTCCACGGCGAAGGCACCGCGAAGGACGAGGCGGTCGTCTTCGGCTGCGAGAACGGAGCCCTGGTCTACCACGACGGCGAGATCACCAAGCTCGATGCCCCCGACCAGCCTTACGGCCGCATGGGCAACGCGTACGTCAGTGAGACGAGCCCGATCGTCGTCGGCGACTACAAGGACGACGTCGACGCGGAAGGCTACCTGCTGAGCGCTGTGACGCTGATCGACACCGCGGCCAAGACCCTCGAGGTCGTCGATCTTCCCGAGGGCGTCGAGTACACGTTCCGCGACATCGTCCGCGGGCCGAAGGACCTCGCCTACATCCTCAGCAGCGACGGTGCCATCCATGTGCTCGATCCGGAGTCCGGTGACATCACCGACAGCTTCCCGGTCGTGAAGGCGTGGGAAGGTCCGGCCGAGTGGCAGGACGCCCACCCCGCCATCGTCGTCGCCGGGAACATCGCGTACGTCACCGAGCCTGCCGCCAACAGCGTTCATGCGGTGGACCTCACCACCGGCAAGGTGCTCGCCAGCACCGAGCTCGACGTGACGCCCAACGAGATCGCCCCCGCCGCGGGCTGACCCCACGACGGTCGAGGGGTGGAGGGCGTCTCGGCGCTTTCCACCCCTCGCATGGTGGTTGGATTTCGCTGAACATTCGTTTAGCATTCTGAATATGCGTTCAGCATCCGCAGACCTCACGACCAGAGCGCGCATTCGCGACGCGGCGATCACACGGTTCGGCCAGCAGGGTTTCGCTGGCACCAGCCTGCGTCAGATCGCACAGGACGCTGCCGTGAGCCCGGCTCTGATCCTGCACCACTTCGGAAGCAAGGATGGGCTGCGGGAGGCGTGTGACGCGCACGTCGTGAGCGAGTTCCTCTCCGAGCGCGACGGCATGACCGGTGCGGACGCTTCACGCCTGATGCGAGAGGCGCTGGATTCGCTGGAGAAGCGCAGCGTCGCCCTGGACTACCTCGCCGGGATGCTGGTCGACGATTCCACCGCGTCCGACCGGCTCTTCGACACGTTCCTCGCCGGTACCAGAGAGATGCTCCGAGAACAGGTCGCGGCTGGAACGATGCGCGAGCAGTCCGATCTCGAAGCGACAGCCGTGTACATCACGCTCTACGGCTTGGGGCCGGTCATCCTGCGTCGCCACCTCGCCCGGGCCTTCGGAGAGAGCTCGCTGACGACCTCGTTGCTGGAGCGCTCGACCATCCCTGTGTTGGAGTTGTACACGCACGGTCTCTACTCGGACGATCGTCTGCTCGTCGCTGCGAAGGAAGCGCTGGGCGGGCACAGCGGCCCGAGCTCGGACAAGGGAGAGAACGACCCGACATCGCCACATGAGCGCGTGCGCTCCGCCACCGCGACGTGAACGGCTGAGTCGATGCGCGCACTCATCTTCACGTTCGGCACCCGAGGTGATGTCGACCCCTACGTCGCCCTTGCATCACGGCTTCAGCGGGAGGGGCATGCGGTCACCCTGTCCGCGCCCGGCGTCTACCGAGAAGACCTCGAGCGACGTGGCATCCGGTTCGAACCCATGGGTGACGCGATGCACGATGAAATGCGAGCACTGATGGCGGACTCACGGGGTCCTGTCGAAGCAGCGACGCTCGCCCGGCGCATGTCACAGGCGATGCGACGCTCCCTCTCCGAGCAGTGGACGGTGGCGCAGAAGGTCGATCCGACCGTCATCGTGTCTCACCCGAAGGCGCTGGCCGGAGTCCACATAGCCGAGCGACTCGGCATTCCCTTCGTCGCCTCGCTCCCACTCCCCTTCCTCACTCCGACGCGCGACTTCGCCATCCCGTTCGTGGCTCGCCGATTTCCCGGACCCGTCAACCATCTGAGCTATCAGTTCAACCGCTTCACGGCCCTCGCCTATGGGGGGATGATCAATCGGTTCCGCACTCAGACGTTGGGGATGCGACGAACCAGCCGGATGAGCGACTATCTGCACCGTGATGGCGAACGCGTACCGGTCCTCTACCCCTTCAGCCCCCATGTGGTTCCGCCGCCTGCCGACTACCCGGATTCCGCTCACATCACCGGCTACTGGTTCCCTGAGAACGACAGCGACGAGTGGACGCCACCGCCGGCGCTGAGGGAATTCCTCGAAGCCGGTCCTGCGATCTACATCGGCTTCGGGAGCATGGGGTTCGGAAAACCCTCAGCGGAACGGAGCAAGACGGTCCTCGAGGCTGTCCGGCACGCCGGGGTCAGAGCCGTCGTCGCGAAGGGGTGGGGCGGCCTCGACGACATCTCCGACCCGCGCATCCACGTCATCGACGAAGCCCCGCACCGCTGGCTCTTCCCCCGCGTCACTGCCGTCGTGCATCACGGCGGGGCAGGGACGACGGCGGCCGGTCTCAGGGCGGGTCGACCCAGCCTGATCTGCCCGGTGCTGGGAGACCAGCCGTTCTGGGGATCCAGGGTGCACGCGCTCGGGGCCGGGCCGCGCCCTCTTCCGCTGCGGAGAGCCACAGCGGCGGCTCTCGCAGCGCGCATCGACGAGCTCGTCTCGACAGGACGCTACGCCGACAGTGCAGAAACGCTCGCGCAGAGCATCTCCGGCGACGACGGCACAGGTGAAGCAGTGCGAGTGCTGGAACGGCTCGATGCTGGCGGGGCGCCGCTGACGAGGTGAACTCCGGTGCCGGGTATCTGCCTTCTCCTCGAGCGACGAGGCCCGGGAGAGGCCCCCTCGTCGCCGCTCCCTCCGAGCTCGATCAGCCGACGACGACGGGCCGCGCACCGATCTGAAGCGTGGAGGGGGCGGCGCAGCAGCTGCCCGCGTTGTCATCGAAGTCGCCGGCCCCTCCGCACACCCCGGTGTCCGGAAGCCTGAGTTCGCGGCGATCAGCTGCCTCGTGATCGCCGGCGAGGTGAGCGGCGACACTGCGCACCTGCTCGAAGCCCGTCAGCGCGAGGAAGGTCGGCGCCCGACCGTAGGACTTCGCGCCGACGATGAAGAATCCTCGCTCCGGCTGCACGAGCTCACGCGCCCCGGTCGCACCCACGGATCCGCAGGAGTGGATGTTCGGATCAATCTCGGATGCGATACCGGCGACGGCTTCGAGCGTGGGATCCAGTTCGGTCCGGAGCTCGCGCAGCATCTGCAGATCGGGTCGGAAACCCGTGAGCGCGAACATGCGGCCGACGCCCCTGACGACGCGCCCGTCTTCGGCGATGACCGTCAGCCCTTCGGCCTCCTGCCGGAACTCGGCGACGCGGAATCCGGTCACCAGGTCGACGACTCCGTCGTCGATCACCTTTCGTGCGCGAGAGCCGAGAGCCGCGCGCTCCGGCAGTTCGTCGCCGGCACCGCCACCGAACACGTTCGCGGCGCTCCCCCGGCGCAGCATCCACGTCACCCGTGTTCCCGGGGCGCGCCGTGCCAGCTCGCTCAGGCGCAGCACGGCATGCGTGGCGGAGTGCCCGGCCCCCACGACGACGACGTGCGAACCCGCGAGTTCCGAGACATCGGCCGGGATCCGATAGGAGATCGCACCGGCCGCCGCGGCCTCTCCGAGAGCCGGGAAACCATCGGCCCCGGCCGGGTTGGGAAGACCCCAGGTGCCGCTCGCGTCGATGACGGCGCGAGCGAGGAGTCGGGATTCCCGACCATCGGCGTCAACCGTATGCACGACGAACGGCTGGCTCCTGCGCCCTCCGTCGACGACCTTGTCGCGTCCCTGACGTGCGACTCCTGTGACTGTCGTCGTGTACCGGATCCGCTCGCCCAGAACCTTCGCGAGCGGCGCGAGGTATCCGCTCACCCACTCCGCCCCCGTGGGATACCCCGCCGCGGGTGCGGTCCAACCGGTCGGCTCGAGAACGCGACGCGCGGCCGCGTCCGTGAGCTCCGGCCACGACGAGAAGAGGCGCACGTGACCCCACTCGGATACGGCGGCCGCGGGACCACGGCCGCGCTCGACGACGACCACGTCCTCCTCGCGTTCGACGAGATGCGCCGCGGCGGCGAGGCCCTGAGGGCCGGCTCCGATGACGACGACGGGAAGCTCAGACATCACATCTCCTCGGATTGAGAATCTTCAATATGAAGACTGTCTCCCACCTATCGAAGATTGTCAATACGTGACAGGATGGGCGAGTGACCCTGCCGACGACGATCGAAGCCCGCACCTGCTGCGTCCCTCCTGTCACCGCGACCATGACCGTCGAGGATGCGGAGCGCGTCGCCCGGGTGTTCAAGGCGCTGGGAGACCCCACTCGGGTCAGACTGTTGTCCCTCATCGCCGCCGGGTCCGGCGGTGAGGCCTGCATCTGCGACCTGACCGAGCCCGTCGGCCTCTCGCAGGGAACGGTCTCCCATCACATGAAGCTTCTGACCGAAGCCGGTCTGGTCACGCGAGAGCAGCGCGGCAAGTGGGCGTACTTCGCGCTGAACGCCGACGCGATGGAGGCCGCAGCCGACGCGCTCCGCGCGGTCTGAGCACCACCGCACCACCGCACCGCCGCAGGTCGTGCCCCGCGACCTATCCGAGCTCCCGGAGCTCCGACGTCATCTCTCCCCCGGCATCGCCCGTGTTGACGGTGCCCTTCGGCTCGAACAGGATCGCCTGCACCTCCTCGTCGGCTCGCGGGCAGTGCTCGACACCCTTCGGAACGACGAAGACGTCGTTCGGCCCCAGCACCACATCACGATCGCGCAACTGGATCGTCAGACGCCCGTGCACCACCATGAAGAGCTCGTCGGTGTCGGGATGGGTGTGCCAGACGAACTCTCCGAGCAGCTTCACGACCTTGACGTCGTAGTCGTTGACGCTGGCCAGCCGGTGCGGCTGCCAATGCTCGGTCATAGTTGCCAGCGCCGCCTGCACATTCCGCACATCTTCGTTCACATCGTCAGCTTAGGACGCCCGACTTCGCCGGTACTGTCGTCTCTGGGAGAACGGAGGCGGTCATGAACGCGGTCGATGCTGTCGGAATGATCGCCGAGATCCTCTCATGGGTCGGACTCGGTGTCGGGCTCCCGCTGCTCACGATCGTGCTGCTGGTGAAGGTGCACGACGGTCCCTGGCTGCCCCACGAGGTCGTCATCCTCGAGGAGGAGGACGGCCGGGCGCGCGCCCGCTGGTTCACCGCCGGCGACTTCTGGGAGCGGCCGCTCCGGGCGGAGGAGTCCGTCCATTGGCGTGGGAGGGAGGACGTAGACGCGTTCATCAGCGCCCGACACCCGCGCCTGATGAGGTTCGAACCCCGACGCCCCCTCCTCCATGCGCTCCAGGTGCTCGGGATCACCCTGGCCGGCGTCGGCGCGGCCGCGGTCGCCGTGTCGATCATCCTGCTGTTCGTCGGCTGAGGCACAGCGCCCGCGAAACGCGATCCCGGGGGAGGATGGAGACATGCCCGACTCTCCCCTCGCCTCCCGGCCCTGGCTCGATTCCTACGCCGAGGGCGTCCCCGCCCAGATCGAGGATCCGTCGCAGACCTTGCCGGAGATGCTGTCGGCGAGCGTGAAGGCCTTCGGTCGACGCCCGGCGCTGGACTTCTTCGGAGCGGTGACCACGTACCGGGAACTCGGAGAGCAGGTCGAGCGCGCCGCTGAGGGCCTGCGCCGGCTCGGGGTCGGTGCCGGCGACCGCGTCGCCCTGGTGCTGCCGAACTGCCCGCAGCACGTCGTCGCGTTCTACGCGATCCTCCGACTGGGTGCGATCGTGGTCGAGCACAACCCGCTCTACACCGCGCGCGAGCTGCGACACCAGTTCGAGGATCACGGCGCACGCGTCGCCATCGTGTGGGACAAGGCCGTCGACACGATCGCCGGATTCCCCACCGACGTCAGGGTCGAGCACGTCGTGAGCGTCGACATCACCGCGGCGATGCCGCTGTCGAAGCGCCTCGCCCTGCGACTGCCCCTGCCGCGGGCACGCGAGGCCCGCGCGAAGCTCACCGGCACCCCGAAGGCGCGGCACCTCGTCACCTGGAAGAGCCTCGCCGATCACCGGCGGATCTCGCGGCGGGTGGCAGGACCGGGCCTCGACGACACTGCGCTCCTGCAGTACACCAGCGGGACGACGGGCGTCCCGAAGGGAGCGATCCTCACGCACGCGAACCTCCGCGCCAACGCGATGCAGGGACGAGCGTGGGTGCCGGGACTCGTCGACGGCGAGGAGACGTTCTACGGTGTGCTGCCGCTGTTCCACGCGTACGGGATGACGCTGTGCCTCACCTTCGCGATGAGCATCGGGGCCCGGCTCGTGCTCTTTCCCGCGTTCGATCTGGGGCTGGTCACAGCGGCGGCGCGCTCGACGCCTCCCACCTTCCTTCCCGCTGTGCCGCCGATCTATGATGCTCTCGCCCGCGCAGCCTCTCGGGGGACCATCGACCTCTCGACCGTGCGCTTCGCGATCTCCGGAGCGATGAGTCTTCCGGTGGCCACCGTGAAGCGCTGGGAGGAGGCGACGGGCGGTCTGCTCGTGGAGGGTTACGGCATGACCGAGAGCTCGCCGGTCGCGCTCGGCAATCCGATGGGTCCCACCCGCCGTCCCGGCACCGTCGGCGTGCCTTTTCCGAGCACGGAGATCCGCGTCGTCGACCCCGCTGACCCGACGGTCGACGTGCCTTCCGGAGAACCCGGCGAACTCCTCATCCGCGGCCCGCAGGTCTTCCAGGGGTACTGGGGGCGGCCCGGCGAGACGGCCGACGCTCTGCTGCCGGACGGCTGGCTCCGATCGGGCGACATCGCCCAGGTCTCCTCGGACGGGTTCGTGAGCATCGTCGACCGCCTGAAGGAGCTCATCATCACCGGCGGCTTCAACGTGTCGCCGAGCGAGGTGGAAGACGCCCTCATCGCGCACCCCGATGTCGTGGCCGCGGCGGTCGTGGGTCTTCCGCGACCTCATGGCGGGGAAGAGGTCGCCGCCGCCGTGGTTCTCCGCGACGGCGCCGCCCTCGACGTGGACGCGCTGCGCGACTTCTGCCGCACCCGGCTCACCCCGTACAAGGTGCCGCGCCGCATCACCGCCGTCGACGACCTCCCCCGCTCCCTCATCGGCAAGGTGCTGCGTCGACAGGTGCGGGACCACCTCCTCGCCGAGCGCTGATCGTCCTCCCTCACGGGATCCTCCCCCACGGGCACGACTAACGGCTGACGCCCTCCAGCCGACAGTCACCTCCGACAGCCCAGGACGGGCCGTCGGGTCCGCGCTCCCCGGAACGCGGACGGATCTTTCCAGGATGGAGCCCATGATCATCCTCACGCGCCTGAACCGTTCGCGGTTCGCGGTGAACCCCGACCTGATCGAACGTGTCCAGGCAACGCCGGACACGACGCTCATCATGGTCGACGGTGCGACCTTCGTCGTCACCGAGACGATGGATGACGTGATCGCGCAGATCACCCGGTTCCGCGCCGAAGTGCTCGCCACGGCCGCCGCTCTGATCAGCACCGCCGGAACGGATTCAGACGCCCCCGCTTCCGAGGTCGGTCTCTGATGGATCCGTCTCTCATCCTCGGACTGGTCCTCGCGTTCGGCGCCCTGATCGCCATGATCAACCTCGAAGGCGCGACCATCGGATCGCTGCTGATCCCCGCCCCGATGGTGCTGGTCTTCGGAGCCACGATCGCCGTCGGCATCGCGAGCGGTACTGTGCGCGATGCGCTGCATGCGGTCAAGTCGCTCCCCCGCGCCTTCCGCGGCGAGCGCCGCACCGCGTCGAGCATGATCGACACGGTGGTCGGCTACGCCGAGAAGGCGCGCGCCGAAGGGCTCCTCGCCCTCGAGCAGGGACTCGAGGACGAGAAGGACCCGTTCCTGCGCCAGGCACTTCAGAGCATCGCCGACGGCACCGACGCCGAAGACCTGCGAACGCTGCTGGAGGATGAGCTCACCTCGACCGCCGCCCGCAACCGCACCGCCTCACGCTTCTACATGACGCTCGGCGGCTTCGCGCCCACGGTCGGCATCATCGGCACCGTCGTCTCCCTCACGCACGTGCTGGAGAAGCTCGACAAGCCCGACACGCTCGGTCCCATGATCGCGACAGCATTCGTCGCGACGCTGTGGGGTCTACTCTCGGCCAACTTCATCTGGCTGCCCATCGGCGGACGCCTCCAGCGTCTCGGCGAGCTCGAGCTCGAACGCATGACCGTGCTCATGGAGGGCATGCTCGCGATCCAGACCGGCGCCCCGCCGCAGTTCGTCGGAGAACGCCTACGAGCCCTCGTGTCCGAGCGCTCCTCCGCCCGCTCTGGCCGTCGCGCCCGCACCCAAGCAGCCGAGGAGACGGAGCAGGCGTCATGAGCGTCCGTGCCCGTCGCCGCGTGCCGCAGGAGGAGCACAGCGGTCCGGATGAGCGGTGGATGGCGTCGTACATGGACATGGTGACCGTGCTGATGTGCATGTTCATCGTGCTGTTCGCGATGTCCACGGTCGACCAGGAGAAGTTCGAGGCTCTCAGCGCCTCCCTCGCGACCGGCTTCGGGCAGGAGCCGTCGGACGAGATCGACGCCACCACGGGTGTGGTCGTGCCACCCGAGCTGGTCGATGAGAAGGGCGAGGACTTCGCCGACGTCGACCTCGCCGCGGCGCAGACCGAGTTCGACGAGCTGTCGGCCCTGCGGGAGCGGCTGCGTCAGGTCCTCGCCGAGAACGGGCTCGAAGCCGACGTCACCTTCACCATCGACGAGCGCGGCCTCACGATCGGCCTCGTGAGCGCCGAGACCTTCTTCACCACGAACAGCACGACGCTCAGCTCGACGGCCGTCCTGGTCCTGGACGCGCTCGGCTCGGTGCTGGTCACCACCACCAACGAGATCTCGGTCGAGGGCCACGCCGACGTACGCGGATCGGTCGCGCCGTACCCCACCAACTGGGAGCTGTCGGCCGGACGCTCCACGCAGGTGCTGCGGCATCTCGTCGAGGCCTCGGGGCTTCCGCCGGCGCACCTGAAGTCGGTCGGCTTCGGCGACACTCGCCCGGTCGCAGCGGGTGACGCTCCCGAGGCGCTGGCCCAGAACAGACGGGTCGACATCGTCGTGCTCTCCGACGCGAACGAGGAGGTGCGCGCGCTCATCCCCCAGGCACAGGCGGGAACGCCGTCCTCCTGAACCGCCTCTCGCCTAACGCACGCCGATCACCGCCCGATAGTCGGGTTCGTGGTGATCGAGGACAGCGTGCGCTCCGGAGCGCGCGCAGGGACGGTGGAGAGGACCGCCGAAGTCGAGGTGTACGACTTCGGCCGTTCGGCGACCCTCTCGCGTGAACACACCCGTGCCCTGGAACTGGCTTTCGAGACGTTCTCCCGGCAGTGGTCTGCGCAGCTGTCGGCGAAGATCCACGTGCGTGCCACCATCGCGGTCGAGCATGTCGGGATGATGACCTACGGCGAGTACGCCGAGTCCCTGCCGACCACGACCACCATGATCGTGTGCGCGCTTCCGGATTCGGAAGAGCGTCTCATCGTGCAGCTGCCGACATCGGCCGCGACCGCCTGGATCGTGCAGATGGTGGGCGGACGGGTATCCGCCGCGTCCGAGGAGCGCACCTTCACCCCGATCGAGCAGGCGCTGATCCGCTCGCTCATCGTCGATGCGATCGACCATCTCACCGGAGCGCTCGACGGGCTGCTCCCGACCGGGGTCTCCTTCAGCGGCATCCAGTACAGCTCGCAGTTCGCCCAGGTCGCGGCCTCCGGAGAACCCGTCATCGTCGCGCGCTTCTCGATGCGCCTCGCCGGTCGCACGGTGCCGACGAGTGTGATGCTTCCGGCCTCCGTGCTCGCCGGTTTCACCGTGCGCCCCTCCGAGGACGAGCGCACAGCCGCCCCTGCCCGGATCCGTCGTCAGGTCGATCTCGCCCCCGTCGAGCTCGCGCTGCGCCTCGCACCCCGCGCCGTGCTGCCCCGTGAGGTGCTGGATCTGTCCGTCGGCGACGTGATCGCGTTCCCGCACTCCGCCGACCGACCGATGACCCTCGTCGTCGGTGATCAGACCGTCGCCACGGCGGCCGTCGGCACCGCAGGCGCACGACTGGCCTGCGTCGTGACCACCATCGTCCCCGATCCCGCTTTCGCCGAGGAGCCCGCGTGACCAGCACCACCACCTACGAGTCCGCCGTCGCCGCCGCGTTCGCCGCGTCGCTGCCGACGGCCTCTCCTCTCATCGCGCGCGCCTCGCAGGTCTCCGGAGACACCGGCGACGCCCTGATCGTGCCGTTCGTGGGCGAGGCGAGCGCGCACCTGGCGGTGCAGCTGTTCGAGCCCGAGATCCTCGTCGACGGACTCGGCGGCACACCCCTGGCCGACCGCCTGCGCGACGCCCTCGAGACCGCGACCAGCGCGTTGGGTTCCGGCGCCCTCGGTGAGGCGACGATCGGCGACGCCTCCAGGCTCTTCGCCGATCCGGCTGTGCAGCTCTTCGACCTGCAGGACGATGCCGGTCACACGGTCGGCCGTCTCGCCGTCGTCGTCACGCGCGCGCCGGCGGGCGCCTCCCACTCCTCGCGCCGACTGCACCGCATCGCGGGAGTGGAGATGGAGCTCACGGTCGAGATCGGACGCACCAGGATGGCGGTGCGCGACGTGCTCGATCTGGAACCAGGGCGCATCGTCGAGCTCGACCGCTCCGCCGGCGCCCCCGCCGATATCAAGCTCAACGGACGCATCATCGCGCACGGCGAGGTCGTCGTCGTCGACCAGGACTACGCGGTGCGCATCACCCGCATCCTCGAGAACGTCGAGGCCTGACCCTGGACGACCTCCTGCTCGGCCTGCGGGTCGTGCTCTCGCTCGCCGCAGTGCTCGGGGTGCTGTGGTTCCTCCAGCGCCGCGTCGCACGCACGCAGGCGCGTCGTCGGGACAGCGAGGCGATCACGGTGCTCGGTCGCCAGGGAGTCGGTCCGAAGGCGCAGATCGTCGTGATCCAGACGGCGGATGCCCGGTACGTGCTCGGTGTCACCGAGCACGGCGTGAACGTCGTCGACCGCCTGCCGGTCGTGCCCACGGAAGAGCAGGACGACCCCGCGCTTCCGACGTGGTCGGCGGCGAGCGCCGAAGCAGCGTCAGACGCCGAGGAGTTCGACCGGATCCTCGCGGCCACCGCCCTGACCGCGTCGACGACCGTCTCACCCGCGTCCCCGACGCCGCAGCGTCGGGTGCGGCACCGCAACGATCCGCTGCGCGGCTCCATCCTCTCCCCTGAAACCTGGCGGCAGACCGCCGAGGCCATCCGGCGCACCCGATGAGCGTCGCCCGCGTGGTCGGCGACGCTCGTGCGCTGCGACGGATCGCCCTGCTCCTCGCCGCGGCGCTCGCGCTGGTCGTCGTCGTCACACTCGTCACGGGCACGGCCGCCCAGGCACAGGTGACCCCGGACGACCAGGGCGATGGCGTCACGATCGACATCAACGGCGTCGACGGCGGCCCCTCGGGCTCCATCCTGACCCTGCTGGGCATCACGCTGCTCTCGGTCGCCCCGGCGCTCCTGCTGATGATGTCGTCGTTCACGAAGATCTTCGTGGTGCTGGCGATGACCAGGAACGCCCTCTCACTGCCGACCATCCCCCCGAACCAGGTGCTGGCCGGTCTCTCCCTCTTCCTGTCGCTGTTCATCATGTGGCCGGTGTTGACCGAGATCAACACCGTCGCGGTGCAGCCCTACATCGACGGCGGCCTCACCTTCACGCAGGCGATCGACGTCGGCCAGCTTCCGCTGCAGGAGTGGATGCTGCGCTTCACGCGCGAGGAGGACCTCGCCCTGATGACCCGGATGGCGGGTCAGCCCAACCCCGAGGATCCCTCGAGCGTCCCGATGTACACCCTCATCCCCGCGTTCATGATCTCCGAGCTGCGGGCCGCGTTCATCATCGGCTTCGTGATCTTCATCCCGTTCCTGGTCATCGATCTCGTCGTGGCCGCGGCGCTGATGTCGATGGGCATGATGATGCTCCCGCCCGTCATGATCTCGCTCCCGTTCAAGATCCTGCTGTTCATCCTCGTCGACGGTTGGGGGCTCATCATCCGGGCACTCCTGGAGAGTTACGGAGGGGTCGGATGAGTCCCGAAGCCGTCATCGACATCGGCACGCAGGGGTTGATCATCGCGGCGAAGCTCGCCGCGCCCGTGCTGGTCACCGCCCTCGTGGTGGGCTTCGCCATCTCGCTGCTGCAGTCCATCACCCAGGTGCAGGAGGTGACGCTGTCGTTCGTGCCGAAGATCGTCGCCGTGGGCATCGCGCTGCTGATCGCCGGCAACTGGATGATCGCGGAGATGATCGCCTTCACGAACGAGATGTTCGCCCGTATCCCCTCGCTGCTGAGCGGATGACCCCGTGTACATCCCGATCGACTTCGCCTGGCTGGAGGCCACGATGCTCGCCGCCGTGCGCATCACGGCGTTCATCATGATCGCTCCGCCGTTCTCCTACGGGGCGATTCCGGCGCGGGTGAAGGCGATGCTCGCGATCGGCCTCTCCCTCGCGGTGGGCACGGCCGTCGCTCCCGGCTACGAGAACCTCGACACCGGGCCGTTCCTCGGCGCCCTGGTGCTGCAGCTGGTCACCGGCGCCCTGCTCGGGTTCCTCGTGCTGCTGTGCTTCTCGGCGCTGCAGGCCGCCGGAAGCCTGATCGACGTGTTCGGCGGGTTCCAGCTCGCTCAGGCGTTCGACCCGCATTCGCTCGTGAACGGCGCCCAGTTCACCAGGCTCTTCCATCTGACCGCGCTGACGCTGCTGTTCGCCTCCGGCGGGTACCAGCTGATCCTGGCCGGGCTCGCCCGCAGCTTCGAGGCCGTGCCGGTCGACGGCATGTTCTCGGCGGCAGGACCGGCCGAGCTCCTCGTCGACGGGGTCTCCCAGATGGTGCTCGCGGCCGTGCAGATCGCGGGGCCGCTGGTGCTCGTGCTGTTCCTCGCCGACGTCGGGCTCGGACTCATCACCCGCGTCGCCCCGGCCCTGAACGCGTTCGCGATGGGCTTCCCGGTGAAGATCCTGCTGACGCTGCTGCTCGCCGGCGCCGTGTACGCCGTGCTCCCCGGCATCGTCGATGCCCTCGCCGCGCAGGCGCTGCGCATGATGCAGGGGGTGCACCAGTGAGCGGCACCGACAGCGGCGAACGCAGTGAGAAGGCGACCGACAAGCACCTCGGCGAGGCCCGCAAGAAGGGACGCCTCTCCCGCAGCCAGGACCTCACCGCCTGGCTGGGAATCGGTGCGGCGGCGGTCACCATGCCTGCGGCCATCGCCCTGGGCGCATCGGCCGGCAGCGAGCAGATGCTCACTCTGACCTCTCTGGTCGATGCCCCGACGCCGCAGGCGGCACTCGCAGCCCTCGGTCGCGGCCTCGCCTCCGTGCTCCCCACGATCACCGTGATGCTGGCCGCCGTCGCGATCGTCACCCTGCTCGGAGCCGTCGTCCAGGGCGGCGTGCACCTGAAACCGCTCACCGGCCGCTTCGAGCAGTTCAACCTCGTCAGCGGCATGCGCCGGGTGTTCGGCATGCAGGCCCTCTGGGAGGGCGCCAAGGCGCTCATGAAGACCGCGGCCATCGGCATCGCGCTGTGGTTCGTGATCGCCAGCCTGATGCCCGTGCTGACGGCGAGTGGCGCGCACTCGATCTCCCGCCTGCTCGGCACCGCGAGCGAGGGCACCGCCGCCCTGCTGCAGACCGCGATCGGCGTCGGGCTCGCCCTCGCCGCGATCGACATGTTCGTGGTGATGCGACGCAACCGCAAACACACGCGCATGACCAAGCGCGAGATCCGCGACGAGAGCAAGAACTCCGAAGGCGACCCGCTGATCCGCCAGCAGCGACGCTCGCGGCAGCTCGCCGTCAGCCGCAACCGGATGATCGCCGCGGTCGCCGGCTCCGATGTCGTCGTGGTCAATCCGACCCACATCGCGGTCGCACTGCGGTACGAGCCGGGTCGTGCCGCCCCCAAGGTGGTCGCCAAGGGCAGCGGTGTGATCGCGGAACGCATCCGTGACGAGGCCGTGCGCGCCGGCGTGCCGCTCGTGCGCGAGATCACCCTGGCCCGGGCCCTGCACGCCGCCTGCGAGCTCGGCCAGGAGATCCCCGAAGACCTGTACAACGCCGTGGCGCGCGTGCTCGTGTTCGTCGACTCGCTGCGACGACGCGGAGCCGCGCGCGGCATCCACTCCCTTCCCTACCGGAGGACCGCATGAGACAGCTGATGACCAAGCTGATGGTGCCGATCGGAGTCGTGGGCATCATCATGCTCCTGGTCGTGCCGGTGCCGCCGTTCCTGCTCGACATCCTCATCATCCTGAACATCATGTTCGCGCTGGTGATCCTGCTCACGTCGATGTTCGTGAAGAAGCCGCTGGACTTCTCGGTGTTCCCGTCGCTCCTGCTCGTGGCGACCCTGTTCCGGCTCGGACTCAACGTCGCCTCGACCCGTCTCGTGCTCGGGGAGGCGTATGCGGGGCAGGTGATCGAGGCGTTCGGCGCGATCGCCGTCGGCGGCTCTCTCATCATCGGCGCTGTCGTCTTCCTCATCCTCGTCGTCATCCAGTTCGTCGTCGTGACCAAGGGAGCCGAGCGCGTGGCCGAGGTCGGCGCGCGGTTCACGCTCGATGCCATGCCCGGCAAGCAGATGGCGATCGACGCCGACCTCAACGCCGGACTCATCACCGACGCCGAGGCGCGAGAGCGCCGCGCCGAGGTGGCGGCCGAAGCCGACTTCTACGGCGCGATGGACGGTGCGTCGAAGTTCGTGAAGGGCGACGCGATCGCCGGTCTCGTCATCATCATCATCAACGTCGTCGGCGGCATCGCGATCGGCATCGTGCAGCACGGGATGACCATCGACGAAGCGGTGAGCACCTACAGCCTGCTCACGATCGGCGACGGGCTCGTGACGCAGATCCCCGCCCTGCTCATGGCCGTCTCCACCGGCATGATCGTCACCCGCTCCACGGCTGAGGTGGAGATGGGCACGGCGGCGTCGGCCCAGCTCGGCCAGTCCCGCAACGCGCTGATCATCGCCGGATGCGCCGCGATCATCATGTCGCTCATCCCGCACATGCCGATGCTGCCGTTCGTCGCGATCGGGGCGCTGCTCCTGCTCATCGCGCAGCGCATCAAGGCGACCCAGAAGCGGGAGGAGGCCGCCGCGGCCGCGCAGAGCCCTTCGAGCGTCCCGACCGACCAACCGGAGGAGCTCATCGAGAAGATGCGTGTGCATCCACTCGAGATCCTGCTCGCCCCCGACATCGTCGATATGGTCACCGGGGGCCCCGACGACCTGCTCGCGCGTGTGAAGGCCCTCCGGCGCCGGATCGCCCTCGATCTCGGCCTCATCACGCCGCCGGTGCGCACCCGCGACAGCATCGAGCTGCCGCAGGCGACCTACGTCATCCGCATCGCCGGGGTCGAGACCGGCCGCGGCACCGCACCGGCGGGGTCCGTGCTCGCTCTCGGCCAGGGCCTGGACACCCTCCCCGGCACCGCGACGCTCGACCCGGTCTTCGGGCTCGAGGGCAAGTGGATCCCCATGGAGATGCGCCACAGCGCCGAGTTCTCCGGCGCCACGGTGATCGACCGCGCGAGCGTGATCATCACGCATCTGTCCAGCGTGATCCACGCCCACGCCGCACGCCTGCTGAGCCGCGAGGACGTGCGCCAGCTCACCGATGCCCTCAAGCAGGTCTCCCCCGCCGCGGTCGAGGAGCTCACACCGGCGCTGCTGTCGTTGGCCGAGGTCCAACGCGTGCTGCAGGGACTCCTCGCGGAACGCGTGCCGATCAACGACCTCGGTCGCATCTACGAGGCTCTCGCACTGCGCGCCAGGGCCTCCACCGACCCCGAGGGCCTGATCGAGGCCGCCCGAGCCGCGCTCGGTCCCGCGATCGCCGCCCGGTTCGCAGACGCCGGCACGCTGCGTGTGGTGATGATCAATCCGCTGCTGGAGCAGGCGATGCTCGAGAGCCTGCGTCCGGGCGACGAGGGCAGTCAGATCGTGTTCGACCCGCAGCGCATGGAAGCCGTGGTCGAATCGGTGAAGCAGGCCGTGTCCTCGGTGCGCGAGGGCGGCGAGCCGGTGCTGGTGTGCGCGCCGTCTCTGCGGCCGGCCGTGCGACGCCTCGTCTCGGCGCAGACGGACGGCCTTCCCGTGCTCTCCTACACCGAGGCGACCGCCGCCGCCCTCACGATCGAGACGGTCGGGGTCGTGCGGGACATCCCCGCTCCTGCGGTCGGCGTCGTCCCCGCAGCACTAGGCTGAACGAATGCTGGTTTTGACGAGGCGGATCGGTGAGAGCGTGCGCATCGACGGCGACATCGAGATCACGCTGCTCGAGATCAAGGGCGACAGCGTGCGGATCGGTGTGAAGGCGCCCCGCGAGACGCGCATCCAGCGCACCGAGATCATCGAGGCCGTCGTCGCCGAGAACGTGTCCGCCGCTGCCGAGACCGATGCCGGTGCGGAAGAGGCCATCGCCGCTGCCCTCGCTCGGGGCCGGGAAGCCCGACCCTCCTAGTCGAAGGTCGACCTCAGGCGGATGCCAGGTCCGCCACCGTGGCCCGCTTCCATTGGTCGCCGCCGGCAGCTCGCGCTCTGTCCGCCGCACTGCCCGCCGCGGTGACGAGGGCGTCATAGTCGTAGCCGAACACCGATGCAGTCGCCCAGCCGATGCTCGCCGACGACCGGATGCCCCTCACCGCGGTCTCGGTGTCGATCACCGAGATGCGCGTCAGGATCTCGCGCAGATGATGACGAACCGACTCGTCGCTGCCGCGGATGATGACCATCGCACGGCCGTCGGCGACCCGATCGGCATCGGCCGACGCCGGCAGGGTCTCCTCGATGTCCTGGTGGAAGCGATCGACGATGAGGGCGAACGCCGCCCCCGTCGACGCCTCACGGAGGTCGGCGGGATCGTCCAGCCGGATGTCGAGGATCGACCATGGCTGGTCGCTCTGCGCCTCGGCCTTGCGCAGCCGTCGACGCGCGCGTTCGGCGATGTCACCGGCAGCGTCCTTCTTCTGCTCCGATCGCACCAGCAGCACCAGCGTGAATGCCGCACAGGTGCTGACCACGACGGTGCCGACGGCATTGAGACCCCGCAGTGCGCTCAGCTGGGCCTCGGTGCCGGCACCACCGGAGATCAGTGCGATCGCGGCGCTCACGAGCGCGACCACCACGAAGCCGCAAGAGGCGAGAGCCAGCGGCAGCACGATGTCCTTGACGGCTGATCCGTCGCGCAGCAGCTCGTAGGCCACCAGGCCTGCGAAGACGGCGCTGCCGAGGAAGACGAGCTGGAACGCGGGCATGTACCAGCCGGTGCCGGCCGTGGCCACCAGGAGGGTGGGAGAGGCCAGGACGAACAGGACGATCGGCCACCGACGGGCCCGCCGCCCGAAGTGCATCCGCAGACCGATCCAGACCAGAGGTTCGAAGCACAGCAGGAGCGCGGACGCCGCCCCTCGCAGCATCGCGACGTCCGTCTGCTGGCCGGCGAGCCAGAGGTAGGCCCCGAGCATCCCCAGGCCGAAGGCGCCGCCCCAAGCGACCGTCGCCCTGCTCGGACGGGCGAGTGTGCCGAGCCCCACGACCATGACCGTGAGCACCGTGACCACGGCCACCATGCTGGTGGTGATGTCGACGTTGACGGGAACGAGAGGGTTCACGCCTGTACCTCCTCGGGGGAACGCGGCGGGAATCGAAGTATCACGCGGGTGCCGATCCCCCGCTCGCTCGAGACGTCGATGCTGCCTTCGTGCGCAGCCACGATCTCCCGCACGATCCCCATACCCAACCCTGTGCCGCTGATGCCGGCGCGCACCGCCCGCTCCGCGCGGAAGTACGGCTCGAACACCCGTGACAGCTCCTCCGGCGTCATCCCGAACCCGTTGTCGATGATCGAGACCTCCGCCTGACCGGTGGCGGCCGTGTCGATCGCGACGTCGATGCGCCCGCCGGCCGGGGTGTACTTGGCCGCGTTGCTGAGGAGGTTGTCCAGCACCTGTCGCAGCCGGAAGGGATCGCCGGAGATCACGAGGCTCGTCGCTCCTGCGATGACCAGCTCCTGCCGGTTGCCAGAGAAGACCGGTGCATACGACGCGGCGGCCTCGTCGACGACCTCGCGCAGGTCCACGGGGGCGAACGGCTCCTGCGCGGTACGACTCGTCTGCTGGAGGATGCTCGCGACCAGGTCCTGCATGCGTTCGCCCGCGTGCGCGATGATGTCCAGCTGCGCCGGCACGCGCCCGGGGAGGTCTTCGCGCTCACGGAGCAGGTCGACGTGCCCGATGATCGCCGTGAGCGGATTGCGCAGCTCATGGGAGACGACGGCGTTGAAGGCGCGCCGCTCCTCATCGGCCTCGAGCAGGGCCGTCACGTCGTCGATCACGACGAGCGTGATGTCCTCCCCCTCGCCCGCACTGGCCATCGACTGCGTGCTCACCTCGAGTGCACGCCACTGCCCCCTGCCGTCGAACAGCCATACCCGCTCGGCCTGCAGCTGCTCCCCGCTGGCGGCCCGAGCCAGCGAGGTGCGCGAGGGCGGCAGCGCAGTGCCGCGCCGCGCGTCGTACTCGACGGAGGCCGAGGGCAGCGCCGCGCCGAAGCGGTCGCGCCCGTAGAGCGCACGGTAGGCGTCGTTCATCTGGAGGACGCGCCCGCTCGTGCTCACGACCACGAGCGCGACCCTCAGCGCATCGACGATCTGGACGACCCGTCGCTGATTGGCCTCGGCCCGCTCAGCCGCACGATTGACCTGCTCTGAACGACGCTGCAGCAGCCGACGCGCGGCGCGGGAGCGCTGTGAGCCGATGCGGATCGTCACCCCGAGGAAGCCCAGCGTGATCACGAGAGTGAGCAGCCGCAGCAGGATGTCGGCCGGCGCGCCGCTGTGATCCGCGAACGCCACGAGGGTGGCGCTGATGAAGGCGATGCCCCCGAGCACCCACGGCAACGTGAAGTAGGTGGCCAGCCAGACGACGGGGAAGACCCAGAGGAAGCCGAGCCTGATGTCGGGGGCGTTGGTGGTGAGCCCCACGGCGAGCGCATCCAGAAGCGGCACGGCCGTCGCCGCGGTGCGCGGGAGTCGATGCCACGGCACAGCCAGGGTCGCCACCGTGGTCAGAATGACGAGACCGAATCCGGCGACCACGAGGGGGTTCGCGAAGGTCTGGGGCTTGAAAGCGGTGATCATGACGACGATCGCCACGATGCTGCCGGTGAAGACGAGCTGCCAGCGCCAGATGGACACCGTGCGGACCATCAGTGTCCACCCTCCCCTTCGAACCTCAGCTTTGCCGCAAGATTACTCAAAGATCGTTCGAGCCCGCTCTTCAGGCGACCTCTCGCCCCTAGCATTCTCAGTGGGGGCCGATACTGCGACTGGGGCACAACGCAGACGCTGGGGCCGCGCGAGTGGGGATTCGCAGGCAATCGGGGCCGTGGTTGGGGAACCACGGCCCCGCCCCCTCGGTCTTCACGAGCCCTCGTCCGACGTGAGCCGGTAGCCGACACCGCGCACGGTCTCGATGTAGCGCGGCTGCGTCGTGCTGTCGCCGAGCTTTCGTCGCAGGTTCGCGATATGCGTCTCGATCGCCCGCTTGTCCGGCTCGCTCACGTAGTCGTTCGACCCCGGCGGCGCAGCGCGCAGGCCTCGGGCGAGATCGGCCTTGCCGCACACCCGCTTCCCGGCCTCCAGCAGCATCGCGAGCAGGTCGAACTCGGTCGGTGTGAGTTCTATCCGTCGCTGCCCGATCAGGACCAGTCGCGTGTCGAGGTCGAGGCTGAGATCGCGGTGCACTCGGCCGCGCCATGTCAGGACCGTCGCTCCGTCCGGCGCCTGCTCGGCGCCGGGATCGGACCTGCCGTTGTCCGGCAGTCGAGGGCTGGGCACGCGGGCGTCGGCGACACCGGGGGCCGGAAGCCGCGGACGCCGCAGAAGGGCCTCGATACGGGCGCGGAGCTCGCGCGGGCGGAAGGGTTTGACCAGGTACTCGTCCGCTCCCGAGGTGAGCCCGAGGACCACGTCGGACTCTTCGGAGAGTGCGGAGAGCATCATGATGAAGGTGTCGCTGACCCGCCGGATCCGCCGGGCGACCTCGAAGCCGTCGATGCCGGGAAGGTTGATGTCGAGGGTCGTGATCACCGGATGGTGCTGTTCGACGGCAGCGAGCCCCTCGACGCCGGAGCCCGTGAGGATCGTCTCGAAGCCTGCCGCGAGGAACACCTCGTCCAGGAGTGATCGCACGTCGGGATCGTCTTCGATGATCACGGCGACGAGTGCGGGCGTCGACGTCGAGGTCATGCGGCGCTCTCGCGCACGATCGTGACGATCCTCGGCGCATCCGAATCGAGCTCCGAAGGGTCGAGGTCGTCCGAGGACCCCACAGGCCGCTCCACCTCGATGTCCCACCAGGAGTCGGCCAGCTCCTCGGCCATGCCTCTGCCCCACTCGACCACCACGACGGAGCGCTCGAGGTCGAGGTCGAGGTCGTCGAGCTCCGCCGCCGAACCGAGGCGGTAGGCATCGACGTGCACCAGTGGCGCTCCGCCGACCAGCGAGGGGTGCGTGCGGGCGATCACGAAGGTGGGGCTCTGCACGGGACCGCGCACCCCCAGCCCTTCGGCGAGCCCGCGGGTGAAGGTGGTCTTCCCCGCTCCGAGCGGACCCGTCAGGACGAGGAGGTCGCCGGCTTCCAGCCGTTCGCCGATGCGCAGGCCCAGCTGCTCCATCTCCTCGGCGGTCGCGATCTCCCGACGACCGAGGAACGCAGGGTCCACGCTCACGAGGCCCGCCGGGGCACGCGGGGACCGATGCGGGTGACGATCTCGTAGTTGATGGTGTCGGCGGCATCGGCCCAGTCCGCCGCTGACGGCACGCCGAGGGTGGGGTCGCCGAACAAGACGACCTCGTCGCCGATCGAGACCGGGGTGTCTCCGACGTCAACGACGAACTGATCCATCGCGATGCGTCCGACGTTCACGAACCGGCGTCCGCCGATGGAGACCGGGAGCTTTCCCGACGCGTTGCGCGGCACCCCGTCGGCGTATCCGAGAGGCACGAGGACCAGCGTCGTGTCGCGGTCCGTGCGATGGTCGTAGCCGTAGGAGACGCCCGTCCCGGCCGGCACTCTGCGCACGGCGGCGATCGCCCCCCGCAGCGTCATCGCCGGACGCAGGCCGAGCTCGGCGGAGCTGCGATCGTCGAACGGCGAGAGGCCGAAGAGTCCCACGCCGATGCGCACCGCATCCAGGCGCATCTCCGGCAGGTCGATGGCAGCCGCGGTCGCGGCGATGTGCCGGATCTCGGGGTGGATGCCGAAGGATGCCGCCGCGGCGACCCCCTCTTCGAACTTCGCGAGCGCTGCTCTGTCGTCTTCCGCCGAGGTGTTGGAGAGGTGACTGAACAGTCCGACGATGCGAAGGCGTCCGATGCGTTCGAGGCGCGCGGCCTCGGCGAGCACACGCCCCCAGTCCGCCGGGGCGATGCCGTTGCGCGACAGACCGGTCTCGAACTTCAGGTGCACCCCCACCGGGCGGTCGACCGCAGCAGCGGTCGCGGCCGCCTCGAGCTGATCAAACGACGAGATCCCGACTTCGATATCCTGGGCAGCCGCCTGCTCGAACCGCTCCCCCGGAGCATGCAGCCACGCCATGATCGGTGCATGCACACCCTGCCGGCGCAGCTCGAGCGCCTCGGGGATCTCGGCGACGCCGATGCGGGTGGCACCGGCCGAGAGCGCCGCGACTGCAGCCATCGCCGCGCCGTGGCCGTAGGCATCGGCCTTCACGACAGCGATCACCTCGACGCCGGTCAGGCGTCGGAAGTGCCGCACGTTGTCGGCGATCGCGTCGAGGTCGATGCTCGCTTCACGGAAGGGGGCGGTCACAGCGGTGCTCCTTCGGCGACGACGAACGCCGCGGCGAGACCGGCGTCGTGGGTGAGGGTGAGATGCAGCGTGAGGATGCCCCGTTCTTCGACGACCGCGGCCGTCGACCCGGACAGCACGAAGTGCGGGCGCCCCGAGGGCTCGGAGGCGATCTCGATCTCGGTCCAGTGCACGCCGTCGGAACCGCCGAGCGCCTTGATCAGCGCCTCCTTCGCGGCGTAGCGCGCGGCGAGGGAGGGAAGACGGAGAGTGCGCTCGGAAGGGGCGAAGAGCCGCTCACGCAGCCTCGGAGTCCTCTCCATCGTGCGCTCGAACCGTGGGATGTCCACGAGGTCGATGCCGGTGCCGATGATCACCCGTTCAGCCTACCGAGCGTGCGTTCGGTTGAAATCGCCCAAATGGCTCCGTTCCCGTGGAAACGAAGCCATTCCGGTGATACGAGACGAGCCTTACTCGACGGTGACCGACTTGGCGAGGTTGCGCGGCTGGTCGACGTCGAGGCCCTTGGCCGTGGCCAGTGCCATCGCGAAGATCTGCAGCGGCACGACGGCGAGCAGCGGCTCGAACATCGCCCCGGCGAGCGGGATGTGGATGACCTCGTCGGCGAACGGCAGCACCGCGGCGTCGCCCTCCTCGGCGATCACGATCACCCGGGCACCGCGCGCGCGGATCTCCTGGATGTTCGAGACGACCTTCGAGTGCACGAGTGCCGAGTGACGCGGGGAGGGGACCAGCACGAACACCGGCTGCCCCGGCTCGATGAGCGCGATCGGACCGTGCTTGAGCTCACCGGCGGCGAAGCCCTCGGCGTGGATGTAGGAGATCTCCTTGAGCTTGAGCGCACCCTCGAGCGCGATCGGGTAGCCGACGTGGCGCCCCAGGAACAGCACCGAACGCGTGTCCGCCATCCATCCGGCGAGCTGGGTGACGTGCTCCTGCTCGCTTTCGAGCACCTTGGCGATCTTCTCCGGAAGCGCCGCGAGCTCTGCGACGTCGACCGAGGCGTCGGCGATCGCGCCGCGCACCCGTCCCATGTGCAGGCCCAGCAGCAGGAGCGCGGTGATCTGCGCGGAGAATGCCTTGGTCGAGGCCACGGCGACCTCGGGTCCGGCGTGGGTGTAGACGACGGCATCCGACTCGCGCGGGATGGTGGCGCCCTGCGTGTTGCAGACCGACAGCGTGCGTGCGCCGCGTTCGCGGGCGTACTTCACGGCCATCAGGGTGTCCATGGTCTCGCCCGACTGGCTGATCGACACCACGAGCGTGTCGGCGCCGATCACCGGGTCGCGGTAGCGGAACTCGTGGGCGAGTTCGACGTCGACGGCCACGCGTGCCCACTGCTCGATCGCGTACTTGCCGACCAGCGCCGCGTAGGACGCCGTGCCGCAGGCGGTGATGATGACCCGGTTGATGCCCACGAAGAGCTCGTCCAGTCCGTCGAGCTCGGGGATGACGACCTGGCCGTCGTGGATGCGCCCGCGGATCGTGTTGGCGACGGCCTCGGGCTGCTCGGCGACCTCCTTGGCCATGAAGCTCGACCATCCGCCCTTCTCGGCGGCGGCGGCATCCCAGGACACGTCGAACGGCTCGGGCTCGACGGGCGTGCCGGCGAAGTCCATGACGGTGACGGACTCCGGCGTGATCGAGACGATCTGGTCCTGGCCGATCGCGAGCGCCTTGCGCGTGTACTCGACGAACGCGGCGACGTCGGAGCCGAGGAAGTTCTCCCCTTCGCCGAGGCCGATCACGAGCGGGGAGTTGCGACGGGCGCCGACCACGAGGCCGGGGTGGTCCTGGTGCATCGCCAGCAGGGTGAACGCGCCCTCGAGGCGGTTCACGATGCTGCGGAAGGCCAGCTGCAGGTCGCCGCCGTTGCCGGCGTACTCGCGTCCGAGCAGGGCAGCGGCGACCTCGGTGTCGGTCTCGCTGCGGAACACCACGCCGTCGGCGAGGAGCTCGTCGCGCAGTGCGGAGAAGTTCTCGATGATGCCGTTGTGGATGACGGCGAGCTTGTCGTCGTCTGCCAGGTGCGGGTGCGCGTTGCCGTCGGTCGGCCCTCCGTGCGTCGCCCAGCGGGTGTGTCCGATCCCGGTCGACCCATCGGGCAGAGGCGCGTCGGCGAGCGAGTCGCGCAGCACGGCGAGCTTGCCCGCCTTCTTGCGCATGCCGAGCACGCCGTCTCCGTCGATGACGGCGACACCCGCGGAGTCGTATCCGCGGTACTCGAGGCGGGCGAGGCCTGCGAGAAGGATGTCCTGGCTGGGGCGCGGGCCCACGTATCCGACGATTCCACACATGGGATCAAGAGTAAGACGGTTTTTTTGCGAGTCGTCCGTACATTCTTCGGACGGCGACGGTCCGGCTGCGGCCTCAGAGTTTGCGCAGCAGCACCGTCTCGACATCGTGGTCGGCGCCCTTGCGCAGCACGAGCCGTGCGCGGTGCCGCGTGGGCATCACGTTCTCGACGAGGTTGGGCATGTTGATCTCGTTCCAGTAGCCGAGGGCCGTGGTGATCGCCTCCTCGTCGGTGAGGTGCGCGAACACGTTGAAGTACGAGGACGGGTTGCTGAAAGCGGCCTGACGGAGCGCGAGGAAGCGGTCGACGTACCACTTCTCGATGTGCGAGGTGTCGGCGTCGACGAAGATCGAGAAGTCGAACAGGTCGCTCACGGCGACATCGTTCGGAGCGGGCGGCGGCTGCAGCACGTTCAGTCCCTCGACGATCACGACGTCGGGCCGGCGCACGACGACGTTCGCATCCGGCACGATGTCGTAGCGCATGTGGGAGTAGAACGGGGCCCGCACCTCGGTGGCGCCGCTCTTGACCTCGGTGAGGAACTCGATCAGCGCTCGACGGTCGTACGACTCGGGGAACCCTTTGCGATCCATGATGCCGCGGCGCTCGAGCTCGGCGTTCGGGTACAGGAATCCGTCGGTGGTGACCAGCTCCACCCGAGGCGTTCCCGGCCAGCGGCTCATGAGCTCGCGCAGCAGACGGGCGATGGTGGACTTGCCCACAGCCACGGAACCGGCGACGCCCACGACGAACGGCGTCGTGGTGTCGTCTTCCTGGAGGAACGACGAGGTGGCGGCGCCCAGTCGCTTCGTCGCGGTGGCGTACAGGCTGAGCAGACGGCTCAGCGGCAGGTACACCTCGCGCACCTCGGTGAGGGAGAGACGGTCCCCGATGCCGCGGAGCTCGACGACCTCGGTCTCGGTGAGCGGCTGGTCGAGCCCGGCCGCCAGGCGCGCCCACTCCGCGCGTCCGATCTCCCGATAGGGCGACAGTGGCAGCGTGGGGTCGGCGGTGGTCACGGAGTACATCGTATCGGGGGGCGAGTAGTCTCTTCCCGTGCGCCTGGGAGTCCTCGACATCGGATCCAACACCGTCCACATGCTGGCGGCCGACGTCCGCCCCGGCGGACGGCCGCTCGCGACGACGAGCGACAGGACGGTGCTGCGCCTCATGCGCTACCTCACACCCGACGGCTCCATCTCGGAGGAAGGCGTCGTCGCCCTCGTCGCCGCGGTCGCGCAGGCGCGGCGCGTGGCGGAGAGCGAGCGCGTCGACGCGCTGCTGGCCACGGCGACGAGCGCCGTCCGCGATGCGCGCAACGGAACCGAGGTCATCGCCCGCATCGAAGCGGCTCTCGGCCAGCCCTTGCAGGTGCTCGATGGGGAGACCGAGGCCGAGCTGACGTTCCTCGCGGTGCGACGCTGGTTCGGCTGGTCGGCCGGACAGATCCTGCTCCTCGACATCGGGGGCGGTTCACTCGAGATCGCCGCAGGAGCGGAGGAGATGCCCGACGCTGCGGCATCCGTTCCCCTCGGCGCCGGACGCATGACGGTGCAGTTCCTGCCGAACGATCCTCCGGGCGAGAGCGACGTGGAGCGGCTGCGCGCCCACGCGGCGACGACTCTGGCCGATGTCCTCCCGCGGTTCGTCGCGCTCCCCCGGCCCGATCACGTCGTGGGGTCGTCGAAGGCCATCCGTTCTCTGGCCCGACTGGTCGGCTACCCGGCGCCGGGGTGGTCCGGAAGCGAGCGGATGCTGCTCCCCCGGGCGTCGCTCGGATCGTGGATCCCACGCCTCGCACGCCTTCCCGCTTCCGCGCGTCAGGAGCTGCCGGGCATCACACCGGATCGCACGTTCCAGATCGTGGCGGCCGCCGTGTCGTTGCACGCCGCGATGACCGCCTTGGACGTCGACGAGCTTGAAGTATCGCCGTGGGCGCTGCGTGAAGGCGTGCTGCTGCGGTACATCGAGCAGCTGGGTTGGAACGACTCCCGACGCTGAGCGACCGGTCGCACGGAGTGACAGCCTCTGTTGCCGCCTCCGTCGCCGCCGGTATCCTCTGACCAAGCGAGCACCGGCCCAGGGTCGGGGCCGCCCCATGGTCATCGGCGTCGGGGAGGCTGTGTGAGTCCGGGAGATGTGAGAGAGATCGGCTCAGGAGAGCTGCTCTCACACGGCGTGCATGTCGTCGACGAACGCACGACGATCACGTCGACGCAGCGAACGACCGGCCCCGTGCTCCTGCTGTCGATGCAGGGCGCAGCCCACGAACTGTCCATCGACACCGTCACCGTACGCCCCGACCACGCCGTGTTCGCCTTCGTCGATGCACCCGGACTCGTGGCGAAAGAGCACAACGGCCCGTGGACGCCGGTCGGGAGCGGGCTCGTGATCGCGCCGTCCGGGATCGCCCAGCACGTGCGCTGCGCAGGCTCCTGGAGCATCACCGCCGCGTGTGTTCCCCGGGCCGCGCTCGGAGCATTCGTCGCGGCGCTGCCCACCACCGCTCAGGTCCTCGAGGAGCGGCGCCCGCTGGACCGCGCGATGCAGGCCTTCGTCGAACAAGTCTTGGCCGTCGACGACACGGCGACCGCGATCGAACGCTACGCGATCGATCGCCTGATCGTGGAGATGAGCGGAGCCATCCTGCTCGACCGCGTCGACGGGGCATCCGGGCACCGTTCCCCCCACGCCGCTCTGCGCGACAAGGCGGTCGCTGTCATCGCGCAGCAGTGCAGCGATCCCGCACTGAACCCCGCACGGGTCGCCCGCGAAGTGCGATCGTCGCTGCGTCAGCTGCAGCTGGTCTTCGCGGAGGCGGAGAACAGCGTGGCCTGCGAGATCAGGCGCCAGCGGGCGCGTCTGGCCAAGTCACTCCTGCTCGACAGCCGGTTCGACTCGCTCAGCATCGAGCAGATCTCGCAGCGTGCCGGCTTCCCCTCACCCATCAGCCTGCGTCGCGCACTCGAGGAAGAGTACGGCGCCACCCCCCGTGCGCTTCGCGCGCACCGCGAGGCCGCGCAACGCCCCCCAGAACGAGACGGCCGACCGCTGAACACAGCGGTCGGCCGTCACTGAATCTGTGCGGACGTCAGAGCGACAGGCGCTCCTGCACCACCGCCGCGAGGCGTCCGGCATAGGCATGCACCGACTCTGCGTCGGCCGCCTCCACCATCACACGCACCAGCGGCTCGGTGCCGGACTTGCGCAGCAGCACGCGTCCGGAATCACCCAGCTCGATCTCGATGTCGCGCACGGCCTGCTGCACGACCTCGTCGTCTGCGACGCGGTCCTTGTCGACATCGCGCACGTTGATGAGAACCTGCGGGTAGATGGTCATCACCGATGCGAGCTCGGCGATCGACTTCTTCTGCCGCGCCATCTCGGCCACCAGGTGCAGGCCTGTGAGGATTCCGTCACCCGTGGTGGCGTACTCGCTCATGATGACGTGACCGGACTGCTCGCCGCCGAGCGCGTAGCCGCCCTCGTTCATGTCCTCGAGCACGTAGCGGTCTCCGACAGCGGTCTGTCGGACGGTGATCCCGTGCTCGCGCATCGCGACATGCAAACCGAGGTTGCTCATCACCGTCGCGACGAGGGTGTCGTCGGTGAGGTGACCGCGCTCCTTCATGGACACCGCGAGGATGGCCATGATCTGGTCGCCGTCGATGTGGTTTCCCTCGGCATCCACCGCGAGGCACCGGTCGGCGTCGCCGTCATGGGCGATGCCGATGTCGGCGCCCAGACGCACGACGGCCTCGGCGAGGTTGTCGAGGTGAGTCGAGCCGACACCGTCGTTGATGTTCCAGCCGTCGGGGTCTGCCCCGATGACGGTCACCTCGGCGCCAGCGTCGCGGAACGTCTCCGGTGAGACGCCGGATGCCGCGCCGTGGGCGCAGTCGAGCACCACGTGGATGCCGTCCAGGCGGTTCGGGAGCGATCCGAGCAGGTGCACCACGTAGCGGTCCTCGGCGTCGGAGAACCGATCGATGCGACCGACTCCGGCGCCCGTGGGGCGCAGCTTGTCGCCGGCCATGGCCTCTTCGATGCGCTGCTCGACCACGTCGGGAAGCTTGCGGCCTCCGCGGGCGAAGATCTTGATCCCGTTGTCGGGCGCAGCATTGTGCGACGCCGAGATCATCACGCCGAAGTCGGCGTCACGGTCGGCGACGAGGAATGCGAGCGCGGGCGTCGGAATGACTCCCGCCTCGAGCACGTCGACTCCGGAGGAGGCGAGACCCGCGGCGACGGCCGCGGCGATGAAGTGTCCAGAGACCCGGGGGTCTCGGGCGACCACTGCGGTGAGTCGCTTGCCTTCGGCCTTGCGAGCCTCCGCAGTACGGCCCTGGCCCAGGACGACAGCAGTCGCCTGGGCCAGGGTGAGCGCCAGGTCGGCGGTGAGGATGCCATTGGCGAGTCCTCGCACACCGTCCGTGCCAAAGATCGGCATCGGAGCAGTTGACCTTAACGCTTCGAGTACTGAGGCGCCTTACGGGCCTTCTTGAGTCCAGCCTTCTTGCGCTCCTTGACGCGGGCGTCGCGCGAGAGGAAGCCGGCCTTCTTCAGGGTCGGGCGGTTGTTCTCCTCGTCGATGCCGTTCAGCGAACGGGCGATGCCGAGGCGAAGCGCACCGGCCTGGCCCGAGGGGCCGCCGCCGGAGATGCGCGCGATGACGTCGTATGCACCGGCGAGGTTCAGCACGGTGAACGGGTCGTTGATCAGCTGCTGGTGCAGCTTGTTCGGGAAGTAGTCCTCGATCGTGCGGCCGTTGACCGTGATCGTTCCCGAGCCGGGGACGATGCGCACGCGGGCGATGGCCTGCTTGCGACGGCCGACAGCGGCACCCGGGACGCTGAGGACGGGGCGGGGAGCCGCCTCGACCACGTCGGTCTCGGGAGTCGACGTCGAGAAGTTCTGGGGGGTTTCGGTGGTGTCCTGGATGTCAGCCACGAGTATGTCCTTTAAGTCTTACGGCGCTTACTGGGCGACCTGGTCGAGGGTGTACGGCGTCGGCTGCTGCGCGGCGTGCGGGTGCTCGGCACCGACGTACACCTTGAGCTTGGACAGCTGCTGGCGGCCGATGCTGTTCTTGGGGAGCATGCCACGGATGGCCTTCTCGACAGCGCGGACCGGGTTCTTCTCGAGGAGCTCGGCGTAGGTGACCGACTTCAGGCCGCCCGGGTAACCGGAGTGGCGGTAGGCCATCTTCTTCTGGAGCTTCTGACCGGTGAGCGCAACCTTCTCCGCGTTCACGATGATGACGAAGTCACCCGAGTCGATGTGGTTGGCGAAGGTCGGCTTGTGCTTGCCACGCAGGAGCGTAGCGGCGTGCGAGGCCAGACGGCCGAGAACGACGTCGGTGGCGTCGATGACGACCCAATCGCGCTGGACTTCGCCAGCCTTGGGGGTGTAAGTGCGCGTCACGATAGTGCTGCTTTCTTGTGTCGAACGGAGAAGTTCGTGAATCCCACTCCGGGGTGGTTCTTCCCGACAGGGAGGAACACGCCAGTGGAGGGCTCACGTTCGGACGATGCCCCTTCTCCGCGAGCGGGGAAAGGCACCAAAGAGAAATCATACGCCACGCCGTGCCGTATGCCCAAACCACGGGCTCAGTCGGGCTTGACCGTCACGAGGATCGGCCGGTGATCGCTCGCCCCCTGCGGCAGGGTCGTGATGCGCTCGATCTCGAACCCCGTGGAGGTGGCGAAGTCGTAGTGCCCGCGGAAGACGCGGTAGCGCGTGTAGGTGTGGTCGTCGCTGAGAGAGAGCGCGTACCCGTGGTCGCGCACGGCCTGGCCGAGGTTCTCCTTGAAGATCGGGTAGTTGTAGTCCCCCACCATCAGCTGGGGCAGACCTTCGCCGAGTGCCGCGAGCTCGGTGAGCGCGGCACGGATCTGGTGGCGTCGCAGGGAGTTCAACGCGGTCAGCGGTGCTGCGTGGAACGAGGCGACGATGAAATCCTGGCGGTCGTCGATGTCGCTCAGCCGCGCACCGAGCACGCGCTCGTGCGCCGGTTTCGCGATGCGGTCGTGCAGCGACTTCTTGAGGCCGAGCATGCGGATCGCCTGCAGGCGGAACGTGCTCGCGCGATAGAAGAGCGCGAGTCCGAGGCGGTTGCCCTGGGTGGCGTCCGCGAGCACGAGATCGCCGATCTGCGCCGGCAGCTCGGGCACGTCGCACTCCTGCAGGCAGAGGATGTCGGGATCGTGCTCGCGCACCAGCGCCGCGAGTTCGCCGGCGGCCCGGTGCTTCTGGAGGTTGTACGAGATGACCTTCATGACCGTTCCACGCTACTCGCCCCTGCTGTGCCCCGGCTCCGGATCGTCGTCGTATCCCCAGCGGATTCCGAGAACGCCCGGACCGAATCCGTGGCGGGCGGCGTGCACGGACCCCCCGCGCACCGGCCGGATGACGCACACGTAGTCGTCGTCCGTCTCGGCGTACTCCTCGCACCAGCTCGGCAGGGCGTCCGGATGGAACCGTACCCAGATGAGCGTCTCGCGCGCGGGTCGCGAGGTCGCGTGCCACGCCGACTGTCGAACCGGGGATCCGGGCGGGAAGGTCTCGGTGAACTCGAAGAGAGTCGTGTCGCCGACCACGATCGGCTCATCCAGCGCGATCACCACCCCGGAGACCCGATGCCCGGGGTGCAGATACTCGCGATCCACGCGACCGCCGACGAGATTCGAGATGACGGAGAGCACCTCGGTCTCCTCTGGAGCGACGTCGATGAGGGGGAGCTCGGTGATCACCCCACGGGTGGCCTGGACGAGCGAGCGCATCACGATGCTCGCGACGGCACCGTCCGCGCCGACGCGCACCGTCATCTGGGTCGAGAGATCCCGCAGAGTCTCCTGAGGGGAGGAACGCAGCGCCGCGAGCGTCTGCTCCGTCTCCCGGTTCTCGCGCTCCTCGTCGAACGGCAGACGCGGAGGCGGGACCGCGCCGAGTCGAGCGGACGGGCCCAGGAGGGCGCTCAGATGACCGCGACGAAGGCGGAGGCGGTCCTCGATGCCCTCGACGATGGCAAGGGATTGGGCACCCTCCGGCTGGCGATCACCAGAACGCCAATAGCTGAGCGTGGCCATGGACACGACGTTGCCGTCGTCGGCGAGCTGCCGGCGCAGACGGGCGAGGGTGATGCCGCGCTCGGAGACCGCCGCCCGCAGAGCCTCCGCGAACGCGTTCGGCCGGTCGCCGGTCGGCGCCGTCATCTCAGCCGTTCGCTCCATCGCGACGGGCGCGGGTCTGAGTGGCACGGGACGAGAGCAGCTCGTCTGCGGGGTAGCCGACCTCGGTGAGGATCAAGCCGCGAGCGGCCAGCACCTTGAACTCGCTGGTCCGGGTGAGCGCATCGCGCAGCACCACGAGGTCGTCGACGTCGAGGCGCCCCTCGCCCACGGCCACGCAGGCGCCCACGAGCGCGCGCACCATGCTGTGGCAGAACGCATCGGCCTTGACCTCGGCGACGAGCACGCCGTCGGCATCGCGCTCCCAGCGGTAGTCGAGCAGGGTGCGGATGGTCGTCGCCTCCTCACGCGGCTTGCAGTACGCCGCGAAGTCGTGCAGTCCGATCAGGGTCCTCGCCGCGGCATCCATCGCGTCTTCGTCGAGGCGACCGCGGACGACGGTCGTGTCGTGGCGGCGCAGCGGATCGTAGCCCGCCTGACCATCGGCGAGTCGGTAACGGTAGCGTCGCCAGACGGCGGAGAACCGGGCGTCGAACCCCTCAGGAGCGATCGACGTGCGGGTCACGGTGACATCGGAGTAGGCACCGAGCACTCCCCGCATGCGCCCGGCGATGGTCTCGGCTGGTTCCAGCGGTGCACGCCCCTGCCTCGCTTCGATGCGCGACCACTGCTTCTCGTCGAGGTCGACGTGCGCGACCTGCCCGCTCGCATGCACTCCGGCGTCGGTGCGGCCGGCCACCACGAACTGCACGTCGGAGCCGACGATGCGCGCGAGCGCGGCTTCCAGCGTCCCCTGGACCGTGCGGAGAGTCGGCTGCTTCGCCCACCCGCGGAAGTGGGTGCCGTCGTAGGCGATGTCGAGCCGGATGCGCACGCAGCAAGCCTAGGACAAGCGCCCCGGTACCACCGGGCGACCCTCAGTGCTCGACCAGGATGCCGTCCTCATCGCTGTAGAGATGCGCTCCGGGTCGGAACACCACTCCAGCGATCACGAGCGTGACGTCGAGCTCGCCCGCACCGAGCTTGGCGCTCTTGCGCGGATTGGTGCCCAGCGCCTTGACGCCGAGGTCGAGCGCATCGATCGCGACGCGGTCGCGGATCGCCCCGTTGATCACGACGCCCGCCCAGCCGTTCGCCACCGCTGAGGCCGCGATCAGGTCGCCCATGAGCGCCGTCTCGAGCGAGCCTGCACCGTCGACGACGAGCACGGCGCCCGCACCGGGTGTCGCCAGCACGGACTTCACGAGCGCGTTGTCTTCGAAACAGCGGACGGTGCGGATCGGACCGTCGAATGCCGACCGGCCGCCGAACGATCGCAGCTGCAGCGAGAGCGACTGGATCCCCTCTTCGAGCTCGTCGTAGAGATCCGCCGTCGCGACCGGCATCCTCAGATGCCTCCGTCGATGGAACGGATCGTCACGGCGGGCTCGTCCGGCACCATCACCTGGGTCTCCCGGTTCAGGCTCTCACCGCGGAAGAACCGCTTCGATCGAGGGAACAGGTACCAGAGGAACATCAGCACCAGGCCGAAGGCCAGCGAGCCGACGCCGATCACGAACGTGCCGCCGATGCCGAACAGGACCGTGTAGCCGTAGTCGACGTCCCACATGTCGATCGCCGACTGTATGAACGCCCAGGCCAGCATGAGCCCGCCCAGCAGCGGGAACAGGCCCTTGAAGAAGAACTCGCGGGCGGAGGAGGTCAGATCCTTGCGGAAGTACCAGACGCAGGCGAACCCGGTGATGGCGTAGTAGAACGCGATCGCGAGCCCCAGCGAGAGGATCGAGTCCTGCAGGATGTTGTCGCTGATCAGCGTCATCCCGACGTAGTAGAGCGACGCGACCACGCCCATCACGATGGTCGAGAACGACGGGGTCTTGTAGGTCGGGTGCACCTCCTTGAACCGGGCGGGCAGAGCGCGGTACACACCCATCGCGAGCGTGCCGCGAGCGGTGGGGAGGATCGTGGTCTGGGTCGACGAGATCGCCGAGATGATCACCGAGACCACCAGCACCCAGCCGAACGGTCCGAGCAGCCCGTCCTTGATCGCCAGGAAGAAGTCGTCGGCGTTCGCCTCGTTGCCCAGGCCCGTGCCGTCTTCTCCGAGACCGGCGTACATCATGGCCGCGATGGTCACGGCGACGTAGGTGAACAGCAGGATCACGGTCGTCAGGAGCGCTGCGCGGCCCGGAATGCGCTTCGGGTCCTTCGTCTCCTCGTTCAGGGCGAGACAGGTGTCCCATCCCCAGTAGATGAAGAGTGCGAGCAGGATGGCCTCGGTGAACCCCGACCAGTCGGTGAACGCGAACGGGTTCATCCACTCCCAGTCGAACGGGGTCGGATTGGGTGCGGTGCCGGCGAAGAACTGCCAGAGCGCGGTGACGACGAAGATCGCGAGCGCGAGGTACTGGATGCCGAGCAGGATGTTCTGGATGCGCTCGCCGATCTCGACCCCGCGCCAGCTGACCCAGGTCATGGCCGCGATGAAGAGCACGGCCACCACGACGACCCGCCAGTCGTTGTTCTCCAGGTCCTGCCCGATCAGCGACCAGAAGTAGACCGAGGCGATCTGGGCCAGGTTGGCGAGCACGACCATGCCGGCCACAGCAACACCCCAGCCGCCCATCCAGCCGACCCACGGGCCGAAGGCCTTGGTCCCCCAGGTGAAGGTCGTCCCGCAGTCGGGGACCGCGTTGTTGAGCTCGCGATAGGCGAAGGCGATCAGGAGCATCGGGACGAAGGCGATGATGAAGGCGATCGGCGCCTGGGCGCCCACAGCGAGCACCACGAAGCCGAGCGTCGCGACGAGCGAGTAGACGGGCGCCGTCGAGGCGAGACCGATGACGGTCGAGCCCCAGAGCCCCAGTGTTCCCGCAGCCAGACCCTTGCCGTCGGGTCGTTCCAGATGAATCGGCGTCGTTGCTGCCATGTCAGAACAGTAGAGCCACCGCGGTTATCGCGTCAACGGGTTTCTTCGACCGTCTGAATCCGAAGCGCGGAATGGACCTTCACGACGGAATCCGTGGAATCAGGGCCTTTCGAGCATGCCGTCAGCGTGCTCGGCCACCCACTCCATCAACGGCAGCATCCTCTCCATCAGGTCACGCCCGAGCGGGGTCAGGCTGTACTCCACGTGCGGCGGCACGGTCGGGAGGGATTCCCGGTGCACCAATCCGTCTTCGGCGAGCGTACGCAGGGTGGAGGCGAGCATCTTCTCGCTGATGCCGTCGACTTCCCGTCGCAGCGCGCCCCAGCGGTGGGTGCCGTCGGACAGGCAGGAGAGCACGAGAACGCCCCACTTGCTCATGATGTGATCGAGGATGACGCGCGTGCCGCAGTTCTGATCGAAGACGAACGGAGTGGATTCCTTTATCTGCGCGAAACTAACCGTCATGTGGGTACCTTACTTCAAAGTGGGTACCCGCTGGATGGAATGCGGGATGCCCGCTCTCGGGTTGTCGAGGATGTCACTTACGAAAGGACCCTCATGACCATCCTCGTCACCGGTGCGACCGGCAACCTCGGCCGTCTCATCATCGCCGGCCTCCTCGAGCGCGGCGCCGACCCGCAGTCGATCGTCGCCGGAGCTCGCAACACGGCCAAGGCCGCCGATCTGGGCGTGCGTGTCGTGCACCTCGACTACACCGACGCCGCCTCGGTCGCGACCGCCGTCGAGGGTATCGACACCGTCGTGCTGGTCTCCGGCTCCGAGGTCGGTCAGCGCGTTGCCCAGCACCGCGCGGTCATCGATGCGGCGAAGGCCGCCGGCGTCTCGAAGCTCGTCTACACGAGTGTGCCGAAGGCCACCACGAGCGACCTGGTCCTGGCGCCGGAGCACAAGGCGACGGAAGAGCTCATCGCCGCCGCAGGTGTGCCCGCGGTGATCCTCCGCAACAACTGGTACACCGAGAACTACGTCGCCGACCTCACCCGCTCCGCCGAGACGGGCGTGCTCGCCGCCGGTGCCGGGGACGGACGCGTCGCCTCGGCGAGCCGCAGGGACTTCGCCGAGGCTGCGGCCGCAGTGGCGCTCGAAGACGGGCACATCGGCGAGGTGTACGAGCTGGCGGGCGACGTCGCCTGGACGTACTCCGACCTCGCTGCGACCTTCTCCGAGCTGACCGGACGCGAGGTCTCGTATGTGCGTCTCGGCTTCGACGACCAGGTCGCGGCGCTGCGTGAGGCCGGCCTCGACGAGGGCACGGCCGGATTCGTCGCCGCGCTCGACGCCGGCATCAAGGACGGGGCACTCGCCGACACCGACGGCACGCTCGCGCGTCTGATCGGTCGCCCGACGACCCCGCTCCTCGAAGGACTGCGCGCCGCCTCCGCCTGATCGCTTCCGCAAGACCGAGTGCCGCCGTCCCCCCGGACGGCGGCACTCGGTGGTCGTAGGCACGGGGTCAGGAACCCACGTGCGCCTGCCCGTGCGCGCCGGCCTGCACGTGCGCGACCGTGAGCGTGATGCTCTCCCGCTGTATGCCGCGCGCCCCGAGCAATGCGTCGATGGCCGCGTGCCCAGTGCGGAGGATCTCCGCCGACTTCGCGCCGGAGTCCACACCGAGCGTCGCCTCCACCGCCACCCCGTCGCCCGCGGCGACCACCGACACGATCGGCTCGTCGTCCTTGCGCACGCCGATCGCCTCGGCTCCCGCGCGCAGCAGGTTGGAGATCAGGGAACCCGATCGGTAGACGCTGCGAACGCCCGGCGTCGACCGCAGCGTCGCCTCGATCGCCGCGGCGAGCTCGTCGCGCTCCTCCGCCCTCATCGGCTCTCTCCCGCCCACGACGACACCTCCCGGACGTCCTTGATCGCGATGTCGATCGCGATCACGTTCAACTCGGTATGCGCGCGAAGGCCTCGATCGACCTCGGCCCGCAGCTCAGCGGCGACCTTCGGGATCGACTGACCGTGCAGAGCGCTCGCGTCGATCTCGATCCGGATCGGCGCACCCGCCTGCGTCACGTCCCCGTCGAGTCGACAGCGCCCGACGAGGAGTCCCGGCACGGCATTCTCCGCAGAGCGGATGAGGCCGCGCACCGCTCCCTCGGTGATCGCGAGATCCACGTGCGGATCCGGTGACTCCAAGGGGATGCGGCGTCCGGCGCGCGCATCCATCGCGATGCCGCTGAGGATGCGATCGACCCAGTTCTCGTCGACCGGGGGTTCGGCTGCGGCTTCTGCGGCGATGAGCTCAGCACCGAGCCCCTGCAGCCGTTCCAGTGCATCCAGCGCCAGCTGACAGCCGGGCGACTCGTCGATCGAGCGATCGGCGGGCTGTCGCCCCGCGTCGAGATAGTCGGTGAGCTCGTCGAGCGTGTGCCCGTCGAGATCGGTCGGTTCCAGGCCGAGCCGGCGGACTTCGCGAGTCTCTCTCTCGTCGGTCATCGCCACTCCTCCATCCGTACGATCATGTATTTCCGGGCCCGCGCGAGCAGGCCGCGCGCGGTCGAGACGGGGATGTCGAGCTCCTCGGAGATCTCCTCGTAGGAGTACCCGCCGATCTCCCGCAGCACCCAGCATTCGCGCTGCGCGTCCGGCAGCTCTCGAAGCGCTGCCCCGAGGGCGGCGACGCCCGCGCGAGCCTCGACGACCGCGGTCGGTGAGGCATGCAGCGGAGCCGGACGGTCGATCGAATCGATGTCGACGGCCGGGCGGATCGCGCGGATGCGATCCACGGCCTTCCGGCTCACGATCCTCATCAGCCAGCTCTTGACCTTGGCCGGATCCTCGAGTTCGCCGAACCGCTGCCAGGCGGTGACGAAGGACTCCTGCACGATGTCGTCCACATCCGCGGATGCATTCAGCATCCGCTGTGTGTACGCGCGCATCATGGGCGTGTACCTGCGCACGAGCACCGCGAAGGCCTCGACGTCGCCGTCCATCGCGCGTCCGGCGACGATGCCGTCGTCCGCGTGTTCGAGCGCTGTGCGAAAGCGTTCGTCTTCCATCTACCCCACCCCTCGATCCGATCCCCTGAGGGATTCGGAACAGATGCCCCAACGGATCGGATCATTGTTCACCCGCCTGTGAGGGATCGGGGAGAGGCCGTGCGGGCCTCTCCCCCGCCTCGTCACTTCTTGAACGCATCCTTCACGTTCTCGGCGGCATCGCGGACGTTGCCCTTGGCCTGCTCCGCCTTGCCCTCGGCGACGAGCTTGTCGTCATCGATGACCTTGCCGACGGTCTCCTTCGCCTTGCCGGCGATTTTCTCGGCTGCGGCCTTGATCTTGTCTTCAGCGCTCATGGCTTCTCCTTCTCCTTCTCCACCGACCCCGCATCTCGGGGCCGAGTCCTCGACGAGGCGGCTTATGCCGTCGGTGCCTCGTCCGTGTCTGCGGTGTCGCCTTCGTCATCCGAGGGGACGTGCACGTCGTCGATGGTGACGTTGACCTCGACCACGCCCACCCCGACCAGATCGACCATGTCCCGGTGGATCGCCGCGCGGACGTCATCCGCGACCTTCTGCAGCGAGACGGGGTACTCGGCGACGATCGTCACGTCGACGGTGATCTGTGCTTCGCCGACCGCGACGCTGATCCCCTGCGAGAGGTCGGTCGTGTTGAGCGCGTCCCGAATCGCGCCCACCATGCGTGCGGCGCCCCCGCCGAGCGCATGGACTCCGCTGACGTCACGCGCAGCGATGCCGGCGATCTTCGCGACCACCGCATCCTCGATCGTGGTCGTCCCCACCGCAGCCCCCTGCGGCGGGGTGACGACCTGAATCTCGGGCTGGGTGCCACCTGTCGTGTTCGTCATCGTGAGCTCCTTCTTCCTCATGCCGCTCGCAGTGCGAAGCGCAGGTCGCGGTCGGCGACGCCACCACTAGGACGTATACCGAACGGCAGATGTCACAGATCCGTCGAAAGAAATCTCTGAAGACCCCTGACGAACCGCTCACGGTGCACTCAAAGGTTGAGAGTGCAATATTGCACTCCATGACCGACAGTGCAGATTCCTTGCGAGAACAGCGCAAGCGAGAGACCTCCCGCGCCCTCACCGACGCCGCACGACGTCTGACGACGGAGAAGGGGTTCGCCGGGTTCACGATCGAGGAGGTGTGCGCCGAGGTCGGAGTCTCCCGCCGCACGTTCTTCAACTACTTCGAGAGCAAGGAGAATGCGGTCTTCGGGTTCGCGACGATCGACTCGTCCCAGGAGGCGCTCGAGGAGGAGTTCGCCGCCCGACGCGGAGACCTGCTCGACGACTTCCTCCGGTTGACGATCCGCCGCTTCGAGCTGTTCAACCCGGTCGAGGACGCCCCCGCGATGTTCGCCGTGATCGAGCAGGAGCCGCGTCTGCTCAAGGCAGCCTTCGAGCATCTCGCGAAGAACGAGAGGCGCGATGTGGGGCTGATCCTCCGCCGAACCGCCGAGACCGATCGCACCGCCGACGACGCCGCCGAGCTGCAGGCCGAGGTGGTCGTGCACACCGTCGGCGCGCTCGTGCGCATGAGCATGGACGAGCTGCTGCATCGCCAGTCGACCGAGCCGTTCGCCGATCTCCTCACCCGACGCCTCGACGTCGCCCGCTCGCTCTACGCACCGTCACAGAAAGCGCACTGAATGTCCGCCACCTCCACGAAGGACGCCCCCTTCCTGCTCACGAAGCGCCGCATCTGGATCATCTTCAGCGCCCTCATCGCAGGCATGCTGCTCTCCAGCCTCGACCAGACCATCGTGTCCACCGCCATGCCGACGATCGTCGGGCAGCTCGGCGGCGTCGACCACCAGGTGTGGATCACCACCGCCTATCTCCTGGCCACCACGATCGTGATGCCCATCTACGGCAAGTTCGGCGACGTACTGGGTCGACGCAGCCTGTTCCTCGTCGCGATCGCTCTGTTCACCCTGGCCTCGGTCGGCTGCGCATTCGCCACCGATTTCTGGATGTTCGTCGTCTTCCGCGCCCTGCAGGGCCTCGGCGGTGGCGGCCTGATGATCCTGTCCCAGGCGATCATCGCCGACATCGTCCCTGCCAACGAGCGCGGCAAGTACATGGGGCCGCTCGGTGCGGTCTTCGGGCTGTCCGCCGTCGCCGGCCCGCTCCTCGGCGGCTACTTCGTCGACCACCTGACCTGGCAGTGGGCGTTCTACATCAACATCCCCGTCGGGATCGCGGCATTCATCATCGCGCTGGTCGCACTCAAGCTGCCGAGCAAGAAGGCCGAGAAGCCGATCGATATCTTCGGCGTCATCTTCCTCTCGATCGCGACCACGTGCCTGATCTTCTTCACGGACTTCGGCGGAGACAAGGAATTCGGTTGGGACTCGCTCGCGACCTGGGCCTGGGGCGCCGGGCTGGTCGTCGCCGCGACCGCCTTCGTGATCACCGAATCGCGGGTTCAGGACCCGATCATCCCGCTGAGCCTGTTCCGCAACCCGATCTTCGTCAACGCCACTGCGATCGGGCTGGTGCTCGGAATCGGGATGTTCGCGGCGATCGGCTTCGTGCCGACGTTCCTGCAGATGTCCTCCGGCACGTCTGCGGCGGAATCCGGACTGCTGATGATCCCGATGATGGTGGGGCTCATGGGCACGTCGATCTTCTCCGGAATCGCGATCTCGAAGACCGGCAAGTACAGGATCTATCCGATCCTCGGCACCATCATCACCGGCATCGCCATGGTCTCGATGACCACTCTGTCGGCGTCGACGCCGATCTGGCTGATCTGCGTGTTCCTGTTCGTGTTCGGCGCCGGGCTCGGCCTCATCATGCAGGTCGTCGTCCTGGTCGTGCAGAACGCGGTCCCGGCCGGCGAGATCGGCACCGCGACGAGCACGAACAATTACTTCCGCGAGGTGGGAGCATCTCTGGGAACCGCGGTGTTCGGGACGATCTTCACCACACGTCTGACCGAGAACCTGCTCGGCGTCTTCACCGGCGCCGGCGCCTCCCCCGAAGGCGCCTCCGAGGCCGCATCGACGATCGATCCGTCGACCCTCAACTCGCTGCCGGACGAGGTGCGGGAGGGCATCGTCACCGCCTACGCGGACGCTCTCGCGCCGGTCTTCTGGTACCTCGTGCCGTTCATCGTGCTCGCGCTGCTGCTCTCTTTGTTCCTCAAGCAGATCCCGCTGTCGGATCAGGCAGGACTCGTCGCACGCGGCGAGGCCGTCAGTGGCGAGGAAGCCGAGAGGTTGGAGGCCGCACAGCGCGGGGTCGGGCGCGCAGACGGCGTCTCGGCGACCGCCGTCGCGGCCGATGCCGACCCGACGGACACCGACACGACACCGCTCACGCGCTGAGACGAGCGGCACCTGCCCCGACGTGGGCAGGGGCCGCCGTCTGTCAAGGGGCTCCCCTTCCGGGCGTGGATCCCGCATTCTTCACCGTGGGGACAGCGAGGAGAATGATGGAGCACGATCCTGATCGCAGGTTCACGCTGGTCGAGGTCAGCGCGACCGACTGGACCATCCACGATCTGCAGTACCCGGAGAACGACCACCGTCGCGTCGTCTGCACGATCTTCGAAGACGCCCCGACCGAAGTCGAGGTCCTGTGGCGACGCGACCTGCCGCTCGCTTTGCGCTATTCCTCGGCTGCCGACGTTCTCGAGGCCGTGCGCAGGTTCCAGGACACCTCACGCGCCACACGTCCGATCCCGATCCCACATATGCCTCCGGCGCGTGGCCCGAGGGGGTTCCGCGGGTGAGCCGTCCGACACTCCCCGGATTCTCCGGATGGACGCTGACCGCCGTCGTGCGACAAACTGACGGATAGTCGGCCGCCCCCACCCGCCGACGGTCTGGAGCATCCCATGTCGAGCCCCACGGACGCGTCCCCCTGGAAGAGGTTCTGGGAGAAGGGCGGCTGGTGGCGTGCGCTCGTCCTGGCTGCCGTGTACTTCGTGCTCTACGACCTGCTCTCGCTCGCGTTCACGCCCCTCGCCCTTCAGCTCGACGACCCGACCGGTGCCGCTGCGGTCGTCGTCTACTACGTCCTGCCGCTCGTCGTCGGCGGCCTGCTGCTCGTCGGCTTCATCGCGTCGGTCGGGTGGTGGCGCGACGTCTTCGGTCCGCAGCCGATCCGAGGACGGGGATGGATGTGGATCGCGATCGTCGTCGTGCTCCTGTTCAACATCCTGCGCTTCGCCACGATCGACTACGGCGACGTCGGATTCGACGTCGTGGCCAGCTGGCTGTTGGCCGGACTCTTCATCGGGTTCGCCGAAGAGGTGCTCACCCGGGGGCTGGTCGTCAACCTCGCCCGCAAGGCCGGATACCGCGAGATCGTGGTCGCGGTGCTCTCCGCCGCCGTGTTCGCCGGCCTCCACGCCGGGAACCTCCTGAGCGGACAGTCGGTGTTCGCGACCGCGTTCCAGCTCGTGTACACCTTCGCGTTCGGCATCCTGATGTACCTCGCGCTCCGGGTCACCGGGACGATCCTCGCGCCGATCCTGCTGCACGCCAGCACCGATCCGAGCATCTTCCTCCAGACCGCGCACCCTGCCGAAGGCGCTCTCACCGCGTTCGCCGGTTTCGGCAACATCGTCGTCATCGCCGCTGCGGCCGTGCTGATCTTCTTCATCCGCGGCCGCGTGGGCGACGCCGCCCCCTCCTTCGCCGAGGACCGCGCCGCCTGACGGATGCCGAGCGGCCGCGGTCCCCTCGATCCTCAGGCTGATCGATCCCCCTCCGGCCAGTCGGTGACGACGACCTTGCCGATGGTGCGCGACGCCTCGACGATCTCGTGGGCCTGACGCATGGTCGCCGCATCCAGCGGCGTGAGGTGGGTCGTCACGGTGGTGCGCAGCGTGCCGTCGTCCACAAGCGCGGCGACGGCCTCCAGCAGATCGTGCTGGTAGTGGTCGGCGGGGTCGGTGACGGGCCTGGTGAACATGAGCTCCCAGTGCCAGGTCACGCTCTTCGCCTTGAGCGCGTCAATGCTGCCACCGGTCTCGTCGATGGAGACCACCTGCCCGCGTGGACGGATGACGTCGGCGATCGCCCGGACGTTGCCAGGAGTGAACGACGTGAACACGTAGTCGACGCCGGCGGGAGCGATCGCCGAGACCTCGGAGACGAAGTCGCGACCCACGACGTGGTCGGCCCCCATCTGCCGCACCCACTCCGCGGTCTCAGGGCGGGAGGCCACCGCGATGACCTCGAGACGCGTGAGCGCCTTCGCGAGCTGGATGATGAGCGAGCCGACGCCGCCTGCGGCCCCGATCACGAGGAGCACGCCCTCGCTCTCCTGGGTGAGCGCGAGCCGGTCGAAGAGACTCTCCCACGCGGTGATGACGGTGAGGGGCAGAGCGGCCGTCTCGGCGACCGAGAGAGTGCGTGGGGCATGCCCGACGATGTTCTCGTTCACGAGATGGAACCGGGCGTTGGTGCCGGGGCGGTCGATCTGACCCGCGTAGTACACGCGGTCCCCCACCGCGAAGCGCGTGGCCTCGTCGCCGACGGCCACCACGACTCCTGCCGCGTCGTACCCGAGGACCCGAGGCGCCCCGGTGGTGGCGGCTCCCGCACGCACCTTCACGTCGACGGGGTTCACCGAGACGCCCTGCACCTCGACGAGCACATCCCGTCCGGCAGGTCTCGGCACGGGAAGGAAGATGTCGCTGAGCGCGTCGGGGGCCGACACGGGACGCCTGCCGCGGGCGCCGATCGCGGGCATCCGCTCAGGGAGGGACAGCGGGGTGGAAGAGGATTCCGGAAGGTTCGTGGTTGCCATGCGCGCCACGCTATCCGAAGCCCTCTAGTTACCCGCAAGCGCTCCTAGTATCCAAAAGATACCGATCGCTGGCGCAGATCTCAACCTTCGTAGCTCCGCTGTGTCGACAGCGCCCACACCTGCTCGATCGGAGTGAACCCGTCCTCCCCGTCGGGCCCGTGGAACCCCTCAACGAAACGGCCGATGTCGGCCTGCCACGCATCGTTCGCCGGCGAGGCGTTGACCACCCGCATCGCCGCGTCGAAGTCCTCGCACTCGACGATGTGGAACAGGTTGCGACCGGAGCGCCAGATGGTCCAATCCTCGATCCCGGCGACCCCGAACAGGTCCCGCAGCCCATCGGGGACGCGGGCGTGGTGGGTCCGGTAGTCGTCGATCGCACCTTCTGCGATCACCGAGTGCAGTGCGATGCGCATGCCGCTCCTTGTTCGTTCTCAATCGATTCCCCTGCCACGATAGGCCCCCCGCCGGCCTGCCGCGGACGGGCGCGCGACACCACCGACACGCCCCGGCACCTGCGGGGGGTATGGGGACGCCGTCGTAGCCTCGAGGGCATGACTGTCGAGTACCTCGGGACCGTCGTGTCGTCCATGTGGCTGACCGTCGCCATCCTCGCCGGAGGATTCGCCCGGACGCGCAACAGGTCCGCGTGGGCGTGGTTCCTTCTGACGCTCCTGTTCGGCCCGATCGCAGCTTTCCTGCTCGTCGTGTGGCCTCCCGTTGCGAGAGCGCCCAGGGCACAGCCCTCGCACTCGCCCGCGGAATAGTCGCAGGTCGCCGGGAAAGTACCGCCGGAAAGCAGAAAAACCCCGGCGAACCGGGGTTTTCATCTGTAGCAGGAGCGGGGCTTGAACCCGCGACCTCACGATTATGAGTCGTGCGCTCTAACCAGCTGAGCTACCCTGCCGCGAGGCATCCGTCCGCGTGAGAAGAATGCTTGCGAGCCCCGAGTCAGGATTGAACTGACGACCCCTTCCTTACCATGGAAGTGCTCTGCCACTGAGCTATCGGGGCGTGCTGCCCCTCGCGGGGCAACCGTACGAGAATACCATCACTGTGGCGTCCTCATGAAATCGAGCCGGTCAGTACGACGTTCGACCGGCATTCTCCTTGAGCCACGGCATCGGGTCGATGGTCGATCCGTTGACGATGAGCTCGAAGTGCAGGTGCGCGCCGTAGGAACGGCCCGTGTTGCCGGTCTTGCCGACGATGGTGCCGACCTTCACCGTGTCGCCGGCCTTGACGTTGAGGGAGCCATACTGCATGTGCGAGTAGTGGCTCGTGATGACCTGGCCGTCGATGACGTGGTCAATGTAGACGGTGACACCGAAGGCGCCGCCCTGCTCGGTCGCGATGCGCACCGTGCCGTCGGCGATGGCCTGGATGGGGGCCCCGTCGCCGGGCACGAAGTCGATGCCTTCGTGGAGACGGCCACTGCGCATGCCGTACCCGTAGCTCATGCCCACGCCGACGAGGAACGGCCACTGGATGGCGGCGTCCGGATCGTTCGTGAAGATCTCACCCGAGTAGTTGATGCCCTGTTCCGCCGCGACCTCGGCGAGCGAGACCGTGCTGAAGTCATCGGCGCGAGTGAGCGATTCGCTCTCCACACCGGACGGGGCGACGAAAGCCTGGATCTCGTCGTCGGCGGCGTCCTTCGCGGCGGCCGCGGAGGAGGAGACCAACGACATCGATGCCGCCGAGGCTCCCTGAACGCCGGCAACGGCTTCAGCGGGGAGCGTCATGGACACCGCGAGGAGACCGGCGAGGCTCATCACACCGACGGTCGCGCCGAAGGTGACGGCCTTGCGGATGCTGCGAGGACGACGAGGCGCCACGTGCGCGGAAGCGACAGGCTCGTCACTCGACCCCTGCTCCGGCTGCGACGGGTCGGCGGCGGCGGAAACCGTCGGCACCGAACCGGTGACACGGAAGGCGCGGGATGCGCGCTCGAAAGCATCGACCTCGTCGTCATTCCCGGAAACGGGATACGGGGCTTCTTCGGGAGAGGCTGAGGGTTCGATCGACTCGGGAGCCTCTTCAACTTCGACGTCGGCTTCGACGTCGACGAGCTCGAAGGCCTCGTCGACGTTCTCGGCCGCGACGGGCACGGCGGGAACATCGGCGATGATCGGCTCGGGGCTCGCCGCCGTGAAGGGCTCGATCAGCGCTTCGGCTGCGACGTCGTCGGGCGCCTGGCGCTGGCGGGCGGCGCGTCGGGAAAGAGGAGCGACGGCAGCGAGGGCGATAGCGGTGGACTCCGCGGCAGAAATGGGTGCCGTCGGTCCCGCCGCGGGGGCCTCAGAGGCCGCAGTGCGGAGTCGGCTGGACCGGCGCGTGGGCGCAGAGGCAGCCTGGGAATTCTCGAAGGGCAAAGCGTTTCTCTCGGTCGTGCGTCAAGCTCGGGGGGCGCAAACTTTGACTTTCACCTTCGGGTGGCGAAAGTAACGATCCCGTAAACCCTACCCTGACCAGGCTGGGAATGCCATGAATCGTTCACGGTTTCTCGTCGAGGATCGCGAGGAGTCGGGCGTGCACATCGGGTCCACCCGCGATCAGCATCGGACGCAGGGAGTCGACGTCGATTCGCGAAACGACGCCACCCGCCTCCTCGACCAGGAGGGCGCCGGCGGCGAAGTCCCAGGGGCGGAGTCCTCGCTCGAAGTACCCGTCGAGTCGTCCGGCCGCGACGAAGGCGAGGTCGAGCGCCGCAGCGCCCATGCGACGGATGTCACGGGCCATCGGCATGACTCGGGCCACGGTCGCGATGTCCCCCTCGTGGGTGGCGGGGTCATAGCCGAACCCCGTCGCGAGCAGAGCGCCTGCCGGGGTCGCGGCGGTCACCGCGAGCCGGCTCCCGTTCACCCACGCGCCGTGGCCGCGGGCAGCCATGAACGTCTCGCCCAGTGCCGGCGCGTTGACGGCCCCGGCGAGCGCTTCCCACGTCGCCGGGTCGGGTTCACCCCGGACGGCGGCGATGCTCACGTTGTACGCCGGGATGCCGTAGGCGTAGTTGACGGTGCCGTCGATCGGATCGACGACCCAGGTGATCCCGCTGCTGCCGACCTCGGCGCCCGACTCCTCGCCGAGGAAACCATCGTCAGCTCGTGCTGCACGAAGACGTGCGCGGATCAGCGCCTCGACCTCTCGGTCGGCTTCGGTGACGATGTCGGCCAGGGACGATTTGGTGGCCGCCAGGCGCACACCCTCCTGTCGACGTGTGCGCGCGAGTCGTCCGGCCTCCTCAGCGATCTCGGTGGCGAGTTCGCGGAGTTCGAGTTCGAGTGTCACTGTGCAGGCTGCTGCGGGGCGGGCGGAGGCGGCGGGAAGGCCGGCGACGGCTCCTGAGGAGAAGCCGTCGACTGCGCGGCGGTCGGTGCCGGCGGTACCGGGTGCTCTCCCGAAGCGACGGGTGCGGGCACGACAGGCTGCGCGAACTGCGGGGCGGCCGGGAGCGGCGGGGCAGGCTGCGGGGGCAGGGGCTGGGGCGCGACCGGGAAGGCCGAGCCGGGTACCTGACCGAGAGCCTGCTGCGGCGCGACGGTCGGATACCCGGTGTAGTAGGCGTTCCAATCCGGAGTCGCGTCGGGGAGGGCAGGGAGCGGCGTGATGCCGTCTGCGTAGGTGGGCCACGCCGGCGCCGCCGCCACCGCACGATCGGCAGGCGTCTTCTTCTTCGGCGCGAAGAGCGCGTTCAGCAGCGGGATCAGCGTCGTGCCGACGGCCACGAGGATCGTGAGCGCGACCACGATGCGCCAGTACAGCTCGCCGTACTCGAAGGTGTTCGGGAAGGCGAGGAAGAACACGAGCATGCCGACCAGGCCGACGAGGAACGTGACGGTGACGATGTAGATGATGCGCGTGAACGTCGTGACATGTCTCTGCGCGGCCGGAGTGAACAGGCGCACATGCAGCAGGGCGAGCTGGAGGATTCCGATGACGAGGAGCAGCTGGAAGAACCGCTCCGCGCCGAAGTAGAAGCCGTCCTCCGGCAGCCAGATCTTCACGGCGCCGACGAGGAGAGCGACGATCCAGCTCACCATGCTCGCCAGCTGCAGCCAGTCGGGGCGATTCGGCGCCAGCCCTGCTTCGAGGATCGCGATCCCCGCGAAAGCCGCCAGCAGGAGGATCGTGAGGAAGGCCCGACCGATCAGACCGTCCTGATCACCGATGAGCACCCAGACCACGCACACGAGAGCCGCAGCGATCAGAGCCCCGATGGCGATCCACAGAGAGCCCCTGATGAGCAGCGACATGTTCTTCTTCTCACCCTGCGTCTGATGCGTGGTGATGTCCGGATGGGACATGGCGATCCTCTCGTCGAGCGGCGATGCCTTCATCCTGCCACGCGCGTCGACGGTTGCCACGGCTCCCGCCCCATCCCGGGGAAGCTCACTCCTCCCCCGCGCCTGGGCAGGAGAGGTCGTCAGCCCGCCTTCTTCGCCGACGCCGCGGCGAAGGCTGCGACCCTGGCCTGCGCGTCGGGCGTCTCCAGAGCCGCACCGATCGAACGCGCCTCTTCACTCAGCTGCTCGACGAAGGAGCGCTCGGGCTGGGAGCGCACCAACCGCTTCGCCTGACCGTAGGCTTCGGCCGCTCCTGCCAGCCAGAACCGCGCGATCTCCTCACCGCGTGCTCGCACGCTCTCCGCCTCGGAGACGGCATCCGCACCCTCGACGGCTTCGGCGACGAGCCCCCATTCCACGGCCTCCGCCGACGAGAGCAGTCGGTCCTGCAGCACGAGCTGCAGGGCGCGGCGCTGGCCCACGGCGCGGGCGAGTTGAGCGGAGACGGACAGATCCGGAGTCAGACCGATGTTCGCGTAGAGGCTGCCGAGCTTCGACCGTGAGCCGACGACGGCGTAGTCGCTGCACAGCAGGATGCCGAGACCGCCGCCTGCGGTCGTGCCGTGGGCAGCCGCGACGACGGGCACCGCAGACTCCGTGAGCGAGCGGATACCGGCGTTGATCACCTCGGCGAGCGCGGTGATCTGCCCACCGGACGCCCCCATCGTCGTCGCCATGTCGATCACGTCGCCGCCGGCGCAGAACGCGGGGCCGGCGGCATCGATGAGAATCGCCTTCACGTCGGCCCTCGAGGTCGCCTCGGCCGTCGCATCCTTCCAGGCGTGCGCCAGGTCGGCATTGAAGGCGTTGAGGCGAGCGGGGCGGTTCAGCGTCAGCCGGGCCATTCCCTCTTCGACGGCGAACAGGATGGCATCACTCATGGCTTCTCCTTCGAGCGCAGGACGTGTGGGACCAGCGTAACCGCGATCAGACCCGCTCCCAGACCTGCGAGACGAAGCTCTCCATCCGCCGACGGGTGCCGTCGAGGCGGAAGTCGACCTGCCCCGGAGTGCGCACCTCGTTGGGCGCGAGCGGGTGGGCGAGGCGCACATTCTCGTGGCAGGAGAGGTCGGCGCACATGTAGGTGCCGAACGAGTCCCCACGCGTGCCCGCTTCACCGGCCCGACGTGCGGAGAGGAGCGCGACCTGGTTGCCGGGCTGCATCGTGTGGCAGATGTTGCACATGCCCGAACGGGCGCGGCCGGGCTCCGTCGCGCGCAGCACGATGCCGACCACCTCGTCGTCGTGAGGGATCACCACGTAGCCTCGACGGCTCGCACCCGGATCCTGCCAGGCGAAGAAGTCGAGGTAGTCCCAGTCGACGAGCAGGAAGTCGTGCGGCATCTCCATGAGGCGCAGCTCGTCAGCATCCGCATTGACGAACGATGCGCGGACGTCGGCTTCGGTGAGCGGTCGCATCGCTCCAGTCTATGAATCGTTCGCGGTCCCGGGGCCACGTCACATCTGCCGCGTCGTGACCATCCAGAACACGGTCTCGAACGTCTGGGCGACGAACACGGATGCCCAGACGGATGTCGCACCCTTGTCGTCGACATACCAACCCGCGGGCGCGGTCACGAACGATCTCGGAGGTCGGTGCGAGCACACGTCGTCGTGACCACGCTATTCATGGTGAGGGCCACGGTGACGAGAGAACGCCCCCGCCCAATCTTCTCGGTGGGAGTCACCCATCGCGCGACCACGAAAGTGAGACCTGACACCACGAGCACGTCGCGCGAAGACAGCTGTGAACTTAGCTGGGCTCAGTCATCGAACAGGTGTGTCAGGAATCGCCCTCAGCCGCAAAGAAGGAGCGGATGGGACCGCTATCCCGCGCGGATACTGAAATCGGAGGGCACCCGTACTGAGATCGGAGGCCATTCGCGCCCCTCGGCGGGGTGCTCGGTTGGCCCCCGGGTTCCCTCGCATCCTGAGCCTGGGGGCAACATGAAACGCACCATCACCACCATCGCGGCGCTCGTCCTCGCACTGGTTCTCACACCTGCCACAGCCAACGCAGACTCCGACGAACTCCACCCGGATGTCGAGTACGCCTTGGAGGCGTTGCCCGGCGGCTTCGCCGTGAACGACACCACCGCCGTCTGGCCGGCACTCGGGATGATCCTCGAAGCGGGGTCGGAGTCCGCGTCGCTGCGCGCTGTCGGCAGTTGCGCCACCGGGACATACTGCGCATACGCCTCGCCCAATCTTCAAGGCTCGAAGTTGACGTTCACCATCTGCACCACCGTCAGCACAGCCGCATTGCAGTCCGTCGGATCCATCGCCAACGGCCGCTCCTTCGGCAGCGTTCGCGCGCGCAACTCCTCAGGCACAACGCTCGCGACGGCCGGGGCGAACGGTTCCGCGAACGTCGGCGCTGGCACCACCAACTTGCTCTGCACGCTCTGAGCACCCGATAACCTGAGGAGACGAGCGAGATGAGCGGGGCGTCTTCGATGGTGAGGCTGGGGCTATTCGATACCGTCCGCGTCGTTCTTGCCGGAGCTGAGAGCTTTCCCCTTCCGGCTGAGGCGCATTCCAGCACCTCGACGAGCGCCCCGGCTCTCAACAAGGCCGTCGTCTTCCGCCGATTGTTCGATGAGTATTGGCCTCTCGTGCACCACCACCTGTCGTGTTTCCTCGACAACCAGGAAGAAGTCGACGAGATCACTGCGGAGGTGTTCGTCGTCGCATGGAGGAAACTGCGTCCGGAGACGCCGATGGGCTTGCGCTGGTTCATCCGCACCGCAGACAACAAGGTCCGCGATGTCGACCGAAGTGCCCGTTCGCGAGGGAGGGCGCTTGACGCGATGAGCCGGGGCTTGGAGAACGCCGCGGAGCGGCTTCATCCGCTGGAGGCGCTCGCGCTGCGTCAGGCTATGAAGAAGTTGAACGCCCGTGAGCGTCAAGTGGTGGTACTCACATACTGGGACGAACTCACCGCCGGTGAGGTCGCGGCTGTGCTGCGTTGCAGTTCTGCGGCGGTATGGACCACACTCACCCGCGCGAGGACGAAGCTGCGTATCCAGCTTGAGGTGAAGGAGGACGGGCGATGAACGTCTCCGACGAGGAGCTGGACCAGCTGTTCCGAGCAGTGAGCCCTGCGCCGGGCGCACGCTTCGCTCCGCTCACCGCGCGCGACATCGCTATCCGCGAGGGCATCATCCGCGGGACGTTCGAACTATCACCGGAGCCTCGCCGTCGCGCAGGGCGGGTCTGGGGCGGCGTGACCGCCGTGGTGGCATCCATCGCTGCGGTCACCATCATCGCGGTCAACGTACTGGGTCCGCCGCAATCCGCTGTCGCGCTCACCCCCCCGCCACTGCAATACGCAAACGCGCAGCCGCTGTCTGCCGTCGTCACAGCCGCTGAGCTGAAACTCGATCTGCCAGACGACGTCGTCCAGGAGTCGCGGGTGCAGACGCTGAGCTGGGGGTGGAACATCGACATGGCGAAGGGGCGGGTGGAGGTCGTGCCGCAAAAAACAACCTTCGACTGGTCGCCGGAGACTGGCTCCATCAGCACGGTCGTCGCCGCCGAATCGTATTGGTCTGGCGATGCGCGGCCTGAGGGCATCGCTGAGAGTCCGTATCGACCTGGTGACATCATCAGCGAACTCACGACCAGCGCCGCAGACCTCGACATCCCGCCCGGGGTTGTGAGCCTGAAGGGGTCGAGTCGCGAGGAACTGTTTGCAGCGCTGGGAGAGCTTGGCGCGTCAGCCGACTCTTCATCCGGAGACCTCCTCGTGGCCATCAGCCAACTGCTGAGCTACTGGACCTTGACCGACGAACAGCACGCGACCTTAATCCACATGCTCGTCGATGCAGGCGATGTCACGGTTCTCGGCGAATCGACCGACCGACTGGGACGAGCGGTCGTCGGGCTCCGCACAACCATCGACGACCGCGGTTATCAGAACACACTCCTCATCTCTCGGGATACGGGGCGGATAGTCGGTACCGAGAACGAACTGACCAAGGCGATGGAGTTCATTCCTGCTGGTGTCGTCGGGTACACGCTGTGGGACGTCAAGTGAGACAGAACGAAATCGAATAGACGTTCATCGACGGAACGCCTCTACCGGTTCGATCCTCGTGGCTCGAATCGCCGGATAGAGCCCCGCGATCGATCCGATGGCCACACCCATGACCGGCCCCATGATGAGCGACCATGGTTCGATGACGGCCGTCCACTGCTGACTCACTGCGATGGCGGTCACGGCTGCCATCGCCAACGCCGTACCCACAAGCCCACCCAGGAGCCCGCGCACGACTGACTCTCCGAGGAACTGCATCGCTATATGTCTGGGCAAGGCGCCGAGCGAACGCCGAAGTGCGATCTCTCGCGTGCGGGCGATGACGCCGAGCAATGACACGTTGGCGATTCCGACACCACTGACGAGAACGCAGATGCCTGCGAGTGCGAAGAAGAGCGCCTGCGTCGACGTGTTGACCCGGTCTTTCACGACCGTCGGCTTCGGAGGTGGGACGATCTGAAACGCGGTGAGTTCCGCGGGGTTCAAGGCGACCGCGAGCTGGTCGGCGACAACCTCCGATGCCCCCACCTCGGTGGCTACGACCATCGTCTCCCGCTGTCCTGGTGCAGTGAAGTGTGTCCGAGCGAACCCGTCGGGGATGATGACGCTTGTCAGCGCAGCGCTCGAGCCGGTCGTGTCATCGATGACGCCGATGACAGTGACCCGAAGGTCGTTGAGCACGATGACGGGTTGATCAGCGATGTCGCTGATACGGAGGTCGCCGGCCAGCTTGTCTCCGATGACCGCAACCGGCTGATCCTCATGGAACTCATCGAATGTGCGGCCGCTGGACACCTCAGCGCCGACGAGATCGAAGTACCCCGGTGTCGCTGCCAGCAACGAAGGTTGGGAGGAGCCGGGGTCGATCGACGGAGGATTTACGCTGATGGTGACGCCGGGGACGTTCCACCATCGTCCGGTCGCGGTGACCCCGTCGATCTGACCGACACGGCGGTCGGCGTCCGTAGCGAAGAGAGGTTCGGTCCCGGTTCCCCCAGTGCGGGGAGTCACCGTGATCTGGGTGGCTTCGACTCTCAGGAACTCGTCACTGATCTGTCCGTTGGCGCTGGCGGTCACGCCGAGCACCGCCACGAAGGACGCGACGCCGATCGCGATTCCGACAATCGTCATCCCCGAGCGAGACGAGCGTTGCACAACACCGGCCATCGCCTCGTTGAGCAACCGCCTGCGCACCGGGTGACGGGTCATGACTCCTCGCTCAACGCGCCATCAAGCATGTGCAGTGTTCGATTGCCGTGGCGGGCGACGTCGGCGTCGTGGGTGATGAGCACGACCGTGCGGCCGACGGCGTTGAGGTCGTCGAAGAGGGTGAGGATGGCCGATGCGGTTACGCTATCCAGGTTTCCGGTCGGTTCATCGCACAACAGCACCGCGGGGTCGGATGCCAACGCTCGGGCGATGGCTACTCGTTGTTGCTGTCCGCCCGAGAGTTCGGTCGGCAGCCGGCGGTCGAAAGCCCCGAGTCCGACTGCCTCCAACGCCTCGTATGCGCGAGCGCGAGACTCTCGCTCCGTCGTTCCGTTGTACAGGTCGCTGAGCATCACGTTCTCTAAGCAGGTGCGTTGTTCGAGCAGGTGGAAGGACTGGAAGACGAACCCGATGTCGGTGCCCCGCACACGCGCCCGCTCGTTTTCCGAAAGCGGCGTGACGTCCTGGCCTCTCAACGCGTAGGTTCCCGCCGTCGGCTTGTCGAGAAGGCCGAGAAGGTTCAGAAGAGTCGATTTCCCAGAGCCGGACGGGCCGACGATGGTGACGAAATCGCCTTCATCGATGGTGACGGAGGACGTTACCAGCGCGTGCACCTCGGGTGGCCCAGGGTAGACACGCGAGACGTCTCGCAGTTCGACGACAGCTGTCATTGCACGCCCAGCACGACCAGGTCACCGACAGCGAGATCTCCGTCGCTGGCGGTCACTCGCGCCTGTCCGCCTCCCGTCTCTTCGACAGTCACCATGACGCGATGAGGGTTCTCCCCGTGCACGTGCAGTACATATGTTCCGCCGGTCGCGTTCGAGCGGATAGCGGAGAGCGGAACGATGAGACCGACCTCAGCGTCCGCGCCGGTCAAGACGGTGATCTCCACCTTTCGGTCAATAGCCGCGGCTGGCAACGCAACATCCGGCTGGACTGTGACGGTGGCCCGGCTGACTCCATCGTCTCCCGTGACCAAGCCGCCCACCGCGGTGATCGTGCCGTCCTGCGCACCGCCGATGGCACTGCCTGTCACGGATACGCGGTCACCGATGTGAACAAGCTGCGACGTCGCATCGGCGACTTCTGCTATCACTGTCGGATCGGATGTGGTCGCCCGAATCAGCGGACTCTCGACCGCTCCTCCGAGCGGGGACGCGACACTGAGAACCGTAGCCGTGGCCGCGGCGCCGAATACGAGCTCCGCCTGGAGAGCGGCGCTGTCCACAGGAGCCACATACCCTGCAGCTTTGTAGAGGGCCTGCAGAGCACGGGTCGTCGCCGTCCCCCACGTGCCATCGGGCTCGCCGCTCAGCCACGGACGCAGCCCTTCCTGCAGGCGCCGAACATCCTCACCCTTGTCCCCGGGGCGCAGGTCCCGCAGCAGCGGTATAGAGCCTTGCAGGTAGATCACGGGCCTGTCGTTCACCTCGGCGATGACGGTACCGGCGGTGAACTGCGCTCCGAGGGCTACCGGCAGACCTGTGACAACACCTCCCCCGTTTGGCGTGAGGTCGGTCACGCTGCCGAGAGCAACGACTCCGGACAGGAGAAGCGGGTCGGTGATAGTGCCCTCTTCGACGGCAACGGTCAGCTCACTGTGCGCGGGCGGGGCAGCATCCGCCGCAACTTGTGCGGGCGAGCGCACGAAGAAGCCGGCCGCACCCCCGATGGCCGCAGATACGAGAGCTGTGACGAGGATCAGGGTGCCTACTCGACGTGTCGGCGTCATCCGGGGCTTGTCGTCCATCGTCTCTATTTGCCCAGGAGTGTGTTCACGGCCTCGAGTCGCTTCCGCTCTCCGTCCAGCGCTGATTGGAACGTGTCCGGCTGCTTGTCTATCGCTTGCTGCTCGTAGTCGGCGAGGACGTAGTAGAAAGTGTCCGGCCAGCGGCTTTCCTTCGTGCACTCGACATCTGCCAAGGCCACGGCGATAGTGTCCGCGCTGATCGCGCCCGCATTCGCAGTCGGAGCTTCCTCGAAGCGTGCGTAATCGAAGCCGGCATCCTTCATGCATGCCGACCAGGCGCTGGCTTTCTCTTTCACCGCATCGTGACTGAACGTGAGGCCGTAGACGTCGGACGTCAGGTCGCGGAGGTCGACGAACGGAACTCCGATCTCGTCTTCGACGACTCCGTAGCACCCCTTCGCGGATGGCGCATTGCCTTCGACGTCTGTCGGGATGAGCTCTGAGGAAAGTACCTGGTCATCGCCCCCCTCGCCGGGGATCATTCCTTGCTCGGGGCCGTACATCACCGCCGCCAGCTGCGCGGCCTCCGTCGGATCGCTCGGCATAACCGGGTTCAAGTTCTCCGCGCTGGACAGGTAGATGCCGGCCCCATTCGACCACTCGCCTCCGGGAGGTGCTGCGTAGCCGTACTCTTCGGCCTGGTCACGCGGGAGAGTACCGAGCCTGCCTCCCCATTGGTAGATGAGAGGCACGTCCGGATCTTCACTCAGCTGCTGGATGTAGTCGCCGCTGAACGTCGCAGAGAGACCGAAGTCGGCGATGCACCGGTTCAGTAGAGCGGCCGTGCCCTGTTGCAGCTGCTCACGTTCGGAGTTGCTCATCGCGAACGAATCGAACGGCAACGCTGCGAGCGCCTGCGTCGCGGAGAGTTCTGCAGGAAGGTCCGGGGTGGTCCATCCCTCTTCCGACGACGCGTTGGAGCATCCCGAGATGACGAGTGCGGCAATGGCGAGCAGGGGCAGTGTGGGCGCGAGGCGTTTCATGGGTTCGGGGCGTTCCTAATCTCGAGACGGTGGGGACGTGAGACCGGGCACGCAGTAGGCCCGGTCTCACGCGTGGGTCAGACTCCCGAGAACCCCGACCAGGACCCGCAGCCGAGCTGCGTGCCGTTGTTGATGGAGCACGCCTGGACGCGGAACTCCCAGCCAGGAAGCACCCACAGGGTGCGCGACTCGGTCGTGCCGGCGCCCTTGATGTTGTCAACGTACTGGTTGCTGGTATTGCCACGGAGGTTGTACGCGGTGCGGGAGCCCCACCCGTCGTTGTAACGGTCGGTGCTGGACATCGTGTCCGAGGATGCATTCCAGTACGCGGTGGCGCGCGCCTGGCCGCCTGTCGTGTACGTCGCCGTGGCGTCGGCCATCGCCGCAACCGACGGCGTGACGATCAGGGCGGCGGACACTGCCGTCGCGGCGGCGAACTTCGCCAAGCGCTTCTTCGTGCTCAACTTCATTTTCTCTCCTCATGGATGCGAGGCCTGGATCAGTATTGACCAGTTTCACCTCGGTTCCCCCTGAGTGTGAAAGACAGCGTTTCGGAGTGTCTGTCCCCCTTTCGGAGGACACGGTGGTGGCCTTTTGCAGGCACAAGGAACACCTGACACACATCTTTCCTGCCCTCACTTCGGCGTATTCCTGCGGCCAAATGCGGACGATGAGCGGGCGCCGTGCTGCCGTCGCCGCAGCCGCCGTCACCGCTTCTCTCTGCGCCTGTCGCGTCGATCAGAAAAATGTCTGTCAGGATTTTCCGTCTCGCGCAAACACCACTCCATCGACGCATGTCGCTCAGCGGGGCTCGAGAGTCTGACATCCGAGCAGTGAGTTCTTCTCCACCGACACCACCCAGTCGCGCAGCGGGAGCTTGCCGCGCGTCTGTCCGGCTCGCCGTGCGGCCGACGGATCTCGCAATTGCGCGACTGGATCCGTGAAGCCAGCGACACCCGGCCACACCCATACCGTGGTCGTGCTCGTCCCCTCCGGGACCGATGGGAACTCCGTCGATGGCGCTGCGACCGGAGAGTCCTCACCCCACCGGGAACCGTCCCACCACCGGGTCGCGCCCTTGTCGTCGACATACCAACCCGCGGGCGTGGTCACGAACGATCTCGGAGGTCGAGGCGAGCACAAGTCGTCATTGGCATGTGACCACCCTATTCATCGTGAGGGCCACGGTGACGAGAGAAGGCCCCCGCGGTAATCGCGTGGGCCTTCGAGTTCCGCGGATGTGGTGGTGGCGAGTGAGGGATTCGAACCCCCGAATGCTGAGCAGTCTGATTTACAGTCAGATCCCTTTGGCCGCTTGGGTAACTCGCCAGAGCGCACCCGTCCGACTTGGACAGCCAACCGGGGGCACGAGAGACAAGCATACCTGCCGGAGGCGGGTGCAAGAAATCGAACGGTCAGCTGCCGTTCGCGCCGCGCCTGGAGTCCTCCAGCGACTCGGGTGTCCGCAGCAGACCACCCTCGGCGCGACAGGTCGCGGCGGCGACGTCCATCGCGCGCAGCAGCAGTGCACGCCACTCCCCCAGGTCGGACGGAGACGCTGCGACCAGGCCCTCCGAAACCGCCGCGAGAGTCGCGTCCCCCGCGCCGACGGTGTCGATCACGACACCGGGAAGCTGCGCGATGGGAGCCGAGACGATGCCGGCATCCGCATCGATGGTGGCGCCGTCGGCACCCGCGGTCGCGAGGACGGCAGCAGCGCCGAGGGCCCGCAGACGGGCGCGCAGGGCGTCGAGGTCGCCGTCGTAGAGGATCGTCGCGTCATCCGCGCCGACTTTGACGATGGCGGCCGAAGCCGCGAGCCGCTCGAAGCCGCGGACGAACTCCTCACGGTCGCTGAGCATTCCGGTGCGCGGGTTGGGGTCGACGGCAACGCGCGCACCCGCCAGGGCATCGGTCAGGGCGTCGACCTCGACCGGCTCGTCGAACGGGAAGCAGCTGATCGCGACGAGCCCGGCGTCGGCGATCGCCTGTCGAGCCTCGTCGGAGTACAGGATGCTGCGCTTCTGTGCGGCGTCGTTGAAGACGTACTGCGGCTCACCGTTCGCCGCCCGTTGCACCATCGCCCGCGAGGACCCGAGCGGGGCCTCACTCCCGATCAGCCGCACGCCGTGGTCGGAAAGGTACTCGCGGATGTGCGCGCCGGCCTCGTCATCTCCCACCATCGCGATCAGCGTCGTCACGACTCCCAGGCGCCGCAGTCCGACGGCGACGTTGAGTGCGGCACCGCCGACGAGCTCGCGCACCCCCGAATCGTCGCGGATCTCATCGATCAAGGCGTCGCCGATCACGACCACGGAACCGGCGGAAGAAGTCTGGTTGCTCACCCGCCGACACTATCGCGGCACGGGGAGCCGACGGCAACACCGCGATCCTCTGCCATCCCGACACCGATGCGCAGTACGGTGTGGCCATGAAGCCCCGACTCACCGGCGCTGCCGCGGCACTCCTCCTCCTCGTCGCACTGACCGCCTGCACCCCGCAGACGGGCGGCGCGAGCGCTTCGCCGAGCCCGGCAGGGAGCGAGACGGCCGACCCCGAGCAGACCGGCTCGCCGTCGCCCAGCCCCACGCCGACCAGCGCACCCGTCGCGCTCCCGACCGACTGCCGTGCGATCCTGTCGGACGCCGTCCTGGCCGAACTCGGGGAGACACCGCTCAACGACGCCGCCTTCGGCCCTTCCGGTGTGGGCTCCGACGGCACTCTGACGTGCATCTGGGCCGACCCCGGCGCCGACACGACCGGTCTCACGACCACGATCTCCCGGATGAACCGCGGACCCGCGCTCGACATGTTGAACGCTCTCGCGAACGATGAGGGCTTCTCCTGCTTCACCCCGGACGGCGGCACGCGCTGCGAGAAGACCTGGCCCAATGCGCAGTACCCGGTGACCGACGGCCGCACCCTCTTCTGGCGGGAGGATGTGCTCATCGACACGCGCTACTCGAACCTGGCGCCGAGCGGGTACACCTCGAGCATCGTGGAGCACCTCTTCGGCTGACCGCGTCCACCGCGCGGCTACCAGGCGCCACGCGACTGCACCAGGGCACGAAGAAGGCCCCAGGCGAATCGCCTGGGGCCTTCTCAGTCACTCAGCACTCAATCAGTTGTAAGTGCCGGGGGTGATGTCGTCCGTCGAGAACGCGTCGAAGTCGACGTAGCCGAAGTCACCGTCAGCGTACGCGCCGTCGGATGCGAAGATCCGGTTCGGGTAGCGCTCGCTCTTGGCTTCCTCGGTGGCCTCGACCGTGACGTCGCGGTACTTCGAGAGACCGGTTCCGGCGGGGATGAGCTTACCGATGATGACGTTCTCCTTGAGACCGACCAGCGGGTCACGCTTGCCCTGCATCGCAGCCTCGGTGAGCACGCGGGTCGTCTCCTGGAAGGAGGCGGCCGACAGCCACGACTCGGTCGCGAGCGACGCCTTCGTGATACCCATCAGCTCCGGACGGCCCGACGCGGGGCGCTTGCCCTCTGCCACTGTCTCGCGGTTGATCGACTGGTAGCGCTTGAGGTCGACCATCTCACCCGGCAGCAGGTTCGTGTCGGCGTGATCGACGACGGTGACCTTGCGGAGCATCTGACGGACGATGACCTCGATGTGCTTGTCGTGGATCGGCACACCCTGCGAGCGGTACACGCCCTGGACGCCGCCGACGAGGTAACGCTGCACCTCGCGAGCACCCATGACGCGCATGATCTCCTTGGGGTCGAGCGTGCCCACCAGGATCGGCTGACCGACCGTGACGTGCTGCCCGTCCTCGACGAGAAGCGTCGCACGCTTCAGCACCGGGTAGATGACCGGCTCGTCACCGCTGTCGGGCGTGAGGATGACCTTCTTGCCCTTGTCGGTCTCGTCGATCGTGATGCGGCCATCGGCCTCGGCGATCGGCGACGCGCCCTTGGGGGTACGCGCTTCGAAGAGCTCCTGCACACGGGGAAGACCCTGCGTGATGTCATCCGCCGATGCCGAACCACCCGTGTGGAAGGTACGCATCGTCAGCTGGGTACCGGGCTCACCGATCGACTGGGCCGCGATGATGCCGACGGCCTCTCCGATGTCGACCGTCTTGCCGGTCGCGAGCGAACGGCCGTAGCACTGCGCGCAGACACCGACAGCCGAGTCGCAGGTCAGGACCGAGCGCACCTTGATGCTCTCGACACCGAGTCCGACGAGCTTGTCGATCAGCACGTCACCCACGTCGTCACCGGCCGAGGCGAGAACCTCGCCCGACTCGTTCACGACGTCGGAGGCCAGCGTACGAGCGAACACCGAGTTCTCGACGTTCGCGTCGCGCACGAGCTCACCCTGCGAGTTCGGAGCGGCGATCGGGAGCTCGAGGCCCTTCGACGTGCCACAGTCCTCTTCGCGGATGATGACGTCCTGCGAGACGTCCACCAGACGACGGGTCAGGTAACCCGAGTCGGCGGTACGCAGAGCGGTGTCGGCCAGACCCTTACGGGTACCGTGCGTCGCGATGAAGTACTCCGCAACCGACAGACCCTCGCGGTACGAGGAGATGATCGGACGCGGGATGATCTCACCCTTGGGGTTGTTCACCAGACCACGCATACCGGCGATGTTCCGGATCTGCAGCCAGTTACCACGAGCACCCGACGACACCATGCGGTTGATGGTGTTGTCCTCGGGGAAGTTCGCCTTCATGGCGGCCTGAACCTCGTCGGTGGCCTCGGTCCAGATCTTGATGAGCTCCTGGCGACGCTCGGAGTCGGTCGTCAGACCCTTCTCGTACTGCGACTGGACCTTCGCGGCCTGCTTCTCGTAGCCGGCGACGATCTCCGCCTTGTTCGGCGGGGTGAGGATGTCGCTCAGGGCGACGGTCACACCGGAGCGCGTGGCCCAGTAGAAACCGGCGTCCTTGATGCGGTCCAGCGACGCAGCCGTCTCGACCTTGGGGTACTCCTCGGCCAGCTTGTTGACGATCTGCGACAGCTTGTTCTTGTCAGCCTGCTCGCGGACGAACGGGTAGCCCTTGGGCAGCGTGTCGTTGAAGATCGCCTGACCCAGCGAGGCGTCGACGAGACCGTGACGCTCGTAGCCCTCGGGAGCTTCGCCCTCGAGGAAGGTCAGACCGGGGATGCGGATGCGGATCTTCGCCTGCAGGTCGAGGGAACCCTCGTCCTTGGCCAGGATCGCCTCGCCCACAGAACCGAACGCACGTCCCTCGCCGGCTGCACCCTCCTTGACCGTGGTCAGGTGGTGGAGGCCGATGATCATGTCCTGCGAAGGCAGGGTGACCGGACGACCGTCAGACGGCTTCAGGATGTTGTTCGACGCGAGCATCAGCACACGTGCCTCGGCCTGAGCCTCGACCGACAGCGGCAGGTGGACAGCCATCTGGTCACCGTCGAAGTCGGCGTTGAACGCCGCGCAGACGAGCGGGTGCAGCTGGATGGCCTTGCCCTCGACGAGCTGAGGCTCGAACGCCTGGATGCCGAGGCGGTGCAGCGTGGGTGCACGGTTCAGCAGAACCGGACGCTCACGGATGATCTCCTCGAGCACGTCCCAGACCTCGGGACGGGTGCGCTCGACGGCGCGCTTGGCCGCCTTGATGTTCTGCGAGTGACCGAGGTCGATCAGGCGCTTGATGACGAACGGCTTGAAGAGCTCCAGAGCCATCTGCTTGGGCAGACCGCACTGGTGCAGCTTCAGCTGCGGCCCGACGATGATGACCGAACGGCCAGAGTAGTCGACACGCTTTCCGAGCAGGTTCTGGCGGAAACGACCCTGCTTACCCTTCAGCATGTCGCTGAGGGACTTCAGGGCACGGTTGCCGGTACCGGTGACGGGGCGACCACGGCGACCGTTGTCGAACAGTGCGTCGACGGCCTCCTGCAGCATGCGCTTCTCGTTGTTGACGATGATCTCGGGGGCACCGAGGTCGATCAGACGACGAAGACGGTTGTTGCGGTTGATCACGCGACGGTACAGGTCGTTCAGGTCACTGGTCGCGAAGCGGCCACCGTCGAGCTGGACCATCGGGCGCAGCTCCGGCGGGATCACCGGGACGACGTCGAGGACCATCGCGGCCGGGCTCATGCCGGTCTCGAGGAACGAGCTGACGACCTTGAGGCGCTTGATCGCACGGATCTTGCGCTGGCCCTTGCCCTCGGAGATCTGCAGACGCAGGTTCTCCGCCTCGGCGACGAGGTCGAAGGCCGCAAGGCGGCGCTGGATCGACTCGGCACCCATGTAGGCCTCGAAGTACTGTCCGAACCGGTCCTGCAGCTCGTGGAAGACGTCGTCCTCCGGGCGCAGGGCGCCGACCTCGAGGGTGCGGAAGTCCTCCCACACGCGCTCCAGCTTCAGGATCGCCTCGTCGGCACCCTTGCGGATGAGCGACATCTCCTTCTCGGCGGCGTCCTTGACCTTCTTCTTGGCGTCGGCCTTGGCACCCTCCGCCTCGAGAGCGGCGAGCTCCTCCTCCAGCTTGGCCAGGCGCTCCGCGATCTTGGAATCGCGGCGGTCGCCGAGCGTCTTCAGCTCGAGACGGATGTTGTTCTCCTGCGTGCCCAGGTCGCGGTGACGAGCTTCCTCGTCGACCGAGATGACCATGTAGGCGGCGAAGTAGATGACCTTCTCGAGGTCCTTCGGCGCCATGTCGAGCAGGTAGCCCAGACGCGAGGGCACGCCCTTGAAGTACCAGATGTGGGTGACGGGAGCGGCGAGCTCGATGTGACCCATGCGCTCACGACGGACGGAGCTCTTGGTGACCTCCACGCCGCAGCGCTCGCAGACGATGCCCTTGAAGCGGACACGCTTGTACTTGCCGCAGGCGCACTCCCAGTCGCGGGACGGGCCGAAGATCTGCTCTCCGAAGAGACCATCCTTCTCCGGCTTCAGGGTGCGGTAGTTGATGGTTTCGGGCTTCTTGACCTCGCCGTAGGACCACGCGCGGATGTGGTCTGCGGTCGCCAGGCCGATGCGAAGCTCATCGAAAGTTGTGGACTCGAGCACTAGTTCTCCTGTGTCGGAAATTCTTTTTGAGAAGTCTGCTGGGGTGTGCCCGGGAGTTGGATCCCGGGCACACCTGCGGATTAGATCTCGTCGATCGAGGCGGCCTCGAAGCGGCTGGAGATGTTGATACCGAGCTCTTCTGCGGCGCGGAACGCCTCATCGTCGGTGTCGCGGAGGTTCACCAGCGTGCCGTCGGCCGAGAGGACCTCGACGTTCAGGCAGAGCGACTGCATCTCCTTCATGAGCACCTTGAAGGACTCGGGGATGCCGGGCTCCTGGATGTTCTCGCCCTTGACGATCGCCTCGTACACCTTGACGCGGCCGAGGATGTCGTCGGACTTGATCGTGAGGAGCTCCTGGAGCGCGTATGCGGCGCCGTAGGCCTCGAGGGCCCACACCTCCATCTCACCGAAGCGCTGTCCACCGAACTGCGCCTTACCACCGAGCGGCTGCTGGGTGATCATCGAGTACGGACCCGTGGAGCGTGCGTGGATCTTGTCGTCGACCAGGTGGTGCAGCTTCAGGATGTACATGTAGCCCACCGAGATCGGCGCCGGGAACGGCTCGCCGGAGCGGCCGTCGAACATCTGGGCCTTTCCGGTGGAGTCGATCAGACGCACACCGTCGCGGGTCGGGATGGTCGCGTCGAGGAGACCTGCGATCTCCTCCTCGCTCGCACCGTCGAACACCGGGGTGGCGACCTTCGTGCCGGGAGCTGCCTCGAAGGCCTGCTCCGGCAGACGGGATGCCCACTCCGGGGTGCCCTCGACCTTCCAGCCCTGCTTCGCGATCCACCCGAGGTGGGTCTCGAGGACCTGACCGAAGTTCATTCGACCGGGGATACCGAGCGGGTTGAGCACGATGTCGACCGGGGTGCCGTCCGCCATGAACGGCATGTCCTCGATCGGGAGGATCTTCGCGATGACACCCTTGTTGCCGTGACGGCCGGCGAGCTTGTCACCCTCGGTGATCTTGCGCTTCTGGGCGATGTAGACCACGACGCGGCGGTTGACGCCAGAGCCGAGCTCGTCGTCGCCGTCCTCGGCGTTGAACTCCTTGACCGCGATGATCGTGCCCTGCTCGCCGTGAGGCACCTTCAGGGACGTGTCGCGGACCTCGCGGCTCTTCTCGTTGAAGATCGCGCGGAGCAGACGCTCCTCGGCCGACAGCTCGGTCTCACCCTTCGGCGTGACCTTGCCGACGAGGATGTCGCCGGGGCGGACCTCGGCACCGATGCGGATGATGCCGCGCTCGTCGAGGTCCTTCAGCAGCTCCGGGCTGACGTTGGGGAGGTCACGGGTGATCTCCTCCTTGCCGAGCTTGGTGTCGCGAGCATCGACCTCGTACTCCTCGATGTGGATCGAGGAGAGGGTGTCGTCCTTCACCAGGTCCTGGCTCAGGATGATCGCGTCCTCGAAGTTGTAGCCCTCCCACGTCATGAAGGCGACGAGGAGGTTCTTTCCGAGGGCCAGCTCACCGTTCTCGGTGGCGGGGCCATCGGCGATGACCTCTCCGACCTCGACGCGCTCACCGGCGTTGACGACGACCTTCTGGTTGTACGACGTGCCCTGGTTCGAGCGGTCGAACTTGCGGAGGTGGTACTCCTGCGTTCCGCCCTCGTCGAGCATGACGACGACGCGGTCTGCGGAGACCTCGGAGACGACACCGGCCTTCTCGGCGGTGATGACGTCACCGGCGTCGATGGCCGTGTAGCCCTCCATACCGGTTCCGACGAGCGGCGAGTCGCTGCGAAGCAGCGGCACAGCCTGACGCTGCATGTTGGCACCCATGAGGGCGCGCTGTGCGTCGTCGTGCTCGAGGAAGGGCACGAGCGAGGTCGCGACCGACACCATCTGGCGCGGCGAGACGTCGATGTAGCCGATGTCCTCCGGGAGGAACATGTCGACCTCACCGCTACCGCCCTTGGGACGGGCCAGGACGTGGCTCTCGATGAAGCGACCCTTGGCATCGAGCGGGGCGTTGGCCTGCGCGATGTTGAAGTCGACCTCTTCGGAAGCGGTCAGGTAGTCGATCTGGTCGGTGACGACGCCACCCTCGACCTTGCGGTACGGGGTCTCGATGAAACCGAACGAGTTGATGCGCGCGAAGGTCGCGAGAGCACCGATCAGACCGATGTTCGGGCCTTCAGGCGTCTCGATCGGGCACATGCGGCCGTAGTGCGAGGGGTGGACGTCACGGACCTCGACGCCGGCGCGGTCACGCGAGAGACCACCGGGGCCGAGCGCGGACAGACGACGCTTGTTCGTCAGACCCGCGAGCGGGTTGTTCTGGTCCATGAACTGCGACAGCTGCGACGTTCCGAAGAACTCCTTGATCGCGGCGACGACGGGGCGCACGTTGATCAGGGTCTGCGGGGTGATCGCCTCGATGTCCTGCGTGGTCATGCGCTCGCGGACGACGCGCTCCATGCGGGACAGACCGGTGCGGACCTGGTTCTGGATCAGCTCGCCGACCGCGCGGATGCGACGGTTGCCGAAGTTGTCGATGTCGTCGGTCGCGAGACGGATCTCGGCCTTCTTGCCACCGCGGATGCCCGTGAAGGTCTCCTCGGTACCGGCGTGCAGACGCACGAGGTACTTGATCGTGGCCACGATGTCCTCGACGGTCAGCACCGAAGAGTTCAGCGGCTGGTCCAGGCCCAGCTTGTGGTTGATCTTGTAGCGACCGACCTTGGCCAGGTCGTAGCGCTTCGGGTTGAAGTAGAAGTTGTCCAGCAGCGCGCGCGCGGCCTCGGCAGCGACCTGCTCGCCCGGACGGAGCTTGCGGTAGATGTCGCGGAGCGCATCTTCCTTGGTGACGATCGTGTCCTTCGCGAGCGTCTCCTCGATCGAGGTGTAGCCGGCGAACTCGGCGAGGATCTCCTCGCTGGTCATGCCCAGCGCCTTGAGGAAGACCGTGACCGACTGCTTGCGCTTGCGGTCGACGCGCACGCCCACCTGGTCGCGCTTGTCGATCTCGAACTCGAGCCATGCTCCACGGCTCGGGATGACGCGAGCCGACACGATGTCCTTGTCACTCGTCTTGTCGGGGGTCTTGTCGAAGTAGACACCCGGCGAGCGCACGAGCTGCGACACGACGACTCGCTCAGAGCCGTTGATGATGAACGTGCCCTTGTCGGTCTGCAGCGGGAAGTCGCCCATGAAGACCGTCTGGGTCTTGATCTCACCCGTGAGGTGGTTCATGAACTCGGCCTCGACGTACAGCGGAGCGGCGTAGGTCTTGCCACGCTCCTTGCACTCCTCGATCGAGTACTTCTCCGGCTCGAGGTAGGGGTTCGTGAACGACAGCTGCATCGTCTCGCCGAGGTCCTCGATAGGAGAGATCTCCTCGAAGATCTCGCCCAGACCGCTGTTCTCGTTGACGTCGGTGCGACCCTGCTTCTTGGCCTCGGCCACGCGCGCCTTCCAGGCGTCGTTGCCGACCAGCCAACCGAAGGATTCGGTCTGCAGGGCGAGAAGGTCAGGGACCGTCAGCGTGTCGGAGATCTTGGCGAACGAAAGACGGGATGCTCCGCGTCCGTTCTTGGTGGTGGTGGATGTGGATGCGTTGCGAGCAGCAGCCAAGGGAATAACCTCCGTGAGCCCCGCAGGGCTTCTCGATTCCTTTGTCGTCAGGTGGAGTGTGCGCCCGGGAACTCAACAGATGCCGACCACCATATGAGGGCAGGGAGAAGCGAGCGCAACTACCTACTATACGCACGATTATGCGACATGGCAAGCGCAGTCCTTGACCAATCTCGGAAGCTGCGGTATGAGTGCCCCTGCGGGGACGCCGAGACCCACCTTCTGTGTCGAGACCCACCCCCGCAGACGACTGCGGAGATGGGTCTCGACGAGCGGGGTGGGTCTCGGCGGACGACCGTCGTCAGGAGGCGATGCCCAGCTCGTTGCCGGGAATCGACGCCAGCAGACGCCGGGTGTACGGGTCGCGGGGGTTCGTGAAGATCTCCTCCGAGGTGGCGGCCTCGACGAGCTTGCCGTCCTTCATCACGCACACGTAGTCGCTGATCAGTCGCACCACCGCGAGGTCGTGCGAGATGAACAGATAGCTCAACCCGTACTCGCTCTGCAGGTCGCCGAGCAGCTTCAGGATCTGGTCCTGCACGAGCACATCGAGCGCCGACACCGGTTCGTCGCACACGATCAGATCGGGCGAGAGGGCGAGGGCACGGGCGATCGCGACGCGCTGCCGCTGCCCACCGGACAGCTCGGACGGGTACCGACGCAGCATCGACTGCGGCAGAGCCACGTCATCCAGCAGCTGACGCACGCGCCTGCGTCGGTCGGCGCCACTTCCCCTCTTGTAGAACTCCAACGGTTCGGCGATCAGGCGCTCGATCGTGAACATCGGGTTCAGGCTCGAGTACGGATCCTGGAAGATCGGCTGCACCTGCTGCCGGAACTCCTTCGTCTCCGCCCGAGTCAGCGACGCGATGTCCTTGCCCTCGTAGCGGATCAGCCCGCTGGTCGGCTCGATCACCTTGAGCAGCATCCGTGCCGTCGTGGTCTTGCCCGAGCCGGACTCGCCCACGATCGCCACGGTCTCGCCGCGCGGGATCACCAGCGACACGTCGTCGACGGCTACGAAGTCCTCCCCGCGTCCGCGCACCGGATACACCTTGGTGAGGTTCTCGATCTCGACGATGTTGTCGGCGGGAGCCGTCTCGGCGACGGTGCTCGCCTCCGCTGCCCTCTCCTGCACACGGAACGCCTCCGGCTGCAGGCGGGCCGCGGCGACCGAGGGGGCCGCCTTCACGAGCGACTGCGTGTACGGATGCTGCGGGTCCTCCAGGATCTGCCGGGCATCGCCCTGCTCGACCACCTTGCCGCGATGCATAACGATCACCCGCTCGGCACGCTCTGCCGCGAGCCCCAGGTCGTGTGTGATGAGCAGCACGGCCGTTCCCAGCTCGCGAGTCATCTGTCCGATCTGGTCGAGGATCGTCTGCTGCACCGTGACGTCGAGGGCGCTCGTGGGCTCGTCGGCGATCAGCAGTCGGGGCTTGCACGCCAGCCCGATCGCGATGAGCGCGCGCTGACGCATGCCGCCGGAGAACTCGTGCGGATACTGCTTCGCACGTCGCGCCGGGTCGGGAAGGCCCGCGGCGGTCAGGGCCTCGACCACCTTGGTCTGCACGTTCTGCCGTGTGGCGAGGCCGTGCGCGAGCAGCGTCTCCGCCACCTGGGTGCCGATCTTCGCGACCGGGTTCAGGTTGGACATCGGGTCCTGCGGCACGAGACCGATGTCACGACCGCGGATCGCGCGCATCTCATGCTCCGACGCACGCGAGATCTCCTTCCCGTCGAGGCGGATGCTGCCGGAGGCGATCTTGCCGCCCCCGGCGAGCAGCCCGATGATCGCCATCGCGGTGGTGGATTTGCCCGAGCCGGACTCCCCCACGATCGCGACGGTCTCGCCGGGGCGGATCTCGAGGTCCACGCCCTCCACGGCGTGCACGACACCGTCCATGGTGGCGAAGTCCACGGCCAGCCCCTGGACCGACAACAGCGGTTCGGTCGACATCTGCTTCTCCTTCGCGGCGCTCACGGCGCCGTCTTCCCGCGCGTTCATCGTGCCCTCGTCCGGGGATCCATCGCCTCGCGCAGCGCCTCACCCAGCAGGGTGAAGCCGAGCGCGGTGACCGCGATGCAGATACCGGGAAGGAAGGCGAGCCACGGCGCGATGGCCAGCTCGGACTGCGCGTAGGTGAGCATGCGGCCCCACTCCGCCGTCTCCGGACGTCCGCCGCCGAGGCCGAGGAACGACAGGGCCGCCGCATCGATGACGGCGGTCGCCAGCGTCAGGGTCCCCTGCACGATCACCGGACCGATGGCGTTGGGCAGCACATGCGACATGGTGATCTTGCCGCGACCGAGACCGAGGGTCTGCGCGGAGAGCACGTAGTCGCTCGACCGCTGCTGCAGCATCGACGCGCGCAGGAGGCGAGCGAAGATCGGCACCTGCGATGCACCGATCGCGATCATGATCGCGAACGGGGTCTGACCGAGGATCGCGGCGATCGACACCGCGAGCAGAAGATTCGGCACCGACAGGATGATGTCGACGATGCGCATGATGAGGGTGTCCACCCATCCGCCGAACGTACCGGCGAGCAGGCCGAGGATCATGCCCCCGACCAGACCCATCGCGGTGGAGATGACGCCGATCATGAGCGACGCCTGCGCGCCCCAGATGAGCTTGGACAGCACGTCGCCGCCGAAGCGGTCCAGGCCCAGAGGGAACTGCGGCAGCTCTCCCGGACCCGGGATGTAGGTGGGCGTGATGTACTTCGCACCCGGCAGCGCCGTCTCCGGAAAGGGAGCGAGCAGGGGCGCGAGGACTGCGATGAGCAGGAACGCCAAGACGATGGCCGCGCCGATCCACGCTGTCGGATTGCGACGGAGGCGACGGAACACGTCCCGCCAGAATCCGCCGGAACCGTTCTTCAGATCGGCCTGGGCGATCGCGACGGTGTCGATGCTGCCGCCGCTCTCTGCCGAAGGGCCCTGGGCGGGCGGGAGGGCGATGCTCATACGACCGCCTCCTTTCGCACGGTGGGGAGTGACATCACTGCACCCTCACTCTCGGATCGATGAAGCTGTAGGAGACGTCCACCGCCAGGTTGATCAACGCGTATGCGATCGCGATGAAGATGATGAACCCTTGGAGGACGGGGAAGTCCCTGGTGAAGATGGCTCTCGCCAGGAACGAGCCGATGCCAGGGAAGGCGAACACCGTCTCGGTGAGCACCGCCCCCGAGATCAGCAGCCCCGTCTGCAGGCCGATCGTGGTGATCACCGGGAGCATGGCGTTTCGCAGGATGAAGCGGTTGCGCAGCGTCGGCGACCCGACGCCCTTCGCCCGACCCGTGCGCACGTAGTCCGCGTTCTGCACCTCCAGGACACTCGCCCTGGTGATGCGGACGATGATCGCGAGTGGGATGGTGCCCAGTGCGAGCGCCGGCAGGATCAGATGCAGGATCGCATCCCATGCGGCATCGAACTCTCCGGTGATGATGCCGTCCCACACATAGAACCCGGTGGGATGGGTGGCATCTATTCGTGGATTCTGGCGTCCGTCCGAAGGCAGCCATCCCAGCTGCACCGCGAAGACGTACTTCAGGATGAACGCGAGGAAGAACACCGGGATGGTGATGCCGATCAGGCTCAGCACGACCGAGGCATGGTCGGTGAACTTGCCGTGACGGCGAGCCGCCCAGTACCCGAGCGGGATGCCGATGCCGACGGCGAAGATGAGCGCCATGACGCTCAGCTCCAGCGTCGCGGGGAACCGGCGGAGGAACTCCTCCGTCACCGGCCTGTTGGTCTGGATCGAGGTGCCGAAGTCTCCCTGGAGAAGGCGTCCGATCCAGATGAAGTACTGCTCGATGAGGGGCTTGTCGAAGCCGTAGAGCTCGTTGACTCTCGCGACAGCCTCTGGCGTGGCCTTCTCGCCGAGCAGGGCGACCGCGGGGCCGCCGGGGAGGGCCCTGACCCAGGCGAACAGCAGGATGCTGAGCCCGAACAGGGTGGGAATGAGGAACAGCAGTCGCCTGCCGATGGTGCGCAGCACGAAGATCTCCGTCGATCAGAAGGTACGCCGTTCCCCCGGTCCCGCCGAATGCGCGGGACCGGGGGTCGACATATCAAGTGGTCAGGCCTACTTGGTGAGGACGATGTCCGTGAAGACCTCGTCGTTCACCGGGCTGGCGGGGTAGCTCTTCACGCGCGGGTCGAACGCCAGGGTCGGCGCCGGGTGCGCGAGCGGGACTCCAGGGATGAACTGGGCGACCATCTCGTTGATCTCCTCGTACAGCGCCGTCTGCTCCTCGAGGTTGGAGACGCCGCGCGCCTCGTTCAGCTTCTGGAACAGCTCGGGGTTGTCGAAGCCCCACTCGGAGCTCTGCTGGCCGAAGAAGACGCCGACGAAGTTGTCGGTGTCGTTGTAGTCGCCGGTCCAGCCGAGCAGGTGGATGCCGTGATCCGCGGTGCCGGTGGTGCGGTCGAGGTATTCGACCCACTCCTCCGAGACCGGGGTGGTCTCGACGCCGACCTCGGACAGCTGGGACGAGAGCACCGTGAAGATCTGCTCGGGGTCCGGCATGTAGGGACGCGAGACGTTGACCGGGTAGTTGAAGGTGAGCTTCAACGGGTTCGCCTCGGTGTACCCGGCCTCGGCCAGCAGCGCCTTGGCCTTCTCCGGGTCGTAGTCGTAGGTCGTGACATCGGGGTTGTAGCCGTTGACGACCTCGGGCACGAACTCGATCGCCTTCTGGGTGCCCTCAGGGAGCACCTGGCTGATCAGCGCGTCCTTGTCGACCGCGTAGGACAGAGCCTCACGGACCTTCGGGTCCTGCAGCTCCGGGACCGCCTGGTTGAAGGCGAGGTAGAGGATCGTGAACGGCGGGCGCGAGACCATCGTGAAGCCGTCGTCTTCGAGGGCCTTGGTGTCGGCCGGTCCGACGAGGTCGTACCCGTCGATCGAGCCGGACTCGAGCGCCTGACGGCGAGCGGTCGGGTCGTCGATCGTGCGGAAGATGATCTCGTCGATCTGTCCGGCGTCGCCCCAGTAGCCGTCGTAGGCCTTGAGCGTGACCTGCTCGCCCGGTGCCCACTCGTCGAACGCGTAGGGACCGGTACCGACCGGGTGACCCATCGCGTACTCGGACAGCTGCGGGGACTCCGCCGAGCCGCTGACCTCGTCCGCACCGAACTCCTGCATCGCCGAAGGGCTCTGCATCGAGAAGGACGGGAGCGAGAGGGAGGCGACGAAGCCGGCGAACGGCTTGTTGAGGTCGATCGTGACCGAGTAGTCGCCGTCAGGGGTGCAGGACTTGTACACGGCGTCGGCCGGGTTGGAGGCGTACCCCTTGAAGAGCTTGTTGTAGTAGTAGCCGAACGCCTCGGACGCGGCGAGGCCGGTCCAGTTGAACCAGCGGTCGAAGTTCACGCAGACGGCTTCGGCGTTGAACGGCGTTCCGTCCTGGAATGTGACGTCCTCCTTCAGCGCGAAGGTGTGGGACATGCCGTCCTCCGACGACTCCCACGACTCGGCGAGCAGCGGCGCAGGGTCCGCGGTGCCGGGTTCGGTGCCGACGAGACCTTCGAAGATCTGACGCGAGACGCGGAAGCTCTCGCCGTCCTGAGCGAAGGCGGGGTCGAGGCTCGCCGGGTCGGAGGAGGCGGCGAAGACGAATGTCCCGTCGACGTCGCCCGAGCCTTCGGACCCTTCATCGCCACGCTCGCTGGCGACGCAGCCCGCGAGGGCGAGCGCCGCGATCGTGGCTCCGGTTACGGCGATGAGTCCTCGCCGACGCTTGACTGATTGGTGCATTGTGTGACCTTCCCTGTCGGGCGCTTCATTGCGCGTCCCGAGGCTTCTTCGCCTCGGGGACGGTGATGACTCGACGGTACCCAGCAGATCCTCAGATGCCAAACGCATCCAGGTTGCAATCCGATATCGGCGCGACAGACATCGATCCGGTAGTGTCCAGATCGTGCCCGACACCACCCCGCTCGCCGTCTGCTTCGGCGAGGGCATGGTCGCCCTCGTCGCCGCCACCGCCGGTCCTCTCGAGGGATGCCGGACCTTCCACCGCTCCCTGGCAGGGGCCGAGTGGAACACCGCGATCGCCCTGGCATCGGCGGGCATCCGCACCTCGGTCCTCTCCCGGGTGGGAGACGACGGCTTCGGACGCTTCCTCACCGCCGAGCTGCGCGACCACGGCGTCGACGACTCCGCGGTCGAGGTCGACGGAGATGCGCCCACCGGCCTGTATGTGAAGGAGCTCTCGGCTCGAGACGACGGCGCGGTCGACGGAACCATGCACTACTACCGCGCCGGCTCGGCCGCTGCGGCGATCTCACCCCAGACCCTGACCACGCCCGTGGCATCCGCTCTCCTCGCCGAAGCGGCGCTCGTGCACACCTCGGGGATCACCCCCGCGCTGTCTGCCTCGGCGCTCGCTGCCCAGGAGGCCCTTTACACGCAACGGCACCCCGACCGGCTGCTCAGCTTCGACCTGAACTGGCGACCCGCGCTCTGGCGAGGCCGCGAAGAGGAGGGTCGGAGGATGGTCTCCGATTTCGCTGGTCGCGCGGACATCGTGTTCTGCACCCGCACCGATGCGGAGGTGGTGTTCGGAACGAGCGACCCGCGCCGGCTGCGCTCGCTGTTCCCCCGGCCGCGGTACCTGCTCGTGACCGACCCGAATGGTGCGGTCGCCTTCGACGGCACGGAGACCGCCGACAGCGACGCCCTCGACGCCCCCGTGGTGGAGACGATCGGAGCAGGAGACGCCTTCGCGGCCGGCTTCCTCGCCGGCATCCTCACCGGCCTGTCGCTCACGGGAAGCCTCGCGCGGGGACACCGCATCGCGACGCGCGCGCTGGTCAGCACCCGCGACCACGTCGACTGACGCCCCGGCCGGACGGAGAATCCGGAAGGTCAGGTGCGGCGGCGCGCGGGGACCGCGTCGTGGGTCCGTTGCAGCGAGACCGCGACCGGCTCGCCGCGGTGCTGCACGACGCGCACGAACAGCACGTCGACGAGGGCGAGCTGAGCGATGCGGCTCGACATCGCGGCCATCCGGAACGGGGATTCGTGCGCATGCGTGAGCAGCACGACATCCGCCGCCAGCGCCAACGGCGAATCGGGGGCGCTGGTGACCGCCACTGCGAGGGCGCCGGCATCGCGGGCGACCTCGAGCGCGCGCAGAGTCTCGGCCGTCTCCCCGCCGTGGGAGAACGCGATCGCCACATCGTCCGCAGTGCGCAGCGAGGCCGTGGTGACCGCGAGGTGCGGGTCCGACGAGTGCGAGACCGAGCAGCCGATGCGCGACAGTTTCAGCAGCAAATCCTGAGCCGTCAGTGATGACGCCGCCTGTCCGAAGAGATCGATGTGACGGGCGTCGACCACCGCACGCGCGACCCTGTCGAGGGCGACCGCATCGAGGGCGAGCGCCGTCTTCTCGATCGCGTCGATCTCCTGCGCGGCGAGCTTGGCGGCGATCGCCGTCGGACCGTCGTCGGGGTCGATCGCCGTGGTGTCGAGACCGAACCGGGCCTGCTGCGCCTGTTCCAGCGTGACCGCACGTGCCACAGCCACCCGCAGCTCGCGGTATCCGCTGTACCCGAGTGACTGGGCATAGCGGGCGACCGTCGAGAGCGAGGTGTGGCAGAGCTGGGCGAGATCGTTGATGGCCAGATCGACGACGAGTGTCGGGTCTCCCAGGATCGTCTCCGCGACGCGCGCCTCGGCAGCGCTCACCTTGGGGAGCGAGCGTCGCACCCGAGCGAGAACGTCATCGTCCATGAGGGATCCCTGTCTCAGCCGGCGCTGGTCATCCTCTGCTGCACAGTGAAGCACCCCAGGAGTGCTTCACGCGCCGTCTGCGCACCGAGCCTACTGGCTGCGGCGACCTCCACGGTCGGCAGCGGCAACGGGCTCACGGTGGGAAGACCCACGTTGACGACGACAGCGCGGGGATCACGCACGGCAGCGCGTTCGACGAGCGCACGCTGCGCGGCATCCGTGTCGGGCCGATCGATCAGGAGCACGGTGGTCCCTGCCGCCGCGGTGACCTCGTCGAGCACACGATCCTGTTCGGACTCCGGTGCGGATGCCACGTCGAGGCGCACGCGCAGCCCCTCCTCCGCGAGCGCGCTCGCGACGTAGGAACCGGCGCTGTCGACGGCGAGCGTCGATCGGCGACGCGCATCGATCACGGCGAGCTCGGATGCCGTCTCGAGGGCGCCGCCGGAGATCGTCACCACACGGCGCACGATCTCGGCCGCGTCGAAGTCGTCCGTCGGCTCCTCCTCGTCGGCGGCAGCGGCTGCCGCACGGAGCTTGGTCGCGAGAGCCGCGACCCGGCCGGCGGCCTCCTCGACGCGCGCCCGGGAGAGCGAACCGTCACGCAGCGCGGCGATGATGCCGTCTCTGGCCGCACGGAAGTCCTGCTCATCCTGATCGGGAAGAGCGGCATCACCGGGGTTGGTGGGGTTCCCGATGCAGAGGAGGTCTGCTCCGGCGGCGAGTGCCAGGGCTGCTCCCCCACCGAGTCCCACCGTCTCTCGGATCGCGGCCATGTCGAGCGCGTCGGTGATGATGACGCCCTCGTAGCCCCAGTCGCGCAGCATGCCGAGCACCCGCGGGTTGAGCGTCGCGGGCTGCTCCCCCCACGCCGGGACCACGATGTGCGCGGTCATGACGGCGTCAACTCCGGCGTCGATCGCCGCACGGAAGGGCTCCAGGTGCACCCGCTCGAACTCCTCGAGATCGAGCGTGATCTCGGGGAGCGAGTGATGCGAATCCATGTGGGTGTCGCCGTGGCCGGGGAAGTGCTTGACGCAGGCGGCGACCGCCCCGTCCTGGATGCCGTCGATCGTCGCGACCACGTGCCGGGAGACCAGCGCCTCGTCATCGCCGAACGCCCGCACGCCGATCACCGGGTTGCGGGGGTCGGTGTTGACGTCGGCGACCGGACCGAGCACCACGTTGGCGCCGACCGCCCGCACACGTCTGGCCAGCTCCGCACCGGTCTTCTCGGAGGCGACGAGGTCGTCGAGCAGACCGAGCTGGGCGGCTCCGGGGACGGTCGATCCGGTGGCCGACTCGAGCCGGGTGACGCTGCCGCCCTCTTCGTCGATGCCGATCAGGGCGTCGGGGTTCGCGTCGAGGATCGCGGCGCTGAGAGCCGGAAGCCCCTCGCCGACGTTCTGCCCGAAGTACACGACTCCGGCCAGGCCCTCACGCAGTTCGTCACGCAGCCACTGGGGCGCTTCGGTGCCGAAGAAGCCCGGCCACAGCACGCCGTTCGCGAGACGTTCGAGGTCGTCGGTCATCCCTTCACCGCTCCTGCCACCATGCCGGAGGCGAGCTTGCGCTGCACTAGCACGAAGAAGATCATGACGGGGACGGTGATGATGGTCGACGCGGCCATGATGCTGCCCCAGTCGTTGGAGTGCAGTCCGAAGAACGACTTCAGACCGATCGAGACCGTGTACTGGTCGGTCTGAGCGCCGAGGATCGTCATCGCGAAGATGAACTCGTTCCACGCCGTGATGAAGCTGAAGATGCTGGTCGCCACGAGGCCGGGCATGACGAGCGGCAGCAGCACCGAGCGGAACATGCGCCACCAGCTCGCACCGTCGATGTACGCGGCCTCTTCGAGCTCGACCGGGACGGCGGCCACGAAGCCGCGCAGCATCCAGATCCCGAAGGCGAGCGACAGTGCGACGTAGACGACCATCAGGCCGAGGATGCTGTTGAGCAGCCCCAGGCTCTTGACCTGCAGGAACAGCGGGATGACGAGCGCCTCGAGCGGCACCATCTGCACGATCAGGATCATCATCAGGATCGTGGTGCGGAACTTGAACTTGAACCGTGCGACGGCGACGGCGGCGAGCAGACACACGAGCGCGCTCACGAGCACGGTGACCAGCGCCACGATCGCCGAGTTGCGCAGGTATGTGCCGAATCCGCCGTCGGTGAGCACGAACGCGAAGTTGTCCCACGTGAACTCCTGCGGGAGCAGCGACTGCCCACCACTGGAGGCCTTGCCGTCGAAGGCACTGGAGACCATCCAGTAGACGGGGAACAGCGTGAAGATCAGGACCGCGGCGACCGCGATTCCGATTCCGATGCGGGAGCGGAGCCTCGGGCGCGGGTTCACAGCTCGTCCTCCTTCATGAGGGAGCGGATGTAGACGATCGTGATGCCGATCAGGACGAGCGTGAGCAGCACGGCGAGCGCCGCACCGAAGCCGTAGCGGTTCTGACCGAAGGACTCCACGTACGACCAGACGCCGAGGTTCAGCACCTGACGGTTGCCACCGCCACCGCCGGGCATCAGGTACACCTGGGCGAAGACCTTGAAGTCCCAGATCGTCGACAGGATGATCACGACCGAGAAGACGGGCTTGAGCGTGGGGAAGATGATCTTCCAGAATCGGCGCCAGGCGCCGGCGCCGTCGAGGGCTGCAGCCTCGAGCATCTCCTTCGAGACGCCGAGCAGTCCCGCGAGCACCGTGATGGCGACGAACGGGAATCCGTGGTGCACCACGTTCAGGAGCACGATGGCGTAGAACGACCACTGGTTCGTGAACCAGTTGACCGGGTCGTCCATGAGACCGAGGTCACGCAGCACGGCGTTGAAGATGCCGCGGTCGGCATCGAAGATGAAGGTCCAGACATAGGTGCCGGTCACGGCGGGCATCGCCCAGGCGACCATGATGCAGCTGGAGACGATGACGCGCCAGGTGGTGCCCAGACGCGCGAGCAGCAGAGCCACGAGCGTGCCCACGGCGACGGTGACGAACACCGCCACAGCGGCGAAGCCGACCGTGTTGGGCAGCACCACCGTCCAGAGAGTCGGGTTGGTGAGCGCCTCGACGTAGTTGTCGAGACCGATCCAGTTGTTCTCCCCGGTGTTGATCTCGCGCAGGCCGTAGTCCTGCAGCGAGTAGATGAACACCTGGATGAGCGGCCAGAGCATGAGCACCGCGAGGATGGCCAGCCCGGGCGCGAGAAGGAGCCAGGGGCGGGCCGCGACGATCGAGAGACCGCGTCGCTTCCGGCCGCCGGCCACGGAGGCGGAGGTGGGCTCCGCCTTCGTGGCCGGCAGTGGCGCTTGCACCATCGACATGGAAGGAGTGCTTCCTTACTTCTGGTTGAGCAGTTCGGTCATCTCGGCTGCGGCGTCCTTCGTCGCGGTCGCGACGTCCTTCTGCCCGCTGAGGATGGCCTGAATCATGGAGTTGGTCGTCTTCTTCGCCTGCACGGCGCCGAAGTTCGGGGTGACCGGGACGGATGCGCCGCCATCGACCATCTGCTCGGCGAACGGTGCGACCAGCGGGTCGGTCGAGGCCAGTGCCTCTTCCATCGCGGACTGGACGCCCGGGAAGTACCCGGTCTCGTTCGACCACTGCTCAGCGAGGTCGCCCGTGGTCACGAGCTTGACGAACTCCCACGCCAGGTCGGCGTTCTTGGTCGTGTTGAAGATCGAGAGGTGCGATCCGCCGAGAACGGAGGGAGCGATGCCGCCGTCTTCACCCGGGATGACTGCTGCACCGATCTTGCCCTCGAGGTCGGGGTTGGTCTCGAGGAGCTTGTTCGGCGTCCAGGAGCCGGAGAGCATCATGGCGACATTGCCCTGCGTGAACGCGTCGCTGAGGTCGGTCTCCTTCCAGGTGGTGGCACCTGCGGAGGAGAAGCCGTGCTCGGTGGCCAGGCCCGTGTAGAACTCGATGCCCGCCTGCGATTCCTTGCTGTCGAGCTCGCTCGTCCAGGTCTTGCCGTCCTTCGTGGCGATCTCGCCGCCGGCGCCCCAGACCCAGGGGTAGACCTGGAACTCGGCGTCACCGGGAACGGGGAAGGGGAGCATGTCGGGCTTGGCGGCCTTGATGGCCTCACCCGCGGCGACGATGTCGTCCCACGTCTTCGGAGCCTCGAGTCCGAGCTCCTCGAACACGTCGGCGCGGTACACGAGCGAGCGGACGCCGGCGTACCACGGCATGCCGTACAGCTCTCCGTCGTAGGTGCCGGCGACTTCGAGACCCTCGACGAGGTCGCCGCGGAGGCCCTTCTCGGCGTCGACGTACTCGTCGATCGGCAGCAGCGCGCCGGCGTCGGCGAACTCGGCGGTCCAGGTGGTTCCGGTCTCGGCGATGTCGGGAGTCGTGCCACCGGCGATGGAGGTCACGAAGCGGTCGTGGGCGTCTGCCCACTGGATCTCCTCGATCTTGACCGTCGCGCCGGTCTCCTCCTCGAAGGCGTCGGACACCTTGTCGTAGAAGGCGGAGGCGTCGGGGTTGGTGCCCTTCATGATCCAGACGGTGAGCTCCTGGCCCTTGCCGTCGGTGGAGGCGGCGTCGGTGCCGCCGGCGCAGCCGGCGAGGGCGAGCGTGGCCACGGCGCCGAGCGCCACGGCCGAGAGAATGCGCTTGTGCATTGCGGGGATCTCCTCTTTGAAAAGTCCTGGCAAGCATCGGGTACTCACCGGGGGTTAGGAAAAAGTATCCACGACTAACTAATTACCTGCAAGTTCCTCTCACAATCGTCATGCGGCCGTAACATCAGCTCCACAACCGCATGCGGCCCCGGGGAGCATGCTCCCCGGGGCCGCGCGCGTGCAGGTCCGGACGCAACCGGAGCCTAGCGCTCTCCGCGACTCAGCCGATCACGGCGATCCAGGGCCCGGCAGCCGTCGGCAAGCCGAACCAGGTCGGCCCCGCATAGGTGCAGCCCTGACGGATCTTCTTACCTTCGGTGACAGCTTCGCGCACGGTGTGCTGACACGTGTATTCAGACGTGAAGCGAAGCGTCCCGATCTCGACGCTGGTCGCCATCTGGCCCGCGCTGACGGCCCCCGCCACCAGTGCTGCCGTCACGGCCGCCGATGCCAGCCACTTGGCCCTCTTCTTGTTCTTCATGTTTCTCTTTCCTCCGATCGACTCCGCGCTAGGGCGCGGAAATCACGACATTAACAGAGCTGGCGAACGGATCGGGGAACTCGACGGATGCCCATTTCAGGTTCCCCCGGTAGGCTCCCCGGATGGTTCGCCGCACCCCTGACAAGGACCGTTCGACGGTCGCCCGCCACGCGACGCTCCCCTCCCCCGGGCCCGCCAGAGGATTCCTGAAGATCGCCGGGATCACGCTGGGTGTCGTGCTGGTCTCCGCGATCGCTGTCGCCGCGTTCGTCGTGACCGACTACTTCAACCGCTTCAACGAGGGCGCCGTCACGCTGGAGGACGCTCCCGAGGTCGAACCCCCCTCCATCAGCGCCTTCCCCGGCGAGTTCAGCGTGCTGCTGATCGGCACCGACGAGTGCGGCGAAGTGTCGACGGGCCTGCTGGGCGAGCGCTGCTCGGAAGCGGACGGCGGGATCCTCAACGACGTGAACCTGCTCGTGCATGTGTCGGCGGAACCGCGCAAGGTCACCGTGATCTCGTTCCCCCGCGACCTGATGCTCGAGACCCCCGAGTGCACCCTGCCCGACGGCTCCGTCGCCTCGGCGACGCGCAAGACCCAGATCAACTCGATCTTCCAGCGGGCGGGCATCTCATGCGTGGCGAAGACCATCACCGACCTCACCGGCGTGGAGATCCCCTTTGCCGCCAAGATCGACTTCGACGGGGTGATCGACGTCACCGACGCCATCGGCGGGGTCGAGGTGTGCATCGGTGGCGAGGGCATCCGCGACGACCAGACGGCCATCGACTGGGAGCCGGGACCGCGCACGGTCTCGGGCTACGAGGCGCTCCAGTTCATCCGCACGCGGCACGGCGTCGGCGACGAGAGCGACATGGCACGGGTGTCGAACCAGCAGCAGTACATGTCTCGTCTGGTGAAGAAGATCATGAGCGACGAGGTGCTCTCCGACCCGGGCAAGGTGCTGGGGCTCGCGAACACCGTCGTCGACAACATCGACCCGAGCGACAAGCTGGCCAACCCGGTCCGGCTCGCCCAGCTCGCACTGTCGGTCAAGGATGTGCCGTTCTCGGAGTTCGTCTTCCTGCAGTACCCGGTGTTCGCCGACCCCGACGATTCCGACCGCGTGATCCCGAACCGCGACGCCGCGGCCACCATCTGGGACGCCCTGAAGGCGGGCCAGCCCGTGCAGCTCACCGGCGATGTCAGCAACAACGGAGGCGTCGAGCTCGTCGAACCGGCACCGGGCGCCGAGGCGGAGGTTCCGGCGACGGATCCCGCGACCGACGCCCCCGCGACGGAGGCTCCGGTGCCGCGCGCGACGCTCGACTCCGCCATCTCCGGGCAGACGGCGGAGCAGGAGACCTGCGCGAACGGCAGGCAGCGCTGACGCTGTGCCCCCAGCGCGTAGGCTCGTGCCCATGGGCCGGACGAGATCGCGAGACACCGAGCACCCCCAGACCCGACTCGATCACGGCGGCATCGCCAGCATCATTCCGTCGGAGTTCACGAGCGGTTTCGAGCTGATCGTCGACGGCACCCCGCAGTCGCACGTCGACCTGGACGACCCGACGCACCTGCACTTCGAGTACATCGTGCGCATGGGAGCGGTGATCGACCAGCTCGCACCGGGTGCGCTGACGGCCGTGCACCTCGGTGCCGGTGCGCTGACGATCCCCCGCTATATCGAGGCCACGCGCCCGGGCTCGCGTCAGCAGGTCATCGAACTCGAAGCCCCGCTCGCGCAGCTGGTGCGGGAGCACCTCCCGCTGCCCAAGGGCGCACCGATCCGGATCAGGATCGGCGATGCCCGCGAGGGAGTCGCGAAGCTGCCGAGCGCGCTGCGGGCGCAGTGCGACCTCGTCGTCTCCGACGTGTATTCGGGGGCGCAGACGCCCGCCCACCTCACCAGCGTCGAGTTCTACCGCGAGCTGTCGGAGCTGCTGTCGACCGACGGCGTGCTCCTCGTCAACGTCGCCGACGGTCCCGGGCTCGCGTTCGCCCGCCGTCAGGCCGCGACGATCGCGCACATACTCCCCGAGATCGGCATCCTCGCCGACACCCAGGTGCTCAAGGGGCGACGCTTCGGAAACCTCGTCATCGCCGCTTCGGCCACTCCCCTGCCGACGGAGTGGCTGCCGCGCATCCTGGCCGCGGGCCCCCACCCCGCGAAGATCGCGCAGGGCGCAGAGGTCGACGCGTTCATCCAGGGCGCGCGGATCGTCACCGACGTCGACGCCGTCGCCTCCCCTCGGCCGGACGCTTCGCTCTTCCTGCGCTGAGCCACGACGCGGTCATCCGGCACCCCGGGAAGAACCGACGCAGCGGGGCGACGGCGTGTCGAGGACAGGATGCCGCGACCAGGGCGCGCCGCCCCCACGAGCCCGCGACCGGAAGGCAGACTGATGGGGGACGCTGCGGAAGGAGAGCAATGAGTTTCATCCGGGGATACGACCAGGAGACCCTCCGCGAAAAGGTCGATCTCGATGAGTGCGAGACACGTCTCGCGGAGATCGATTCGCAGCGCAGCCTGCCCGCTCTGCTGGAGCGCGTGTGGCTGCTGAAGGTGCTCGACCGCCTCGACGAGGCGCTCGATCTGGCAGATGAGACGGTGCGCCAGGCACGCATGGCCGGCACTCGCAAGGACGTTCTGCGCGCCCGCGTGCTGCACGCGACGATCCTGCAGTACCGTGGCGCGCATGCCGCGGCCGAACAGGAGCTCTCGACCTGCGCGACCGAGGCGGAAGGGCAGCGTTGGCTGTCGATCGCCGCCTTCGCCTATCAGCACCACGGCAAGAACGCCTACGACGCGGGCGACTACGAGACCGCCAGGGAGAGCTTCAAGCAGTCGCTGTTCCTTCGCCGTGAGTCCGGCGCGCAGGACAGCGAGCTCGAGACCGCGCTCCTGGCCATCGAGGCCGTCGAGCGGCGTCGCCCGCCGCAGCTCATCGCGGGCTGACCCCGTGCCGCGACGATGTCGGCGGCATGGCTTAGCCTGATCGCATGGCGGAACTTGACCGTGTGCGCGTCTGGGGCGAAGCACTGATCACGCTGCATCTCGACGACAGCTGGTCCTTCGGCTTCGACAATGCCAAGCGTCGGGCCGGCCAATGCGACTACACGAAGAAGCGCATCACCGTGTCGCGCTACCTCGCCGCACGCTTCGAAGACGACGACATCCACCAGGTGCTGCTGCACGAGGTCGCGCACGCCCTCGCCGGCCACGCGGCAGCGCATGGACCGGTATGGAAGCGCGTCGCCCGCGACCTCGGCTACGTCGGCGGCACGACCCACCACGGTGAGACGGCCGTGGAGCTCGCGCCCTGGGTGGGCAGCTGCCCCGCGGGGCACGTGACCTACCGGCACCGTCGCCCCACGAGACCCACATCGTGCGCGCGCTGCTCGCGGACGTTCGATTCCCGGCATCTGTTCGCCTGGACCCGACGCGAGATCTCGACCGACGTGCGCCTCGCTGCGCAGATGCCGCGCTGACGGCGACTCAGTCGTTCGGCTCGTCGAGGCTTTCGGACCGCGTGGCCTCCGCCGCATCGGGGGAATTGCGCCGGCGACGCAGCAGCGCGGTGATCGCGCGCCAGCCGACCAGGAAGGCCCCGAGCACGAGGGTCGCCACGATGATGAACGGCACCTCGGCGGTGTCGCCGCTGAGCACGCGGATGAGCATTCCTCCCGCGACCGTCACGATCCAGACCACGGCACCCCACAGCACGGACCAGGGGCGGCGTGGCCGACCGGGCAGCAGCGCGGCGAGGAGATGCCCGATGAGCAGGGCGATCAGGAAGGGCCACGCCGTGAGCAGGAAACCGGCAGGGTTCTCGTCATGGGAGGCGCGGCCGATCGCGGCGAAGATCAGCACGAGCACGACATCGACGACGACAGCGGGAAGGTACCTCATGCCACGACCCTACGTGCCTCGAACCGAAGCAGCGCCCGCCCCGCGGCATCCGGCGGAATAACCGCACCCGAAGCGGGCGTCACTCGAAACGGGTGAACGATCCGTCGCGCAGCACCGGTACGAGATCGACCGCGTCGAGCACGGCGGCGTCCGCCACCGATGTCGGCACCAGTCCCGACGCTTCGATGCGGGCGGTAGCGATGACTCCGTCGGCGAGCTCGCGGCCGGAACCGCTCGCACCGACCATGTGCCGCACGGCGCCGCGGAGAGCATGGAAGCCCTCCGCGGCCACCGCAGCATCCGGAGCCGTGTGATCGATGCCCCGAGCAGAGAGCGCCGACACGATCGCTCCGGCTCCGAGCTGGTCCTCGACCGCAAACCGCAACGTCCCCGCGGAGTCGAGCTCACCCGCCGCGATGACGGCGACCGAAGTGCGTGCCTGCCGTCGTTCCTGGATGGTCTGCACCGCCCGCGCGACAGCCGCCGCGTTGCGGATGCCTCCCACGAGCACCGTCGAGTCCGTGGAGGCCGCGGCGACCACGGCTGCACCGTTGCGGGACCAGCGCTGCGCCTCTTCCAGTGCGACGGTGACGCCCGAGGCCGTGGCATCGATGACCGTGGAGGAGAACCGCAGCACATCGACGACCACGACGACATCGGCGGTGGCGAGACGGGCGAGCCCCGCAGTGCCCCAGTCGAGGCGGACCTGGTACGTGGACTGATCGAACGGCGACGGCATCCGACCAGCCTAGAGGCGTCAATCCGCTGCGAGCGCCTCGACCGGAGCCACCCTGGTGGCCAACCTCGTGGGCGTCGCCGCCGCCACCAGCGTGAGCACCGCCGTCGCGACGACGATGATGGCGACCGGGATCCACGGGATCTGCGGAGCCACGAGCCCCGCCGGGGTGAACTCCGGCAGCGTCGGCACCGAGCCCAGCAGCGACTGCGCGGCGATCCAGCCGTACGCGACGCCCAGCACGAGTCCCGTCAGAGTCGCCGCGACCGTGATGTGCGTGGCTTCGAGCAGCACCATCCGTCGCACCTGGCGGTTGGACAGACCGATCGAGCGCAGCAGTCCCAGCTCCCGGCGCCGCTGCACCACCCCGATCGTGAGCAGGTTCACCAGACCGACCGCGGCGATCACGGCCGAGACGGCGACCAGCACCATCATCACCGCAGCGAACGCATCCATCGGGGCGAAGAACTCCTCCGGGACCTCGCCCGTGACCTGGCTCATCATCAGACGCTTGGCCGATTCGAGGGCCACGGCGAACATCGTCACCAGGGTCACCCCCATCACCACGCCGATCGCCATCCGCGACGAGCGCTCCGGGTAGCGCAGCGCGTTCTCGGCGGCGAGGCGCGCGGTCGCACTCGACCCGAACATGCGTCCCACCAGGCGCAGGACCGGCGGCATGAACAGAACGGATCCGAGAGCGAGGCCCGTGAACGAGAGCACGCCTCCGAAGAAGGCGACCACGACACCGAGCGGCGTGAGGAGTCCGACCAGCACGCCGCCCACCAGGAGCGCGGCGCCGGCGATCAGCAGCACCCAGGCGCCGATGTGCCGCCCCGCCTTGCCGGAGACCTCGTCGTGCGTGCGCTCGACCGAACCGCCGAGTGCCTGCAGCGGGGTCACCGACAGCACGCGCCGGGAGCCTGCCCACGCCGCCGCCCAGGTGGTGAGGGCGACACCGATCGCCGGCAGCGCCACGAACGGCTGGGCGAGCGAGAAGTCGGAGGGGGCGTTGTCGATCAGCTGCCCGCCGATCTGCACCCCGATCACCGCGAGCAGGAGGCCGGCGAGCAGACCGATCGCCGCGCCGAGAAGCCCGACGACGAGTCCCTGCTTTCCGACCTCTGACCGCTGCGAACGCGCAGTCGCCCCGATCAGACGCATGAGCGCGATCTGACGGGTGCGTCCGGCGATGATCGTCGAGAAGGTGTTCGCGGTGACGATGGCGGCGACATACATCGCGACCACGGTCAGCAGCACCGACAGCAGGGCCACCACGAAGGCGAGCGTCCCGCTGTCACCGATGAAGGGGTCGGCCTGCAGCACGGCGCCGATGTAGGCGGTGATCTCGACGAGGAGCACACCGAACGCGGCAGACAACGCAGCGACCAGGATGCTCGCGCCCATCCCCCGATCGCGCAGCCACGCCAGCCGGGGGCCGGTCGCCCGCGATTCGGGGACGACCGTGGCGACGGCGGTCATGCCGCCACCTCGGCGGCGAGCATGTAGGCCGAGATCTCCTCGGCGCTCTGGCGCGGGTGGTCGGCGACGATGCGGCCGTCGCCGAGGTAGAGCACGCGGTCGGCGTGGCTCGCGGCGATCGCGTCGTGCGTGACCATCGCGATGGACTGGCCGTGCTCGCGGCTCGCGGTGGCGAGCAGTCGCAGCACCTCGCGCCCGGTCTTCGAGTCGAGGTTTCCGGTGGGCTCGTCGGCGAAGACCAGATCCGGTGCGGTGGCGAGGGCACGGGCGATCGCCACGCGCTGCTGCTGACCGCCGGACAGCTGGTGCGGACGATGAGCGAGACGCGAACCGAGCCCGAGCGTCTCGACAAGTCCGTCGATGCGCGCCCGCTCGATCGCACTCGGCCGACGACCGTCGAGCTCGAACGGAAGCATGATGTTGCCGAGCGCATCGAGCGTCGGGACCAGGTTGAACGCCTGGAAGATGAAGCCGACGCGTCGACGCCGCAGGATCGTGAGGTCGATGTCACCGAGGCCGGTGATCTCGGTGTCTCCGATCCAGGCACGCCCTTCGGTGGGATTGTCGAGTCCCGCCATGATGTGCATCAGGGTGGACTTGCCGGAACCGGACGGCCCCATGATCGCGGTGAACTGCCCACGGCGGATGCCGACGCTCACATCGTCCAGCGCACGGACGGTGCCCTCGCCGGAGCCGTAGGTCTTCTTCAGGTGCTGGACGCGGGCGGCGAGCCCGAGGTCGGTGGTCGTGATCTCCATGACTCCGACGTTATTTCCGCGGCCCCGCGCGGGTCATCGCTCCCGGGGACCCTTCCGCATACATCGCAAGGATGATCTGCGGGGCGCCCCGGAGCGCGCGGGGGATCAGGCGAGGCCGTGCTCGAAGGCGAAGACCACCAGCTGCACGCGGTCGCGCAGCGCGAGTTTGCTGAGGATGCGACTGATGTGCGTCTTCACGGTCGCCTCGCTCAGATACTCGCGAGCGGCGATCTCGGAGTTCGAGAGCCCGCGGGCGGCGAGCGCGAAGATCTCCCGCTCACGGTCCGTGAGGTCGGTGTACTGCGCGGGCACCGGTTTGGGTGCCTCGGCGAAGTGCTCGAACAGGTCGCGCGTCGCCGAGGCGGCGATCACACTCGATCCCGAGTGCACGGTGCGGATCGCGGCGAGCAGGAACTCGGGGTCGGCGTCCTTGAGGAGGAAGCCGCTCGCCCCCTGACGGATGGCCCGCGCCGCCGCCTCGTCGAGGTCGAACGTGGTGAGCATGACGATGCGCGGCGGCTCCGGGCGTGCCAGGATCTCGGCGGTCGCGGTGAGCCCGTCCATGACGGGCATCCGGATGTCCATCAGCACCACGTCCGGCCGGGTCATGCGGACGACGTCGAGCGCCTCCTTCCCGTCGCCGGCTTCCCCCACCACTTCGAGGTCGGGCTGGGAGGCGACGAGCATCCGGATGCCGGCACGGAAGAGCGCCTGGTCGTCGACGAGCACGACTCTGATCATTCGGAGACTCCGATCGGGAGCGTGGCGTGGACGACGAACTGTGTCCCTCGGCGCTCGGCTTGCAGACTACCGCCGACGAGCTGTGCGCGTTCACGCATGCCGATGACTCCGTGTCCCCCCGGCGCGACGGTCGCCTCGCCCGTGACCGTGTTGCGCACGTCGACGTCGACACGATCCGGCAGCCAGGCGAGGTTCACGTCGACCGCGCCGTCGCCGTGTCGGATCGCGTTCGTGAGCGCTTCCTGCAGGATGCGGTAGACCGCGAGCTGGATGGCGGCGGGTGGCTCCCCCGGCGGCGTCGGATCGACCGTGACCCGCGGTTCGATGCCCGCCTGTCTCACCTGCGCGAACAGCGCTTCGAGATCGGCGAGCGTGGGCTGCGGACCGTCGCCCTGCCGGTGCCGCAGCTGCGTGAGGAGCATCCGCACGTCGCTCAGAGCGCCGCGTGCCGTCTGGGCGATGGTCCCGAGTGCCTCGGTCGCGACCTCGGGTTTCACGGCGGCGGCGTATCGGGCGCCATCGGCCTGCGCGATCACGACCGCGAGCGAGTGCGCGACCACGTCGTGCATGTCGCGCGCGATGCGCACGCGCTCCTGCTCCTCCGCGGCGAGCGCCTCCGCCTGCAGCTGAGCCGACCTGGTGCCGCGAGCGCGCAGCACCACACGCCACAGCAGTCCGCACACCCAGGCGAACCCGAGCGCCATGACCGAGACGACGAGGAGGAGCGTGCCCGCGGTGACCTTCTCCCAGCCGGACCCGGTTCCGAAGGCGACACCGTTCACGATGATCATGAAGACGGCCGCGACGAACCCTCCGAACAACGCGGATCCGAAGCCCCACCAGAGCACGCGGCGCGTGCCCCACGCGGAGGTGGCGTAGAGCACGAGCAGGATCGCGAAGTTCACCGGGAGCGGCCCGAAGCCGGACAGCATCTGCAGCACGGCACCGGCCCACGCAGCGGCGAGGGCCCACCCCGGGGCGAGCCGGCCGATCGCGACGCCACCGCACATCAGCACGCTCGCGATGAAGACGCCCACGACCGCGAGCCCCCCGATCGCGTCGTTGCCCGTCCCCGGCCCGTAGAACACGAGCGAGGTCGGCACGAGCACGAGGAACAGCAGCGCCGCCCCGACGATGTCGAGGATCAGCGCGGTGCGGGAGAGCGGGCGGATCACTCCCCCACGCTACGCGAGGGCCTGGCCGCGGGCATCCGTCGCGGGATGTATCTCCGCCGTGTCAGGCCCGGGCGATGATCTCGCCGTGCGGCACCAGGTACCACCCGTCGCCGTCGTCGGCCCAGCGCTTCCAGGCGTCGCTGATCTCCTGCAGATCGGCCCGCGTCGCCATGTCGCTGTCGACGAGCTGCCGCGCGAGCGCCGACTCGAGGATGCGGTCGGCCCACATGCCGCCCCACCAGGCCCGCTCGGCGGGAGACGCGTAGCACCAGGTGGATGCCGTCGCGGTGATGTCCGTGAATCCCGCGGCGCGCGCCCAGGACAGCAGCCGGCGTCCCGCATCCGGCTCCCCGCCGTTGGCCCGTGCCGCCGTGCGGTACAGGGTGAGCCAGCGATCGAGCTCCGGCAGTTCCGGGAAGCAGAGGAAGCCCGCGTAGTCCGCGTCTCGCGCGGCGACGATCCCCCCGGGAACGGCGACGCGGCGCATCTCGCGCAGGGCCGTCACCGGGTCGCCGACGTGCTGGAGCACCTGGTGCGCGTGCACGACATCGAACGAGTCGTCGGGAAAGCTCAGCGCGTGCACGTCCTCGATCGAGAACGAGAGGTTGGTGAGCCCGCGCTCTGCCATGAGTCCCTGCGAGAGCGACAGGGCGCTCTCATCGATCTCGGTGGCCGTGACGTGGGCGACGATGCCGGCGAAGTCGGCCGTGATACTGCCCGGCCCCGCACCCACGTCGAGAAGACGGGTCGTGGCGGTGAGGTGCGGGCGAAGGTACTCGGCGGAGTTCGCGATGTCGCGCACGTTGTGCGAGCGGAGGACGGATTCGTGATGTCCATGCGTGTACGAGGCCATGCGGCCCAGTCTGGCAGAGCGTGCGCTCAGCGCAGGTCGGCGACCATGCGACGGATGGCCTCGCGGTCGGGCTTGCCCGAGGAGAGCACCTCGATCTCGTCCACCATGATCAGCCGGACGGGACGGGCGTGCTTGCCGAGTTCGTCCTCGACGGCGTCGCGAGCGTGCGCGAGCTGCTCCGACTCGCTGCGGCGGAGCACCTCGCCCCGAGCCGCGACGATCACGGACGCCTCGCCCCAGCGCTCATCCTCCACGCCGACGACCACGGCCTCATGAAGGCCCGCGATCCGGCGGACGATCCGCTCCACACGGTCGAGGGAGATGTTGATCCCCCCGGACACGATCACGTTGTCGGCGCGGCCGTGCACACGGACGACACCGTCTTCGACGAGGCCGAGATCGCCCGTGCGGTACCAGCGGATGCCGTGCTCATCGCGCACGAACGTGCGGGCGGTCAGCGACCCGTCGCCGAGATACCCCTCGGCGAGCATGGGACCGGCGATGCGCAGCTCACCGTCGACCGTCCGCACGCCGACCGTGTCGAGGGGCACACCGTCGTAGACGCATCCCCCACTGGTCTCGGTCGAACCGTAGGTGCGCACCAGTCGCACACCGAGGTCGGCCGCCCGTTCCCGCAGCGGCTCCGGGAGGGCCTGGCCGCCCACCAGGATCGCCCGATAGGCCTGCAGTGCCGCCCGCACGGCGGTGTCATCCGCCGCGTCGAGCAGGGTCGCGACCTGAGCGGGGACGAGGGAGGTGTACAGGTCGGGGATCCCCGCCTTCGACGCCGGCCGCAGCATCTCGAGAGTCGCCTCGGCGAACGACACCGGCGAGAACCGGCCCTCGATCCGTGCCGGTCGCGTGTCGGCGAGGATCGACCGCACCAGCACCTGAAGCCCCGCGACATAGCCGGCCGGCAGCGCGAGCAGCCAGCGTCCGCTGCCGATGCGCGCCGCCGTGGCCTCGGCACTCGCCCGCAGGGCCTCCCCGCTCAGGGCGACCCGCTTCGGGATGCCGCTCGATCCCGACGTCGCGATCACGGCGGCGAGGCCGTCCGCCACGTTCTCCGGGGCGCCGTCCACCATCCCGAGTCCCAGAGCAGGGCCCCCGTCGAGCGCACGCCGCAGGGCTTCCCGCAGCAGAACCGGATCTTCGGCATCCGTGGGGATCAGGGCGGTCATGCGGGTCTCCGACTCAGTAGTGCCAGGGGAAGGAGGACCAGTCGGGGTCGCGCTTCTCGAGGAACGAGTCGCGACCCTCGACGGCTTCGTCGGTGCCGTAGGCGAGGCGGGTGGCCTCTCCCGCGAAGACCTGCTGACCGACCAGCCCGTCGTCGACGGCGTTGAAGGCGAACTTCAGCATGCGGATCGCCGTCGGCGACTTGGTCAGCACCGTGCGCGCCATCTTCAGCGCCTCGCGCTCGAGCTCGGCATGCGGCACCACGCGGTTCACCGCACCCATCTCGTACGCACGTTGGGCGGAGTACTCCTCGGCGAGGAAGAACACCTCGCGGGCGAACTTCTGCCCCGTCTGGCGGGCCATGTAGGCGGAGCCGTAGCCGGCGTCGAAGCTGCCCACGTCGGCGTCCGTCTGCTTGAAACGCGCCTCTTCCGCGGAGGCGATCGTGAGGTCGCAGACCACGTGCAGGGAGTGTCCGCCGCCGGCCGCCCATCCGGGCACGACCGCGATGACGACCTTCGGCATGAAGCGGATGAGCCGCTGCACCTCGAGGATGTGCAGACGGCCGACGGCGGCACGGCCCGCGCCGTCGACGATCGCGGTCTCCGTGTCGGAGTACTTGTAGCCGTCGCGACCGCGGATGCGCTGGTCACCGCCCGAGCAGAACGCCCAGCCGCCATCCTTCGGGCTCGGGCCGTTGCCCGTGAGCAGCACCGCACCGATGTGCGCATCCTGCCGAGCGATGTCGAGCGCGCGGTAGAGCTCATCCACGGTGTGCGGACGGAACGCGTTGCGCACCTCCGGCCGGTTGAACGCGATGCGTGCGACTCCGCCGTCACGTGAGACGTGCGCGGTGATGTCGGTGTAGTCCTCCGCACCGGGCGCGAGCACCCATTCGGCCGGGTCGAAGAGGTCGGAGACGAATGCGGTGGTCACGGCATCCAGCCTATTCCTCGCGCCCGCAGCGAGCGCGCCAGGCCTTCATCCAGCCGTCGATGATGGTCCAGGTCTGGACGGCGATGATGCCGACTCCGGTGATTACCGCGAGGATGCGCAACGTGTCGGCGTCCACCCCGTTGTCGGCGAACACGAACTGCACGAACTCCGGGTTCAGCAGCTCGTCCCGCACGAGAAGTGTCACCGCCCAGGTGGCGAACGCGATCGAGAGCGCCGTGTTGACGACGGCGAGACCGACCGTCCACCGGCGTCGGCGGTACACGGCGACAGCCAGGACGGCGTCGGCGAGCATGATGGCGAGGAGCACGGTCATCCCCCACGGCCAGAGCCCGGAGTTCAGGATCGGGATCGGATCGCCGCCGGTCGGGAAGAACCCGCGGGTCGCATCCCACACCACCGCGGCGACGCCGATGCCGAGGAAGACGAGAGTGGCGATCATGTCGCTGCGCGCGGCGCCGTTCTCGGTCGGCACGGGCAGCTGGTCGACGTCCCACTTCTCCCCCGTGTCGGCACCGGTGCGCTCGAGCACGACGAACACCAGTGTCACCCAGAAGCACACGTGAACGACGACCGAGAGGGTGACGGCGACGATTGCGCCGATCACGTCTCCGACCGGTGCCCCCTCGATCAACTTCGCGATCGCGACACCCACGGCGGCGCAGGCCGGAACGATGATCAGCAGCAGCTTGAGCAGCCGCCACCAGGTCAGGTAGTAACGGGGGCCGATGAGGTGCAGAGGGCGATCCGCATACCCGGCAGCCAACACCCCGGGGTCGCCGAGATCGGTGAGGACCGCGCGCTCGGCGGCCTCTGGCGCCTCACCCTGCTCGACTCGCGCCTCGACCGCATCGGTGATGGAGGCTTCGAGCTCGGCGCGGACATCGTCCTGCGCATCCGGCCGAAGACTACGGATCGTGGCACTGATATACCGCTCGGTGAGCGTGGCTGCGGTGGTCATGTCAGTTCTCCTCTGCAGTGAGGGACGCGATCGCCGTGGTGAGCGATCGCCATTCGTCGGTGAGGGTGTCGGCGAGGCGGATGCCGGCGTCCGAGGTGCGGTAGAACTTGCGCGGCCTCGCCTCCTCGGTGTTCCACTCGCTCGTGAGGTACTCCTGCTTCTCCAGGCGGCGCAGCAGCGGATACAGGGTGTTCGCATCCGTCGCGAAGCCGCGCTTCTCGAGCTGGTCGAGCAGCGAATAGCCGTAGCCCGGCGTGCGCAGCAGCTGCAGGCAGGCCAGCACCACGGTGCCGCGCCGCAGCTCCTGCAGGTGCGTGTCGAGCGTCTCGTTCATGCAGCCCACATTACTGTGTGTCACACACTATTGTCCAGCGTACGTTTCGGACAGTCCCGGGGCGGACGGGAAGGGGGAAGTAGCGTGGAGTCATGACGCTCGAGATCACGCGCATCGACCCGTTCGACACCGCGGAGGTGGACGCCTGGTGGGATGCCTATGCAGCCGCCGAACGTGCCGACCGCGGATCCGACATCCCGGTCTGGTCCCGCGAGGAGACGCGCAACGCGATGCAGCAGCAGTCCCAGACTCTCGAGCGACGCCCCCTCCTGCTGTGCGACGACGGCACTGTCGTCGGCGCAGCGGGCCTCGCACTCCCCCTCAAGGACAACACACACGTCGCGCACCTCGCCGTCCACGTGCCGCCGGCGCATCGACGGCGCGGAGTCGGCAGCACCGCCCTGGCCTTCCTCGAGGCAGAAGCCGCCGAGGCCGGACGCACCACAGCGCAGGGCGACACCTCGTGGCCGTACGAGCTCGGATCCGACGGCAAGGGCGCACCCGGTCGCGAGTTCGCCCGCCGCCACGGCTACGCGCTCGCGCTCGGGGACGTGCAGAACCGGCTCGCACTCCCGCTCGACCTCGAGGTGCTCGACCGGATCGACGCCGATATCGCTGCGGCGACCCGGGGCTACTCGGTCCGGAGCTGGATCGGACCGGTGCCGGACGACGTCGTCGAAGGCTGGGCGATCCTCGACGCCTCGATCGATACCGAAGCCCCCAGCGGCGATCTCGACATCGCACCCGCGAAGCCCGACGTGGAGAGCATCCGCGAGCAGGAGGAGCTCCTCGTCAGGCAGAACCGTCTTCCGATCGGCACCGTCGCGCTGACGCCGGAGGGTCAGGTCGCCGCCTACACCCAGCTCGTCGTGTCGGGCGACGACGGCAATGCGTACCAATGGGGCACGCTCGTGCGCCGGGCCGACCGCGGCCACCGCCTCGGCACGGCGGTGAAGATCGCGAACCTCCGCCTGTTGCAGCACCGAGCTCCTCATGCACCTGCCGTCTACACGTGCAACGCGGAATCGAACGCACACATGCTCGCCGTGAACACGCTTCTCGGGTTCATTCCCACCGAGCGGATGGGCGAGCTGCAGAAACACCTGGCCTGACGTGCAGCGGTCGCAGGCCTCCCGGGGACAGAATGGGCACATGATCCCGCCGCTCTCAGACCTGCTCGACTCGGCCAGGGTCGTCGCCCTCCCGATGCACAGTCGCTTCCGCGGCGTCGACGTGCGGGAGGCACTGCTCTTCGAGGGGCCGGAGGGGTGGGCGGAGTTCTCACCGTTCGTGGAGTACGAAGACGCGGAGGCGGCCACATGGCTCGCGGCCGCGATCGACTTCGCATGGCGCGAGCAGCCGGAGCCGCTACGGGATCGGATCGGCGTGAACGCCACGGTGCCCGCGATCGAGGCGTCGCGCGTGCCCGAGCTGCTGGCGCGGTTCCCCGGATGCCGCACGGCGAAGGTCAAGGTCGCCGAGCCGGGGCAGACCCTCTCCGACGACGTGGCGCGCGTTCGCGCCGTGCGCGAGACGATGGGCCCTGAGGGCCGCATCAGGGTCGACGCGAACGGAGCCTGGAACGTCGACGAGGCCGAGCACGCCGTGCATGCGCTGGGCGAGTACGACCTGGAGTACGTGGAGCAGCCCTGCGCGACGGTGCCGGAGCTGGCGGATCTCCGCAGGCGCGTGAAGTACATGGGCATCCCGGTCGCCGCCGACGAGAGCGTGCGCAAGTCGTCCGATCCGCTCGCGGTCGCCCGTGCCGGCGCGGCCGACCTGCTCGTGATCAAGGCGCAGCCCCTCGGCGGCATCACTCACGCGCTGCAGATCGTCACCGCCGCGGGGCTCCCCGTCGTGGTCTCGAGCGCCCTGGACACCGCTATCGGCCTGTCTCAGGGAGCCGCCCTCGCTGCGGCCCTCCCGACACTCGACTACGACTGCGGGCTCGGCACGGCGTCGCTGTTCCTCGACGACGTGGCCGACCTGCGCCCGGTCGACGGCTCGATCTCGGTCGGCCGAGTGACACCCGATGCGGAGGCACTCAGTCGTCTCGCCGCATCGGACGAACGACGCGAATGGTGGCTCGCGCGCCTCGCCCGCTGCCACTATGAGCTCTCGACCGCCGCACACTGAGGCCGACTGCCGCGGCGAGGACCCCGTCGCACGTCACCGCGGAGGCCCGCCGAGCACCTCGGCGAGGTGGCGCGTGGCGAGGTCGGTGCTGCGCTGACCGTGGCCGCCTTCCGCGCCGAAGATCGTGAGGATCTCGGCGTCGTGCTCCCCATCGGCGCCGAACCAGTGCGGCGTGCGTGTATCGAACTCCGCGACCTCTCCGGCCTCGAGCATGATGTCGCGGTCACCCACGATGAGCCGGATGCGTCCGGTGAGCACATACATCCATGACGACCCCTCATGCGAGGTGAGCTTCGGCTCCGAGGCCTCGGAAGGCACGATGATCTTCCACGCGTGCCTCTCGCCCGGCTGGCGCGTGAGCGCCACCACAGTGCGCCCGTTGACCCGCCGCGGGCGCAGCCGCACCCGCGGGTCGCCGGTCTCGGGAGCACCCACGAGGTCGTCCAGCGACACCCGGTACATGCGCGCGAGCGGCAGGAGCAGCTCCAGGCTCGCGCGCCGCTGACCCGTCTCCAGGCGCGAGAGAGTGCTCTTCGAGATACCCGTGGCCGACGCGACCTCGGCGAGTGTCGCTCCTCGTCGAAGGCGCAGCGCCTGGAGCCTCGGACCGATCTGCTCCAGCGTCGCGTCGATGACCGCCTCGTGTTCGTCCATGGCCTCATCCCATCACTGCCATCCCGCTTTCGGCAACTCGTGTTGCTGTTCAGTGAAGGCGCGATCGATGCTGAGGACATGACCGTGACCACGACTTCCCCCCTTCGCTCAGGCACGGCCGGGCTCGCTCTCAGCGTGCTGGTCGCGTCCCTCGGCACCAGCGCCGCCAACGTGGCGCTCCCCACGATCGCCCGGGACCTGGATGGCACCTTCTCCCAGACACAGTGGGTGGCGCTCGCGTACCTGCTGGCGATGACAGCGACCAGCCTCACGGTGGGATACCTGGGCGACCTCCTCGGGCGAAGACGCATCCTGGGGATCGGCATCGTCATCTTCACCCTCGCTGCCGTGCTCTGCGCGCTCGCTCCGACGCTGGGGGTGCTGATCGGCGCCCGCGCTCTGCAGGGTGTCGGCGCTGCCGTGATGATGGCGCTCCCTCTCGCCCGTGCCCGCGACGTGGTCGCGCCGGAGCGCCTCGGACGTGTCATGGGTCTGCTGGGGACGACGGCCGCAGTGGGCACCGCCTCAGGCCCCGCGCTCGGCGGCCTCCTGATCACGGTAGCGGGGTGGCCGGCGATCTTCGCAGCCATGGCGCCGCTCGGCGTGCTGGTCGCGGTTCTGACCGGCATGACCGATCGCGATACTTCCGCGGCGAGCGGGCCCCGACGCGGATTCGACATCGGCGGCGTGCTGCTGCTGACGGCGGCCGTCACCTTCTACACGCTCGGCGTGACCTCGCCCGGTGCCGACGGATCCTGGCCGACGATGCCGCTCCTCGGCGGCGCGATCGTCACTGCCGCTCTGTTCGCCCTCCGGGAGGCCCGCGCTTCCCATGCGCTCCTGCCGCCGGCTCTGCTCCGCAATCGCGACGTCTCGATCGGGGCGGTGCTCAACCTGATCGTGGGCACGGTCATGATGAGCACTCTCGTGGTCGGCCCCTTCTTCCTCGCGGGAGGGCTGCACCTCGCTCCGGCCGCGATCGGGGCGACCATGGCCGCGGGACCGCTCGCCTCGATCTGCACCGGTGTGATCGCCGGCCGCGCGGTCGACCGGTTCGGCACGCGGCTCATGACCACGGCGGGGCTCTCGGCCATGGTCGTCGGAGCCCTCGCGCTCGCGTTGCTGCCCTCCTGGTGGGGGCTCATCGGATACATCACGGGCACTGTGCTGCTCGCCCCCGGGTACCAGCTGTTCCTGGCGGCGAACAACACCGGAGTCCTGAGTGCGACGCCGACAGAGCACCGCGGTGTGACGTCAGGATTGCTCGGCCTGTCCCGCAATCTCGGGCTCGTCACTGGCGCCTCCGTGCTCGCGGCACTCTTCGCCGCAGCCTCCGGCGCAGCAGAGATCGCGACCGCATCTCCGGAGGCGCTCACCGCAGCACTGAAGGTGACGTTCCTCGTGACGGCTGCGCTCCTGGCCGGTGCCGCACTGCTCTCCCTCGCAGCGAGCCGTCAGACCTCGAGGGCTCGGGGAACGGCGACGCCGACTACGGCTCGATGAGCAGCTGCACCAGGCGGCCGAGCTCCTCGCCACCGGAGTGCCGAAGCTGCGCGTCGTCCTGGCCGGCCATCGCTCCTCGCACGGTCATGCCCTCCCAGATGATCATGAGCATGCGCGCGGCGATCTCGGCCGGGAGCCGCAGCCGCAGCAGACCCGCCGAGATGATGTCGTCGACGATCTGCGCGATGCTCGAGACCATCTCGCGCTCTTGGGCGAGATACGCCTCGCCGAACCTCGCGTCGCGCAGGGCGCGGATGCGGATCTCGCTGAGCAGCATGACGCCGAGGCGGTCGTCTCCGCCGAGCTCCATGATCTGCTGCACGAGATCGATCGGATCGCATCCCTCGACGAGGGCACCGGCGGCGGTCAGCTCCTCGACACGGGTGCGCACCGCGTTCACGCGCACTTCGGAGACGCTGGCGGCGAGCATGAGGAACAGCTCGTCCTTGGACTCGAAGTTCGAGTAGAACGCGCCGCGGGTGAAGCCGGCTCGCTCGCAGACCGCTTCGACCGATGCTCCGTCGAGCCCGACCTCGGCGAAGACCTGCGCCGCCGCTTCGAGCAGACGGGCACGCGTGTTCTCACGGCTGCGGGTTGCGGGTGTCGACATCGAAACCTCCTGACCCTTCACTCTCGCATGATTCACACCCCGCACACAGGCTTGGCCGGGCGGGTCACCTTACGATACATCTATGTATCGGATACACCTGTGTATCCACCCCGCACCCCTCGGAGGATCGCGTGTCCACACTCCTGTCCTCGCTCGGACGCTGGTCCTTCCGGCACCCGTGGCGAGTCCTCGTGTCCTGGCTGCTCGCGCTCGGCATCGCCGGCGCCGGGGCACTCGTGCTGGGAGCGGGAACAGACAACACGTTCTCCATCCCCGGAACCGAATCGCAGGCCGGTCTCGAGCAGCTCTCCCGTTCGTTCCCGCAGGTGAGCGGCACGAATGCGCAGTTCATCGTGGTCGCCGCCGACGGCGACAAGATCACGGATGACGACTACCGCGAACACATCGAGGACGCCGTCGACGAGCTGGGCGACCTCGACGGCGTGCTCGCCGCCACCTCGCCCTACGACGAGATGGTCAAGGGCATGATCAACGAGGACGACACGGCGGCCATCGTGCGCGTGCAGTTCGACGGCGAGGCCACCGACGTCTCGGACACGACGAAGGATGCGCTGCGCTCGGCCGTGAGCGACCTCGACGGCGTGCTTCCTTCCGGCTCTCAGACCTCGCTCGGCGGCGACCTCTTCGCGATCTCGATCCCCGGCGTCACCCTCACCGAGGCGGTCGGGCTCCTCATCGCGCTCCTCGTGCTCATCGTCACGTTCCGTTCATTCGTGGTGGCCGGGCTCCCCCTGCTCACCGCGATCCTCGGCGTGGGCATCTCGATGGCCGGCATCTTCACCGCGACCGCCTTCGCCACCGTCTCCTCGACCACCCCGCTGCTGGCGCTCATGCTGGGACTCGCGGTCGGCATCGACTACGCGCTGTTCATCATGGCGCGACATCAGGATCAGGTGCGAGAGGGCGTGGATCCGGAGGAATCGGCATCCCGTGCCGTCGGTACCGCCGGATCGGCCGTCGTCTTCGCCGGCGTCACCGTGCTCATCGCGCTGATCGGCCTCGGCTTCGCCGGCATCCCGTTCCTCACCACCATGGGTATCGCGGCCTCCGCCGCCGTCGCCGTCGCCGTCGCGATCGCCGTCACCCTGACCCCCGCTCTGCTCGGATTCATGAAGGGCAAGGTCGTCGGTCGCCCGAAGAAGGTCAAGGCGCCGAAGACGAAGAAGAGCGCGGCATCCGATGCCTCGGAGGAGCCGAAGCCCGTCACGGCCCCGGCGAAGGGCAGCGCCCGCTGGGTCGGCGGCGTCATGAAGCACCCGGTGCTGGTGTCGCTCGCCGTCGTCCTCGGACTCGGGATCGTGGCCGTGCCCGCGCTGAGCCTCGACCTCGCCCTCCCCAACGCCGGCGTGCTGCCGAAGGACGCCGAAGCCCGGCAGAACTACGACCTCGTCGGCGAGCAGTTCGGACCCGGGTTCAACGGTCCGCTGATCCTCACCGGCACGATCGTCACCTCCACCGACCCGCTCACCCTGATGGAAGACCTCGGCGACGCGGTCGCGAAGGTCCCCGGCGTGAAGGAGGTCGCCCTCGCGACGCCGAACGAGACCGCCGACACCGGCATCGTGCAGATCATCCCCGAGACCGCACCCGACGATCCGGCGACGGCCGACCTCGTGCGTGAGCTGCGCAGCCACCACGACGAGTGGCTCGACGAGTTCGGCATCGACCTCAAGGTCACCGGCTTCACCGCCGTCGGGATCGACATCTCCGACCAGCTCGGCAACGCGCTGCTGCCGTTCGGCATCTTCGTGATCGGCCTCTCGCTGATCCTGCTGACCATCGTGTTCCGCTCGCTGTGGGTGCCGATCACGGCTGCGGCCGGATACCTGCTCTCGATCGTCGCCGCCTTCGGCGTGGTCGGGGCGGTGTTCGAATGGGGATGGTTCGCCGACCTGCTGCACGTCGCCAAGGTCGGGCCGATCATCAGCTTCATGCCGATCATCCTGATGGGCGTGCTGTTCGGTCTGGCCATGGACTACCAGGTCTTCCTCGTCTCCCGCATGCGCGAGGACTTCGTGCACGACAAGGATGCGACGAGCCCGAACCGTGCCACCCGGCGGGCCGCCGCGCTCCGGGCCGTGCGCAGCGGTTTCACCGGCTCGGCGAAGGTCGTGACCGCAGCCGGGCTCATCATGTTCGCGGTGTTCGTCGCGTTCGTCCCCGAGGGCGACTCGTCGCTCAAGCCGATCGCGCTCGGCCTCGCCGCCGGCATCGCCTTCGACGCCTTCCTGGTGCGGATGACGCTGATCCCCGCGCTCATGGCGATCCTGGGCGAACGTGCCTGGGAGCTCCCGCGCTGGCTGGAGAAGGTTCTCCCCCGCGTCGACGTCGAGGGCGAGGCCGTCGAACGCGAACGACACCTGGCCGCATGGCCGGGCGACGGGTCGATCGTCGCCGCCGACGACCTCGAGATCAGCGCCGATGCGCCGCTCATCGAGGGTCTCTCGATGCGGATCCCCGAAGGCGGTGCCGTGATCGCGACCGGTGGCGACGTGCGCACCCGCCGGGCTCTGGCCCTGACGATCGCGGGACGCCTGACCCCCGCGGACGGCAAGCTGAGAGTCGCGGGGCACCTGCTCCCCGGACGCGCCGCCTGGGTGCGCTCTCACGTCGGCTGCGTACTGGTCGACGATGCGGATGCCGCGCTCGGCGACCTCGCCGAAGCCCTGCGCGGAAAGTCGCAGATCGTCGTGATCGACGGGATCGACCGCCTGAGCGGCGGACAGCGCGACCAGGCGACGGCGATGCTGCGCGATGCCGCAGCCTCCCGCACGCTCGCGGTGTTCGCCACTGCCTCCGACGCCGATTCGGCACGGACCACCCTCGCCGAGGCCGGATGGCCCGACGCACAGACTCTCGACACGCGTGCTCCTCGCCGGAGCGCCGCAGAATCCACCGAGGTGACCGCATGACCCTCCCCATCGAGCGCGCGCGCTCCCGCAAGCCCATCACGTGGCTGACCATCTTCGGCGTGCTGCTGCTGCCGGCGGCGGTCGGCGGCATCCTGGTCGCGGCCCTGCAGAACCCGACGGAGCGCCTCGACTCCATGACCGCGGCCATCGTCAATCTCGACGAGCCCGTGACCATCGACGGGCAGATGACTCCGCTCGGGCGCCAGCTCGCCGCGGGTCTCGTGGAGGGGTCAGACGATCTGGATTCGAACCTCACCTGGGTGATCTCGAACAAGGACGACGCGGCCGACGGACTCGCCGACGGCTCCTACCAGGCCGTCATCACGATCCCCGAGGACTTCTCGACCGCCGCCACCTCGGCCGGCACCGCGATCTCCGACGGCGGAGGCAAGGCCGAGCAGGCCACCATCACGGTGACCACGCCGAAGGACGGACTCGTCGCCGACGACCTCATCACGGGTCAGCTCGCCGATGTCGCCGCGTCGACCATGGGCACGATGCTCTCCGAGGCGACGACCGAGAACATCCTGGTCGGCTTCACCACGATCGGCGACCAGATCGGCGATGCGGCAGACGGCGCGCTCAAGCTCGCGAACGGGGCGCGGGATGCCGCCACCGGAGCCGCCGCGATCCCCGACGGCGCTGCGAAGCTGGCATCCGGAGCAGGTGAGCTCGGGACGGGTGCTTCGTCGCTCGCCTCGGGACTCGACACGATCGCGGGCAAGACACGTGAGGCGGCCGCCGGTGCCGCGCAGATCGGATCCGGGCTGACCGCCGGGGGTGCCGCGCTGCAGCAGAACATCGGCGGTACGCAAGAGCTGGTCGGTGCGATCCAAGGCGCCTCGGCATCGGCGAAGTCGGCGGCGGACGGCTCGCTGGCCCTGGCGGGAAGGCTGGGGGCGCTGCAGCAGACGGCATGCGCAACCCCGGTGAGGGACCAGGCGCAGTGCGATCTGTTCACCTCCCTCGCATCCGATGCGGGTGCGGTGGCCCAGAGCGCAGGCACCGCGTCCGGCACCCTCAACAACGAGAAGGTCGCCGGTGGCGTCGCTGCCCTCCCCGGCACCTTCAGCACTCTTGCGTCCAGCATGACGCAGGCCGGCGCCGGCGCCACCCAGCTGTCCTCCGGCCTCACCCAGCTCGCCGACCAGGGCATCGGCGCATCCGCCACCGGCGCCCGTGGCCTCGCCTCCGGTGCGACCCAGCTCTCCAGCGGAGCGACCGCTCTCGCCGATGGTGCCACCGAGCTCACGACCGGTCTCGACACCCTGGCGACCGGTACGGGCGACCTCGCCGGTGGGCTGCGCACGGCATCCGATTCGCTCCCCTCGTTCACCGACACCGAGTCGAAGTCTCTCGCCTCGGTGATCGCCGACCCGGTGTCGTCGAACTCGTCGATGAACACGATCTTCGGCCCGACCGCGATCCCGCTGCTCGCTGCGGTGGTGCTCTGGTTCGGCGGACTCGCGACCTTCGTGGTGATGCGCGCCCACACGGCACGCACGCTCACCTCTCGCCGGTCGTCGGCGACGCTCACGCTGCGGGCGTTCGCTCCCGCGGCTCTGATCGGCGCGGGTCAGGGACTGCTGGTCTCACTGATCGTGCAGGTCGTCGCCAGCTACGATGCGGGTACCTGGTGGGCCTTCGCAGGTACCGCCGTGCTCGCCGGTGTCGTGTTCGCCGCCGTGAACCAGGCGCTCGTCGCCCTGTTCGGCGGGATCGGACGCTGGATCTCGGCCCTGGTCGGAGTGCTCGCGGTCGCGACGGGTCTGATCTCGACGGTGCCCGGCTGGCTCGCCGGTATCGGGGCCGCCCTCCCGACGGCTCCGGCCTTCGCGGGGTTGATCACCGCCAGCGGCTCGGCGGTCGCCGCTCTGGTCGTCTGGGGTGTGCTGTCTCTTGTGTCCACGACCCTCGCCGTGACGCTGCGGCGCACGACCTCGGCCAAGGCGGTCCTCGCCACGGCCTGACTCCTCGTCCCGCAGCGAAGACCATCCACACCGGCCCGGCGCGTCGAAGTATGACGCACCGGGCCGTTCGTGTGTCAGCCTCCGGTTTCGCATCCTCACGACGCGTCCTAGGCTCCTGACATGCGCCGGCCGTTCATGGACACCCCCGACCAACTCGCGAGCCTGGAGGGACAGCAGTACCTCGTGCTCCGGCCCACCGCGGCGGTCGGCACGGTCTATCGCGATGTCCAGGATGCCGCCGTCTCCCGCCTCGGCGTCCCGGCACGGCGCCCGCACACCGGGCACGTCACACTGCGAGGGTTCTACGAGCCCGAGCGACGCGAGGCACTCACCGAGCTGATCCGCTCGTGGGCAGCGCGTCAGGCCCCGATCGAGGTCATCGCCGAAGCTGTCGACGAATTCCCCATGCCCTGGCAGATCCTGATCGTGCGCCTCGCCCGCAGCCCCTCGCTCGTGTCGGCGTATTCGTCGCTGACCGCCGCGCTGGATGCCACGGACTTCCGTCGTATCGGCGAGCTGCCGCTGGAGGACTGGACGTTCCACCTGTCGGTGCTCTACGGCAAGACCCTCGACGGAGCCGAGTGGTCGCGCTTCGCGAAAGCCGAGGTCCGCCCGCTCTCACCCGCGCCCACCGAGGTCATCGCGGAAGCCGAACTGGTCTGGTACCAGGGCGGCATCGAGCACGCCGAGGTCATCCCGCTGCGCGGCTGACCCCGGTAAGCCGTCTCCGCGACGCTGGTGGCACCGCGGGTCAGCTCAGCTCAGCTCAGGCCGGAGTAGGCGTGCAGGCCCTTGAAGAAGACGTTCACGATCGTGAAGTTGAAGATCACGGCCGAGAAGCCGACGATCGCCAGCCACGCCGAGGGGTTGCCGCGCCAGCCGCGGGTCGCGCGGGCGTGGATGTATCCGGCGTAGATCACCCAGATCACGAAGGTCCAGGTCTCCTTCACGTCGAAGCCCCAGAAGCGGCTCCAGGCGTAGTAGGCCCAGATGGACCCGGCGATGAGCGTGAAGGTCCAGAGGATGAAGCCGATGATCGTGAACATGTACGCCAGGCTCTCCAGGCGCACCGCGTTCGGGAAGGTGCGGAGGAAGCCGGGACCGGTCTTCGTGGCGTTCTCGCCGAGGAGTCGCTCGCGGCGCGACTGCATGAGCTGGATCACCGAGAGCGCGAACGCGAGAGCGAAGAACGCGGTCGCGAGCGAGGCCACGAACACGTGGATGACGAGCCACACGCTCTTCAGCGGGTCCATCAGCGGTGAGACGTCGACGTAGAAGTTGGTCGCCCCGAGGCCGAGCAGCACTACGACGAGGCCCGTGATGAACGTGCCGAGGAACCGCAGGTCGATGCGGGTGAGCACGACGAGGTACACCGCGATGATGAGCAGCGTGCCCATCATGGCGAACTCGTACAGGTTGGCCCACGGGACTCGTCCGGCCGCGATGCCACGGGTGACCGCAGCGGCGAGGTGGAAGAGGAACCCGAGAACCGTGAGCGAGGTGCCGATCCGGGCCATCACGAATCGCTGCGGGGCGGTACCGGAACCGGACGTGCCTGCGGATGCGGTGGTGCTCCCGCCACCCGCTCCGACGAGCACCGACTCGCGGACGTTCTGCGCGTCGGCTGTCGCCTGCGAGCGCCGTGCGAGATCGAAGGCGTAGGCAACGAAGGCCGCCGCGTAGATCGCGATCGCCGTCCAGAGCAGGACAGGCGAGATCACGTTGAGCTCGAGCATGGTGTCAGTCTACTTTCCGGGTGTCGGTTGCCGGGGCTTCCGGCTCGGCGGACTCGTCCGCGGTGTCATCGATCGTGGGGCGCGCCGTGGTGCCTCCGGCCGCGTCGAGCAGTCGGGCGTGCCCTGCGACGAGGTCTTCCACGGCTGCGGCGAGGGTCGGGTCCTCGCCTCGGGCGAGCGCGGCGTACTCGAGGGCGATCTCGCCGTCGTGCGCTGTGGCCTTGACCCACACACGGCGACGCGGCACGAACAGCGCGATCATGAGACCGCCGAGTGCGAGCAGCGCGAAACCGAGCACCCACACGCCGGACTCGTCGCGGTGGATCTGCAGCGAGGCGAAGCGCTTCACCGACTGGGAGGCGTCCGCTGCGCCGGCCGGAGACTCGTCCTCGAAGGTCACCGAGCCGAGGCCGTTCGGCAGCTGTGCGGTCTGCCCCGGTGCCAGCTCGATCGACTCGACGTCGGTGGTGCGGCCCGTGAGCTTGGTCATCCCCGTGGTGTCGAGCACGTAGACGGAACGCGGCACCCCCTCGTTGATCCCGAGGTCTCCGGTGTACACGTCGAGAGTGAGCGTCGGGTTCGTGAGGTCGCCGTAGGCGGAGAAGAACGCACCGCTCTCGAGCACGCCCGTGGTCGGGTAGAAGAACCCGACGAGTCCGACCTGCTCCGCAAGCCCGTCCGGCACCTTGAGCACACCGAGCGAGGTCATGTTGTTGTCCTGAGGAAGGAACGGCGTGCTGTTGGTGAACACCACGTTGCCCTCGGGGTCACGCACGGTCACGGTCGGCGCGTAGCCGTTGCCGAGGAGGAACACGTCATCGTCGGCGACACCGAGGGGCTCGTTGACCTTGACGGAGCCGGTGCGCTCCTCGCCGTTCTCCTGCACCGTGACGTTGGCAGAGAAGTCTCCGGCCTGCCCGGAGCCGGGCTCACCGAACGGCTGGTACGTCACGTCGAAGGAGTCGAGGCGCATCGAGTACGGAGAGAACGCGTCGTCGCTTACGAAGCGTCCGCGGTTCATCGAGTCGTAGTCCAGGAGCGTGTTGGCGAAGGTCTCCCCCTCCACCAGCACGCGCTGACCGGTGTACGAGAACCCGCCGCCGATACCGACGGTGACCAGCACCCCCACGAGCGCGAGGTGGAAGAGCAGATTGCCGGTCTCGCGCCAGTAGCCGCGCTCCGCGGAGACCGAGAACGTGCGGCCGCGGTCGTAGCGCTCCACACGGTAGCCGAGAGCCTTGAGCTGTTTCGTGGCGACGTCGATCGATGCGGCGGCCTCGGCTTCGGCATCGCCGGTCTTCGTGCCGGAGTCTGCCGCAGGGTCCCGAGTGACCGCGCGGTAGTCCTCGAGCCGCTGCAGTCGCGCGGGGGTGCGCGGCGGGCGCGCACGCAGCGCCTTGGCGTGGTGCTTGATGCGCGGGATCACGCAACCGACGAGCGAGGCGAACAGCAGCAGGTAGATCGCCGAGAACCACGGCGACAGGTACACGTCGAACAGCTTCAGCGCGTCGAGCACCGGGAAGAGGTCGGGATTGTCGCGCTCCCACTGCGTGACGCCGTTCGGGTCGGCCATCCGCTGCGGGAAGATCGAGCCGGGGATCGCGGCGATCGCGAGCACGAGCAGCAGGATGAGCGCGGTGCGCATCGAGGTCAGCTGACGCCACCCCCAGCGCAGCCAGCCGACGAACCCGAGCCGCGGCTGGGTGATCGAGTCGTCGCCGTCGACGTGGTCGGACGGACGGAGCGGATCGCTGGAGTCGCTGTTCGCGGCGCCCTTGTTCTTGGTCATGGCCTTCTCAGTGCGGGGGTTCTTCTCGGGACGGGCGGGCTTGTCGGGACGGGAATCGGGTCGCGCGCCCACCTCCGGATCGTCAGAGCGGGAGGATGACACTGCCGATCACCGCCGTCAGTCTCGACATGATGTCGGTCCAGAGCCCGGTGACCATCAGCACGCCGAGGAGGAGAAGCATCACGCCACCGATGATGTTGACCACCCGGATGTGCCGACGCAGGAAACCGATCGCCTTCGTGGCCCAACCGAAGCCGAGGGCGACGAGCAGGAAGGGGATGCCGAGGCCGAGAGAGTAGGCGAGACCGAGGAAGCCCGCCCGCACAGGATCACCGGCGTTGAACGACAGCGCGAGGATCGCCGCGAGCGTCGGGCCCATGCAGGGAGCCCATCCGATGCCGAGCGCGATACCGAGGAGCGGGGCTCCGACGACGCCGACCTTCGAGTCGACGTGGAAGCGGAACTCCTTCTGCGCGAAACCGAAGAGCCCGAGGAACACCAGCCCCATCGCGATGATCACGACCCCCAGGATGCGCGTGATCAGGTCGCCCCACTGCAGCAGGAAGACCCCGGCCGTTCCGCCGAGCACGGTGTAGAGGATGAAGACGATCGTGAACCCGAGGATGAACAGCAGCACGCCCCCGACGAGTCGCCCTCGCGTCGCGGTCTCGGTGGTCTGCGTCGTCGTCCCGCCTTCCGCACCGGCAGCAGCGGTCGACCGAGGCGCGACGGCGCCGCCGAGGAAACCGAGGTAGCCGGGAACGAGGGGGAGCACGCACGGGGAGAGGAAAGAGACGAGTCCCGCGAGCATCGCGACCGGGATCGCGATCCAGAGGGCCCCGGAGCCGATGATCGCTTCGGGGTTCACAAGGCTCCCCTGATGGTCACGAGTCCTCCGCCAGGGCGTCCTTGACGAGCGTGGAGAGGATCGACTTGCCGTCGATCGGGCCGATGATGCGGGCAGCGACCCGGCCCTGCTTGTCGAGCACGAGTGTGGTCGGCGTCGCAGCGATCGGGGTCTCCTTCGCGAAGGCGAGCTTGGCCTGGGCGGTGTCGACATCGATCAGGCTGGGGTAGGTGACGCCGTACTCGTTCGCGAAGGCCACAGCGGTGTCTGCCTGGTCGCGGGTGTTGATGCCGACGAACGCGACGTCCTCATCGCTGAAGTCCTGCCACACCGCTTCCAGATCGGCGGCCTCGAGGCGGCACGGCGCACAGCCGGCGTACCAGAAGTTCACGACCGCGACCTGTCCGGCGATGTCGGCGCTGTCGAACTTCTCGCCCTCCTCGGTCACCCCGCTGAACACGACGGGTTCGCCGCGCTCGGAGACCGGGATCTCGACGATGGCACCGTCGGCGGCGACATAGCCCGTATTCTCGCCGTTCAGGAACGATTCGCTTACCGGATCGGGAGCGCAGGCGCTCAAGCCGATGGCGAGCACCGCAGCGAGCGCGGCACCGACCGCACGACGCGAACGCCGGGTGCGGGAGGAGCGGCCGCTGCGGATCTGACGGACCGTCGAATCGCTTGGCACGACTCCGAGTTTACGCAGAGGATCCTATGCGCGAGCCGGAAACGGGCGCCTCGCCGAGGGTCTCAGAAGCGTGCCAGAACGTCGTCCACACCCGCACGGAACCGCGGGCAGGTGGCGATGTCGTGCGCCCGGCAGCCCATCGCGTGCTCGGTCATCTCGCGGGATCGGCGCATCTCCTCCATACGCCGATCGATGTCGTCCAGATGCTGCTGCAGCACCTGGTGCCGCCCGGCGCTGCCGTCGTCGAGCAGCACCCCGATCTGTTCGAGCGTCATCCCCGCGGCCTTGCTGCGCTGGATCACGGCGATGCGCACGACCTCGTCTTCGCCGTAGCGCCGGCGCCCCGCGGAGTCTCGAGGCGGCCGGAGCAGACCCACCGATTCCCAGTGCCGCAGCACGTTCGTGGGCAGTTCGATGTCAATCGTCAGGCATACCGCTCCGTATGGGGCATACCTGAGCCTCGCTTTTCCGCCTGGTTCGCCCTTAGCCGACTGTCCGCTTCGTCACGATAGTTGATCGGATCTTCGCGGAGTCTCATTCGAACCGACTCGTGGGCCACAGTTGCGCTCGAGCTTTAGCTGGCAGCCACCATCTCAGTCCTGCATCACGAGCGTGGTGAGACTGTCAGCTTCACCTTCGAGACGTCGTACTGTTCAACACTGTGGGCCACGAAGTCGTCGGGACGGAAAAGAGCCAAGTTCACACCATCGCTCACCGAGCTCGCGTAAGCCACGCCGTCATAGCCGCTGTGTTTGATGAACTCACATAGGTATTGACTAGGTGCGTACTCGTAAGCAGCACTGCTAGGTCTTACCGGCCGAGTGAGCTCTTCACCCAGTCGCACGAGAACAGGTAGATCTGCGTACACCTGCCTGATTTGATCATCCTCGAGGACAAAGGGAAAAGGGGAGACCATGGATCGCGGATCGCGGAGATCCACGACCTTCTTGTTCCCCACGGCGAACTCTGCCACGCATACGACGTCGCCAGTGTGCGGGCGCACTTCTGACACTGCAGTGTCAAGCGTCGACCCTACGTACAGGTACCTGATGCCTGGCGGGTTCGCGCGCCCGTGGGTTGCTTTCGTCGCGGGCGGAGCACCCATCTTGGAAACACCGAAGGACTCTTCATCCACGACCCGAGCGCGGTACCACTCGCTGCTGAGCTCGGCCGGGTCGACCTCCAGCGAGCTGAAATGGGCGGCGAGACGGTCGTACTGAATGCTCTCAGTGAGGAACCACCGGTTATCGTGCATGATCTCCTTCCGGAGGTTCTCCCAACGCGCGAAGCCCGGCACTGCCGAGCCCACCGAACGAGAGAAGAGTGTGTTCACCGCGCCCCGATGACCCATTACGTCGACCAAGAGTTCTTCCGCTGCCGCGTCTCTGCTCATAGCCGGACCAGTGAACAGATGCCAATCTCGACGGAGCAGCGGTATCAGGGGTGCCCCCTCGACCGACGGCTCATAGATCTCGATGAGAGCTTCGAACAGATCGCTAAGCTCCTCAGGCGCAGCGCGACTTGCGGATTCGACGCCGCAGTAGTCACATCGACCCGGTGGTCGGGGAAATCTTGCCGGAATGTCTTTTCGAAGGTGACTATCTCCAAAGCACTCGGCGCAGCAGAGCCGCTCAGGCATCAACAGTGCGGTGATACTCCGCCAGCGTCTCGAGGTGATGACGGATCGAGAGCTTCTTGACGTAACCCAATCCCGGGAAGTGCTTCGCCTGATAGAGCCGTCGGAACTCCTCAATTGCCGACGTCTCGAGGAGATGAGAGGAACCGCTGTCGAGCGCGGCGATGAGTTTGCTCAACGCTTCGATGAACTTCTGTCCGGGGTCCGTCGGGGTCTCGTTCGAATCCGATTTAAAGTGGTAGACGAACATCTCGTCATCCTGCTCCGGATCGATGTAGGTGAGGTGGATCGCAACGGCGTACGCGGGTCCGCCTCCCTCCGTGAACCGGTCACCGACAGTCAGAAAATCGCCGTAACCCTGCATGCCGAGTTCGGGATAGGTAACGTGCAAATCTGAGAACGGATCTACACGGTCATAGTCCGCGTTCTTCATCTGGACGAACCCGTCTCGAACCAGGACACGGGTCGACCCGCTGAAGTGCTTGCGGTACAGCGTGCTGGCCTGATCTTCGATGAAGACGTTCGTGACTGGAGCCGGTTGATCTCGGAGCCAGTCGGCTAGCTCACGCGGCGAGGTGAATCCAGAGTGCACGATGGTCAGCTCGTGATTTGCGTGGGTCGAGATTAGCGCCTTCGCCTCGTCCAGAGCGTGTCCGCTCAGCAGAAGCACTCCCGCCGAGATGGCATCGTTGCCCCGATAGTTGTCCTCCAGGAACGCGCTGATGCTTGCGCCGTTGGCTTTGTGGTCGCCGTGTCGGGGATTGATGATGACGATGGCCCGACCCCCAGCATCACTGATGGCCTCGAGTGCTCGTTCGAGCCCGTTGAGAGACTCGCGCACGGGTTCAATGATGGGGACGAAGGAAGCCTTCTCCATCACCTCGGCACTTTCGCGAACAGCCAGAAGCTCGAACTGCTTTCCTCGAAAGTACGGGTGATACATCAGTCATCTCCAAGCGAGAGCGGCACCTATGGGCAAGCGTGTCGCGTCGCGAACGTTCTGCGCTGACGCGTCATTCATGTTTAGCGTAAGCATGGCAGCATGCAACGACATTGGGAGCGATTTGATGTACTCGGAGGCCGCGTTTCGTGAGCGAGATGCTTTCAGCGTTGTGACCATGGCGTCGTGAACCCGCTCGGGAGCGAGTTGAGAGAAGATCTCTCTTAGCGATGACCGCAACTGTGTGTTCGGCACGTCCGGATACTCAACACCGAGCTTGTTGAGTATGGTTGCGGCCTCGTCGACCCGCACAAAGTCGAGAATCGCCGAAGGCCGTGTCCGGCTAGGCTCGACAGCCGCTTCACGCTCGGTCCGCAGAGTGAAACGCTCGGTGAGAACGATAACTCCGACCTCTGCGGGCACCTCGCGAAACACCTTGTCGAGATAAGACGGGCTCGTGACCACATTGACAGCTGCGAAGACATCTCCGTACGCGGTCACCTGATTCCTGAGTCGAGCAAGCGAATCGCGCTCCGACTTGATCTCGTACGCGGTGGACGTCCCGTTGAACACGACGACATCCGCCTTGTTCGATCCCACGCGCGCCTCTCCGACCATGGACGCAGTGAAGAGGTTGTGTCGGCCGAGCAGGATCTTCTGCGTAATGGCAGACCGATAAACGTACTCGTCGCGGTTGCCGAGCGAGCGCAGGGAGCGGAAAGCGTAGTCGAAGCCATCGCCGACGGTCGCTTCGGATTCCAGCGATTGAGCAGTGCCCGTACTTTCCAACAACCGAGCTAGGAGGCTCGACTTGCCGCGCTGTCCTAGATCGCGGACGACCGCGGAGGAGAACATCCGGCTGAAGGCGGCAAGCTCGCTCGTCCCGACGGTCATCGGCTCCCCCTTTCGCGCTCAGCCCTTGAGGTCGACCCCCGCGCTGAGTCTAACCGAGGCCGTCGCTCGCGAGTTCGAGCCCTCTCATGGCCGGCGCGAGAAAGGTTCACGCGAGGTCGTCCCGCCGAAGGCTGAACCTTCCGCTTCGAATCGTGCAACTGGCTGCATCCGGCGTCGAAATCGAGCCAGTTGCGCGATTCGAAAGCGGGTCTCAGACCGCGCCGACGTCCACGGCGCCGCCGGTCGCGGCGGGCTCGGCGTAGGCGACCTCTCGCCAGACGTCGCCGACGCGCTCGAACGAGGTGACACTCGACAGGGCGCAGCGACGCGTGCGCGGGTCGTGCTGCAAGGGCAGGCCCGCCACTCGGAGGTGGGTGATCCAGATCGGCGCCTGGTGCGAGACCATCACGACGTCGCCGTCCGGTGCCGCATCCCACGCTTCGTCCATGATGCCGAGCATCCGCTCCGCGATGGCGGAATACGGCTCACCCCAGCTGGGAACGGACGGCTGGCGCAGGTGCCACCAGTTCAGCGGGTTCATCAGGGAACGGCGCATCTGCGTCCCCTCGAACACGTTGGTCGGCTCGATCAGGCGGATGTCGACCTCGGGCACGAGGTCGAAGCGCTCCGCGAACGGCTCGGCCGACTCCTGCGCACGCTCCAGCGGCGAGGAGTACAGCGCGCGCACGGGACGCTCGAGCGAGGCCACGTGGTCGGCCGCCGCTGCGGCCATCCCCCGGCCCGCCGTGCTCAGGTGGTAGTCGGGAAGACGACCGTAGAGCACGCGGGCCGGATTGTGCACCTCGCCGTGTCGGACGAGGTGCAACCGGGACGCCGTCATGTCACGCCTTGCTGTAGCGCGAATCCCCGAAGCCGAGGATCAGGTACCCGATGTACGGGAAGAGGAAAAGCAGGAAGAACGAGAAGAGCCCGCCCTTGTTGAAGCGCTCACCGAGCTTGAACGCGACGATGATCGCGAGGATCAGGTTCGCGACCGGGATGAGGTACAGCAGTGCGAACCAGCCGGACATTCCGGCGATCTTCACCAGGAAGACGAGGTTCACGATCGGGATGATCGCGAGGATGCCGGGGTATCCGGCCTTCGTGAACACCTTCCACAGCCCGATGGCGACGAGGATGTAGAAGACGAGCGCGATCAGGCCCGTAGTACCGGAGAAGATCGATGCGTAGAGATCGGCGATGCCGTTGTTGTCCACGGTGCATCCTTTCTGTGTAAGAGCTGTGTCGTGGCGATCCTACTGACATGCCGCCCCGGACGCCGCCGACGGGGCCGATGACCTCCCGACCGCCCCCGTAGAATGGGCGGGTTCCCCATTTCCCAGATCAGAAGGAATACTCCGTGCTTCGCACCCACTCGGCAGGCTCTCTGCGAGCCGAGCACATCGGTCAGACCGTCACCCTCTCGGGTTGGGTCGATCGCCGTCGTGACCACGGAGGAGTCGCTTTCATCGATCTGCGGGACGCCTCCGGCATCGCTCAGGTCGTCATCCGCGACGAGGAGATCGCGCACCCGCTGCGCAACGAATTCGTGCTGAAGGTGACCGGCGAGGTGTCGCTGCGCCCCGAGGGCAACGCGAACCCGAACCTCCCCACCGGCGAGATCGAGCTCATCGCGACCGACGTCGAGGTGCTGAACGAGTCCGCTCCCCTCCCCTTCCAGGTCTCCACGGCGCTCGCCGACACCGAGACCGTGGGCGAGGAAGCCCGTCTCAAGTACCGCTACCTCGACCTGCGTCGTCCGGCCCCCGCATCCGCTCTGCGCCTGCGCTCGAACGTCTACAAGGCGATCCGCGACGTGCTGCACGCCGACGACTTCACCGAAGTCGAGACGCCCACCCTCACGCGCTCCACGCCCGAAGGCGCGCGCGACTTCCTGGTGCCGGCTCGCCTGAGCCCCGGCAGCTGGTACGCCCTGCCGCAGTCGCCGCAGCTGTTCAAGCAGCTGCTGATGGTCGGTGGCGTCGAGAAGTACTTCCAGATCGCCCGCTGCTACCGCGACGAGGACTTCCGCGCCGACCGTCAGCCGGAGTTCACGCAGCTCGACATCGAGATGAGCTTCGTCGACCAGGAAGACGTGATCACGCTCATGGAGTCGCTCATCGTGGCGATGTGGGCGACGATCGGTGTCGAGGTGGCCACGCCCCTGCCGCGCATGACCTACGCCGACGCCATGGCCAAGTACGGCTCCGACAAGCCCGACCTGCGCTTCGGACTCGAGCTCGTCGAGGCGACCGAGTACTTCAAGGACACCCCGTTCCGCGTCTTCCAGGCGGAGTACGTCGGCGCGGTGCGCATGCCCGGTGGCGCCTCGCAGCCCCGCAAGCAGCTCGACGCCTGGCAGGACTGGGCCAAGCAGCGCGGCGCCCGCGGCCTCGCCTACGTGCTTTTCAACGAGGACGGCACGCTCGGCGGCCCTGCCGCGAAGAACCTGTCCGAGGCCGAGCAGGCCGGGCTCGCCGAGCTCGTCGGTGCCGAGACCGGCGACTGCGTGTTCTTCGCCGCCGGTTCCACCAAGGAGAGCCGTGCGCTACTCGGTGCCGCGCGCGTCGAGATCGGACGCCGCCTCGGCTACCTGAACCCCGATGAATTCGCCTTCACCTGGGTCGTCGACGCTCCGATGTTCGAGCCGGCAGCCGACGCCGTGGCCTCCGGTGACGTCGCCGTCGGCGCGGGCGCCTGGACGGCCGTGCACCACGCCTTCACCGGCCCCAAGCCCGAGTTCCAGGACACGTTCGACACCGACCCCGGATCGGCCCTCGCCTACGCGTACGACATCGTGTGCAACGGCTCGGAGCTCGGTGGCGGCTCGATCCGCATCCACCGCGAAGACGTGCAGAAGCGCGTGTTCGAGGTCATGGGCATCAGCGACGAGCAGGCCGACGAGCAGTTCGGCTTCCTGCTCGACGCGTTCAAGTTCGGTGCCCCGCCCCACGGCGGGATCGCGCTCGGCATGGACCGCGTGCTGCAGCACCTGACCAAGACCGAGTCGATCCGCGAGGTCATCGCCTTCCCGAAGTCGGGCAACGGCTTCGACCCGCTCACCTCCGCTCCGGCGCCCATCACCGACGCGCAGCGCGCCGAGGCCGGCGTCGACTACGAGCCCGAGGACGACGAGGCCTGACGCCCACCGCCACGCGGACTCACGCCCGGGTCGCACGCAGTCCTCGGACTCGTGCGACCCGGGCGCTTTCGGTCGTTCAGCCGAGTGACGCGAAGGCGGGGAGGATGTTCTCGTTCCAGACGTCGACGCCGAGCTTGCCGATCAGGACGATCACGACCACGAGGAAGACGACCCGGATGAACGTGGTCCCGCGGGAGATCGCCATCCGCGACCCCAGGTAGCTGCCCGCGACGTTCGCGACGGCGAGGATGCCGCCGAGCAGCCACAGCACGGCACCGTGCGGGATGAACAGCATCAGTGCGCCCGCGTTCGTGGCGAGGTTGACGATCTTGGCCTTGGCGCTGGCCTGCAGGAAGTCGTAGCCGAGCAGTGCGACGAGCGTGATGACGAGGAAGGTGCCCGTGCCCGGACCGATCATCCCGTCGTAGAAGCCGATGCCGAGTCCTGCCGCGCCCGCCATGATGTGGTGCTTGTGCCCGTGGAACCGCAGCTGGGTCGCCGCCCCCATCTGCGGCCGGAACGCGGTGAACAACGCCACCACGAGCAGGGCGATCACGATGATCGGCTTGAAGGCGGCCGGCGGCAGCACCGTCGCGACGGCCGCGCCCCCGAACGAGCCGATCAGTGCGACGATCGCCATCGGCACGGCGGTGCGGATGTCGGGTTTCGCGCGCCGATAGTAGGTGGCGCTGCTGGTCGCGGTGCCGAAGACCGAAGCGAGCTTGTTCGTCGCAAGGGCCTGCACCGGCGAGATACCGGGGATCAGCAGCAGCGCGGGCAGCTGTAGCAGTCCTCCCCCGCCGACGACGGCGTCGATCCAGCCGGCGCAGAACGCAGCGACGACGACGAGCAGGAGCATCCCCCACGTGAGCTGCTCCAGACCGAGCACGGCGCCGATATCCACCTCGCCATGATTCCAGAGAGTGGACGCCGCTCCGGCATCCGCTCCGTGCGCTGGCAGACTGGAGCCATGCTCGACGCCCTCCCGCTGCCCCACTCTTTCGAATCGCGCATCGGGACGGCGCTCCTGCGGCGTGCCACGGTCGATGACACGGATGCCGTGATCGCCCTGCTCGCCGACGACCCGATCAGCGCGGCCCGCGGCGATGTGGCCTCCGAGGAGGACCGACCGGCCTATCGACAGGGTCTCATCGAGATCCTGGCCGAACCGTCGAACGACCTGCTCGTCGTCGAGCTCGACGGCGCGATCGTCGGCACGCTGCAGCTCACCTCGATCCCCGGGATGGCACGTCGCGGCGCTCGACGGCTGCTGGTCGAGGCGGTCCGCGTACAGAGCAGCCTGCGCTCGTCGGGCATCGGCTCCGCCGTGATGCGCTGGGTGTCGGAGGCAGCGGCCCCTGCGGTCGGCGCGAGCGTGGTGCAGCTCACCTCGGACGCCTCCCGCACCGACGCGCACCGTTTCTACGAGCGGCTGGGGTATGTCGGCTCGCACCGCGGCTTCAAGTACAGCGTCCCGCAGGGCTGAGACGCCGTGGCCCTGTTCGGCCACCGCCTCGCCACCATCCGTTCACCAGACCCGCGACGGGCGGCAACCTCCGCCTCATAGTGTCCTCTCGCAACCCGAAACCGGCTCACAGCGCCGGACACCGAGAGGACACTTATGGCTCGCTTCACCCGCCGCGCGCGCATCGGCGCCGGCATCGCCCTTGCCACCACGGCCGTACTGGCGCTGACCTCCTGCGCAGGCGCGACAGACGCGCCCGCCGCCGGCGGCTCCGATGTGGACGCCTCCGCCGCGACCTCGGTCGCCGACTTCGGCACGTTCGCCGACCTCGAAGCCGCGGCCAAGGCCGAGGGCTCGCTCAACGTCATCGCGCTGCCCCGCGACTGGGCGAACTACGGCGAGATCCTCGATCTGTTCGCCGAGAAGTACCCCGAGATCACCATCAACGAAGCCTCCCCCGACGTCTCGAGCGCCGAGGAGATCCAGGCCGCGAAGACGAACGAGGGCCTGGACACCGCGCCCGACGTGTTCGACATCGGCCTCACCGTCGCCCTGCAGAACACGGATGTCTTCGCTCCCTACAAGGTGCAGACCTGGGACGACATCCCCGAGGAGCTGAAGGAGCCCACCGGTCTCTTCGTCGGCGACTACGGCGGGTACATGTCGATCGGCTACGACTCGTCGAAGTTCGACGCTCCCGCCGAGCTCTCCGACCTGCTCTCGGCCGACTACAAGGGCGCGGTCGCGATCAACGGCGACCCGACCCAGGCCGGAGCCGCGTTCGCAGCTGTGGGACTCGCCACCGTGCAGTCCGACGGCACCCTCGACGACTTCCAGCCGGGCATCGACTTCTTCTCCGAGCTGCAGAAGGCCGGCAACCTGCTCAAGGTCGACGTGACGACCGCGACCATCGCGAGCGGCGAGACCCCCGTCGTGTTCGACTGGGACTACCTGAACGCCTCGCACACGGCGGACAACAAGGACTGGAAGGTCGTCGTGTTCGACGGCACCGGTTACGCCGGGTACTACAACCAGGCCATCAACGCCGACGCCCCGCACCCTGCTGCCGCACGTCTGTGGCAGGAGTTCCTCTACAGCGACGAGGTGCAGAACCTCTGGCTGAAGGGCGGCGCCCGTCCGGTGCGCATGGAGGCCATGACCGACGCCGGCACGATCGACGCCGACCTCGCCGCCGCACTCCCCGAGGCTCCTGAGGAGACCGTGGTCCCGACCGAGGAGCAGTCGACGAACGCCGGCACGCTGCTCGGCGAGAAGTGGGCTTCGGCGGTCCAGTGACCACCCTTTCCGCAACGGTGGCGGATGCTGCGGCATCCGCCCCCGCCACCTCCGCCGGGTCCTCGCCGCACGCGAGGACCCGGCGGTCCGCTCCGTCCTTCGCGTGGCTCGGGCTCGTCCCCTTCGCCGCCTACGTCGTGCTCTTCCTGGCGGTGCCGACGATCCTGTCGATCGGTTCCGGCTTCTTCACGAAGGACGGCTCCTTCACCTGGACGAACCTGTCGGCCCTCGCCGACCCCGTCGTGCTGAACACGTTCGCGAACTCGGCGGGACTCTCGCTGCTCACCGCCGTCGTCGGCGCGATCGTCGGCGCCCTCGTCTGCTACGCCCTGCTCGGCATGGACCCCGAGAGCCGAACGCGCTCGGCAGTGGACGCCGCAGCGGGTGTGCTCGCGCAGTTCGGCGGCGTCATGCTCGCATTCGCCTTCATCGCGACCATCGGCATCCAAGGCGTCGTCACCGTGTTCCTGAAGGAGTCCTTCGGCGTCAACATCTTCGAGAACGGCACGTGGCTCTACGAGCTGCCCGGCCTCGTCCTCCCCTACTTCTACTTCCAGATACCACTGATGGTCATCACCTTCATGCCCGCCCTCGCCGCGCTCAAGCCGCAGTGGGCCGAGGCGAACCTCACCCTCGGCGGCACCCGTGCGAGCTTCTGGCTGCGCATCGGCATCCCTGTGCTCGCGCCCTCGTTCCTCGCCAGCCTGCTGCTCCTGTTCGCGAACGCGTTCTCCTCGTACGCCACTGCCGCCGCCCTCGCCAGCCAGGGTGCGCAGATCGTGCCGCTGCAGATCCGCACGGCCCTCACGAGTGAGACCGTGCTCGGACGGGAGAACCTCGCCGGTGCTCTCGCGCTCGGCATGATCGTGATCGTCGGGATCGTGATGGCGCTTTACTCCTTCGTGCAGCGACGAGCAGCGAGGTGGCAGTCGTGAACCGACTCGGCCCCTCTCTCGCGACCCGCTGGGCCATCGGCATCCTGGTCGGTGCGTTCTTCGCCGTTCCCCTCGTGTCGACTTTCCTCTTCACCCTCCGCGACCCCGAAGGCGGGCTGTCGTTCGCACGCTGGACCGCGTTGTTCGACCCCGCGGCCGCGGCGACGCTCAAGCCGATCTGGACGGGGTTGGGCAACTCCCTGGTGCTCGCCGTCGTCACCGTCGCGATCGTGCTGTTGCTGCTCGCGCCGACGATGATCCTGGTGAACCTGCGCTTCCCGAACCTCAAGCCCGCTTTCGAATTCGCGGTGCTGCTGCCCATCTCGATCCCGGCGATCGTGCTCGTGGTCGGGCTGGCCCCGATCTACGTGCAGATCGGCCGTGCGTTCGGCACCGGCACCTGGACGCTCGCGTTCGCCTACGGGATCACCGTGTTGCCGTTCGCGTTCCGGTCGATCCAGGCATCGATCGACGCCGCCGACCTGCGCACCCTCTCCGAGGCCGCACGTTCGCTCGGCGCGAGCTGGCCGACGGTCGTGCTGAAAGTGCTCGCCCCGAACCTCCGCCAGGGGCTGCTCGCCGCATCTCTCATCTCCATCGCCGTGGTGCTCGGAGAGTTCACGATCGCCTCCCTCCTGAACCGCCAGGTGTTCCAGACCGCCATGGTCGTGGTGAACAAACAGGATCCGTACGCGCCGGCCATCTTCACCCTGCTCGCGATGGTGTTCGTGTTCCTCCTGCTCCTCCTGATCGGCCGCGTCGCGCGCGGCACCGGAAAGGCCCGCTCATGACCGTCGACCACGCGCTGCCGCGCACCAAGGACAACCTGCTGCTCGCCCAGGCGGGTGAAGGCACTCGCGTCGAGCTGCAGGGCATCGTCAAGAGCTACGCCGGCAACCGGGTGCTGCACGGGGTCGATCTCGACATCGCTCCCGGTGAGTTCGTCTCCCTTCTCGGTCCCTCCGGCTGCGGCAAGACGACTCTGCTGCGGGTGCTCGCAGGCCTCGAGGGCGCCGACGAGGGTGCGGTGCTCCTGGGCGGTGGCGACGTCTCGCGGGTGCCCACGAACAAGCGCGACATCGGGATGGTCTTCCAGTCCTACTCGCTGTTCCCGCACCTGCGGGTTGCTGAGAACACTGCTTTCGGCCTGCGCCGGCGCGGGATCGGCAAAGCCGAGGCAGCGCGCCGCGCCGTCGATGCTCTCGCTCTGGTCGGCCTCGCCGACTTCGCCGACCGGTTCCCGCACCAGCTCTCGGGCGGACAGCAACAGCGGGTCGCGCTGGCACGCGCGCTGGTGACCGAGCCCAAGGTGCTGCTGCTCGACGAGCCGCTCTCCGCGCTCGACGCGAAGGTGCGGGTCCAGCTGCGCGACGAGATCCGCCGCATCCAGCTGCGACTCGGCATCACGACCGTCTTCGTCACCCACGACCAGGAGGAGGCGCTGGCCGTCTCCGACCGGATCGCCGTGATGAACGCCGGCCGCATCGAGCAGATCGGATCGCCGGAGGAGCTCTACACGATGCCCTCCACAGCCGGCGTCGCCGCCTTCGTCGGGCTGTCCAGCGTCGTGTCGGGGGTCGCCGAGGGCGATCACGTCATGGTGTGGGGGCAGCGACTTCCCCTGCAGTCGCCGGCCGACGGCCCGGTCGATGTGTACCTGCGACCCGAGAACGTCTACTTCGCTTCCGAGAAGGATGCCGCAGCCGACGCCCTGGTTGAGGAGAGCACCTTCCTCGGGAGCATGCGTCGCACGCTCGTGCGCACCGAGTCCGGTGAGCTGGTGCGCGTGCAGCATGCCCCGGGAACCCACCCGGCGTTCGGTGATCGGGTGCGCATCGCGATCGCTCCCGAGCCGGTCGCGGTTCATCCCCGCGGCTGACCCCCGCTCTTCCCCGGACCCTCGCCGAGCGCTAGCGTGAGGCCCGAGGGGCGGGGTTCCCTCCATCCGAGAGAGAAAGGACGCCTCATGGCAGGCAAGTTCGAGCTGTACACCGACAAGTCCGGCGAGTACCGGTTCCGTCTGAAGGCCGGCAACGGCGAGGTCATCGCGATCAGCGAGGGCTACTCGTCGAAGTCCGCCGCGCTGAACGGGATCGACTCCGTCCGCCGGAACGCCGCAGACGCCGAGGTCGTCGAAGCCGACTGACCTCCTTCCACGCTTCACGACGAGACCCCCTGTCGCAGATATCTGCGGCAGGGGGTCTCGTCGATCTCGGATCAGAGCACGCGCGAAAGGAAGTCCTTCGTGCGCGGGTGCTGCGGGTTGCCGAGAACCTCGCGCGGGTCGCCTTCCTCGACGATGTGTCCACCGTCCATGAAGATCAGGCGAGACCCGACCTCGCGCGCGAAGCCCATCTCGTGCGTGACGACGAGCATCGTCATCCCCTCATCGGCGAGCGAGCGCATGACCTGCAGCACCTCGCCGACCAGTTCGGGGTCGAGCGCCGATGTCGGCTCGTCGAACAGCATCATGTCGGGGTTCATGCACAGCGCACGCGCGATCGCCACACGCTGCTGCTGTCCTCCCGACAGATGCCCGGGGTAGGCATCGGCCTTCTCCGCCAGCCCGACGCGGGCGAGCATCTCCTTCGCGACCCTCGCCGCCTCAGCCTTCGAGCGCTTCTTCACGCGCTGCTGCGCGATCGTGAGGTTCCCCATCACATCGAGGTGCGGGAAGAGGTTGAAGCTCTGGAACACCATGCCGATGCGGGTGCGCACCCGGTCGATGTCGACGTCGGGGTCGGTGATGTCGATCCCCTCGATCAGCACCTTGCCGCCGGTCGGCTCCTCGAGCAGGTTCACCGACCGCAGCAGCGTCGACTTTCCCGAGCCCGAGGGTCCGATCACGCACACGACCTCGCCCTTGGTGACGGTGAGGTCGATGCCCTTGAGCACCTCGTTGTCGCCGAACGACTTCACGAGCCCCTGCACATCGATCGCGGGGGCGTGGACATCAATCAGATCGGTGATCATCGCTGCTTCGCCATCCGTCGTTCGAGCCACGCGCTGAAGCGCGTGAGCGGGATCGTCACGATCAGGTACAGGATCGCCGCCATGATCAGCGGCGTCGCGTTGGTGTTCTGCGTCGATGCATCACGGGCGAAGTTCGTCAGCTCCTTCGACCAGATGAAGGAACCCGCCACGAACAGCAGCGATGTGTCCTTCAGCAGCAGCACGAACTCGTTGGTCAGGGGCGGGATGATGATCCGGAACCCCTGCGGCACGATGATCCAGAACGTCGTCTTCATGGGCGACATGCCGAGCGAGCGCGCGGCCTCGGTCTGCCCCTTGGGAACGGCCTGGATACCGGCACGGATCGTCTCGGCCATGTACGCCGAAGCGACGAGGATGAGACCGATGAGTCCGAGCACCACCGGCCCACCGAGCTTCGTGCCGGGGACGCCCAGTGCGATCGGCAGGATGAAGGCGATGCCGAAGATCGTGAGGATCGCGGGAAGCCCGCGGAACAACTCGATCCACACCGTCGCGATCCACCGGAACGGCGCGATGGTCGACAGCTTCATCAGCGCCAGCACGACGCCGAGCAGCAGGCCGCCGGCGAAGGCCACGGCCGTGAACCACAGCGTGTTGACCAGGGCGGTCGTGATGATCCCGGGGAACATCTTCGCCGCGACCTCAGGATTGAAGAACAGCGGCCCGATCTTCGCCCAGTCGGTGCTCACGATCGCCCAGACGGCGATCGCGAGCAGCACGACGTAGACCGAGTACCGATACAGCTTGCTCTTGGTGGTACGCCTCAACGCCATCGTCGAGGTCCTCCCGTTCTACCGACGCCGCCGGTCACTTGGCCGCGAGGTACTTGTCGTAGATCTTCTGGTAGCCGCCGTCGTCCTGGAGCTCCTTGAGCGCCTTGTTGACGGCATCGCGCAGCTCGTCCTTCTCTCCCTTGGCGAAGGCGAAGCCGTACGACTCGTCGGTCGGGTACGTCTCGACGATCTTGTAGTCGGGGTCATCCTGCTCGTGCACGTAGTTGACGGGCTGGTCCTGCAGGATCGCGTCGATCTGACCCGCCTGCATGGCCGGCCACAGCTCACCGTCCGAGGGATACTGCACGAGCTGCGCGCCCGGAGCGTTCTCGCCCGCGTAGGTCTCGCCGGTCGTGCCCTGCTGCACACCGACGTTCTTGCCGTCGAGGTCGTCGATCGACTTGATGTCCGAGTCGGTACGCACGAGAAGCGACTGCAGCGAGTCGACGTACGGGTCGGAGAAGTCGAGGTTGGCCTTGCGCTCGTCGGTGATCGTCATCGCGGAGGCACCGATGTCGCACGTGCCGGCAGCAAGCGTGGTGCCCGACTGCAGGGCGTCGAAACCCACGTCCTGCACGGAGAGCTTCAGGTCGATCTTCTCGGCGATCGCGCTGAGCAGATCGATGTCGAATCCGGAATAGCCGGTCTCGCTGGACGGGTCCTCGACCTCGAACGGCGGGTAGGGGACATCTGAGCACACGGTGAGCGTTCCGGCCTCGACGAGACCGTACTTGTCGTCGGCGGCGGGAGCGTCACTGCTGCCCGCGTCGGATGATCCGGTGGCGCAGCCGGCGAGCGCGAGGGTGGCCGTCGCCACGAGGGCGAGACCGGCGATGAGGTTGCGACGAGGCATGTCGGCTCCTGTGAGTCGAGGGCACGAAGGCCCGCTGACGGATAGGAGTTCATCTAAACATGCGGCTCGTCGCGTGACCAATGACATCGGCATAGACGCGCATTACGTTTGTGTTGCAAGTACGCCCCGGTCACGCGAAGAAACCGAATTCCGGGGCCGGCGCGACGCGGTCTCAGACCTCGAAGTCGACGGCGACGCGAGACGCGACCACGGTGCGGATGTACGCGGCCACCTCGGCGTGGGCGGGGTGCACCTGGTACTCCTCGATCGCCGCGATCGACGCGAAGTCCGCGACGAGCGTGACGTCCCAGTTCGCTTCCGGGTAGGCGACGTTCGCTCCCGCGGAGATGGAGAGGAGCTGCGGAACGACGCCGTCGAGGGCGTTCAGACGGCGAGCGACCTCAGCCGCCTGCGCACCGCGCTCTGCGACGTCTTCGGCGGCGAGCTTCCAGGTCACGACATGGCGGATGGTCACAGAGATTCCTTCGTTCCGGTCAGCGCGTCTGCGCGAAGAGAGTCCTCGAGCGCTTCGCGCAGCCGATCGGGCGCCACCCGCCAATGCGCGTGCAGCTCGCCGTCGATGAGCACGACCGGGATCTTCTCCCACCACAGCTCGTACAGCGCGGGGTCGTCCTGGATGGAGGCCTCGACGATCTCGATCTGCTCGGCCGCGGCATCGGGCAGCTCGGCGACGACGGCATCGATGACGTCGGAGGCGACGTCGCAGAGGTGACAGTCGGGCTTGCCGATCAGGGTCAGCGTGGTCACGCCGACGGCACCTCGACCTGGCGCCCCTGGGCGATCCACTCGCCGGTCCCGCCTTCGACGTTCGTGGCGTCGTAGCCGCGCGACTCCAGCGCCTCGACCACACGCGCCGACCGCCCACCCGCCTGGCAGATGACGTCGAACGCCTCCGCGGGGAGCTCTTCCAGCCGGTTGCCGATCTCGGACATCGGGATGTTGACGGCCCCGGGCACGTGGCCTGCGGCGAACTCGTCCACCTCCCGCACATCGATGAGCGGGATACCGGTGCGCTCGGCGAGCTCGGTGACGGTGATCGACTTCATGACATCCTCTCGGCGGGACGGAGATGCGGCCGGAGACACAAAGCGCCCGTCCGAAGACAGGCGCTCGTGTCTGGTCGCTTACTTCTTGTTGCGACGCTGGTGGCGAGTCTTACGAAGCAGCTTGCGGTGCTTCTTCTTCGCCATGCGCTTGCGGCGCTTCTTGATGACAGAACCCACGGAAACCTCACTAAGTCAGTGGCTGGGTGTCGCCGAAATCGGACACCCGGGTACGGGCACGGAAAATGCCTCGGGTCAGTCTAGCAAACCCGAAGGCATGGGCTGTCACGCATCCTTCGCCCGGGGCGACGGAGTTCGAGACAGCCGGCGACGTCAGCCGACGTCGGCGATCGGGCGCTGCAGCGCGTCGGCTACGGCAGACTCGGGCACGCGATAGCTGCGCCCGAAACGGACGGCCGGCAGCTCGCCCGCGTGAACGAGCCGATACACGGTCATCTTGGACACGCGCATCAGCTCCGCGACCTCAGCAACCGTGAGGAATCGGACGTCAGGAACTTCGGGCATCCCACGTACCCCTTTCTCGATGAGCACACTCTATGGGGTAGCTGGGACGCGTGTAAACCTCTGTGGCTCGTGTGATCAGTGGGACGACACCGCCGACGAGCGCGCTCCGCCGGGCAGCCGTCCCAGCACAGACATAGACGTTCTGCGGCATTCGCTCATCCCGCACTGCGATCGTGATCTCAGGGCTCGCGCCGGCACCGCCGAGTCCGCCCCGGGTGTGGGGACCCGCACCTCGCCCCTGACGACAAGCCCCCCTGTCGTCAGGGGCGAGTCGTTGCGGGTCTGCGCCAGCTGACGGGGAGGTCGCGCATCACGAGGGCACTGTCGATCTGCGCAGCCCCTCGCGGAAGCCCGTCGAAGAACGACGACCCGACCTCGTTCACGCGCCCCGCCTCCGCGACCCACCGCGTCGTCGACAGCTCCACCGCCTCCGCTCCTCTGCCGTCCCGCCGCGGCGACCAGCCGATCGAGCCCGCACGGTAGAACTGCGAGGCGTCGTCGACCGTCGGGAAGAGCGTGCTCTCCCATCCGTCGGTCACCTCGACGTCAGCGAACACGCTCGCGTCGGACGCCTCCATCCCGACCCGGAATCTGGCACCGGTCTCCTCGATCACGAACCGTGCGCGCCGCTGGATTCCCGGGAAGAACCTGCCGCCCCCGACGACCGGCACGATGTCGGAGGAGTGCCGTTCGATGACGTACACGCCCGTGTGCGTCGCCCCGCCCTCGTCCCACTCGACCGCGAATCGGTGCGCGGCGTTCTCCGTGGAGATGCCCCAGCGCGGACGCACCCAGCCGGGACGCAACTCCGTCAGCGCGATCAGGCACACTCCCCCGACGGCGCTCCCGTCGACGAGTTGGGGTCGAAAGGGGGCAGGGATGATCCCGCCCGCGACCGCGGGATCGACCCGATAGGTCAGCAGCAGACGGCGCCGCATCCGGCCACGGAGAGTGCGCAGGAGAAGGTTCATGCCTTCAATTTAACAGCTTCGCTAAATAGCTACAAGCCTTCGGCGAGAGAGGGGCCGGCCACTCGGCCGTCAGGCTCCGAGCCGCTTGAGGGCGTTGGCGACGACGTGCTTCGCGGATGCCGCCGCACGTCCGACGACCTCGGCCGCATGGGTGGCGCTTTCGTTGAGCGGGATGCCCGGGTAGACGATGTCGGGAGCACCGTCGCCGAAAGCGTCGACCAGGAACGGCACCAGCCAGTCGTCCACGGCCTCGAGCGGCTCGACCGCGAGACTGTAGAAGCGGCGCTGGCCGTCTTCGCGCACGGTGACGAGCTCGGCGTCGCGCAGCACCTTCAGGTGCTTGGACACGGTGGGCTGGCTGATACCCAGATCGGCGACGATCTGGCTGACGCTCGTGCCCGCCTCTCCTTCGGTCGTGCGCCGCAGCAGGAGCTGGAGGATGTCTCGCCTCGTACCGTCTGCGATCACGTCGAAGATGTCCGTCATGAGTTCAGGGTAGTCGTCCCCGGCACGGAGTACCATGACGAAGGCTCGGCGACAGGCGCCGTGCGGCCGCTGTGCGCGGCCGAAGGAGAAACCACAGGGGGCAGCGATGTCGGGCATCGTTTCGGCGTCGTCCCCGCGGCAGAGCCTCAAGAGCGCGGCCGGTTGGGTCAAGCACCTCGTCACCTCTTCGCCGTCACGCTTCGCGATCGTCATCTTCGCGCTGCTGATCCTGGTCTTCACCGTGCTGCTCTCCCTGCCGATCGCCTCCGCGAGCGGAACCGTGACGCCGCTGAGCGATGCCCTCTTCACCGCCGTCTCCACCATCTGCGTCACCGGACTCGCAACCGTCGACATGGCCAACTACTGGTCGCCGTTCGGTCATGTCGTGGTGTTCCTCGGCGTGAACATCGGCGCACTGGGTGTCCTCACCCTCGCCTCGCTCATGGGCATGCTGATCTCGAAGCGCCTCGGCCTGCGCGCCAAGCTGATGGCCGCCGGCGACACCAATCCGATGCGGGCGCACGGCGGCGTGGTCAACGAGAGCCAGACCGTGCGGCTCGGCGAGGTCGGCCAGCTGCTGACCACGGTCGCCGTGTCAGCGCTGATCATCGAGGCCTCGCTCGCGATACTCCTCTACCCCGCGCTCGTGATGGCCGAGGTCGACCCGATCGCGGCACTCTGGGAGGCCCCCTACTTCGCGGCGATGGCGTTCACGAACACCGGGTTCGCGCCGAACGACGGCGGCGTCGCCGTGTTCGCCGACGACTACCTCGTGCTCTCGCTCCTCATGGTGGGCGTCTTCCTCGGCAGCATCGGCTTCCCCGTCATCTACACCCTCGCCAAGCACGTCTGGCATGTGAAGCGCTGGTCGCTGCACACCAAGCTCACGCTCGTCACCACCATCCTGCTGTTCATCCTGGGTGCCGCCGTGTTCGTGGTCCTCGAGTTCAACAACCCCAAGACGTTCGGGTCGATGGATGCCACCGACACCACGTTTCAGGCCTTCTTCCTCTCGGCGATGACCCGCTCCGGCGGCTTCAACGTGATCGAGATGGACGATCTGAACGGCTCATCCCTGCTCGCCGCGAGCATGCTGATGTTCGTCGGCGGCGGCTCCGCCTCGACCGCCGGCGGCATCAAGGTGACCACTCTCGCGGTGCTGGCGATCGCCGTGTGGTCCGAGGCCAAGGGGCGCCAGTCGGTCGAGGCCTTCGGTCGTCGCATCCCGAGCGATGTGCAGCGCGTCGCCCTCAGCGTCGTCGCATGGGGCGCGACCATCGTCGCCCTGTCGACGATCGTGATCGCCCAGATCACCAAGGCGGACATCAGCCATGTCCTGTTCGATGTCATCTCGGCGTTCGGCACTGTGGGGCTGTCGACAGGGCTCACCGCTGAGCTCCCCGATTCGGCGTCGTACGTCATGGCCGCGACCATCTTCATGGGCCGCGTTGGTACAGTGACTCTCGCCGCGGCAGTCGCCGCGACATCACGAACGCAGTACTACTCACTGCCCGTGGAAAGGCCGATCGTTGGTTGAAGTCCTCCGGGGCGACGCTCCCGTCCTCGTCATCGGCCTCGGCCGGTTCGGCGCCGCCTGCGCCGGAGAGCTCGACCGCCTCGACCGCGAGGTGCTCGCGATCGACGACAACCTCGAGCTCGTGCAGAAGTGGTCCGAGCGCGTCACGCACACCGTGCAGGCCGATGCGAAGAACATCGATGCCCTCCGGCAGATCGGCGCACAGGACTTCCAGGTCGCCGTCGTCGCGGTGGGTTCCTCGATCGAGGCATCGGTGCTGATCACGGCCAACCTCGTCGATCTGAAGGTGCCGCAGATCTGGGCCAAGGCCGTCTCGCAGTCGCACGGCAAGATTCTCGCCCGCGTCGGCGCCAACCACGTCATCTATCCCGAGCGCGAGGCCGGCGAGCGCGTGGCGCACCTCGTGAGCGGACGGATGCTCGACTTCATCCGCTTCGACGACGACTTCGTCCTCGCCAAGATGTACCCGCCGAAGTTCATCCGCGGTGTCGGTCTGAACGAGTCGGGCGTGCGCTCGAAGTACAAGGTCACCGTCGTGGGCGTGAAGAGCCCCGGCAAGCCGTTCCGCTATGCCGAGGCGAACACGATCGTCACGAACCACGACCTCATCATCGTCTCGGGCACCAACAGCGACATCGAGCGCTTCGCCGGCCTCGATCGCTGACGCCGTCCCGGCTTCGTTTCCCGGCTCCCCCTCGCGGCGGATGTGCGGGGCCTCACAGCCGTGGTGGGATGGGAGTCATGACCGACCCCACAGCGGCCCCTCCCGTCCTCGCCCTTCGCGGGCTTCGCAAGCAGTTCGGGCAGAAGGTCGCCGTCGACGGTCTCTCCCTCGATGTGCCCGCCGGATCCATGCTCGGCCTGCTCGGCCCGAACGGCGCCGGCAAGACCACGACGCTCGCGATGGCCACGGGCCTGCTGCGTCCGGATGCGGGAACCGCCTGGGTGCTCGGTGCGGACGTGTGGCAGAACCCCGCAGAGGCGAAAGCGCGCATGGGTGTGCTCCCCGACGGCATCCGCATGCTCGACCGGCTGACCGGCGCGGAGCTGCTGCGTTACACCGGGCTGCTGCGCGGAATGGCCGAGACGGAGGTCGTCTCGCGGACCGGTGATCTCCTCGATGCGCTGGGGCTCGCCGATGCGCGGGACACGCTCGTCGTCGACTACTCCGCCGGCATGCGCAAGAAGATCGGGCTCGCCTGCGCGCTGATCCACGCACCTCGACTGCTCATCCTCGACGAGCCGCTGGAGGCGGTCGACCCGGTATCGGGCGAGACGATCCGTCAGATCCTGCGCTCCTTCGTCGACGGCGGCGGCACGGTCGTGCTGTCCAGCCACGTGATGGAGCTCGTCGAGTCGATGTGCGACAGGGTCGCCATCGTCGCCGAAGGACGCCTGCTCGCGCACGGCCCGCTCGACGAGGTGCGCGCCGGCCTCTCGCTGCAGCAGCGATTCCTCACGCTCGTGGGGGCGCACGACCTCGGGACGGAGACGCTCGCATGGTTGCGCTCCTCGTAAGCCTGCGCTGGCGGCAGCTGCGTCATCAGCTGTCCCGCAACCCCTGGATGATCGTCACCCTCATCATCACCGGGATGATCGCCCTCGGCCTCCTGGCCGTTCTCACCGCCGGGCTCGTCGCTCTGCGATTCGCGGCGCCGGAGGGTGCCGTCACCGCCCTCGTGCTCACCGGGTCCGCGATCGTCATCGGATGGTGGATCGGCTCGATCCTGGTCAGCGCCGACGACTCACTCGCTCCCGAGCGCTTCGCGTTGCTGCCCGTGACCGCGCCCGCACTGCTGCCGGGATTCGTGATCGCAGGGGCCACGACCATCGGTGGCATCGGCACCACGGTCGCACTGCTGCTGATGCTGGTGGGCTGGTCGGTGAGCCTGCCGGCACTGTTCATCGCCCTCCTCATGATCCCCGTGGCCGTCGTCACCTGTGTGCTCGGTGCGCGCGTGGTGAGCGGCCTGCTCGCCGGCTGGCTCGCGCGTCGCAGCACGCGTGATCTGGTGCTGACTCTCGGTGTACTGCTCGCCGCCTCGTCCGGGCTGATCCTCAACCTCGGGATCGGTGCGCTCACCACGGTGACCGACGTCGGCGGAGCCTTCTCCATGGTCGCGGACATCGTCGGATGGACACCGGTCGGTGCCGTGTTCGGGGTTTCCGCATCGGCCGCGCAGGGCGACGTCGTCACCGCGGCGCTTCGCCTGGCGATCGCCCTCGCGACTGTGTTCGTCCTGTGGTTCGCGTCGCAGCGACTTCTGGCCGCGCGTCTCGTCTCGCCGATCCAGAGCAGCGGTGGCGGACGGGTGCGCTCCGGTGGCCTGCTCGATCGGATGCTGCCGGCGAACTCGACGGGTGCGGTCGCTGCACGATCTCTGCGCTACTTCCGCCGCGATCCGCGACAGCTCGTCAACATCGTGATGCTCCTGCTGCTGCCGGCGATCTTCATCGGTATCGCCCTCATGAACGGTCTGCAGGAGGAGGCGATCGGCTTCGCGCCCGCGATCACCCTGATCCCCGCGATCAACGCCCTGCTCACCGGAACGATCGTGCAGATGGCGATCGCCTACGACAACGACGCCGTCGCCATGCACATCCTCACCGGAGTCACCGGGGCCGCCGACCGCGCGGGGCGCCTGCTCGGCTTCGGACTGATCGCGGTACCGGTCACGGTCGCGCTGTGCGTGGCGACCTGCCTGCTCGCAGGACGGCCGGACCTGCTGCCCGGCAGCCTCGGTGCGTCGCTCGGCCTCACGGCGATCGCCGCCGGCGCCGGAGCGTGGGTGGGCAGTTTCCTCCCCGGGCGGGCACCGGCCCCGGAGGCGAACCCCTTCGGCCGCGGATCCTCCGGCGGGGTGCAGTCGCTGCTCGCGATGATCATCATCGGCCCGATCACGCTCGTGCTCGGTGCACCGGCGCTCGGATTCGCCATCGCAGCGATCTGGAATCCCGGGCTGGGGTGGATCAGCCTCGCCTGCGGCATCGTCTTCGGCGGTCTGGCGCTCTGGGGCGGAACCGTGCTCGGCGGGAAGATCCTGGATCGTCGCTGGCCCGAGGTGCTCGCCGACGTGTCCAGCGAGAGCTGACCGCGGCGGACCGGGTCAGGCGTCGATGTCGAGCACGATCTCGATCACCAGATCGCACCCTCGATCCGCAGTCGCATGGCTCAGGCCCCGGCGGCGAGCTCCCTGGCCCGTGCGAGTGCGGCGTCCGCAGCCTGGGCGAAAGTGCGATCGAGGTGCGCGTCCTGCAGCACGGCGATCGCCCGTTCGGTCGTTCCCTTCGGGCTCGTGACGCGACGGCGCAACTCTGCCGGCTCCTCCCCCGAGGCATCGAGCAGGGCTGTCGCCCCGATGAACGTCTGCTCGACCATGAGCCGCGCATCCGCATCGGCGAATCCCATGCCGACGGCGGCCTTCGTGAACTCCTCGATCAGCAGGTAGACGTAGGCGGGCCCTGAGCCCGAGATCGTCGACAACGCATCGATCTGAGACTCCGGCACCTCGACGACAGCCCCGACGGTCTCGAAGAGGCGGCGGACGAGAGCGAGATCCTCGTCCGGGACCGCAGCGCCGGCGGCGAGACCGGTGACGCCCTTGCGCACGGTCGACGGAGTGTTGGGCATCGAGCGGATGACTCGGGCTTCAGGACCGAGCACATCGGCGAAGGTCTGCAACGTGACGCCGGCGGCGACACTCACCACGATCGCGTCGGCGGCGAGGTGCGGGGCGATCTCGCGCAACAGATCGGGCACCATCGCCGGCTTCACGCCGACCAGCACGATCCGCGCTCCTGCGGCTGCCTCGACGTTGCCCTCGGGACGCTCGGCGAGGGCGACGCTCGTGACGCCGTCGAGGTCGGCGAACGCCTCCGCCTTCTCCGCAGTGCGGTTCGTCGCGGTGATCCCGCCGTCGATCCGGATGCCCGAGGCGACCACTCCGCGCAGGATCGCACCGCCCATCGAGCCGGCACCGAGGAAAGCGAGGGAAGGAAGCGAGTCAGCCATGTCGTCATCCTACGGCGGGCACTCCGACATCCTCAGGCGGGCGGTTCTAGACTCATCCCATGAGTGCATCCGGAGGCAACAAGGCCATCGTCGCGGCGTTCCTGGCGAACATGGGCATCGCCCTCGCGAAGTTCATCGCCTGGGCTCTCTCCGGATCCGCCTCGATGCTCGCCGAGGCCATCCACTCCGTCGCCGACTCGGGCAACCAGCTGCTGCTGATGCTGGGCGGACGCAAGGCCCGGCGCGAGGCCGACCGTGCGCACCCGTTCGGCTACGGCCGGGAGCGCTACGTGTACGCCTTCGTCGTCTCGATCATCCTCTTCTCGGTGGGTGGCCTCTTCGCGATCTACGAGGGCGTCGAGAAGCTCACGAACCCGCACGAGCTCGACAAGACATGGTGGTGGCTGCCGCTCGTGGTGCTCGTCGTCGCCATCGGACTCGAGTCGTTCTCGCTGCGCACCGCCATGCGCGAGAGCAACCTCGTGCGCGAGAAGGGCCAGTCGTGGGTGTCGTTCGTGCGCCGCTCCAAGGCACCGGAGCTTCCCGTCGTGCTGCTGGAAGACGTGGGCGCACTCACCGGCCTCACGTTCGCGCTGCTCGGCGTCGGCCTCACCCTCATCACCGGCAACCCGATGTTCGACGCGCTCGGCACCGTCATGATCGGTGTGCTGCTGGTGCTGATCGCGATCGTGCTGGGCGTGGAGACGAAGAGCCTCCTGGTCGGAGAAGGCGCCACCCAGGCCGACCACGACCGCATCGTGGACGCGATCAACGCGGGCGATGAGATCGAGAAGATCATCCACATGAAGACCCTCTACCTCGGCCCCGACGAGCTGATGGTCGCGGCGAAGATCGCCCTCAACGCCGACAAGCCGCTGCGCGAGGCCGCCGACGACATCGATGCGATCGAGGCGCGGATCCGCGAGGCCGTGCCGGTGGCACGGATCGTCTACATCGAGCCGGACGTCTACCGCCCCGCGATCGACCCCGAGCCCTCGACCGACGTCTTCGTGCTCAAGTCCTCGGACTGAGCGCGGGAGCGCTCAGCGCCGCTGCTCGAAGAACGAGCGCAGGAGCGCGGTCGCCGCATCGGCCGCGACACCGCCGATGACCTCGGCACGGTAGGGCAGCCGCCGGTCGCGCAACACGTCGTACATCGAGCCCGCCGCGCCCGCCTTGTCGTCCCAGGCACCGAAAACCACGCGACCGATACGGGCCTGCAGGACCGCCCCGGCACACATGACGCACGGTTCGAGAGTCACCACGAGCGTGTGCCCCTCGAGATTCCAGGAGCCGACCACTGCCGCGGCACGTCGGAGCGCTTCGATCTCGGCGTGACCCGTCGGATCGTGGGTCTCCTCGCGGGTGTTGCGACCCTCGGCGATGATCCGCCCGTCGGGGTCGAGGACCACCGCGCCGACGGGGATCTCCGAGGCCGCCGCAGCCTCGGCCGCGAGCACGAGGGCGCGCGCCATCGCGAGGTCGTCGGCAGCGGTCATGCGTCGAGCCTACGACAGCCGCCGAGCGCGGCCGGAGCACCCGATGTCGTGCCTGGCCCCGCAGCGCATTACCCTGTATCCATGCGTGTTCACGTGGCCGACCACCCTCTCATCACCCACAAGCTCTCGGTGCTGCGCGACGCGCGCACGCCGTCGCCGGTCTTCCGGCAGCTCACAGAGGAGCTCGTCACGCTGCTCGCGTACGAGGCGACTCGCAACGTGAAGGTCAGCCCGATCGAGATCACCACACCGGTGACGACCACGATGGGTGTGAAGATCTCGGAGCCCCGCCCGATCGTGGTGCCGATCCTGCGCGCCGGTCTCGGCATGCTCGAAGGCCTCGTGAAGCTGCTCCCGACGGCCGAAGTCGGCTTCCTCGGCATGGTGCGCGACGAGACGACGTTCGAGCCGACGACCTATGCCGAGCGCCTGCCCGACGATCTGAGCGATCGCCAGTGCTTCGCGATCGACCCGATGCTGGCTACCGGTGGCTCGCTCGCCGCGGCGATCCAGTTCCTGTTCGACCGCGGCGCGAAGGACGTGACCGCGATCTGCCTGCTCGGAACCCCCGAGGGCGTCGCCGCGATCGAGGCCATGGCGGGCGACCGCGACGTGACTCTCGTGCTCGGCGCACTCGACGAGCGCCTCGACGAGAAGGGCTACATCGTTCCCGGGCTCGGCGACGCCGGCGACAGGCTCTACGGCACCGTCTGATTCGGCTCTACGCCGCCGGATTCAGGCGGTACGCCCGTTCGTCGCCGTAGTGAGTGAATCCGGCGCGCGCCAGGATGGGCGCCGATGTCGAGATGCGACCCTTCACGAGGGCCGTCTTCGCTCCCCAGGTGGCACTCCGGCGCAGTCGCTCCGCGAGCACCGCACGGTACGCCCCCCGACCGCGGTCCGTCGCAAGCGTGGATGCACCCCAGAGTCGGACGAATCCGTCGTCGATGGTGCACCCTCCGGTGCTGACAGCGCGGTCGCCGATCCGCGCGAGGACCCGGAACCCCTCGCGCGCCTCGAGTGCTGCGGTCACTTCGGCGAACTCGGCCTGCAGACCTTCCGCATCGAGCGGTCGCTGCTGCCACACCGGCACGTTGACGGTGTCCACAGCGCGCACCTGCTCCAGCGTGCGCACGACCTCGACGGTCACATCCGCCGGCACGTCAACGGTTGCACCGTCGAGAGGGCGAGCGAACACCGCCACCGTGTCGATGTGTTCTGCGCCGCGCCGACGCAGTTCCTCCTCGAGGTCAGGGCGGTCGGCGGAGCTCGTCCAGAATGTGAATCGCTGCGCGCCCCACGCTCTCGTCCGCTCCAGCGCATGATCGACCACCTCCGCGGGGCTGAGACTCGATTCCACCTGGGAACCGCGCACCCCGCCGCCGAACCTCTCCGGATCACGCACGAGCAGCAGGTGCTCGCGCACATGCTCGCTGTCGCGGGGGAACCAGACCCATGCGGCCGAGGCGGCCAGGATCTCGTCGACCGTGTGGGCGCTCATCCCGCTGCCCCGACGAGACGGGCGAAGGCGCTGAGGCGAGCCACACCCTCCGGCGTGTACGGCAGATCGTCCAGCAACGCGGGCGAGTGGATCAGGTAGGCGACAACCTGGGCGCGGGAGATCGCCACGTTGAGTCGATTCTGCAACAGCAGGAATTCGGGCCCGCGTGGCGCATCCCGACCGCTCGATGCTGCCAGGGAGGTGATGGAGACGACGGCCTCCTTGCCCTGGAAGTTGTCGACGGTGCCCACCGGGACGTCGGGGAACCCGGCATCGGCGAGCGCATCGAGGACCAGCTGACGCTGCGCGTTGTAAGGGGTGACGACGATGATGTCGGACTGCGTGAGAGGCCGCTTCGAGGCGCCGGGGTCGTTGTCCGTGAAGGTGCGCCCGACCAGGTCGGCGACGAGCCGCACGACCTCCGCGGCCTCTTCGGGAGACTGGGTCGCATTGCCGCGATGACGAAGAGGCATGACGTGAAGGCCCGGGTCGATGCCGTCGAGCGATCGGCGCTCCGTGCCAGGGGCCGAGGCGAGCTGTCCGGCATAGGCGAGCTTCGATACGGGCGCGGCGACGAAGGGATGCATCCGCCACGATCGCGCGAGGAAGTAGCCGTACTCGGGACGCACGACCGGATCGCCGTCCATCACCCAGCCGAGGGCGGATGTGTCCACCGGCTCGGGGTGGGCTCCCTGACTCACCTGCGGCAGCTGCTGCGGATCGCCGAGGAGGAGCAGCCGCTTCGCCCCGGCCGCGACCGCGATCGTCGAGGCGAGCGAGAACTGCCCCGCTTCATCGATCACGAGGAGGTCGAGTCCTGCCCGACCGACGCGCTGGGTGTTGCTGAAATCCCACGCCGTACCGCCGACGACGGCCCCCTCGCCGGCGTGCTCCCCGAGGAACGACGCCATACCGCTCTTGGGGATCACGGTGTAGGGCGGATCCGCATCCGGGTCCTTCGGCGCCTTCGCCACCTGTGCCGGCGAGACGCCGTCGGCGACGACCCTTGCCAGGAGAGTCTCGATGATGGCATGCGACTGCGCGACGACACCCACCTTGAAGCCGTGCTCATTCACCAGGCGTGCGATCACCCGCGATCCTGTATAGGTCTTGCCTGTGCCGGGAGGACCCTGCACGGCGAGATAGCTGCGGTCGAGATCGAGCACACCGCGCACGATGGCATCGACGGTGTCATCACCGGCCTCCGGCAGTGCGCGTCCCGACACCGTGCGTGGCGGGATACGGCGCAGGATGTCGGTCGCGGCGTCTTCTGGGAAACCGGGAGCGGCCAGGTGCACGGCGTCGGCCCACTCGTCGATGGCTCCCTGGAGTGAGACCACACGTGGGGGCGCCGCCGGCGTGAGCGCGAGCGGCAGCTCGTCCCAGGTCTGGCCCTGCACGGCCGTCTCGGTGACGAGGTAGCCGTCGTCGAGCACCTCGGAGACCGTGACCGTGTGCGGTACATGGACCGCACGAGACGGCACCTCGGTGTCGAACGGAGCCGGGACCTCGTAGAGCGCGAACGGCTGAGCCCCCGGGCCGAGCGTCGTGCCGGGTGACACCTCGCCGCGGATCTCGATGTCGCGCGACATCACCCGTCGCCCCTCGCCGATGCTCCACTCCCGACGCACGACCGATGAGGGACGGTCGATCCGCACCACGTCTCGCGTGCCGTCCCACATCGTCACCGGTTCGCGCAGCCGCTGGAAGTGCGACACCCAGAAGCTCTTCGCCTCGCGGGGGAAGTAGTCGATGGCCGCAGCGGCGATCCGGTGCACCACCCCGTCGTCGCCGTCCTCGACAGCGCGTTCCGCGTCGGCGAGGAGCGCGACCGAGCGGGGCGACGGCTCGTAGATGACCTCGTCGGCGTCGTCGGGCGGTGCGGGCGTCACGCCCTGCTGTCGGGCGATGTCGATGAGCCAGTTGCGCAACCGCCGCGTCGAGACGCAGTCGTAGCGGTTGTAGTCGGCGAGGTCGGCCAGAACGGCGTCTGCCTCGGCCCTCTCCCCCGCCGCCGCGAGCTCGCGGGCCGCGACGTACTGCACGATGGAGTCGTCGCCCTTCTGCACGTCGCTGGTGCGCACGTCTTCGCCCATGTAGAGCGGTTCGAGCTTCTTGATCGAGTACGAGCGGGACCCGACCCGCACCGTCCGCAGCACGAGCGGGTAGAGGTCGACGAACACCCCCTCGCGCAGCAGCCGGTCGACCTCGCCCTCACGCACGCCGTGCCTCGCAGCCATGGCCACCAGGTGCGAGGTCTCGTACGGCGCGTAGTGGTAGATGTGCATGCCGGGGTGGGCGAGCCTGCGTGCGTTCACGAAGTCGAGGAAGTCCTCGAGCGCGCGCTTCTCGTCGGCGAACGTGTGCGCCCACAGGGCCGAGTACTGGTCGGCGTTGTCCACCCAGCCGAACAGGTAGTCGATCCCCCAGTGGGCCTCGCCGTCGGGAGCAGGCTCGGTGTACAGCGGATCGCCCTCGAAGTCGAAGAAGATGTCGCCGTGACTGGGCAGCGGAAGAGTGTGGATCGCCTGCGCGTAGTGAACGTCGAACGTCGGCGCCCCCTCGGCGTCCGCCTGCAACTGCAGACGGGCCTGTGCGCGAAGGGTCTCGAAGGTGTCGGCGTTCATGCCCGCCGGCGCCTCGACGGCCTCGGCCAGTGCGTCGATCGTCTCGATGCCGGAGGCCCGCAACCGGGCCCGCTGCACCGGTCGCATCCGCGCGACCATGAGAAGGTCCCGGTGCGCGAGCACCTGCTCCTCGCAGGTGGCGCAGCGCCCGCAGGCCACGACCTGGAGGTCGCCGCGATCGTCGCCCCACGCCAGCGGAGCGCCCGTCGCACCGTCGGCGATGCGCCGATCGGCGATGAGTGCGCGCAGCCGCGCGCGTCGCACCTGGAACAGCGGGAGGAGATCGTCGACGGCGTGCGTGCTGAGCGTGCCGTCGCCGAGGATGAGGTCGACCTCATCGGCACGCGCGATGCCGAGGCGATCGAGCTGGTCGACATATGCCGCTAGCTGCATGAGGGCGGTGACACGCGCCTTGCGCGCCAGCTTCGAGTCCTGCACCCGCCAGCGCCCGTCGTCGTCTTTACGGAGGAAATCGGCGAAGCCGACGAACTCCTCGGTTGCGAAAGCGGCCTGGAAGACGACCTGTACGTCTGAGCGCAGCGCGGTCACCGTCTCATCGATCGCCGCGGCCAGTGCTTCGGCGTCGACCGACGAGACCTTCTCGACACGGTGGACGTTCTCGTCACCGAGATCGTCGATGTAGCGGGCGAGCACGTTCTGCTCGTGCACATCGCCGAGCTGCGCCGCGCGCTTCAGCGTGGCGTCTTCCGGTTCTTCGACGGCCGGCACCCGCCCCAGCTTCGCGTCGATCGCCCGACACCATGCGAACTCGCATTCGGCGGCCGCCTTGAGGTCGCTCGCGCTCCAGATGACGCGCTGCGCCTGAGTGTCGATCCGCACGATGCTCCCGTTCTGTCGGATCCTTCGACACTATCCGCGGCATCCGACACGGGCGAACGCGTGCGCCTGTCGAGACGACCGGCGTCAGCGCCACCAGGTGTCGTCGGGAGTCACCGGAAGATGCCGCTTGTGCTGCGTCGCGAGGTACCTCGCCTCGATGCGGCCGGCGACCTCGGGGTCGACGTCGCGCCCTTCGAGGAAGTCGTCGATCTGCTCGTAGGTGAGTCCGAGCTCATCCTCATCGGCGCGCCCCGGTTGACCGTCGAGCAGGTCGGCGGTCGGCACCTTGAACGCCAGGCGATCCGGAGCGTCGAGGAACTGCAGCATCGAGCGCCCCTGCCGCTTGCTGAGCCCGGAGAGCGGGAGGATGTCGGCCGCGCCGTCGCCGAACTTCGTGTAGAAGCCGGTCACAGCCTCGGCGGCGTGGTCCGTGCCGATCACCAGCATCCCGTCATGGCCGGCGAGCGCGTACTGCGTGACCATGCGGACACGCGCCTTGATGTTGCCCCGGTTGAAGTCGCTGATGTCGCTCGTGACCGCGAACTCGATGTCTTCCTCGACACCGTCGACGCCGTTCTGGATGTTGACCTCGACCGAGGAGTCGGGCGCGATGAAGTCGAGGGCGGCCTCGGCGTCTGCGGCATCGTGCTGCACACGGTAAGGCAGGCGCACGGCGAGGAACGTCGCCTCCCCTCCCTCCGCCCGCACCCGCTCGACGGCGAGCTGCGCGAGGCGTCCGGCCAGCGTGGAGTCCTGCCCACCGGAGATCCCGAGCACGTAGCCCTTCGCCCCGGTCGTTCGGAGGTAGTCGACGAGGAATCCGACCCGACGCTCGACCTCGGACTCGGGGTCGATCTCGGGCCTGACGCCGAGGTCTTCAGAGATCTGCTTCTGCAACGACATGTCATCCTCCGTCTTGTCCTCGAATCAGTATCGCCCTTCCGTGTTACACCCGGGTGACGCCGCGGCGTGCGCATGCTCCTGCCAGCGAAGACCTGAGAGAATAGGCCAGTGAAACTGCTGCTCGCTGCCCTCGAATCCGAACTGTCCGCATTCCCTGAGGAGCTCGACGGCTTCGACCGTCTCGTGAGCGGCCCCGGCAAGCTCCAGGCGACGTACGCCCTGACTCGCGCGCTCGACGCCAAGGTCTACGACGAGATCGTGGTCGTGGGCACGGCCGGCGCGATCGATCCCGACCTCGCGGCGACCGTCCACGAAGTCGGCACCGCGTTTCAGCATGACGTGACCGATCTCGACGGCATCTCGGGCCAGCACGTGTCGCTGCCGGCACGTGTCTCGACCGGGCGCGACGGCGTGCTGATCGCCACCGGTGACCACTTCGTCGAGGACGCCGAGGTCACCGCCGTGATCCGTCCCTCGGGCGCGGCCCTGGTCGACATGGAGACCTACGCCTACATCTGGGTCGCCGGACAGTTCGATGTCCCGATCCGCGTGTTCCGCGCGGTGTCCGATCAGGCCGAAGACGGGGCGTTGACGGATTGGCGTGAGGCCGTCGCGCGCTGCAGCGTGCAGTTGCGCGAATTCATCCGCAGCGAGTACGGCGTCTGAGAGCGCGGGGACGCCTGTCCCCAGCGTTTCGACTCAACCGGCCTGCGCTCCGCCGTACACGACTCAGCGGGCCACGATTGACTCAGCGCGCCTGCCTCAGCGGGCCTCGATGATGCTGGGCCCGTTCGGCAGCGCTCGCACCGTGAGCTGAGCGGGAATCTGCTCCTGCATGGCCTCGACGTGGCTGATGATCCCGACCGTCCGGCCTCCCTGTCGCAGCTCGTCGAGAGTGCGCATCGCGACGTCGAGCGTGTCTCCATCGAGGGAGCCGAATCCCTCGTCGATGAAGAGGGTGTCCAGGCGGATCCCGCCCGCGCGTGCGGTGACGACCTCGGCCAGTCCCAGAGCGAGGGCGAGGGAGGTGAGGAACGTCTCGCCCCCCGACAGCGACTGCGGCGGTCGGGTCTGACCGGTGAAGGCATCGGAGACCACGATGCCGAGACCGGACGCAGCACCTCGAGCCGCCAGTGCATCGGAGTGCTGCAGTTGGTAGCGGCCCGTCGACATGTCGTGCAACCGGCGGTTGGCCGCCTCGACGATCTCTTCGAGCTCGGCGGCGAGGACGAAGGTCTCGAGCGTCATCTTGCGGGTGTTCGCGCCTCTGCCCGCGATCGTGTCGGCCAGGTTCTGCAGCACCTCGAACTCCGCGGCGTCGTCGGCGGTGCGGGCATGCTCGGTCGAGGCCGACTCGATCAGGCCTCCGAGCCGTTCCGCTGTGCCGGCCGCCCTCGCCGCTTCGTCGACGGCCGCCGTCCAGGCGCCGCGGGCGGCGGCAGATGCCTGCTCAGCCGGCTCCAGGTCGATCGGCTCCTCGGGCAGCGTACGCAGTTCGAGATCGAACAGGACGGCCCGTTCCTTCTCCCGCTGCACGGCATGCCGGGCGATCCTCGCGTCGAGGGCCTCCTGCTCCTCCATCGAACGCAGCGCCCCCTCGGCGGCGGCCACGTCGTCGAACACGGATTCTGCGAGCGCCGCGTCCCGCTCCGTCTCCGCCTCGACGAGCGCCTCGGCCCTGCGCGTGCGCTCCGTGATGGCCTGGATGAGCGCGTGCGCTGCGGCAATCCTCGACTCCGTGTCGGCGAGCCGGGCGGCGACGGTGTCGAATCCACCCCGCGCCTCGACGATCAGTTCGTGCGCCTCGGCGCTCCGCTGCCGCAGTAGAGCGTGCTGTTCTCGTGCTTCCGCAAGGGCTCGCGCATCCTCTTCCCGTTCGGCATCGAGCCGCTCGGCACGGGCGACGAGCTCGCCCAGCTGGATGTCGAGCGCCGTGAGGTCTTCCAGGGCCGCACGGGAGATCGAGAGCGCCGCAGCGGCGTCGGCGTACTCACTCTCGGCCTGTTCGATGTCCCGCCCGTCGGCGCGGGCGGTGGCGGCGGCCGACTCGGCGCGCAGCGTCGAGGAGGTCGACGCCAGCTGCCGCTCCTTCTGCGCCGCGGCATCTCGCGCTTCTTCCGCGAGGGCGATGTCCTCGAGCGAGACGGGGTCGGAATGCGTGGCCGGTGCCGGGTGATCGAGCGAGCCGCAGACAGGGCAGGGATGTTCCTGTCGGAGTGTCGATGCGAGCTCTCCGGCCATGCCGTCGGTTCGCCGTTGACGCAGCTGAGACAGGGCCGACTGCGCAGCCGCATGCAGCGCTGTGGCCTGCGTGAGCTCGAGGTCGAGTGCGCTCTCGGCGGCACGCAGCCGTTCCGCCTCCCGCGCGGCCTCTCGACGCACGTCTGCCGCCGCCAAGGCCGCCTGTCGGTCGTCCACACGGTCGGCGAGGCGCCGGGTCTCGTCTCGTCTCGTTGTCAGCGCGGCGATCTCGTCGGGAAGTGCGGTGCGCTTCGCGTCCGCGGCTTCGATGCGTAGAGTCGCTGCTTCGACCGCGGCCTCTGCCGATCGCACCTCGGCGTCGAGTGCCGGCGCCGCCTCTTCGAGTTCTCGCGCCCGCTGCCAGGCTCCGCTTTCCCGGGTGCGCTCCGCCGTCCACGCGTCCAGGTCGCCATCCACAGCGAGCCCGAGGGCCTCTCCTGCCGCACGGGCGCTCTGTTCGTCTCGGGATGCGCTCGCGAACGCCGTATGTGCACGTGCCGCGGCGGCGATCGTCGAGCGGAGCGCTTCGGCGGCGCGCGCCGCGGTGAGCTCCGCACGGGCCTCCTCGATGACGGGCACCTCGGAGTCGAGGCGTTCGAGCGCAGCCCTGGCGCGGTCGCGCTCACGCTGCGCGCGCTGCTCCTCGCGCGTCGCAGCGAGCGCCTCATCGGCTGCCGCCGACTGCTTCTCCGCGTCGATGCGCTCCGATGCTCGGCGCTCTGCACGATAGTCGGCGCGGGCCTTCGCCCGTCGGAGGGCGCCGAGACGCTCATCGATTGACGACGACACGTGCGGAGCCTCGGGCTCTGTGTCATCGCCGTCTCCCGACAACCCATCGGCGGCCACAAGGCGCTCGGCCTCGTCGACACGGGCCTCGACGGTCGCGAGCCGAGTGCCGAGCGCCTGCTCCGCCTCCCGACGACGCTCATCGAACCGCGCCTGCACATCTTCGAAACGCTGCGTGCCGAACAGCCTGCGCAGCAGCGCCTGCCGGTCGCGGCTCCCCGCGAGCAGGAACTCCGAGAACCTGTTCTGCGCGAGCAGGATCACCTGCAGGAACTGCTCGCGGCTGAGCTGGAGGATCTCGTCGAGCTCGCCTGCGACATCGACCGCGCGTGCGGCGCGTCCGACCCACCCTGCATCCGTCCACTCGTCGAGGGCCACGGCCGACGCCTGCTTGGTCATGCCGCCGCCGCGCTTGGCCGGGCGCAGATACTCGGGCGAACGGGTCACCCGGAACCGGCCGGTGGGAGTGCTGAACTCGACGACCACCTCTGAGGGATCGTCGGGCTCGCAGTGGTCGCTCCGAAGGCGCTTCTCGCCGCCGTCGTATCGTGGCACTCCGCCGTAGAGACCGAAGCAGACGGCGTCGAGGATGCTGGATTTGCCCGCCCCGGTCCGTCCGGCGATCAGGAAGATGCCATCGTCGGCGAACGCGTCGAAGTCGACCGTCTGACGCGAGCGGAAGGGGCCGAAGCCCTCGACCTCCAGGCGATGAAGACGCATCTAGACGAGCGCCTCGGCGCGCACACGCTCGTCGAGGATCGCCCGGATCAGGTCGCGCTCGGCCACCGTCGGTCCCTGACCCGCCCGCACATGTTCGAGGAAGGCATCGATGCGGTCGGCATCGGTCACCGCGTTGCGAAGACGCTGCACGTAGGAGCGCTCGTCTGCTTCGGCCCTGACCTCGGGCTGATGCTGCACCATGGCGCAGTAGGGGTAGCTCTCGCGGAGGCGGCGCATCGGCTCGGTCTGCGGCACGGCGTCGGTGTACACGGCGCAGACCCAGTCGTCTGCGTGCGTGGCGACGCTCTCGGCGGAAAGGAGCTCGTCGAGCGGGCCGGTGAGCGTGACCAGGCGGCGCGGCACCGGCAGCTCGAGCCACTCGACCTCGGCGAGTCCATCGGCATCGACGTCGACGAGCCACGACCCGCGAGGCTTGTCCTGCTCCCCGAAGCTGTAGTGCAGAGGCGCCCCCGCGTAGCGGACCCGATCACTGAGCTTCTGACGCCCGTGGATGTGGCCGAGCGCCACGTAGTCAGGACCGTCGAACACACTCAGCGGTACGACATCGAGGCCGCCCTGACGCACCTCGCGCTCGAGCCCGACCGTCGCGTCGACACCGGCGGCGAAGCAATGGGCGATCGCCACCGAGCGCCCCTCGTGTCGCGCCATGCCGGCGCGCACGAGGTCCATCGCATGCGCCATGGTCTGCGCCTGCGTGCGCAGCTGACGCCCTGAGCCATCGCCCTCGGGCCAGTGCTGGCGCACGATCGCCGGCTCGAGATAGGGAATTCCGAAGAAGTGCACCGGCCCATGCGCATCGGCGACGGTGACGGGGACGCCGACCGCCAGCGGGTCAGTCAACACGTGGATGCCTTCGCGGAGCAGACGGGCCTGGAAGCCGAGCCGTGCGGCCGAGTCGTGGTTGCCGCTGGTGACGATGACACGGGCACCCGTCTCGTGCAGGGCCACCAGCGCATCGCCCAGCAGGGTGTAGGCGGCGCCGGACGGAGTGGCGGAATCGAACACGTCTCCCGCGATGACGACGACATCGACCGCGTTGTCGCGAACCTGTGCGGTGAGCGCTCCGAGAACCTCGGCGAGAGCGTCCATGGTCGAGTTGCCATGGAACGTCCGGCCGATGTGCCAGTCAGAGGTGTGCAGGATGCGCATACTCACACGGTACGAAGCCCCTCCGACATTCCGTCCGAGGCGTGCCGTGGCATCCGTTCCCGATGCGGGATCCTCGCCCCGGAACGGATGCCGCGCCACCACGTCAGTGCGCCGTGAGAACGGGCGTGTCCTGCGCCGGAAGCAGCTGCTCCTTCGTGCCGCGCACCATGGTCGCCGCGATGACGGACGCCACGACCATGAGGATCGACGCGGTGATGAAGGTCCACCCGTAGGCGTCGGTCAACTGCTGCGGTGCGAGATCGGCTTGAGAGCGACCGCCGACGGAGGCGGCGTACACCGCGGTGAACACCGACAGGCCGATCGAGCCGCCGATCTGCATCGATGAATTCGCCACCGCCGACGCCACTCCCGCGTCATGCGGGGCGACTCCCGAGAGCGCTAGGTTCTGCAGCGGGATGAAGACGAACCCCATGCCGATGCCCAGGAGCACCAGTCCCGGAGCGATCTGCACGAAGTAGGCGCCGTCCGGGGTGATCCCGGAGAGCAGGAACAGCCCGACCGCGGCGAACAGCGGTCCGACGACCAGCTGCGGACGTGGGCCGATCACCGACAGCAGCTTGGTCGCGATCGGGGCCAGAACCATGGTCGCGATCGGCAGCGGCAGGCTCGCGAGGCCCGCCTGCAGCGCGCCCATGCCCAGCACGAACTGCAGGTGGAAGGTCAGGTAGATCGTTGCCCCGATCATGATCGCACCGGCGATTCCCTGGATCAGGAACGCCCCGCCTCGCACTCGGTCCGCGACGACGCGCAGGGGTAGCAGCGGCTGCGCCACCCGGCTCTCCACCCAGACGAACACGGCCAGGAGCACGACCCCGATGGCGAGGAATGCGATCGTCAGCGGATCGGCCCACCCGTTCTCGGCACGGCTGAATCCGTAGACGAGCGCACCGAGGCCGAGGGTCACGCAGATCGCACCCCAGACGTCGTAGCGGTTCTCGCCCTCTGCCTTGCTCTCGGTCAGGAAGAGTGCGCCGCCGATCACGCCGATCGCGACGAAGAAGAGGTTGACCAGGAGACACCAGCGCCAGTCGGCGAACTCGGTGAGCACGCCGCCGAGGAGCAACCCGACGGCTGCGCCGGTGCCGGCCACGGTTCCGAAGACGGCGAATGCGGTGTTCCGCTCCCGCCCCGAGGGGAACGTGACGGTGAGAAGGGCGAGCGCGGCGGGCGCGAGGAGGGCGGCGAAGGCCCCCTGCAGCCCGCGAGCGAGGATCAGTTCCCACCCCTGCTGTGCGAACCCGCCGTACAGAGATGCCGCTCCGAATCCGACCATGCCGATCATGAAGACGCGCTTGCGCCCGACGTAGTCGGCGATCCGGCCGCCGAGCAGCAGCAGGGCCCCGAAAGCCAGGGCGTAGGCCGTGACGACCCACTGTCGCTGCCCGTCCGAGAGCCCGAGGGCAGCTTGGGCGCGGGGCAGGGCGATGTTCACGATCGTGCCGTCGAGGACGACGACCAGTTGCGTGAGCGAGATGACGATGAGTGCCCACCACCGGGAACGAGGATGGGCGCGCAGGGAAGAAGACATGGAAAAACCTCCGGTGTCTGTTGAGGATGCCGGAGGTTTCGAGCCTCGGATCAGCGTGCCTCTCGGCACCTGACCGCCTCAGCCAACGGGGCTGAGCAGAACTCGATCCTATCGCAGGCACTCTCGCCCCAGGGGTACGAAGAAGAAGCGGAAGGTCCCCTGACCCACCCTCGTCACGATGATCGGCACGCGGTGATGCGAGATGCGCTGTGCACCTTCACCTGTGCGGCGTGCGGGGCTGCGCGATGCAATATCGGGGCTGCCCTCCGCCCGACAGGTGCCGGCTTGCCCCGCCGGCTGGGGGTTGTGCCCGCTTCCTCGTGACTACCGACTTCCGCTCTCCTCCTCCAGATCGTTCGACCAGTTCGCCTGCTGGATCCGGTTGTCGAGCTCGCGCAGCTCCTGGGCCACGGCGTCGGCCTGCGAGCGCAGCTGCGCCACCGGGAGCGCCGCGACCTGCCGCAGCTCCGATCGCATCTGGCGCAGGAACTGGTCGTTGGACCCGGAGGCCGCGGCCGCGGCATCGGTCAGCACGGAGTGCCGCAGACGTAGCACGTCGCGCGCGGCGAGCGCGTCGGTCATGGTGCCGTCGGCCCCCAGATCGAGACGCGCGTTGGTGGCGTTGATGCGCCGGATGAGGTCGCGAAGCTGCGTGAGCGCGGCATCCGCCTCCACGATCAGGGCGGCGGCATCCTCCGCCGCCTCCTCACCTTCCTGGTAGCGGGCGTTCGCGACGATGCGCGCCCGCAGCTGCTCGATGCGGCGCTGCAGGTCGGCGCGTGCGGTGAGGGCTTCGGCGAGTTTCATGACGTCATCCTCGCAGGGAGCGACCGTAACAGTTCGTCATACGACCGGAGAGTCAGCGGGTGCGCAGGAGACCGGCACGCTCCGGGTGGGCGGAGAACCAGTCGGCGACGTACCAGCAGACGGCGTCGACCTTGCGATCACCTCGCTCCTCGATGTCAGCCACAGCTCCCTCGACGACCTTCCCCGCATAGCCGTTGCCGCGGAAAGTCGGGACGGTGAACGCCCTGGTGAGCGCGATCGTCCGGCCATCGTCACGGTAGTCGAGCACGCTCACGAGCTTGTCGTCGCGCATGAGCGTGTACCGCGAGGCGTCCTTCTCGTCGGTCAGGATGAAGCCGTCGACAGTGTGCGAGATCGTCATTCGAACCACGTTACGCCCGCTCCGAGCGCCCGGGCGTTTTGACATGGGGCGTCACGATCAGACATAATCCCCCCATGACCACCAACGCAAGCCCTTTGTCCGCCCAGGAGGCGAACAGGACTGCCGGGATGATGATGCCCGGTCGCGTCGGTATGTGTTGCCGAATGTGTCGCTGAACGAACAGCCACCCCGCCTGACCTGAACTCCTCGCCATCTGCGAGGTCAGTGTCTCCGAGCATCCACCCTCGCTCGCTTCCCGGCTCCGCCGGTCATTCATGCAACGCATCAGAGCCCCGTTCGATTCGGGCTCACGTCCTGAGGACTTCATCATCATGTCGAACACCGCACTTCTCGAGCGTCCCGCCACCACCGCCGCGACCCGCACCCAGCCGGAGCCCTCCGCACCCCTCCCCGCAGCGGGAGCCGACCTTCCCGCTGTGCGCTCGCCCCGTGGCTTCGCCCTCTACGTGGGGCTGGACGAGATCAAGGCCGCAGAGGCCGGGGTCAGCCTCCCCCTCCTCGTCGACGCACTGCGCCGCACCCTCGCCGAGCTCGCGCCCGGAGCGGAGACCCACGCCACCGTCGCGCTCGCACCGCACGGCTCGGGCGGCCGTGACCTCGATGTGGTCCGGCTCGCGCTGCAGGAGCCGGGCGCCATCGCCCGCACCAAGGCCGCCGCTGAGGAGGACACCACCGACGAGGAGAGCGGCGTGACCGTCGACATCTCCCGCAAGCGCGTGCTGATCGACGGCGAGTCCGCCGCGTTCACGTACAAGGAATTCGAGCTGCTGCAGTACCTCGTGCTCCGCGAGGGCCGCACCATCGAGCGCAGCGAGCTGGTCTCCGCCCTCTGGCAGGCACAGGACGACGAGACTCCCGGCGAGCGCACCATCGACGTGCACGTGCGTCGCCTCCGCGCGAAGCTCGGTCGCTACGAGGACATCGTCCGCACCGTGCGCGGCATCGGATACCGCTTCGACCGGCACGCCGACGTCGTCATCCGCTACGGCCACGGCACCCCCTCGCCCGACCGCTTCTGAGTCGCCGGGAGTCGGTGTCAGAACCGACGCGTAGGGTGGGCGCATGACCCTCATCGAGCATCCCGCGGCGGCCGACGCCGCCTCCGCGGATGCTCCCCGAGAGACCGTCTACCGACCACCGCACCCCCTGGACCTGCGTCGCACGGTCGGCATGCTCCGCCGCGGCGGCAACGATCCGACGACCATCATCGACGGAACGGTGATCTGGCGTGCCACGCGTACCCCGCACGGCCCCACGACACTCGCGGTCCGCATGTCAGGCGACGAGGTTCGAGCCTCGGCCTGGGGTCCCGGTGCCGAGCACGCTCTCGACAGCGTGCCCGCGCTCTGCGGTGCCCACGACGATTCCGGAGACTTCGATCCCGCGCTGCACCCGCTCATCGCCGAGTCCGCGCGACGACACCCGGGCCTGCGTCTGACCCGCACCGACGAGGTGTTCGACGCGCTCGCGTGCGCGATCCTCGAGCAGAAGGTGACCGGCATGCAGGCCTTCGGCGCGTGGCGCTGGCTGGTATCCCGCTTCGGCACTCGGGCGCCGGGGCCGACTCCGCGACCGATGTTCGCCGCTCCCTCGCCCGAGCAGTGGTTCCGCATCCCCTCCTGGGCCTGGCACCGTGCCGGGGTCGAACCGCCCCAGTCGCGCACCATCGTGCGCGCGGCCGAGCGCGGCGACCGCATCGCCCGCGCTGTGGGAGCCGCCGTCACAGGGGCCGACCGCGACCGCGTGCTCACGAGCCTTCCCGGCGTGGGGGTGTGGACCTCGGCGGAGACCCGCATCCGCGCACTCGGAGATCCGGATGCGGTCAGCGTCGGCGACTATCACCTCGCCCACCAGGTCGGTTACGCGCTGACGGGAAAGCGCACCGACGACGACGGCATGGTCGAGCTCCTCGCCCCCTGGGCCGGACAGCGGCAACGAGTCGTGCGCCTCATCCACGCCAGCGGTGTGCAGGAGCCACGAAGGGGTCCCCGCCTCGCACCCGAAGATCATCGTGGGCACTGAGGACGCCACCTAAGCTGAGGCCATGTCACGTTCTCTGCTGCGCATCCTCGTCACCGTCGGCCTGCTGATCGTCGGCGTCGTGATCGGGCTGATCTTCCAGAACGTCTGGCTCGGTGTGCTGCTCGCGGCGATCGTGTGGCTCGGCTGGTTCCTCGGCTACGAGTCGCGCCGGGGCAACAACGCCGGCGTCAACGACGAAGACCACGGCATCGAGCTCTGAGGGGCCCGCTCAGTAGTAGACGGCAAGCGGCCCGGACGGACCGTCGACGACGCGCACAGGAGTGTCGAACACGCGGGTGAGCACCTCGTCCGTCATGATCGCGGCGGGGGACCCGAACTCCACCACAGCACCGTCCTTCATGGCGCAGATGTGGTCGGCGTAGTGCCCGGCGAAGTTGATGTCGTGCAGGACGATGACGATCGTGCGCCCCAGCTCCTCCGCCGCCCGCCGAAGATGCTTCATCATCTGCACGGCGTGCCGCATGTCGAGGTTGTTCAGCGGCTCGTCCAGAAGGACGAACTCGGTGTCCTGCGCCAGGACCATCGCGACGTACGCGCGCTGGCGCTGCCCGCCGGAGAGCTCATCCAGATAGCGGCCCTCCAAGGCGCCGAGGTCGAGGAAGTCGATTGCCCGACTGATGATCTCCTCGTCGCCGCGATTCAGCCGCCCCTTCGAGTGCGGGAAGCGCCCGAAGCCGACGAGCTGGCGCACGGTGAGCCGGGTCACGAAGTGGTTCTCCTGACGCAGGATCGACACGACCTTCGCCAGGTCCTTCGACTTGGTGGAGGCCACGTCGAGTCCCGCGATCTCGATCGCACCGGCGTCCATTCCACTGAGACGACCGATCATCGTGAGCAGGGTCGACTTGCCCGCCCCGTTCGGACCGATGAGGGCGGTGATGCCGCCGGCGGGTATCTCGAGGTCGACGGGGCCGATCGCGACCTCGCTGCTGTAGTCCCGGCGAACGCCGTCGAGAGCGATCACAGTCTGCCCTTTCTGAGGATGACGATGAGGAAGACGGTGCCGCCGACGAGCTCGATGAGGATCGACACCATCCCCTGCGCGTAGAAGACGTTCTTCATCACGAAGTAGGCCCCGGCCAGGATCGTGAAGGCCGTGAGCACCGCGACGGGGAAGATCAGCCGATGGTCGTGCGTGTCGGCGAACTGGTAGGCGAGCGTGGCCACCAGGAAGCCGAGGAACGTCATCGGTCCCACCAGAGCCGTCGATGTCGCCATCAGCACGGCGACGAGGAACAGCACGATGAACAGCTCACGGCGATGATCGACGCCCAGGGAGCGCGCGGCATCGGGCCCGAGCGCCATCAGGTTGAGCCGACGCGAGCGGAGCCACAGCAGCGCAGACGCCGCCACGACCAGTGGGATCGCCAACGGCAGGTACGAGGAGTCGGCGTTGGAGACATTGCCGAACAGGCGCGCGGCCAGGACGTCGAACTCGCTGGGCGTGAGCAGGCGCTGCATGAAGGTGGAGATCGCCCCGAGGCCTCCCCCGATCACGATGCCCACCAGGAGCATGATCTGCAGATTGCCGTAGCGGCCGGACAGCAGCCAACCGTAGAGGGCGACGGCGAGAGCGACCATGATCGCGACCTGGATCGCGAACTGCCCGATGCCCTGGATCGCCACGATCCCTGCCACGCCGAACAGGTACACGGTCGAGGTCTGCACCACGCGGTACAGCGATTCGAAACCCATGATCGACGGGGTGATGATGCGGTTGTTGGTGACGGTCTGGAAGCTCACCGTGGCGATGGCCTGCGCGACCGCGACGAGCGCCATGACCGTGACGTCGGTCGCCCGGTGCTGGGCGATCCGCCAGAACCCGGTGGAGCCGACCGGCATCGGATTCGCCCACGCCAGCAGGCCGAAGCCCGAGACGGCGGCGAGGACGAGAAGGGTCCCGAGCACGACGAAGTAGCGACGGCGCGCACGCGCGGTCGTGAACGAGCCCGCCGACCGGAGCGGGCCGGTGGTCGCCACCTCGCTCATCACGCCGCTAGCCACGTCGACGCTGCCTCAGCAGGAGGAGCACGAACACCACGGCACCGACCACCCCGAGGATCAGCGACACCGGTACCTCGAACGGCATGATGATGGTGCGTCCGATGATGTCGCACACCGTGACGATCGCGATGCCGAGCAGGCACACCCACGGCAGGTTGCTGCGCAGGTCGTCGCCGCGCACCATCGAGACGATGTTCGGCACGATGAGCCCGAGGAAGGGAAGATTGCCGACGACCACGGTGACCACACCGGTGGTGACCGCGATCAGCACCGTTCCGAGCAGGATGATCCTGTTGTAGTTCACGCCGACGTTGGTGGCGACCTCTTCGCCGAGGCCGGCGATGGTGAGTCGATCGGCGACGATGAACACGATCACGCCGACGATCGCCACGATCCAGAGCATCTCGTACTGGCCGCGCATCACCGAGGTGAAGCTGCCTGCGAACCAGACGCCGATGATCTGCAGCGAGTTCGTCGCCAGCGCGAGGTACGTCGACAGCGCGCCGACGACCGCACCGAGCATGATCCCGACGATCGGCACGATGAGGGAGGACTTGAGGGCGACCCGCCGCAGGAACGCGAAGAACACCATCGTGCCGACGAAGGCCGCGAGCACCGCACCGGCCATCCGTAGCGAGAGCGACGGCTGCGGCACGAGGATCATGACCAACAGGAGTCCGAGCCCCGCCCACTCGGTCGTTCCGGTCGTCGTCGGCTCGACGAAGCGGTTCTGGGTGAGCAGCTGCATCACCAGACCCGCCATGGCCATCGAGGCGCCGGCCAGGACGAGGGCGATCGTGCGGGGAACGCGCGTGATCTGGAACATCTGCGCGCCGTCTTCCGCGCCGGTGACGTCGTACACCCCGGTGAAGAGCGAGATCACGAGGAGCACGGCGACGACGAGCACGCCGATGAGCAGTTTCACGTCGAAGAGCCGCCCGGCGTTGCGGGGCGGCGAGGCGATGTCGGTGGAGACCATGATGACGATGCGGCGGCATCCGGGTCACCCGGATGCCGCCGCAGTACCTCAGTTCTTCGCGCTCTTCTCGAGGGCGTCTGCGAGGTCGTTGAGGAATGCCGTGTACGTCTGGATGCCCTCGTTCAGGTAGGTGTCGGTGGGCATGTAGACGAGCTGCTTCTCCTTGACGGCGGTGACGCCGGCAAGCGCCTCCGAGCTCTCGAGGATCTCGGCCGCCTGCACGTAGTCGGGGGTCTCGGCGGCGAACACGGCGTCGCGGTCGAGCACGAGGATCCAATCGGGGTTCGAGGTGGCGATCGCCTCGACCGAGATCTCATCGCCCTGGTGGTCGTCGGTCGCGTCGTCGACCTCGAGTGCGGGGGTCAGCCCGAGGATGTCGTAGATCGGTCCGAGCGAGCGTCCGACGGTCGGGGCGAGGTAGCCGATCTCGCCGCCGGAGGTGTTCACGGCCATGACGGTGTCGGCGTCGTCGTAGGCGGCCTTGGCGCGCTCGACGGCAGCATCGAAGTCGTCGACGAGCTTGTCGGCCTCGTCCTGCTTGCCGAAGATCTCACCGAGCACGGTGACCTGACGCTTGAGCTCCTCGTCGAAGGGCTCACCCTCGCGCGGCTCGAGGTCGATGATCGTGGCGTCGGGCACGAGGTCCGCGATCGCCGTGTTGTGCTGCGTGAACCGCTGGCCGCTGATGATCAGGTCGGGCTCGACGGCGACGACCGCTTCGAGGTCGGGCTCGCTGTGGAGTCCGATGTCGACGATCGCGTCGTCCTTCACGTACGACACGGTCTCCGGCATGAGCGCGACGGCGGCGGCGGAGAGTTCGACGCCCCAGTCGGAGAGCGTCTGGAATGTGCGGTTGTCGAGGGCCACGACAGACGCGGGAGGCGTCGGGATCTCGTGCGTGCCGGTGTTGTCCTCGATCGTGACGGATGCTGCCGCGGGTTCGGTCTTCTCCGGTTCCGCCGAGCCGCCGGAAGCGCACCCGGCGAGGGCGAGGAGGCCGACGAGAGCGACGCTCGTGGCGGTGAGGGTTCTGGGCACGGACATGGAGAGACTCCTGTTCTGCGGGATCGGTGCGCACACGATGGGCGCCGGGGTGACGAGCAGGGATCACCTTCGCCCGTCACTTTTAGGTTAGCCTTACTTTATGAGCGATACGAAATCCGGTTTCTCGATCGAGCGTCGCGGCCTGGAGCTGCGCTTCCGCAACGTCACGCTGAGTGCCCGCGAATGGCTGGCACCGGACTTCGTGCGCGTGCGGCTGACCGGTTCAGACCTCGCGGGCTTCGACTCCCCCGGCTCCGACGACCACATGCGCCTGTTCTTCCCCGCAGGCCCGACCGGGTCCGTCGAAGAGCTGCGAGCATCCCCGAGCCGCGAGTACACCCCGCTCGCGTGGGGCGAAGACTGGCTCGACGTCGAGTTCGCCGTGCACGGCGACCAGGGCGTCGCGGCCCCCTGGGCTGCGACGGCACCGATCGGATCCACGATCGGCGTCGGCGGTCCGCGCGGATCGGCCGTCCTGGCCGGCGACCCCGGCTCCTGGCTGCTGGTCGGCGACGAGACCGCCATCCCCGCCATCCGCCGCTTCGCCGCGCTCATTCCGTCAGGCACCCCGGCACGCATCGTGGTGGAGACCGTGAACCAGGGGCGCGAGATCGACATCGAGGCACCGGTCGACGTCGAGTGGCTGCACCGCGGGGAAGCTCCCTCCGGTTCCGCACTCATCGCCCTCATCGAGACGCTGACCGCCGAAGACGTGGTCGGGCCCGACCCCTTCGTCTTCATCGCCGCCGAGCAGTCGATCGTCAAACCCGGCAGGGCGCTCCTCGAGCGCTGGGGTGTCGACACCGCGAACGCCGTCGTGAAGGGCTACTGGAAGCGCGGCGAAGCCGAGTACCACGCGCCGCACTAGTGCGACGTCGGCGGCACCTGGAAGACTCGGCGTATGGCTCTTCTGGATCACCTGGGCATCACCGTCGGCGACCTCGAGCGTGGCCGGGCGCAGTTCCACCCCGTCCTCGCCGCTCTCGGATATCAGAGCGGGGGTGCGGACGACCACTCCATCTCGTGGCACAACGGCGACGAGACCGAGATCATCCTCTACACCTGGGATGACGACTCCACCCCGCACCGTCATGGTCGTATCGGCTGGCAGCACATCGCCTTCTCGGTGCCGACGCGCGAGCAGGTCGAGCACCTTCATGCCGTCGCTCTCGAGGCCGGGTGGACAGCGATCCGCGAGCCCAAGGAGTACCCGCGCTATTCGGAGCGCTACTACGCCTCGTTCGTCGAAGACGTCGACGGCATCCGGGTCGAGTTCATGTACAACCCTCCCCGCGAGAAGGCTTGACGCCCGGGCAACCTATCCTCCACCAGAGAACACAGAAGCACGTTGTGCGCGTCTTTCAGACGACCGATATCTTCGCCTCCCGCGCTCTGGCAGGCGTGCCGAATCGATGCGACGATGAGGGAGTGGGATTCATGAATGACGCGCAGATCTGGACCATGATCGGGTCGTTCACCGTGCTGATGTTCAGCACGCTCACCGTGGTGTCGACCTTGTTCGTCCGGATCCTCCGCAGCGAGATCGGCGGCCTGCGCACCGAGATGAACGGCCAGATCGACGGGCTGCGCACCGAGATGAACGCCCGCTTCGATTCCGTGAACACCCGCTTCGATTCCGTGAACACCCGCATCGACGGTCTCGACCGCGACGTGCAGGCCATCGTGAAGCGCACCTTCGGCCTCGACCGCGAGTGATGACGACGCCTCGCCGTCACGCCTCGGTACCGCATGCCGACCGGCACGATGCCTTTCCGGAAGTTCCCTGCGGCACAGCCGTGCTGCTCCTCGCCGGGTCCAGCGGTCGGGTCGAGTCCCAGCGGGCCGACCTGCTCGCACGGCACGGTGCACGGGTGCGCGCCATCCGCTGGTTCGGCGGCATGGGCCAGCGCCCCGCACCGCACGAGGTGCCGATCGAGCTGTTCATCGATCAGCTCGATCTCCTGCGCCGCGACGCCGATCGCGTCGCGATCTTCGGAACGTCGTTCGGAGCGGAGGCGGCCCTGGTGACCGCCTCCCTTCACCCGGTCGACGCGACGGTGGCCGTCGCTCCGTCATCCGTCGTCTGGGCCGGGCTCACCGACGGAGACTGGTCGTCGCACTGGACCAGCCGGGGCACGCCGCTGCCCGCCGTGTCGTTCGATCCGTCCTGGGTGTCGTCGACCGTGCCGCCCGAGTACCGATCCCTGTACGAGGCGAGCATCGATCGCGCTCCTGACGCGGCCGCGGCCGCAGCGATCCGCACGGAGTACATCACCGGTGTCGTCGTGCTGATCGCGGGAGGCGACGACCGCGTCTGGCCGAGTGGCCGATTCGCCGCCGAGATCTCCGCGCGCCGGAGTGCGCACGGACGGGAGACGACGGTGGTCACTCACCCTGCTGCGGGGCACAGGATGGTCTTACCCGGTGAGACGGTCGCGGCCGGCGGAGTGACGATGGCGCGCGGCGGGTCTCCTTCCGCTGACGCGGAACTCGGCGCGCTCGCGTGGCCGCAGATCGTGCACGCCCTCGACCTGCGGGTCTGAGGATCAGAGCGCCGGAGCGACCTCTGCCTCCGCCGTCCGATCGGTGAACGCGGTCTTCGGAACGAAGACGAGGATCACAGCAGCGACGAGCGCAGTCACTCCGCAGACGATCCACACCGTGAAGTAGCCGGCGAGCGAACCAGCGGTCCCCTCGGTCGCCCCCGCGGTGCTCGCGACTCCGTGCAACAGCGCGATGCCGAACACACACGAGGCGATCGCACCACCCACGGTCTTGACCGAGTTGGTCAGCCCCGTCGCCACCCCCGTCTGCGTGGCCGGAGCCGCGGATGCCGCAGCGGCAGGGAGCGCCGCGACCAGCGCGCCGGAGCCCAGTCCCACGACGACCATGTTCGTGATCACCTGTGCGTAGGTGTCGTGGAACGGCAGGAACAACAGGAACCCGATGCCCACCAGCACCGAGGCCCCCATCAGGGTCAGACGAGGCGTCGCCCACCGTGCGACCGTCGAGAACAGGAGAGCGCCCGTGATCATGGCGATCAGGTAGACGCCGATGATCAGCGAGGTCGCGAACCCGCTCGTGCCCAGACCGTATCCGTAGACCGTCGGATCGGTGCGGGCGAACGTCGACAGCGGAGCCTGCGCGCCCAGCACACTGACCCCGAAGAGGCCGGCTGTGAGGAAGACGGGGCCGAGCGCAGGCGAGCGGAACATGCGCACGTCGATGAGCGGGTCGGCGCAGCGCAGCTCCCACAGCACGAACGGGATCACGAGCAGGACGCCGAGGATCACGACTGCCCAGGACCAGGGGTTGGTCAGGCCGCCCTCGAGGCGGAGCAGGCTGAGACCGCCGGTGAAGCACAGGAGGGCGAGCGAGATGAGCACGAGACCGATCGTGTCGAAGATGCCGCCCGTGGGATCGGGAGACTCCTTGACCCCGAACAGGATCACGAAGAAGCACACCACGATCAGCACGGCCGGGATCAACAGCACGATGGTGAGGGGCAGCACGTCGATGAGCGCGCCACCGACGAGCGCACCGATGATCGCACCGCCTTCGAGCGCGGCGACGAGAAGGCCCGCCGCCTTGGCAGTGATCGAGGAGCGCCCCTCCATCCGGCGCGACCTCGACCAGATCAGGGCGATCTCGAGAGGAAGCCAGACGACGTAGAAGCCCATCAACGCCCACGCCGCGAGGAAGACAGGGAACGAATCGGTGAAGGGCAGGACGAGGGCCGCCGCCGCGGTGACCGCGGTCGAGATCAGCAGCATCCGTTTGTGCCCGACCATGTCGCCGAGCTTCGCGAAAGCCGGCACGACGAGCGCCGACAGCATGAGCTGCGCACCCTCGAGCCAGTTCACGTCGGCATCGTGGATGCCCAGATGACGGGCGATGTCGGTGAGCATCGGGGTGTAGTAGCCCTGCAGCACGCCACTGGTGAACTCGACGAAGGCGAGGAAGCCGACCACGACGGCGAGAGTGCCCAAGGTGCGGGTGCGCGTCATCGCGTCTCCTGCTTCTGCATCGGGTCCCCCGGCACGATCCGAGAGAAGGGTGAGATCACCCTAGCCGTTCGAGCAGCGCCCGATGGAATCGCTCTCCGCGCTCGAGAGAGGCGATCTCCACGCTCTCGTCGACGCCATGGATCGACGCGCGTTGCGCGTTGGACATCTCCAGCGGCGCGAAGCGGTAGACGGCAGGTGAGAAGCGATGGAAATGCCGCGAATCGGTGGCCGCCATCATCACGTACGGCACGGCGGGGACGCCGGGGAACGCCGTGTCGAGGGCCTCGGCCAGCAGAGCGAACGGGGCGTTGTCGGTCGGCGACTCCGGCGAGGGCTCGCTCGCCTCGATCACCTCGACCTCGACCAGCGGATCGCGGATGCGCCTGCGCACCCGGAACACGGTCTGCTGCGTCGTCTCTCCGAGCGCGATGCGCAGATTCACGGTGGCAGAGGCTTGCGACGGCAGCACGTTCGCCGCCGTGCCACCGGACTGCATGGTCGGGGCGACGGTGGTGCGCACGAGGGCCGCCGGCTCGCCACCGAGCGCGGCGAAGACCTGCGCTGTCAGCAGCGGCGCCGAGCCAAGCAGCCGCAGCAGGTGACGGGCCGGGCCCGGAGTCTGCGCGGCCAGCTGCGACAGCATCCGCAGGATGGCCTTCGAGGCATGAGGGCGGAAAGTGGTGGGTCCGAGCCGGTCCACGGCCCTGGCGATGCGCCGGACCGCGGTGAGCGGCGGCGGCGCGGAGGCGTGTCCGCCGTCACCCCGCGCGGTCAGCCGGAGCGTCATCACGCCCTTCTCGCCGACACCGATCATCGCTGCGCGACCGGGGACGAACGGCAGAGGCGCGTCGACGACGGCACCCCCCTCGTCGAGCACGAGCCAGGGGACGATGCCACGCCCGCGCAGCACGCGGGCGATCTCCTCGGCCGCGCGCCCATAGGTCTCCTCGTTGCCGCCGAAGGAGAGGTACACGTCCCGAGGAGGCACGAACCCGTCGGCGAGCAGATTCTCGACCGCCTCGAGCACCACGATCAGCGGGCCCTTGTCATCGAGGGCACCTCGTCCGTACACCGAGCCGTCGGCGATCACCCCCGCGAAGGGCGGGTGCGTCCACGCGTCGCTCTCATCCACCGGGACGACGTCGTAGTGCGCCATCAGCACGACCGGTCGATCCGGGGCCGCGCCGGTCCCCTGCCAGTGGAACAGCAGCCCGAAGTCGGTGTGCCGTTCGAGCGCCAGCTTCTCGTGCGTCAGCGGATAGAGCTCCGCGATGAGCGCGACGAACTCCTCGAACGGAGCCGAGCCGCGCTCGTCGAGCTCGGCCGAGACCGTCGGGATCCGGATCATCTGCGAAAGCCGCTCGGCGATGCCCGGGCGCACGGTCGGTGTGGTCACACCCGCCATCGTACTCAGCGGTTCTCAGGACCACTGCGTGAGCTTGTCGGGATTGCGCACGGCGAGCACCTCGGTGATCCGCTCGCCCTCGACGACGAAGGAGAACACCGCATCGGGGGAACCGTCGAGCGTGGCAAGCGCGGCCAGCCCGTCCGCGGTCGGGACGAGGATGACCTCCGCGCCGGGGTGGCGCCGAGCGATGCCCTGCAGGAAACGTGCCACGCGATCGGCCCCGAGGACCGGTCGCAGCGCCGCCGATTTCCTCCCGCCCGCGTCGGAGATGAGCACGACATCGGGATCGAGCACAGTGATCAGGCGATCGAGCCGTCCGGTCGCTGCGGCTTCGAGGAATGCGCGGGCGACGGCATCGTGCTGCTCCCGCGTCGCCAGGCGCGCACGCCGCTCTCGCACCCGTCGACGTCCCTGCGACGCGAGCTGTCTCACGGCGTCCGTGCTCCTTCCGACTGTCTCGGCGATCTCCGCGAACGGGACGCCGAACACGTCGTGCAGCACGAAGGCCACACGCTCGGGGGGAGTGAGCGATTCCAGGAGCACGAGCAGCGCCATCCCGACCGACTCGTCGAGGGACACGCTGTCGAGCGGGTCCGGAACTGGGGTGACGAACAGCGAGTCCTGCGGCACGGGCTCCGGAAGCCACTGACCGACATAGCTCTCCCTCCGCGCTCGCGCCGAGCCAAGGGCATCCAGACAGATGCGTCCGGCGACGCGCGTCAGCCACGCACCCGGATTGACGATCCGTGCGCGCTCCGCGTCGGTCAGCCGCACCCAGCGCACGTAGGTCTCCTGCACCGCGTCCTCGGCATCCGCGACCGTGCCGAGCAGGCGATACGCGAGAGCGAGCAGGGTACGGCGTTCGGCTTCGACCACAACGAGATCATCCATCGCCTCCATCTTGGTCCGTCTCGGCCTCCTGCCGACGCCATGTCGATGCCGCTCTCGACAGGCGCCTCACGTTTCGTTCGCCTGCGTCGTCGAACAAGGAGAAGGATGTACCGAGACGAAGGAGAACACATATGAGGATCGTCGTCGCAGGAGGAACCGGAACCGTCGGGCGGCACACCGTCGAGGCGGTGCGGGCCGCGGGGCACGACGCCGTCGTCCTGAGCCGGTCACGGGGAGTCGACCTGGTGACCGGAGAGGGCCTGGGCCACGCCCTGGCCGGCGCGGACGCGGTGATCGACGTCACGAGCATCGAGACGCGCAAAGCCAGCGAAGCGATCGAGTTCTTCACCGCGGCGACAGGGAACCTGGCCGCGGCAGCCGCCGACGCGGGGGTCGGACACTTCGTGCTGTTGTCGATCGTCGGGATCGACCGCATGCCCTACGACTATTACGCCGGCAAGATCGCCCAGGAGAAGGTCGTCGAGGCGTCGCTCGTTCCGTGGACGACCCTGCGAGCGACGCAGTTCCACGAGTTCGCGGCGCAGATGTTCAGACGGGCGAAGTTGGGCCCGCTCCACATCGCTCTCAAGGCCCGGACACAGCCCGTGGCCGCCCGCGAGGTGGGTTCACGCCTCGCCGCCCTCGCAGCAGCGCCACCCCAAGGCCGTGCACGGGACCTCGCCGGGCCTCGCGAGGAGCAGCTGGCGGACATGGTCCGCGCGTACGCCCGGCGCGAGGGATACCGTGGCTGGGTGCCGACGCTGAACGTGCCGGGGCCGCAGATGGCCGGCATGAGGGCAGGGCTCGGTCTCCCCGGTCCCGACGCCGAGCTCGGAAGTCAGAGCTTCGCGGAGTGGCTCGCTGCAGACTAGCGATCCCGCGCTCGGCTCTGCCCCTGGGGAACAGGGCGAGCAGGATGATGGTTGCATCTCTGCGTGGTGTGAGCCGCGTCCGAGGAGGTGTGCATGGAACTGACCCTAGTGTCGTCGTCGTTCTGCGGCGCCTGCGCACGCACGCGGACCGTGCTCGCCGAGGCCGCGCGGTTCCTCCCCGAAGCGACCGTCATCGAGATCGACGTGGCACAGAGCCCGGATGCGGCAGAGGAGCTCGACATCGCGTTCACGCCCACCGTGATCATCCGCGACGCTGCCGGTGTGGAGGTCTTCCGCGCCACCGGTGTGCCGACGGTCCCGCAGGTGCTCACCGCCGCGGTCAAAGCCCTCCCGGCCTGACGTCCCGCCAGCTCGAGCGAGGTCCGCCCGGCTCAGCGAGGCTTCACCGCGCGACACGCAAGATGCAAGGCGAGGCGCGCCTCCGGATCGGTCATGTCGATCCCGAGAAGCTCCTGAACCCGCCGGATCCGCACCATCACGGTGTTGCGGTGCAGGCCCAACGCGGTCGCGGTCGCGGCGATGCCCGACTCATGGTCGAGATACGCGGAGAGCGTGGTGAGCAGCTCGCCCCCTCCTTCCCGCAGCGGCGCGAGCAAGGACTCCGCAGCGGGGACGAACGTGTCGTTCCCCGTCCACGCAAGCAGGAGCTGTTCCAGCCCGAGGCTGTCGACGCGCACGAACCATCCTGTCGCGGAGCGTGAGGCCGCGATGCGCGCGGCATCCCCCGCTTCGTCCAAGGTCGTGGCGAGGCCTTCCGATCCGCCGTGGAGGGAACCGACGCCGGTCGCGACCGCGAAGTCGCGCAGCGCCCCCAGGTGGAGTTCGCGCAGAGCAGCGACAGCCCTCTCCACACGGTCCGGGTCCGGTGACTCGGGAAAGGTCAGCCACCCGCTCAGTCCTCGACCGGCCGTCGTCGCGTGCGCCTCACCGTCGATGGCGCTGAGTCCCGCGCTGACCGTGCGCAGCAGCGAGAAGGAATCGAGCCGTCCCCTCGCGACCATCCGGAAGCCGAGGTGATGACCCGCGGTGCGCCAGCCGCGCTCGATCATGCGCCGTTCGACATCGGCGTCGGCCGTGCCATGCAGATCGACGAAGTCGCGCAGGAGTCCGGAAGACACCGCGACGTCGTTCACCGCCGCCACCTCGTCGATCAGGATGCGCGCCGCGACTGCAGGCATCGCGACTTCGGCGGCGACCGAGAGCGACTGCACCTGCGCCTCGCTGAGGCCCCGGCCGAAGAGCACGAGCCGCAGACCGCTGCGACCCGGGCTGTCCACACGCACCGATGCGGCCGCGGCGTCGCCGATGCTCGTCCGGTCGAGCCACGAGTCGAACCCGATCGCGGCATGAAGCCGTTCATCGAGAGGGGCGCCCGCTTCCTGCAGCACCCCCGACGAGTCGATCAGTGCGGCGCCGACGCCGAGGTTCGCCGCGATGTGGCCGAGCAGGTCGGCCAGGTCATCGGCGGCGTACTCGAACGACTGGGCGACCTTGCGTACCTGGCTCAGCGTGAGCGCGTCACGAGCCTCGATCAGCATCCAGCAGGCCTTCGCGAGTTGAATCGGCCGCTCGACGTCGAGCAGGCAGAGGCCGATCCGGTCCGCCAGGCGGAACGCCCCCGCATCGAAGGAGCCGGCACCGGCGAGGGCCAGTCCGGTGTAGCCACGGTCACGCAACCGGCGCAGCAACGCGTCCTGCTGCCAGGTCGAGGTCGGACGCCCCGCCGTGAGGATCGCGAGCCGGTCGGCGCCGCTCTCGGTGAGCTCGGCCTCACCCGATCCCACCGCCACCGCTTCCCACGCCGCATCCGCCGGCCCGGCCACCCGTCGAAGGCCGCCGTTCTCGGCGTGGGCGAGCAGCGCCCCCAGCTGCAGCCACTCGTTCACGCGGCGTCCAGATCGTCGAGCCCGTAGGCGGACGGCAGGACTTTCGCACGCCGCTCAGGCCGGTCGTTCCACCATTGCGGCGCGGGGACGGCGAGGACCGCGACGTTACGAGCGAGGCGGAGTTCGGTGACCTCGAGGATCTCCTGTGAGACCGCATCGATGACCACGATGATCGTCGGGGCGGACGCCACCAGCCGCCCGTCGGTGAGCACGGCGAGCGTCTCCGACCGTGTCACGATCCGGTGCACGGCACCCGCGAGCCCGCTGATCTCGACCGCGTTCACATGCGGGTCCTGCGTCGACGACGAGATCGAGACGATGCGCCCCTCGGCGAGCAGCTGCGCCCCCAGCGCATCGGCGAGCAGGGGAAGCGGGGCGATCATGGCGCCGAGATACGCCCTGCCGAGCTCGAGGGCATGGGCGAGATGGCCGCCGATCGCGTGCTCCCTCAGATCGCCGACCGTGAACCCGCCGAGCACGGCGCAGCCGACCCCACCTGCCTGGATGATCGCCGAACGCACGACGCGCTCGGCGTCGATGGCACGATGCGCCTCGACGAGCGCGACACCATCGGCACCCGTGTCGCACGCGAACACGAGCCCGGGCACCCGGTCGACGAAGAGCGACATCTGGTCGAGTCCAGGCACCGCTCGTCCGGTGCAGTCCGCGTCGACGACCACGTGAGATCCAGCCAGGGTCAGCGGTGCGAGGCCGTTCATCCCTCCGCCCTCGAGCGAGCACACGGCGGAGACCGGATGTCCGATCCATCGTTGCACCGCGCTGAGGAGCCTGGCGAAGGGGTCCGCCCCCGGAAGCCGCTCGCCCAGCAGCATCGTGGAACCGACGAACGCGACACCGAGACAGGGTGTGGCCGGATCCAGGGCCGAGATCGGCGAGACCTCGATCGGCCATTCCCCGTCCCCGGCGAGCATCAGCTCGAGCATGGTGGTCGAGCCGCCGCCACCGGACCCGAGCAGCGCGTAGCCGCGGGCGAGCGCGGTGAGGTCGTCGCGCTGCAGCTTCATGCGTCCAGCCTAGGGAGATTCGTCCTCGCCCACGGTCAGCGTCTCGATCGGGACGAACTCCGCCGCGAGACCGAAGGCAGAGGGGCCGAACGCGGCGAGCGCGGCCGGCGTGCGCATCATCTCGGGGGTGGAGATGCCGAGCACCCGCACGCGCTGTCCGTAGCGGAGCCCCTCTGTCGTGATCGGCTCGGCCGTCTCGTGGTCGACGACGCAGATCAGGTCCGGAACGATCGCCACGAGGGTGTCTCCCCGGCGAGCAGTGAGGTTCTCGTTCTGGAAGAAGATCTCGAACGTATCTCCGTCGTCGGCCCCGAGCGGCGCGATCACAGCGCGCCCCTTCGCGAACCCCTCGGTCGTACGCCGCTCGACATCGATGACCTTGCCGACGCAGAGCTCGCGCAGGTGCGGGTAGAGGGTGATGGACAGCGTCGAGGCGATCGCCTCGAACGGCGAGCGGTGCTCCTCGCGGGCGACACGGATGGCGCGGCCGAGCGCGAGTGCCATCGAGATCGTGCGGGGCACGGCCGTGCGCCGCACGTCGGCTCCGGTCATCGCGTACTCGGCGATGTGTCCGACGCCGCCGAGGCGGATGGTGACAGCCCGGGCGAGCCACTCCATCTGGCGGTCGTCTTCGCCGGTGTCGATGACGACCTTCTCGCCCCGTTCTCCGGCGAGCGCGAGAGGCGAGCCATGAACGCCGTAGACGGCGAAGGTCTCCATCGACAGTTCGGGGAAGGCGCGCCCCATGCCGTCGGCATCCACCACCGGCAGCCCGGTCTCGGCCGCGACGATGAGCGGGATCATCGAGTTGATCCCGCCGCACTCGATCGGCATCGTCGCATCCGCCGTCCGCCCGAGGTGCTCCTCGAGTGTGCGCAGAGCCAGGGTGGGCTCCGTGCCGGCGGGGATCTTCTCGACCATCACGGTGGGGGCGCCCATCTGAGCCGTCGGGATCACGAACAGGTCGTCGGGGAGCTCGTCCGGGTCGAGGATCGTGATGCTCCCCTCCCCCAGCACACGCTCGACCAGCATCTTGCCGATATAGGGATCGCCTCCGCCGCCCGTGCCGAGCAGCGTCGCACCGCGAGCGAGGTCGGGGAGGTCAGCGGCCGTGAGCTGCCAGCTCATGCCGCGACTCCCGTCCGGACGGTCCCCGCGGAGACGCTGCCGTCGAAGCGATGCGCCGCCATGTCGTATCCGAAGTAGCCGGGGCCGACCATCGCCAGCGCCGCCTCCGAGTGCCAGCGCTCGTCGGCGGGGGCTGCGATCACCCGCACCCGCTGCCCGTAGCGCAGGGCCTCGGTCGTGATCGGCTCGCCGGATTCGCCGTCGAGCACCATGATCAGGTCGGGAGTGGTCGCGAGGACCTCCCCGTCGGCTTCCGCCACCAGATGCTCGTTTTGGAACTGCAGAGTCAGCCTCGCACCGTCGTCGCCGTCGATACGCGCACGTCCGCGAGCGAAGCCGGTCGTGGTGGCACGGTGCACGTCGACGACCTTTCCGTCGAACAGCTCGCGCCCGCCGAGGAGGTCGACCACCCCCGCGACCGGGTCCGTCTTCGCATCCCGGGCCGCAGCGATGCGCTGACCGATCTCGATACAGCGCGAGAGCGACCCCGAGACCATCGACTCGCGCGCCGCGGCGCCCGACATCGAGAATCCGGAGATCATGACCGAGCAGCCCATCTCGACGCAGGCGACACGGGCGATGCGCTCGGTCCATGAGTTGTCGACCGTCTGCAGCACTCCGGTGTTCCCCTTCTCGTCGCTGAACGCGAGGGGCGATGCGGTCACGCCGTACAGGGTCGGGAGCACCATCTGCAGCTCGGGGAACGCGCGCCCCATGCCGTCGGCATCGATCAGGGGCAGCCCCAGCGCTGCGGCGGCGGCGATCGGTATGGTCGAATTCACACCGCCCACCTCTGCGCACGCGATGTGGGTGACGGGGCGCCCGAGGTGGATGCCGAGGGCCTTGACCGGTTCGACCACCTCCGCGAGGCTCGGCAGCTTCTCGACCATGACGGTCGGTGCGCCCATCATCGCGACGAACAGCACGAGTGCGTCATCGGGCACCTCATCGAGGCCGACGACCGTGACGTCGCCGGAGACGAGTGCCTGACGGGCCAGGAGCGCACCGATGTACGGGTCTCCTCCCCCACCGGTGCCGAGGACGGCCGCGCCGCGCGCGAGCCCGTCGATGTGGGCGGGAGTGATGGTCCAGCTCATGTCATGCTCCCATGTCGAGGTCGCCGACGGCCTTCACGCGGATGCGCGTCGCGTTGCCGGGAAGGTAGGGGATCGGCACCTCGTCGAAGTCGATGATCGACACGGTCGAGGGCTTGGCGCCGGCCGCGATCGCCTTGTCGACGGCTTCTGCCCGCACCTCGGCGATCGTCTCCTCGCGACGGCCGGGTTCGATCGCGTAGACCTTGTCGATCTCTCCGCCGACCTGCGCGATCGATGCGCCGATGGCATTCGCGACCGCATAGTTCTCAGGGCGGTGTACGGTCCCGAACAACGGCAGCTCATCCGGGAGCAGGATGGAGCCGCCGCCGACCGCGACCACCGCGATGGGCTCGGGCGAGGTCCGCATGCGGTCGACGGCTTCGGACACGCGCTCAGCGATGCGGGCGAGCACGCGCTCGACGAACACCGGGTCGAGGTGTGCGACCCTGCTCGCATCTCCCACCTGTGCGCGTCCGGCCGCGACCGCGATGTCGGTGGCGGTCAGGGTCGATCCGCCGAAGACCAGAGCCTCCGTGTTCAGCTTGTAGCCGACGGATGCCGGCCCGACCTCGGCCGTCTCCTCATCGACGATGCTGCCGCCGCCGATGCCGAGCGAGAGCACATCAGGCATCCGGAAGTTCGTGCGGATGCCCGCGACCTTCACCTCGTTCGCCGTCTCACGCGGGAAGCCGTTGATCAGCAGGCCGATGTCGGCCGTGGTGCCACCCACGTCGATCACGGCGCAATCGTCGAGGCCGCTCGTGGCGGCGGCACCGCGCATCGAGTTCGTCGGCCCCGAGGCGAAGGTCGCAACCGGGTAACGGCGTACGTACTCCTCGTCCATGAGCGTGCCGTCGTTCTGGCTGAGGAAGATCGGCGCCTCGATGCCCTGGGCGCGCACGGCCGAGGTGAGCCCGTCGACGATCTCGGACGCGAGTTCACGCAGCGCGGCGTTGATGATCGTCGCGTTCTCGCGCTCGAGGAGCCCGATGCGTCCGATCTCGTGGGACAGCGAGATGGCGGCATCCGCCCCCAGCACCTCGGCGACGATCTCCGCCGCCCGCACCTCGAGGTCGTGGTTGACCGGGCTGAAGACCGAGGAGATGGCGACCGAGCGGATGCCATGCACCTTCATGTCCTCGGCGTGCGCCCGGATCTCCTCGGGGTCGAGGGGCGAGATCGGCCGGCCGTCGAACTCATAGCCGCCGTGCGCGAGGTAGCTGCGAGCCTGTGTGGCCTCGACGAGCACCTCGGGCCAGTCGATCAGAGGAGGCAGAGCCCGCGTTGCGGGCAAGCCGAGCCGCAGTGCGGCGACGGGTGCGAGCCGGCGCGCCTGCACGAGCGCGTTGATGAAGTGCGTCGTGCCGATCATGACGGCATCGATGTCTGCGCCCTCGAAGGAGTGTCCGGTGCGCAGATCCTCGATCGCCTGGATGATGCCGCTGGTGACGTCGGGGGTGGTCGAGTGCTTCACCCCCGCCAGAGTGCGGGTGCCGTCCATGAGGACTGCGTCGGTGTTGGTGCCGCCGACGTCGATACCGATGTGCATGATTCTCGCTTTCCTGGGAGGGATGTCTGTCTCGGGCGGCTCAGGCCGTCGCTGCTTGTTCGACCGGGGTCGCCTGCCGCGTCGTCGCCACTCCGACGCCGCGGACCCAGCCGAGCTTTCCTGCCACGATGTACAGCACCATCGACAGGAAGAGGCTGAGCAGCGATGGGATGCCCCAGGTGACGAAGTAGCCGACCAGCGCGGAGACCAGCCAGACGACGATCGTCGCGGGGACGATGCGCGGCGCGGTCGCCGGGAGAGTGCCGGCCTCGCGGGTGGCGTCCAGATCAGGACGCCAGCGGCGTACCACGTAGTACTCGGCGACCATGATGCCGGCGATCGGCGGGAACGCGACACTCAACACGATCAGGAACTCGGTGAACTGTCCGAGGATGCCGACCGCGGCGAGGATGGATCCGACGACGCCCAGCACGATCGTCGTGGTGACGCGGTGCAGGTTCTTGCCGAATGCGGTGGAGATGAAGTTCACCAGGCCCAAGGTCGAGGAGTACAGGTTCCAGTCGTTGATCTTCAGCGTGCCGGTGAGCACGATGAACAAGCCGATGAAGCCGACCGACGACGTGACGATCGCGACGATGTCTCCGGTGGCGGCAGCGTGGGCCAACAGTACGCCGGCGAGTCCGATCACGAATTCGCCGAGCGAGACACCGAGCACGGTCTGCTTGACGACGTCGGCGCGCGAGCGGTTGAAGCGGGTCATGTCACCCGTGATGATCGCACCGACGATGAGGCCGCCAGCGACGATGCCGGTTCCAGCCCACACGCTCATGGTCGGACCGGGCGCGGGCCCCGTGAGCAGCTCACCGATGTCGTGCCGGCTCAGCTCGGTGATGACCGACCAACCGACCAGGATCAGGAACAGCGGCACGGTGATGTTCGCGAGCCACTGCATCCCGACGAATCCGAAGGCCACGATCGCGGTGACCGCGAGGCCGAAGATGAGGCTCCAGGCCCACACGGGCAGCGCACCGGGCATGAGGGCGTCCAGCGACTGCGCGGAGATCGCCGACTGGATTCCGAACCAGCCGATCAGGCTGATGCCGATCGCGAGCCCGACCAGCGAGGCTCCGATCTCACCGAAGCCGGTCCAGCGCGCCAAGAGCGCGGTGTTGAGTCCCTCCCGCTGCCCGATGAACCCGACCACGCACATGATCACCTCGAGGATGAGCGAACCGAAGAGGAAGGCGAGGACGGCCTCGCCGAAAGTCATGCTGTAGCCGAGGGTCGCGCCGAGGAGGAACTGCGAGAGGGCCGAGACCTGTCCGAATCGCTGCACGGCGATTCCGAACCAGGGCTTTCGGGCCTCGGGAGTCACTCGGGAGAGCGCGAAGTCGTCTGCGTGCGCCGTGCGTGCCATGAGGATCCTTCGGGAGGAGGGAACGGGTTGTGCGCCACAGTAGCGACGCTTCCCACACAGCCGACATGTGCATATCGCACGAGGATCGCCATCGGATGTGCTGATCGCACATCCGCACCGCTTCCGCGACCGGGCGAGACCTCGCGTCAACGACGAGACCCACTCGCGCCGACGCCGGCGGGAGTGGGTCTCGATTCGAAGCGTGGGTCTGGCGACCGCGGAATCAGTGCAGCGCGTTCGTCTGGATGAAGGCGCGGAGCGCGTGCTCGTCGTCGGCCATCTCGGTCACATGCTGCGGGGCATCGAGCATCTCCTGCAGCTCCGGCGCATAGCCGAGCTCGACGCCGATGGCCTCGTGGATGGTCTCGGCGAACTTCTCCGGCTTGGCGGTCTCGAGCACCAGCATCGGTACGCCGGGCTCGACATACTCGCGCGCGACCTTGACGCCGTCGGCCGTGTGCGGGTCGATGACCTCACCGGTCGTCTCGTACACCGAGCGGATGGTCGCCAGTCGGTCCTCGTGGGTCGACGTGCCGCTGACGATGCCGAACTCCTCGAGGAAGCGCTCCTGCTCGGAGGAGAAGTCGAAATACCCCTGCGCTTCGAGATCGTCCCACGCGCCGACGACGCGGGCAGGATCACGGTCGACCAGCTCGAAGATGAAGCGCTCGAGGTTCGATGCCTTGGAGATGTCCATCGACGGGCTGGAGGTCGCGAGCGTCTGGGCCGCGCTGCGCGGGCGGTAGACGCCGGTGCGGAAGAACTCGTCCAGCACGTTGTTCTCGTTCGCGGCGAGCACGAGGCGACGGATCGGCAGCCCCATCTGCTTGGCGAAGAACCCGGAGAGGATGTTGCCGAAGTTCCCGGAGGGCACGGTGAACGACAGCTCGGTCCAGCCGCCGGCATCCGTGGCGCGCAGCCAGGCCCAGAAGTAGTAGACGGTCTGCGCCGTGATGCGCGCCAGGTTGATCGAGTTCACCGCGCCGAGGTGCTGCGCGCGCTTGAAGTCGAGGTCTCCCGCGAGCTTTTTGACCAGGTTCTGGCAGTCGTCGAAGACCCCTTCGACCGCGATGTTGTGCACGTTCGCGTCGTCGAGCGAGAACATCTGCGCCCGCTGGAATGCGCTCATGCGCCCCTGCGGCGACAGCATGAACACGGCGACGCGCTCCTTGCCGCGCAGGGCGTGCTCGGCCGCCGAGCCGGTGTCTCCCGAGGTGGCGCCGAGGATGTTGAGCACGGAGTCGTTGCGCTCCAGCGTGTATTCGAGCACCTGGCCGAGGAACTGCATGGCCATGTCCTTGAACGCGAGGGTGGGGCCTTCGGACAGACCGACCAGAGTCAGGTCGTCATCGATCGCCCGCAGCGGCACCACACCGTCGGGGAAGTCGGCGTAGGCCGCATCCGTCATCCGCGCCAGGTCCGCGCGCGGGATGTCGGTCGCGAACAGACCGAGCACCTCGGTCGCGAGCTGCGGGTAGGTCAGCGCACGCCAGCGCTCGAGCGTCTCGCCGTCGACGGTCGGCATGACCTCGGGCACAGCCAGGCCGCCGTCGGGCGCAAGGCCCTCCAGCAGCGTCTCGCTGAACGACTGCGGCTGCATGCCGCCGCGGGTGGAGATGAACTGCACGTTGGCTCCTCGGCTCGGGACTCGGCCCGTCCATTCTCGCAGGGTGTTCGCTTCCGAGATGACGCGATGACGGATGCCCGGCGTCGGCTCAGAACAGAGAAGTCGGCAGAGCCCCTTCATGCTCCAGCAGCCAGCGCTTGGTCTCGAGTCCCCGCCCCTCGTCACCGCCGGAGTATCCGCCGAGTCCGTCACCCGCGACGACCCGATGGCAGGGCACGATCAGCGGAACGGGATTCGCGCCCATGATCGATCCGATGCCCCTGGCCGGCACCTCCGTGCCGCTGCGCGCCGCGAGTCCGCCGTACGTGATGGTCTCGCCCTGCCCGACCGTCTCGTGGAGGGCCGTGAGCACCGCCCTCGTCGCCGCGGTCTGCTCGCCGAGGTCGATGGGAACGTCGAAGCGTCGCAGTGTGCCGTCGAAGTAGGCGGCGAGCTGAGCCAGCGCTTCGACGAGCAGGGGATCGGCGGCGGGGTCCGGCGGGACGACTCCACCCTCGGGCGGGGTCGACCGCCACATGACGCGGGTGATCGCCGCACCGTCGCTGACCACGCCGATGACACCGACGGGAGTCGAGAGCGTTCCGAAGGCCGACATGCGTCGAGGCTACCTCCGACTCCCGACTCCCGACTCCCGCCCCCGGCCAGCTGTGTCACCCTCGAGCGACCTGATGCCAGAGCGCTGCCCAGTCCTGCGGACGGAGATCGCGCGGAAGGCGACGCTCCCCCGCGCCGGAGTCCGCCACCGCACGTCGCGCCCGCGGCATCGAGATGCGAGCGGCTGTCGCCACGATCGCGGGGAGACCGCCTCCCCGCCCCGTGAACATGGCCCGGACGAACGCGTCGTACGCCCGTCGGTCGGCGTCCGGCACGAGGGGTGAACCACGACGGGTGATCGCGAGCAGACCGCCGTCCACGCTCGGCTGCGGCGAGAACCCCCACGCCGGCACCCGGCCCTCGAGGGAGAACTCGAACCACGGCGCCGATTGCGCGGTCATCATCGTGCCTCCGCCGACGCCTGCCCGCTTGCGCGCCACCTCCCATTGCGTCAGGAGTACCGCGTCATTCCAACGCCCGCTCGACAGCAGCCGCCGGAGGATCGGCGTCGTCAGGTGGAAGGGGATGTTGCCGACGACGACCTCGGCATCGAACGGGTGCCGCGTGGCATCGGCGACCTCGACGCGCACTCCGGGCAGCGCCCTGCGCAGTCGGTGCACGCGGTGCTCGTCGACGTCGATCGCGGTGAGCGGCCTGCCCAGTTGCGCGAGTGCGCGGGTCAGCGCGCCGTCACCGCAGCCCAGTTCCAGGATCGAGCCGGAGGTGCAACCGACGAGGGTGGAGAGGCGGGCGAGGGTCGGACGGTGGGTGAGGAAGTTCTGGCCGAGTTCGTGACGGCCGCCATGGATTGAACGAGGCATGAGTGCGCTCCAGAAGAAGAATCGGAGCACCCCGAAGGAGGGAGGACGCGGAGAGCGTCAGTGAGGACTGCCCGTCCCGAGGTGCGATGACATCTCGGTGGACGGCGCGCAGATGCGTGCGAAGAGCGAGCGCGCCGTCAGGCGCGGCGGTCGCGTGCGACGAAGGTGCGCCCCATCATGGGCGCAGCGCATATTGTTCCCATGTCCGTCAGCCTATCGGCCGTCAGATCCAGCCGCGTTCCTCGGCGATGAGCACGGCCTGCTGACGTGTGCCGACCGAGAGCTTCCCGAGGATGACGGAGATGTGGTTGCGCACGGTCCCGGGAGCGAGCGAGAGTGCCCGCGCGATCTGCCCGGTCGTCTCTCCACGACGGCCCGCCCGCAGCACGTCGAGCTCGCGATCCGTCAGCGGCGAGCGCTCATCGCTCAGAGCGTCCGCAGCGATCTCCGGATCGACGTAGCGGGCTCCGGCCGCGACGCGGCGGATGACCGCTGCGACCTCGTCCGCTCCGCGAGACTTCGGCAGGAAGCCTGCCACCCCGGAAGCCAGGGCACGGCGCAGCACCCCCGGACGCGCATGACGGGTGACGACCACGCAACGCGTCGCGATCGCCCTGTTCACCTTCTCGGCCACCTGCACGCCGTCGAGGCCCGGCATCTCCAGGTCGAGCAGACACACGTCGGGCCGTAGCCGCAGCGCCTCGGCGACCGCCTGCTCGCCGTCGGCGCACTCTGCGACGACGTCGATGTCGGGCTCCAGCCGCAGCAGGGCCGCGAGGGCCGAGCGGATCATCCCTTCGTCATCGGCGAGCAGAACCCGGATCATCGCGCCTCCTCCGAGGTCGAGGGCACGGTCACGACCACGACGAACTCATCCCCATCGCGCCGCACGTCGAGGGAGCCGTGCGCCTCCTCGATCCGCCGACGCACGCCCTCGAGACCCGAGCCGTCATGTTCGATCTCGGCGCCGACCGCCACGTCGTTCGCGATCTCGTAGCGCCACGCATCGGCGGTCCGGGTCAGCAAGAGGCGCGCATGCACCCCGCCGCCGTGCCGCAGGACGTTCGTGGTCGTCTCCCGGATGACGGGTCCGAGAGCCGACGCCGGCGCCGCATCGGCATCCGCATCGATCGCGGCATCCACCTGCAGTCCGGCCGCGGTCAGCAGATCACGGGCGTTGGCCAGTTCGTCTCCGAGCGGGACAGAGCGGAACCGCATCGCGAGGTCTCTGGTGCCCTGGCGCGCCTCGTCGACGCTGATCCGCGCCGCGTGCAGCTGCTGCATCCCCGCCTCCGGGTCGTCCGGCAGCAGACGCTCGGCGAGTTCCAGCTGCAACGCGACGACCTGGAGATGGTGCCCTTGCAGGTCGTGCACATCGGTCGCCACGCGCAGGCGCTCCTGGGTCGCGGCGAGGCGGGCCTCGGACGCCCTGGCGCGGTCGAGGGTCACCAGCACATCCCACCACCACAGCGAGCTCACGCTCATTCCGGGCAGCATCGCCCCGTAGATGACCGGCATCCACCAGGGAAGCCCGATGCCCACCCCGCTCGTCGCCGAATCGACCAGGGCGAGCGCGATCAGGAGGAAGGTCGCCGCGGCGACGACCCGCACCCGCACGCCGCGAGGCCAGCTCAGCAAGACGAAGAACTGCACCACGGGCATGGCGGCGAGTTGCCAGCTGCCGACGAGGAGACCAGCCGTCACGCCGTAGCCCACCGCGACGACGAACGGCACGGCCAGCCGCCCCCAGGCGACGCCGGGTTCCGCATCGAGGCGGTGGCGATAGTCCAGGAGCAGCATCAGCGTCGACGCGCACCAGAGCAGACCACCGAGACCGATGAACAGCAGGATGCCTCCGCTCACATCGACTGCGGCGGCGATGCCCGTCCACGCTCCGACGAGCATCAGCTCGATGAACAGCACGGCCGTCACCGTGTACCACCAGGTCGCGGTGATGCCGCGCGCGAGCTGACGGGAGCCTGGCGCGGGTGCGGTGGCGAGGGCGGAGGGAACGCGGGTCACGCTCCCACGATAGGACCGTGACAGTTGTCACGGTCCTATCGTGCGATCCGCCCGGGAAGCGGTGACGGGCCGACACTGCCGCGGGTGGGCGTGCTCGGCTGGACTGGAGTCATCGCGGCGGAGACTCCGTTCGCACCGACAACCGGGAGCATCCCATGAACCTCATCGAGAACTTCCAGAACCTGGTGGCTCAGGTCCCCGAGCTCGTGCAGCCGCTCATCGTCGCCCTCGCCGGCGCGGTCCCCTTCATCGAGGGCGAGGGCGCGGTGAGCATCGGCATCCTCGGCGGCATCTCCCCGGTGATCGCCGCGATCGCCGCGATCGTGGGCAACTTCCTCTGCGTCCTGGTGGTGGTGCTGGTGAGCTCGGGAGCGCGCCAGGCCGTCGTGAACCGTTCGCGCGCCAAGACCGCAGCGCTCGCGGGTGCCGGCGGGGGCACGGTCGAGGAGCCGGCCGCAGAGGTCTCGGACACGGGCCGTGGAAGCGCCCGACGCGAGAAGTTCCAGCGGGCTTTCGAACGCTACGGCGTGCCGGGGGTCAGCCTGCTCGGACCGCTCCTGCTGCCGACGCAGTTCACCGCGACGATGCTCGCCGCGTCCGGCATCGGCAGGGCGCGCATCCTGTTCTGGCAGGCGGTGGCGATCATCGGATGGACCACCGTCGTCGCCGTCATCGTCGGAAGCGCGGTGTACGCCATCCGCTGATCCGTCACGGAAGAGCTGAATTCAAGATCTCTTGAATTCAGCCTTTTCTGTACAGTGGGGTGCGTGACCACCGCTCTCGCCTCGCTCACCCACACTGCCGCCGTCGCCCGACTCGGGCACGCGCTCTCGGATCCCACCCGCGCCGGAGTTCTGCTCGCACTGCGCGAAGCGCCCCGCTATCCCGCCGACCTCGCCGACGCCCTCGGCGTCTCACGCCAGGCGATGTCGAACCACCTCGCGTGCCTGCGCGGATGCGGACTCGTCGAGAGCGTCCCCGACGGTCGACGCAGCAGCTATCGGCTCGCGGACCGCCACCTCGCACCGGCCCTCGACATGCTCATGCGCGTCATGCTCATCGTCGAGCCGGACTGCTGCGCGGGCGACGGCTGCACCTGCTGATGACCACGTCCACCGCATCGCGACGCGACATCCTGCACCGCCGCATCCGTCTGATCGTCGGCGTCACCATCGGCTACAACCTGATCGAGGCGGTCATCGCGATCGGTGCGGGATCCGTCGCGTCATCGGCAGCCCTCATCGGCTTCGGCCTCGACTCGACGATCGAGGTCCTCTCCGCGGCCGCCGTCGCCTGGCAGTTCACCCGCCGCGACCCCGAGCGCTGGGAGAAGCCGACGCTGCGTGTGATCGCCGTGGCATTCTTCGCCCTCGCGATCTACGTCACGACGACGTCCGTGACGGCTCTCGTCACCGCCGAACGCCCGGAGCACAGCACGATCGGCATCCTCCTGACTGCCGTCAGCGTCGTCGTCATGCCCTTCCTGTCGTTCGCCGAGCGCCGCGCGGGTCGCGAGCTCGGCTCGGCCACGGCGGTCGCCGACTCGAAGCAGACACTCCTCTGCGCGTATCTCTCCGCCGCGGTGCTGGTCGGCCTGGTCGCCAACTCCCTGCTCGGATGGTGGTGGGCCGATGCGGTCGCCGGGCTCGTGATCGCCGCGTTCGCGGTGCGCGAGGGCATCGAGGCGTGGAAGGGTGACGCCTGCGCGACCTCGGTCGGCATGCTCCTCGAAGACGACGACCAGCACGAGAGCGACCGCTGAGTCTGGGCAGCACAACCTGCGCCTAGGTTGGGGAGATGGATGCCACTCCCCCACCACCCGGAGATCTGCTCGGACGTACGGTGCTGGTCACCGGCGCGAACGCGGGCATCGGCTACTGGTGCGCGGAGCAGCTCGCCACCCGAGGGGCGCGCGTGCTGCTGGGGTGCCGCTCCCCCGAGCGCGCCCGGACCGCGGTCACCGCGATCCGGGGTCAGGTGCCCGGCGCCGACGTGCGCGTGCTGTCGCTCGACCTCGGCTCCCTCGACAGCGTGGCCAGGGCGGCCGCAGAGGTGGACGAGAAGCTCGACGCGGTCATCGGCAACGCCGGGGTGAAGGCTGCCGATCGGTCGGCGCGCACGAGCGACGGATTCGACCTCATGGTGGGCACCAACTTCCTCGGCCACTTCGCCCTCGTCGCACAGCTCGAGCCGCTCCTCTCACCGGATGCGCGTGTGGTCGCCGTCGGCTCGATCGCCCATCGCTTCGCGCACCTCGATCCCGACACCCTCGACGACCCGTGGAGCGGCCCCTCACTCCGCCAGTACGGACGATCGAAGGCGTCCTTGATGGCCTTCGCGTTCGAGCTGGCGCGACGCTGGTCCGGTTCCTCGCGCTCTGCGGTGTGCGCGCACCCCGGCTACGCGGTCGATCCGCTCACCCCGACGCGTGCGGGTCTCGCCCCGGTGTCCGGCTTCATCCGCGCCCTGGCCGCACCGACGCGCGTGCTCGTGCAGGGCAAGGACGGCGGCGCGCTGCCGATCGTGCACGCGGCCACGGCGGCCGATGTGGCCGGCGGGGACTACTGGGGTCCTGGCGGACTGCTCGAGTTCCGCGGGGCGCCGGCACGGGTGGCAGCCTCCGACGAGGTGCGCTCCGCGGACATCGGGTCGGCTCTGTGGTCGGCGGCGGAGAGCATCACCGGGGTGCGCTTCCCGACCTGATCCCGGTCGGGACCGAGAGCGTCGCCGCCGCCGACTTTCGGGCTCAGGCCTCCGGTTCGACGACCGGTTCGGTCACGACTCGCACCCGGGCGATGCGTCGTCGATCGAGCTCCGCGACCTGGATCGTGGCGCCCGGCACCTCCACGACGTCGCCGACGACGGCGAGACGCCCCAGCTGCTCCGTCACGAATCCGGCGATCGTGTCGGACGAACCGCGCGGCATCGACAACCCGGTGAGCTCCTCGAAGTCCTGCAGGTTGAGTCGTCCGTCGATGCCGTCGTCAGCCGAGATGAAGACCTCGGCGTCGTACTCGTCGAAGATCTCACCGACGACCTCCTCCACGAGGTCTTCCAGAGTGACCAGGCCGTCGGTCCCGCCGTACTCGTCGACGACCACCGCGATGTGGTGCCCCTCTGCGCGCATGCGGGTCAGAGTCGGCAGCACACGTGCGGTCGAGGGGATGTAGGGGATGTCGCGCATGAGCGCGCTCAGCGGACGCGTCGGATCGTCGGACGCGGCCTCGAAGAGATCGCGCACGTGCACGAACCCGGTGATGTCGTCGATCGAGGTCTCCGAGACGGGGTAGCGCGAGAACGGAAGGTCGCGCACCTGCGCCATCACCTCGCCGACGCTCGCAGCCTCGTCGAGGGCGACGACCTCGGGCCGCGGTCGCATGACCTCGCTGACCTGGCGCCCGCGGAGGGACAGCACGTCGTCGAGGATGCGCCGTTCGTCATCGGGCAGCCCCTGATGGCTGGCCACGATGTCGCGCACCTCCTCATCCGTCATCTCGTCGCTGGTCTTGTGCGGATCGCCGCCGAGCAGCCGGACGAGGGCGTTCGTGGACACCGACAGCAACCAGATCACCGGGCGCATGACCGTCGCGAACCCGTTGAGTGCGGGAGCGACCGCGTAGGCGAACTGCGCATTGCGCTGGATCGCGAGGCGCTTCGGCACGAGCTCGCCGAGCACCAGCGACAGATAGGCGATAACGAGGGTGAGCACGAGCGTGGCGACCGTGAGCGCGAGAGCAGGGGCGAGGCCCCAAGACTCCAGCACCGGTGCCAGCGAGGGGGCGATCGATGTCGCACCGTACGCCGCCGAGGCGAACCCGGCGACGGTCACACCGATCTGCACCGCCGACAGGAAGGTGTTGGGGTTGCGGGCGAGGGCGGCGACCTTCGCCCCGCGGCGCCCGCGCTGACCGATGGCGTTGATCTGGCTCTCGCGCAGCGTGACCAGCGCCATCTCCGTCGCAGCGAAGACACCGCCGATCAGCACGAACGCGAAGACGAGGGCGATGTTCCAGAGCAGGTCGCCCATCAGAGGGCCGCCTCGCCTGTGGTGGGGTGAGCGCCCGGGATGAACCGGGCGCTCGTACTGTCAGAGTCCGAAGAGTCAGAACAGCGCTGCGCGCTCAAGAGTGCTCCTTGTCGTTGCGGGTGGTGGTGTCGGCGCCGGCCGGAACGGAATCCGGTGCCCGACGCGTCTTGAGAAGGCTGGCCACGGTCGCGATCGTGATGGTGGCGGCGATGAACAGCAGCGAGAACCAGATCGGGATCTCGGGAGCCCACAGCATCGGCTCGCCGCCGTTGATGAACGGAAGCTCGTTGACGTGCATCGCGTGCAGCACGAGCTTGACGCCGATGAAGGCGAGGATGACCGCGAGCCCCTGAGCCAGGTAGACGAGGCGCTCGAGCAGTCCGCCGATGAGGAAGTACAGCTGGCGCAGACCCATCAGCGCGAAGGCGTTCGCCGTGAAGACGATGTAGGCCTGGTCGGTGAGACCGTAAATCGCAGGGATCGAGTCGACGGCGAACACCAGGTCGATGAACCCGATCGCGATGATCGTGAGGAGCATCGGCGTGACGAAGCGCTTGCCGTTCTTCACCACGGTGAGGCGGTCGCCGTTGTACTCGTCGCTGACGGGGAGGTGACGGCGCACGAACGTCATGAATCGTCCGTTGGCCGGGTTGCTCTCGTGGTTGCTGAATGCCTGACGGTAGGCGAGCACGAGCAGGAGTGCACCGAACAGGTAGAAGATCCACGAGAAGTTCTCGATGAGCGTCGCGCCGACGGCGATGAAGATGCCGCGGAGGATCAGCGCGATGACGATGCCGATCATCAGCACCTTCTGCTGGTACTTCTTCGGCACGGCGAAGCCGGTCATGACGATGAGGAACACGAAGAGGTTGTCGATCGACAGCGCCTTCTCGGTCAGATACCCGGCGAAGTACTCCCCACCGAACGTCCATCCGGAGAAGACGCCGATGCCGACGCCGAACAGCAGCGCGAGGCTGATGTAGAAGATCGACCAGCGCGCCGACTCCGCGATCGTCGGCTCGTGCGGGGTGCGCACGTGGGCGAAGAACTCGTAGACGAAGAAGGCGATCGTGATCGCGATCGTGATGACCCAGATCAGCGGCGTGATATCCAAATGAGGGCTCCAGACTCGGGGTACGACAGTACCGCCAAAGTCTTCTCCATTCCATGAGACATGGAACCGGTGGCCCGGGATGCGACATGCATCCGTAATGACGACCCCACCGTGTCGGAGTACTCCCCTTGGGATCTCCCAGATTAGGAGAAGTCCCTCTGCGATTCCTGTGGATCTGCCGAAAGTGCCATGCAGGCGGTCCGCTACTCCGGGGCGTCGGAGGGGGTGAGGTCCTGCTCCTCGGCGCGATCGATGATGGCGGGGAGCGCGTCATCGAAGAAGGCGACCAGGACGGCGCGGGTCTTGCTCGCATCGCGCTCGAGGATCGCCTCTCGGAGGGAGACGACGAAGGCACCGACGACATCCCAGTCGAACGCGTCCTTCGCATGCTGGCTGAACCGACGGATCTGCGGCCCGAGGCGGTCGATGACGACGGCGCGCGAGGCGTTGCCCTCGATGCGCGCGAAACCCGTCGCGGTCGCACGAAGTGCGATCCCGAAGCCGACGACGTCGCGGTCCTTCACCGCTGTCGACATCTCCCCGGCGAGCTCGGCGAGGTACGCGGTGTCGTCGTCCTGGATCCGAGGCATCACATGACGCACCGCGCCGATCCAGATGTCGCCGAAGAGGTCGACGGCATTGCGGACCTGATCCAGATCGATCGGCGCGACCCGGGTGTAGCGGTTGCGCTGCATCTCGACGAGGCCGTGGTCGGCCAGGCGGTCGAGGGCATGGCGGATCGGGGTCTTCGAGGTGCCGAGGCGTTCCGCGAGCTCGTAGTCGCGCAGCCGCTCTCCCGGACGCAGCTCGCCGCTGATGATCGCTTCCTGCAACCGGTTGTACGCTTCATCGCTCATCGACCTGCGTTCGAGGGGTCCACCTGAGAGTGCCACCGCTTAGTCCTCCACTCGAGCACGTCGACGCAGTAAAGCCTGAAATCTTACCTGCACTGCAATGTATCGCATCCGGCATGACGCCCGAGGGGTGCGGACTTCGTGAGCGAACGGGGCGGAGGCGCATGCGTTCCGTCAGGCTTCTTCATCGGCACGATCACGGAAGCGTAGGACGGAGACATGACCCTCACCGAGATCCTTCCCACGCTGCGACGGAGCATCCCCACTCCCCTCGACCGCTGGAGGTGGCCGACCCATTCGGAGCCTACGACCACCGATGTCGTGGTGGGCGGCATCTCGCTGATGCGTCTGTTCGAGATCAGCGGCTCACCCGCCGTGCTCACCGGAGACCTGCCGATACCCGGCACGGGCACCGACGTGACCGTGCTGCTGTTCCGTATCACCCTGCGTGTCGACACTCAGGAAGACAAGCGCATCGCCCTCACAGACTGCTCCTTCGACGGCGTCGATGCGGCGTGGGAGGAATGCCGCCTCATCGGCAGGGCTTCTTCGGCGAAGACGACGAGTATCGAGCTGATCCCCGGAGAGGAGGGCGGCGTGGCATGGCCGCACCCGGTCGCCGTCCTTCCGTCCGACCTTCGAGAGGGCGATCTCCTGGTCGTCCCCTGCATCGGTGCCGTCACGCTGCGAAACGTGCGGCCACGCGCTGTGGGCGCGGCGGCGCTCCAGGTGGAGGCGTCGCGATGACCGTGCTGCACACCGTCCTGCACTCGACGGCCTTCGTGTGGAACGACCCGCGACGCGACGTGCGGAAGCTGTGGCCGACCGATACGGAAGTCCGTGCACACGACATCGTGGTCGCCGGACGTTCACTGACCGATCTCGCACGAGAGCGGCGTACCCCCTGCGTGCTGATCGCACCGACGGGCCCGTCCGCCGTTCACCCCGAGGCCGATGCGCACGTGACGCTGGTGGTGGCACGGATCATCGCTCGCGAAGAGCCCCACGGCTGGCACCGCGAGGTCGTGGTGACGGTCGACTGCGCCCTGCATGCGCTCGCGCCTCTGGTCACCCACATCGACCTTCTGCACTCCCCACGTGCCCGAGATCTCGCGCCGACGACTCTGCAGACGGCGAGTGGCGGCACCCGGCTGAAGGCACGACTTCCGCAGGCCTGTGCGCCCGGCGACCTCGTCGTCTTCACCTGCACGGGCACTCTCTCGCTCAGCCAGGTCGTCCCCCGCGAGAACCCTGGCGCAGAGAGAGACGACGCCGAGGAGACCGAGGCGACGGGCAGGGCGTGCCGCAAGTATCAGAGCGACGCGGGCGTCGACTGATCGGCCGCCGGCGGGCTCGTCCTCTGCCCGGTGAGCGTCACCGCGCGGAGGTGGCGGCGATGGCCGCGGCCTGCGCATATGCCGCCGCCCAGATGCGGTTGAAGCGGTCGCGGTCGATCACGCCCTGGCGGCACGCGAGTGCGGCATCGCCCAGCGCCTCGGCAAGGCTGTCGAGGCGAAGCTGCTGGGCGCGCTCTCCCTCGGTGTCTTCGCCGAGGCCCGCTCTGCATGCGGAGACGGTGACCGTGCGGTGGCGGATGTCGCGCGACCGCCGAGAGAGCACGATGCCGATCGGAAGCAGGGCGGCCAGCAGGAGCGCGGCCGCGAGCAACGGAGAGACCCCCACAGCGCACAGCACCACCCACGCCACGACCCCGCCGCCGAGCGACAGCGGCGTGTACCAGCGGTGGGCCTCCGCGAGGCGGAGTTCTTCGTCTGTGGAATCCGGCGGATAGACCGCGAGCACGCACGCGACGGTGCCGTAATGGCTCACAGACCTCGACAGGTATCCCCACCGCGGAGGGCGCGCTGCCCTCGACGCCGTTGAGTCTGAGGGGACGGGAGGACGGGAGATGACGGACATGCCTCCCACGTTGCTCCGGCCGCGCGCGCGAAGCACCCGTGCAGACGGAACCCATACGGCCGCGGTCGCCATCCATGCGGGATGACGACGGGTGCGGGACCGCGCCGGTCGGGATCAGGATCGACTCGGGCTGTGCGGAGCCACCAGGACGGGCGGCTCCGCACAGGCACTGCCTACAGGGCGTGTTCGGTGCGAATCAGCACCTGGGGGTCGCGCTGCTCGACGATGCGTCGGAGGCGTTCGAGCGCTTCACCGTCGTAGACGTTCCCGAGGCTGTCGCCGCCCTGGAGGAAGGTAGGGACCTTGCGTCCGGTCACCGGCAGCTGAGCGACGAGTCGCGCGTGCGACTCCTGGATGGCCGCAGCCGCGTCCGCACCGCGCGGGGAGGAGAACAGACTGATCAGGTAGGGCTCCGTCAGCGCCCCCAAGGGGGTGTTCGACGGCGCGGCGAAAGCTCCGCCGAGCGGTCGCACCTGCACGATCATCGCCGGTGCGGGCGAGGCCGACGCAAGGGCCTCTCGCACGTCGCTGTCGAGGGTGCGCAGCAGTTCGACCTGTGTGATTCCCGGAGACGGGTCGGTGGGCTCATCGGCGATGGTCCCGATGTCAGCCAGGGGCATGTCGCGGACCCCATCGCGCAGCGGTGCAGGCAGGGCATCGAGCCGCAACAGCTCTCGGAGCTCCGTGTTCGAGCCGAGGTACGCCACGTCCAGAGCCACGAACGGCGGCGCGCCTGGGAAGCTCAGGATCTCGAGCCAGATCGTCAACTCGTCCGGGGCGTCACTCGTCAGCGAAGCGAAGGCGTCGACCACGGCGGCCGTGTGCTCTCCCGACCACATGATCCGCCCGCCGGCGAACTGCGCCGCCTCATGCAGCTGGAGCTCGACGAGTGTGACGACGGCTGCGTGCCCACCACCACCGCGCAGCGCCCAGAACAGGTCCGCATCGGACTCTTCGGTGACACGTCGGTGTTCGCCCTGCGGTGTGACGACCTCGAGCGCACGGATGGAATCGGCAACCCATCCGTACTTGCGTCCGAACCAGCTCAGTCCGCCCCCGAGCGCGAGCGCGACGACGTTGACGATCGGGCTGCTCCCCGCGAGCGCAGTGAAGCCCGCCGCCGCTGCGGCCTCCTGCAGGGCACCGGCCGAGATCCCCGCCCCCACCCGCGCGATACCGTCGAACGCGTTCACCGACAGTGTCGTCAGGTGCGACGTCCGCAGGACGATGGCCCCCGTCGCCGCACCGGTGGCACCGTGTCCACCGGGCTGCACGATGATCGGGAGACCGTTGCGGGCCGCGAAGGCGACGAGAGCGGCGACGTCTTCCGCATCGGCCGCGTCGACGACGGCGATCGGTCGCTGATCGACGGCGATGTTCCACGGCGTCGAGCGCTCGTCGAAGCCGTCGTCGCCCGGAAGCGCCACCTCCCCTCGCACGACGGTCCTCAGCTCGATGAGATTCTCGGTCTCTTGCGTCACAGGTAATTCCTTCCCCAGTTGTCGGTGGGCCACGCTTGCGCAGCGAGCCGCTACCTATATGACGCAGGTAGTGTTCGAAAGGTGACCGCACCTCGCAGCAGCTCTGTGTCGAACGCAGAGGTCTTCGGCGCACAGCGAGCCCGGTTGCGTGTCCTGGCATACCGAATCCTCGGCGACATGTGGGACGCGGAAGATGCGGTGCAGAACGCCTGGCTCCGGTTCGCCGAGACCGACCTGAGCACGATCAACGACGTCGACGCCTGGCTGACCACCGTGGTGTCGCGTGCGGCGATCGACGTGACGCGGCGCCGACGCACGCACCAGACGCTGCCAGTCGACGACATCGCAGAACCCGCGACCCCCATCGACGATCCCCGTGCGGACCCGGAACGGCTCATCCTGAAGGACGAGCAGGTGGCGATGGCATTCACGATCGTGCTGCGAGAGCTCTCGCCGGTGGATCGTCTGAGCTACATGCTCCACGACGTCTTCGGCTATCCCTTCGCCGAGATCGCCGAGATCGCCGGCTCGACGGTCGACGTGGTCAAGAAGCGCGCGTCACGCGCTCGCCAGCGACTGCGCGATCGCGACTGGGACGCGATCAGACAGGAGCAGCGCCGCGAGGTGGTCGCCTTCCTCGCCGCCGCACGCAGCGGCGAGATGCACGATCTGATCGCCCTTCTGGATCCCGATGTCACCCTGCGCGCCGATGCGGATGCGATCGCCCTGGCCGCATCGCGTCAGGCCGAGAACGCTCCCGCCCTCACGCCGAAGATCACCGGTTCCGACGCCGTCGGCGATGCCCTGTCCGGACGCATCGATGAAGCGATCATCGTGGAGTTCGCAGGGCTCGCGGCGATCGCGTATTGGCGCGACCGGAAAGAGATCGTCGCGCTCTACGTGTTGACCGTCGGCGCGGGGAAAGTCGTCAAGATCGATGCCCTGGCCGACCCCGCCACCATCCGGACGGCACTGCAGACCGGGATGCTCTCGAAGCCCTGACTCGTCGGCCTTCCGGCGCTCAGGATGCTGACCCTGACCACGACCCGGAGGAGCGCGTCGCGTCCTGTCGTCGCAGCCAACTCACGATCGCCTCGTTGAGTTCGGCGGGCTTTTCCTGCTGGATCCAGTGCCCGCAGTCGAGGCTGAGGACGTCGACGTTCGGCACGAAGTCCGCCAGGGTTTCGGATTTCTGCACCATGTCTCTGTCGCCGTAGATCATGAGTGCGGGGTGGAGGATGATCGGGTCCACATCGGCGAGCAGGTGCCAGTTGCGGTCGAGGTTCCTGTACCAGTTCACGCCGCCCGTGAATCCCGAGGTTTCGAAAGCCGAGACGAGAACGTCAAGTTCCTCGTCGCTCATGACGGGATCGCCGAGTGGTACCTCCGCTCGGGCGAGATCGATGAACGCCATCCCCGGCTGAGGCTGCCGAGGGGGTTCGTTCTTCCGATACAGGTTGCGAAGGAACGGGAACGTGTTCTCATCGAAGACGGCGTCTGCGACGCCAGGCTGTCGATTGAAGTGGACGAAGTAGAAGTCACCACCGAGCACGGCTTCCATGAGTTCGATCCACGGAACCTCTCCACGTTCCTGATAGGGCAGGCTCAGATTGATCACCTTGTCCACACGGTCGGGATGCAGCAGCGTCAGCCCCCAGACGACGCTTGCGCCCCAGTCGTGACCGACGAAGACCGCCCTGTCGTATCCGAAGTGATCGAGAAGTGCGACGAGGTCGCCCGAGAGGTGTCCGATGTCGTAGGCCGTCACGTCAGCCGGCCGCGAGGAGTTGCCGTAGCCACGCTGATTCGGGACGATGACGTGGTACCCCGCAGCGACGAGCGCTGGCACCTGATGCCGCCAGACGGAGGCATGCCCGGGCCATCCGTGGCACAGCACGACAGGGTTCCCGGCATTCTCTCGCCCGGCCTCGAAGACTTCGAGTTCAACGCCGTTGACCGGGATAAGGCTGGGGTCGGGGAAGTCGGACAGCTTCATGGATGCTCCTCTGAGTTCGGCACCGATCGCGGGTCTGGATCGGCGGCTACTCGGACCGTACGGAGCATTCTGGACACCTGATGTCCTGCATCCTCGGCAGGCTGAGATCATGAGAACCAATCCCACGGGCAGAGCCCTGCAGTTGTTGTCGCTTCTGCAGACCAACCGCTTCTGGCCCTGTGCGGAACTGGCGGCTCGGCTCGGGGTGACCGAACGAACGGTGCGGCGAGACCTCGACCGCCTTCGCGAGCTCGGCTACCCGGTCGATTCCACCTCGGGGAGGTACGGCGGCTACCGGCTCGCGACGGGAGCGCATGTGCCGCCGCTGATCCTCGACGACGAGGAAGCCGTCGCGGTGGCGATCGGCTTGCGCTATGCCGCGGAAGCCGCCATCAGTGGGATCGAGGAGACATCACTGCGCGCTCTGGCGAAGATCGAAGCGCTTCTGCCTCACCGGCTTCGTCGACGGGTGTCGGCGCTGCACTCGAGTGTCGCCTCCCTGGGGCGGGTAGTCGATGACGACGTCATCCATCCGGAGTCGCTGAGCGTATTCGCCGCAGCATGTCGCGACCACGAGCATGTGCGGTTCGACTATCGGCGAACCCGGGAAGAGCACAGCAGGCGGCACGTCGAGCCGCATCAGCTCGTCACAGCCGGACGTCGCTGGTATCTCGTCGCGTGGGACCGAGATCGTGGCGACTGGAGAACGTTCCGACTCGACCGCATCCAGGCGCCGCGACCCGTCGGCACTCGTTTCCCGGCCCGAACGGTTCCCGGAGGAGACGCCGCCGAGTTCGTCGCGAGATCGATCGGCCGCACGGCCCGCGATCACGCTGCGACCCTCGTCATCCACATGCCGTACGCCGAGATCGAGGGCGTCCTCCGGTGGGCCGACCACACTCTGCGGGAGGATCACGCAGAGCACTGCGTCATCGGAATCCGCAGCGAAGATCTCGGAAGGCTCGCGATGACGATCGCCGAGATAGCGCTCACTGCTCCGGTATCTGCCATCGAGCCGGCCGAGCTCGCGAGCGCCGTCGAGCGGCTCGCCACCCACCTCGTCGACCGCGAGCGACTCACGTGACGGCTTCGTAAGCCGCCGCGTCGTCTCGGAGCGCCTGCGAAGCGGAACTCCGGGTTGGTGCCGTGCGATCATGTCCGATCTCACGAAACTTGTCGGTTGGTGAGACGGAGCACCCCCGGAAAGACGGGTGAGTGGTGCGCTGCGGAAACTGCCGGTTGTCTCACGAAACTTGTCGGAAATCGCGGCCGCTTTCACATTGCCTAAAGGGTCGGGCGGGCCGTTTCGGCGCAACAGGTTCGGGCAGGGGTTTTCGGCAGGTGCGCGACCGGCGTGTCGCACAATCGGCCGGCGACCTCGGTACGTCGGCCGGAAACGATCGTTTTCGGTGATAGCCCTCCACCACAAATGGGTCACGACATCAGCAGAGAATCGAGGATGATTGAGTCGTGGAGATTGAGCTGCTGCATATCGCTGATTGCCCTAGCTGGGTTGAGGCCAGTCGTCGTGTTGCCGAGGCGCTTAGCGAAACAGGCCACGACGGATTGAGCCTGCGTTATCGACTCATCCGAACAGAGGAAGACGCCGCCGGGGTTCAATTTGCGGGCTCCCCGACGATCACGGTGGACGGAAACGATCTCTTCCCGGGGTCGGATCGTAGTAGTGAGTTGGCTTGCCGCATCTACAGCACACCTGCTGGGTTGGCCGGGATGCCAACGGTTGAACAGATCCGAGAGGCAATGAGGGCCTATGGAGACTGAGCTCGATGTCGCCTGCACGTGCTGCGGCCGGCATCTACCACGAAGGAAGCTGCACGCCCTCGGAGACGACGGTGCGTTCATCTGTCGACGATGCGGTTTGTGGGTCGCGCTTCGCTTACGACGTGACCGCCCGCCTACGTAGTCCCCACACTCAGAAGCCGCACGCACGGGCGAGCTACACCACGGCGATTGTCCGGACTTCGCGCTCCCATGCCTGTGTTGCGACCTGCACGGCATCCCAGGGGGAGCCGAGCGGGGGCGTGTAGGAGAGGTCGAGGTCGCTCATTGCGGCGATCGTCATGCTGTGGTGCAGCGCTGCCGCGTAGGTGTCGATGCGCTTGGAAATTTCCGCACCGCGGGTGCCGACGAGCTGCGCGCCGAGCAATAGCGCCGATGTAGAGGGCGAGTTGATGGGTTGTCCCCGCTTCTCAAAGCGGTTTCACTTTGTGGCCTCATCGCCGGCGCGGATCATGAGGAGCGCTCCGGTGACCGCTGCGGCGAAGATCACGATGTCGGCGATGTTCCCGATGAACCAATTTCCGTAGGCGAGAAAGTCCACGACGTGTCCGCGGGCGAATCCCGGATCGCGGAAAAGGCGGTCGCCTGCGTGTGAGGCGGCAGCTCCTCCGAGCGCGCCGATGACGATTGCCCATCCCAGGCGTTGTACTCGGAACGCGAACACGATTGCTGTGACGGTGGCGGCGACGGCTAGCAGCGCGAACACCCAGGTGAAGCCTTCCCCGAAGGAGAATGCCGCTCCGGGGTTGTAGGCGAGCTGCAAACCCAACAGGTCACCGATTAGGGGGACGCGCTCACGCTCAGTGAGGGCCGCTTCAGCCCACACCTTCGTTCCCTGATCAATCAACACGACAATCACGGCGATCAGGAGCGCTCCACCAGTGAGCTGCCACCGCCGCGCCGACGACCGCTCGCGCACAGCGGGCGGGTGAGCTTCTGTTTCGGAAGGGATCATGCGAGGACCTCGATCAGACGGACGATGACCCCGGATTCGATCAGGATGAACAGGCCCAGACCGATGAAAACTGCCGGTACAAGCCAGTGCTCGACGCGCTCCAACCCCTCGGTGACTGCCTTGTTAGTGCCGATGAGCCGGCCCGCCGCGCACCAGACGGCAACGAGGATGAGGAACACGACGATCATGATCGCGACGTCGCCGGGCGTGCTGGTGCGGAAGATCGGCGTGTAGAGGGAGATGTTGTCCGCCCCGTTGGCGATCGTGATACCAGCGACGCCCCACAGTCCGACCGCGGTGATCTTGGAGTCGTCGTCATCGTCATCGCCGTTGCGGCGCAGGCCGCGAATGAGCGTCCAGATGCCGATGCCGAGCGGGATCAGGCCAAGGAAGCCGACCCATTCGTCCGGGACGATGGTGAGGCCGAGCGCGGCGATCACGCTGATGACGACGAGGGTGATGAACCCGAGGTACTGGCCTGCGACGATCTGCCACGGCCGGGGTTTCCCTCGGCTGGAGGCGAGGAAAAGCACGGTGAGCACGACGATGTCGTCGATGTTGGTTGCCGCGAACAGGCCGATCGCTGATCCAATGGTGGCGAGCATCAGCGTCCCAGTCGTGGCGTGCGGGTGCGGGCGGCCCGCAGGCCGTTGAGGATCACGATGACCTCGGCGACCTCGTGGACCAGGACGACAGCCGCGAGCCCCAGGACGCCGAAGAGCGCGAGCGGGAGCAGGGCGGTGATGATCAGCAGCGACAGGATGATGTTCTGGTTGATGATCCGTCGACCGCGCCGGGCGTGATCGAACGCCCGCGGGATGAGGCGTAGATCATGGCCGGTGAAGGCCACGTCCGCGGATTCGATCGCTGCGTCGGAGCCGGTCGCGCCCATCGCGATGCCGACGTCTGCGCCCGCGAGGGCGGGGGCATCGTTGATGCCATCGCCGATCATCGCGACCGGTCCCGCCTTCGACAGTTCCCCGATCGCGGTCGCCTTGTCCTCCGGGCGCAGCTCCGCGCGCACATCGCTGATCCCGGCCTGCGCAGCCAGGGCACGAGCGGTCCGGGCGTTGTCGCCGGTGAGCATCGTCACCCCGACGCCCTGGCCGGTGAGTGTCCGGACTACCTGGGGGACTTCAGGGCGCAGCTCGTCGCGGACGCCGATCGCGGCGACCGGTGACCCGTCTCGGTGCACGATGACGACGGTCATGCCCTGCTCTTCCAGCGTTGCGACCCGCTCAACGAGGTCGCCGGCGTCCAGCCAGCGGGGACTGCCGACGGTGATTCTCGATCCGTCGACGGTGCCGTCAATACCATGGCCGGCCTGCTCGGTCACATCTGCAGCTGCCGGTGTCCCCGGAGCTGCGGCGGTGATCGCTGAGGCAAGAGGATGTGTGCTGTGCTGCTCCAGCGCAGCCGCCCACGCCAACGCCTGGACCTCGGTTACACCGTTCGCGGTGAGTACGGCGGTGACCACGGGTTCGTTGCGGGTAAGGGTTCCGGTCTTGTCGACGGCGACGTGCCGGACCGTACCGAAGCGCTCGAAAACGGCGCCGGACTTGATGATCACACCGAACTTGCTCGCGGCGCCGATCGCAGCGACGACCGTCAGCGGGACCGAGATCGCCAGCGCACACGGAGACGCCGCGACCAGCACGACGAGCGCGCGGGTGATCCACACCTCCGGGTCACCCAGCAGCGAACCGATGATCGCGACGAGCGCCGCGAGGATCAGAACGCCGGGCACCAGTGGGCGGGCGATCCTGTCCGCCAGACGGGCACGCTCGCCCTTGTCGGTCTGCGCTTTCTCGACCAGCTCCACGATCGTCGTGAGCGAGTTATCGGTGCCCGCAGCCGTCGCCTCAACCTCCAGCGCGCCGGCACTGTTGATCGCACCGGCCGACACAACATCGCCAGGCTCGACCTCGACCGGGATCGACTCCCCGGTGATCGCCGATGTGTCCAGGCTGGAGCGCCCGGATCGGACGATCCCATCGGTCGCGATCCGCTCACCCGGGCGGACCACCATGACCTGGCCAACCGTCAACTCTCTCGCCGGTACCTGCGCGGAGACACCGCCCTGCAGCACCGTCGCTGTCTCCGGCACGAGCTTCAGCAGTGCCCTTAGCCCGCCGCGGGCGCGGTCCATCGCCTTGTCCTCGAGCGCCTCAGCGATCGAGTACAAGAACGCCAGAGCTGCAGCCTCCTCCACGTACCCGAGGATGACTGCGCCGATCGCGCTGATCGTCATCAGCAACCCGATGCCGAGCTTGCCCTTGAATAGTTTCCGGATCGCGCCCGGCGTGAACGTCGACGCGCCCAGCAGTAGTCCGACCCAGAACAGCACCAACGCCGGGATCTCTAAGCCGGACCACTCGAGGATCAGACCCCCCAGGAACGCGACACCCGAGAAGATCGGCACCATGATCCCGCGGTCTTTCCACCAGGGCCGCTCAGCCTCTTCGTGTTCCTCTCCCGCCGTGGCGGCAGGCTCATGCTCGCAACCACACGCCTCGCTCACGCGCCAGCCCCCGCTCCGCAGCAGCCCGCCACCGTGCACGCCGAGTCCACGCACGGGGCGTGCACGTCGACAGCCAGCGTCACGTCCACCAGTGCGACGAGGGCAGCAGCTAGGTGCGGGTCGGCGATTTCGTATCGGGTCTGACGGCCCTCCGGCTCGGCAACGACGATGCCGCAATCGCGCAGGCAGGTGAGGTGGTTCGACACGTTCGAGCGCGTCAGCTCCAGTTCGCGCGAGAGCACAGCGGGATAGCTCGGTCCGTCGAGCAACGTCATTAAGATCCGGGAACGGGTCGGATCAGCCATGGCCCGGCCGAGTCGGTTCATCACATCAAGACGGGAAGCAATGGTCAGCATGCACTGAACTATACAGTGACCGCTGACTGGTTATCAATTCGATCGAATGTTATGGCGTTCTGTTCGTCGCCGCGTCAACCAGTCGTGAGGTGCGCGATCCTGCTGTGGTGGACGACGCCGCATGCCGCCGGGCGCTCGATAGCGATCGTCCCTCGAAACTGCAGCCGGAGGCTGTCGTTCGGGAATAGGCCGGTGCCTGTTGAGTTACATACCCCCAGGGGGTATGTTGTGGGTATGAACGGTTACACCGACAACAAGGCGGATCTGCGCAAGCGATTGAGTCGGGTTGAGGGTCAGGTGCGAGGTATCTCGCGGATGGTCGATGAGGACAAGTACTGCATCGACATCCTGACGCAGGTCGCTGCGGCCACGAAGGCGCTCGAAACGGTGGCCTTGTCGCTCCTGGGTGACCATCTGAGCCATTGCGTCGCTCAGGCAAGCGCTGAGGGTGGCGAGGTTGCGGCGGAGAAGGTCCGCGAAGCTAACGACGCCATCGCTCGCCTGGTCCGTTCATAACCACACGTCTAACGATCTGGAGAAATTCACTATGACTGACCGCATCGAACTCGGACTGAAGGACGCAAACGCTGGTTGCGCATGCTGCGCAGCCCCATCGAACATCGAGGCATCCACTCCTGTGGCGGCCCCGGTCTCGGAAGAGGTACTGGTCACGGGAATGACGTGCTCGCACTGTGTGTCGAGCGTCAGTGAGGAACTGAGCGCGCTTGACGGTGTCGCGTTCGTCGCTGTCGACCTGAACGCCGGCGGCTCGTCCCGCGTGACGATCCACAGCGCAGCCCCTGTCGATCCCGCTGCCGTGAGGGCTGCGGTCGAAGAGGCCGGTTACAGCCTCGCGACCAGCCAGGCCTGATTCACTTATCCGTCCGCACCCGGCTCGACCCCGGGCGCATCGAACAAGGAGTTCTGATGAGCCAGCACGACGAGCACACCCATCACATCGCACACGAGAATCCCGGCACCGCGCCGACGGCGCAGCATGACCACGCGGCGATGAGCCACGACCACGGCGCTCCTCAAGGTCACGCGGGCCACGGCGGTCACGCGGGCCACGGCGATCACGTGGGCCAGTTCCGGCGGTTGTTCTGGATCATGCTGGTCCTTGCGGTCCCGGTTGTCGGGTTCTCGGGGATGTTCTCGATGCTGCTCGGGTACCCGTTGCCGGAAGCCGCCTGGGTTGGGTGGGTGTCCCCGGTTCTCGGGACGGTCATGTACATCTGGGGTGGGGCCCCGTTCCTCACCGGCGCGGTGAGTGAACTTCGTGCCCGCAAGCCCGGAATGATGCTCCTGATCGCCCTCGCGATCACGGTCGCGTTCCTCGCATCCTGGGGCGCGAGCCTCGGCCTCCTCCATCATGAGCTGGACTTCTGGTGGGAGCTGGCGCTGCTGATCGTGATCATGCTGCTCGGCCACTGGATCGAGATGCGCTCCCTCGCACAGACCACCTCAGCACTGGATTCCCTCGCTGCACTGCTGCCCGACGAGGCGGAAAAGATCGAAGGCGACACGACCGTGACGGTCGCCCCGTCCGATCTGCTGGTGGGTGACGTGGTGGTGGTGCGCCCAGGCGGGCGGGTGCCCGCTGACGGGAGGATCGTGCAGGGCTCGGCCAGCATGGACGAGTCGATGATCACCGGCGAGTCCCGGCCCGTGCGCCGCAGCGACGGCGACCAGGTCATCGCCGGCACCGTCGCCACCGATTCCGGGGTGCGGGTCGAGATCACCGCGATCGGCGACGACACCGCTCTCGCGGGGATCCAAAAGCTGGTGACCGAAGCGCAGAATTCATCCTCGCGCGCGCAGCGGCTCGCAGACAAGGCCGCCGGGTGGCTGTTCTGGTTCGCGCTCGGCGCCGCCGCGATCACCGCCATCGTCTGGACGATCGTCGGCATGCCCGACGCCGCCGTGATCCGCACGATCACCGTGCTGGTGATCGCCTGCCCGCACGCGCTCGGTCTGGCGATCCCGCTCGTCGTGTCGATCGCCACCGAGCGTGCCGCTCGCGGAGGCGTGCTGATCAAGGACCGTCTCGCGCTGGAGAGCATGCGCACCGTCGACACCGTCCTGTTCGACAAGACCGGCACGCTCACCAAGGGCACCCCCGCCGTGACCGCGATCGACCCCGTCTCCGGGACCGACCCTGACCAGCTGCTGGCCTGGGCCGCGGCCGCGGAAGCAGACTCCGAACACCCCCTCGCCCGCGCGATCGTCAACGCGGCGAAAGAGAAGACCCTCACGGTCCCCTCGTCAGCCGATTTCGAATCGTCCCCGGCGGTCGGGGTCCGTGCACGTGTCGATGGGCGCGTGGTGCAGGTCGGTGGCCCGTACATGCTCGAGCAGGAACACGCCTCCGAGCTACCGGTCGCCGACGAGTGGCGCCGTGAGGGTGCGATCATCCTCCACGTGCTCGTCGACGGACAGGTCGCGGGTGCCCTGCGCTTGGCGGATGAGATCCGCTCGGAGTCGCGTCACGCCGTCGAGGCCCTCCACGAGCGTGGCGTGCAGGTGGTCATGATCACCGGTGACGCCGACGCGGTCGCAGCCTCCGTCGCGGGCGAGCTCGGCATCGACCGGTACTTCGCCGGGGTCCGACCCGAAGACAAGGCCTCGAAGGTGAAAGAGCTGCAAGGCGAAGGGCGCAAGGTCGCGATGGTCGGAGACGGTGTCAACGACGCCCCCGCGCTCGCGCAGGCCGACGTCGGCATCGCCATCGGCGCCGGGACGGATGTTGCGATCGCGTCCGCGGGCGTCATCCTCGCCAGCGACGACCCCCGGTCGGTGCTCTCGGTGATCGAACTGTCGCGGGCCAGCTACCGGAAGATGAAGCAGAACCTCTGGTGGGCCGCCGGCTACAACCTGCTCTCCGTCCCCCTCGCCGCCGGAGTGCTCGCCCCGATCGGGTTCGTGCTCCCGATGTCCGTGGGCGCGCTGCTGATGTCCCTGTCAACCATCGTCGTCGCGCTCAACGCGCAGCTGCTGCGCCGACTGGATCTGCGCCCGGACGCCGTGGCCGGTAAGTAGCGAGAAACAGTTAGGTCGACGGAGGTAGGCTGGGGCGAACGGGAGGTGAGTATGTCGCTGATCAAGGTCTCACAACAGGTGCGCGGACCGCGCACGCTCACCCACACCGTCCTGGCCGTCCTCGCGATCGCCGTGGGCATTATCGCCGGCCTACTGGCGATGCACTCCTTCAACTCGCATGCGACGGCCGCCGGTCACCATGACACCGTCACCGTCAGCACTCAGGCCGAAGTATCCGCCCATCACCCCGACGCCTCCGCGACCGCCCTCGTGCCAGCCGCGCCGACACAGGAGGCGGGATGCGCGACGTGTGGGGCCGGAGATTCGATGACGTGGATGGCGTGCGTCCTCGCGCTCCTGGTGGCCACCATCCTTCTCAGGCGGATCGGGCTCGGCTGGCGGCACACCCTCTTGGTTGCGACCCGCGCGCCCGCGACAACACGCGGGCCCGCCCGCGCTCACGCCCTTCCCCCGCCTCCATCTCTCACGGTTCTCTGCATCAGTCGCACGTGATCACGCGCTAGCCCGCTCTGGCGGGCAACGCACCCTCGGGCACCGGCAGCCGCCGGGCCCCATCACTGACCCTTGGAGAACCCTCATGAAGATTCGACCCGCGGCGATCGCCGCACTCACCCTCACCGCACTGCTCGCCCTCGCCGGCTGCGCGGGAACCACCGGATCCGACAACGGCATGGAAGGCATGGACCACGGCGGCAGCTCGTCCGCGCCCGCAGAGACAGCAGATGCGAATGACGCCGACATCATGTTCGCCAGCATGATGAAGGAACACCACGCACAGGCCATCGAGATGTCCGACGTCCTCCTCAGCAAGGACGGCGTTGACGAGCGCGTCGTCTCTCTCGCCGAAGAAATCAAAGCCGCTCAGGAGCCCGAGATCCAGCAGATGGACCAGTGGCTCGAAGACTGGGGCGCGGAGATGGACAGCATGGAGGGCATGGATCACGGCAGCGGCATGATGTCCGAAGAGGACATGCAGGCCCTCGAAGATGCCGCCGGTCCCGATGCGGGGCGTCTGTTCCTCGAGCAGATGATCCAGCACCACGAGGGTGCCGTCGACATGGCGCAAGACGAAGTCGACAACGGTCAGAACAGCGACGCCGTCGCACTGGCCGAGACCATCATCGACACGCAAACGGAAGAGATCGCCACCATGAAGGAGATCCTCGCAACTCCGTGATCCACGGGTGGGGTGCGGGACTCCCGCACCCCACCCATAGATCTGTTTGCGGACACCATCATGCGAACCCTCAAGAACTTCACCCTGCCTACTTCCCGCCTGCGACGTCGCGGAGCACTCACGATCGCTACGACAATCGCGGCCAGCATCGTGCTCGCCGGGTGCACAGCACCTGCCGAGCCGACCACCGGACACGACCACGCCACCACCATCGAACACGTCCACGCGATCGTGCCTGACCCCTCAGGAGACGGCTACCTACTGGGCGCCCACGACGGGATCTACACGGCCACGCTTGACGGCGAAATTGGCGACCGCGTCCAGAACACCGACTTTGACGCGATGGGCCTCACCGCCATCGGGGATACCCTCATCGCGTCTGGACACCCCGGGCGAACGACTGCCCCCGAACTCGGTTCCCCCAACCTCGGAATCATCCGAAGCGACGACAGCGCCCGATCCTGGTCACCGGTCTCGCTCACCGGAGAGAAGGACTTCCACGCTCTCGCCGCCGGCCCGGACGAGAGCCTGTACGGGCTTGCGTCAGACTCCATCGAACTGCTCCGCAGCGACGACACCGGACAGACATGGTCGCCCGCCGGGGAAGTCGTCGCGGTCAACCTCGCCATCGACGCCGCAGGGCAACTGTTCGCCGCCACACCCGACGGGCTGCAAGTCAGCGCGGATGAGGGCGCCACGTTCACCACCGTGAACGATGCACCGCTGCTCTACCTCCTCGCCGCTTCACCCGATAGCAAGCGCCTCGTCGGTGTCGGCAACGGCGGACAGATCTGGGTCAGACCCGCATCAGGCGCGGAGTGGGTTCCCGCCGGCACAACCCACGGCTCCGCACAAGCGATCACCATCACGAACGGCGGCGACATCTTGGTCTTCGATCAGAGCGGACTCACTGCGCTGCCCCGCTAGGCCGCCCCGAACGGTCACAATCTTTCCCGGGTTCGGATCGCAGCAACGACTTGGGCTGAGGTAGCCGATCCCAGGGGTTACTTACACCAAAGTGCTCGTCCGAGTTTGGCGCTCCCATGCCTGCGTTGCGAGCTGCACGGCGTCCCATGGGGAGCCGAGCGGGGGCGTGCAGGAGAGGTCGAGGTCACTCATCGTTGCGACGGTCATGCCGTGGTGCAGAGCCGTGGCGTAGGTGTCGACGCGCTTGGAGATCTCCGCACCGCGGGTGCCGACGAGCTGCGCGCCGAGCAGCAGACCCCTTTTGTTCCCCTGTGCGCGTGCGGTCGGGTGGCGTTGTCCCTGTACTTGCTGCACGGCGGCCTCATCGCGCTCTGGAGTAACGCGTATGGCCCCCCTGCCGAGAACTTCTACTTGGGCTGGCTGGTGATCGTTCCGGGCATGATCGTGGTGGGTTGGCTGTGGTGGCGCTTCGTCGGAACTGGCCCAGTTGAATGGGCGATGGGCTGGCTCAGCGGACGTCCTAAGACTTCCTCGTTTCGCCGGTAGAACGGGCGCGTGGCTCACGGGTTCGCAAGGAATCTTGATTGGTGGGGCTGGTAGCATCCTGAGGTCATGGTCGTCCACGGTCGCACTCGCAACTGCGCCAGCCGCGCCGACAAATTCTTGATAACGAAGATCATTACAGCCCTCGGACTGGCTCTTCTTCTCGTTGTCGGAGCATGGCCGGGCGGCCACCGTGACGCGACGGATGCGACTCCATATCTGAGCACGACATCCTCATCCGCACTAGGGACGCCTTCGACTGGCCATGTCTCGGCGGGTTCGGGTGAAAGCGTTGCCGGCGCGACCGCCGAACAATTCGTGACCGGGGACACAGCAAACGACATCATGATCGGTGTTGCCGGGTGCCTCTTGGGTATCATCTGCTGCTTCTTGGTGCTCATCGTCACGCGGACCTTCCGCCGTCACATCCCCTCTTCTCGTATTCGCGAACGTTTGCCGCGCGCACCATCAATGGCGGCCCTGACGGGGCGCCTGTTCGCACTGCCTCCTTCTCTCACACAGCTTTCTCTGTCGCGGACCTGACCCTGGCGGCGCCATCTTTTCGATGGCGCTCCACTGGTCGTCCTCGTTCGTTGTGTGTGTTTGGAGTGTCTATGAAATCTTCCGTGAAAGCGGTACTTGTCACCGTGGCTATCGCCGTGGTGTTGCTGGTCGTCGCGCTGGTCTTCGTCCTCATCAATCAGAATCAAGCTGCCGCACCCGAGACGGGGCCCGCTGACGGTCCACAGGTCGTCCGTGAGAACTCGCACGTCCTCGATGACGGAGGAGAAGGGGCGGTGACGGTCGTCGAATTCCTCGATTTCGAGTGCGAGGCCTGCGGTGCTTTCTATCCCCTCGTCGAGGATCTCCGCGGCAAGTTCGATGGCGAGATCACCTACGTGATCCGCTACTTCCCGCTGCCGGGTCACCTCAACTCAAAGAACGCCGCAATCGCTGCCGAAGCCGCAGCGCAGCAGGGCCGCCTGGAAGACATGTATCACCGCCTGTTCGAGACGCAGCCTCAATGGGGTGAGGCTCAAGAGTCTCGTGCGGACCTGTTCCGGGGGTTTGCGGAGGAACTCGGATTGGACATGGCCGCGTTCGATGATGCGGTCGCTGATCCGGCGACAGCAGAACGGGTCCAATTCGATCTCGACGAGGGTGAGCAGCTCGGTGTCAGCAGCACCCCCTCGTTCTTCATCGATGGGGAGCCTGTCGTACTGGAGACGTGGACTGACCTGGAAGACAGCATTGAAGCCGCGGTGAACGGTGCTGAATGATGGCGCATTCGCTATCGCACCGTCGCGTCATCATCGTTGGCGCCGGGCACTCCGGATTGGCGACAGCCGCCGCGCTCAGGTCCTCCGGGCTTGAGCCACAGAAAGACTTCGTGATCATCGATTCTGCACCCCCCGGTCAACGAAGCTGGGCCACACGGCGGCAGGCGATGAAACTACGCAGTGCGGCACGCCACAATGTCGTCCGCGGGTTCCCTTTCCCGGGCGATGAAGACCGTCATCCGAGTGCGGATGAGATGTCCGACTACCTGTCTTCGGTGGAGAAAGCCATCGGTGTGAAAACCGTGTGGAGCACACGAGCTCTTGGAGTCAACCGGTTGGGCGACGGATCCACGCTGCATCTGTCGACCTCCGCCGGGGAAGTGCAAACCCGAAATGTGGTCTGCGCAACGGGAGCTGCCGCCGTGCCGCGCATACCGGGATGGCGCCAGGAACTGGCAGTACCCGGTGTTGTGCTGCATTCCAGCCAGTACCTCTACCCCGCGCAGATACCCCCCGGCCCCGTGTTGATCGTTGGCGGCGGATACAGCGGAGTAGAGATTGCTGAAGAACTCGCGTCCTCCCACGACGTCACCCTCGCGACTCGAGCCGAACCAGCACGGATATCGGAGCGGTCCGTCTGGTCAAGGCTGCGGCGTAAGGGTCCGATGTCCGAGGCACGCCACCGCGTAGCTTCGACAGACGTCACTCATGCCGCCGCCGTGACGGAGATTCACGGAGACACCGTGATGTTCGCCGATGGGGCGTCCATGAAGCCGCATTCCGTGATCCTCGCGACCGGATACAGGGCGGCAGACGGGTGGCTGCCCGATTCGGAGCCGCCCGGGCAGCCATTGCACGTCAGTGCACGCATCCCCGGACTGTTCACTGTTGGCATGCCGCGATACTCCCGCGCGGACGCTGACACCCTCGCTGGGACGAGTCGCGATGCGGCGACCGTCGCCCGGCTCATCGTTGGACGGCCGTAAAGGAGCACCATGACAGAAACAGGGCACAGTCACGGTATTGGTGACGCCACTCCCCGCAATCGCCTGGTCATCGCGTTCGCGATCACCTCCTCGGTCTTCATCGTCGAAGTGATCGGCGCGATCATCACAGGCAGCCTCGCACTGCTCGTTGATGCGGCGCACATGCTCACCGATGTCATCGGGTTGGCGATGGCCGTCACCGCTGCGCATCTGATGAACCGTCCCCCGACTCCCAAATACACCTTCGGTCTTCAACGCACGGAGGTGCTCGGTGCGCTCGCTCAAGCATCTCTGCTGCTCGGAGTGGGCATCTTCGCGCTCGTGGAAGGCGTACGGCGGCTGTTCGAGCCCCCTGAGATCGCTTCGGGGAGTCTGCTGTTCTTCGGCATCGTCGGTCTCGTCGCCAACATCGCCTCCATGCTCGTATTGTTCAGCGGCCGCGGACGCAATCTCAACATGCGCGCCGCGTTCCTCGAGGTCGTCAACGATGCCCTCGGTTCCGTCGGCGTCATCGCCAGCGCCATCCTCATCGCCGTTTTCGGTTGGTATCAGGCGGACGCCGTCGCGGGGGTCTTGATCGCGCTGCTCATCATTCCCCGCACCCTCATCCTGTTGCGAGCATCCGGCCGGGTGTTGATGGAGTCCACACCTGCCGGCCTCGACCTCGAGGACGTCCGCCGCCACATCCTTGCCCTTCCGCACGTGGTCGCTGTGCACGACCTCCACGCGACCCAGGTCTCGACCGACCTCCCCACGCTCACCGCCCACGTCGTGGTCGATGACACCGTCACGATGGAAGCTTCCGCCGCACTGCTGACATCACTTCAGCAATGCGTCAGCGAACATTTCGCCGTGAGCATCGAACACTCCACCTTTCAGATCGAACCCGAATCCCACCCCGGAGAGCACGACACCCATGCATAAACGCCTCTCGGCACGCACCACTGCCGTCCTCACCACCCTGTTGTTGTCGGCATCCGTCGTACTTGGGACTGCATCTCCGGCCGCCGCTCATGATGACTTCGTTTCGTCGTACCCCACCGCCGACTCGACCATCAACGGCTCCCCCGATGAGATCTCTCTGATGTTCACCGGGACCCTCACCGGTGATGACGACGCAACGGTCGTCGAGGTTATCGATGAAAGCGGAGCAAACGTCGCCGTCGACCCGCCAACGGTGAGCGGTGACTCGATCACCCAACACCTCTCCCCCGACGCCGCAACCGGCATCTTCACCGTCCGCTGGAAGACCGTCTCCGCCGACGGACACCCGATCAACGGGGAGTATGTGTACACGGTCACGTCCGCGATGGACACGGAACCCAGCACTGCGACCACAAGCCCCACCCCTGAAACCTCCCCAACCGAGGAGCCGGAACCGGCCCGACCCGCGCAAACATACGGTGGCACGGCATCCGGCGGCGGTGCTTTCGAACTGCTGCCCCTGTTCTTCCTCTCGGGTCTGGCACTGATTCTGGGGATCGGCGTCGTGGGAGTGGTTATGGCCGGGCGCCAGCGTCACCAGCGCGACCGCGCACAGGCCGCCAAGGATGCCGCAGCTACGGAGAAAGACGCCGATGCGTGATCGAGTCCGCCGGTCGGCCGTGATGCTCATCGTCACCGCCATCGTCATCCTGATCGATCAAGGCACCAAGACTCTTGCTCTGAACACGTTGCGGCAAGATGCGCGTATACCGCTGATCGGTGACTGGCTCGGTCTTCAACTGGCCTTCAACCCCGGGGCGATCTTCTCGCTCGGGGAAGGCTCCACATGGGTCATCACCGTCATCGGGGTCGCTGTCACTGCGCTCCTCATCGGTGCCGCCACCCGAGCCCGGAACGTGTGGTCGGCGGTTGGTTTCGGTTTCATCGTGGGCGGTGCGATCGGAAACCTCATCGACCGCTTGTTCTCGCCGCCCGCGTTCGGGATCGGGCACGTCACCGACTTCCTCGCCTACGGAAACCTGTTCATCGGCAACCTCGCCGACGTCGCTCTCGGCATCGGTGCCGTATTCCTCATCGTCGCGGGTCTGCGCACAAGCCGTCGACGGCCAGACCCCGATCCCGTCGGCCCTGCACCCACCGAAGAAACGGTTCACCCATGAGTCCAAAAGAACGCGTCCCCTCCACTTACCAGCGGAACGCCCTGGCCCCCAGCCTCGTCGCCGCCGCGATCCTGTTCCTGGCTCCGGTGCTCTTCCAGGCGAACTGGGCACCCCTCGTCCTCTTCATCGCCTCAATTTTCGGGCTGATCGTCGCGTGGTTTGCGCTGCAGGCACGCCACTGGTGGTGGATCCCGGTCTTCCTCGCGATCGCCGTGCTCTGGAATCCGGTAATGCCATTCCCCTTCTCCGGTGTCGTGTGGACTACAGCACAGCCCATCGCGGCCGTGGTGTTCCTGGCAGCGGGTGCGACGATCAAGGTGATCCGGAAGTGAGCGGCATGAGCTTCGTGTCACGACCATGCGTGTGAGCGGCGAGATCCCCAGCAGTCCCCCGTCTCTGCAGACGTTCCTCGCACCAGCCGACATCCCGCTTCCGGTGCTACCCATCGTCGCGGGGATTCTCGCTGCGCTGTATCTCGTCGGAGCGATCCGATTGTGGACGCACGGGCGTCGTTGGCCTGTGTGGCGGACGGTCAGCTTTCTGCTCGGGTGCATTCTCCTCGCGGCGGTCACCGGTCTGGGCGTTGAAACGTATGGCCAGGCGCTGGTGTCCGTTTTCATGTTCCAGCAGCTCACTCTGATGATGATGGTGCCGCCGCTGCTGGTCCTCGGCTCACCCGGAACCCTTCTTCTGCGAGCAACACCGCATCACGGAGCGGGACGGGTAGTCCTGAAAACAGCGCACGGCGCTCTTCGAAACCCCGCCGCGAAGTGGGTGCTCAGTCCGTGGGCCACTGTCCCGCTCTACCTGTTCGCGTTCTACGGCATCTACCTTGCGGGTGCTGCCGATGTCATCCTCACCGCGCCCGGAGGTCACGTCGCGCTCGAGGTCGGATTCCTTCTCGCCGGCATGCTGTTCACCATCCCCATCCTGTCCTCCGATCCTCTGCCGGTCAGGTTGGGTCATGGTGCGCGTGCACTGGACGTGTTTGCTGAAGCCGCGCTGCACGCGTTCTTCGGGGTGTTCCTCATGATGGCCAGTACGATCCTGGTCGGCTCATTCGTCGCCCCCACAGAGGCGCTGGGCATCGATCCCCTCGCCGACCAGCAGCTAGCCGGCGCTCTGGCATGGTCCTACGGTGAAGCCCCGACCGTGCTGATGCTGATCTACGTGATGCATCGTTGGTTCCGCAGCGACACCGCTCGTGCTGCCGCGGACGACCGGTACGCCGACGTGCACGGGAACACCGACCTCGACACGTACAACGCCTACCTCAAAAAACTGAGCTCTCATGACCGTGACCGCTGACCCGTTAGTGAGAAACGCCCTCTCCGGCCGAATAAGGCGCGGTAACCCCAGAGAGCACGATGCGCGCCTGTCAGCTGCGGTGCCCTTCCCCGTAGCGATTGTCGCGTCCGCCATCGCAGGAGGAATGCTGGATCTCGGCTACCCCGCATACGGGTGGTGGCCTGCAACGTTCGTGAGCGTAACCATCGGGCTGTGGACGCTCCGCGGACGTTCTCTCCCCAGGGCGTTCCTGATCTCCCTCGTCTACGGCGCGGCCTTCTACTTCACCCACTTGGTATGGGTGTCACGGTTTCTGGGCCCCATCCCGTGGGTCGCGCTGGCTGGCTTGGAATCCCTGCTGTTCGGTGCCGGCGGCGCGCTGATCGCACTCGCCTATCGTGTCGCCACCACCCGGGCGCGACACGGGTATCGCGCGATCACTCCCGTGCTCGTCGCCGGGGTGTGGGTGCTGCGAGAAACGCTGATGGGGAGTACGCCGTACACCGGTTTCCCGTGGGCGCGCGTCGGTTTCAGCCTCGCCGAGAGCCCGCTCGCGGAGGCCGCTTCATGGGTGGGGACCACCGGGCTGTCCTTCCTGACGGTTCTCGTCTGCGCGAGCGTCGTGGAGGCCCTCATCCTCCGCCGATGGGAGCCAGCAGCAGCAGCGGCGGTCATCGTCGTTGCCGCGACAGTCGTCCCTCTGTTCCCCACCGAGCAAGCGGGAATGATGCGCGTCGGATGGGTGCAGGGCAACGGCCCTAGCGGCTACTTCGACACCAGGACAACAGGTGACATCATGCGCGCGCAGGAAGAAGCGACCGCTCCTCTTCTGGACCGTGAGATGGACCTTCTCGTCTGGCCAGAAGGGGCCGTTGACGCAGATCCCCTGCGCGATGTCGCCGTCGCAGGCCGCCTTGATCGACTCGTGCAGGGTGCTGGTGCTCCGGCACTGGTGAATGCGGCGACCACTCGTGGAGCCGATACGTTCAACACCTCGATGCTGTGGACCAGCGCCGGGCCGCAGCAGCTCCACGACAAGGCCAACCCCGTCCCTTTCGGCGAATACGTTCCGGACCGTTGGTTTTACGAAGCGATCGCCCCCGACCTCATCGGATTGATACAACGCGAGTACACGCCCGGCTCCAACACACCCCTCGTGAACGTTGGCGATGTGCCCATCGGTCTGGCGATCTGTTTCGACGTCATCTACGACGACGTCATCCACCAAAGCGCGGCCTCTGGCGCGCAGATGTTCGTGTTTCAAACCAACAACGCGGACTTCAGAGGCACCGACGAGAACCTCCAACAGCTGGCCATCGCCCGCATGCGCGCGATCGAAACAGGGAGAACTGCCGTGAACGTCTCCACCACCGGGACCAGTCAAGTCATCGGCCGCGATGGACAGGTGTTGGCTCAGGTTGCGGTGGACACGACCGCGGCGAAGATCACCGAGGTCCCTCTCCGCACCGGCACGACCCTCGCCGTCGTGCTGATGCCGTGGCTCGACTGGACACTCAGTATCGGAACCGTACTAGCGCTGCTCATCATGTCGATCCGACAGCGGCGGTCGCATGCTGACGCCCAAGAAGACGGATGGATGAAGTTGTGAAGCTCAAGATTCTGACCTCTGTCGCGGCACTGTGCGCACTGCTTCTACTCAGCAGCTGCGCACCCACCGTCCACCTCGAGCCCGCAGCAAACGCGAATGACCCGCTGTGCGCAGAGGTCACCGTGCGACTACCGGACTCGATTGGCGACCAGGCTCGCGTGTGGACGGACGCTCAGGCCACCGCAGCATGGGGCACCCCCAGTAGCGTGCTCCTCACCTGCGGGTTGGAACCCCCGGCCCCCACCACGCTGCAATGTGTCAGCTTGGGGGGCGTCGACTGGATCGTCGACGAGGAGGAGACCCCGAATCTGCGGCTCACAACCTACGGCCGGGAGCCGGCTGCCCAGGTGTACGTAGACACGACCACCCTGTCGGCGGACGCGGTTCTTGAATCTCTCGCCGGGGCGATCCAGCAGCTCCCCAAGACCGGTGAATGCACGGCACCTGTGACGGAAGACCCGGACGCTCCTGGCACTGGGACGGGAGATACCACTCCATGAATCCCGTCGTTCTCCGGATCGTTGGACCAACGATTCTCGTTGTCGCCGCACTCATCGCTGTGGTGGTCGGGCTCGCAATCGGTGGAGGAGCTGCACCGAGACTCACCAGTGACCCTGGAGCGCTCGTGCGATGGGGACTCCCAGCCGCGAAGCTGTTCGTCAATCTTTCCGGTGCGGCGATGCTCGGGCCCCTGGTGCTGGCGGTGTTCGCTCTCCCCTCAGGGGGGAAACCCTTCATCGTCGCGCTAAATATTGCCTCTGCCGGCGCCGCGACCCTCACCATCACCAGCGGGGTGGTGGCTTTTCTCACCTTCCTGTCGTCATTCAATCCGCAAGTGAGCTTGGGCGCCGAGTTCGGTGCGCAGCTCGGCCGCTTTCTCCTCGACACGGAGCTGGGACGATCATGGCTTATCACCGCGATCCTCGCCTCAGTCGTGACAGTCCTCGCATTCGCTGTGCGCAGCTATGGGGCGGTGCTGTTCACGACCGTGCTTGCGGTCATCAGCCTGATACCCATGGCCACCCAGGGCCATTCGGGTGAGCTCGCCAACCACGATCCCGCGGTCATGTCCCTCGTCCTGCATGTCATTTCAGCGGCAATATGGCTCGGGGGTCTCATCCTGCTCGTCGTCGTGCGACCGATTAGCTCTCCGCACGAACTCGAAAGTGTGCTCCGCCGGTACTCTACGGTGGCGCTCATCGCGTTCCTCGGCGTCGCCATCTCGGGATACGCGCGGACGCTCACTGCCCTCGGACGGTGGGAGGACCTGGCCTCACCGTACGGCCTCATCCTCTGCACAAAGATCGGCGCGCTTCTGATCATGGGCATCCTGGGTGCCGCCTACCGCCGTCGACTCATCGCGAAAGCCAGCGAGGGCCGTGGCGCCTTCTGGATGATCGTGTGTGTCGAACTTGGTTTCATGGGTATCGCGAGCGGGGCCGCCGCAGCTCTCGCCCGCACCGCCGCCCCCGCCGATACGGTCACACTCCCGCAGACCACCGCCGCGGAGATCCTCACCGACGCACCCGTCCCGATCGAACTCACCCTGCAGAGATGGTTCACGGCGTGGAGCCCCGACCTCCTCTGGGTGCTCGTCGCGGGTTTCGGAATCGTCTTCTACCTCCTCGGCGTCCGACGCGCTCAGCGCCGCGGGTATCCGTGGCCAGCCAGGCGGACGATCAGCTGGATTGCGGGGATGGGAGTGCTTCTGTGGACGACCAGCGGCCCGCTCGCCGCCTACGACGACTCGCTCATCAGTATGCGATTCCTCTCCTTCGCTCTCCTCAGTCTCGCGATCCCCTTGCTCCTTGTCTTCGCGGCGCCCCTCACCCTCGCAACCTTGGTCATCCATCCACGGGACGATGGAAGCCGAGGGCCGCGGGAATGGCTTCTCTGGGCCGCCCGCAGCCCGCTGGCACGGTTCGCTCAACGCCCCGTCGTCGCCGCGGCTCTTTTCGCCACATCGCTGGGGTTGATCCACTACTCCGACCTGTTCCGATGGTCGCTCTACGACCAACTCGGCGCGGAATGGATGATCAGCCAGCTCCTCGTCACCGGGTGCCTCTTCGCACGATCGCTCGCCCTAAACGCGTCCACGACCCCCGAGGGGCGGTGGCGTTTGGCTTCACTCACTGCGCTCACAGGCGTGGCCACCTTCTTCGGCATCGCCACGATCACCCGCTCCGACCTCATCGTCGCGGAGTGGTTTGGCGCCATGGGGCGGACGTGGGGACCCACCCCCCTCCAGGACCAGGCCCTCGCCGGAGGCGCCACCTTGATGATCGCGGGAACGCTCGCAATCCTCACCGGCATCTCCGTCCTCCACACGAAACGCAACAACCGACCTACCGACAGCACCCCGGTGCCCGCCGTACGAAAGGACCCGAACCTGTGACCTCCACCCACCGCACCCGCTGGCTCGCCAGCACCCTTCTTGCCCTCATCACACTGGGAATCGTGGCCGCACCGGCCCCCGCAGCTCTCGCGCACGACAACCTCCTGGACACCGTGCCCGGGGCAGACGAAACCGTCGCCCAACTTGAGGACGTCGCTCTCACGTTCAGCGGGGAACTCATCGACTTCAGCCAGGCCAGCTTCGCCCAAGTGCAAGGACCCGACGGCCTCTTCTACGAGTCCAGCTGCTCCACCATCGACCGCAATATCCTCACCACCCCGGTCTCACTGGGAGAGCCGGGCGTCTACACCGTGCTGTGGAACGCCGTCTCCAGCGACGGTCACCCCATCTCCGAGAGCTTCACGTTCACGTACGCTCCCACCGGCAGCGAGCCAGGGCTGGGATGGGACAAACCAGCATGCGGGAACGAACAATCACGGATCCAACCGGCAAAGGCGTTGCCCTCCACCGCGCCAACCACCGAACCTCCAGCGGCCGACACTCCTCCCCCGGCGGCATCCGCAGGCGAGAACGAGGTGGCTTCGATCGCGATCCCGCTCATCATCGCCGTCACTGTCCTAGGTGCCGCGGTGATCACCGCCACCGCTGTCGTACGGCAAGTGAGGAAGAAGAAACACAACAGGTTGAGCGCCGACGTCCACACGGACACGAAAGAGTGAGCTTCGTGTCAGGGCAGTCGAACTCAAGTTCGCTGCGTCAGATATGGGCCACAGATCAGAGATCATGGGCGAGTCGGCTCTACTTCTTTCCCCACGAACGGACGATAGACCAGACGGCGGGCAATGCGGGCATGGCCAATCTGTGCGCCCATGGCGGCAGAATCCACGAAGCCGAGCTCGAGGAGAGGGCACAGTGAACGGACGAAGCATCTCTGCGGCTACGGAGGCGGCTGAAGAATGCGGGTGTGCACCCACGCCCGCCGAACGCGACTCGTTCTGGAAGCTGAGTGTTACTCGACGTGGCGCTTTCGGGCTCGGAGCCCTCGGCGTCGCTGCATTCGCTGCGTTCGGTATCGGCTCCGGCGTTTCAGCTGCGTACGCTGCGTCGTACCCGAGTTGGGACGATGTGCAACGCGCCAAGAACAGCGAAGCTGCCAAGGCTGCCGAGATCACCCGGATCGAAGGGCTGATCCAGTCCTTGACGCAGAAAGTCGCCGAGACTCAGGCTGCCGCCGATACAGCCTCCGACGAATTCTATGCAGCTCAGCAGGAATACTTCGCTGCGATCACGGAAGCCGAGAGCCTGCAGGCGCAAGCGGACGAACAATCAGCGATTGCCGAAGCCTCTGCGCGCAGGGCCGGTCAAGTTGCGACACAGCTGTACCGCAACGGTGGAGACGACTCAGCACTTCAACTGTTCTTCTCCGGTTCCGCGGCCAACGCCGATGAGCTCTTGTCCCGCCTGGGCACCATGGACAAGCTGCTCGAGTACAACCGATCGGTCTACGATGACGCAATCTCCGCGCGCGATACCGCCCAATCGCTCACCGATCAGGCGAAGGTCGCCCGCGACGAACGGGACCGACTGCAGCAGGTCGCAGAGCAGAAGATGATTGCCGCACAAGAAGCGGCCGACGCCGCACAAGCCGCCCTCGACGAGCAGGCCGCGAACCTCGAGACGATGCAGGCGCAGCTCGCCGCCCTGAAAGACACCACCACGCAGACGGTCGCTGGCTATCAGGCGGGTGTGGCCGCGCGCGAGGCCGAAGAGAGAGCCCGTCGCGAACGCGAAGCCGCCGAAGCAGCAGCCAACGGAGGCGGAAACGGTGGCGGGGGAGGCTCCGCCGGAAGCGGCGGGTGGGTTCGGCCACACGGAGGCGGCCGAAGTTCAAGCTACGGTCCTCGGACCCCAATCTGCGGTTCGCAGGGCTGCTCCTCGAGCTACCACTACGGCGCGGACATGGCCAACGGCTGCGGGGCGGCGATCTACGCCGCCAACTCCGGAACCGTGGACTACGCCGGCGCCAACGGCAACTATGGCAACTACGTCCGAATCCAACACGGCGGGGGCGTCAGCACCGGTTACGCGCACATCAAACCCGGTGGCATCGCCGTCGGCCGGGGGCAGTGGGTCAATTCCGGACAGGTCATCGCTTACGCGGGTGACACTGGACGCTCCTTCGGTTGCCATCTGCATTTCGAGGTCTACATCAATGGTGGTTACACCAACCCCGTCCGATTCATGGAAGACCGCGGCGTCTATATCTAAGGCTCCGACACGGAATCACGAAGTGGCGCCGTCGACATGAGCAGTCGGATAGAGAGGGCTGCTCCAGTCGTCACTCGCGACATCCTTGCTAGGGATCTCAGAGAGGGAGGATGACGCTGCCCATCACCGCTGTCAGCCGCGACATGATGTCGGTCCACAGCCCGGTCACCATCAGGATCCCGAGGACGATCAGCATGATGCCGCCGCAGACGTTCACCACCCGGATGTGACGTCGGAGAAACTCGACCGTCTTCGCCGCCCAACCGAAACCGAGCGCGACCAAAAGGAACGGGATGCCGAGGCCAAGCGAATACATGAGGCCAAGGAAGCCGGCCCGGACAGGGTCGCCAGCGTTGAACGAAAGCGCGATGATCGCGGCAAGTGTCGGCCCCATGCACGGCGCCCAGCCGATGCCGAGTGCCACTCCAAGTAGCGGCGCCCCGACGACACCGGCCCGGGAGCCGACGTGAAAGCGGACCTCCCGCTGGGCGAAACGGAGCAGGCCGAGGAAGACGAGACCCATCAGGATAACGACGATGCCGAGGATCCGTGTGATCACGTCCCCCCAGCGTAGGAAGAACACGCCGGCCGTCCCGCTCAGCGCGGTGATGAGAACGAAGACGACACTGAAGCCGAGGATGAACAGCAGCACGCCGACCACGAGCTGACGCCGCTCAGGCGCAGCTGCATGCGTCGCGTCGCCCCTCGACCGCGGCGCGACCGCTCCGCCGAGGAAGCCGAGGTAGCCGGGGACCAGCGGGAGCACGCAGGGCGACAGGAACGACACGAGGCCGGCAAGCATCGCAATGGGGACTGCGAGCCAGAGCGCACCGGACCCGATGATTGTGTCGGCGTTCACGGTGTCTCCGCTAGGGCGTCCTTGACGAGGGTCGAGAGGATCGAGGTGCCATCGATAGGCCCGATGATGCGAGCGGCGACACGGCCCTGTCTGTCGAGCACGAGAGTCGTCGGCGTCGCCTGGATCGGCACGGCCTCGGAGAAAGCGAGTTTCGCCTCGGCCGTGTTCACGTCGATCAGGCTCGGATAGGTGATGCCGAACTCGTCAGCAAAAGCCTGGGCAGTGTCCGCCTGGTCGCGGGTGTTGATGCCAATGAAAGCTACATCCTCGCCGCCGTATTCCTGCCAGACACTCTCGAGATCCTTCGCCTCGATGCGGCATGGCGCGCACCCGGCGTACCAGAAATTGACCACCGTCACCTTGCCGGCGTTGTCGGCACTGTCGAAATCATCACCAGTTTCCGTGATGCCGCTGAAGGCGACCGGTTCGCTCCGCTCGGCCACCGGGATCTCGACGATCGAGCCGTCAGCGGCCACATACCCGGTGTTCTCACCCTTGAGGAAGGAATCGCTGACCGGATCCGGCGCACACCCGCTCAGACCGATGGCGAACACGGCAGCGAGCATGACTCCGACCGCACCACGAACGGTACGAAAGCGTGGGTCTCGAGGCACATTCGCACTGTACGCAGATCCCCTATGCGTCCGCCGAACCAGGCCACCGCATTGTTGAACTCGCTTGCCGCTTCCGACGCTTCTCCAGAGGTAGTTGATGCGTAGGCGACGTCGGCGTTGCTGACGCAGGTGTCGATCCCGGAGGACCGTGTGACAACATCCGCGAGAATCCGCCACCTTTCATGAGAACAGCGCCAGGTTTCGTGAGAATGCGCCAGGTTTCGTGAGAAACGACACGATAGTTGTCCGATCTCATGAAAGTTGACAGAGAATGAGACGAAATCGGTGCGATATTCCGGGACTGACAGTTCCTAGGTGACAATCACCTCGTCTCACGAAACCTGTCACTGACGGTCGCCCCGTGCTCCAATGTGCCTGCGCTCGCGGTCGTCGGGCGTCAGCGCAGCATCAAGAAGCGTCATTCAGCGAGCGCCTCGGCCACCTCCAGATCTATGTCGGCCTGTACCGCCAGACTCGCGTACATGCTGAGCTGTCTCGCGATCGGGGTTTGCTGACCCCGAAGGAGCGCTACAAATTGAGCCGAGAACATCTCGTCTACGTCCCCTTCTGCTTCGCTGGCTACCTGTACGGCCAAGGAGTCGAGAAAGGCAGCAATGTCCTGAGTGATCCGATCGCGGTAAGCGCCGAGGGCCGCGCGAGCAGCGTGCAACTCCCGTTCCGCAGACAAACGCGTTTCGGCAAGCAGAGCGGTCGGCCGAGAGCGCTCTAGGAGGACGAGCCCAGACAACACAGCGAGCGCATGCTGTCCCACACCGAACGCCTCGGCCCTCGGCGTCTCCCACGCCTCCGGAAACTCTCCGCCCCAACCGGTGAGTGGTTCGACGATCGGGAACGCAGACCCTATGATCTGCCAGCCGTACGAGTCGATTCGACGTCCTGCTATCTCCGGGAAGACTACCAATGCGGGACGGTAGGCCTCTCTCATCTCCGCGGGAGTGAGAGCCGCGAGCGTTCTCTCCAGCACGAGGAGCCAGTCGACAACGTTCTCCGCCTTGACCGCGATCGCGTACTGCCGTGGCGGCCAGCCGTCACGAACGCCCCGGACGATCCGTGAGTAAGAATCAGCCTGCCGGCCGAATTCCCGGAGAACCGCGAGTCTCTCGTGCTGACCGCGCTCGGCACGCCGCAACGCGTTCCGAGTTGACAGGTCTTTCGCGCGAGACAAGGCCTGCTGCGAGTCGCCAGACCGTGCGGCTCGCCGAATGTCCTGCGGTGTCGTCCCCCCTGACCCAACCTCCTGGAGCACGGTCGCAAGCTGCTGGAGCTCTTGCTCGACGACGTCAAGCAGCCCGTCGGGATCAGCACCCACCATCTCCCACCGCTCTTGCCGTGCCTTGCCCACTGCATCCACGAGGGTGTCACTGATATGCGCCGCGAGCACTACATACCCTGAAGCGTCGGCCAGCCGAGCTGGGATGTCCACCGCGATCGCGGAAAGCAGAGTCTGGAGGCTATCCGCTGTAACGGAGCTTTCAGCGGCAATCGGCTCGCGAAACACCGGGACCAGGCGACGCGCAAGCGCGTCAAGTTCAACGCGAGAGGTGTGAATGGCAGACATGACAGAAGGACGATTCTCACCACGGAGCCACACACGGATAGTCCTTGGGAGGAGCGACGCGGCGATGGCGATTCCTGTTAGCGCGATCTCCGCACGATCAGTCGCTGTTAGGTCGTGCAAGCGAGCCGCGGCAAACCCAGCGGTCTGGCGATGGCCACTCACAGACGACCGCGAGTGAAGATACTGCCGACGAAGCGTCGACACACCCATCGAATGACCTGCGACCTCATACGGCGATCCGTCCGCCCAAATGGTGGTGATGTCTGCATGCACGACGCTCGGGTTGAGTGCGATCCCTAACCGAGCAAGTTCCTTGGCGTTTCTGTCAGCGTCGCCCTGCACTCGATCGGAAATGTGAAGGATCTGGCCACGGAAAACTGCACCCTCAGGACCGTCAACGATTCCCACCGTCGTCGCCCAGGGGAATCGCTCGAGGATGCGCTGTTGCGCGCCGTCAGCACCCCCCGCGGCCTCGAGCAGTAGTTCCGCGACTTCCGGAGCGAACGTGGCCGCTGCTAGCAAGAGCTCAGCCAACTCGTCCAGATCTGGCTCAACTTCGAGTGATCTGACGGGACGGCCTTCTTCGCGCATCCGCCCCAGTGTTTGCACCAGGTCGCTGGCGATCGCCGGCGCGAGGCTTCGAGAGTGTTCGAGGGCCTGGTTCACGCTGGCCGAATCTGGCAAGTCGAGTATCACTTCGCCGAGTCGTCGCACACCCACTCGTTGCACAGCCTTGTCCAAAAACTCGAACGGCTCGCGCACTGCGGCGCGCAACTCTGCAATCGCCGCTGAGACGTTTTCCGGGAACGGCAAACTCGCTAGGTCCGAATCGATCAGCGCTAATTGGATCGCGAAGAGTTTTGACGGCGGTTGCACATCGTGTCGATCGAGCACTTCGACCCACAGCCCGGATCGGGCGCTCAGATCGACGAACTTCACGGCGCGAAGCCCTTCAAGAACATCTGCGTTATCGCCTGACTGCATCCTGACGATAAGCGCCTCTACGGCCGCCGGTAAGGCACCCGGGAGATCTTGCGAGATTCCTGCCAACAGCGCCGGTAAGGCAGGAGCGGGAAGCATGGATACGAGCTTCACTGTCGTCATGCTGGCGGTCGGTGGCGGCAGCTCATGGAGAACCTCAGAGAGGAATCGTGATCTCACCGGATGTAGTCCTTGCACCGACTCACTCATGACTTGGACGAGGTGTTCCTCGTTCAGCCGCGTCAGGGCGCTTCGCAGGCTTCCTGATCCGTTCTCAAACTCCGACAGTTCCGAGATAGGCACTGAGATCGCCCATCTACCTGCGGTTGCGATCAGGGCGAGGATCTGGAGCTCGGTCTCTTGCTGTGCCCGCACGCGAGAGAGCACTTGGTCTCGCAGGACGTCTCGGAGCCGACGGCCACGCGTGAGCATGTAAGTGAACTCCATCGTCAGCCCGTCCGCTTCGACGTACGCTTCACGCCAATGCGCGTATGAGGTCAACCCGCGTCGCCGAAGATTCTCGTGCAGCGATTCGGCGACTTCCTCCGTGAGGGCAACTTCCACGATCGTGCACGCGGCCCGATCTTGTACGCTGACGAGGTCCTCGTTGCGAACCGTCCCGAGGAGCATGACGCCTTCGAAATCACTGGCAGCCTGGTTGATTGCGTCCCAACCGACAAGCTCCCCCGTCCCCACGCCGTCCACGACCAAACCGATCTGGTTTCGGCGGCTCGGTATACGCGCGGTGAGGAGATCTCTGATTGCCTGGATGGCATCGGCCGAGAGGCGAGTCACTCGATACCAGGTGACGTCGCGGCGCGTGTAGACCGTCGACCAGAGGGCGGTTGATTTTCCGACTCCGGAAGGACCGGTCAATAGGACGGAAACGCCCGAGTTCAGGCTTTCGATTGCCTGCGCGGCGATATCCGGCATCGGCGCTGGCAACCCAGATGCGATGTGTGAAGGCCGGGCTGCGGTGCCCAAGTAGTAGTCGTTCGCCGCCGCGTCGCTCGAGAACTGAACGGGAACACAGATGCCATCCAGGAGTGCCCGCTCCAGGGCATCCCGGTCAAGGAGAATTAGCACTTCTTCGATTCGCTTCGAGATCGAGCTCACGTTCACGAACGCCGCGTTGTCCGGATCAGGAGCTGCCGCGTTTTGATCCGCCGCGGTTGCTATGTCGATCCGCAGCAGGCGCTCAATAAGTTCTGCCGCACCGCGTACCGCCCCGGAGGCGGATGTAATCGCATCCACCGCGGCGGATTGCGCATCCTGCCAATCCAAAGTGATCAAGGTCGTCAGCTGTAGGAGGGTTCGGGCATGATCCAAGCCCAGTCTCTCCGTCACACCTTCCACGAGCGGGTGAGTCAGAGGCAGGTCTGCCAGGACTGCGGCATGCCCGTCGAAGACCTCCCCGGAGACGCTTCGCTCTTGGATGAGCATCAAGCGACCTGAAGCAATGCCTTCTGCTTCGCGGGCCAGGTGCTTGGCCCACATCTCCTCAAGAAATCCGAGAGTCTCGCCGACTGAGAATGCGCCTCGCTTCTCCTGTCGGCTCTTCACCTGCACGAACGTCAGCTCGGGCCCGTCGATATGTAGATCTTCGAATCCCTCCGGGACGATGCGTTGCGCATCCAGTTCGCCCGCGATCAGCCGACCGCTGAGCCACGCACCAACCGCGTCCTGATAGTGAAAACCTCGCCCCGCTACCGCCCCAGACCGACTCCAAACGTTGAGCATCCCCTGCCTCCTCTGCTCATGAATCTAACGACTGACGCGGGGTTCGTCGACGCCAAAGGATGTCTACCGCGGGATCTCATCGCCTCATTCGTCGCCGTCTGATTGCCTATGATCGACGGCGACGCAACGAGCTCATTCGCGACCGGGCCGGCGAGGCCAAAACGACGATCACCGCAGTGGCGATAGGCGCAGGATGCTCAGATGCTGTGAGAGGACTGACACCCAATGGCCTTTCCAACCCCGACGTCGCTGCGGGAGGCCTCAATGCGGATGCGCGCCTGTAGCCAGGGATCCGTCCTCGGCTCGATATCCTCCGCCTGCAGAGACAGATGGAGGAGCCCGGACGTGTCCGAAGGCATGGGCGCTGCCTCGCGTCCAAGTTCGTCCACGGCAACCTCGATTTCGGAGCCATCGTCGTCTCGGAGTGTTGCAGAATCCTTCTCGATGAACAGAACCACGTACTTGCGTCGACGCCACATGAGGGCCCCGCCGACCGCAACGCGCATTACGCGCTCCTTTCCCACACGATTGTCATACTGCTGAGCGGTTGCTCAAGATCTGCCTCGAGCGCACCCAACCAAAGGAGCGCGTAACAGTGCGCGTACCCCTTGGATCCGACGTCGAACAGGCTGGCGACCTCGCCTGGCGGCAAGCCACCCTCGGGCAATTTCGGAGAGTCCTCGCTGATCGCGCTATCTCGAAACGGCGCGAGGCCCCCCCCCCCCCCCCCCCGGATCGGCGATTCGGCGTCATAGACGACGTACCGCCATCCGCGCTCAGCAGCGAACAGGGCAGTCATGTCGAACTGCGCTCTGACGTCGTCATCGCTCTGATGCGCAGGCTTGACGTCCATCAGCACGGCCTGCCGGCCGTCGAGACGAACGAAGTAGTCCGGATAGTGCTCACGTATACCCCCAGCCGCGGTCCACCGAATCCACATCGGCTGGCTCGCGACGCCGACGACGCCGGGCGTGCGGTCCAACTCGATGAGGCAGTCCCTCTCTGTCAGCGACTCAAAGCCGATTGAGACGCCGAGCGCACCCATCCAGTGATATCCGTCGTAGTGCCGCTTCAAGCGCCAACTGGGGAAACTATGGACCGGAGCACCTCTTTCGAAGGCGACGTCGTTGCAATCGACTGCGTCGACTTCCAGTTGAACACCGTCGAGTCGATACTCGACGCGCGTTCGCTTCACAGCCGAGCCGGGAGCGGGGGAGGCGAGCCACTGCTGCGCCAGGTCCATAGGGATCCAATCGACATAGACGGATACGTCCTATTCGGCAGTCAGCCTCTCTCCTGGGGAGCGGTTCTGGCCTATGTCCTGAGCCCTGACAAGGATCGCCCGACTGGGGATCGGCTCACGGGCAGAGTACGTCCAGCACCCAACGGGTCTCGTCGACACGGAGTGCGACCGAGACCTCTCATGAGATTCCGACACCTTCGTGAGACGCTCCGACAGCTTTCGTGAGACTCCGACACTTTTCGTGAGATCGGACATACAGACACCCACCCGAACTTTCCGTGACCAAACCGTTGCATTCGTTATCTCGCCGTTATACAGTGATCACACGGTGAATGTTTGCTGTGGCACTCACCGCATGTGATTGCAGGACACTCTTGGTGCAAGGGACAAGGGCCGGTCGGGAGCCTCTCCGACCGGCCCTTTACTGTTCGCACTATCCTGTGATGATGACCGATCGCAAGCTCGCCCTGGAGGCCTGGGAGAGCCTGTTCCGCGCGCAGCACCAGTTGTTCACCGAGATGTTGAGCGACTTCGAGCACAGCGATATCACACAGGCCGAATACGATGTGCTGCTCACGGTGACCCGCTCCCCCGACATGACCGCGCGGCTGCGCGACATCACCTCGAACATGCTGATCAGTCAGCCCAGCGTCTCGCGTCTGGTCGACCGCATGGTCACGCGAGGACTCGTGGCGAAATGCGCGGACCCCGACGACGGACGCGGTGCCCTGATCCGCGCCACCGACGAGGGTGCGAAGGCCTTCCGCGCGCTCGCCACCGTGCACGGACGCTCGATCGCCGACCGCATGTCGCGCCTGGACGACGACGAACTGCGCGCGCTGCGCGACCTCGCGGAGAAGCTCCGCGCCCGCTGACCTCCCCTGCACAGCGCAGAGCGCCGTGCGAGGTCCTCCTGTTCCCGCTCACAACCGTCGTCTCCTCAACGCGGGCGGGCACTATCTGGCAGGGTGGGGGACGAAGGCGCGCACCACGGCGCGCTCGAGACCGCCCCCTCGGGGGGAACCAGGGAGGTCATCCATGGAGATCGCCGGAATCGTCGGCATCCTCGTCATCGTCGGAATCGCCGTCGTCGTCGTCGTCGTCCTACTGCTCATCCTGCTGCTGTTCGCACGCAGCTGGATCAAGGTCGCTCGCGCCGACGAGGCACTCGTGATCTCCGGTCGCAAGCAGAAGGTGCAGACCGCAGTCCTCTCGGCAGACGGCTCGAGCAGGTCCGAGATGTCGGAGTCGCCGGTCACGGTCATCGTGAACGGCAAGTCGCTCGTCAACCCGATCACGCAGCGCCACGAGATCATCTCGCTGCGCTCACGCCAGGTCTCCCTCAACGCCGAGGCCCAGTCGCTCGACAGCGTGACCCTGAACGTCGACGGCGTCGCGATCGTGAAGATCGGCTCCGACCCGATCCTGGTGCGCCGTGCCGCCGAGCGCTTCGCCTCGCAGGACAAGGCGATCGAGCAGTTCACCACCGAGCAGCTCGAAGGTGCCCTCCGCGGCATCGTGGCCACCCTCTCGGTCGTCGAGCTGATGCGCGAGCGCAAGAAGTTCTCCGACCAGATCGCCGCCGATGTCTCTCAGGAGCTCGCCGAGCAGGGCCTGATCCTCGACTCGTTCCAGATCAAGGGCATCACCGACAAGGTCGGCTACATCCAGTCGCTCGGTGCTCCTGAGATCCAGGCGAAGCGCCAGTCCGCGGAGATCTCGCAGACCAACGCCGACCGCGCGATCAACCAGAAGAACATCGCGAACCAGGAAGCCAACCTGATCGAGCAGACCGCGCTCGACACCAACACTGCGAACTCCAACGCCGGCATCGGTCGGGCTCGCGCCGAGGCCGAGCAGGCTGAGAACCTCGCCCGCGAGCAGGCGCAGCAGGCCGTTCTGCAGCAGCAGGCCGAGAACAAGCAGGCTCAGCTCGACGCCGACGTCAAGCGCGTCGCCGACGCGCAGCGGTATGAGGCGGAGACCCGCGCACAGGCCGAGCTGTACACCCGCGAGCGCGCGGCCGAGGCTGCCGCGATCGAGCAGGTCAAGCAGGCCGAGGCCCGTACTCGCATCGCCGAGCAGCAGGCCCAGGCCGACAGGGCACGCGCCGACGGTGAAGCAGCTGCGGCTGTCGCGAAGGCGCAGGGTGAGGCAGACGCGCTGCGGTCCCAGGCAGAGGCCGAGTCCGAAGCCCGCCGCCTGCGCGCCAGCGCCGAGGCCGACGCGATCCGTGCCGAGGGTGACGCGCGAGCGGCCGCCCTCGAGGCGGAGGCGAAGGCGATCGCGTCGAACCAGGACGCGTTCCTCTCGCAGCGGGTGCTCGAAGTGCTGCCCTCGATCATGGCGGAGTTCTCGAAGGGCTACGCCGCGATCGGCAACGTGTCGATCATCGGAGGCTCGGGCGAAGACGGCGCCTCGAACGTCGTCGGAGCCGACAGCGCAATCGCGATGCGGTCGGTGTTCGACAGCGTCCACTCGGCCACGGGGCTCGACCTCGCCGGCATCATCCAGGGTCAGGCCGTCGGTCGCGGCATCGGCGAGGGTGTGGCTGCGGCCGCCGCTCCTGCGCCTGCGCAGACGCGGGTTCCGAACCCGACCACTCCGCCGCCGCCTGCAGCGCCGGCGACAGACACGGAGTAGTCCCCGCCACACGAAGACAGCGGATGCCGCGGCCCTTCCGGTCGCGGCATCCGCTGTCTTCGTGCGGGCTCCCCTTTCCCATCGCTGACTCAGGAGATTCGTCGCCGGCGGCCGGCCAGAATGCCGGATCTGACCGCATCGGACGCAACCGTCCTGAGTTGTGGACGACGCCGGACGACGCCGACCGGGCAGACTGGGACGATGACGTCAGCTGCCTTCGACCTCGCCACCATCGGCGCAGGACTCTCGTTCGCGGCTGCCCTCGACGAGCTCGCCCAGACGCTCGACACGAGCACGTCAGCGGTGGTGAGCGCGCCACCAGGCACCGGCAAGACGACGCTCGTGCCACCGCTGCTCGCCTCTCGTTCGACCGGCCGCGTCATCGTCACCCAGCCGCGTCGCGTCGCCGCCAGGGCCGCCGCGCGCCGGCTCGCACAGCTCGACGGTTCCCCGCTCGGCACTCGTGTGGGGTTCACCGTCCGAGGCGAGCGCGCGGTCGCAAAGGAGACGAGGGTCGAATTCGTCACGGCCGGCGTCCTGCTGCGGAGGCTGCTGAACGATCCCGGCCTCCAGGGCGTCGATGCGGTGATCATCGACGAGGTGCACGAGCGCGCGCTCGAGACCGACCTCCTGATCGGCCTGCTCTCGGAGGTACGCGAGCTGCGAGACGACCTCGTCCTCATCGCCATGTCGGCCACCCTCGACGCCGCGCGCATCGCCTCCGTCCTCGGCGTCGACGAGCAACCAGCCCCGATCGTCGACCACGATGTTCCCGCCTTCCCCCTCACCGAGCGCTGGGCTCCGAGCCCTGCACCGCGCCTCGACGAGCGCGGTGTCACCTGGGCGTTCCTGGATCACGTCGCGCGGACCACCGCATCCGCCGCTCGGGAGCTGCGCCGCGACGACCCCGCGGCCGATGTGCTGGTCTTCGCGCCGGGCGCCCGCGAGGTGTCGGAGATCGCCCGCCGCATCCGCGACACGACCGACGCCTTCGACGTGCGGGAGCTGCATGGTCGCATGCCCGCGTCCGAGCAGGATGCCGTGATCCGCGGGCGCCGCCAGGACGAGCAGACCCGCATCATCGTCACGACCTCGCTCGCAGAGTCCTCGCTCACCGTGCCCGGTGTGAGGCTGGTGGTCGACACCTGCCTGGCGCGCACGCCTCAGCGCGACGCGGCGCGCGGGATGACGGGGCTCGTGACCGCCGCGGCTTCCCGTTCGTCGAGCGTGCAGCGCGCCGGCCGCGGCACTCGCCAGGGGCCGGGGACCGTCGTCCGCTGCATCGACGAACGCACCTACGCCGCCGCCCCCGCCCGCCCGACACCGGAGATCGCGTCGAGCGACCTGGCTGATGCGGCCCTGCTACTCGCGTGCTGGGGTGCGCCGGGCGGTGCCGGTCTGCGGCTGATCGACCCCCTGCCCGCTGACAGCCTGGCCGACGCCATCACGGTGCTGCACGGACTCGGCGCGATCGACGATGAGGGCCGCGCCACCGACGAGGGCCGCGCCCTGGCCCGCATCCCCACCGATCCGCGGCTCGCACGCGCGCTGCGTGATGGCGGTCCAGCGGTGGGCGCTCGACTCGCCGCCGAGGTCGTCGCGCTGGTGGGCGGCGACCTGCGCTCCGCGGACTCCGATGTCGCGCAGGCACTCATCGCCCTGCGAGGCGGACGCACGGCGGATGCCCGCCGCTGGCGCACCGACGCGGATCGTCTCGAGCGTCTGAGCACGGCGACACCGGGGTTGCGCTCCGACCTCGACGGCGTCGGCCTCGTGATCGCGCTGGCTTTCCCTGAGCGCGTCGCGCGTCGCGTGGACCGCTCGGCCGACGGGGCGACTTTCCTGCTGGCATCCGGCACCCGCGCGGGAGTGACCGGCCCGCTCGCGGCGGTCGAGTGGCTGGCCATCGCCGACGTCGCGCGCGCGTCCGGGCGCGGGTCCGCCGGATCCGGGGCGATCGTCCGGTCGGCGGCGATGCTCACCGAGGAGCAGATGGAGCACGCGGCGAGCCACCTGCTCACCGACCGCGTCGAGGCAGAGTTCGTCGCAGGTCGCCTGCAGGCACGACGCGAGCGGCGCGTGGGAGCGATCCTGCGTTCCTCGGCACCGGTGCGCGCATCGGCCGAAGAGGGCCGCGACGCCGTACGCCGCGCGCTGCAGCGCGAGGGGCTGGGCATGTTCACGTGGTCCGCCACCGCCACCGAGCTGCGGCGTCGTCTGGCGCTGCTGCATCGTGAACTGGGGTCGCCGTGGCCGGATGTCTCGGACGCCGGGCTGCTCGCCGCCCTCGACGCCTGGCTTGCGCCGGAGCTCGACGCACTGGCGTCCGGCACTCCTGCCGCGCGACTGGATCTGACGTCGGCGCTGCGCCGACTGCTGCCGTGGCCCGAGGCCGTGCGTTTCGACGAGCTCGTGCCCGAGCGTCTGGAAGTTCCCACCGGCTCCCGCATCCGCATCGCCTACCCGGCGCCCGACGACCCCGACGCCCGGCCCGTGGTCGCGGTGAAGCTGCAGGAGTGCTTCGGGTGGGCCGAGACTCCCCGGCTGGTCGACGGGCGTGTGCCGGTGCTCTTCCATCTGCTGTCCCCCGCCGGACACCCGCTCGCGGTCACCGATGACCTGAACTCGTTCTGGTCGGGCCCGTATGCCCAGGTGCGCGCCGAGATGCGCGGCCGGTATCCGAAGCACCCGTGGCCCGAGGATCCCTGGGCCACCGCACCGACCAGGCACACCAAGAACCGCTCCGCCCGCTGACGCTCCACTCACTGAGAGGGGCCTCGGCCGGCGTCTCAATGCGTGCGCAGCCGCAGCGTGAGTGCTGCCGCGCGGTGCCGCAGCTGGCGTGAAACGACTCGCCAGCCTGCGACGTGCGCCGCGGATCGAGCCGAGGTCAGTCGAGCAGATGACGCAGGTAGCGCGGAGGCGAGTCGAGGAACGACCGCCAGTGATTCACGAGTTCGAGGTCGTTCCACTCGGCGGAGCGGATGCCCCAGTCACCGACCTCGAGGATGCGCGCCCCGGGCAACGCGGCGAGCACGGGAGAGTGCGTGGCGCACAGCACCTGGCCCCCCTCGTCGACGATGCGCTGCAGCACGGCGATGAGCGCGAGCGTCGAGGAGAACGACAGTGCGGCCTCGGGCTCATCGAGGCAGTAGAACCCCGGCTCATCGAACCGGCTCTCCAGCAGCGCGAGGAACGACTCGCCATGGCTCATCTCGTGAAAGGCGACGTCGCCGCGGGGCGAGGGGTTCTCTTCCAGGTACGTGTAGAACGAGTGCATCGTCTCGGCGCGCAGAAAGAAACCCCACCGGTTCGCACCCACGCCACGCTGGAGCCGCAACCACTCCGACAACGGCGACTCCGTCGGGCGCGTGCTGTGCTTCGCCTGGCGCGACCCGCCCTCGGGCGACAATCCGTAGGCGATCGCGACCCCTTCGACGATGGTCGACTTGCCGCTGCCGTTCTCGCCGACGAGGAATGTCACTCCGGGGTCGAGATCGATACCCTCCCGCAGCACCTGGGCGACGGCCGGGATGCTTGTGGGCCACTGCGCGCCGGGCGTGGGCGCGTCATCGGTCGGATGCACGGCGACGACCGGCTGCTGGGGCCGGCGCTTGCTGCGCGGGTCCCAGAACGGATCCATCACACTCTCCTCGGTCGGTCTCCGAGGAGGCTATCCGCGACTACCGACACGGCGCGCCAGTGGCGCTCAGCACTCGATGACGTTGACCGCGAGTCCGCCCTCGCTGGTCTCCTTGTACTTGGTCGACATGTCGGCGCCGGTCTGGCGCATCGTCTCGACCACGGCATCCAGCGACACGTAGTGGCTGCCGTCTCCGCGCAGCGCGAGACGCGCGGCGGTCACGGCGGTCGAGGCGGCGATCGCGTTGCGCTCGATGCACGGGATCTGCACGAGCCCGCCGATCGGGTCGCAGGTGAGACCGAGGTGGTGCTCCATCGCGATTTCGGCCGCGTTCTCGATCTGACGGTTCGTGCCTCCCATCACCGCGGTGAGGCCACCCGCGGCCATCGCGCAGGCGGATCCGACCTCGGCCTGACATCCGCCCTCCGCCCCCGAGATCGAGGCGTTCGCTTTGAACAGCGAGCCGAGAGCGGTCGCCGTCAGCAGGAAACGTCGGATGCCACGGCGGCGGTTGGCCTCGGCCGTCTGCTCGGGATCGAGGTCGGCATCCACCTGCGCGGCGAGGCTGCGACCGTCAGGGCCGAAGCCCAGCAGCGCACTTCCGACCAGCTCGCCGTAGGGCGTCACGGCATTGCCGGCACCGAGCCCGGAGTCGGCAAGGAACCGCCACCAGTACATCGCTACGGCGGGCAGAATGCCGGCCGCACCGTTCGTGGGTGCAGTGACGACGCGCCCGCCCGCCGCGTTCTCCTCGTTGACCGCGAGCGCGAAAGCCCCGAGCCATTCGCCGGGGAGTTCACGGTGCCCGTCGGCCTCGACCTCATCGAGCTGCGCACGGATCGTGCTCGCCCGCCGCTTCACCTTGAGCATGCCGGGCAGCACACCGTCGGAGTGCAGGCCGGCATCGACGCACGCCGACATGGCATTCCAGATCGCGTCCAGCCCGGCAGCGACCTCTTCCTCGCTGCGCACCGCAGTCTCGTTCAGTCGCGCGACCTCGGCGATCGACAGTCCGTTCTCGTCACAGAGGGCGAGCAGCGACGCGGCATCCGCGTAGGAATAGGGGAAGCCGGCAGAGGTGATCGACGTTTCTTCCCCCTCACGCCGGATGAAGCCTCCGCCGATCGAGTAGTAGGTCTCCTCGGCGATCGTCGCGCCGGCGGCGTCCCACGCGGTGATCGTCATGGCGTTCGGATGACCGGGCAGCCTGGTGCGTGGCGCGAAGACGATGTCGGTCTTCGCGAACGGGATCTGCTGCTGGCCATCGAGAGTGAGCGGCTCACCCGCCGGGTACTCGGTCCAGGCCGAACGCACCTCCGCAGGGTCGCAGCTCTCCGGCGACAATCCCCGCAGCCCCGCCACGACGGCATCCGGCGTTCCGTGTCCGATACCGGTCGCTCCCAGCGAACCGAACAGCGTGCACTCGATCCGCGACACCGCGCTGAGCGTCTGGCTCGCGCCGAGCCGGTGGACGAAGTCCAGGGCCGCGCGCATCGGGCCCACCGTATGGGAGCTCGAGGGCCCCACTCCGATGGAGAACAGGTCGAAGGCCGAGACGTACGCAGTCACTCGTCCAGGGTACGCCGCCTTCCCCTCTTCAGTTCACCCCCATTAACCTGATCGCATGAGTGATGACACCGGGATCCTGCTGTTCCTCGCGGCGGGCGCGCTCGTGCTCGTGCTGATCGTCGTGTTCGGCGTTCTCAGCTCGCGCAAGAAGAGCAAGGCGACGACCCGCACCTGGAGCGTGCGCACCGGGTGGATCGGCGAGCAGCCGTTCCTGGAGAGCAGCGACCTGGCACCGGATGACAAGCGCCAGGAGGAGCTGTTCCGGCAGACCTACCCGATCGGCGGGACCGTCACGGTCGCGATCACCGATGATCAGGGAGAACGCGCCGAGCATGAGGTGCATGTCTCGCGGATCGGACGCAGTCTGCGTGCCGGCTTCCCGCAGGCGAAGATCGGCCTGAGCGCCTACTTCCGCGAATGGGAGGGAAGCGAGTTCCCCGCCGTCTTCCCGGTGAAGGGGTCCGACAAGATCGTCGAGATCGCGCTTGATGCCGACGGCGTCACGGCCAGGGATGCCGCAGGGGCGATCGTGTTCACCTCGCCCTGGTCGACGCTGCTGTTCTCTAACGGTCCCGACATCGTTCTCGCGGGCGGCACCGGCAAGACCGTGCGCGTGGAGTACAAAGACGGCGACGCTCTCGAGGAGCTGCTGATCAAGTACGGCACGCTAAAGCAGATGCACTTCTGAGGCCGCGTCAAGCCCCTTCATCCGGTGCGGTTGCGACGGCATCCTGATGGCGACGACATCGCGAAAGGGACGATCATGACGAACAGCACACCCGAGCAGGAACCGTCTCCCGAGACGCAGGCTCCCACACCCACACCCTCATCGGGCGCCGATGCGGGAGAGGTGACGGCGGAGTCGCCCGCGCCGGATGCCTCCCCCGCACAGGCCGAGTCCGCTGAGCAGGCAGACCCCGATGAGGTGCCGAGCACCGAGCAGTTGCAGGAGCCGAGCACCGAGAAGGCTCCGGGCGAGGAACCCAAAGCACCCCAGCGCGACGAGGCCGAGCCCGATCATGAGGCCGTCGGCATCGGCGTGATCGACACCGAGGAGCCGCAGGCCGACTGAGCGTCGCCCCGGCGAGCCGGTTCCGGTCGCACTTTCTGCCGCCTGATCGGAGATCGGACGGCAGAAAGTGCGACCCGGAGCGAGTCGGGTCCGCGACTACTCGACGAGCTTGCCCGTGATGTCGACCTCGCGCATGAGCTCGGCGATCTCGGGCGAGATCTCGGGGATCGCCTCCCGGGTCACGCCGTCCTTCGGCGACCACACCAGGTTCACCTGCAGCGTGGGATCGCTGTCGGGGAAGTCGCTGCGGTTGTGGCATCCGCGCGTCTCGCGACGCTCCAGTGCGGCCTCGAGCGTGGCGCGGGCGGCGAGCGCTGAGGCCTTGAGGTCGAACGCGTGCGCGAGGTCCTGGAAGCCCGCGATGTCGGGGTGGATGCCGATGTCCTCCATGCGCCCCTCGATCATGTCGAGGTCGGCGAGGCCTGCCAGCAGCCCCTCCTCCGAGCGCACCACACCGGCGTACCGGGTCATGAGGTTGCGGATCGCACGCTGCAGGGCACGCACGTTCTCGCGTCCTTCCGCGGCGAGCAGGTCATCGATCTCGGCGCGGGCCTCGGCGACCGCCGACGCCGAGCGACGCTGGGCGTCGAGACCCGCCGCATGCTCCATGGCCGCCTGCCCGACGATGCGCCCGTAGACGAGAAGCTCGATGAGCGAGTTCCCGCCCAGGCGGTTCGCGCCGTGCAATCCGCTGGAGGCCTCGCCGATTGCGTAGAGCCCGTCGACGTCGGTCTGGTGGTCCTCCGATCGCACCCAGACGCCGCCCATCGAATAGTGCGCGGTCGGGGCGATCTCGATCGGATCTGTCGTGATGTCGAGCATCTGCAGCTCCATCATCGTCTGGTAGACGCGGGGCAGACGGGTCATGATCGTCTCTCGGGGCAGGTGCGACACGTCGAGCCAGACGCCGCCGTTCTCGGTGCCGCGTCCTTCCTGGATCTCGGTGTACGCGGCGAGCGCGACGCGGTCCCTCGTCGACAGCTCCATCCGCTCGGGGTCGTACTTCGCCATGAACCGCTCGCCGAGAGCGTTGCGCAAGATGCCGCCTTCCCCGCGAGCCGCTTCGGAGATCAGGGTGCCCGCTGCACTCTCCGGCTCGATGATGCCGGACGGGTGGAACTGCACGAGCTCGGGGTCGCGGAGCCTGGCGCCCGCATCGACGGCGAGACGGAAGGAGTCACCCGTGTTCTCGTCGCGGCGGGAGGAGGTGCGCCGCCAGATGCGATTGTGTCCGCCGGCGGCGAGGATGACGGCGTCGGCGTGGATGAGGTAGCGGGTGCCGTCGGCCTGGTCGAAGCCGTAGGCCCCGAACACCACGTTGTCGCGCACGAGCAGGCGCGTGATGTAGACGTGATCGAGGATCGGGACCTCGAGCTGCTCGGCCTTGCGCACCAGAGTGCGCTGGATCTCCAGGCCCGTGTAATCGCCGGCGAAGGCCGTGCGGCGGAAGGTGTGGGCACCGAAGAAGCGCTGGGAGATGCGACCGTCGTCTTCGCGGGCGAAGTCCATGCCCCAGCGCTCGAGGTCGCGGATGCCGCGTTCGGCGCCCTGAGTGACGATCTCGACCGTGTGCGGGTTGGCGAGCAGGTAGCTCTCCTTGATGGTGTCGGCCGCGTGCTGCTGCCAGCTGTCATCCGCGTCCATGGTGCCGAGCGCCGCGTTGATGCCGCCGGCGGCGAGCGAGGTGTGCGCATCCTGCCTCGGGCGTTTGCCGACGGCGAGCACGTCGACACCGTGTTCGGCGATCTCGATCGCCGCCCGCAGCCCGGAGCCGCCGGTGCCGATGACGAGGACCGTGGTGGATATCTGTCGTTCGCGCGTAGCCATGCGATCCACGCTAGTTAGGCGATCCTAATAACTCCAATGCATAGTTCGACTGGAAACGATGCGGGTAGGCTATGGCCATGAACCTCGAGCAGCTCCGCGGGTTCGTCGAGGTCGCGCGTCTCGGACACTTCACCCGCGCCTCCGAGCACCTGCACCTGGCACAGCCGTCGCTGAGCCGGCAGATCTCGACGCTCGAACGCGAGCTCGGCGCCGAGCTGTTCCACCGCGCACGCGGCCACATCGCCCTCACGGCTGCGGGCGAGACGCTGCTCCCCCGCGCACAGCGCATGCTCGCCGAGGCCGATGCCATCCGCGACGAGATGGGCGAGCTGGCAGGACTCCGCCGCGGACGCGTACGCCTGGGTGCGCCGCCCACGCTCTGCATCAGCCTGGTCGCCGAGGCGATCCGCTCCTTCCACGCGAGTCATCCGGGCGTCGATCTGCATCTGACCGAGAGCGGTTCCCGCCGGCTCGTCGAACAGCTCGCCGTAGGCGCCGTCGACATCGCCCTCATCACCGAATCCGACGGCCCACCGCCCTCGGGCTTCAGCCTCACGCGCACCCCGCTGCTCGCCGAAGAGCTCGTCGTGATCTCCGCCGCCGCCGAGCCGCCGGTCTCGACCATGCCCGCGATGAGCCTCGCCCACCTCGCCACGCTCCCGCTGATTGCTCTCGACGAGACCTACGAGCTCCGCGCGACGACCGATGCCGCTTTCCGCTCGGAGGGGCTCCGGCCCACCCACGTGCTCGAGGGCGCCGAGATGGATGCGGTGCTGCGCTTCGTCGAGCGCGGTGTCGGTGTCGCGGTGGTCCCGGCGATGGTGCTGCTCGATCGGCCCGCCCTGCGGTCGGTTCGACTGACGCATCCGATGATGACCCGCACCGTGAGCCTCGCCCACCGTGCGGATGTGACCCCTGCCGTCGCCGTCGCCGCGATCCGCGAGGTCATCGTCGCCACGGCCGCTGAGGTCGCGCACCGCGACCCGGCCATCACGAGCCTGCTCTGAACGCAGAAACGGCCCCCACCGAAGTGGAAGCCGTTCCTTTACTGTCTCAACACAGTGTGCGCCCGAAGGGACTCGAACCCCTAACCTTCTGATCCGTAGTCAGATGCTCTATCCATTGAGCTACGGGCGCCCAGCCCGCTCAGCGGGCCGTAGAACAGCCTACAACAGTCGCGACGGGAAAGCGAAACGAGGCCTCACTCGTCGGCCGAGGCCGCCTTCTGCTGCTTCTTCCGCCGCTTGGCCTTGGCTCTCTGCTCTGACGAGAGCGCCTGCAGATCGACGAGCCGAAGCGCCTGCATACGCGCTTCGCGCATGCGGTTGTAGTCGGGATCCTGATCGGGACGCATGCCTTCGACGCGCAGGCGACGATCGAGGTTGTGGCGCACGTCGGCCCAGGCGGCGTCTCTCGCCTCCTCGACGATCTCGGCGAGGCGCTCGCGGTCCTGCATGATCTCGCGCAGACGCACGGCCACACCCGTGGACTGCTTGGCCCGACGGCGGAGGTTGCGCACATCGCGGTCGCGATAGTCGTGCGTTCCCACCGGATCGGAGTGCCGACCTCTCGCGCGTTTGCGGAGGGCGGTGACGGTGGCCGCAGCCTCTTCCGATTCCTCGGCCATGGCGCGAAGCGCCTCACGCGCATCGTCGATGTACTTGTCCATGTCGAAGACACCGTCTTCGGCGATGGTGCCGATGAGGATGTGGTTCTTCACCGCGAGGCGCGCAGCAGCGGTCGCGATCGCAACGCCTTCGGCGATGGCATCCGCTGTCCGTCCCACCGGTACCTCCTCTCCTTGAGCGTACCGGTATCACTGCGGCCCGGTGTCGGCCAGAATGGTTCGGAATCAGCTTGCCCCACCCATCCGACATCCGCGGGTTCACACCCGGATCGCGCGCCGCAGGAGCCACATGAAGCACCTCGACCTCACCGGCAGCACCACCGTGATCACCGGAGCCGCCAACGGGATGGGCGCCGACATCGCGCGCCTGCTCGCCGGTCGAGGAACTCACCTCGCGCTCATCGATCACGACGCCGCGGCGCTCGCGACCATCGCCGCGGAACTCACCGACGCCCACGTGACGACGCATGTGGTCGACCTGCGCGATGACGACGCCGTGTTCGCCGCCGCCGCGAGCATCGCCGAGAGGCACCCGCGCATCAACGCCCTGATCACGTGCGCCGGATCATCGATGCTCGGCGACATCGACCAGCTCACGATGGAGGAGATGCGCTGGCTCACCGATGTGAACCTGTGGGGCACGGTCTCGATCACCAAGGCACTCCTCCCCGCGCTCCGCGCAGCTCCGGCCGCGCATATCACGCACCTGGCGAGCGTCTACGCACTCGCCGCCCCCGCCGGACGCATCCCCTACGCCGTGAGCAAGTTCGCCGTGCGCGCCTTCTCCGAGGCACTGCGGCATGAGCTGGAGGGCACCTCGGTCAGCGTCGGCGCCGTCTACCCCGCGGGCGTGCGCACCGGCATCATCCTGCACGGGCGGTACGCCGCCGCGATCGATCCGGCCATGGCCGCCCGCGCCGCCGCCGCGCAGGCCCGGATGTATCACACCGAGCCCGCGGACGCGGCGGCGCGCATCGTCCGGGCGACCGAACGACGCTCCGCGCGCACCATGGTCGGACGCGAGGCCCGCCTGATCGATGTGCTCACCCGCGTCGCGCCGTCGTCGTACTGGCGGGTGATGCGGCGGCCGCTGCGTGCCGCCATCGACACGACGACACCGGCGGACTGATCCGGGCCTGTGAGCGACTCCGCTCAGCGGACGGCGCCCACCCAGATGCCCGAGGCCCAGGCCTGCTGCTCGCCGTCGCAGCTGACCGATCCGGGGTACCCCCGCACCACGGCCATGCAGTTGGCGAGGAACTCGGGGTCGCTGCCGAACAGCGCCCCGTAGGCTCCGGACGACGTGAGCGAGCCCCACACGCGGAACTGGTAGATGTGCGCGAGCTCGTGCGCCATGGCCCAGGTCAGCCGACCATCGCTCCAGTTCACGATGTCGGCGCGGTACTTGATGTATCCGTTGCTGTTGGCGCACGCCGGGGCGTTGCCGCCCGCACACGACGAGGACTCGTAGAGCCCGACGCCCCCGCCCCCGACGAGGTCGAGGGCTGCCCGCACCCGCGCATACCCGTCCGGGCCGCTCGACGACCATGCCGGCCCACCGGGGCCCGAGCTCTGAGCCGCTTGCCACGAGGCGACCTCGGTGCCCACCTTCTCGGCGAGCGCGTGGACGGTGGCCGTGGCCGCGGCGACCGTGTCGGGGTTCTCCTTCTCTGCGACGACAGTCTGCTGCGCCGAGAGTGCGGCGGCGCGATGCGTGGCCGTGTCCACCCGCCCCTCCGCCCCCTGGAGCGCGGTGGTCAGCGCCTGCAGTTCGGCGAGGAAGGCCGGGCGCAGGGCGAGGACCGCGGCACGTTCTGCGGTTTCCTGCTCCGCGCGGCCGACGGCGGCGTCGAGGTAGTCAGTGCGCTGACTGGCGTCGTGATATCGGTCGTTCAGGGCCTCGAGCTGCGCGATGGCTGCCGATCTCTCGTTCTCGAGAGCGTCGGCTCTGCCGACCATCCCCCCGACGAGCAGCACGGAGGCCGCGACCGTGACAGCCAGCACGCGCCGGATCACGGCAGGAATCCCGTCGTGTCGGCGATGTCCGCGTCCTGATCAGCGAGCTGCGAGCGAAGGGCTGTGAGCTTCTCTGCGAGCTCCAGGTTCTCGCCGCGAGATTCATCCAGCGCGCGCTCGATCCTCACGATCTCCGCTTTGACCGCGGCGATCGACTCCAGACGCTCCTGGTCGGCGATCACGACGAGCGAGATCCCACCGACCAGCAGGAGGCATCCGACAGCGACAGCAAGATTCCGCATCTCGCTCCCCAGGACAGCGCAACAGTTCCGGACCGACTCCGATCGCCCCAATATACAACCGGAGCCGTCTCTGCAGTCCCCCGACCGCGAGAGACGGTGGGCCCGACGGGTCAGGCGCTCAGATCGCCGCGCTCGGCGAGACGTCGCTCGGCTGCGGACTGTCCGCTGGCCAAGTGCGCCGGCACGATCCGACGCAGCGCTTCGGTGTCGCGCGCCGTCATCGCCTCGAGGATGATGCGGTGCTCGTCCGCCATCGCGAGCAGGTCGTCGTGCTGTCCGAACAACCAGCGCAGACGCGTGAGGAAGACGGCGATGAGCTCGCCGAGCATCTCGTTCGCCGCGAGCTCGACGGCGATCTCGTGGAACTCCGCCGCGGCGACCCTGGCCGCCTCGGAGTCCTCGGCGCGAGCGGCCTCGAGTTCGCGTTCGTAGGCTCTACGGATGCGGGCGATCCCGGCCTCATCGTGCCGCTCGGCTGCGAAGACGAAGATCAGCGTCTCGATGGCCTCGCGCACCTCGGCGAAGTCCTGGATGTCGCGGTGGGTGAACTCCCGCACGACCGCCCAGGTACGGGGGCGTGCGACGACGATCCCCTCGGCCACGAGCGTGCGGATGGCTTCGCGAACCGGGAGCCGGGAGACGTTCAGCTCCGCCGCGATGTCGCGCTCGACGAGCCGTGCTCCCGGTCTGCGCCGCCCGAGGATGATGTCGTCGCGAAGGACGCGCGTGACTCTCACCGACTCGAGTTCGCCGCCTGCTGCCATAGCCCCCGCCATCTGGGCATTCTCGCACTCCGGGCGGTGTTCCTCAACTTTTGGTATCCCAAGGGTCGCGTGGGTGCGGGCCCTGCGGCGAGGGAGCTCTCCGCCTCCCCGCCGCACCGGTGCTCAGGGCAGGCGGTTCGCGATCGCGAGGTTCGCGGTGAGCTCCTCGGCGTTCTGCCGGACCACGTAGGCGGGACGGTCTCGCTCGACTCGCCAGGACTCGCTCAGCGGCCCCACATTGACCGTGTCGAATCCGGCCTCGTCGTAGAAGCGGGTCACGAAGGCGACGGCCTCCGCATCATCACCGGCCGTGGCCAGTGCGCGACGATCGGGGGTGCCGGCAGGTGTGCCGTCGGACGTGATCTCCGAAGCGAAGATGTGGTTGAACGCCTTCGCGATCTTCGAGTCAGGGAGGGCGCGCTGCACCAGCTCCGACGTCGTCGTCTCGCCCTTGTCGAGGGCCTCGATGTGGCCGTCCCGCTCGAAGTAGTAGTTGTTCGTGTCGAGGACGATCTTGCCGGCGAGCTGCTCGGCGGGGAGGTCGTCGATGGCGCGGAGCGGCACCGTGACGACCGCGACGTCGGCAGCGGCAGCGGCCTCCTGCGCGGTGGCCGCCCGAGCCTTCGAGCCGAGTTCGGCGACCAGATCGGCGAGCGTCTCCGGCCCGCGGGAGTTGGCGATCACCACGTCGTAGCCGTTCGCGATCGCCACGCGCGCGACCTGGCTGCCGATGTGTCCTGCACCGATGATTCCGAGAGTTGTCATGTGGGGACCAACGTCAGGCGCGCGCGGCTATTCCCGTCGAGTCGTCTCGTGACCGCGGATCAGAGGTCGCGCAGCAGGCTCTCCTCGGTGCGCCGGTAGCCGAGCTGTTCGTAGAGCTCGACCGCTCCCTCGTTGAAGCCGAAGACGTGCAGCCCGATCGACTCCGCGCCGAGCCGGCGGGCCTCGCGCTCGGCGGCGTGCATCAGCTCGCGCCCGTACCCCTTGCGGCGCTGATCCGCCGCCACCTCGATGTCGAGGATGAACGCCTGCGGTCGGCCGTCGCGCCGACGCATGCCGAACCAGAGGATGCCGACCTCGGTGCCGGCGACGGTGGCGGTGAAGAGCTCCTGCCCCTCGGTATCGAGTCCGTCCGGAAGCTCCGCCCGCATCTGACGATGCGACTCGGCGGCGGCCTCCTCCGGCGTGTACCGGCCGGACTCGACGAGGTCGTGCGCGAAACCCTCCTCAGACGCGGCGACGAAACGGGGGAAGCGCTCCGCGGTCATCGGCCGCACATCGACGTGCCCGGCGACCTCGCGCACCGGAAGCGGCTCCAGCACCATCTGGATCGAGGCGACCTCGAACCCGCGTCCCTCGACGAATGCCCGTGCGGCCGCGTCCTGCGGGAAGAGCGGCATGGCGATCTGCGTCGCGCCCCTGTCGCGGGCGATCTGCAGGATGCTGTGGAGAAGATCGTCGGGCCGGGCATCGGTCGACGTCGTCTCGAAGACGAGGTCGAGGAGGAGCAGCTTCTGACCGTTCAGGGCCAGCAGGAGCGTTCCGAGCTCGCCATCCGCATCGTCCACGATGCTCGCGACCCACGCCGTCGATGTCGCGACGCCTTCGGGGAACAGCTCGTCGAAGGTGTGCTCGACGTGGCTGACCGCGTCTGCACCGAGGCGTCGTCCCGATCGCCTGTTGCCGTCGATGAGGCGCTGCCGCGACGCCGCCCTCCACTCGTCGAAGCGCGCGGCGGGCAGAGGCGTCAGGTGCAGGGGCATGCCTCCATCCTGCACCTCAGCTGCGGGTCAGCGCGTCCTCTGCGGCGACCCAGGCGAGCATGGCGCACTTGACCCTGGCGACGTACTTCGACACTCCGCCGAGGGCCGCGGCGTCGCCGAGCAGCTCCTCGTCGGGTTCGATCTTGCCGCGGGATCGCATCGCCTCACGGAATGCCGCGATGCGCACCTCGAGGTCTTCGACGCTGAGTCCTTCGGCGAGCTCCGCCAGCAGGGAGGCCGAGGCCTGGGAGATCGCGCACCCGTGGCCCTCCCAGGCGATAGCCTCGACGCTGCCGTCGGCGTCGCGATGCACCTGGAGGGTGATCTCGTCACCGCAGGTCGGGTTCAGCTGGTGGGACTGCCCCGGGATCTCCTCGCGGAGTCCGTAGCCGTGCGGCGTGCGCGAGTGGTCCAGGATCAGCTCCTGGTACAGGTTCTGCAGGTCGCTCATGCGCCCCTCCGGAAGAAGTCGATCGCTCCGGCGACGCCCTCGATCACGGCGTCCACCTCGGCATCGGTCGTGTACAGGTAGGTGCTCGCCCTGGTGGACGAGGTCACGCCCAGACGTCGGTGCAACGGCTGCGCGCAGTGGTGGCCGACGCGCACGGCGATGCCGAGGTCGTCGAGGAACTGCCCCACATCGTGCGAGTGGATGCCCTCGACATCGAAGCTCGCCAGGCCCACACGGGGAAGATCGATTCCGGCGCCGAGCACGCGCACCCCGTCGATCGCGCTCAGCCCGTCGACGAGTCGGCGCCCGAAGGCCGCCTCGTGCGCGGCGATGCGCGGCATCCCCACCTCGGTCAGGTAGCCGACAGCCGCGGCGAGCGCGATCGCCTGCGAGACGCGCTGTGTGCCGGCTTCGAAGCGCTGCGGCGGCGGAAGGTACTCGGCCTCGGTCGTGGTGACCGTCGTGATCATCGACCCGCCCGTCAGGAACGGCGGCAGGGCGGCCAGCACCTCGCGGCGACCGTAGAGGGCGCCGATGCCGGTGGGGCCGAGCATCTTGTGGCCCGACAGCACGGCGAAGTCGACATCGAGGGCGCGGACGTCGAGGGGCAGATGCGGCGCGGACTGGCACGCGTCGAGCAGGGTCAGGGCACCGACCTCCCGCGCGAGGGCCACCAGCTGATCGGTGGGGTTGATCACTCCGAGCACGTTCGAGACATGCGTGAATGCGACGAGCTTCGTGCGCGGGGTGATCAGCTCGGCCGCGGCGTCGAGCCGCAGAGCGCCGTCGTCGTCGAGGGGGATGACCTTCAGCGTCGCACCAGTGCGCGCCGCGAGCTCCTGCCACGGGATGAGATTCGCGTGGTGCTCCATCTCGGTGGTCACGATCTCATCGCCCTCGCGGAGCCGGAATCGCTCGGCGGCGGCTCCCCCGCGCCCGAGCGACGCGTTCGACATCGAGTACGCGACGAGGTTGATCGCCTCGGTCGCATTCGAGGTCCAGACGATCTCGTCGTCGGCGGCTCCCACGAACCGGGCGACGGCGGCGCGCGCGTCTTCGAACAGCTCTGTGGCCTCGGCCGCGAGCGTGTGCGCACCGCGGTGCACCGCGGAGTTCAAGGAAGTGGCGAAGTCACGCTCGGCGTCGAGGACCGCGGTCGGTCGCTGCGACGTCGCTCCCGAATCCAGGTACACGAGCGGATGCCCCTGCACCCGCGCACCCAGGATGGGGAAGTCCCCGCGGATGCGCCGCACCTCGGCCTCGTTCAAGGGGGCGATCACGTCGACACCGGGAGAAACGCTCATCGTTCCAGTTTCCCACCTGTGGGCGACGGGTGGGCGCAGGCGGTCAGTGCCCGTCGAGCATCTTCGCGTCGGCGACCTCGTCGTAGCGGTCCTGCGCTTCGCGCACATCCTCCACATGCGACTCGGCCCAGACCTGCAGAGCCTGGAGCGGCTCGTACAGGGTGCGTCCGAGCGGGGTGAGCAGGTAGCGCGAATGGCCGTCTTGGCCGACCGCGCGATCCAGCATCCCGTCGCGTTCGAGAGCACGAAGCGTGTCGACGAGCACCTTCTTCGCGATCCCGTCCATCCGGGTGTGCAGTTCGCCGAAGCGCAACGGCTGCTCGTGCAGGAGCACGACGATCATCGCCGTCCATTTGTTCGCGATGCGCGCGAGCGAGGCGCGCGAGGGGCAGCTGGCGGAGAACACCGTCCACGTGCTCGACATTCGCCGCTCCTTCCGGGTGACGTTGAAGTAACCGCGCCGCTGTCGAGACGCTGGATGCTCCACAGTACCGACCCATCGAGAAGGAGCATCATGTCGGCTATCGACGTCGTAGGACAGTACGGTGCGGCCATGGCCGCCGGAGACATGGAAGCGCTGGCCGCGACCTTCCATCCGGATGCCGTCTGGCACCAGCCGGGGGCGAACCAGGTGTCCGGGGACCATGTCGGACCGGACGCGATCCTCGCGCACCTGGGTCGCTTCATGCAGCTGAGCGGCGGCACGTTCGCACTCGAGACCGAATCGGCGACCGAGAGCGGCAGCCTCGTCTCGGCCACGGTGCGCTTCCGCGCCCAGCGCGAGGGGCACGAGGATCTCGACCAGCACGGGGTCGACGTGTTCCGGGTCGCCGACGGCCGGATCGCCGAGGTCTGGCTGATGAGCGAGGACCAGGAGGCCGAGGACCGCTTCTGGGGCACGGCCTGATCGAGCGGCCGCTGGTCGCGGGCACCGGACGGTCGGGAGCTCGACCGTCCGGTGCCTCCGCGTCTAGGCTCATCCCATGATCGCCCAGGACACGCTGCTCGCCTTCGTCGTCGCAGCCTTCGTCATGGTCGTGATCCCCGGGCCCACCGTGCTGTTCACCATCGGGCGGGCGATGGCGCTCGGGCGGATGGGCGGCTTCCTCAGCATCCTGGGCACGGCGGTCGGGTCCATCCTCCTCGTCGTGGCCGTGGCGCTCGGCGTCGGGACGGTGATCGCGCAGTCGGTCGTGCTGTTCACGATCGTCAAGGTGCTCGGCGCCGGGTACCTGATCTTCCTCGGCATCCAGGCCATCCGTCACCGCAAGGACGCGGCGAGAGCGATGGCATCCGCACCCACGCGACGCTCGGGCTGGCGGCTGTTCGCCGAAGGCTTCGTCGTCGGGGTGACCAACCCGAAGTCCATCGCGTTCTTCCTCGCGATCCTGCCGCAGTTCGTCGACCTGGATGCCGGGTCCGTTCCCGCGCAGCTCTTCCTGCTCGGGGCGATCGTCGTGACGATCGGTGTGACCTGCGATGCGGTGTGGGTGCTCCTCGCGAGCGCCGCCCGCGACTGGTTCGGCCGCTCGCCTGGACGCATCGAGGCGATGGGCGCGTCGGGCGGAGGACTCATGATCGCGCTCGGAGCGTTCCTGCTGGTGTGGAGCGAGAAGCCCGCGACCGCCTGAGCGCTCTCGGACGTCGCGGTCACATGCGCGCGAAGCGGGCCCGAGCGATGCAGAAGACGCCGTACACCGCGAAACCCGCTCCCACCGCTCCGAGGACGAGTCCGCCGAGGGGCAGCTCGAGCAGGCTGTGCAGTGCAGCATCGAGCCCTGCGCCCTTCTCCGGGTCCTGGGTGACGGCGGCCACGACGAAGAGCACCCCGGTCACGGCCACCGCGACGCCCTTGCCGAAGTAGCCGATCACGCCCAGCGTCACGATGCCGCCGCGTGCGGCCCCCGACGGCAGATCGAGCAGCTTCTCGAAGCCGCGGGTGAACCCGCCCACGACGAATCCGACCCCGACTCCGACCACGGAGAGCCCGACCACGACGAGCAGTGCGACCCCTCCCGGTGCCGAGAGGAGGATCGCGCTCAGGGTTTTCGAGGCGGTCTCCGAATCAGCGTTGCCGCCCACGGCGTAGATGAGCGCCATGCCGGCGACCACGAGGTAGGCGAGGGCGATGCCGAAGAGCTTGACGCGCTGACCCCACTTCTTGGTCTCTGCCGGGTCGGCGGCGAGGAACGCGCTCGCGATCTGCCATACGGCCAGCGCGATCAGACCGGCCGCGACGAAGACGAGCAGCAGTCCTCCGACCGGGTTCTGGCGGATCTGCTCCATCGCACCGTCCTGGTCGGCGTCGCCCGAGGCGCCGGCGGCGATGGAGATCGCGATCGACCCGATGATGACGTGGATCAGGCCGAGGACGACGAATCCGGCACGGGCGATCCGCCGGAATGCGGAGGACCCTTTGGCGACGCGCGCCACGTGTTTGACCGTGCTCATCGTTGAAGCGTATCCGTCGTGCGGGAGGCCGCGGAGGGGCTTGCGTTCCCGGCTCCCACCGCTCAGACGCCCCGCGTCACCGGCTGCCGGAGGAGCGTGCGCAGCTTCGCAGGGTCGGTGCGACGCAGATCGCTCAGGTAGATCTCGTGGTGGCGTCCGCGCATCTGCAGACCGTTCTCGGGAATGAACCGGTGGTGGAGGTCGTCGAGCACCGGACCCTCGTCGTCGAACGGACCCACATGCAACGTCTGCACACAGGTCCCCTCCTCGAGCGTCTCGAGCCGCACCGCATCCAGCGCCGGGATCGGCTCCTTCTTCTTCGCCGCCTTCTGCGCCACGGATTCCACAGCGTGCGCGAACATCGACGCGGTGATGTGGTCGCCGACCATGATCATCGACGTCCACATCCATGCCGACTTGTCGCGCCGGGAGGTGAACGACTCCATGTCGGGTGCATGCCAGAGCCCTTCGAGGGGCATCACCACGGTGTCGACGCCGAGCTCGCTCCGACTCGCGAACTTCAATGCGTACGCCACGGGGAACAGGGCAGACACCGCGTCCCGGTAGGCGGGTGAGGTGTTCGGATCCCCCGCACCGTCGATCATCAGGTACTGCAGGGGCGGCACCTCGACGATGCGGAACTCCCCCCGCTTCGCCCGATACGCGTCGAGCGTCTTCTTGGGGTCGATGGCCACCATGATGTGCCTCCCTGGTCCGTGGGCCCAGTGTCGCACGGGGGGGCGGACATGGGGCGGCGAGGCGGGGGCGGGTGGTGCGCGGATGCCCACCCGCCCCCGGCCGAGCGTCAGCCGTGCTCCACCGGAAGCCAGAGCTCACACGACGCGGAGTCCCCTGAGAACTCGAGGTAGCGCACGATCGAGGGGCCGCGACGCAGCCGCCAGGGGTTCGACGGGAACCACTCGGTCGCTGTGGCGGCCCACAGATCCTGCAGCGTCTCGGGGAACGGGCCGCGGGCGGCGAAGACCGCCCAGGAGCCGGCTTCGAGATGGAGGGAGTCGAGGTCGTCCGGAACGGGAGTGGTGCTCTGCAGGGCGACGCCATGCAGATAGGTGAGCAGCGTGCCCTCCGGCGCGTCCGGTTCGATGTCAGCGGTGACGGCCAGGATCCCCGACGGCTCGGCGTCGCCGAGATCCTTAAGCCGCGCATGCTCCTGGGACGGGATCGCAGCGATGTGCGCCTGGATGTGCGGGTTGACGCCTTGGTGGATCAACGGGACCTCGGCGGCGTGGCCGACGAGGACGAGCGCGGGCTGGTGGGTGATGGTGACGTCCATGGGGATTCTCCCTTCGACGCTCAGGCGGAACCGGAGCGTTGGTTGAGTGCGGAGAGGACCCCCGTCACGGCGCGCATCGGCTGGACTGATTCCGTGCACCGCCCGGAACGCGCGTCCGAATGCCTCGACCGACCCGTACCCGTGGCGCACGGCCACGTCGAGCAGACTCGCGGCGCCCGCAGCGAGCTCCGCCCCGGCGAGGGTCATCCGACGACGACGCAAGTATTCCGAGAACGGCATGCCCGCGAGTGCCGAGAACATCCGGCGCAGGTGATACTCAGTGGTCCCGTGCTCATGCGAGAACGAGGCCACGTCGATCTCCTGGCCCGGGTCTCCCGCGTCGACCAGGTCGATCAGTGCGTTCAGCGTGCCGATCATGAGGTCCTCCTTTCCTCACCATCGTCACCGTCGCGTACCCATCGCGACCCGACTTCTGCGGTCCGATGCGATCAGCGCACGCACTCGATCGGCGTCAGAGTTCGATCACCGTCAGAGTTCGACGGGCGGCGCGGGCTCGGTCTCCGACTCCTCGGGATGGCGCGCGAGGTTCACGATCCCGGCGACCAGGCCGCCCCAGACCGTGACCATCGCGATGATCATCATGACGATCGCTGTCGTGGTCATGCGCCGGCTCCCTTCGTGGTCGTGTCGATCAGCGGGATCGCCGAGGTCTCCGCATCCGGTTCGTATTCTTCCTTCGAGAGGAACTCGTCGTACTCGGGATCGTCCTTCGCGTGCGAGCGCCCGCTCCACGGCAGTGCCGACAGGATCAGAGCCAGCACGACCAGCGCGATGACCATCCCCCAGCCGAAGATCGCGAGGAACCAGCCAGGGTAGCCGCTGTACGGCTCGGAGGTCTTGGCGATCAGTTCGCTGATGAAGAGGTATCCGAGCACCACCGGCGCGAGAACGCCGACGAGCACCTTCCAGATCGTCCCCACACGGAAGCTGGAGCGCCGGTTCAGGTGCTCCACCAGCACCGGCAGCTTGTGCAGCAGCCAGGCCACGATGATCACGGCCACCAGCGCGACCGCCATGATGCCGAAGGAGTTGACGAAGGCGTCCGCAGTGTCGAGCACCGACAAGGCCGTGGTCGTGGAGAAGAGCGCCATCGAGATGATCGCCAGCGGGATCGCGACCGTGAGCGTGGTGCGCACCCGAGCCCAGCCGAGCTTGTCCTGCAGCGCGGCCACGATCACCTCGAGGATCGAGATCAGAGAGGTGACACCGGCGAACACCAGTGCCCCGAAGAACAGCACCCCGATGATCGACCCGCCCGTCGCCTGCGACACGATCGTCGGGAAGGCGATGAAGGCGAGTCCGATGCCGGAGGATGCGACGCCGGCGACCTCCGTGCCCTGCGCCTGCGCCATGAAGCCGAGAGCCGCGAAGACACCGATCCCGGCGAGGATCTCGAAGCCCGAGTTCGCGAAGGCGACGACGAGTCCGGAGCCGGTGAGATCGGTCTTGCGCTTCAGGTAGGAGGAATAGGTCACCATGATGCCGAAGGCGACGGACAGCGAGAAGAAGATGTGGCCGTAGGCGGATGCCCAGACCCCGGGATCGGCCAGAGCCTCCCAGTTCGGGGTGAAGAACGCGTTCAGGCCGTCCATCGCACCCGGGAGGAACAGGGACTGCACCACGAGGATCGCGAACATGATGGTGAGCAACGGCATCAGGATCATGTTCGCCCGGCCGATGCCACGCTTCACGCCCAGCGCCATGATGACGATCACGATCAGCCAGACCACGACGAGCGGGATGCCGACCTGCGGCACGAACTCGGTGGACACGCCCACCTCGGCGACGTCGGCCGAGCGCAGGAAGTCGATGAAGAAGAAGTCGTTCTCGTTGCCCGCACCCCAGGTGAGTTGGGCCGAGAACCAGGTGTACATGGCCGCCCAGGCGATGATCACCGCGTAGTAGACGGCGATGACGACGCAGATGAGCACCTGCCACCAGCCGAGGGGCTCGGCAGCGCGGTGCATGCGGCGGAACGCCAGCGGTGCCGATCCGCGGAAACGGTGACCGATCGCGTAGTCGAAGAACAGCAGCGGGATGCCGGCCGTGAGCAGGGCGCACAGGTACGGGATCAGGAACGCACCGCCCCCGCCCTCGTAGGCGACGTAGGGGAACCGCCAGATGTTGCCGAGGCCGACCGCGGAGCCGATCGCCGAGAGGATGAACACGTTCCGCGAGCTGAACGCCTCGCGTTTGTGGGTCTGCGTCGTTGCGGTTGCCATGCGGGCGAGACTACCCGAGGGCAGGCCCGATTCGCACTCGACACCGGATTCCCCCGCGCAGGAACCAACGAGAAAACCCCCGCCTGAGCGGGGGTTCTTGTGCGGAGACGAGGGGATTTGAACCCCTGGTCCCCGTGAGGGGACTCCACCTTAGCAGGGTGGTGCACTCGGCCGGACTATGCGACGTCTCCAGGCATCCGACCCGAAAGCACGGATGCACCTAGCCATCATAACGGGTCAGACGAGCGGTGACGAACCAGCCCTAGGGACTCTCCTTCTGGCCGACGCGCAACCGGCCTGAGCGGGGAGGCGCACTCGCGCTGGGATACTGGCCGCACATCGTGGGCGCCCCGCGTCCACCGCGCGGAAGAGGACCGATCATGCCCCGGACAGACACCGTGAAGCCGGAGCACTCCGACACGCCCCCGCGTCGCCGGCGAGACGGCCAGGCCCGCGGATACGCCATCATCCTCGTCCTGCTCGTCGTCTCCTACGGCCTGTGCGCCGCGCAGCCGAGCACGGATCCGAGCCCCTGGGCCTTCCTCGCGATGCTGGCGACGATCGCGATGGTGTTCTACGTGACCAGGGCCCGGAACCTCGTCCAACGCGTGTCGTGGGTGGTGCTCTCGGTGGCCGGGGCCTCCGCCGTCGCCGCCGTCCTCTTCGGTGTCGAGGGTCCTCTGCTCGCGATCCCGCTGTCGACGGCGTCGATGATCGCCCTGCTGGTCGCTCCCTGGGCGATCATCGCGCACCAGGTCAACCGACGCGGCCTCGACCTGGAGGCCCTTCTGGCGGCGATCACCGCGTACATCCTGGTCGGGATGTTCTTCGCGTTCGTCTACAACCTGATCTCTCAGTTCTCACCCACCCCCATGTTCGGCGACGAGAATCTCGACTCGCTCGGCAACCAGCTGTTCTTCTCCTTCACGACGCTGACCACGACCGGATACGGCAACCTGGTGCCGGTCGGCGCCACCGGACAGGGGATCGCCATCGCCGAGGCCATCACCGGGCAGCTGTTCCTGATCACCGCGGTCGCGCGGATCATGCGGGGTGCCAGCGCGAAGCGCGCCGCGTCATCCGACGCCTGACCCTGCGGCCGCGGTCGAGGAGCGGCGCCGACACCTCCCCGACCTCGCCCGAAAGGGGTGATGCCCTTCCCGTGATCCCCCCACGGACTGCGACGATGAGCAGTGCGACGCCGCCCGCATCCGGCCCGGGATCCTCCTCCGGCCCTCCGGCTCCCGCGCCGTCGACAGACGGGTGGGAGGTACGGCATGGGGGACATCGGAAGCGCCGAGGAGCGCGACGAGTTCGCGCCACCGGATGCGGTCGCGCCGGAGTTCGTCGCCAGGTGGAGCCGCGGTCGCGACGCCCGTGCTCGTGCCCCTCGCTCACACCAGGGCCCGTGGCGTCCGGGAGCGGACCGCCCCGACCCGGTCGCGCTGTTCGAGGGGCAGGCCACCACGCGGGATCTCGACATCGTTCCGTTGCGGTACGAGCGGATGTCGGCCTCGCCGTTCGCGTTCTACCGGGGGGCGGCCCTGCTGATGGCCGCCGACCTCGCCACCGCGCCGCACACCGGCATCACTGTGCAGCTGTGCGGTGACGCGCACCTGTCGAACTTCGGCCTGTTCGGCACTCCGGAGCGCCGGCTCATCTTCGACATGAACGACTTCGACGAGACGTTCCCCGGCCCGTTCGAATGGGACGTGAAGCGCCTGGCGACGAGCTTCGCCGTGGCCGGCCGCCATCGTGGTTTCTCCGCGGACGAGGTGCGTGCGTGCGTCCGCGCGTCGGTCGTGGGCTACCGGAAGGCGATGCGGCGCGCGGCCGACTCCCCTGTCTTGGACGCCTGGTACGACCGTTTCGACGCCGAGAGCGCGCGCCGACGGATCCGCGCGGAACGAGATCGGCGACGTGCGGACGACGTGACGGTCGCTCGACTGGATGCGGTGGTGAAGAAGGCACGCAAGCGGGACCGGATGCGATCGTTCGCGAAGCTCGTGCACGTCGTCGACGGACAGCTCCGGATCATCCCGAACCCGCCGCTGGTGACGCCCGTCGAGGACTTCCTGCCGGGGGCCGGCGCCGACTTCGACGAGGCCGCGCTGATGCGGAATCTCCTCTCCGAGTACCAGCACACATTGCCGGGCGAGCACCACCCGATCTCCGAGTACCGCTACCGCCACATGGCCCGGACGGTGGGAGGGATCGGCAGCGTCGGCACGAGGGCCTGGGTCGTGCTCCTCAGCGGCAGAGACGATCACGATCCTCTGCTCCTGCAGGCGAAGACCGCGCAGCCTTCCGTCCTCGAGCGCTACCTCGGTCCGGGAACGCACGGGAACGAGGGAGAACGGGTGGTGCGCGGGCAGCGACTCATGCAGGCGGCCAGCGACATCTTCCTCGGATGGCAGCGGGTGGCCGGCGCCGACGGCACGACCCGCGACTTCTACGTGCGCCAGCTGCACGACTGGAAAGGCGGGATCGATCCGGAGACGATGACTCCGCGCGGGGCGGCGCTGTATGCGCGCATCTGCGGCGAGACCCTCGCCCGAGGGCACGCCAGGAGCGGGGACCGTGTCGAGGTCGCCGGGTATCTCGGTCGCGGGCGGGCATTCGAGGAGGCCGTCTGCGTCTTCGCCGACACCTACGCCGATCAGAACGAGCGCGACTTCACGAGCTTCCGCGACGCGCTCACGGCGGGGAGGCTCCCCACGAGGGGATCCGCACCCTCGAAGGAGTCGCCATGAAGCGCTGGGGTGTCATCGCCGTCCTCGGATCCGCGCAGTTCGTGATGGTGCTCGACGGCACCGTGATGAACGTGTCGATCTCGACGGTGGTGTCCGACCTCGACACCACCGTCACCGCGATGCAGGGCGCCATCACCTTCTACACCCTCACGATGGCCGCGTTCATGCTGTTGGGCGCGAGGCTGGGCGACGTGTGGGGTCGTCGCAGGGCGTTCGTGATCGGGTCGTGCGTGTACGCGGCGGGCTCGCTGATCACCGCGTTGAGCCCGAACGTGCAGTTCCTCTTCCTCGGCTGGTCGATCGTCGAGGGGCTGGGTGCTGTGCTCGTCATCCCGGCCATCGCGGCGCTCGTCGCCGACAACTACCGGGGAAGCGAGCGCATCACGGCCTTCGCGATCATCGGCGCCGTGTCCGGAGCGGCCGTCGCAGCGGGACCCCTGATCGGAGGATTCGTCACGACGTACTTCGACTGGCGCTACGTGTTCGCCGCCGAGGTGCTCATCATGATCGGTGTGGTGCTGTGCGCCCGAATCGTCACGGATCCGACGCCACGGCAGAGCGTGCGCATCGATCTCCTCAGCGTCGCCCTGTCCTCGATCGGACTGGTCGCGGTGGTGTTCGGGATGCTGCAGAGCAAGACCTGGGGATGGGTGCTTCCGCTGAATCCGCCCACCATCGGCGACGTCGCCATCGCACCGCTCGGCATCTCCCCCGCCGCCTGGTTCATCGTGCTCGGCATCGTGCTCCTCGCACTCTTCTTCTCCCGCCAGCGTCTTCTCGAGAACCTGGGCCGCTCTCCGCTCATCCACGTGGGCATGTTCTCGATCACGTCGCTGCGCAGCGGGCTCTTCGTGCTCGGAGCGCAGTACACGGTGACGGCGGGGCTGTTCTTCATGGTGCCGGTCTATCTGCAGATGACCCTCGGCCTCGATGCGCTGGAGACCGGCGTCCGGATCTTCCCGCTCTCGATCGCCCTCGTGCTGTTCTCCATCGTCGGCACCCGGCTCTCGCGCGTGCTCTCGCCACGCATGATCGTGCGCATCGGGCAGGTGTCACTCGTCGTGAGCGCCGTCATCCTGCTCGGCTCCGCGACGAGCGACCTGCGCAGCGTGTTCTTCGCGACCGGGATGTTCCTCGCCGGAGCAGCCCTCGGACTGCTCGCCTCGCAGCTGGGGAATGTCAACATGTCGAGCGTGACGGAGAAGGAGACGAGCGAGGTGGGCGGGCTCCAGGGCGTGTTCCAGAACCTCGGCTCGTCGCTGGGAACGGCGCTGATCGGCTCGATCCTCATCGGCGCCCTGTCGACCTCGTTCGCATCGGGAGTCGCGTCGAGCGCTCTCCCCGACGCCACGAAGACGACGGTGGCGAGCGCCACGCAGCAGGGCGTCGCGATCGTGCCGGCAGCGGACGTGGCCGCCATCGCGGAGAAGGCCGGTCTGAGCGACGCGGACGCCGACTCCCTCGTCACGATCTACCGCGACTCGCAGCTGTCTTCACTGCGTATCGCGTTCTTCGCGCTGATCCTCATCAGCCTCCTGTCGCTGTTCTTCTCGAAGGGGATACCCCGCACGAACGACGCCCACCTGCGACGCACCCCGACGACCGGGTGACCCCGGGGCGGCACGGGAGTCGTGGGGCACGAGATCGTCCGACTCCATCGCCGTTGTCCTCGGGATCGGCGAGGATGAGGAGCATGACGATCGTCTCCGCACCGCGCATCGAGCACCACAGGGATCCGATCGGCATCGGCGAGAGCCGCCCCCGTCTGAGCTGGAGGCTCTCCGGCGCACCCGACGGCTGGCGCCAGGAGCGGTATGCGGTCACCGTGGTGCGCGCGGACGGCGAGGAGCGCGTCGAGGTGACGTCCGCCGCCCAGGTCCTGGTCCCCTGGCCGGGCCGGGCGCTCGGTTCGCGAGAGCGCGTCCGTGTGCACGTCGCGGTGCAGGGCGTCGACGGCAGCTGGTCGGACCGGAGCCCCGAGACCTGGCTGGAGACGGGGCTGCTTCATGCCGAAGACTGGTCGGCGCAGCCGGTCGGGCTCGATCTCGACGAGGATCCGGAGAGCGACGCCCGCCGCGCCACCCTGGTCCGGCGGAGCTTCCGCATCGACGGCACGATCGCCCGCGCCCGGCTCTACGCCACCGCGCACGGCCTGTACGAAGCCGAGATCAACGGCATCCGCGTCGGCTCCGACACGCTCTCACCGGGCTGGACGGTCTACCGCGAGCGTCTGCGGTACTACACCTACGACGTGACCGACCTGCTCGTCGACGGCGAGAACGCGCTCGGCGCCTGGCTCGGAGACGGCTGGTATCGCGGACGTCTCGGCTGGCGCGGCGGCCACCGCAACGTGTTCGGCGGCGATCTCTCCTTCCTCGGGCAGTTGGAGATCGTCTACGCCGACGGGCGACGCGAGACGGTCGCGACCGACGGCTCGTGGAAGGCGGCGCTCTCCCCCATCCTGCGGTCCGGGATCTACGACGGTGAGGACTACGACGCGCGCCAGGAGATCCCCGGGTGGACGACGGCGTCGTTCGACGACGGCGGGTGGCTGCCGGTCGCCGTGCGCACGCGCGACCCGCGCACCCTCGTCGCCCCGACCGCCCCGCCCGTCCGGGTGACGCAGGAGGTCGCGCCGATCGCCGTGCTCACCTCGCCCGGTGGCGCGCGCATCCTCGACTTCGGGCAGAACCTCGTCGGACGGGTGCGCATCCGCGTCGCCGGGCCCCGTGGCGCGACCGTCACACTGCGCACCGCGGAGGTGCTGCAGGAGGGCGAGATCTACACGCGCCCTCTGCGCAGCGCGCGCTCCAGCGACGCCTACACACTCGACGGACGTCCCGCGGGCGAGGAGTGGGAACCGCGCTTCACGTTCCACGGCTTCCGGTACGTCGAGGTCTCGGGGTGGCCGGGAGACCTCGATGCGGATGCCGCGGCCGGCGCCCTCATCGCGCGCGTACTGCACACCGACCTGGAGCGCACCGGATGGTTCTCGTGCTCCGACCCTCTGGTCGAGCAGCTGCACCGCAACGTCGTCTGGGGCATGCGCGGGAACTTCGTCGATATCCCCACCGACTGTCCGCAGCGCGATGAGCGCGTGGGCTGGACCGGCGACGTGCAGGTGTTCGGGCCGACCGCCTCGACACTGTTCGACGTCTCCGGGATGCTGTCGGGATGGCTCCGCGACGTCGAGGCCGACCAGCTGCCCGACGGCACGGTGCCCTGGTTCGTGCCGGTGATCCCCTCGCACAAGGTGTGGTCCCCGATCAGGGCGGGAGCCGCCTGGGGTGATGTCGCCACGCTGCTGCCCTGGACCCTCTACCAGCGCTTCGGTGATGACGGCGTGCTGGCGACGCAGTTCGAGAGCGCACGCCGCTGGGTCGACAAGGTCGACTCCCTGGCCGGGCCCGACCGCCTGTGGAACGAGGGCTTCCAGCTCGGCGACTGGCTCGACCCCGCCGCTCCCCCACAGGATCCCGCCGATGCGCGCACCGATCGATATCTCGTGGCGACGGCCTACTTCGCGCGGTCGGCGCGAGCCGTCGCGGATATGGCTCGCGTGCTCGGGCGCACGGCCGACGTCGCGCACTACGAAAGCCTCGCCGCCGACGTCGCCGCCGCGTTCCGGGATGCGTATGTGCGCGCCGACGGCACGATGACCTCCGACGCACAGACCGCTTACGCCCTGGCGATCGTGTTCGACCTGCTCGCCGACGACAGGCGGCGTGCTGTGGCAGGCGCCCGCCTCGCCGATCTCGTGCACGCCGCCGGCAACCGCATCGCGACCGGATTCGTGGGCACGCCGCTCGTCAGCGACGCGCTCACCATGACCGGCCACACCGATGCCGCCTACGATCTGCTTCTCGAGCAGGAGTGCCCGTCGTGGCTCTATCAGGTCGTGCAGGGCGCGACCACGGTCTGGGAGCGATGGGACGCGATGCTGCCGGATGGCACCGTGAACCCCGGAACCATGACGTCGTTCAACCACTACGCGCTGGGAGCGGTCGCCGACTGGCTGCACCGCAGCGTGGCCGGACTCGCCCCGGCGGAGCCCGGCTATCGTCGCATCCGCTTCGCCCCGCGGCCGGGCGGTGGTCTGACGCACGCGTCGGCGACGCAGCGCACACCCTATGGAGAGACCTCGATCTCCTGGCATGTCGAGCAGGATGAGCTGCGGGTCGAGGTCGTGGTGCCGGTCGGTGCCATCGCCGAACTCGATCTGCCAGGCGCGGCCCGTGAGGAGCTCGGGCACGGCGCGCACACGCGCGCCGTGGCTCTGCGTCCCTGAGGGCGGTCGCGGCTCAACCGGCCGTGGGACCGCCCGCGTTCGCCGCCGCGATCAGCTGCTCGATCTGCTCGAAGTCGACGGGAAGCCCGGGGAATCCGGCGAGGCGTCCGATCGGGAAGGACGCCATCATCTTCTGCATCGCCTCGTCGTTCGGCATCATCGATGCCGCGGCCGCATCTCCGCCGAGCCCGCCCATCAGGCCGCCGAGCGCCTGCTGCACGATGGGTCCGGCGATCGGGTGTGTCATCAGGTCCCCGACGGAGGAGTTCATGGTCAGCTCCTGGTGCACCGCGTCACCCGAGATCTCGACCGAGACACGGGAGCGGATGTCACGGCTGGAGGCGGCCACCTCGACGGTGTACTCGCCGCCCTCGACGACCCAGCGGTCGACGCGGATGTCCCAGTAGGCGAGGTCCTCACGCCGCACGACGAGCTCGACGGAGCGGGTCTCCCCCGCGGCCAGGGCGACCGAGGAGAATGCCTTGAGCTCGCGGGGCGCGCGCTGCACGATCGAGGTCGTCGGTGCGACGTAGACCTGCACGACTTCGCGGCCATCGCGGTCGCCGGAATTGGTGACGTCGAGGCGCACGACGATACCGCCGTCCGCTCCGACCTCGGCCGTCGCACCGGTGTACTCGAACGTCGTGTACGAGAGTCCATGGCCGAACGGGAAGGTCACGTCGAGACCCTTCGCGTCGTACCAGCGGTAGCCGACCAGCAGGCCCTCGCCATAGCGCACGTGTTCGAACTCGCCGGGGAAGTTGCCGAAGGACGGGTTGTCCTCGAGCCGCACGGGCACCGTCTCGGTGAGCTTGCCCGAGGGGTTCACCGCACCGTAGAGCACATCGGCGACGGCGCCGCCACCGGCCTGGCCCAGCAGCCAGCTCTCGATGATCGCGGGCACGCGGTCGGCGAAGGGCAGTGCCACGACCCCGCCATTGGACAGGACGACCACGACGCGCGGGTTGACCTCGAGCACGGCATCGAGCACGGCCAGCTGCTCGGCAGGCAGGTCGATATGGTCGCGGTCGAAGCCCTCCGACTCCTCCGCAGCCGGCAGACCGAGGAACAGCACCGCCACGTCCGCCGTCCGGGCGACGCCGACGGCCTCGGCCCGCAGCTCCTCCGCGGTGCGACCGGATGCCTCGACGGCTCCGCCTTCGACCGCGAAGCCCGCGGCATAGCTGACGTTCTCGCCGCCCACGACACGCAGCTCGTCGAGTGCGTTGTCCACGCGGGTGGGGTTGATCAGCGACGAGCCGGCGCCCTGGAAACGCGGTTCGGTCGCGAAGGCACCGATCACGGCGACCTTCTGGTCTGCGGCGAGTGGCAGCAGCGCGCCGTCGTTCTTCAGCAGCACGATCGAGCGACCAGCGGCTTCCCGTGCGAGCGCGTGGTGCGCGTCGACGTCGAGCGGTCCTGCGACGGCCGGACGCTCCCCCGCTTTGCGCACGAGGTCGATGGCACGAGCGGCAGCGGTGTCGAGCACGCTTTCGGGGAGGGTTCCCGCACGAACGGCCTCGACGAGCTGCGCGTCGGTCCGTCCACCCGAGGCCGGCATCTCCAGGTCGAGCCCTGCCGCGACGCCGACGACGCGATCGTTCACGGCTCCCCAGTCCGAGACCACGAGGCCGTCGAAGCCCCAGTCGTCGCGCAGCACGCTGGTGAGCAGCCACGGGTCCTCCGAGGTCCAGACCCCGTTGAGCTTGTTGTACGAGCACATGACGGTCCAGGGTGCCGCGTCCTTCACGACCCGCTCGAATCCGCGCAGGTAGATCTCGCGCAGCGGGCGCGGGTCCACATCCGAGCTCGCGCGCATACGGTCGAACTCCTGGTTGTTGGCCGCGAAGTGCTTGAGCGAGGTGCCGACGCCCTTCGACTGGATGCCACGGACCGATGCGGCGCCGAGGATGCCGGACACGATCGGGTCCTCCGAGAAGTACTCGAAGTTGCGTCCGCACAGCGGTGAGCGCTTGATGTTGATGCCGGGGCCGAGCACGACAGCCACGTTCTCGATCGCGGCCTCCACCCCGATCGCGGCACCCACCCGTTCGATGATCTCCGGATCGAAGGACGAGCCGATGCCGACGGCGGGCGGGAAACAGGTGGCGGGGACGCTGCTGGCGAGACCGAGGTGGTCGGTGCTGCCGGACTGCTTGCGCAGGCCATGCGGACCGTCGGTCATCATCACCGACGGGATGCCCACGCGGTCGATGGCCTTCGTGGTCCAGAAGTCTGCGCCGCTGGTGAGCGAAGCCTTCTCCTCGAGGGTGAGGTCGGAAGCCGAGTTCTCGGTCATTGTGTCCCTTTCGCGCACGACGTCGATGTCCTTGCGAAAACCATATGCCCTTCAGTATTAGATATCAAACGACATTCAGGATTAGGGTCGGGGTATGGCACGACGAGGTTCGTACGCGAAGGGCGTGGCGCGACGCGAGGAGATCCTCGAGAGCGCCCTCGACGTGATCGGGCGCAAGGGGTATCAGAACGCCTCGCTCAAGGAGATCGCCGAGGTCGTCGGAGTGACCCCCGCCGCTCTGCTGCACTACTTCGGTTCGAAGGAAGAGCTCTTCACCGAAGTCCTTCGAAAGCGCGACGAGCACGACGGCCTCGATCCGTCAGGCCTCAGCGACGCCGAGGCGCGGACCGGGTTCATCGAGGTGATCCGCCACAACACCGAGGTCCCGGGGCTGGTCGCCCTGTTCTCACGCCTCTCGGTCGACGCCGCCGACCCCGATCACCCGGCCCACGAGTACTTCCTCGACCGCAGCGCCCGCCTGCGCGAATCGATCGCCGACAGCTTCGGCGCCGAAGAGCGGCGCTCCGCCCTCGATCCCGACACACTCGCTCGCGTGATCCAGGCAGCATCCGACGGTCTTCAGCTGCAGTGGATGATCGACCCGAGCGTCGACATGCCCGGCATCATGAGCGCCCTCATCGACGCACTCCATCCGCCCGCGCCGCCCACCGCCGACTAGACGGTCGCCGCATGTCGCGGCCCGGACTCAGCGGACGTTGCCGTTGGAGCAGGTCTGCTGCGCGGCGGAGTTGCCCTTGATCGAATCGGGCAGAGCCACGACATTGTCGGGGGTCGCTGCCGGATCCGGAGTCGCCGCGGGGTCGGTCGCAGGCTCCTCGACGGGTGCCGTCGGCTCCTGCACGACCACGCCGTCGTTGGTGTTGTTCTCGTGCGTGATCTGCAGCTGCGCGTTCGCCGCGAGCGCCTCCCAGAGCGCCGAGGCGGCGGTGTAGTTGGGGACGACCTTGTTCGGGTTGGCCGAGTCCGTGCCGTTCGGGTACTGCACGAAGACGATGTCCTCGAACGGGACCGACTTGACCGCGAGAGCGATCTGGACCAGCGTCATCGGGTTCGTGAGGGACTCGCTCGGCTCCAGGTTCTGGATCGCGGTGTTCGCGAGCTTCAGCATGACGGGGACGTTGCCGAGCACGTCGCCGCTGATCATCTTGCGGGCGAGGCTCGACATGTACTGCTGCTGGTTCCCGATGCGGCCCAGGTCGCTGCCGTCGCCGACTCCGTGACGCGTGCGCAGGAACTGCAGGGCCTGCAGCCCCTCGATCGTGTGAGTTCCTGCGGCCATGTCGAGGCCCGTGTAGCGGTCCTTGATCGGGTTGGCGAGGCAGACGTCGACGCCGCCGATCGCGTTGGTGATCTCGATCACACCACCGAAGGTGACGCCGGCCGCGAACTGGATCTCCTGGTCGGTGAGTTCGGAGATCGTCTTCACGACGCAGTTCAGGCCGCCGTCGGTGTACGCGGTGTTGAGCGGCTGCTTGCTCATCGCGGAAGTGGCGTTGCCGTTCTTGTCGGTGCAGGCCGGGATCGGGACCATCAGGTCGCGCGGGAAGCTGACGACCGTGATCCGGCGCGGCTCCTGGGAGACGTGCACCAGCAGGTTCACGTCGTTGAGCGAGCCCTCGGAGTCCGCTCCGGAGCATCGCTCGCCGAAGAGGTCCTTGTACTTCTCTTCACAGGTGTCGACCCCGGTGAGCACCATGTTGAAGCCGCCCTCGTACTCGCCGATGTCCGGCGGGATCGGGTCCTGGCCCTCGATCTCGACCGCGTTCGCCGAGACGGTGCTCGAGAGGTCGTAGAAGACGTAGGCGCCGACGCCGAGCCCGCTCACCAGAACCACGGCGAGGCCGATCGCGATGAACTTCAAGAGCTGGCCGACGGTGCCAGGAGTGCCCAGCTGACCGTGGCGCGCGATCGTGTGACGGCGTCGGGTGTTCTGGCTCACTCGGGTCCTTTCGGATTAAGCGCCGGTGCGGGGGCACCGTGCTCAAATGCGGAGGGTGTGGGATTCGAACCCACGAGACATCTCTGCCCACTGGTTTTCAAGACCAGCTCCATCGGCCGCTCGGACAACCCTCCCGACAGACGCTTCTGTCGACCAGGCGTGAGTCTAGCCGAGAACTATTCTCCTGCGCTGACCTGGGCGGGGGCTGGAAGCGTGTCGAGCGCTCGCGCCAGACCACCGTCGACCACGTCTGCGGTGACCTCACCGGCGGCTTCCTTCACCACGTCGGGCGCCTGTCCCATCGCGACGGCGCGGCCACCGAGCGAGCGAGCCCAGCCGAACATCCCGATGTCGTTGCGTCCGTCGCCGGCGACGAGGATGCGTCCCTCGTCGAGGCCCAGCTCGGTGCGCACCTGCTCCAGAGCGGTTCCCTTGTCCACGCCCTGCGGCGCGATGTCCAGCCACGCCGTCCAGCCGATCGCGTACGACACCTCGTTGAGACCGGCGTCCGCCACCAGGCGGTGGAAGTCATCTTCGTCATGGCCGGGCGAGACGACGACGATGCGCGAGACGGGGAGCTCCCCGAGCTCATCGAAGTCGACCTGACGCCCGCCGTCGAGCGTCCAGTCATCGAGCTGCTCGGTGAACAACCGCTGCCCGGAGGCGAGTTCGACCATGTATCTGGCCTCGGGGAGACGCTCTCGCAGCAGGCCGAGGACCGGAGTGGGATCGAACGTCTCCACGTTCCAGCGCTCCCAGTCGTCACCCGAGCGGCGCATCGTCACCGCGCCGTTGGAGCACACCACGTAGTCCGCGGTCAATCCGAGTTCCTCGACGTATCGGCGGGTCGCCATCCAGCTGCGACCGGTCGCGATGGTGACCATGTGCCCGCCGTCGCGAAGCCGGGCGATCGCTTCCGGAACACCGGGGCTCATCGTCTCGTCCTGCAGCAGGATGGTCCCGTCGACGTCGAGGCCGACCAGCCAGGGGCCCGTCATCGAGCGGCCCGCCCGTCGACGAGGGGCTGGATCACGTCGAGGCCGCCGAGGTAGGGGCGCAGGACCTCGGGCACTCGCACGGATCCATCGGCCTGCTGGTGCGTCTCGAGCAGGGCGACGATCCAGCGTGTCGTGGCGAGCGTGCCGTTCAGCGTGGCGACGTGCTGCGTCTTCGCTGCTCCCTGCGTCGCTCCATCCGCCGCATCGACGAGAGGGCGATGACGCACGTCCAGGCGGCGCGCCTGGAAGGTCGTGCAGTTCGACGTCGAGGTGAGCTCGCGGAAGGCGCCCTGCGTCGGCACCCACGCCTCGATGTCGTACTTGCGAGCGGCGCTGGAGCCGAGGTCTCCCGCTGCCACATCGATCACGCGGTACGCGAGACCGAGCGAGGTCAGCATCTCCTCCTGCAGGGCCACGAGGCGCAGGTGCTCGGCTTCGGCCTCCTCCGCAGTCGTGTAGACGAACATCTCCAGCTTGTTGAACTGGTGCACCCGGATGATGCCGCGGGTGTCCTTGCCGTGCGAGCCGGCCTCGCGGCGATAGCAGGTCGACCAGCCGGCGTAGCGGAGGGCACCGTCTGCCAGGTCGACGATCTCGTCCTTGTGATACCCGGCGAGCGCGACCTCGCTGGTGCCGACCAGGTACAGATCATCGTCCTTGTCGAGGTGGTAGACCTCATCGGCGTGCTCGCCGAGGAAGCCGGTGCCCTGCATGATCTCCGGGCGCACGAGCGTCGGGGTGATCAGGGGCACGAATCCGTTCTGAAGCGCCTTGTCGAGCGCGAGGTTCATCAGCGCGATCTCGAGACGTGCGCCGATGCCGCGCAGGAAGTAGAAGCGCGCGCCGGAGACCTTGGCACCGCGTTCCATGTCGATCGCTCCGAGGAGCTCGCCGAGCTCGAGGTGGTCCTTCGGCTCGAAGTCGAACGCCGGGACGTCACCGACGCGGCGCAGTTCGACGAAATCGGTTTCGCCGCCGGCCGGCACGCCGTCGATCACCACGTTCTCGATCCGAGCCAGAGCGGCAGCCGCGGCTTCGGCGGCCTCGTTCGCCGCGTGCTGGGCCTGCTTGACGCGCTCGGCGAGGTCTTTCGCCTGCGCGACCAGCGCAGCCTTCTCCTCTTTCGGAGCCTTCGCGACGAGCTTGCCGAAGGCGTTCTGCTCGGCACGCAGCTCCTCGAACGCGGAGAGCGCGGCCCTGCGCGATCGGTCGGCCTCGAGAGCGACGTCGACGGTGCTCTGGTCGTTTCCACGAGCAGCCTGCGAGCGGCGGACGATCTCCGGATTGTCGCGGAGGAGTGCGAGGTCGATCATCCACCAAGTCTACGGTGAACGCTCCGAGGTGCCGGATGTCACACTCTCGGGCCGGTGTCGTCTTCCTCTGCAGTGGTCGGCACCGCGTCGACCTGTGGAAAGGAATCCCATGAGCATCCGCGTCACCTCCCTCGACCAGCTGAACCTCGCCTTCGCCGATCGCTTCAACGCCCGCGACCTCGACGGGCTGATGGCGCTGAACACCCCGGACGTCGTCTTCGTGCCCGCACCGGGAGCGGCCGTGACGGGCACGGACGCGGTCAGAGGGGCTCTCGAGCAGTTCCTCGGTCTGAACCTGCCGATCTCGATGACGGTCCGTCACGTCTTCGAGAGCGAGGGCACCGGACTCGCGGTCGCCGACTGGACGATCACCGGCACGGGTCCCGACGGATCCGCGATCGACCTCGCCGGCACGACGGCCGATGTCGCGGTGCACGACGACGAGCACGGCTGGCGCTACGTGATCGACAACCCCTTCGGCACGGCCTGAGGCGGCTCGGAGGCCCGGCCCTGTGCCCGGCCTCCGTCAGCCCTCGTCCATCCCGGTGCGTCGGCACTCCCGCAACGCTCTCCGTGCACGCGAGATGCGCTGCCGTGCGGCCGCGGGTTCGATTCCGAGCCGGATCGCCACCTCCTCCGTGGAGAGGCCGTCGACCACGGTGAGCAGCAAGGGCTCCCGGAGCGTCTCCGGGAGCGAGTGGAGGGCGGTGAGCGCGCCGTCGAGGAACACCCGGACCTCCACGGCGGACTCCACGCTCGCCCCCTCGCCCGCGACGTCATCCTCCAGGGCGGCCTCCGGCCGCCGCGCGCGCTGCCGCGCGAGATCGATGGCGACGTTCCTGGCGATGACATCGAGCCAGGCGCACATGCGTCCCGGTTGCGGGGTCTCCAGGTGCGAGACCGAGCGCCATGCCCGCAGGAGCGCGGTCTGGGCCGCGTCCTCCGCGTCGGAGACGGGGACTCCCAGCGAGATGCTGCGCCGCCGAAGCCGATCGGGCTCGGTCTCGATCAGCGCGGAGAGCACGGCCTGCGAATCGCCATGGGAGACATCGCGCATTCGTTCGCTCCCCTCGTCGCGGTCGAGCAGGGTCGCCCTCGCGGATGAGGAGACCCGAGCACTTCCCGGTTTAGAGTAGCGCCATGACCACCAGCGCCCCCGTCCCGCGACAGGCGGCGCTCGTCTACAACCCGATCAAAGTCGACGGCAAGCATCTTCGAGCCCGTGTCCGCGAGCTCTCGCGCGAGGCGGGATGGGAGCATCCGGCCTTCTACCCGACGACCGTGGAGGATGCGGGTCAGCATGCCACGGCACAGGCTCTCGAGCGCGGCGTGGATGTCGTGCTCGTCGCGGGTGGCGACGGCACGGTGCGCGCCGTGTCGGAAGCGATCGCGAACAGCGGTGTGCCGCTGGCGATCCTGCCCAGCGGCACCGGCAACCTGCTCGCCCGCAACCTCGGACTCCCCCTGGGCGACCCGACGGAGATGATCCGCGCAGCGCTCGGTGACTTCCGGCATCCGATCGACATCGGCTGGGCCCGCCTCACGCGACAGGACGGCGAGGAAGCCCGGCATGCCTTCGTGGTGCTGGCCGGCATGGGGCTCGATGCCGACATGATCGCGAATACCCGCTCCGATCTGAAGAGATCGGTGGGGTGGATCGCGTACGTCGATGGCGCCGCCCGTTCCCTGCCGCGCGCGAAGCCCTTCCGCGCCGTCTACCAGGTCGATGAGGGGCGCCTGCACTCGCACCGCGCATACAGCCTGCTCTTCGCGAACTGCGGCACCCTTCCGGCCGGCATCTCCCTGATCCCCGACGCGTCGATCACGGATGCCGCCCTCGACGTCGCCGTCATCCAGCCGACCGGCATCTTCGGCTGGTTCGGGGTGTGGCGGAAGATCTGGTGGGACAACTCCGTGCTGCATCGCTTCCGCGCGGGACGCCGCGTACTCGAGCATCGCGGCAAGAACGCCTCGGTGCACTACTTCCACGGATCAGCAGCAGAAGCCGCGTCAACCGACCCCGTCCCTATCGAGCTCGACGGCGACGAGTTCGGCGAGGCCGTGCGCATCACCTGCTGGGCAGATCCCGGAGCTCTGCTGCTGGCACTGCCCTCCGGTCACCCGGTACACACCCTCTGAGAGCCGAAGGGCGCCTCGGGATCAGCGGACCTCGACCGTGCCGTCGAGAGCTCCGCCGACGAGGGTCAGCGTGAAGGGAGCATCGTCGTCGACCGTGTCCTCACCGAAGGAGAGGATGGTCGCACGCGGCGCCATGTCCATCGTGCAGGCCTGGTCGGCGTCGGTCGCGAACGTCGCCGTCCCCGCGTTTCCCGATCCCTCGAGCGAATCGACGACCGGCGGGCAGGACGAGGAGCCCCAGGTGAGCAGCACGAGACCGCCGTCGTCGAACCAGCCGGCGGAGGGCAGGTACTCGGTCGAGGTGCCCGGCGTCCCCGTCGCGGCCGGGTCAGCGTCGAGGTCCACATCGTCGGTGATGTCTCCGTAGGAGACGTTGAGGGTGATGTCGGCGGTCGGATCCACTCCCTCGGGAAGCGCACCGATGCTCGCGCGCGGCGCGAGGTCGGCCGTGCAGGCCTTCTCGGCGCCATCGCCGTCCGGATCCACGAGCGTGACCGTGACGGTCTGACCCTGGGCCTCGACCGTGTCGACCTGCGGCACACACGTCGACGAGCCCCAGGTGACGACGGCGAACATGCGTCCGTCATCGAGCAGTGTGCCCTCGACATCGTTCTGGTCGTCGACGCCGCCTGCGCTGGGGGCAGGCGAGCTTGTCGGCGTCTGCGCACCCGGCCCAGCGGTGCACCCCGCGACGAGGAGCGCAGCGGCGACGAGACCGATGACGGAGGCGAGAGGACGAAGCGCGAGGGTCATGCTCACAGGGTAGTCCCGGAGAAGTTCGCGCGGATAGCCCGCATCGCCTACTGAAGAGCGGAGGTGAGCCGGGCCAGGTTGTCGAGCACGGTCGAGCGCAGCGGCTGCTGCATCCACTCCTCCAGGGTCAGCTCGCGGCTGAGGGAGCGGTACTTGTCTTCGACCTCGCGCATCTCGGCGACGAACTCCTCGCCGCGCACCAGCATCGAGACCTCGAGGTTCAAGCCGAAGGAGCGCATGTCCATGTTGCTGGAGCCGATGACCGCGACCTCGTCGTCGATCGTCAGCGTCTTGGTGTGCAGGATGTAGGGCTTGCGGTACATCCAGATGCGAACGCCCGCCTTGAGCAGCACCTCGTAGTAGCTGCGCTGAGCGTGATAGACCATCGCCTGGTCGCCCTCTTCCGAGACGAACAGCTCGACGTGCACACCGCGGTCGACGGCTGCCGTGACCGCGAGCAGCAGCGCCTCATCGGGGACGAAGTAGGGGCTGACGATCATGATCTTCTTCTTCGCCGCATAGAGCAGCGCGAGGAAGAGACGGAGGTTGTTCTCGACTTCGAACCCCGGCCCTGACGGCACCACCTGGCAGTCGAGGTCGCCGGAGCCGATGTTCGCGTGGGCGATGTCGATGCCCTCGAGCACCGTGTCGGTCTCGCTGTACCAGTCGGCGACGAAGATCGCGTTCACGCTCAGCACCACCGGGCCGTCGAGACGCACCATCAGGTCGACCCAGTGCAGGCCGCGCCTGATGTTCTTCTTCAGGTTGTAGGTCGAGTCGGTGACGTTCTGCGATCCGAGGAAGGCGATGTTGCCGTCGACGACGAGGAGCTTGCGGTGATTACGCAGATCGGGACGCTGCATCTTGCCCTTGAGCGGCTGCACCGGAAGCATCAGGTGCCAGTCCGCGCCCATCGCATTGAGCCGCGCGATGGTCTGCTTGTAGCGGGGCTTGCCGCGGTTGGCCCAGTGGTCGAGCAGCACGCGCACCTCGACGCCGCGCGCGCGGACCTCTTCGAGAGCACGGAAGAAGTTGTCGGTCGCGGCATCCGACTGCAGGATGTAGAACTCGACGTGCACATACTCCTGCGCCGTGCGGATCGCCTCGGCCATCTCGTCGAGCGACTCCTGGTAGTCGGAGATGAGATGAGCGCCGTTGTCGCCCGAGAGCGGGAGGGCGCCGAGCTTCTGGTTCATCTGCACGATCGGCCCGAACCACGCGGGGGCGTTCGGTCGGAGCGTGCCGAAATGCAGGTGCTCACTGGTCTCGGCGATGTACTCGTTGATCTGGTCCTGCTTGCGCCGGCGTGCCCGCGGGAGACGCGGATTGCCGATCACGAGGAACAGGAAGACACCGACGAACGGGATGAAGAAGACCGCCAGCAGCCACGCCATCGCCGCCGTCGGGCGGCGGTTGCGAGGGATGACGATGATCGCCGTGACACGGATGATGACATCGAGCACCAGCAGGAAGGCGGCGATCCACCATCCCCAGGTCTCCGCAGTCATCGCGCCCCCTTGCCACCGCAGTGACCATCACAGCAGTTGCGCACCAGAGTGGGTGCGCTGGCTTCACAGTAGCCGATGGGTCGGACTCAGGCGCGCGGCGGAAGACCCCGCGCGGCGCGCTCCTCGGCCTCGATCTGCGCGTGCACCTTGCGCTCGGTGCGGTCGAAGCGGAGGATGCCGCGGACCACGAAGAAGAACACGATGCTCACCCCGACGGTCGGCAGAAGCGACCATGCCGCGGCGAGCCAGAAGTTGTCCATCACTCCATGGTACGCGAGCCACTGTTCGTGCACAGTTCCGGGCTCACAGGATCTGTGTCCACAGGCCCCCTTTCGGCACCCACCGGTGCGCACGCTCGACCACACTCTGGGGATGACCACAGTTCTCCGCGCCGCAGATTCCGCCGCCTTCCTCGGCATCGTCCCCACTCTCGCGGGCTTCACGCCTCGTCGGAGCACCGTGCTCCTCCCCTTCCGGGGCACCCGCACTGACGGGGCCATGCGTCTCGACCTCCCCCGCGACGGCACCGACCTCGAGGCCTACGCCGACGCCGCGGTCGGCCTCGTGGCTCGCGTATCCGGGACGGATGCGGTCGCCGTCGTCGTCTACACCGACGAGGAGGCGCACCCCACACGAGACGGCCTCGTCCTCCCGCATGCGGTGATGCTCGACGAGCTCTTGGGATGCGCCGAGGATGCGGGGCTCCGCGTGGTCGATGCCCTCTGCGTGACCCCTTCGGGGTGGTCGAGCTACATCGACGACGAGCCGGAGCTCGGATCGCTGACGCAGATCTGCCATCCGTCCGATCTGCTGCCGACGGGCGATGTCTCCGGAGACCAGAGCGTCGGCGCGGAACTCCCCCCGATCGATCTCGCGGAGAAGGAGCGTGTGGGAAGAGCATCGGTCGAGCTCGCCGCGCTCCTCGACGGGAAAGGACGAGGTCGGCTGACGGCGCGGGAGAATCCGCAGCTCGTCGCCGCGCTCGTCCTGCTCGAAGACGTTCCGGCCTTCTTCGAGTCCGTGCTGGCTGCGCCCGACGGTCTCCCGCCTCTCGCGACGGCCACGCTGCTGTGGTGCTTGGAACGACCTCTGCTGCGCGACGTCGCGATCGCTCAATGGGCGACCGACCTCGCGGGCGGCATCCGCACGCTCGATGCACAGACTGCTTTCGCCGCGTCCGGGGTGATGGTCCCCGACGAGGTGGGCCAGGTGTTCCTCGGACGCGGTCCCACCCCTGACACCGACCGCCTGCGATGCGCGCTGTCTGCGATGCGCGAAGCGGCCGCGAGGGCACCGCGACCCGCGCGACCTGCCCCGCTCACCGTCGCCGCGTGGCTGTCCTGGGCCCTGGGGCGCGCGAGCCACGCGGGCCGATACCTCGATATGGTGCGCGAGATCGACCCCCGCTACCCCCTCGCCGCCCTCCTCGAGACGATGATCGGCGGTGCGATGCTCCCGGAGTGGGCGTTCCGGTCTCGCTCGGCGGAGTGAAGGCGGGGCGGGTGAAGGCGGAACGGATCGAGCTACTTGACCAGGGGGAAGAGGATGGTCTCGCGAATGCCCAGGCCGGTGATGGCCATCAGCAGGCGATCGATTCCCATGCCCATTCCTCCGGACGGCGGCATACCGTGCTCGAGAGCCCGCAGGAACTCCTCGTCGACCGGCATCGCCTCGACATCACCGCGGGCTGCGAGCTTGGCCTGCTCGACGAAGCGCTCGCGCTGGATCACGGGGTCCACGAGCTCGGAGTACCCGGTCGCCAGTTCGAAACCGCGGATGTACAGGTCCCACTTCTCCACGACGCCCGCGATCGAGCGGTGTTCACGGACCAGGGGCGACGTGTCGACGGGGAAGTCCATCACGAACGTCGGGCGAACGAGATCGCCCTTCACGAAGTGCTCCCACAGCTCCTCGACGAGCTTGCCATGGGTGGCTTGCGGCGGCAGGTCGACGTCGTTCTCCTGAGCGAACGCGATCAGGTCTTCGACCGAGTCCTGAGGGGTGACGGTGCGACCCGAGGCGGCGGAGAGCGACTCGTACATCGAGATGCGGTCCCACTCGCCACCCAGCTCGTACTCGGTGCCGTCGGCCCAGGTCACGGTCGTGGACCCGGCGACCGCGATCGCCGCGTTCTGCACGAGCTCCTGCGTGAGCGCGGCCATCTGGTTGTAGTCGCCGTATGCCTGGTAGGCCTCCAGCATCGCGAACTCGGGGCTGTGCGTGGAGTCGGCGCCCTCGTTGCGGAAGTTGCGGTTGATCTCGTAGACGCGCTCGATGCCGCCGACCACCGCGCGCTTCAGGTAGAGCTCCGGCGCGATGCGCAGGTAGAGCTCGGTGTCGAACGCGTTCGAGTGGGTGATGAACGGGCGAGCGGAGGCCCCGCCGTGCTGCACCTGCAGCATGGGGGTCTCCACCTCGAGGTAGTCGTGGCTCGTGAAGGTCGAACGCAGGCTCGCGTTCACGGCGGCCCGGGCGCGCACCGTGTTGCGCGCCTGCTCCCGCACGATCAGGTCGAGGTAGCGGCTGCGCACGCGTCCTTCCTCGCTGAGCTCGGAGTACGCGTTGGGCAGCGGCAGGATCGCCTTGGCCGCGATCGTCCAGTCGTCGGCCATGATCGACAGCTCGCCGCGGCGGCTGGAGATGACCTCGCCGTGCACGAACACGTGGTCACCCAGGTCGACGTACTCCTTCCAGTTCGCCAGCGATTCCTCGCCGACGTTCGCAAGGGAGATCATCGCCTGGATGCGCGATCCGTCACCCGCCTGCAGTGTGGCGAAGCAGAGCTTGCCGGTGTTGCGGCTGAACACCACCCGACCCGCGACCCCGACGATGACGCCGGTCTCGGCGCCCGCCTCGAGCTCGCCGTACTCGGCGCGCAGCGCGGGAATCGTGTGCGTCACGGGCACGCCGACCGGGAACGCCCCGCCGCCCGCGTCCGCCCGCTTCTCGATCAGGCGCTCGCGCTTGGCGAGACGCACGGCCTTCTGTTCGTGGACGTCCTCTTCGAGGGAAGAGTCGGTCGAGGCCGATTCGGGCGCGGCGGACGCGTCAGTCATGTGCGGGGCTCCTTGGAAGTCCCTCCCAGTTTACCGAGGCGGCGTGCCGCTCCTCGGCACGCGCTGGGTAGCCTCGAAGAATGGCCCACACCCGCATCCTCCGCGCGTTCGCCGCCCTCTCGCTCTCGATGGCGGCGGTCCTCGCCCCGGCAGCAGCTCTGGCAGCGCCCGGCGGGTCCGCATCGTCGGTCGCCGCCGCGCCGCATCCGGCCGCTGCGGCAGATGTCGACGACTTCTCCTACAGCTCGTGGGATGCCGTCTACGAGATCGGTCTCGACGACGAGGGCCGTGCTCGCATGCGGGTGACCGAGACCCTGGTCGCCGACTTCCCGGACTTCGACCAGAACCACGGCATCGTCCGCGGACTCGTGACGTCGTACGAGGGGGCGAGCACCGAGACCTCGGTCCTGTCGGTGACCGATGAGAACGGCGCAGACGTGCCGTACGAGACCGACGAGGAAGACGGCCTCCTCTACGTGCTCACGGGCAACGACGATGACTTCGTGCGAGGGCTCACTACCTACGTGATCGAGTACGAGATGCGCGATGTGATCCTCGCGACCGCTCCATCGGCGGGGTCATCCGCTCCCCCGGCCGACGAGTTCTACTGGGATCTGCTCCCCCTCGACAGCACGCAGCCCATCGACCGCTTCCGCGCCGAAGTCGTGTTCGACCCCGCATTGAGCGCGGAGCTCAACGGAGCCACGCGGTGCTACACCGGGCCCTCCGGCTCGACGGACGAGTGCGAGTTGGAAGGCCCGACCACCGACGGCGGTGTCGCGACATTCCGCGTCGAGTCGGGCGCGCGCCCGGCCGGCGACGGCGTGACCGTCGCCATCGGCCTCGACCCCGATGCCGTCGCCCAACCCCTCGCCCGCACTCCGGACCCGGTCGCCGACATCACTCCGATAGTGGCGGCGGTGGGCGCTCTCGGGCTCTCCGTCGGCAGCTGGGCGGCCGTGTCGGCGTTCACGCGCAGACGGCGCGTCGCCACGGGGATCGTGGTCGCCCAGTACGACGTGCCGGATGCGCTGCCGCCGCTGCTCGCCGCCGCTGTGGTTCCCGGCGCCAAGGACGTGATCCCGGCCGAGATCGTGCACCTCGCCGTGCGCGGCGTGCTGCGCATCGAGGAGGGAGGCGAAGACGAAGACCCGCGGCTGCGCCGTCTGCCCGGAGCGCACATCCCCGACCAGTTGGACGTCGACGCCCTCGAAGCGCTGTTCGCCGATGCGGGCACCGACGATGTGGTCGATCTCCCCGCCGCCGACGAAGCCTTCGCCGCTCGCATGACCGCGCTCCAGCACAGCGGAACGACCGCGGCCCGGAACCGCGGACTCACCGAGAAGGTGCGCAGCCGAGGTGCGATGATCCTGCAGTGGTGCGCGATCGGCATCGCGGTCTTCGGCTTGGGGTTCGGGATCTGGAGCGCGGCCAGCGGACGACTGTCGGCGATTCCCGCCCTCGTCGTGATCGCATTCGGCACGTTCCTCGTGCTCCTCTCCAGCCTCTACGCCTTCTCGAAGCACACCGTGCTCACCGCCGAGGGCGCCCGCACATACGAATATCTGCAGGGGGTGAAGGAGTTCATCCGCGTCGCGGACGCCGACCGCCTGCGCATGCTGCAGTCGTACAGCGGGGCTGAGCGAAGAGCCGACGGCACCGCCGACGTCATCCACGTGTACGAGAGGCTCCTCCCCTACGCCATCCTGTTCGGCATGGAGGACGAATGGGGCGATGTGCTCGAGAAGGCATATACGACGGCCCAGCGCGGAGCATACTGGATCGGCGATCCCGCATCGTTCGCGCTTCGGGCGCAGCTCGCCACGTTCGTGGCCTCGTCCCACTCGGCCGCGACGTATTCGGCCGCCTCTTCGGGCACGTCGTCGAGCGCCGGCGGATCGTTCGGCGGCGGCTTCTCCGGAGGGGGCGGCGGCGGAGGGTTCTCCGGCGGACGCTGAGCCCATCTTCCGCGACCGGGCGTGCGACGCGGGTCGAGAGGAGGAGCTCTCAGATCAGCGGCGGCGCGTCGGAGGCTTCGCGCAGCGCCCGCTCGACGGTCGACTGCACCAGTGCCGAGAGATAGCCGCCCGGGTTCTCGACGCCGATCTCCCGCAGCCGTGCGGTCGACTGTCCGATGATCGAGCGTGAGAACTCGGTCGCCGTCGCGATGGCATCCGCGTATGCCGCGCGATCGGTCTCGGCGATCACGACGGGCTCGCACCCCATCTCCACCGCGAGTGCCTGAGCGATCGGCAGCACGGCGGCTGGAGCCGTCACCGCGGCGAACCCGGCCTGGAGCTGTCGAAGGTCGATCGAGGTCCCGGTGAAGGTGATCGCAGGATGCACGGCGAGGGGGATCGCTCCGCGCTCGGCCGCTGGGCGGAGCACCTCGATGCCGTACGCAGGATCGGTGTGGAGCACGAGCTGACCGACCTGCCAGCCTCCCACCTCGGCGATGCCCGCCACCAACGAGGGCAGCTGCTCGGAGGGGACGGCGATGACCACGAGTTCTGCTCGACGGACCACCTCCAGGGCCTCGAGCACCGGCACATCAGGGAGCACCGCGGAGGCACGTTCGTCGTCGGATCCACTGGTGATCCCGATCACGGCATGCCCCGCGCCTCCGAGCGCCGCACCGACGACCGGCCCGACGCGCCCTGCGCCGATGATGCCGACGCCGAGGCGACCGTCACGCGTCATCGTCGCTCCTCCTCCGCCGCCGCAGCGGGGGTGCGGGAGGGGTGTCCGACGCAGCCGGGGGTGCGACCGGAGGTGCCGGTAGAGGCGTCACCTGCGGCGCGGCCGGGGGCGCCGCAGGAGCACTCGCGGGAGGTGCAGGCGGCGGAGTCACCGGAGGCATGACCGGGGGCGCAGGAGGAGCTACCGGGGGCGCAGGAGGCGTCATGGGAGCACCCGCGGGCGGCCCGACCGGCGGTGCAGCCGGAAGAACCGGAGGAGCAGACGGAAGAACCGGCGGCGCAGGCGGAGCCGTCTGCACGGGGACGGGGAAGACCGGCGGCGGGCCGGTGTAGGCGGGCGGGGCCGCAGGAGCGGCCACCGTTGCCGCATCGGTGTGCGCGCTCCACCGGTGAGTGGTGTCGCGCGAGGCCGCCTCGGCGGCAGCGAGGCTGACCTCGTCGATCAGCGCCAGCGCGTCCGCCCGCTCGAACCCCGAGAGGTATCCGGTGATGGGACCGGGCACGGTGTGCACCTGCGCGCCGGAGACCCGCTGTGCCCGATCGATCGGTCCCTGGCTGAGGGAGACGCCCTGCAGGCGTGCCAGCGGGAACACCGCGAGCTTGCGCCACACGTTCCCGCGGCGCAGCAGCAGACCGAAGTCGGCGACCAGGTAGCCATGACGCTTCCAGGAGAACGGACGCCGCCACCGCGCGCGCCGCGCCATCGTGCGATAGGTGTCGCCGTCTGCGGGGCCGACGATGCCCTGTTCCCAGAGGAACGGGATGCTCTCCGCCGGCACGTCGGGCAGCACCAGAGCGAGCACTCGCTCGACGTCAGCGCGCTTGCCGACCGGCAGCACCACGTTGAACTGCTGCCCGCTCCCGGACGACTGCTGAGCGGCGCTCTTGCCGCTCATCCGGTTGATCTTGATCGTCCACCAGCCGAACGGGCGCCACAGCAGCGACTGCGAGACCTCCACCGCGAAGATGCGTCCGGGCGGAAGGGTCTCGGTCACGGTCGTGAGAAGACCGTAGGTGATCCGCACACCGTCCGGGGTCGGCGCGATCGAGTAGCGGAGGGACTTCGAGATCTGCGCCCAGGTGATACCGACCACGGCGATGACCATGGGCACACCCATGCCGAGGCCCATCCCGAGGATCACGATGCCGCCGTCGGTGACGCCGTCGGCCAGCATGCCGATCAGCGCACTGCCCATCGCGACCGCGAAGATCGCTCCGAAGAACACGAACCAGAGCAGGCCCGAGATCAGTTGCGATCCCACGAGCCGGCCGGTCGGGATCTTGACGACGCTCTCCGGGACCACGTCGGCGAGATCGACACCGGAGATGAGATCGTTCACCCCCGCGTTCATCGATCCGACCAGCTGCGCCCGAGCGGACGCCGGTGCGGCCGCTGCCGCGCCCGGGTTCCGTGCGGCATCGCGCGCCGCGCGTGCCCCGGAAGCCAGGCGCAGGATGTCGGCGCGCACGGCCTCGGCCCGCGGCGTCGCAAGGTACTCGAGCTCGACGTTCGCGTCGTTGCCGGCGCCGACGACCTCGAGCTTGGCGAGTCCGATGATACGAGCGGGGAACGGACGGGTCAGGTTGACGCCCTGCACGCGGTCGAGGGGCGCGCGGCGGTGCGAACGGAAGATGATGCCCTTGCGGACCTCGACATGGTCTCCGGTGATCCGGAACTGCTGGAAGCGCCAGACGAACCAGAAGATCAGCACCAGCACGACCACGAGCCCCAGCACGCCGAGCAGCGCGACGAGGATCAGGTTGTTCGAGAGCACCCAGTCGACGGGGTCGGCGCCGCCGTAGTCGCCGTAGTGCGCCTCTTCGGGCGTGAACAGCGCCACGGCCCAGGCGATGAGCCGGTCCCGCATGTTCGCGATGACGATACCCGCGATGATGATCAGCGCCAGCCCGCCCTTGAAGAGCGGGGTGAGCGGGTGCATCCGGTGCCACTCGCCGTTCGCGAGCGTCTCGGAGGCCTCCCCGCCGACGGGTGCCTGAGCGCTCGGCGCGAGAGGGGGCTGCTGCTCGCTCACAGGCCTGTCCGGCGAGTCTCGGCGACGTGGATGAGCGTGTCGCGCAGCGCCTCGGCCGCCTCTTGGGTGAGGCCCGGGATCTGCACACCGGTCGTGGCCGCGGCCGTGACCATCTTGAGCTGGGCGATGCCGAACGCGCGATCGAGCGGCCCCTGAGTGATGTCGACCAACTGCATGCGGCCGTAAGGCACGGCGATCATGCGCTGCCAGAGGATCCCCTTGCGGAAGACGATATCGTCGGCGCGGAGCATGTAGCCGATCGCCTTCGCCTGCCGCGGGAGGATGATGAGCGCGAACACGGTGATGAGCAGCATGATCCCGGCGGGGATCCACACCCACTGCTGGTGCAGCACGATGTTCAGCACGACGGCGGCGACGACGACGAGCACGATGAAGATCACGTTCTGCAGGATCTGCGAGACGACGTAGCGCGGCGAGATCTGGTGCCACGTGCCGTCGAGTTCGAGGCGGGCCTCGTTGCGTGCCGTGCGCAGCTGCGTGTACGTCCCCCGGTCGAGGGCGTCGAGGTCAGTGCCCTCCGCCGAGTTCAGGGGCGCGGTCTCTGGGTTCTGAGTCATCAGGATCCTTCGGCAGGGTGCAGAACTGTTCGGCGACGAGCGCGGCGATCACGAGGACGATCGCACTTCCGATCAGGGCCAGCATGGCCACAGTCGACCCTACCTGCGGAACCACGGGACGCGACACGAGGAAGACGAGCAACCCGCCTCCGAATCCCGCCATGATGGCGCCGAGCAGGCTCGACGCCCGGGCGAGCGTGGCTGCCCTGAGCGCACGGAACGGATCGATGCGGATACCCGATCGCACGCTCCGGCGCACCGGCCAGGCGACGCCGAGGGATGCCGCGGCGATCAACAGCAGGAGCACCGGGAGCAGCAGCGACGGAGTGAAGGTGATGCGGCCCGACGCAGTCAGCAGGTGATCGAGCAGGAAGCCGCCGGCACCGGAGAGCAGCGCGAGGACGACGAGCACGCCTGCAGAGGTGCGTCTCATCCCTCGCCCCGGGCGCGCAGCTCGGCTGCGAGGTCGGCGACTCTGCCCCGACCGGGCAGCACCGCGTCCTGGTCGAGGTCCAACCAGGGATCGAGCACGAAGAGCCGCTCAGCGGCCCGAGGGTGCGGCAGCTGCAGACGCGGTTCGTCGGAGAGCACGCCGTCATACGCGATGAGGTCGAGATCGAGGGTGCGGTCGCCCCAGCGCTCACGGCGCTCCCGGCCGTTCTCGTCCTCGATGGCGTGCAGCATCCCGAGAAGGATCTCGGGTGCGAGGCGCGTGGTGACCAGCGCCACGGCATTGACGTATCCGGGCGCTTCGGGGTCGGGGCCGTCGAGACGGAGGGCCACGGTCTCGAACAGTCGGGAGAGGCGCACCTCACTCACCAGCGGCAGCCGGGCGATCCTCTCGGCTGCCGCCCTGATCGTGCCGTGACGATCCCCGAGGTTCGCGCCGAGCGCGACGACCGCGGTGGTCTCCGGGCGTCCGGGGCGAGGCCCCGGCATGTCGGGCGGGTTCGTGAGGTTGCGGCTCATGCGGTCGTGTCCTCCATCGCGTCGGTCGTGCGGCGGCGAGTGATGGTGACCGCCACATCGGCGAAGTTCAGCGGGATCGGCGCGTGCGGCTTGTGCACGGTCACGACGACCTCCTGCACCCGCCGGTCCTCGAGACCCACGGCGGCGATGCGCTCGGCGAGCGTCTCGATCAGATTCACCGGTTCACCGGCCACCACGGCGGCGACCTTCTCGGCCAGCTCTCCGTAGTGCACCGTGTCCGTCACCTCGTCCGAGTCTGCGGCCTTCGCGAGCGACAGCCGCAGACGCAGATCGATCGTGAAGTCCTGTCCGTCCCGGCGCTCGTGGTCGAAGACGCCGTGACGACCGAACACGGTCAGACCGGTGAGGACGATCTCGTCGAGGGACTGCATGCCTCTAGCGTACGGGGCCGCCCCGATACGCCTCAGCCTTCCCAGGCGTGCGCGATCGCGAGCGCATCACGCGTGGATGCCACGTCGTGCACACGCACGGCCCAGACTCCTGCCCTGACCGCGAGAGCGCTGGTGACGGCGGTCGCGAGATCGCGCCGAGACTCCGACACCTCTTCGTCGGGGCCGGTCTCGTGACGCAGCACCTCGGCGAGGAAACGCTTGCGCGAGGTGCCGATGAGCACGCGAGGCCCCAGTGCGACGATCTCGTCGAGTCCCCGCAGCACGTCCCAGTTCTGCCCACCTGCCTTCGCGAACCCGATGCCGGGGTCGACGATGAGGCGCGACGGGGCGATTCCGGAGGCCGCGGCCTCGCCGATGCGCTCCTGCAGTTCGCCGGCGACCTCACGCGCGACCCTCCGGTACTCGGCTTTCGCGTACATGTCGGCCGAGAAGCCACGCCAGTGCCCGATCGCGAAGTCGGCCCCGGACTCCGCGACGGCCGCACGCATGTCGGGGTCGGCGAGCCCTCCGGAGACGTCGTTCACGATCCTGGCGCCGGCCCGCACGGCCGCGGCCGCGGTCGAGGCGCTGAGCGTGTCGACGCTGACCGGCACTCCTGCGGCGGCGAGCTGCTCGATCACGGGGATGACGCGCTGCTGCTCGACCGTGTCGCCGACGCGGTCGGCACCGGGTCTGGTCGACTCTCCGCCGACGTCGAGCACTGCTGCACCCTCGGCCCGCAGCCGCAGTGCATGGGCGACCGCGCGATCGACGTCGAGATAGCGCCCGCCGTCGCTGAAGGAGTCGGGTGTGACGTTGACGATGCCCCAGATGCCGGTCATCAGCGCGCCGTCGCCCCGAGGGGGACGGACGCGCCGATCAGCGTGATCAGCTCCGCCCTGGCGACGGCGTCCGTGTACTCGCCGCGCGCCGCGATCGTGAGGGTCGATGCCTCGGTCTGCCGGCCGCCGCGCATCGTCACGCACCCGTGCGAGGCATCGAGCACGACCAGCACGCCCCGGGTGTCGAGGTGCTCCGCGATGGTGTCGGCGATCTGCTCGCCGAGGCGCTCCTGCACCTGGGGGCGAGCCGCGAGGATCTCGACGACACGCACGAGCGCTCCGAGCCCCACGACCTGCTCGCCGGGGAGGTAGGCGATGTGCGCATGCCCGGCGAACGGCAGCAGGTGATGCTCGCAGACGGAACGGAAGCGGATGTCGCGCAGCAGCACAGCACCGGAGGGCAGGGTGTCGGGTGCGGGACCGCGCGAGACGCTGATGGTGCGCGCGAGCGGCTCGGCCGGATCTTCGCCGACGCCCGAGAAGAACTCGGAATACAGCTCTGCCATGCGCGACGGGGTCTGCTTCAGCCCCGGTCGGTCCGGGTCCTCGCCGATCGCCTCGAGCAGCTCTCTCGTGAGCCGTTCGACACGCTGCCTGTCTACTGTCACGTCACGCCGTCGCGGGCCGCGGGTTCCCGGCTCCCGCCGAACCCTGCTGCGTGCGCGGCGCGCTGGCCGGAGCCTCGACGGATGCCGCGAGCGAGACATCCTTCTTCGGCACCTCGATCGGAGGGCGCTCGGACACCGGGCGTCTTTCGCTCGAGAGCCACAGCGGGCGCTCGGGGAGCTTCTTGATCTCGGTGAAGATCTCCGCGATCTGGTTGTGGTCGAGGGTCTCCTCCTCGAGCAGCGCGAGGGCGAGCTTGTCGAGGATGTCGCGGTTCGCGCTGATGACCTCGTACGCCTCGTTGTGGGCCTGTTCGATGAGCGCGCGGACCTGGGTGTCGACCCGCTCGGCGATCGTCTCGGAGTACTCACGGCCTCGACCCATGTCGCGGCCGGCGAAGGGCTCGCCGCCTTCCGTCCCCAGCTTCACAGGACCGAGTTCGGCGGTCATGCCGTACTCGATGACCATCTTGCGGGCGATCGAGGTGGCCTTCTCGATGTCGTTCGAGGCCCCGGTGGTCGGATCGTGGAACACGATCTCCTCCGCGACGCGGCCACCCATCGCGTAAGTCAACTGGTCCTGGAGCTCGTTGCGGGTGACGGAGTACTTGTCGTCCAGCGGCAGCACCATCGTGTAGCCGAGGGCCTTGCCGCGGGGCAGGATCGTGATCTTGGTCACGGGGTCGGTGTAGTTCATCGCAGCGGCGGCGAGCGCGTGACCGCCCTCGTGGTACGCCGTGATCAGCTTCTCCTTGTCCCGCATCACGCGGGTGCGGCGCTGCGGGCCGGCGATCACACGGTCGATGGCCTCGTCGAGGGCACGGTTGTCGACCAGTTGCGCGTTCGAGCGCGCGGTGAGCAGAGCGGCTTCGTTGAGCACGTTCGCGAGGTCGGCACCCGTGAATCCGGGGGTCTTGCGGGCGACGACCTCGAGGTCGACGCTCTTCGCCAGAGGCTTGCCCTTGCTGTGCACCTCGAGGATCTTCTGACGGCCTTTGAGGTCGGGCGCGTCGACGCCGATCTGACGGTCGAAGCGACCGGGGCGCAGCAGTGCGGGGTCGAGGATGTCCGGGCGGTTGGTCGCCGCGATCACGATGACGTTCGCGTTCGGGTCGAAGCCGTCCATCTCCACCAGCATCTGGTTGAGGGTCTGCTCGCGCTCGTCGTTGCCGCCGCCCATGCCGGCGCCACGGTGACGACCGACGGCGTCGATCTCATCGATGAAGATGATGGCCGGCGCGTTCTCCTTGGCCTGGCCGAAGAGGTCGCGCACGCGCGAGGCACCGACGCCGACGAACATCTCGACGAAGTCGGAACCGGAGATCGAGTAGAAGGGGGCTCCGGCCTCGCCGGCGACGGCGCGGGCGAGGAGCGTCTTGCCGGTTCCGGGAGGGCCGTACAGCAGCACGCCCTTCGGGATGCGGGCTCCGATGGCCTGGAACTTCGCGGGGTCCTGGAGGAATTCCTTGATCTCATGGAGCTCTTCGATGGCCTCGTCGGCACCGGCCACGTCGGCGAAGGTGACGGTGGGGGTCTCCTTGTTGACGAGCTTGGCCTTGGACTTGCCGAACTGCATGACCTTGCCGCCACCGCCCTGCATCGACGACAGCAGCCACCAGAACAGCAGACCCAGCAGCACGAGGGGAAGGAGGAGCGAGAGGAAGCCGTCGAACCAGGTCGCGCGCGGGACGGCGTCGTTGAAGCCGTCCTTCGGAGCCGCCTCGTTGATCGCGGTGACCACCTCGTCGGCGCGCGCGTCGACGTAGTAGAACTGCACGTTCTCCGAGCCCTGGAACGGCTTGGAGAGCGTCATGTCCACGCGCTGATCGCCGTCGGTGTTCACGACCTCGGTGACCGTGGTGCCGGAGAGGAGCTTGAGCCCCTCCTGCGTCGTGATCTGCTTGGGCGCGCCCAGATTCGAGATCAGCAGGAAACCGCCGAACAGGAGCACGCCGATCAGCGCGACGTAGATCAGCGGATTCCGGGTGAGCTTCTTCACATCCATGATCGGATCAGCGTATCGCGCGCGCCCTAGGGGGCCGCTGTGCGTTCACCCACGGCGTAGCGTGGCGCCGGCGTCAGCTGTAGACGTGCGGCGCGAGCACCGCGACATCGCGCAGGTTGCGGTAACGCTCGTCGTAGTCGAGGCCGTATCCGACGACGAAATCGGTGGGGATGTCGAAGCCCACGTACTTGCAGTCGATGACGACCTTCGCGGCCTCGGGCTTGCGCAGGAGCGCCAGCACCTCGATCGACTCGGCTCCGCGGGATCCGAAGTTCTCCAGCAGCCAGCTGAGGGTCAGGCCGGAGTCGATGATGTCCTCGACGATCAGGACGTGCTTGCCGTTGAGGTCGGTGTCGAGGTCCTTGCGGATCTGCACCACGCCGCTCGACTTGGTGCTCGCTCCGTAGCTCGAGACCGCCATCCAGTCCATCGGTGCGTGGAACGGCAGCGCCCGCGCGAAGTCGGCCATGACCATGACGGCGCCTTTGAGCACCCCGACGAGGACGAGGTCCTTGCCCTCGTAATCCTCGGCGACCTGCGCCGCGAGCTGGTCGAGCTTGGCGAGGATCTCCTCCTCTGTGACGAGGATCTGTGCAAGGTCGTCCTGGATCTCCGCGGCGCGCATGGATCGATTTTAGGCGACGTGATCGGATGCTCGGTCCCAGGTTCGTCGATCGGGGAGGCATCTCCCCCTCGCGTGGCATCCGCACTACTGTGAGCGGTGATGTGGGCGGACGCCCCGACGGAAGGATTCACCATGGCTCTTGACGACATCCTCACGCAGGTGCCGATCGACGACATCGCCGAGAAGCTGGGCGTCTCGCGCGACGAGGCCAAGGTCGCGGTCGAGCAGGGCGGCGCGGTGCTGCTGGGCGGGCTCGCCAAGAACGCGCAGACGGATGAGGGCTCCGCCGCCATCCGGAACGCGCTCAAGAAGCACGAGGGCAGCTCCAGTGCCTCGAAGGTCGACGACATCGATCAGGCGGACGGCGGCAAGATCGTCGCGCACATCCTCGGATCGAAGGAGAAGGAGGTCACGAAGGAGCTCACGGAGTCGAAGGCGACCCCCGGCATCGACTTCGGCAAGCTCCTTCCGATCCTGGCCCCCATCGTGATGGGCCTCATCGCCAACGCGAACAAGGACAAGACGGCGAAGGCCGATGCCGGAGCCGAGAGCTCCGGTGGCATCGGCGACCTCATCGGCGGCCTGCTCGGCGGCAACGACAAGGGCGGCGCGTCGGGTGGCATCGGCGACGTGATCGGCGGGCTTCTCGGTGGCGGCAACAGCGGTGGCTCCGGCGGCGGCATCGACCTCGGTGGGATCCTCGGCGGCCTCCTCGGCGGAAAGAAGTAAGACCTCACTCCACCCATCCGGCCGTCGGGTACGGACGCGGAGAGCGTTCGAGACGAGACGCGCTCAGCGGCCGGATGCGGTGAAGACGATGCGCCCGCCGTGACGAACGGCCGAGCACCCTGGCAGGTCGATCGGTCCCTGACCGCTCCAGTCGGTCACCAGTCGCGCGACCTCGACGGTCTGCGTCCTCGTGAGGCTGACCCCGAACTCGCTGTCGACGACGAGACGGATGATGCGGTTGCGCAGCGCCGCAGGGTTGGCGGCGAGCGCTGCCACGCTCACCGAGATTCCCGCCTCTGCGTGTTCGACGATGTCTTCGATCGTCTCCTGGATCATCTCGTCGAACGCCTCGGCGTCTTCCCGCAGCTGCTCGGCCGTGCGCACGAGGGCCTCGGCGATGCCAGGGCCGAGCTCGGCCTCGAGAACAGGGAGCACGCGCTCGCGCACCCGGACCCTCGCGTAGCGGTCGTCGAGGTTGTGCGGGTCGTCCCAGGGGTCGAGCGCGGACGCCGCGCAGAATGCCCTCGTCGTCTCCCGCCGCACACCGAGCAGCGGTCGCACCCACCGCACGCCGTCGTCGTCTTCCCGCACCGGGGCCATCCCCTGCAGACTCGCGGCGCCGGATCCGCGGGCGAGTCCGAGGAGCACCGTCTCGGCCTGGTCATCGAGGGTGTGGCCGAGCAGCACCGCTGCGGCGCGCACATCTGCGGCCGCATCGCGCAGCACCCCGTAGCGAGCATCGCGGGCGGCAGCCTCGGGGCCGCCCTCCCCCGCGACGTCGACGCGCACGATGAGGGGGTCGAGGCCGAGCTCGGCGCCGGTGCGCGCTGCGCGAGCGGCGACCTCTGCGGAGTCGTCCTGCAGACCATGATCGACGGTCAATGACGCCGCGCGGAGCCCGAGTCTCGAGGCCTCGAAGGCGGTGGCTGCGGCGAGCGCGAGTGAGTCCGCTCCACCGGACAGCGCGACGATGACCGTCGATCCCTCGGGGAGCGCGGCGAGCGCGGTGCGCACGGCCAGGCGGATCTCGGCGATGGCGGGAGGAAGTGACGGCACGATTCCACGCTAGGGCAATCCTCCGATCTGCGTGCCCGCCGCCGTGCGCAGCGGCGTCCGGGGCTATCCTGACGCCGTGACCGACAACACGCGTGCACTCCCCTTCCGGACCGAGAGATTCAAGGCGTTCGTCGACGCCGTCGTCGCTATCGCGATGACGCTGCTCATCCTCCCGCTGATGGAGTCGGTCTCCGAGGCCGCGTCCGGTCACATGAGCACGGCCGAGTTCCTGAACGAGCATTCGGGTCAGCTGCTCAGCTTCGGGCTGAGTTTCCTTCTCATCGCGACCTTCTGGATGGGGCATCACCGCCAGTACCGCGATGTGGAGTGGATCACGGGACCGCTGCTGTGGATCAACGTCGCCTGGATGGCGACGATCGTCTGGCTGCCGGTTCCCACGGCGATGATCGGACAGATGGACACCGACGCTCTGCAGGCCGTGGTCTACATCGGAACGCTGATCATGACGCAGGTGACCACCCTCGCCGGCTGGCTCTACCTGGCGCGTCATCGCGAGCTCAGCACCGTGTCGACCCAGACCATCCGTCTGGGGGCTATCGGCGACCTCGCCGCCATCGTCCTCTTCGGCGCGGCCCTCATCATCGCGGTCGCAGCCTCTCCGAACGGGTACTACGGGCTCCTCCTGCTGCTTCTGAGCGATCCGATGAGCCGTGTGCTGAATCGTCTGTTCCGGAGTCGGTCGCACGAAGACGGTGCCCCACCCGTCGACGCAGGATCCTGAACGATCACGGCCTCCGAGCGTGCGAGTGCCGCAGGTAGGCTAGTCCGCGGCATCCAACCGAACTTTTCCTGAGGAGCACACGCATGGGCGCACACGACGCCGTCATCGAGATCCCGCGCGGCAGCCGCGTGAAGTACGAGGTCGACCACGAGACCGGACGAGTGCACCTCGACCGCGTGCTCTACACGACCTTCGGCTACCCGGCCGACTACGGCTACTTCGACAACACCCTCGGCGAGGACGGCGACCCGCTCGACGTGCTGGTGCTGCTCGACCACGCGATCTACCCCGGCGTCGTCGTCGAGGTGCGTCCGGTGGCCGTGCTGAAGATGAGCGACGAGGCCGGCGGGGACGACAAGCTCGTCGCCGTGCTCTCGAAGGACCCGCGCTGGGCGCACATCCAGGACATCGACGACATCGCCGAGTACACGAAGAAGGAGATCGCGCACTTCTTCGAGCACTACAAGGACCTCGAGCCCAACAAGTGGGTCAAGGTCGACGAGTGGGGTGACGCCGCCGAGGCGCAGCGCATCCTCGACGAGGCGATCGTCCGTTTCGGCGAGCAGGGCCACTGATCCCGCCGCACGCATGAAGAAGACCCCCGGTACCGCTCAGCGGCCGGGGGTCTTTCTTCGTGTCAGGAGTGGTCGACGCTCAGGCGGGTACTCCGCGATCGCCGAGGAAGGCCACGGGGTTCACGGGTCGGCCGCCGACGTACACCTCGAAGTGCAGGTGGCAGCCGAACGAGCGACCGGTGTTGCCCGCGTAGGCGATGAGCTGACCGGAGTTGACCCACTGCCCCGAGCGGACGAGGATGCCGCCGTCGCGGATGTGGGCGTAACCGGTGCCGACGCCACCACCGTGCTGGATGCGGATGTAGTTGCCGTACCCGTCGTTCGGGCCGGCGTAGTCGACGGTGCCGGAGTTTGCGGCGTAGATCGCCGAGCCGCAGCCGTTGGCGAAGTCCGTGCCGTAGTGGAACGAGGAGGAGCAGCCCTTCGGACCGCACTGCACGGAGCGAGGACCGTATCCGGAGCTCTTTCCTCCGCCGTGCGGACGGCACCAGCCACCCGAGCCCTGGCTTCCGCCTCCGCCGCCTCCGCCGCCACCGGCAGCGGCTGCTGCCGCGGCCGCTGCACGCTCGGCGGCCTCGCGTTCGCGACGTGCCTTCGCCTCTGCCTCGACGCCTGCCTGGTATCCGGCGACCGTCTGGGTCGTCGCATCCTTGAGGGCTGCGAGCTGAGCCTGCATCGTGGCCAGGTTCGCCGACTGCTCGTCCAGGGCTGCCTGCGCCGCATCCGCAGCCTGCTGCGCCGCGACCATCTTCTCTTCGGCGACCTTCTGCAGCCGGTCGCGCTCGTTGCGAGCGACGACCGCCTGGTCGCTGAGGGACTGCGCGGAGTTGCGCGCCGCGACGGCCTTGTCGTAGACGGACTGGTTGTATTCGAGGAGCTTGTCCATCGTGCCGAGGCGCGCGAGCAGCTCATCGGCGTTGTTCGCCGAGCCGGCGAAGAACAGTTCCATCGACGTGTCGTCGCCGCCGTTGCGGTAGAGCTGCGCGGCGACCTGCCCTGCCTTGCGGGCGGAGCTGTCGGCAACCGCAGCCTGCTCGTCGGCCTTCGCCTGCATGGAGTCGGCTTCGGTGGCCGCAGCGAAGTAGGCCTGCTGAGCGTCATAGAACTCCGCCGACGCGACCTTCGCGGCTTCCTGAGTCTCGGCGACCTTCTGCGTGAGCGACTGGATCAGTCCCTCGATGCGCGAGACCTCGGCAGCCTTCGCCGCCTCGTTGTTCTTCGCGCGCTGCACATCGTCCCAGCTCGGGTACGTGGCGGCATAGGCCGCCGACACACCGTTGGTGATGCCGAAGGCGCTGAGCGCGACGACACCGAGCGCGCCGATGCCGAGGGCACCGCGACGGCTGATGCCCATCTTGCCGAAAGCACGGCGTTCTGTCGGAGTGGGCGCGCAGCCGCAGTCCTCGGACGCCGCAGCAACTGCAGCATCCAGCGTGATCTTGTCGTTCACACGGCCCCTTCCGCCGGTTTCACAGTTGCCACACTAACAACAACTTTCACATCCGCACCAGGGGGCATCACGGCGATCCCGCCCCCTCCCGACACCTCGATCGTCCCCCGGGAACACGCCCGGGGTGCAGCACCACGCCCTCGATTCGCGATTTGCTCAAAACATCCCTTATGCTTGAGCGTCGGCAAGGAAGTCCCCCGGGACTGACTCGGCCCCATCGTTTAGCGGCCTAGGACGCCGCCCTTTCACGGCGGTAGCACGGGTTCGAATCCCGTTGGGGTCACACCTTCCGGTATAATTGAAAACAAGTATGGCCCTGTAGCGCAGTTGGTTAGCGTGCCGCCCTGTCACGGCGGAGGTCGCGGGTTCAAGTCCCGTCAGGGTCGCTCCGTGCGATGAGCTCTTTCTTCGGAGAGGGCTCTTCGTCTAGGACGCGACAGGTTCGCCGGTCGCGCGGCTCTGTAGCTCAGTTGGTAGAGCGTTCGACTGAAAATCGAAAGGTCACCGGATCGATGCCGGTCGGAGCCACACGGCTGATCGTTACAATCAGCCCAGAAACCCTCGCCTAGCTTCTACATGGCGGGGGTTTTGCTTTGCCCCGGGCACGTCTGGCTCTCGCCCGCTCCCCCGGCTGTTTCGGCCCGTTTGTCGAGCACGCGGAACCCACGGTACTGAGCGAGTTCAGCGAGGCGAAGCGCCCTGGACATGCACCTTGTCCCCCGAAGTGCCTACAGACGGCGCAGTGGCCTCCATCTACGCTCATGACGAATCGCTGGATTCGACCATCGAGTCACCGGGACATTTTGAAGATGCTGATGAATGCACACCAGTCGCCGAAGATCGTTGTCACGGAGGTGCTGTCGGGGCCTATGCTCACCGCGATACCAGCGTTCGCCGAAGCCGCTTCATGTCCGGATGGCGAGGCGGTGACAGCCCAAGAGGTCTCCAGCGCACTCCACAACCTGGGTGATGGGCTTCTCGAGGAATCAGTCAGCGCGCAGCTGTCCACGAAGAATGGCTTCACCGCGCGGTGCGTGCGATGACTACCACCGGGAGCAATCTGGGCGGCAGTTCAGTGGCGACGAGAGCCGGTGTCGTGCTGATCGTGATTCACGCGTTCATGATCTCCACCGGGTTGCTCCTCATCGCGGGGATGCTCAGTGCCGCTGCGGCGTTCACAGGCGGATTGACGATCACCATCCCGTTGGTCGCCTCGTTTCAGGGCTCCTCGGAGGTGGGTACCTCGCCGGCCATGACCCTGACCGGGTCCTGGTTCGCTGCCGCCGTTCTGGTCGCAACCTTGACGGTGGCGCTCAGCCTCTTGATCATCAAGATCTCGCGGCTGAGGGACGTGCGTAACTCACGATCCTGATACCCGCCGAGAACTCGTTCAGAAGGTAGCTGCCTACCGTGCCGGTGTTGTGCCGGTAGCTCAGCAGAAGCCACTTCAATCTCCAACGGAAAGCCGAATGGCCACCAGATCGCTGCCAGTCGGAGCCACAAGGGTGATCGCTACAATCACTCAAGAACCCTCGCCACCTTCTGCATGGCAGAGAGTTCGCTTTTCCCCGGCGAGCCCACCCCGTGTCACCGTTCGACCGGGAGCCCCAAGACGAGGAGCACAGATGAGCACCCGCCGGATCGAGCTCACGATGCATAGGCCGCGCCTCGCGCTCTACGCGGGCGTCAGGCCGACGCTCGTCATCGGCGGACGGGGCCAGCCGACGCAGTGGGGCGATGGCACCTGGCAGGTTCCCGCCGACCGGCACACGACCATCGGCGTCTACCTCTACAACCGCATGTGGCGTTTCGGGCAGGCGGAGCTCGTTCTCGATCCCGAGGACACGTCAGCTCTGGAATACAGAGCCCCGGTGCTCCCTTTTCTCCGCGGCCGCCTCATCCACCGCCCGCTCTGACCTTCCCGCGCCGCAAGCGCCACGGATCGCAGGCGCCGGTCAGAGCGCTTCTTTCGCGTTCCGTGCCGCGTCGAGGGCATCGGCCGCAGCATCCGCCCTCATCGTCGCGTCCACCCGGCGCTGCTCCGCCTCCGGAAGGTCGCGCTCTGCCCTGGTCAGATCGGCGCGGGTCTGGGAGAGCTGGGCCTCGAGTTCCGAAACACGCGCGCTGAGCTCGTCTTTCCGGGCACGCAGCTCCCTCAGCGCCGCATCACGTTCGGCGAGCTCGCGCTCGGCCGACGCCTGTTCCTTCTCGGCCGTGACGATCGCGCGCTCCGCATCGCGGCGGGCCCTTCGCTCTCGCAGTTCGTCCACCGCAGGCGGTGAGAGCGACTCCAGCTCGGGCAGATCGCCCGCGACGGCGTCGCGCACATCGGTCGCCGTCGCCGAGGGCGCGAGAGCGCGCACCAGCCGCCCTGAAGCGACGGCAGCCGCAGCCACCGGGTCGAAGAAGGCGGCGGAGATGCTCTGCTCGACCGCCTCGAGCGTCGACGGTGTGACACGCTCGCCCCGCGACGCGGCCAGCTCTCCCGCGGCCTGCGCGAGCTTCCTCGTCAGCAGACGCCGTTCACGGCCGAGTTTCGCCAGCGCCGCGGCATCCAGGTCGTCCTGCGCCTCGCGAAGTTCCCGAGCCAACGCCAAGGCTTCTGCCAGCTGCCCGGCCCGCTCCTGGGCGAACACGTTCACCACCCACGCCGCGATCGAGGGCTTGCGCAGAGCCATGATCCGCGACGCGAGTGCGGCCTGCCCGGCCTCCTCCGCGCGCGCCTTGCGCGACGATACGAACTCTTCCGGAGGCCCGGAGTACAACCCCGCCGCGATCTCCTCGAACGTCGGCTCGGCCATGCGCCCACCCTACGCCGCGCTCTTGGACGCGGCGGGCATGCCGTCGACTACTCGATGGCGAGGTGATCGGCCCAGTCGGCGCTGACGAGCCTCCGCGCGCCGAATCCGCCGTCGCCGTTGCCCGGATAGAAGAAGAGCTCGCCCGCCGCCGTGCGCACCAGCAGATCGGCTCGCCCATCGCCGTCGTAGTCGGCCCCTCCCGTCGCCGCGGTGAACTCCAGCCATCCGCTTCCGACGACGACCGGCGGCGAGGCCCCGCCCGAGACCCGCGGGTAGAAGTAGAGGGTGCCGTTGTCGCTCATCGCCATGAGATCCCCCCACCCGTCATTGTTGAAGTCGCCGCCGACGAGGAAGTGGAAGCCGTGCCAGCCGCCGCCGACGGTCTTGGGCGTTCCCCCGAGGCCGCCGGCACCGTTCCCGGGGTAGATGACGAGGACACCGCCCGGCGAGACACCCACCACGTCCTGCTTCCCGTCGCCGGTGTAGTCGGCACCGGAGGTGACGTGCAGCATGTCGTACCAGCCGGCACCGATGCCCACGGGCGCCGCCACCCCTCCGGCACCGTTGCCGGCAGAGAACTCGAGCACACCATCCGTCCTGGCTGCGAGGACGTCCCCTCGTCCATCGCCGTTGAGGTCGGCGCGCGTGAGGTGCCGGCGATCGCCCGCCCAGCCACTGACCAGGGTCGTCGGAGCCTGGAAGCCTCCGGAACCCGTTCCTGCCCGCAGGCGCAGATCGCCGTTGCCCGCCACCAGCAGCAGGTCGGACCTGCCGTCGCCGGTGAAGTCAGCGGGCGGGATCGGAGGGCCGGACTCCGTGCGCAGTCCGGGGAACGTCAGGGGGATCGTCCCTCCGCGCGCGACGTTCGTCAGGCACACGAAGCCGTCGTTGATCCCGGTGTAGACGGCGCCGTTCCGCCGGACCTCGAAGTGCAGGTGGTACGCCGGCGAGTTCCCTGTGTTGCCCACGATTCCGATCTGCTGTCCACGCTCCACCCGGGTGCCGGGAGCGTAGGTTCCCGGCGAAGCCATGTGCGCGTACCGGGTGACGTAACCGCCCGGATGCTCGACATCGGTGTAGTTGCCGTAGCCGCTGTTCACCGTCCGCGACTTGATCACGCCGCTGTACGCGGCGAGGATCGGCGTGCCACCGGCGGCGGAGATGTCAATACCCTCGTGCGCCCGATAGTTGCCACGGCAGCCGTCGCCGACCTTCGATTGGATGTTGCCCGAGGCCGGATACACCATCTGCCCATCGGTGGCCGCGGTCGCCGAGATGCTCGCCGACAATGACGGCACCAGCGCACCGATCACGACCGCGAGCGCGGTGGCGATCCCGATACGACCAAGACGCAGACGGGACGGACCCTTCATCTCGAAGTTCCTCTTGTTCGACGGCCCCAGGGGCGCGATGCCCACCGTCGTCACCGTAGCAGTGCGCCGCGCTGCGCCGCAGAGCGCGGCCGAGGCTCCCGCACATCCGTCTCGGGAGCCCACGGCCCGCGATCACAGCAGGTCGTACTCCCCGCCGTACGGCACGGCACTGTCCCCGGTGTCGCGCGCGTCGTACTCCACCGTCTCGACGGAGATCACGACCTGCGTCGCCGCAGTGATCAGCACGCTCACCGCGCGATTGCCCACCACGACGAATTCGACGAACCCACCGCCCGCGCGCATCGCTCCTTCCATCCGGCCTCTCAGCTCCGCGACGTCCTGGCCCTGCGCCAGGAAGAACTCTGATTCGTTGAGCGCAATCCGCGTACGCGCCATCGTCTGCACCCCGCCCTCCTCGTTGTCATTCCACTGTCGTCATGCTGCGACGGTATCGATCCGACGGCCCTTCGCAGAGGGGGTTGCGCACGGGCCGCAGAAGAGGCAGAACGCGCGCGGTGTAGCGTTCTCTCATGGGCAGACTGCGCTACGACGGGACCTCGGATCCGATCCTCATCGAAGACGCGACGCTGGCGCATCTGAAGATCGTCATCTCGACGAAGCTCCGCCGCCAGGAGAGTTTCATGATGACCTGGCGCCCCGTCACCGACGGAGTGGACAAGCGCGCCACCGTCTGGATCCACCCGGCGATCCCCCTGCAGTTCGGGTACGACGCCGCCGAGCAGCCACCGATCGATCCTCGACTGATCGCGGAGATGATGCAGGCTCTCAACGCGTCGGGCGAGCTGGTGCTCGACCATCTGATGACCTCCGTCTGACGCGCCCTGCGCGAGGGGCACGTCAGGTGTCCGGATACGCTGTGCCCGTGGATGCTGCTGCGTACCTTCTCCTCGGCCTGCCGATCCTCGCGTTGATCATCGGCGGTCCGATCCTGAAGAGCCGCCTGGGCCGCGGAGCCTCGGAGGCCGGCGCCCGAGCCGGCAAGAAGTTCGCCTCGGACCAGCTCGACGCGGCACTCACCGAACTCGGCACCACAGTGGTGATCCAGGCCGCGGAACCCCGCGCTCGCGAGATCGTGGCATCGGCGATGGCGACGAAGGAGCGCGAGTACGTCATCCGCAGCGACGGCGCCTACGGCATCCGGTTCGTCGAGCCCGATGACACGGTCGCCCGGCTCGTTCCCGTCGCAGACGGAACCCGGATGCAGATCGAGACCTTCCGCGAGTACTTCGGTTTTCCGCAGACCGTGCAGCTGTGGACCGATCTGCGTTCGCGCATCGCCGCCGCAGCGGAGGTCCGCGAGGTCGCGGTCGCCCCAGGAGAACCCGTGCGATACGTGCGCGGCGAGCCTCTCGACGACAGGAACGCGCGCTGGGTGCACGAGGCCTGACCACCCGGCGAGTCGAACGCCTTCGACCGCCGCGTCGGCGGAGCAGGAAGACGAAGGCGAAACATTCAGCAGACGCAACTAGGCTGTAGGGCGCGCCCTGCCCGCCGGTCCTCCGCCGGGTCACGGTGGTGGCGTGCGCCCTGACGACCTCCTCCGGTCCACACCGTCCCGACTGTCGGGATGGAGCCGCCGCTCCCGGTGTGGCCCCGCCAGAAAGGCAAGAAACCCATGAGCGAATCTCCCGGTACCTCCGACCGCGACGGCGAGCGCTCGCCGGACTTCTTCGACCAGCTGATCGAGACCGCGCCCCGCGAGCAGCAGGGTGCGTTCACCGTCGGCTTCCGCGGCTACGACAAGGCCGAGGTCGACGCGGCGCTCTCGACCCTCCGCAACCAGCTCAAGCAGGCCGCCGCAGAGGTCGCCGAGGCGCAGGCCCGCGAAGAGGAAGCCGTCGAGGCGGTGCGGGAAGAAGAGCGCAAGGCTCGCGAAGCTCTCGAGAGCGAGCTGACGGCCGCGAACGCGAAGGTGTCCGACGCCGAGCAGCAGGTCGCCACCCTCACCTCCGAACTCGTCGACGCTCCGCAGCCGGACGGCGAAGAGGCTCCGTCGCGCCAGCAGTTCGAGGCGATCCTGCGGGTCGCCGAGGAGCAGGCGAACGTGCTCATCCAGAACGCGGCCGTGCAGGCCGACCGTCTGATGACCTCTGCCCGTGAGGAAGTGACCGCGCAGCGCGCCGAGGCCGAGGCCGACGCCGAGCGGATCACCGCCCAGGCGCAGCGTGACGCCGATCAGGTGCGCCTGAAGATGGACACCGAGTACACCGCGCACGAGGCACGCATCGAGCGCGAAGCCGCGCACGCCGCGGAGAAGGTGAACCAGGCCGCACAGGAGGCCACGGCGATCCGTACCGAAGCTGAGAAGGGCGCGGCCGCGCTGCGCTCGCTCGTCACCCGCGAGACGACCCAGCTGCGTGCCGATGCCGAGCGCGATGTGCGCGACATGAACGCCCGTGTGCTGGAGTTCGAGGAGACCCTCACCCGCCGCCAGGACGACGCGCAGCAGGAGTTCCTCGTGCTGCACAACCAGGCCGTCGCTCACGCGGAGCGGATCACCAACGACGCGAACGAGCAGGTCACGGCATCGCTCGAGCACGCCCAGCGCATCTCGGCACGCGCCGAGGACTACGAGCGCCTGACCCGCTCGCAGGCGCAGGCGATCGAGGCCGAAGCTCAGGTCCGCGCTCGCGAGACGCTCGAGCGCGCTCGCGCCAAGGCCCAGAAGATCGTCGACTCGGTCACCGGCCACACCACTGCGGTGCTGCACGACGCTGAGGACCGCACACGTCAGCTGCGGTGGCAGCAGCAGCAGCTGACGAGCTTCATGGCCGAGGTGCGCGAGCTGATCCGTCCCGACGGGATCTTCTCCGACGACTCGCTGCCCACGGAGATCACCGGAGCGGACGCGCCCGCCGCGCCGACGTCCGCGCCCGCGCCGGTCATCGCCGACGAGGTGCCGGAGGAGACCTTCCTCGGCGACGAGGTGCTCGAGGACGAGCTCGACGACGACCGCCCGCTCGAGAAGATCACGATCGACGTGGTGGAGACCAAGAAGAAGTCCTCCAAGTAGACCCACGAACGACAGAGGCGCGAGCAGGGATTCCTGCTCGCGCCTCTGTCGTTCCCGGACTGATCAGGCCCGGTGATGTCTGGTGGCTACCCCCGCCCGAACTGCGCGACTGCCGGGCAGTCGAAGGGATCTGCTCCGGCGGAGAGTCCGACCCGGTTCAGGTACTCGATGACGATCATGTAGGACCGACCGAGGCTGGTCTCCGTGTAGGGCACGTCGTTCGCCGCGCAGTAGTCGCGTACGATCTCCCGCGCCTTGGCGAGGTGCGGTCGCGGCATGCTCGGGAAGAGGTGGTGCTCCACCTGGTAGTTGAGGCCGCCCATGAGCCAGGTCGTCCACCATCCACCGCTGATGTTGCGGGAGGTGCGCACCTGCTTGGTGAAGAAGTCGAGACGGGCGCCGGGCTCGATGATCGGCATCCCCTTGTGGTTCGGCGCGAACGCGGCTCCCATGTAGACGCCGAAGACCGCGAACTGCACCCCCATGAAGGCGAAAGCCATACCGAGGGGGAGCATCATGAACACGGGCACCAGGATGAGGGCGAACCGGAGCGCGATGATGCTGAGCTCGGTCCAGCGTCCCTTGACGTTCTTCGTCGTCATGAGGTACTTCAGGCCGAGGAAGTGGAGGTTCAGCCCCTCGAGGGTGAGGAGCGGGAAGAAGAGCCAACCCTGCTTGCGGGTGATCAGCTTGATCAGGCCCTTCGCCTTGGCGGCGTCCTCCTCGAGGAACGAGATCGTGTCGACCTCGATGTCGGGGTCCTTGCCGACCTGGTTCGGGTTTCCGTGGTGCTTGGTGTGCTTCGAGTCCCACCACGAGTAGCTCATGCCGATGCTGGCGATCACGATGCGCGCGAGCTTGAAGTTCGCAGGCCCCGTGCTCAGGATCTGGCGGTGCGCGGCCTCATGCCCGAGGAACGCGATCTGCGTCAGGACGATGCCGAGCCCCGCAGCGATCAGCAGCTGGAACCAGCTGTCGCCGAGCAGGATGAAGCCGGTGATGAGGCCGCCGAGGGCCACCGCGATGCCTGCGGCCACGAAGATGTAGAACCACTGGGTGCGCTGAAGCAGGCCGGTCTCCTTGACCACCTGCGACACCTGCTTGTACGCCTGGGCCATGGGCGGGAAGTCCGCATTGCCGGAGTAAGTCTGACGAATCGGGCCCAGCGTTGCCGCGGTCGGTTCGATCTGTGTGATGGAGATGATCTTCTCCTGACGTTCGGAGCCCTCGAGCTGTGGAAGCCCAAGGCAGATGCCCAACGCTTACCTCACAGTAGCCCCGCCCACATGCGCCTTCGGGAATACATCCGCACCCCTTGACGGACCACGCTCGTTGTGCGTGAATCGCTGATTTCAGGCGCGGGCGCGGCGGGTGCGGCGACGCCAGGCCCGAGGCAGCATCGACGGAAAGACGGGCCCACGTCGGGAAGGCTGGTTCGCGTCTTCGAGCGCACGGAAGGCGTCATCGAGCGAGTCGAAGACGCCGAGCTCGGCGCCGTGGTTGTCGCGCACCAGGTGCGCGCTGCCGTCGAACTCGACGAAGCCGGCGAATTCGCCGCCGCGCGTCGCGACGTGCACATCTGTGTCGGCCTGCTTCCAGGTCAACGGATCGGACGGGGGAAAGGTGGTGGTGCTCATGGTCATGCTCATTGCTGTGTGGCGGACACGCGTGGCGCTCCGCAAGATGTGAGACCGAGGGCGGATTCCGCACGCATCGATGTGCGCGGTCCGTAATGGCCCTGATCAGTGGCGACGTGGCGGCCGAGAGGGGCGATGCACACACGCTGCTCCATAAGCATAGCAGACCGGCCCACCCGGCCCCCATCCACGGTTTCGGCTCAGCTCGACGGCGGCCGACCCCCGCCGCCCGACCCGCCCTGGCCCCCGCCCGCAGCCGGGGTGGTCGCCGTGTCGACGCCGACCGCGAGCGTGGCCGAGTACCCGCCCTGCACGCTTCCGGTGACGGCGGCCACCTGCAGGACACCGGAGTCGTCACCGAAGACGTTGTCGCTCGCGAGCGTGATCTGCGAGAGATTCCTCGCGGAGCCGTCATACGCAGCCTCTGCGTAGACGGCCGCGCACGCCGCCTCGGGAAGGGCCAGTTGCGACGTCGCGATGGCCGCGCTCGAGTCGGTGATCGAGCCCACATCCGGGTACACCTCGAAGTGGATGTGCGGCCAGCGCCCCGAGTAGCACCCGGGGAACACCGAGGTGAACGACACTCTGCCATCGGCATCGGCGACCTGCACACCGCGCAGGTAGGTGACATCCTCCAGCCCGGAGGAGTACATCGAGTACTCGCCCTGCGCCGTGCAGTGCCACGCGTACACCGCGACGCCGGCGAAGGGGACTCCCCCACTCGCGAGATCGATCACCTGCAACGCGAACGTGAGCGGAACACCTTCGGCGGTCGCACCGCCGTCGATCGACGAGCGGATGTCCTGGCGGACGATCCCCGAGTCCTCGAGCACATCGGGACCGTTCGATCCGTCTCCCGGGTAGGGCCCTGCCGTCTCGTCGGGGATCTCGCCGACGCTCGCGGCATCGCCCGCCGAGGCCCCCGACGTGGCCGTGGGCGTCGGGCTCGCCGACCCGACCGACGCCGGCGGCGCGCAGGCCGCGAGCACGACGGCGCCCAGACCCACACCCGCGAGTCCGAGCACACCGCGCCTGGTCACCAGCGTGCGGATATCGAAGGCGGCCCCCTGATCGACGATCTCCTCATCGCGTCGATCGAGCAGGCGCCCCTCGTACGCGGGACCATCGGGGGTCTGGGTGGGTTCCGGAATACTCATGATCTGTCTCCTCCTCGACGGACTGTTGCGTGTCCTCAGCGTCGCGGAGCTTCCGATCAGGAGACTTTGCCCGATCTATGCCTTGTCTATGCGCGAGGACGCGACCGGGGGGCGGAGCACCAGCACGACCACGATGCCGACGAGCACCAGGGCGGTGAGCGTGACCGGGATCGGCAGGACCGGATCGAGCAGCACCAGCACCGCACCTGAGGGCACCACCGTGTTCACGACACGGTCGGCGTTCTCACGGATGGCGATCCACCAGACGGCGAGGAGGAAGATCGCGATCGGGATCGTGACGGTGAGTGATGCCGCGATGCTCGACAGGTGGCTCTTCCCGGTCAGGACGTCGAGCTCCACCTCGATCCCGGCGGAGAAGGCGGCGGCCGCCCCGAACACGAAGTAGTGCGTGTAGCCGTAGCGGAGCGAGCGTCCGAAGCTCGTGATGGCGCGCTGGTGCGGCGGCCAGAAGTAGATCCACCACAGCGACGCCGTGACCACGAGGGTGAGCACCGAGATGGCGATCAGCGGCCCGAGGCTCTCGACCTTGTCGAGGGCGTCGATGATCGCGTTGGCGGAGGCGAGCAGGCTCTCTCCGAGCACGATGAGCGTGAACAGCCCGTAGCGCTCGGTGATGTGGTGTGGATGCCACGGAGTCTGCCTGCGGTACTCGGCGAACACCGGGACGCTGATCTCGGCCAGCACGAAGAGCACGAACGCGACGATCTGCAGCGGGCCCACCGGGATCAGCAGGAACAGGATCCACAGCACCTGGACTGCGGCGATGCCGAGAGCGTACCGACGCGTGGCCGACCGCAGGGGGCCTGCCGAACGTGACGCCCGCAACCACTGCGTCACCATCGCGACGCGCATGACGACATAGCCGAGGACGGGGAGGGTGAAGTCCCCCTCGTTGAAGGCCCCGGGGATGCCCGCAGCCAAGACGAGGACCCCACCCATCTGCACGAACGTCGTGACCCGATAGAGCCAGTCGTCCGTGTCGAACGAGGTGGCGAACCAGGTGAAGTTCATCCAGGCCCACCAGATCGCGAAGAACAGCATCGCGTAGGAGGTGATGCCGTGCAGGAAGTGCCCCTCGCTGAGCGCATGGTGCAGCTGCGCGGAGGCGATGCTCACGGCAACGACGAAGACCAGATCGAAGAAGAGCTCGAGCGGGCTCGCGGTGCGGTGCGGCTGAGAAGGGTCGCGTGGCAGCATCGGTCGAAGCTGGAAGCGCGCAGTGTCTGTATTCACGGTCACCGCGACAGAATAGCCCCGGCTCAAGGGCTCCTCGCAACCTTCTTTCATCCATTCATCAGATTTACCTTCCCGTGGCGGCGATGTTCCGCTACAGTGGTCAAGGTCTGCAGTGCCTGCTGTCAGCGATCATCGTTTGGGACGATGAGAACGCACTCCGTGATGTGGGAATCACGGGGAGTTTCAGCAGGACCCGAGGGGTCGGGACGCAGACGAAAGCCGTGAACGTGGGGTTCATGGTCTGGGGAAACTGGGGAATCACATGTCGCACTGGGTTTTTTTGCGTACATTCACGGCTCATGAGGCTTCGGCATGACTTCGGTCGAGGATGCCCTGAGCATCGCTCGTACCGGCTTCGTGCCGGTCGCAGCTCCGCGAGCCACCAAGTCGGTGACGCGCACGGTGGTCACACCGCGCCCTTCGGCGACTCTGGAAAGGCGCCGTCAATGGGAGCGTCGCTATCGGATGCGGCTGCGGACGACGGATGCGGCTGTCATCCTGTTCGCGATGGGTCTGACGGCAGCGGTCGAGCTGTCCACCGGCGTCTCCGTGCCCGAGGTCCTGCGCAACGGCATCCCGCTCGCCGCGCTGTGGTACCTCATGCTCAGCGCGCTGCACACGCGGGACGCCGCGTTGTTCCGCGCCAGCGCCACCGAGTACCGCGGCGTCGCGCACGCCACCGGACTCGCCTTCGGGATCATCGCCATCGTGGCGGTCCTGCTCGCATGGAAGTCGATGCAACTGACGCTGCTGCTGGGGCTGCCCGTCGGTGTGCTGACGCTTCTGGTGACCAGGTGGCTGTGGCGCCACTGGCTGCAGAAGCAGCGCACCCAGGGGAGGTTCGCCTCCCGCACCCTCGTCGTCGGCAACAGGGACGACGTGGAGTATGTGGTCCGCACGCTGCACCCGATCGGCGCATCCGGGTACCAGGTGGTCGGCGCGACGCTCCTCGACGGCAATGCGCGCGACATCGTGATCGACGACACGAGGTTCCCGGTTCTGGGGAACGTGAACTCCGTGTCGTCGGTCGCGGCCGAGGTCGGCGCCGACACGATCATCGTGGCGAGCCGCCCCGAAGGCGAGCCGGAGTTCGTCAAGCAGCTGAGCTGGCAGCTCGAGGGAACCGCTGCCGAGCTCGTGCTCTCCAGCCGACTCACCGACGTCGCGGGTCCGCGCATCTCCTTCGCACCCGTCGAGGGCCTGCCGCTGATCCAGGTGCAGATCCCGACCTACGAAGGCGGACAGCACCTGCTGAAGCGGGCACTGGACGTCGCCGTCGCCACGCTCGCGCTGATCCCGATCGGCCTGCTGGCGCCTGTCCTCGCGCTGCTCATCAAGATGGACTCGCCCGGTCCCGTCTTCTTCTTCCAGGAGCGCGTCGGCCGTGACGGCCGCCGCTTCAAGATGGTCAAGTTCCGTTCGATGAAGACGGACGCCGAGAAGCAGCTCGCCATGCTCAAGGAGCAGAACGAGGGCGCAGGTCTCCTCTTCAAGATGAAGGACGACCCTCGCGTCACCCGTGTCGGCAAGGTGCTGCGCAAGCTCTCACTCGACGAACTGCCGCAGTTCTGGAACGTGCTCATCGGCGACATGAGCGTGGTCGGTCCTCGACCGCCGCTGCCGAGCGAAGTCACCGCCTACGACGGCACCGTCTTCCGTCGCCTGTACATCAAGCCCGGGATCACCGGCCTGTGGCAGGTCTCCGGACGAAGCGACCTCTCCTGGGACGAGAGCGTGCGCCTCGACCTGCGATACGTCGAGAACTGGTCCGTGATGAACGACCTGCAGATCATGTGGCGTACCGCCAAAGTCATGGTGCAGCCCAGCGGGGCATACTGATCGGATGAGCAATTCGAACCGCCTCACCATCGCGATGGTGGGGACCCGAGGAGTGCCCGCGGCATACGGCGGTTTCGAGACCGCCATCGAAGAGGTCGGGCGCCGGCTCGCGGACCGCGGTCACGACGTCGTCGTGTACACCCGTGGTTCCGAGCGGCGTGAGAAGGAGTACCTCGGAATGCGGGTCGTCCACCTTCCCGCGGTCCCCGTCAAGCAGATCGAGACGCTGAGCCACACGGGGCTGTCGGCCCTGCACCTCATGTTCCGACGCCGGCCCGACGCGACCTTCGTCTTCAACGCCGCCAACTCGCCGTTCCTGCCCCTGCTCCGGATGCGCCGAGCACCCGTCGCCCTGCACATGGACGGGCTCGAATGGCGACGCTCGAAGTGGGGACCGCGCGGCAAGGCCTACTACCGCTGGGCCGAGCAGTTCGGGGTGCGCACCGCCGATGCTCTCATCGCCGATGCGCCGGGAATCGCCGACTACTACCGGCACCAGTTCGATGTGCCCACCGAGCTCATCCGCTACGGCGCCCCCATCCTCGATCAGCTGCCCGAGCGCGGAGTCGCCGAGATGGGGCTGGAATCGGGCGGATACCACCTCGTGGTGGCCCGGTTCGAGCCGGAGAACCATGTGCTCGAGATCGTGGAGGGCTACCGCGACAGCGACGCGAAGTTGCCTCTCGTGGTGGTCGGCTCCGCACCGTACAGCGCGGGATACACCCAGGAGATCGAACGCGTGGCCGATGGTGACGAACGGATCCGACTCGTCGGCGGCGTGTACGACCAGGAGCTGCTCGACGCGCTCTATGCGAATGCACTCACGTACGTGCACGGCCACTCCGTCGGCGGAACCAACCCGTCGCTCCTTCGCGCGATGGGTGCCGGCACCGCCGTCATCGGCTTCGACGTCCCCTTCAACCGGGAGGTGCTCGACGGCAACGGTTGGTTCTTCTCCGATGCTGCCGACGTCGCCGAGCACGTGATGTCGGCAGAGGCCGACCCGGCATCGACCGAGGCCCGTGCCACGGCCGTGCAGGAGATCGCGCGCACCCGGTTCCGCTGGGACGACGTCGCCGACGAATACGAAGCACTCGCCCATCGCATAGCCGAACGCGCGACGATCCACCCCTCCGCTCGACGGGCACGTCGCCGGTCGACGGACTGGGTCCCCGCGCCTGCCGGATCGGGGGCGTGATGAGCGGTGAGAGGAAGAAGCACACCGTTCTGCTCGTGCATCCCGGCGCCGAGCTGTTCGGCTCCGATCGCATGCTGCTCGAGAGCGCGATCGGCCTCGTCGAGGCGGGCGCACGCGTGGTCGTGGCCCTCCCGAGTACCGGACTGCTCGTGAACGAACTCCGCAGCGCCGGCGCCGAGGTCGTCATCGTGCCGATGCTCGTGCTGCGCAAGGTCCTGCTGACGCCACGGGGCCTGCCGAAGCTGTTCCGCGACACTTTCCGCGGCCTGGGTGCCGCGTGGCGCCTGATCGGACGAGTGCGCCCCGACGTCGTCTACGTGTCGACGATCATCATCCCCGAATGGCCGCTGATCGCGCGGTTGCGGGGTATCCGGTCGGTGAGCCACGTCCACGAGGCCGAGGCATCGGGCAACCGACTCGTCAACCGCATCCTCTACTCCCCTCACCTGGCCTCCCACCGCACGCTGGTGAACAGTCGCTTCAGCCTGGATACGATCCGAACCGCGCTTCCTGCCCTCGCGCGTCGGTCGCACGTGGTCTACAACGGTGTCGCCTCTCCTGCGCAGCCGACTTCTCCCCGTCCTCGCACCGAGGGACCGCTCCGTGTGCTGTATATCGGACGACTCTCCCCCCGCAAGGGACCCGACCTCGTGATCGAGGCCGCAGCCCGGCTGCACTCCGCCGGGCGCCCTGTGGATGTGACCCTCCTGGGCGCAGTCTTCGAGGGGTATGAGTGGTTCGAGCGCGATCTGCGCGCGCAGGCCGCAGAAGCCGGGGTCTCCGTCGACTTCGCCGGATTCCACACCGACATCTGGCCGTTCCTCGAGAAGACGGATGTGCTGCTCGTGCCTTCGCGCATCGATGAGCCTTTCGGGAACACCGCCGTCGAGGGAATCCTCGCGCTGCGTCCGGTGATCGCCAGCGACAGCAGCGGTCTTCGGGAAGCGGCAGGCGGCTACGGCACCGCGCAGCTCGTCACCGCCGGCGACTCCGCTGCGATCGCGTCCGCTCTGACCGACATCGACACCCGCTGGGACGAGATGGTGTCGACCGTCGCAGACAGCCGTGGCGAGGCCCTCCGCCGTCACGCGCCCGAGGTGTACCGCTCGAGCATCACCACGCACTTGCTGGGCTGACGCCCCGCATGCGGGACTGACTCCCCCACCCATCCGGCACGGTTGCCACGGTCGCGCACCGCGCGGCTAGACCTGCTCGAGGTCTCCGACGGTCAGTCGCTTCTTGTTCCGGACGATGTAGATCGAGAACGGGATCAGCTGGCAGACGACGAGCGCGAAGGCGACACCGATCAGCGGTCCCGCGATTCCCAGCACGGGCGTCAGCACGAAGGAGAGCGTGATCCCCACGGCGGCCATGCTGAGGGTGGGGATCACCTGGAAGCGGATGCCCGGCTTGTCCATGATGAACATGCCCAGCGGATACACCGCCGCGGTCATCATGATCATCAGGCCGAAGGCGAAGATCGTACTGGGACGCACGGTCAGCTCGCCCTGCGTGATGAACCCGAACAGCCACGGACCGACGAGCCACACCATCACCGTGGCGAGCCCGATGGCGACGGCGAACAGCGCCGACAGCAGGAACGGCCCCCGCCGGAGGTCGCCATCGTGCCTGCTCTTCGCGAAATGGGGCCAGAGCGCGAGTCCGCCCGCCATCACCAGGCCGTTGAGGGCGAAGAAGACCTGCCCGGCCACACCGTACTCGGCGACGTCGGTGGGGCCGCCCAGCTGAGCGATCACGTACCGCTGGGAGCCGACCGCGATCGGATAGGTGACCATCTGCGCGAGCATCGGCCAGCCGACATCCATCACCCGGACTCCCGGATACCGCCGGGGCCGCAGGACCATCCGCGCGGCCGCGGGGATCAGGGGCGAGGTTGTGCGCGCCGTGATGAGGATTCCGAGCACCGAGACGAGGAAGGATGCCGCGAAGGACGCGATGGCCACGAAGGAGTGCAGGTTCTCGCCGCCGAACGTGAGCATCAGCCAGACACCGGTCATGGTCAGCGGAGAGATCAGCCCTTGGAGGAGGATCACGATGTGATTGCGGCGCTGTCCCAGCATGATCCGCGCCCAGACGCCGAGAGGGATGCCCAGGCAGAAGATCGTCACGCAGTAGAACGCGGCCAGCGAGGCGCCGGGGCGTCCTCCTGCCTCGCCGAACACCAGCTCCCAGGCCCCGGTGAGCACCAGGATGGTGTTGATCGCCATCGCCGTGGCCGCGAACATGAGCAGCACGCGCCCGACCGACGTGAGCTGGTAACGCAGCTTCTCATCCGTGCGCACGTTCTCGCTCGTCGCCACGGCGTTGACCAGCACCGCCCCGCTGCCGAGGTCGGTGAAGGTCAGCAGCGACGGGATGGTCGTCAGAAGCGTGTACAGGGCGAAGCTGTCGACGCCGGCGCCGCCGATGATCATCCGGGTCGTGAGGACGCCGCAGACCAGCGCGATGACCATCGTCAGCGCACGCGCGCCGACAGCGAGAAGAGAGCCCATGCTTACATCGTCACCGGGGCAGGGCCCCCAGCGTCGCGCCGTTGCCGGGGAGTCGCGATACTGAGGCGATATCAGACGGCACCGGAACCGCCACGGATCCCTGCGCGGCCGCGTACGCGGGAAGCAGCGCATAGCCGCCGTCGACCACCGGCGCGCCCTCGACGAACTGCGAGCGCCGATCCTGGCCCGTCGCTGCCGTGAACGCGGTGAGCGTGTCGGTCACCGCAGGGTCTCTCGAGACAGAGCCCTTCGACCACGCGGAGAACCACCTGGGCGTCCCCGGCGACGTGCGGTGGTAGAGGTTGCCCTCGACGCTCGACACCATCTGGGATCCGGTGTACTGCAGCGAGAAGTCCTGCACGCAGACCAGGCAGTTGCCGGCGCTCTCGGCGATGACGTTGTTCGACATCACCACGTTGCGCACGATCCACGAGGCCTGTGGCGCGTACCGGGTCCGCGGGTCGTGCCCCGGGGTGTTCGGGTCGGAGGCACGGCGGGAGTCCATCCCGATGCTGATGTTGCGGTTGCCGTTGCCGACGAACGTGTTGTTCCAGATCTTCACGTTGCCGGAGTTGAGCACGAACAGACCGAACTCGCCGTTGCGGGCGATGACGTTGTCGGCGATTACGGCCCGCTCCGAGAGTTCGACCATGACGCCGTGGCCGGTGTTGCCGATCACGTCGTTGCCGGTGAACGCGACGTCGAGCACGGACTCGTCGAACCACGGGCCGCGCCCGTCATTGCCGGTGAACGCGCTGTCCTTCACCGTCACCCCGCGGGTACGCGTGACCTTGAAGGCTCCGGACACCGGCGAATGGTTGAAGTGCTCGGCGTTGTTGCCGACCGAGAGCATCTGCGTCACCGTGAGTCCGTCCGCCTGCGACGCACCTCCGCCGAGCAGGCCGTTGCCGATCAGCGAGACGCGCGTCAGCGTGGTCGCCGGCGCCCAGGAGTAGAAGCCCGTGGTCGAGTTGTCGCGAATCGTCACGTCGGTGAGCGAGACGTTCGGGGCGGCTGCGACCACGGTGCCCATCTGCGGAACGCTGGTGGCGTACCGGCGCACTCCGATTCCCCTGACCTCGGATCCCGCCGAGCGGATCGAGAGAGCCTGCGTGAGCACGCTCGCCTCGACCGACTTGCCCGTCGGGTTCGTGCCGATCACCAGACGCTTGGCGGAGTCATCGACGAAGAAGGTGCCTTCTTCGACCTGCGATGCGGAGGCCACCTCGCGCAGCTGCACGCCCGCGACCCAGATCTGGTCGGGGTGCGCGGCCATCGGGTGGGCCGGGTCGACGAACCGCCAGTCCGCCGCCGTGTTGTCCGGAGCACCCTTGGTGTACGTCGGGCTCGCGTCGAGAGCGGTGTTCCAGCCATCGACGACCCACGCGCTTCCCGAGGCCTTCCAGCCGGTGACCGGCTTCGCACCGTCGAGCCACACCGACTCGTTGGGTGCGGGTTGGATGGTGACCCGCTTCTGCGCAGGCACCACGACCTCCTCGTGGTAGGTCCCGCCGCGAAGGACGATCGTGCCGCCGTTCGGGACGACCCGCAGCGCGGCAGCGATCGTCTTGACGGGTGAGTTCTTGGTCCCCGACGCTCCATCGAATCCTGCGGGAGCGACGTAGATGGCCGTTGCAGGGGCGTCATAGGAGAGCGTCCCCGGGGCCTTGGCACCGGGTTCCCCACGCACGCCCTCCGGCGTGACCGGGGGTACCGGCTCCGTCACCGGGGGCACCGGCGTGGGCGTCGGCGTCGGCGTCGGCGTCGGCGTCGGCGTGGGAGTCGGCGTCGGGGTGGGCGTCGGGGTCGGGGTCGGGGTGGGCGTCGGAGTCGGAGTCGGAGTCGGCTCGGGCGACGGCTCGGTCGTGGGCTCGGGCGACGGCTCAGTCGTCGGCTCGGGTGACGGCTCCGTCGTCGGCTCCGTCGTCGGCTCCGGCGACGGCTCGGTCGTGAGCGCGGGCGTGGTGACGGTGACGTCGTCGATGCCGACCGGCACAGCGGTGCGGGCCCCTGAGGACGTGTAGAGCGCGAACGCGTAGCCGCCTGCGGCCTGGATGCGGGCGTCGGAATCGTCGGTGTACGTCACCTGCCAGTCGCTCGGCTCGGCAGCGCTCGACTCCCAGGCCTTGGCGCCCAGTTCCACAGGACTCGCACCGGTGACGCTGAGCGCGACCGTCATGGTCGTGCCGCTCGTCACCGTGAGGGGCAGCTTACGCTCGCTGAGGTGCTGCACACGCATGAGGTCGGAGAGCCGCACGATCGACACATATGCCGAGCCGTCGGGATGAACGCGCACGCGCACACCATAGGAGTCGGCGCCGGAGACCCGAACCGCTTGAGAGAGGTAGAGCGGCCCTCCGACGGGAAGCTCGGGCACCGTCAGCGAGAAGCGGCTGTCCACGTCGCCCGCAGCGACGCCGTCGAGAGTGGCTCTGGCGGTGATTCCCGGCTTGCGGCTGGCGAGCTGGGCCTGTTCGCCCGACACGCTCGCCGCACCTTCCACCACACGCCATGCGCCCTCAGGAGACGAACCCCATCCCGAGCCGACCGTGCGATCCATGTCGTCGTCGATGACCGGGGTGTCGGTGGACGCCGCACGCTGGGAGAGGGGCACGGCGTCGTCTGCGAGCGCCGACGCGGGAACGGCCGTCAGCGCGGCGGTGACCGCCAAGACAGCGCTAAGTGCGCCGGCGAGAACCCTTCGAGGGTGTCGGTGAGGCGGAGTGGAGGTCTCACGTGATGCGAGATCGAGGAACGGAGTGGACACGATGTCACCGTCTTCTGGGGCAGATTCATGATCACCCCGCATCTCCGCCGCAGTTTAAACCCCGGCAGCAAAGAGCGAGTCCCCCTCGCAACTCATGAAGAATACCCGGCTACCCGGGCAAAGACAAACGGACACAGCGTCTCACCGATATGCTGCGCTGCTGCGTCTTCCGCGCCTGGCCCGAAGACGCCTCAGTCGCTGTAGTACTCGCTGCGATGCCGATCCGGGCGGGCGCGGTTGAGCACCGTGCCGAGGATGCGCGCGCCACCCGACTCGAGCGACTTGATGCTCTTCGCGAGCGCGGCACGACGAGTCTTCGTCGCGTCGACGACGAGGATCACGCCGTCTGTCTGGGTTGCGAAGAGGTTCGCATCGGCCACGCTGAGGATCGGAGGAGAGTCGATCACCACGTAGTCGTACTCCGCCGCGGCGAAGTCGAGCAGCTGCGCCATGCGCGCCGAAGTGAGCAGCTCTGCGGGGTTCGGAGGGACGGTGCCTGCGGGCAGGATGTCGAGCGTGCTGTCGGCCACGCTGTGCTTGGCGACCTCGAACTCGACCTCGTCGAGCAGCACGCTCGTCAGCCCGATCGAGCCGTCGATGCCGGCGTGCTCGTGAGCCCGCGGCCGCCGCATGTCGGCGTCGATGAGCAGCACGGAGTTGCGCAGCCCGGCGAGGGTCATGGCCAGATTCACCGAGACGGTCGACTTGCCCTCGGAGGGCATGCCCGACGTCACCAGCAGCACCTTCACCCGCGAGGAGACGTTCGCGTAGGCGAGCGCCGAGCGGATGCGACGAAACTCCTCCGAGGTGTGGCCCAGTGGCTCCTGGGCGACGGCGATGCCTCGCATGGCCAGCAGCGGAGACTTCGAGACGACGCCCAGCACAGGATCGCCACCCGCCTCGGTCAGCGTCTCCTCGGTGCGCATGCGGGTGTCGAGCACACCGATCAACGCCGCGATGGCGAGTCCGAGGACGGCACCGAGGAAGCCTCCGAGAAGGGCATCCCGAGGCTTGCTCGGCGTGAACTGGAACTCGGGCACGACGGCGTCATCGATCACCTGCGCGGTGATCGTGGACTCGCCCTGCGGGTCTTTGGGCGCCACATCCTTGACCACGATGATGAGCTGTTCAGCCACGGCGTCAGCCAGCTCGGCGGCCGCCTTCGCGTCATCGGTGATCCCCGTGATGCGCAGTGTGACGGTGCTCTGCGGGATCGTGACCTCGATGTCGCGCGCGAGAGCACGCGGCGTCGTGTCGAGACCGAGCTCCTCGATGACGGGATCGAGCACCCGCGAACTCGTCGCGAGCTGCGCGAAGGAGAGCATCTGGCTCTGCGTGTACACCGAGCCTTGATTGAGGTCGGATGCGCTGGTGCCCTGGTTGAGAGCGAAGTACAGCGAGGTCGTCGCCTGGAAGAGCGGAGTCTGCAGAGAGGCGTAACCGTAGGAACCTGCGGCCCCGACGACCCCGAAGAGCACGACCATCCACCAGAACTTGCGCAACGAGCTGGCGATGACGCGCAGACTCACCCGGCTCTCGCCCATGACTCCCCATTCCCCCCTGAGACTTCGATTCTAGAGGAGTGTTCTCTTCGACGACTTCATGATTGCCCAGGCACTGCTCTGCGCCCTGCTGCAGGCGCGAACGGATCGGCTGATCCCTGCCGCAACTCGGACGGCACCTCACGCGCTCCGCGCAGCATGTCGGCGTCACGAGCCCACGTGATCGCGAGCCCCACGCAGAACCAGAGGAACATGCTGTACTGCGTGATGAGCGCGACGACCACCAGGCTCGGCAGCTGGCCGACGACGGCGATCGACGCCGGGCTCCGGGTGGAGCGCCGCACGGTCATGATCGCCGCGCAGACGAGGGCCGCCATGATCAGAAGGGTCGGCACATAGCCGTACCGGAGCAGGGTGAGGACGAGCGCGTTGTCGACCGAACGTGCGAAGTAGCCGAGGTAGTAGTCGCCCGACACGAGCGAGTGCCAGTCGCCGGGGTTGCCGAACAGCTGCACCTGCTGGAGGAGGACGAGCAGATCGGTGCGATAGTCCGCGCTGCCACCGGCTTCCTCCCCTGCCGCCCCGAAGACCGAGTCGATGATCGGGATCGCGATGGCGGTGCCGATGACACCGGCGACGACGACGGAGATCCGGAACTTCCTGGACACCCCGACGATCAGGAAGGTGGAGAGCACGAGCGTCAGCACGAGGGTGAGTTGACCGGCACGACTGAACGTCAGCACGGTCGCCACCGCGAGGATCACCACCCCGCCGATCTTCGGGATCAGCCGCCACTTGGTCGCCACGACGAACGCCGACGACATCGCCAGTGCGGCGCCGAGGGCGATCGAGTGCCCGAAGGCTCCCTCGACCCTCAGCACGCCGCCCCGCTCTTGGAGTGGGCTCCACGTGTCGTAGACGACGCCTGATCCGGGGATCAGGACGAACGGGTTGAACGAGGTGAAGAACTCGACGATGCCGAGGACCGCCGCGACGATCGCGACCACGGCGATCGTCGACGTGACCCACTCCGCACCGATCCGTGCGAGCACGACGCGACCCCAGAGGTACGGGATCACCCATTCGAGCAGTGCGGCGACGAGCGATGCGAGGTCGACCGTGCCGAAGCCGTACAGCCCCACGATGACGATGACGAACGCCACGACCCAGGCATCCGCAGCACGCAGCGGTACCACCGACCAGTTGACGATGATCATCAGAGCCGTGAGCAGAGTGATCGCCGCCCAGTAGAAGCCCACGTTCACACCGACCCAGAGCGGCACGAAGAAGAGCACGCAGGCCCACACCACGAAAGCGGTGCGCGGCAGCAGCCGGAGCACGAAAACGACGATGGCCACTGCTGCGATTCCTCCGACGGCGAGGAGCGCGATCGGAACAGCAGTGGCCATGCGTCAGGATCTTACTGGGGCGCGGTGACGCGGAACGAATCGAACGAGACGTTCAGCGGCGCCGTCGAGCTGCCCGACCGGTTGCCGCTGAGACCGACGGAACCTGCCGCCAGCCCCGTCGCGTCCGTGGCGTTGAGCTGCCAGTTCGCCGGCTCCGTGGTGCCGGTCGCCCAGATCTTCGCCGAGATGGCGGTCGATGCGGATCCGGTGACGGACACCTTCAGGCTGTACGACGTGTTCGCCGCCCAGACGAGTCCGGGTACGGCCTGCGTCAGCAGCACCGTCCCTTCACGGTGGACCACGAGCCACACGGTGCCGTCAGGACGCAGCCACGCACGGGCGAAGTACTTCCCGGCAGCAGTCTGTCGCGCGATGACACCGATGTAGGCGCCACCGGCGGCAGGAGCCTGGTCGACGCGGAACTGCGTCTCGAGGATCGCATCGCCGATCGAGGTCGTGTTGAGCGTCGCGTGGCGGGTGTCTCCGGCGACCAGGCTCAGCTTGCCCTGGCCGTCGGCGACGGTCGCCGCCGCCTGCGAGCCCCCGGCGATGCTCCAGGCGCCGCCCGTGACCGCCGAGCCCCATCCGGGACCAGCCGTACGGTCGAACTCATCGCTCACCAACGCGGCCGGGTTGGGTTCAGGCTGCGGGTCGACCGGCGGTGCCGTGACCGTGACCTGCTGGGTCGCGGTGTTGGTCGCACCCTTGTCGTCCGTCACCGTGAGGGTCACCGTGTAGGTGCCCGCCGCAGCGTACGCGCGGGAGCTCGTTGCTCCGGTGCCCGTGGATCCATCGCCGAAGTTCCAGGCGTAGGAAGCGATGGTGCCGTCGGAATCCGTCGATGCTCCACCGTTGACGTTGACCGTCAGGCCCGAGGCCGTCGCCGTGAACGCGGCCGTCGGGGCGACGTTCGTGGGCTGGGGTTCGGGCTCCGGCTCCGGCTCCGGTGCCACCACGCCGAGGTTCTTCAGCGTGTAGTCGTCGAAGCTCGCGAGGTTGGTACCGGTCGCACTGCCCGCGCGGTAGGAGAAGACGGTCGGCGCTCCGGCGGTCTGCAGTGCCGGCGTCGCGTCTGTCGTGGAGAGCTGCCAGTTGGCAGGCTCCGCGGCTCCGGCAGCCCACACCTTCGCGCGGATCGTCGTGGTTCCGGAACCGGTCGTCTCCATGGCGAGGTTGAACGTGCTTCCTGCGGTCCAGGTGAGACCGGCGACAGCGGTGCTGGCGATGGCCGTACCGTTGCGGTGGATCACGAGCCACGTGCTCCCGTCCGCTCGGTGCCACGCGAGCGCCCGGTAGCCGTTCGAACCCGAGCGACGTGCGCCGAGACCTTCGTAGGCGACACCCGTCGACGGACCGGAGGCCAGCGCGTAGCTGATCCGTGCCGAGGTGTCGAGGAGGGACGTGCCCTGCAGCAGCATCTCGCGGGTCTCACCCGGCGAGAGGTTCACCTTGCCGACTCCGTCTGCAACGGAGGTGACGGCGGCCGAACCGCTCATGGGCGCCCAGGTGCCGCCGACATCAGCCGCACCCCAACCGCTCGAGACCACGCGACCGAACGAGTCGGAGGCGGCGAACACCTGCGCCTGGACCGTCACGGACTTCGTGACGCTCGCCGATCCTCCGAGGCTGTCGGTCACCGTCAGGGTGATGTCATGCGCGCCCGGCTGGGCGTAGGTGTGACCGGCGGTCGCACCGGTGCCCGCTGCGCTGCCATCGCCCCAGTTCCAGGAGTAGGAGAGCGTCGCGCCGTCGGAGGCACTCGATCCTGCGGCCGAGACGTCGACGTTCATCCCCGACGCGGTCGAGGTGAAGGTCGCGACCGGGTTCGCGTGGGTCGTGACGGCCTCTCGCGTGGTCGTGGCCGTGCCACCGCGGTTGTCGGTGACCGTCAGAGTGACCGTGCGCGTTCCCGCCGAGGCGTACACGTGGCTGGCGACCTGGCCGGTCGAGGTCGAACCGTCTCCCCAGTTCCAGTCGTACGACGCGATCGTGCCGTCGGAATCGACCGAGGCGGAGGCGTCCGCCGAGACCGAGAGCCCGGCGCCTGTCACCTCGAAGGAGGCGGTGGGCAGCACGTTCGCCGCTTCGACCACGACGGGATTCTCGGTCGTGGTGGTCAGCCCGTTGCTGTCGGTGACCGTGAGCTTGACCGTGTAGGTGCCGGCAGCCGCGTAGGTGTGCGAGGCCGTCGCACCCGAGGCCGTCGCCGAGTCGTCGCCGAAGTTCCAGCTGTAGCCGGTGATCGTGGCCGAGCCGGTCGGCACGGACGCGCTGGCGTCGAACGCCACAGCGAGATCGGTCGGTGTCGCCGTGAAGGCGGCCGTCGGCGGCTGGAAGCCCTTGCCGATGCCGTAGTGCGTCTGCACCTGTGCTGCGGTCAGCGCGTAAGGGTATACGGCCACCTCGTCGAGGGCTCCCTTGAAGTACTTGGAACTCGGCGCGGAGGGCCAGCTGGTGATGTTGTCCCCACCGATGCGCCAGTACCCGAGGGTGTTCTCTGCGCTGGTCGCACCGGGCGCAGACGCCACGAGCGCACCGTCGACATACAGCTTCATGCCGTCCGCGCTCTGCGTCGCCACCGCGTGGTGCCACGCGTTGTTGTTCAGCGCCGTGGAGTTCTGGATCGTCTGCGTGCTGCCCTGGTAGGTGCCGAAGATCAGGCGACCGTTGTTGGTCATGTAGAGATGACGGTCGTAGCTGGTGGAGTCACCAGAGGCCGCGTTCCCGTAGCCGATCAGCTTCCCACCGGTCGTGGTGTTGGTCTTGAACCACAGCTCCGTCGAGAACTCCGCGGGTGGGGCGACCTTGTTGGTCGATGCGACGCGGCCCGTGGAGGTGCCGGTGAAGGTCGATGCTCCTGTTGCCGTGTTCTCCACACCGGACGACGAGGAGGTCACACCCGAGCCGAACACCGGGGTGTTCGATCCCGCCCAGTCCTGCGGCGCGGTGCCCAGCGGGTAGTACAGCTGAGGGTTGTCATCGATCACCGTGTTGGTGTAGCTCGAGACAGCTCCCGACGCGACGGTCACCGACATGGCCTGGCTGCTCACCGTGTTGCCACTGGCATCCTTCGCGACGACGGTGTACTCCTGCTGCGAGCCCGGCGTAGCGGTCTTGTCTTCGAGAGTGACGGCCGGTCGCTTCCACCAGGTTCCATCGGCCGTGGTCGTGGCGACGGGCGTGGCCGTGCCGGTGCGCCGAAGCTCGTAGGTGAGCGTCAGGTCATCGCGGTCCCAGTTGGCCGGGATCGAGACCCGGACTCGTCCAGGGATGAAGGACTGTGCCGTGCCGGTCCAGTTGGCCGCCGAGAGACGAGGGCCGTCCTTGGCTCCGCCAGGAGGGTTCGTCGAGAAGCGCACGAGCCCCTCGAAGCGACCGTTGTTCACGGAACGGAACTCTCCGCCGATCGAGATCATGTTGCCGGTACCGGTGATGGAGAGTCCGGCCTGTCCCATGCCCGTCGTCACACCGACAGCCCAGTCGGGCGTCCAGGCGTACGGCGACGGACCGGGGGTTCCCGCCCAGTTCTTGTAGGTGCCACCGGCTGCCGGCTGGTTGCCGAGCGTTCCGCGAGCATCGGCCGTGTACGCCTCCGAGTAGCGGTGCGTGCGCGGGCTCTGCTCGGGGTGCAGGCTCATCGTGCCGCAGGCGTGGGTGTGGCTCGTCGTGTAGACGACCTTGCCCGTCGAGTAGACGCCGTAGTGGTCGCCGAGGCAGTCGGCGATCCAGCGGACCTGTCCGGTGCCGGCTTCCGCCGCGAAAGTTCCCTCGAGGTTTCCGGTGGCGGCGTCGGCGTAGACCCATCCGGTGCCGTAGACGGCCGTCGAGTCGGCGGCGAGGCCGAAGATGCCGGCCTTGCCGGAGTTGCTGCCCGTGTTCGAACCGTTCTTCACGGTCTGCGGCAGCGCCCAGGACGAGTCCACGGCACCGGTCGTCTTGTCCAGCGCGACCGTGCCGCGCATGGTCAGGTCGCCGTTCACCTGCGAGAAGCGACCGGCGGCGATGACGTTCTGACCCGCGGGGTCCATGACCATCGCATCGACTTGGAGGTCGGTCTGCGGAGCCCAGTTCAGCAGGGCGCCGTTGGTGGCGCTGAAGGCGGCGAGGTTCTTGCGGGCGGTGCCGTTGCCCTGGGTGAACAGACCGCCCACGTAGACACTCGATCCGGAGGCCGCGAGGGCGTAGACCCCACTGCCGCCGATCGACGGCGAGAAGCCGGGGACGAGCTGGCCGGTCGCGGCGTCGAGGGCCGCGAAGTTCCAGCGTGCCTGGCCGTTGACCGAGTTGAACGAGCCGCCGATGTAGATGCGGGTGCCGTCGGGCGACGCGGCGACGGCCTTGATCACGCCGTTCACCTGCGGGGCGAACGAGAGCAGCTGACCCGTGTTGATGTCATAGGCGAGCACGTTGGAACGCGCCGTCAGGCTGGTGCCGGGTGCGGCCAGGGGTGCACGGGCGTTGTCGAACTTGCCCACCGCGTACACGGTCGATCCGATCATCGTCTGAGCCCAGACATAGCCGTTGTCGATCTGCACCGTCGGGATCGGATCCGACGTGACGACGTTGTCGTCGCGCTGCAGCAGAGGCGGTGGCGTCGACGGGACGTCTGCCGACGCCACCTGCGCACCCAATGTCGTCATGCCCGCGACGAGCAACGCCGCCGTCACGACAGACGCAAGCGCGCTCAGCGCCCGCCTCGTGGTCGATGTGTTCCCCATAGTGACTCCCCAGCCGCCAGTTTTCTTCTTTGAAAGTGAGTTAGTGCAAGAACGAAATACCGAAATGTTGCGATGGTGCGCGTATACGAGCGTCAGGAAAGCTGGCCGGCGAACGTCGCCACCGGCTCCCCCGCCGCGTAGTTGACGCTGATCTTCACCGAGCGCCCCTGCGTCGGATCGAGCATGAACACATAGGTGCCGGTGGTCTTCGCACCGGCGGCGAGCTCACCCTGCAGGGGCTTGTTCGGGCCTGCCGTGGTGGCGACCCCGATGTCACCGTCGTCTGTGACGAGGCTGACCACCGCGGAGTCGACGCTCTGTGCGCGCTTCGAGTCGTTGGCGACCGACAGCGTGACGACGACCGCAGACCCGGCGTACTCGCCGGGCGTCTTGGGCTCGATCGTGGTGGTCGAGATCTTGTCGATCGTGACGACCACGTCGGTGGAGAGAGTGATCGGGGCGTCGAGCGCCCCGTTCTCCTCCGTGAGAGCCGGGCCCTCGGTGGGGCCCTCGGCCTCCGCGTCGGCGGGCGGCGTCCAGTCGGTGGTGCTGGTGCCCTCAGGCGCCGGCGTCTCCGACGCGTCTGGCGCTGCGGTGCAGCCGGCCGTCACGAGTGCGAGCGCCACCAACGGCGCGACGAGTATCGCGCGTAGCGATCGCGAAGTGCCGTCCCCAGAACGGCATGATGAAACGTTGAACACTGCAGCTCCCCAGAACCCAGATTCCCCATCCCAAAGCCCCCTCGGCTTCGGGTCCCCTTCAACCGCGCAGAACGCGGCATCGGCTAATCGTAGTGCGAGGAGCGGAATATCGCAACTGTTCACTCAGGACGAATGGCGCCGATGTCCTCCGAGCTGAGCGAGGATGGTCGCGACGGAGGCCTCGACCTCCGCGATCGTCTCCAGGTGTCCGCGGCTTCCGTGGCGATCGGCGATGCTCGTCGGGTCGACGGTCGTGCGGCCTCCGAAGAGCTGCCGCAGGCGGGCGCCGACGCCTCCGGACGGAGTCAACGGAACGGCTCGCGAGCGGGCCCGGTCGAGATGGGCGACATACTCCGCCACCCGATCGGGCGCGGACGACGCGAAGCCCTCGCCGAGGTGGGCGGCTTCCTTGATCGTGAACATCCAGTCACGGGACCGCGGCGCGAGTCGCACCAACTCGCCGCGGATGTCGCGCGATGCCGTGAGCACGATGCTCGCCTGCTCGATCTGCTCGATCGTGACCGGCGTCGCCCGGTGCGCCTGGGCCTGGGCCTGCCACTGCGCGTCATCATGCAGCGACGCCACAGCGGAGCAGATCGGATCGCCCTCGTTGACCCGGACACCGGCGCTGCTCACGGAGAGGGGGGAATCCGCCCCGAGTCCGCGCCGCAGTGCGAGTTCGGCCAACGGCGATCGACAGACGTTGGCGGCGCAGACGACCAGGATCCTCTCGTCGGTCATGCGGACGCACCGAGCCTTCCGATCTCGCGGAACCACTTCACCGCGGCGAGCGCGAGGAACAGGACGGCGGCGACGCAGAGCGCGCCGTAGCCGATCAGGAATGCCGGGGTCCACCCCCACAGGACGAACACGAGGCACACGAGGCCGAAGTCGGTCGGCAGCAGGATGAGGGAACGCATCAGGGTTCCCCCGCCACGCTCATGAGTCGACGCCACCGCATGCTTGCCCTTGAGCAGGTCGTTGAGGAGCATGCCGGAGAAGGTGGTCGTCGCGACGATGCTGAACACGATGGGGATCAGCAGAAGCAGCGGCGTCTCCGGAACGACACGGTAGAGCCCGATCAGCACGGCCAGATGCAGCGAGGCGATCTTGAGCGTGTCGATGAAGTGGTCGAGCCACTCGCCCTGGGGGCTTCCACCCCCACGCAGACGTGCGACCTGGCCGTCCGCGGAATCCCAGGCATACCCGAGCACCAGAAGGAGGGCGATCAGGAGGCCCATCGGCACGTTCACCGGCCCGAAAGCGATGAGACCGATCGCGACGAACGAGTGCACCGCGCTGATGATCGACACCTGGTTCGGGGTGAGCCCGATCCGATAGGCGACGGCGGCGAGCACCCTCCCGATGCGGCGGTTGACGTACACCGAATACGCGGGGGCCCCACGGGCATGCCCCTTCTGCGCACGCGCGAGACGATGGTAGGCGTCTACGACCATTTCCTGCCCTTCTGGACCGTTGTGTGCGTCCGTGCGATCCGGCGAGCCTCGCGCACACCGCGGAGGTAGGCCCGGATCGGCGCGGCCGACTGGATCAGCTGTCGACGTCCGCCGCGGAGGATGACCTCCCTGGCCGTTCGGGGAATCGAGCGGCGCCAGCGCTGCACGGCCGCGTCATCGAGATGGCGCACGGCGTACAGCATCCGGTTGCGGATGTTGTAGTAGTAATAGCCCTCGGATTTCGCCCGTGAGGTCTCGGGCTCCGCGCGCTGCGTCCCTCCCTCGTCGTGCACCGCCCTGGCGTCTTCGACGAGCATGAGGGAACCGCCGGCTGAGACCACCCGACGCGAGAAGTCGACGTCTTCCCAATACAGGAAGTAGTCGTCATCGAAGCCGCCGGAGAGCTCCCACACCTCGCGCGTGATCCACAGGCAGGCCCCGCTCAGCCAGGGCTCGAACGGCTGGGTGTCGCCCTCGACGCGCTTGCGACGAGCGCGCATGGTGCCGTCGTGGAGCAGAAGGTCGATCCCGGCGAACCACGTTCTTCCCTCCGAGTCCGTGATCATCGGCGACGCGAGCGTCGTGCGTGAGGCTGCAGTGGCGGAGGCGAGTCGATGCAGCGAGTCGCGGTCGATGTGCGCATCCGGGTTGATCACGAGCACATCGGTCGCCCCTTCGGCGAGCGCACGCGTCACTCCGAGGTTGACGCCGCCACCGAAGCCCGAGTTCGCCTCCGGCTCCATCAGGACCCAGTCGTGCTCGCGCGCGATGTTCTTCGCGGCGCGACGCTCGTCCGCGTTCGACCAGTTGTCGACGACGATGACGAGAGCGTCCTGCGCGATCGCTCGCGCTTCCCGTTCGACCGTCACCAGGTTGCGCTGCAGAAGCCCGGCCGAGGCGTAGTTGACCACGACCACGACAAGCCGTCCGTGCACGATTGACACGCGATCCTCCCCCCGGATCCGGCTCGCGGATCGCCTCGGGCGCCGGTCGAATTCCCCAGAGTCGCGACCGACGTCGACTCCCAGGACAAAGACTATACGCGAGCCCGCTCCGCAGACCGGTCTCAGGGGTTCACGATACGATGAGCCGGCGTCGGAGTCGAGGCGCGCTACTGCCATGGGGATGGGGCGGATGACCAGGGGACCGGAATCGAACGACATGATCGCGGTGACGATCGGCGTACCTACGTATCGGAGGCCGGAGCTTCTGGAGGCACTGCTGCGCACGCTGCCGTCGCGCATCGCCGAGTGCGCCGACCTCGGCATCACGGTGGACGTGCTGGTCGTCGACAACGACCCTGCAGGCTCTGGACGCGACGTGGCCGCAGGCGCGGACCTTCCGGTGCGCTACGTCGTCGAGCCCGCACCGGGCATCGCCGCCGCCCGCAACCGGATCCTGGATGAGTGCGTGGATCGCGATCTGGTCGCCTTCATCGACGACGACGAGATCCCCCGGGAGGGATGGCTCTCCTCGCTGATCGAGGTCTGGCGCGAGCACGGGGCCGACGCGGTGATGGGTCGCGTGATCTCGGTCTTCGACGAGGACGTCGATCCGTGGCTGCTCGCATCGGGAACGTTCCGGCGACCGCCCAGGCAGACGGGCACCGTGCTGCAGGTGGCCGCCGCCGGCAACCTGCTCCTCGACCTGCGGTCCATCCGCCGGCTCGGGCTGCGCTTCGACACGTCCCTCGGCCTGGGTGGTGGCGAGGACACTCTCTTCTCCCGCCAGCTCGCCCAGCGCGGTGGGTTGATCGTGTGGTGCAACGAGTCCGAGACCGAAGACCTCGTGGTCGCCTCGCGGCTGAGCCGATCCTGGGCGGCGCAGCGCGCGTTCAGCTCGGCGAACGCCGGCACTCGCATCCAGCTGCAGTTGACCGAGGGGAAGGCCCGGCGCGGCGTCCTGCGACTGCGGGCTCTGATCGGCGGTGTCGCGCGGATCGTCGTCGGTGGTCTGCGGAGGACCTTCGGAGCTCTCACCTCGAACATCACCCACCACGCCAGGGGGACCCGCCTGGTGCACCGCGGCCGCGGCACGATCGCCGCCGCCCTCGGCCGCCGCTACGACGAGTACCGTCGCCCATCGGAGGATGACACGACCATGACCGATACCGGATCGACCATCCGCGTGATGCAGTCGCTGGGCGCTCCGCGTCCGACGACGAACCCGTACAACAAGATGCTCGATGAGGCGCTCGGCTCGACGGAGGGCCTCACCCGTCTGCGCTTCTCCTGGGGCACGGCCCTCTTCGGGCGCTACGACGCCTTCCACTGGCATTGGCCGGAGGCGAAGCTGCACGGGTCCACCTGGTGGAAGTCCACGGGCAAGTTCCTGCTCACCGCAGCACTCGTGTTCCGCCACCGCCTCTCGCGCCGCATCGCTGTGGTGCGCACGGTTCACAACATCGAGCTTCCCGACGACAATGCGCCGCGGCTGTGGCTGCTGCGCTTCATCGATCGCCACACCGACTACCGGATCGTCATCAACGAGACGACTCCGCTCGCGCCCGGCACCCCCCACAGCCTGATCCTGCACGGCGACTACCGCGGCTGGTACGCGAAGTTCCCCGCGGCGGAGCGGGTGCCGGGGCAGCTCGGGTCGTTCGGTGGAATCCGCCGCTACAAGGGGCTGGAGGGCTTCATCGACGCGTACGGCGAGGCGGTCGCCGTCGAACCGGCGCTGAGCCTGCGCATCGGCGGACGCCCGTCCACCCCCGAGCTCGGAGACGACCTCCGCGCACGCACCGCAGACCTGCCCGGAGTGTCGCTGCACCTCGACTTCCTCAGCGACGCCGAACTCGTCCAGCTCGCCACATCATCCGACCTCATCGTGCTGGCCTACCGCTTCATGCATAATTCCGGCAGCGTCCTCGCCGCCCTGTCGATGGACCGCCCGGTGCTCGTCCCCCGCAACGAGGCGAACGAGGCTCTCGGACGCGAGGTCGGCCAGGAGTGGGTTCTGATGTACGACGGCGACCTCGACGCTCCTACGGTCGTCGAGGCCTGGCGTGCCGCGACGACGCTCACGGGCTCACCCGATCTCTCCCGGCGCGACTGGGCCGACGCCGGTCGAGCGCACGCCGATGCGTTCCGCGCGGCCGTGCGGGTGAAAAGACGCGGCGCGAAGCACTAGAGCGCCCCGACCGTCGTCGGCTCGAGGTCAGATCGCGGGCAGCAGCCCTCGCGCCAGGGATGCGACCATGATCTGCGTCGTGAAGTGCTGTTCCACCTCTATGCGGCCGTTCTGCCCGAGCTCTGCGGCGTGCGCCGGATCATCGAGCAGGCGGAGCACGGCGAGGGCAAGCTCCGCCGGATCCTCCGGGGGGACGAGGTGTCCGGTGCGGCCCTCGCTCACGTACTGGCGCATCCCCGGTGTGTCGGTGACGACGACAGGACGGGCCGTCGCGAGTGCTTCGAGCGCCACGGTCATCCCGGAGGCGTGCAGGTTCGGCCTGGTCGGTATGACGACGACGCTCGCGGTCGCGTAGAGGTCGCGGAGTTCCGCGTGCGGCAGGTGCCGGACGACCTGCACCCCCTCAGGCGGGGCGAGGTCCGACCGCGTCTGCACCACCGCTTCGGTCTCGGGACAGATCGCGAGGATGCGAGTGAGCGCCGCGAACAGCGTGGCGGGATCGCGATCCCTGTCGTTGCCCACGCTCACGATGCGCGGACGGGCCGGATACGGCCTCGGAACGAAGAACGCGCTGTCGATTCCGAAGGGCACGGCGAACACCCGAGTCGCGCCAGGCCCCAGCATCCTCCGCACGGGCTCGACCTGCGCTTCGCTGAGCACCCACGCAGCCTCGGCCCTCCCCAGCATCGCGACCATCCGCGTCGGCGCGTCGCCGGTCTCGACCATGTCCGTGAGCCAGATCACACCGGTGGCGAATCGGGTGCGCGGATGGGTCGTCTGCATCCGATAGGCCGTGTTCTCGTCCCAGGTGAGCGCGAGCCCGTCGACGGGCCGCGGCCCGACCGCGAATCGAGCACGGGCTCGAGCGATCCGGCCGGGTGGGGCGAGATCGATCAGCTCGACGTCGGCATGGTCGCGCAGCGCGTCGAGGCCGTACGGCCAGACGCTGGGCACCTCTCCCCTGGCGTGGCTCTGCTCCCAGGTGCGCACCGACTGTTCGGCACGATGCACCCAGGTGAGAGATGACGAGGGACCGCCCTCGGATTCCACGAGCCAACTATGGACCTCCCCAGGCGTCCTGGCAAGAGGCGTCACCGCCGACAGCACTGACCGCGATGCCGCAGGAGTCGATGCCGCAGGAGTCTTAGAGCTCGCCCGGCTTCATGACCTCGACGTCGATGGCGCGGATCACGCGCTGAGCCGCGGTATCCGTCGGCGGCTCGGCGCCGACGGACTCCCCCTTGCGCCGCCGTCGAGGCGCGTACACGACGAGGGAATGGAACAGGAACCGGGCGAAGAAGGCCACGATGAGCGAGAGACCCGTCGCGACGACGCTCGAGATATGCCACGACTCGACCATCAGAGCCATCACCGGGATCCGAAGCGCGGCCTCGACGTTGTTGAACGCGAAGGAACTGGCGAAGCGGATGCCGAGGGCGCGCGCATCGGTGCGCATGTCGGCGAACACGAAACGCTCCTGCAGCACGAAGTTGCCGATGATGGTGACCTCGGCGCCGATAATCGCCGCCCAGATGTACGGCACCCCCGCAGCGGTGAGCGCCCACATGATCCCGAGGTTCGCGGCGGCGCCGATCACGCCGATCAGCGCGAACAGCGACATCTTGCCGAAGCGCAGTCGTGCGAGGTGCTCGAGGAACATCGCCCCCTGGCGAAAGCTCGCCTTCGACGTGCCGTGTCGTCGCTCGGCGAACTCCATCGGCACCTCGGCGATGCGCAGGTCGTTGCGCGCGAGGATCTCGAGGAGGATCTTGAAACCCCGAGGCTGGAGCGTCGAGACGTCGAGGCGACCGCGGTCGACCAGGAAGAACCCCGTCATCGGGTCGGTGCTGCGAGCGAGGCGAATCGGGAACATCGCCCTGGTCAGCCAGGTCGCGACGCGGGAGACGCCGAAGCGCACCGCTGTGCCGAGCCCGCTCGTGTCTCCTCCGCCGACGTAGCGGGAGGCGGCGACGACGTCGGCGTCCCCCTGCGCGAATCGAGCGAGCAGGACGGGAAGGAGCTCGGGCGGATGCTGCAGGTCACCGTCCATCACGATGCAGACATCGGAGGCCGCCGCCTCGAGGCCGATGACGACGGCGCCGCCCAGCCCTCCGGTGTTCTCGGAGCGATGGATGACGCGCACGGGGATCGGAGAATCGGCCGCGACGCGCTCGACCTCAGCGGCCGTGTCATCGGTGCTGTCGTCGACGAACAGGATCTCGGCGTCCCACCCCTCGAGCGCCACGGCGGTCCGCGCGACGAGCTCGGCGACGTTGTCGCGCTCGTTGAACGTCGGCACGATGATCGTGACCGGTGTCCCCACGTCCGCCCCCTGTTCCCCACGCGCATCGCGTGCGGCCTCCATCGTTCCACGGGATCCTGTGCGGAGAGAAACCCGAACCTGCTAGACTCTCGAACCGCGGCTGTGGGAGTCGCGAAGCGGATGGGGATCCGCTTACTGGGGAATTACTGATCTGGGGAGATCATGGGGACGCGTATCGGCTATGCCGTTGGTGCTTTCGACCTGTTTCACGTCGGGCATCTGAATCTACTTCGTCACGCCAAGCAGCACTGCGACATTCTGATCGCAGGCGTCGTCAGCGACGAGATGCTGCGTCAGGTGAAGGGCATCGAGCCCGTCATCCCGACCGCGGAGCGTGCGGAGATCGTGAAGCACATCTCGTTCGTCGACGACGTCTACGTCGAGACGACGCCGTCGAAGATGGACTCGTGGCGCGACGTGCAGTTCACGCACTTCTTCAAGGGCGACGACTGGCGCGGCACCGACAAGGGCCTGCGCCTGGAGCGCGAGTTCGCCGAGGTCGGGGTCGAGGTCGTGTACTTCCCGTACACGGCGCACACGTCGAGCTCGTCGCTGCGGCGTGCACTCGATGCGATCACCGCGGGTGCCAACGCTCCCGCGGTCGCCGCCTCGCGCTGAGCAGCACGCCGCCCGGCGGTCAGTTCGCGACGCCGAGCAGGCTGCGCGCCATGCGCGCCACGTGCGGAGGTGTGTGCGGTCCGAGCCACACCGTCCACTGCGACGGCGGCTCGCTGCACGCCCACTCGACGCACCACGCGTGCACGGCGTTCGCGAGCCGTTCGCCACGCGTATGCGCCCTGGTGCCGTCTCCCCGCACCAGCCAGCGCACCGACACCCCATCCGGGACGTCGATGTGTCGGAACTGGATGCGAGCCGCAGCCTCGAGGATGACAACGCCCTGGGCATCCCACGGCAGCCGCGCAGCGATGCTCGCGATGAATCCGGCGTCAGCCGCATCGCCGGCGATGAGCACGGCACCTTCGATGTCGTCCCAGTCGGGATCCTCCAGGTGCTCGCATGCGCTGCTCATGCCCCCAGTGTAAGTAAGGGCACCCTTACTTACAAGAGATGCGCGCGGATCCGCGCCGACGGGGCCTTCTTCGCGCGAGTCCGACCATGATCCGCTCGACACTCAGCGCCACCTCACCCGAGCGGTCGTAGGCTGGATGCATGACTTCTCCTGCCTCCGACACCATCACGATGTTCGGCGCCGACTGGTGCCGCGACTGCATCCGCACCAAGAAGCAGCTGGATGCACTCGGGGTCGAGTACACGTACGTCGACCTGGTCGCCGAGCCCGCCGCCGCAGACGTGGCGAAGGAGATCTCGGGTCGCACCAACATCCCCGTCGTCGTGTACCCCGATGCCTCGCATCACGTCGAGCCGTCGAACGCCGATGTCGAGTCGAAGCTGCGCGAGCTCTCGCTGATCTGATCCCGCGGCATCGCGCCACTACACTGGCGCGATGAGCACCGAGGCTCGGTCCGAACGAGCGCCCGTCCGTCTTTCTCCGCGAACGATCGCGCTGTACGCGATCGGCTCGCTCGGGACCGGCGGCTACGCCACACTGCCCGGGCTGGTGCTGACGTACTTCCTCACCGACAATCTCGGCGTCGCCGCACTCGCGGCAGGGCTGATCGTCACGGCGGCGAAGATCTGGGACGTGCTGATCGACCCGCTGATCGGGGCCGCGTCCGACCGCCAGCTCGCGCGGACCGGCTCTCGCCGCGGGTTCATGGTGACCGGGGCGCTCGCACTCCCCCTCTTCTTCGCCCTCACCTTCGCCGTACCGCCCACCTGGGGTCCCGTCGCCGGAGCGATCAGCGTGCTGCTGGCCTTCCTGGCGACCGCGACGGCTTTCAGCCTGTTCCAGGTGCCGTACGTCGCCCTTCCCGCGGAACTGACCGGCAGCTACGACGAGCGCACGCGTCTGCTCGGGTGGCGCGTCGTCGTGCTCACCGCAGCGATCCTGCTGTTCGGTGCCGGCGGTCCCGCGCTGCGCAATGCAGGCGACGACCCGGTCAGGGGATACCTCTTGATGGGCATCGCCTCGGGCGTCGTGATCGGCGTCGGGATGCTCGTGGCCGCTCGAACCGCGGATGATGCCGCCCAGCGGAGCGCTGTCTCTCCCGCGACGGCCGCGACCGTCTCGACCTGGCGCGACCAGTACATGTCGGGCTTCCGCGCCCTCGGCCGCAGTCAGTCCTTCCGCGCGCTGCTGGGCACATTCGTGCTGCAGGCTCTCGCGACGGGAACCATGCTCGCCGGCGCGCAGTACGTCGCGACCTGGGTGCTGCGATCGGAGGATGCGGTGACCTTCGTCTTCGTCGCGCTGGTGGGACCGGCGCTGCTGGCCACCCCTGGGTGGACGGTCATCGCGCGACGGGTCGGCAAGGAGCGGGCCTTCGCGATGGCCAGCCTCCTGTTCACGGCGGCAGCGGCATCACTCGTCTTCGCGGTGTGGTCGCCAGGTGCGTGGATCTACGCATCCGTCGCCGTGGCCGGCATCGCCTATGCAGGCCTGCAGTCGTTGCCGATGGCGATGCTCCCCGACGTGATCTCCCACGACGAGCGCACGAGCGGGCCCGGCCAGGCCGGCACCTTCACCGGCATCTGGACCGCGGGCGAGACGGTCGGCTTCGCACTCGGAGCGACCGCGGTGTCGCTGACGCTCGCGGCGACCGGGTACATCTCGACCGTCGCCGGCACCACCGTCGAGCAGCCGGAGGCGGCGATCACGGGTATCGTCCTCAGCTTCAGCGTCCTGCCCGCCGTGCTGATGGGCGCCAGCCTGCTGACGCTGCGCCGGTACCGCCTGCGTCGCGCGGACATCGATGCCGTCGCCGATTCCGACGCCTAAGCTGGGATCCCGTCCGAAGGAGACGTCGATGACTTCTGCGAGCACAACCGCCACCTCCGCCACGCCCTCGAAGCGTGCGCCGAAGAGCGGGGCCCCGACGCTGGGCGAAGCCGAACGAGAGCGCCTCGACTCCGCTGTCGACGCCCTCCAGACCGGAGCCCGCACCTGGTCGGCCCTCACGGTCGCCCAGCGGGTCACGCTGCTGCGCGCGGTGCGCACGAGTGTCGCCGCGACCGCGGAAGACTGGGCGACCACGGCCGCGGCCTCGAAGGGCCTCGATGCCCGTCATCCGCTGCGCGGCGAGGAGTGGCTCAGTGGGCCGTACAGCGTGCTGGGTGCGCTCGACGCCTACATCGAGACCCTGTCTCGTCTGGCGAAGGGCGCGAACCCCCTCGACGGGATCACGCTCGACCGCGCCCCGGGAGGGCGCACTCGCGTGCACGCCTTCCCGCTGACCGGAATCGATTCCTTCCTCCTTTCGGGTTTCACGGGCGAGGTCTGGCTGGAACCGGGCGTCACACCGGGCGCCGCTCGCGCGTCGGCCGGTCTCGCGCAGCGCACGCCCACCGAATCGGGCGGCGTCGGCCTGGTGCTCGGCGCGGGCAACGTGACCTCGATCCCGGTGCTGGACGTGCTCTACGAGCTGCTGGCCCACAACCGCACCGCGCTGCTCAAGGTGAATCCCACGCAGGATGCCCTGGTGCCGGTCTACAAGCGCGCGCTCGCACCGCTCATCGAGCCCGGCTTCCTGCGCATCGTCCGCGGCGGCCCCGAAGTCGGCGCCCACCTCACCGCACACCCCGGTCTCGTGCACGTGCACATCACCGGCTCCGCGGCGACGTTCGACACGATCGTGTGGGGCCCGTCGAAGGGCACGGGAGCGGCAGCGACCACGCGTCGTCGGCGCGAGAACCGCCCGCAGCTGAAGAAGCCGATCACCGCAGAGCTCGGCGGCGTCTCACCGATCATCGTCGTTCCCGGCGCCTGGACAGACGCCGACCTCACCTACCAGGCCGAGCACATCGCCACCATGCGTCTGCAGAACTGCGGCCACAACTGCATCGCCGGTCAGGTCGTGATCATGTCGTCCGACTGGGACCAGGCCGACGCCTTCCGCGCTGCCCTCCGACGGGCCTACGCCAATGCGCCGGAGCGCCCGATCTGGTACCCGGGGTCCTCGTCGCGGATGGAGCTCGCGACCGACGCCTACCCCGACGCACTCGTGCTGGGTGACCGGCTGCTCGTCGAGATAGACGCGGACGACGACCCGAAGGCTCTGGAGACCACCGAGTACTTCGCGCCGGTGCTGGGTGTCGTGACGCTGCCCGGCACGGGCCAGCAGTTCCTGGACGCCGCCGTGACTCACGCCAACGACAAGCTCCAGGGCACCCTCGGCGCGAACCTGCTGATCGACCCCGCGACCGAGAAGTCGCTCGGGGCCGGCTTCGAGAGGGCGATCGCGGCAGCCCGCTACGGCTCGATCGCGATCAACAGCTGGACGGCCTTCGCATTCATCACCCCCACTCTCACGTGGGGCGCGTTCCCGGGCGGGACGATCGGCGACGTGGGCAGCGGCATCGGCATCGTGCACAACGCGCTGCTGCTCGACCGGGTCGAACGCTCGGTGCTCCGCGGTCCGTTCCGCCCGTTCCCTCGATCTCTGCCGATCGCGAACGGCGGCGGGCGATTCACGATCCTGCCGAAGCCGCCGTGGTTCGTCTCCTCCCGCACCGGCGCGACCGTGAGCGAGGGGCTGACCCGCTATCGGGTGGACGGGCGCATCGCGGGTCTCGTCAAGACGCTGACGAAGGCGCTGCGGGCCTGAGGGTCAGCGCGCCGCGCGGGCGAATCTGTCGGTCGCCGCGCGGAGCGCCTTCTTCGTGCCGGGCTCGGTGGCCGCGTGACCGGCATCGTCGACCACGACGAGCTCCGCCTCCGGCCACGCCCGGTGCAGATCCCAGGCCGTCATCATCGGCGTCACGACATCATGCCGCCCCTGGACGATGACGGTCGGGATGTGACGGATGGCGTCGACGCCGGCGATCAGCTGTCCCTCTTCCCACCAGCCTCGATGGACGAAGAAGTGGTTCTCCATGCGAGCGAAAGCGGTGGCCTTCACCGGGTCGGACATCGCCTCGATCTGCGCAGCGTTCGGCGTCAGCGTGACGGTCGACGCCTCCCAGGTCGACCAGGCGACCGCCGCCGGCACGTGCACGGCGGGGTCGGGATCGAACAGTCGGCGGTGATACGCCTCGATCATGTGCGACCGCTCCAGCAGCGGGATCGGCGCGATGAAGCTCTCCCAGAGATCAGGGAACAGGGCGGCGGCACCGCCCTCGTAGAACCACTCGAGCTCGACCCTGCGCAGCGTGAAGATCCCCCGGAGCACCAGCTCGGTCACGGCATCCGGGTGCGCCTGTGCGTAGGCGAGGGCCAGGGCGCTGCCCCACGATCCGCCGAACACCTGCCATCTCGCGATGCCGAGATTCTTGCGAAGGAGTTCGATGTCGGCGATCAGGTGAGCCGTCGTGATGTGACGGAAGTCGGCATCCGGGGCGCTCGCGTGCGGTGTGCTCCTGCCGCAGCCGCGCTGATCGAGCAGCACGATGCGGTAGCGCTTCGGGTCGAAGAACTGCCGCTGCCACGGCGAGGTTCCGCTCCCCGGACCGCCGTGCAGGAACACCACGGGTTTGCCCTCGGGGTTGCCGCTGACCTCCCAATAGACGCGGTGGCCGTCGCCGACGAGCAGCTCCCCCGTCTCGTACGGTTCGATCGGTGGATACAGTGCATCCGTCTTCTTCATCATCGGCCCCCCAGCCGGTCGTGCTGACTGCTTCGTCAACGGTAGCGGACGTTCACTCGTGCGCCGGGATCACGGATCCAGCTGGTCAGCGGGAAGGGTCAGCGCCTGCTCGCAGACTCCCAGTCCGTTCTGGTAGCCCTCGGCGAACCAGCGCTGCCGCTGCTCGCTGGAGCCGTGCGTCCAGCTCTCCGGGTTCGAGAACCCCGACTGCGCCTGGATGCTGTCGTCACCGACCGCCGAAGCCGCGTTCAGGGCGTCTTCGCGCTGCTGTTCCGTCGGCGCGATCAGGTAGGGGTCGCCGTCGGCATCCGTCTGCTCCGTCATCCGTCCGAGCCATGCACCGGCGTAGCAGTCGGCCTGCAGCTCGATCCGCACGCCGTTGCTGCCGGGACCGGTCCCGTTGTTCGGGTATCGATCCATGTAGCCGGTGATGTTCTGGATGTGGTGGCCCCACTCGTGACCGACGATGTAGAGCTGCGCGAGATCGCCGGCCGATGCTCCGAACTGCTGCTGCATGAGCTGGAAGAACGTGGGGTCCACGTACACGTTCTCCTCAGGCGGGCAGTAGAACGGACCGACGGCATTGGAGGCGGTGCCGCACTGCGTCGATGTCGCGCCGTCGACGACGATCATCTCCGGCGCGCGGTAGCCCTCGACGTTGTCGCTCCAGAAGGCATCGAGCGCGACCTGTGCCCCGGCCATGCGGCAGTCGACGTCGGCGTTCGCGTCGGCACCCGTGTCGCAGTTCTCGATGGCCGATCCGCCGGCGGGCTCGCTCCCGCCGCCCGTGGCTCCCCCGCCGAGCAGCCCGGTCAGGTCGATGCCGAGCAGAGGCCCGGCGATGAGGGCGATGATGCCGAGCACGCCGACACCGGCGCCGCCCGCGATGGCTGCCGTGCGTCCGCGTCGACGTGTGGTGTTGCCCGAGATGTCGGCGTCGGGATTGAAGGTCATGCGTCGAGGGTACTCCGAGCGGAGGCCCCTCCAACGGACGTAGGCTCGGGGCATGACGACCACGATCACCATCACCGGCGCCGGCGGACAGATCGGCTACGCACTGCTGTTCCGCATCGCGGCGGGCGACCTGCTCGGCCCGGATGAGAAGGTGCGTCTGCGACTGCTGGAGATCCCGCAGGGGCTCGGCGCCGCGGAGGGTGCCGCGCTCGAGCTGCAGGACGGTGCGTTCGGTCTGCTCGAGCACGTCGAGGTGACCGACGACGCCGCGGTGGGCTTCGACGGCTGCGACCTCGCCCTGTTGGTCGGCGCACGACCGCGCGGCCCCGGCATGGAGCGCGCCGACCTGCTCGCAGCCAACGGCGGTATCTTCGGCCCGCAGGGGGCTGCCATCGCCGCCAATGCCGCAGCAGGCGTGCGTGTCACGGTGGTCGGCAACCCCGCCAACACGAACGCCCTGATCGCGGCGGCTGCGGCCGACGGTGTGCCTGCGGAGCGCTTCACCGCGCTGACGCGGCTGGACGAGAACCGCGCGCGGGCCCAGCTCGCACACACACTCGGCGCTCCGGTGCACACCGTTCGCCGCGTGCCCATCTGGGGCAATCACTCGGCGACGCAGTTCCCCGACATCTCGCACGCGACCGTCGGCGGGCGACCGGTCGCAGAAGCGCTCGAGCAGATCGTGGGCGACGTTCCCGCCTGGCTCGACCAGACGTTCATCCCGCGGGTCGCCAAGCGCGGCGCCGAGATCATCGAGGTCCGCGGCTCGTCGTCCGTGGCATCGGCCGCGAGTGCCGCCATCGACCACGTACGCGACTGGGTGCAGGGCACCGACGACTGGACCTCGGCCGGCGTCGTCTCGCACGGCGAGTACGGGGTCCCGGAGGGCCTGATCTCGTCGTTCCCGGTGCGCTCCGTCGACAGCGAGTGGCAGATCGTCGACGGGCTCGAGGTGAGCGACTGGGCGCGCACCAGGATCGACGCCTCCGTGGCGGAACTGCTCCAGGAGCGGGAGACGGTTCAGGCGCTCGGTCTCTTGTGAATCCGGTCGCCGCGGCGTCCGACGACAGGGCAGAATGGATGCCGGAGGTGCGCGATGAGCGAGACGATTGATCCCACGAAGACCACGGCATCGGTCGACGAGGCTCTGACGAGCCCCCTGCACCTGCCGCACGATGCTGCGACGTGCCCGAAGTGCTTCACCGAGCTGCAGCAGAACCGCAACTTCTGGACGGCCCGTCCCGACGGATCGCGTCTGGTCGGCCTCGTCGTCGCCCGCGAGGGGATGCCGTCGGTCGTCGAGCAGCGCGAAGACCTCACCCGTTTCGGTGTCCCGATCGAGGGATTCCGCCACCCTGCGCCCGACATCCTGGAGAGCTGGAACGACCGCCTCGCGCGTCTCATCTCGACCCTGCGCACGGGTGATGTGGTCGTGGTCGCGAACATCAAGGCACTCGGCCTCGACGCCGACGAAGGCGCCCGCACCGCGTCGGAGCTCCGTCGGCACGGCATCATCGTGAAGGTGCTCAGCCACGACGCGCGGCATCTGGCCGACGCGGCCGCCGCTCACTGACCGGGGCGACGCCTCCGACGCTATGGCGTCGGTGTGGGAGTCGGGCCGAACGCCGGCTCGCCTGGTGTCACACCGAAGAAGAGCGGATCGCTCGGCGACTCCTCACGCGGCAGGTACCCGTCCGAAAGGTTCGCATCACCGAAAATCAGGTCACCGAGCTCGTAGCGGTCACCGGACCAGCACTTGGTCGTCGCCGTCACGAGCACGTTGCCGTTCGTGATGAACGTCACCGTCAACAACGAGAAGTCGCCCTGCTCGCGCACGATCACATCACTCGACTGAATCTCGCCCGACCCCAAGTCCATGCCGTCGAGCTCATAGCCCGCATCCATGAGGTACTTCTGCACAGCGGCGCCTCGCTCGGCATGCTGCTCCGGGCCCACTTTCGTCGACCTGGCGAGAGAGAATTTGTAAGAACCGTCCGGGCACCCCGCCCCCGAAGGCTCCATGCCGAATGAGCCGCCCGGAGCCTCCCACGGGCCGTCGAAGATCAGCGCCTGGACGCCGTTCGTGACTTCGCGATAGTCAAGGTAGTGCTGCTTCGCCTGGGCGACGAGCTCGTCGCCGGTCGGGGTCGCCATGCCGTCTCCTTCATTCGTGCACCCGGTAAGGCCTAACGCGAGCACCGCCATCGCTGCGGTGATCCGCCAGCGCTTCGCCATCCGCCCGCCCCTTGCTGCCGTTGCCACCACGACTCAGTTCCACGCCTGGCCGTTGGCCACGATGTAGGCAATGTTACGGAAGGATTCCGAATCGCGAGCGAGGTATCCGTTGCCTTCTTCCCACCAGCCCCAGATACTGTTGCCGCCGTCGTGCGCCGCGTGGCCCGGGGTTCCGAGGCCGTCCTCGGTGCCGCCGCCCACCTTCGGCACGGAGCCGCCGTCGCTTTCGAAGCTGATCGCTCCCGGCAGCTCTTCGGGGTTGGTGCCGTGTCCGAAGGAGCTGTGCTCACCATAGCGGGCGACCAGATCGCCGGGAGCCCGCGACGCGTAGACCTGCGTGCCGGAATAGTCCATCGGATCATCTCCGGTCCACGTCTGGTGGTAGCCGTCCGGCACCCCCGCCGAGCCGACCGCGATCAGATTGTCGACACCGAGGTTGTCGGGGGATCCACCCACCGCCAGGAAAGCGGTCGTGCTGCCGTACGAGTGCCCGATGACGGAGGTCGTGACGCTCGACGACACCTCGTTGTCGAGCCCTCGCAGCGTGGCGCTGAGAGTCGCGGCCCCCTCAGTAGCGCTGCCCATCGTGTGCTCGGTAAGGAGGTTGGGCGAGTCGTATCCGTACCAGGCGATCGTTGCCGACCTGGTCCCATCGTTGTACCCGCCGGCGAAGAAGTTCAGGTCGCGTGCGCTCTGCCCCCATGCCTCGAGGTCTCCAAGGCCCGAGAACATCCCGCCGACGAGCACGTTCACGTTGGTGACGCCTTTGAGCGGGTCGACGGGGTCACCGTTCTCATCCTGAATGGTCACGCCGTACATGACAGCGGCGGTGGCTTGCGGCTGCTCGAAGGGGTTGAACATCAGCAACTGCCCGTGGAACCGGTTGATCTCGATCCCGAGGTTCTCGAACTGCGTGTCCAGCGGCTCGCCGTAAGGTCCGGCGTCGATCACTCGTTCATATGTCGCCCTGTTGGCGAGCATGCGATCGAGGTAGGGCACACCTTCGAGGTTCCCGATGAAGCCCGGGTACGTGAGACGGAGCGCATCGCGCTGCGCATCGGTGAGACTGTCCCAGATCTCCGTGACCTCGGCAGGGGTATCGGCGTTCGCCAGCGCGTCGATCGCCGAGAGGGTCGAGTCGCTGAGGGTCGAGCCGTCCGAACCGACGAGTCCGGCGATCGCTGCACCATACGCCTCGTCCCAGAGCGCGTATGCGGCTTCCCAGCTCTCCCAGAGGCCTTCGAGGGCGCTGCGTGTCGTGGCGAGCGAGCTCTGCGCGTCGGTGACGTCCTGTTCCGCGGTCGAACGCGTGCTCGCGTCGTCGTCGGGGGTGCACATCTGCTGCTGGGATCGTGCACTCTCGAGATCGGCGACCGCCGCCTCGTTCGCCGCATGCGCGGTCTCGATGTCGTCGATCAGGTCGTTCGCGGTTCTGGCATGCGTCGCGACAGCCTCACCGTAGGCCCGCACGACGTCGGCGATGCGCCCGAGTGTGGCGATGGTCGGGTTCATCCGAGTGGCGAGCAGCCCCGATTCGCGCTGCACGAGAGTGATGCTCTGGCCCCGCCCCTCGAGGCCACCGTCGATGTTGCGCAGCACGATCTGCGCGTTCCCTCCGGCGTCTGTGAGCTTTCCGAGATCGGCATGGATCCCTTCGAGCTGCCCACTGTCATACTCGATCTCCTCGAGCGTCCACCCGCGGTTAGGAGAGGTCAGCGACATAGTCGACATCCCATCCGCTGCCCAGTGAGACGTCGAGGTCTTCGAATGACTCGTTGATGCTCGTCAGTCGATCGGTGATGCCGATCCCCGCGAGATGCTGCGCCCGCGCCTCGAGCATCGCCTGTCCGAGCGCGTTCTCGAGCATGACCCGCAGGCCCGTGCGCCCCGCGGGGTTGCCGACGCCCGTGTCGCGCGCGGCGATGTCGTTCGCGTACATGACGTAGTCACCGACCGAGAAGCTGATCTGCAGGACGGCGCCTTCGAGTGCGCGCTTGTCGATCTCGACGTCTGACATGGCTTCCCCCCGGTTCTGCCGTGATCCACCATAGTTGGACGCTCGTACGGCACCGATGGGGAGAACTGCCCATCGGGCGTGATCCGGGGCTCGAGGGCACGCAGAAGGGGCCGACGGCGAACCGTCGACCCCTCCTCGAGACTGTTGTGTCAGCTGGCGCCGCGGTGTCAGCTGCCGGCGAGCTGCTGATCCAGGTCCTGGATCGCCCGCATCATGCCCAGCAGCGACTCCGACATGTCATTGATACCGTCGACCGCGGTCTTCAGACCCGTCGTCAGCTCCGTGTACCCCTCACCGAACTTGCCCGACGCGTGCTGACCCTGAATGTCATCACGAGCCTGCGACAGCGACGACGCCACCTGCTCCATCTCTGCATAAGACGCACCGAAATCGGCCATCGTCCACACCTCCGCAAATCGAAAGAACCGGACCCCTCCGGCCCGAATAAGACCACCCTACGGGGCAGCCGCAAACACCGTCGATGGGGACAAGTCCCCATCGACCGCCTCAACTGCCGGGAGTGGGCGTCTGCCCTGCCATGTCCGGGACCGCGGGCTCCTCGACCAGCTGCTCCCACGCGAAGGTCGAGATCATGGCGTCGCTCAGCAGCTCGATGCCGTCGAGCACCTCGGCGGGGATCACGTCTCCGTCAGGGATCACGATGGTCGACGTGAACACGAGCGCCTTGCGACGCAGCGTCCCCGGTACCGGAATGATGTACGTCACCGTTCGGCCGCCGACCCCGTCGATCGCGGGCGCACCCGCGGGGCGCTTGGCCTCGGTGGACCAGCGGACGATGTGCTTGAGGTTCTCGTCGAGGAACACCGCGCCACGCGCGCGGAATGCCTCGGTCACCCAGGCGTCGAGGTTCTCGCCGTCGGGCGCATCGAGGGCAGAGGCCGTGATCGACAACGGCAGCAGCTCCTCCATCGGCACGTCCTCCTGCCGATAGATCGCGAACACCTTGGTGCGCCGCATGCCCTGGTTGGCTTGCGCCATCATCGTGCGGAACTCGGCGTCCAGATCGGGGCGCCCGGCCTGCATGAAGATCGCACTCGCCTTGCGCACGTCCTCCTGCTGCCCCGCGTTCGTCGGGAGGTGTGTCGTCCACCCCGGGGGCAGCACGAGACGGAAGGCGGGGATGCCGAAGCGGAATTCCACGCCGAGGTCGTTCATCTCGTTCATCGCGTCTGCGCTCTCTTCGTCATGCGTGCCTTGACTTCTGGATTGCCCTCTCCCAGAGCAACCGCACTCAGCCGGGCGCTCCCCCATCCGGTGCGCTTCCAACGCTTGGCGTCGCCAGCAGGAAACGGTCTCGGGTCGAGGGCTGCGAGGGTAGCCAACTCCTGCCAGGACTTGTCATCACCCTGCGCCTTCACTTCGCGATGGGCACGGTTCGCTTTCGCGATGCGACCGGAGGCCTTGCGTCGGAGGCTCGCGGCCAGATCGGAGAACCCCTCCATCGGCGAGTTCCTCATGTCGGCGATCCTGTCGAGCAGCGGGTCGAAGATCGCATCGAGTTCACGCGCGAGCTGCGGGGAGCGTTCGAGGAGCCGCTGCTCCTCGAACAGCCAGGCGTCGTTGACACTCATCGCACAGACGAGACACAATCTGCGCGGCACCGCACGAGTCTTCGCGTATCCACAGGTGCACCGGTCGGCCACACGCGCCAGAGCCTCTTCGAGGGACGACGCCTGAGCGGGTTCATCCGGGACGGGTTCCATCGCATCGAGCAGCAACAACGCGCCCGGCACGCCCACCTCGCGCAACAGATCGTTGCGAGCCCCGGCCGGGCGTCGTTCGACCTTCTGCCGCCACGGGCCTGCATCGTCCTCTGCCAGCAGCCCGCGCACACGCAGGGCATAGTCGACGAGAGAGCGCCGCTGCAGTGCGTGCACCTCCCGATTGAACCGTTCCACATCACTGCGCCGCATCGACTCATGCACGCCCATGACCTCAGCGATCGATGCTCGGCCGACTCGCACCGCGTCTTCGTGGATCGTCGCCACTGCCTCGTTGCGGGCGAGCAGTGCTACCTCGTCGGCTTCGAGTGTCGTCTCTCTCTTCATCCCCGCTCCTTCGACGGCATCGTGGCTCCAGTCTGCGTCATCGGCGTGGCCGACTCATCCTCGTACGCTCGCGCTCGGTGCGGGAGGGGGCAGGATGATGCCCGAGATCAGCCGGATGAGCTGCTGCTCGAACAGCACGAAAGCCGGCAGGGCGGTGCCGATCGTGTCGACGAGGATCGCCCACGATCCGTTGTTCAGACGCACCGTCCACTGCTCTACGAGAGTCGAGCCCTCGCCGTCGGCGACGCCGTTGCGACGAAACAGATAGCCGGCGCCATGCGTCTCCGTGCGCAGCGGCGTCGCGTCAGCAGCCGTGGAAAGACTCGCGCCATCGAAGAGCTCCTCTGTGGTGCCGGCGTCTTCCGAACGGGCGACGGAGATCGAGACGAGCAGGTCGCTGTAGATGCCGCGCGGAGCGAACCAGAGCTGAGTCTGCGACGGCCGCGCCTGGGCTACCAGCGCCTCGGCTGTCGCTCGAATGGCCGGCAGCTGATCCGGTCCGAAGATCGCCTGATCAGCAAAATGCTCGAGACAGGCTCGCACCCAGCGTTCAGGCGTTGCCGGATCGCGGGCCAGGTCGCTCGCGCCGGGAAGAGGAATGAACCAAGAGGCGTCGTAGTCGAGATCCCATGTGAAGGCTGCGGCCACGGTCATCGCGTGACGCCGTTGACCAGCCCTGCCGGCGAGAGTCCGCCGGACGGCGACCCGTTGCTGCCGACAGCGACGGTGCGGTCGGCCCATTTATAGCTGTTCCAGATGGCCTCCCATGTGGAATTCGACGGGGCATCGGCAATGGCCTGAAGTCCCTTGGGCAGGCTGTCGGTGAGGACCTGCTGGAACCTCGGCCCGGTCGAGGCCACGGCATCGCTGAACGCCACGCTGAACGAGCGGTTGGGTCCGAAGAGGAACCTCTCGGCCAGGCCGCTCTGCCAGTTCACGCCGTGCTGGCGAATACCGGAAACGCGGGATGCATAGTTGCCGAAGTTGTTGGCGACAGCACCGGACCACGGACTCGCGGTGCCACCGAGGCCACGCAGTCTCGTCATCTGCTGCACGGGATTGCGGAACTGCGCGACGAACTCATCGACGAACTTCGCGTTCCCCTTGAAGATCTTGCCGAGCTTCCCGATCGGGAGGATCCCGATGATCGACATCGCGAGATCGCCCCACCCCTTGCGCCCGTCGAACATCAGGGCGACCGTGAGTGCCAGTGCGATGACCCCGACCACCAGAGCAGCGATAGCGAAGAAGGGCCCGCCGATGATGAGTCCGAGCACGGCGATGGCGAGGCCGATCCAGCTCACCCACTCGGCCACCACGGCGAGGACACCGGCGATGTTCTCCCAGGTGGAGTCCTCGCCGATCTTGTTCGCGTCGGTGAGCCCCGAGACAGCGGTCTCATAGGCCGTGTGCCAGGTGTCGTACTCGCCGTCGAACGCGTCGAGGTTGTCGTTGTGGGTGGTCTCCGCGGTGTTGAGGGTCGATGCCGCGCCGGAGGCGGCGTTCGCGAGATTCGTGCCGGCCGTCGTGCTCGCCGATGTGTCTTCGGGTGCCGGTGGGTTCAGCCGCGTCGACGTGTTGTGCGCCTGGAGCGCATCGGCGGCGTCGGCGGCATTCGACTGCGCGGTCTGCAGCTCGGTGAGGCTGGTCTGGCAGTCGGCCACGATGGTGCGCATGCGGCTCTGGGCGGTCTCGAGCGCCGCGGCGTAGTTGTTCAGCGTGGTCCCTGCCGGCTTGTAGCGGCGACCCGCCTCGTCGAGATCCTTGTGGACGTCGTCGACGACATCCTTGATCTTGTCCATCGCGTAGCCCTCGCCTTCGATGGAGCCGTCCTTGATCCCCTTGAGCGTCGCGGCGGCACTGACCATGCTGTCACCGAGCTCGACGATCTTCGTCCCCCTGTCGGCGATCGCCACGGCATCTCCGGCCACGACCTCGACGTCACGCCCCTTGTTCGTCTGCATCTGCTTCTCTCCCCCTAGACCGCGGCCGGCTGACGGCCGGCGCCCGGTGCGTTCCCCGAACCCGACTGCTCCATCGACGTCGCCATCTCGGTGTCGAGGCTCGTGACCTCGTCGACCGTGCCCTTGACGCGATCAGCGACCTCTTTGAGCTTGGTGAGCAGTTTGTCGCGGCTGTCGTTCCAGCTGCCCTCGAAGTCGTGGCAGCGATCCTTCAGACGTCCGTCGCCGTAGGGCCTGCCGACGGCGTTCTCGACGTCATCCTGCTTCGCCGCGGCCGACTCCAGCTCGGCCACGATCGCCGTGAGCTTCTCGCTGGTCGTCTGCAGATCACTGATCGGCACGAGCATGCGTTCGCCTGCCATGACCCCCTCCTTCTTTCCCGGACGCTATGACGTTACTGGGAAGCACCGCGCGACGCGATGGGGAGTACTCCCCATCCGCCGACACCTCAGACCTTCCAGCTGCTGTTCCTGCGCTTCTCCAGAATGCGCTCAGCGACCTTGATCACGTCGGCTATCGAGAGGAGCGAGAGTTCAGTGAGAGCCGCCGCACCGGGGCCGCGCTTCTGCGCCTTCGCAGCGGTGGTCCGAACTGCGGGGCGCGCGTCTCGGGAGAGCATCTCGACGAAGCTCGACCAACGCCGGAGGTCGAGTTCCGCCAGCTCGACGCGGTGCGTGCGGCGAAGACGTGAGAGTCGACGTCCGCCAGCTCTGCGCGTCGCGCTCGCCTCGTCGGCCGTGTAGTCGCCGCGACTCTGGGCCACTTTGGCCTGCTTCTGCGCAGTCACCTCGATGACTCGCGCAACCTCTTCCGCGTACGCAGGCATGGCCCGCAGGAGTCGCCGTTCCTCGGCCACCCAGCGCCGCAGGAGCACGTCACCGCACTCCGGACACAGCTTCTGCGGCATGACGCCATCGACCGCATAGCCGCATGCGCAGTCGATACCGCCGCGCTGCTGCGCCCGATGCGGACGTCCGCCGAGCTCCGCCCGCAGGAGTGAGGCTCCCACCGCGCTGCGCCCGAGCTCGTCCGCGAGGAATCCCTCGCCGCTCCTGCGCTGCATGTCGGCGACAAGCAGCTCCCAGCGCTCCTGGTCAGCCGGTCGGATCAGCGGGCGAGCGGAGGCCGCATACTCGTTCAACACCGCGGTGATCTCCGCCTCCTGAGCCGCGCGCTTGAACGCCGTCGCCGACGTCGCTCCCGGCCAGGACGGGAACGCGATGTGGGCCGCGAGTTCCCGCATCCGAGCATCACCCGAGACTCCCGCCGCCTCATGCAGTGCGGCCAGGGGCGCATTCGCCTCCAGCACACCGCGTTCGAACTCCTCGACAGCCTCGGACGCACTCATGCTCCCAGAGTAAACGCCCGCGAACGACGAAGAGGGCCGACCGTCATGGTCGCCCCTCTTCGTGAAACCGTGCTGCTGTCAGCTGCCGGCGAGCTGCTGATCCAGGTCCTGGATCGCCCGCATCATGCCCAGCAGCGACTCCGACATGTCGTTGATACCGTCGACCGCGGTCTTCAGACCCGTCGTCAGCTCCGTGTACCCCTCACCGAACTTCCCCGACGCACTGACCCTGAATGTCATCACGAGCCTGCGACAGCGACGACGCCACCTGCTCCATCTCTGCATAAGACGCACCGAAATCGGCCATCGTCCACACCTCCGGAAATCGATTGAACCAGACCACTCCGGCCCGGATAACTCCACCCTACGGACAAACCATCAGGGCCGTCGATGGGGACAACTCCCCATCCCCACTGCAGCGCCCGACGAGCGTCAGGGGCGCGGGATGACGCCGGCGATGTCGATCTCGCCGTCATAGGCGAGCCACGTGAGCCATGCGGCCGGTGTCATCGTCCGCGCCTGGGCGACACTGCCGGCATCGACACCGCGCTCCGCCAGCTGATCGAGCCGCGCCAGCCAGTCGGCCTTCGTCGACGCGTCCTGTCGGGTGGACGATGCCGCCCATTCCGCCTCCCGACGCATCTCCCGAACGGAGTCCGTCTGCGGTCGCGACGGCCCGACAGATGCAGGAACCGCGGAGCGCCGACGCACCAGGTCGCTGCGCACGGCGATGCCGATGATCAACAGCACGCTCACCGCGGTCATCGGCAGCCAGACCGCGAGGTCCTGCGGGGCGAAGCCACGCCCGTCACCGCCGCCGACCGCCAGGCGGAAGATCAGGATGCCCGCGCAGATCACGCCGACCAGCACCGCGAGGGTCTCGCCCGTCCGCGCGCTCTTCGGATCGGGCACGCGCAGCATCAGCACGATCAGCAGTACAGGGAGCGCGATCACGCCGGCGACGAGAGCAACCGAGAGCGCGGTGCTCGGGTCTGTGAACGAGTTCCTTCGATCAGCAGGTCCGAGCATCACGGCCTGCACCAGAGCGGCGACGAGTCCGATACCGAGCAGCACTCCCCAGATCACGCGATAGGCCGTGCCGGACTCGCGCTCCGGTGATGCCCCCGCCGCCGACACCGGTGGCGCACCCGCACTGGTCACGAACCGCGCGCGACGCAGATGCAGCTTCCAGAGCCGACTGAACAGCGCGGACGCGGTCTGCGGATCCGCACGAAGCGCCTTCACGGCTTCCGTTCCGACCACCCGAACCGCGGCGTCGTCTCCGGAGAGACGGATCACAGGCTTCACTCGTCGGTATCCACGTCGTCGGCCACCCAGGTCACGGTTGATGCCATCGCATCGAAGATCATTCGCACGGCGACAGCGTACTCGTCGTCGTCCGCCGTCTCGGCACCGACGATCGTGCTGCCCGTGAGCATGAGCGCCTTCCGGCGGTTCGTGCCCGGCACCGAAATCACGTAGATGCTCTGCGCGCGATGCGTCTCATCGTCGAGTCCGGCCCTGCGGTCCCGCCAGTAGACGATCCGCCCCTCCGTGTCGAGCAGCTCGGCACCGTCGCGGATCCGCGACGTGACCCATGCGTCGAGAGGGCCGTCGGGCGAATCGATGAACGTCGCGATCATCGACAGCGCGAGCGGGTCCTTTCCTGGAGTCCTTTCCGAAGGGAGGAACACGTACTTCGCACCCGCTTCGGCCAGCCCCTTCATCGCACTGTTGAGCTGCGAGGTGAACATGCCGTCGAGGTCAGGCCGACCTGCTCGGGCGAAGGCCGGCCGGGTGCGCTGCTCGAGCTGTGCTCCCAGCTCCGGGGTCACCGGCCAACTCGCCCACTCCGCAGGGAGCAGGATCCGGAAGCGCGGCGTTCCCGAGGAGAGACCGAGCAGTTCCTCACGCAGCGACATGCTGACCCGATCCGATCGGTGCGACGACGATCCGCTCGATGAGCTCTTCGAACACCGGCATCCCCACACCGAGGTGGGGCAGACTCGGACTGGTCACGACGACCTCCAGCAGTGCGCCGTCGCGCAGCAGTTCGTAGTGCAGCGTTCCCAGGATGCCGACGTCCGGCACCTGGGTGATCGTGGAGATGACCCGACCCACTGCGGGATCGTGCTCGCGCAACGGCAGGACCTGCCGCGGAAGCGCGGCGGGTGCGAGCTCCGGCAGATCGTCGAGGGAGGCGAGATCGCTCTCCGTGGCGTAGATCGCCACGAGTGCGCGTCCTGGCAGGCCGTCAGGGCAGAACAGCAGCGTGGCGAACGCTGTCGGATCCGCGCTCGCGGTGAGGGAGATGAGTGCCTCGACGGTCTCCTCGGGGTCGCGCTCCGGCTCGGACTGCAGCGTCGCGACCTTCTCGCGCGCCCAGACTCCCGGATCCACGTCGGAGGGAACCGGCAGCAACCAGCGATCGTCGATGTCGACCTCGATGCTCCGCATCAGAATCCCCACCCGCTCGTCGTCCTGTCATAGGCGAAGCCCGCTCCGGCCTTACCCAGGTTGTCGAGGAAGTCGAGCGCGGCATTGCCGCCGGACAGCATGTCATCCATGACGCTGCCGTTCGGCGTGTTGCCGAGGAACGACCGAAGGTTGTTGAAGGCCGCGTTCGAGAGACCGGAGGCGCCGTCGCCGATCGCACCGGCCCACGAACCTTCGCTGCCGCGGAGCAGCCGGCTGAGCATCGACGGCGACTCGAGTCCGTTGAAGAAGTTCCGCATGACTGCGGTGCCGTTGCGGTTGACGGCACCACCGGCATGGAAGACCTGACCGAGGTTGCCTTCGGCGAGCACACCCGTCAATCTCGACCCGCCACGCCATCCGGCACCGACCATGTCGCCACCCATGCCGAGCAGCCCCCGACCGAGCGACGCCAGTCCCGGAGCAGCCTTGAAGCCCTTGACGAGCGCGAACGCCTTGCCGAACGGGAACACGCCGACGGCCGCCATCGCGATGTCCCATCCGTTGCCGCGGCCGCAGCTGACCTTCCACACCGTGACGGCGAGTGCGGCCAGGCCGATGATCGCCGCCGCGAGGATGAAAGGACCGCCGATGATGCACGCCGCCACCGCGAGCACGATGCCCGCGTAGGAGAGGATCGTGCCGAGAGCCTCCAGCCAGGGCAGCTGGTCATCCCACCACGAGTCCTTGACGCCCTCGTCGTTCGCGGTCTGAATGCCCGCCCTGGCCCGCTCGTAGGCCTCCCACCACGTGTCGTACACGCCCTCGTATTCGACGGCCTTGGCCTTCCAGGCATCGTGGTCGCCGTCGACGTCGGCGAGCGACGTGCGGTCATCCGTGGATTCGCCCTCTGCGGGCTCCGGGAGCTTCGAGTCGTCCTCGTAGCTGCCGGCGGTGGTCTGATAGGCGTTCCAGAGATCCTCGAGGTCGGGGATCAGCGTGCTCAGAGTCGACTTCACGCCTTCGAGTTTCCGTGCGTACTCGATGATGTGCGTGCCGCTCGGCTGGTAACGCTCGCCCGCCTTGCGCAGATCATCCTTGACGTCGGTGACGTCGCCCTTCAAGGCATCGAGGCTCTTCCCCCGGCACTCGGCGCCCAGGTCGATCGTGGCGAGCAGATCTGCGGCGGCCAGCATCTGGTCGCCGAGACTCTCGATCTCGATCCCACGGAGCTCGATCGCGGGGGCCTCCCCCTCGATCGGGATGATCTCGTACTGCTTGCCTGCGGTGGGTGTCCTGTCCATGTCAGCGTGCCCCGTTCGGTTCGACCTGCGGCGGGTTCTCGGTGGTGTCGAGGTTCTTCGCCGCCTCGAGGTCGAAGTCCGTCCACGCCGTGGCGAAGTCGACGACCCGCTCCTTCGCGCTCTCGAGCTTCGACTTCAGGGTGTCGCGCTTGTCGTTCCAGTCGCTTTCGAAGCGGCTGATCTCGCTGCGCAGGGCCGTCTCGCCGTGCGGGGCGCCGATCGCGGATTCCAGGGCGTCGCTGCGTGTACCGGCGCTCTCGAACTCCTTGATGATGTTGCCCAACGACGTGTTCAACTGCTCCAGCTGCGACATGGGGATGTTGATGTCAGTTCCCACGACGATACCTCCTCGATTCCACCGATCGACTTCTGACCACTGCGTGCGCGTCGGCTCTCATCACGACCCTCCCCACCCTAAGGAGAACCGGCGGGTTCCACGATGGGCACAACTCCCCATCGGGTCATGCCTTCCTCTCCGCCTCCACCAACGGCAGCTGGACCGTGACCTGACGGCCCGCCTGCACGAAGATCCCTCGCCCCTCCGGGAAGTCCGTGCGCTTGACCTTCGGGAACGGCACTTTGAACACGGCATCGCCGTCGAAGGCATCCGGTTTGAGGATGATGCCCTTGCGGCCGGCCTTGAAGTCCGCGATGAAACCGAACCCGCTGGTCACCTGAGTCACGTCGGCGTCGCCGATGAGAAGGTGGTCGCTGCGGTTGATCGCCTGGAACAGAGCCTTCATCTCGCGCTCCGCCGGGCTGTCCGCGAACTGCGGGACATCCTCGACGACGACGAGCAGACGCACGCCCAACGTCTCGTCGGTGGCGATCTCGGTGATCTCCTTGGCCAGTTCCTTGGCGTCCTCCGGGGTCACCGCACTGCGGGTCCACTCGACGTAGTCCTTGAGCTGCGCCCGCCGCCCGCCGAAGTGGAAGAGCTTGATCTGCGGGTCGAGCCGACGCATCGAGGTGATGATGGCCTTGAGGGCGTTGGTCTTGCCCGACGAGGGCGGCCCCGCCACGACGAACGTGCCGACCGGATCGAAGTCGCGGGCGGCCAGAGTGTCCTCCGCGACGCCGAGCACCGGGAACTCGCCCAGTCGATCGGGCAGGTCGCGCACCGACAGGCGAGTGGGAAGTGCGCCGATCTCCGGCACCTCACGCGCCCCGGCTTCGCGCAGCGACTCGGCAAGCTTCTCGAGGAGCTTGGTCTGCTCCGCGACGTTCGGAGTCCCCCCGAGCGTCGCGATCTGGGTCTCCCGGCCGTCGACGATGGCACGACCAGGCGCCGAACGCTCGTCCAGCACGTCCTTGGGAGCGTTGAGCATCGCGTACCCGGATTCGTCGGAGAGCCGCAGAACCACGCGCCGCGACACGTTGGCGCTGACCGCGGTGGGCACGGAGCCCGAACGGTCGGCGCTCGCGATCACGTGCACGCCCAGCGGGCGCCCCTCCCCGAGGATGCGCATGAACGTCTGATAGAACGGCATGCGCGCGGTGGTGGACTCCCACTCGGTGCGGAACTGCGGGAAGCCGTCGATCAGGAGCAGGATGCGCGCCTCGTCCTTACCGGTGATCTCGCGGTACTCGGTCAGGCTGGAGGCATTGGCGGCGCTGAAGCGCTTTCCGCGGTCGTCGAGCACCTTGGCGAGCGAGCGGAGAACGCGCTGCACGCGCTCGGAATCGTCGCCCGAGATGATCGACCCGACATGCGGCAGCATCTCCAGGCTCTTGAGCGAGCCGGAACCGAAGTCGAGGCCGTACACCTCGACGTTCGAATGCGCGGAGTCGAACCCGGCGGCGATCGCGATCGTGCGCAGCACAGTCGACTTGCCCGATCCACTCGTGCCGTAGACGAGCAGCGACCCGTCCTTGTCGGGATGGAAGTAGGCCGGCTCCTGCAGCTGACGCTCCGGGACATCCATCTTGCCGAGCAGCACCTGTCCGTCGCCGAGCACCGGGAGGTCGCGCATGTCGACGGCGCCCTCCAGATCGTCGAGCCACGGGCGTCGGGGCGCCGGGATGCGCGCCTGTCGCGCCGCGTTCACGAGCGTCGCCACGATGCGCTTCTGGTCGTTGGGTCCGAGGTCTTCGTCGTGGGAGTCGGACTCCGGAGCCTGCTCGGCCTCCCAGGTCTGGATCGAGCCGAACCGGAGCTCGGCGACCTTGACCTCGGCGACCTGCACCTCATCGGTCGTCCACCCGCCCGCGTAGGCGGACTGGAAGGGCACGAGACGCCCGGGACCGGTCTTCGCGATACCGCGCCCGGGTAGCGACGGCGAGAACGTCGCCGCCACCGGATCATCGACGACGTCCTTGGAATCGGATTCGTCGGCCATACGCAGCGCGACGCGGAGGTTGGTGTTCGCGCGGAGGTTGTCCTTGATGACGCCGGCGGGGCGCTGCGTCGCCATGATCAGGTGGATGCCGAGGGAGCGACCGCGCTGAGCGATGTCGACGACACCGTCCACGAACTCCGGCACCTCTCCGGCGAGCGCGGCGAACTCGTCGATCACGAGCACCAGCGCGGGCGGGGTCTCCGGGTCGCGGCGCTTCTCGAGCTCGAGCAGGTCCTTCGCCTTCTTGCGGTTGAAGAGGTGCTCGCGGTGATGCAGCTCCGCGCGCAGGCTGGTGAGCGCACGCCGCACGAGGTGCGGGCTGAGGTCGGTGACGAGCCCCACCGTGTGCGGGAGGTCGACGCAGTCGGCGAAGGCGGAGCCGCCCTTGTAGTCGACGAAGAGGAATGTGACACGGTCAGGGCTGTGGGCGGCCGCCATGCCGAGCACCCACGCCTGCAGGAACTCGCTCTTGCCGGCACCGGTCGTGCCGCCGACGAGCGCATGCGGACCCTGTGTGCGCAGGTCGAGGGTCATCGCATCGGTCTGCGACTGGCCGATGATGGCGCGCAGGTTCCCGGCCTTCTTGAGACGGGACTGGGGCGCGCCGGAGCGGTCGATGATGGTGTTGTTCTGCCGCCAGCGGTCGATCACGGCGTTCGCATCCTCAGCGACCTCGTTCCCCACGAGCGAGAGGAAGCTGACCGAGTTCGGGATGTCGGAGGAATCCTCGATCACGGTGCTCGAATCGACGACCGGAGCCAGACGCTTCGCGAACATCATCATGTACGCGTGCGAGACGCCCTCTACCTGCACCCCGTGGTAGTCCACGCCGCTGCGGACGGTGCCGACCACGGCGTCGCCGAGTCCGGCGCTCACATCCACGAAGGTGCGGCACGCCGCGGGCAGCGCTTCGACGACCGGGGCGACGAAGAGGGCGTAGACGCCGACGTCGGCACCACGCTCAAGGATCTGGGTCAGGCGGGCCCGGTCCACGGGGGCGTCATTGGTCACGATGACCAGGATCGCGGTCTGCCCGGGGAACGTGGCGTCCTCGGCCGCGCGCTTGACGTCGGTGCCGTAGCGCATCGGATCCCAGTCGGCGCCGTACGGAGGACGCGCCGACTTCGACTCCCGCGAGCGACGCAGCACGATCTCCTCGAGACCGCTGAGCAGGGCCGTGCCGGTCGAGGCGGAGTCCGCGAGCGGCATCTCCTTGAACGGGTTGCGCTCGCTCGAGGTGTGCGGCAGCCACTTGAGCCAGTCGAGCTCGTTCGCCCACCCCGGCTCGGTGAGGGCGACCGTGACCAGTTCGTTCGGCGAGTGCGTTCCGAACAGCTGGACCGCGATGCCGCGCAGCGCATCGCTGGCGAGCGAGGTCGGCCCCGCGACACCGATGGACCCCACACTCTGCAGGGATTCCAGGATGGGTACGTCGGCGATCATCCGGTACCGCTCCTCGAGACGGTCGACACGTTCGACGTACTCGACGAGCGCCTCCGGAGTCTCGGTGCGCTTGATGCGGGTGCGCGCCTCGCTCTCGCACACCCCGAGCCGCATGGCGAGGAAGTTCCAGTGCTCCGGTCGGCGCGTCCACAGCAGGGGGCCGAGGCGCATCGCCTCGTCGAACACCACCGCGACGGCCGGCACCTCGTTCTGCCGCACCTCCCGCTCCTTCGGGTGCGAGTGGTAGAGCGTCTCCTCGAGTCGCTCGAACTGCTCCTCGAACGACTCCGCCTCCTTGCGCAGGCGCTGGCCGATGTTGGTCTTCTGCGAGATGAAGTTGCCGAACATCATCATCGGTGATGCGGCGGCGATCAACAGGGACGCGGGGCGCTGCGTGATGCTGAACATCGTGACGGCCAGCAGGATTGGCGCGACGAGCATGGGCCAGGGGAAGAGCCTCGACGGCTGGTCGCGCGGGTAGCGCGGTTCGTCCAGCTCCTGACCGGTGAAGCGTTCCTCGACCCGGGGGCTGCGGTTGAACATCAACGCTCCCCCGCGCTCGAGCACGGGGTCGCCCGACGCCGAACCGTCGAAGTCGCTGACCATGTGCACGACGAACTCGCAGTCGCCGAGCACGAACGTCTGACCGGGAATGACCCGGAGGCGTTGGACCAGACCGCCGTCCACGAGGATGCCGTTGGCCGAGTTCAGGTCGACCAGCTCGACGAACGTGGTCGCGACCTCGATCCTGGCGTGGCGCTTGGAGACGAGCGGATCGGCGATGGTGACATCGTTGGCGGCGTCTCGCCCGATCAGGAAGTGCCCGATGGGCAGCGGGAACTCCTGACCGGCGGCGGGTCCGGCGACGACCGTGAGCACCGCGGCAGGACGCGCACCGGCGCCTCCCGTCGAGGCCCGGTGGGGTCCGACGTTGACCACCTCGGCGAGGAATCCGGAGCCGATCGGTGCGTCACCCACGAGCAGGTCGGGGTTGAGCAGCGTGAGCTGCTCGCTGGTCGGCGGCGCCACGGAGAGGGTGAGCACATCGGCCGCTCCCGCCGCGATGCTGCGCGCCGGGTCGGTCGTGGCGATCTGTCGCGCGACATCGGCGATCGTCGCGGTCGAGTCCGCCATCACGACCACATCGGTCAGAGGTGCTGCAGGTCGACGCAGGGTCAGCTTGACTCTCATCGCTCGTCCTCACCGCGCCGAGGGCGCATCTCACTGCTCAGGGTCATACCCACTCCACCTGGAGGGACCTGTCGCCGAAGCGGACCGTGTCCCCGGTCTTCAGCTCGGCGGGGTGGCCGGCCGGCAGAGCGGTCTCGGCGCCGCCCCGCACGACCGCACTGCCGTTGGTCGACGCGCGGTCGACGACGAAGACGCCCCGTCGAGCGGGCATCACCGCGATGTGCGTCTTGGACACCGATCGCGTGTCGTCGACCACCGGCACCAGGAGCGCCTCGCCCTCGCCGGGAGCCGCGCTCGGGGACCGCCCGAACAGCGTCGTCCCGCGCACCTCGATGCGCTCCCCGGTGTCGAGCACCAGAATCGCGCGGACGCCCGCGGGAGCGACGACGGGCGCTGCCGGGGCGTCGGCCGGTGCCGGCGTCGCCGCAACAAGCCCAGCCGCTGGAACAGGCTCAGCCACCGGAACAGGCGGCATCGGCGAAGCCGCCGGAGGCGCCACGTACGCCGGGGCCGGGTCCGATGCCGGAGCAGGAGCCGGAGCCGGAGCCGGAGCCGGAGCCGGAGCCGGAGCCGGAGCGAACGATGCCGGACCCGGGGCTCCCGTCGCCAGCGACGGCGGCGTCGACGAGACCAAGGCCCCCGGAGCAGGAGCCTGCGCCGGCTCGACCGCCGGCCCCGACGCGGCGCGGTGCGCACCGATGACACCGCCGGAGAGACGCGCACTGGGGACGTACTCGGCCGGTGCATCGCGATGCACCGGCGTCGCCAGTGACGGCAGCGGGGCCTTCTCCTCGTGTTCGGGCGTCTTCACGCGCTTGCGCGCGATGCGCATGCGCTTCTGGTCGTAGGGGTTCAGTCCGCCGCGCACGTCGACGAACCAGGTCGCCGCGGCGAGGTCGAGCCAGCCGCGTCCTCGCCGCTCGATGTCGAAGAGCGGGGAGAGCATGATCACCAGCACCGGGCCGATGAGCGGCACGATGAACGAGGCGTAGGCGACGAGGTAGCGGACCACGGCGCCGCGCCAGAAGCCGGGGCGTTCGAGGGTGCGCACGTTCACGGAGCGGATCCCGCAGATCGCCTTGCCGAGCGTCACACCTTTGCGGCCGTGCAGCACGAGCTGGACCACGACGTAGGCGATCATCAGGCCTTGCGAGACGGCCGCCGCGACGATGAGCCACACCAGGTCACCGCGGGCGAAGAACTTCTCGGGGTCGAACTGCCCGGCCACCGCCTGGGCGAGAACCGGGGTGAGCGCGATGATGGCCGGGAGCGCGATGAGCACGGCCACCGTCCACTCGATCACCGCGGCGAGCACGCGCGCCCCGCGCCCTGCTGCCCGCAGGCCCAGCGACTCCGCATACGCGGGATCGGGACGCCCGTGCGCGTCGAGTCCTTCGACCTCCGGTGCGTGGTCGTCGATCTCCCAGATCACTCCTGCTCTCCCTCGACCTCATCGACGGTGTGCGCGGTGTCGAGAAGGGGCAGGTCGCTCTTGCCGACCAGGCGCGATGCGATCACGTGCTCGACGAGGCGCGCACGTCGGTTGGTCGCGAAGCTGCGCTGACCGCCGCGCATACCGGGCACACCGATCCGGTCGAACTTGTCGCACACGTTGTCGAGCTTGCGGTTGAACCGGGTGACGGTCCATCCGAGTCTCTCCGCCGCCTTCGCCGAGGTCGGGATCTCACTCATGCCGGTGCCGTCCCTGCGCAGCTGCGGCTCGGCCAGCGCGAGGATGAGGAGCTTCTGGCTGAGGGTCAACGGGACGTCGCCGATGGTGGAGGCGCCACCGTCGTCGTGCTCGCGCCTGGTCGCGCGGAACGCCGGCTCTGCCGCGTGCAGCGTGAGCTCGTACGTCGTCGGACCCGCGCTGAACACGACCGTGGTCGTCTCGAAGACCACGGGAAGACGTGCGCCGGGAGCAAGCCACGCCTGCACGCCGCCCGCCGAGTCGGTGACGGTCGCCGTGAGCCGCGTGCCGACGTTCGACAGCCACCACAGCCCGTCGGCGTCGGTGATCTCCAGGAAGTGGCGGTGCAGGAACAGGTTGTCGTCCAGCTCGAGGTCGCCCTCGCGCCCGACGATGAACCGTCCGCCCGGACGGACGGGGAAGTACTCCCCCGCGAACTCGACGGTCACTCCGCCTTCGCCACTCACTCGACGCACCCCCGCACGGTCTCGGACGCGCGACCGTCGTCACGTCGCAGCATCACGTCGATGCAGACGGTGCCCGCACCGGCGGTGACCGCCGCGGTCGGGTCCGGCGTCTGCTGCGGAGCGACCTCGCCGGAGACGACCACCGGCGTCCAGATGTACGAGTCGCCGTCGAGCGGGCTCGGGTTCGTCCAGGTGAAGACCACCTGATCGCCCTGCCGCGTGCCGGCGAGCTCGGTCACCTTCGGCACGACATCCGTTCCGACATCCTTCGGATCGACGGCCTCCGCCGTCTCTTGCGGTTCGGGAGCGATTCCCGCGACCAGGAGGTTCAGGCCGACGATCCCGCCGATCACGAGCACCACGCCCGCTGCGGCGAGCGCGATCCACAGGCCCTTGCGGCTGCGAGCCGGCTCGGCGGCGACCGGGGCAGGGGCGGGGGTGCCCGGAACCGACGGCGGCGGCACGGCGGCATCGGGCGCGACCACCATCGGTGCGCGGGCGATGGTCCGGTCATCGGCGCCCGGCGCCATCGGAGCGGCGGGAGCCGGGGTCGGCGCACGCAGCTGTGTCTGCTCGACGGACGATTCCTCGGCGACCGGCGCGTCGAAGCGCGGCATCCCCGGCAACATGGCCGGAGGGTCCTTCCGCTGCGTCGTCGCTGACGGACGGGTGAACGACGCCATGTCGGGATCGATGCTGACGATCTCCCGCACCCGGGTGAGACCGTCGCCGTCGTCATCCAGGTCTTCCGCGGGCGGGTGGTCGTCGACGATGTCGATCGGCGTCACCGAATGCGAGAGCTCGATCTGCACCTTCTGCAGCGCTCGCGCGAACGCCACCGCACTCGGGAAACGGTCGTCGGGGTTCTTCGCCATCGAGCGCTCGAGCAGCCGTTGCAGACTCTCCGGGGAGTCCGGCCGCTTCAGCGAGGGGAGCGCAGCGCGCTCGATGCGCTCGATGAGGTCGGCGCTGGAGTTGCGCTCTCCCGGTCGCTCGAACGGCGATCGTCCGGCGAGCAGTGTGTACAGCGTCGCCCCGAGTGCCCACACATCCGTGCGGGGTCCGCTCTGCGGCGGCTCGGCGAACGACTCAGGAGGCGACCACGGGATCGACATCCCCGACGCCTCACCGGTGGCCCCCGTCGTCGACGCGATGCCGAAGTCGGTGAGCGCCGGCCGGTTGTATTCGGTGACGAGGATGTTGGCGGGTTTGATGTCGCGATGCAGCACGCCGGCACGGTGGGCCGTCTCGACGGCGCCGGCCACCTGCACGCCGACCCGGAGTGCCTCGGCGACCGAGAACGGGTCCTTCCGTGCACGGAGCTGGAGGTTGGGCCGCGGGCAGTACTCCATCACGAGGTAGGGGCGGCCGTCGCCGGCGACCCCCGCCTGGTAGATCGTGACGATCGCGGGATGCGTGGACAGCATCGCCATGACGTTCGCCTCATCGGCGAACTCCTGCGCCGCACCGCTCGAGATGCGATCGGCGAGCAGGACCTTCACCGCGACTCGGCGCCGAGGCATCTCCTGCTCGTACAGGAAGACATCGGCGAAGCCACCGGTGCCCAGCGGCTCCACATACGTGAAGCCGGGGAGATCCGGCGGCGGTGAGGGGCGACGCGTCACGGGAGGTCCTCGAAGGCCACGGTGACGCCGTCGCCCAGGTCGACCACGTCGCCGGAGAGCACCAGCGTCTGCTCGCCGGGGTGCAGCCGCACGGGGTCGACCCCCGGACGCAGCAGAGTGGACCCGTTCGTGGTGTGCAGGTCGATGACCACGACGGTGTCGCCTTCGGGTCTGACCTCGAGGTGGCTGCGCGAGATGTCCTGCTGGGGGCTCTCGACCGCGATCAGGTGCGGAAGGTTCGCACCGCTCGCACGGGTCGACCGCGGACGGCGTCCGATGATCACGGTGCGGTCGAGGGCGGTCACCTGCCCCGTGGAGAGCCGGATACGACCGACGGACACCGTGGTCGGCGCCGGAGCGACCTCGAGCACCTCGGTCGGCGCGTCGTTCGCGACCGGCGGCTCCTGGCGGAGAGCACGGAGGTCTGCGGCCGAGATCGTCGCACCGTCATGGTCGCCCTCCACGACGACCGGGGCGACCGGTGCCGCCACCGGTGCCGCTGCGCCGACGGAATGCACGGTGGCTCCCCACAGCTGGTCGAAGTCGTCATCGACGGGCGGAGCGAGCGTCACCTCCGTCGGCGGCAGGAAGGCGTCGTCGATGACGGGGAGCGGCTCCTCCGGATCCGGCTCCACATCCGACTGCGGCTCGGGCTCCGGCTCCGGCTCCGGTGCCGCGACGGGCTCCGGGATCGGGACGACGACAGGCTCCGGTGCGGCGACAGGCTCCGGTGCAGCGACAGGCTCCGGCACCGCGACGGGCTCCGGCACCGCGACGGGCTCCGATGCGGGTGCGTCCGCTGCCGCGTCTCCGACGACCGGTGCCGGACCGAGCGCGGAGGTCAGCGGATCGGCGTCGCTCGGTTCGAGCTCGGCGCTCACCGCCGCGGCCCGCACGATGCCGCCCTGCACGGGCAGACCCACGGCGTCGGCGGGAGCCTCGACCGTGATGTCGATCTTCGTGGCACCGCCGAGGAATCGCTCGTTCCAGGTCGTGACCTCGGCACCCGAGAGCTCGAGCGACTCCGTCCCGGTCTCCACCTGCGCGGAGACCGCCCCCCGCAGGGCGATGCGCACATCGGCGCCTTCGGCGACGGCTGCGACGAACGACGGCAGCGATGTGAACGACCCGCCCGCGTGCGTGGTGAGCACGTCGACGACGGTCGCGAGGGTCTTGTCCTCCGGCAGACGCTCCCACAGCCGGGCGACGACATCGCCGGGGACGTCGGGCGGCAGGGCGACGAGCGCTCCCGGGATGACGATCAGGTACCACTGTCCCGGTCGGTAGATGGTCTGCATCAGCGAACCCCTCCTGCTGCGGCTTCTCGTGGACGTGTGTCCTGGTCGATGTCCGTATCGGTGGCCATGAGCGTCCCCGGACGTGAGGCGACGGAGACGGCGTCGATGACGAGGACCGTGATGTTGTCCCTGCCCCCTGCGCTGACAGCCTCGTCGATGAGCACGTCTGCGGCTCGCTGGGGGTCCGACTCGGCTTTCAGAACCTCGCGGATGCGCGCGTCCGGCACCTCGGAGGTGAGTCCGTCCGAGCACACCAGGATGCGGTCGCCCAGTTCGGCGGGGAACATCCAGTAGTCGGCGTCGCCGGTGCTGCTCGCCCCGATCGCGCGCGTGATGATGTTGCGGCGCCGATCGGAGACGGCGTCTTCGGTCGTGAGCTCACCCGACTCGATCAGTTCCTGCACCACGGAGTGGTCGACGCTGATCTGCTCGAGCTCGCCGTCGGCGAAACGGTAGGTGCGCGAGTCTCCGATGTTGAGCGCGAGCCAGTAGCCCATGCCGTCGACCGAGGCGATGACCACACCGCTCAACGTCGTGCCGGCACGGCCGTTGCCGGAGGTGGACAGCTCCTCCACGCTCTCCCTGGAGAGGGACAGTGCATGGCGCACATCGTCGAGGGCGAGAGAAGAGCGTCCGATGTACCGCGCGAACTCGGCGATCACCGCGGCGCTCGCGCGCTCCCCGGCCTCGTGCCCGCCCATCCCGTCGGCGACGACGAAGATCGGAGCGGCCGCGAGATGGGCGTCCTCATTCAGTGCACGCCGAAGACCCGGATGCGTCGCCGATCCGGTCGAGACGATGAGTCCCGGCCTCACGCGTATCCGCCGATCGTGACGATGCGGTCGCCGATCTCGATGGCATCGCCCAGACGCACCGGCACGCGCTGCCCGGCGGGGCAGGCGATCCGCTGGCCTTCGCGGACGATGGTCATGCCGTTCGTGGAGTGCCGATCCATCACCCAACCGCCCGAGGTCTCCGCCGCCGCCTCGAAGTGCGTCTTCGAGAGCGAGAGCGTCTCGTCGCGCACCGGCACGAGCGTCACTCCCTCTTCCGGTGCGGGGTTGCGGCCGAAGACCGTGCGTCGCGACACGGACACACGAGTGCCGTCGTCCCAGGTGAACACCAGACGGTGTCCGGGAACGCTGATCCTGGTGTCTTCGAGGTCGTCCTCATCGGCGGCGACCGGAGCACTCGGGGCGGCCGGAGCCGCGGACGCGAGCGGAGGTTCCGGGGTCGCGGGCGCAGCTGCGGGGGTCTCGACGGCGAGGGGCGTCGGCGGAACGGGCGGCGCCGGGCTGACGATCGGTGCTGCGACGGGAGGGGCCGCGACGGGAGGCGCCGGCTGCTGCTGGATCGTCGCGTCGAGTGCGGGCTCCAGCGACGGAGCGGGCCGTCCGGGCGCATCCTGTGTGATCCCGGGGACGAAGGCGATGAGCGATCCCGCTTCGGCGACCGGTGCCGCGGGTGCGGCCGGGCGCGGCGGGACGGAGGCCGGTGCCGCGGGTGCCGGAGGCACGACCGGGGTCGCGGCCACTGCCTCCGTCGGCTGCGGGAGCCCCGGGATCGCCGGTGCAGGTGCGGGTGCGGGCGTCGAGTTCGCCAAAGCCGTGGTCGGAGCAGGTACCGCCGGCGCCGCGGGCGATGCGGCGGCAGACCCGACGGGTGCGGGCACCTTGGCGTCCAGCATCAGGGAGCCGGCGACCTTGTCGTGCCAGCCCTGGAACCGTCCGGAGCCGTCGAAGAGCGGCGTGAAATACCCCACCACCACAGAGGCGGCGAGGCCGAAGATGATGTTGCGCAGCAGCGCACGCCCGAAGCCCAGCGGGCTCGCGTCGGCCGCAGAGACGAGCCGCAGTCCTTGGGCGCGCATGCCGATCGAGCCGTTGCCCGCCTGCATCACCGTGTAGACGACGAACCAGCCCAGGAGCACCAGGCTCACCACGGGACCGCCGACCAGCAAGACCCCGATGCTCCCTTCGATGCTGCCGGTGAGAGAGGCGGCGATGAGGAGTCCGCCGCCGAGCACGATCGCGAGCCCGCCGGCGATCAGGGCATCGATGATGTAGGCGACGGCGCGACGGGCGACGGGCGCGATCTGGTCGGGCGCGGGCTGCGTCATGGGGTCTCGCTCTCGGAGGACGGGGGCGTCGTGCTGTTCTTGATGGTGCCAGGTTCGCGGCGAACGCGCACGGCCGCAGCTTCCTTCAGATTCTGGAATCCGTTCGAGATCGCGGTGCCGCCGATCAGCGAGCGGACGCTCAGTCGTGCCTTGAGGCGCTTCCAGAAGCCGGCGTCCTTCCCGAGGCCACCGACGATGTCATCGACCTCCTGCCAGAAGGACTCGACGTCCGCCGGGCTCGGCTCCGCGGGGCCGAACACCTCGGAGTCCGCGCGCTCGGCGAGGGCCGTGACCTGCGGCACCGTGAGCGAGGACGCCACGACGGCGGCCTCCTCGATGCGGGTACCGCCGGGCGGGATGCGGGCGCCGTAGTCGACCGCGCGGTCGGTCAGCTCGTCCCATCCCCCGCTGATGCGGTCTGCGGTGCGTGCGGCGGCGCGACGCGAGCGACGCTTCGCGGCCTTCCAGGCGCCGATCACGATGAAGGGCGAGGCGAGCAGGGCGATCACCCCGAGGGAGATGCCGCCGATCACCAGGATCGCCCCGATGATGCCCGCGATGTTCAGGCTCTCGTCTTCGGCCTCGCGGTCGTCGGGCAGGGTGGGCGGCAGGTCGACGGGCTCCTGCGGCGGAGGCGGAGGCTGCAGCACCTGCGGCTTCGGGTCGACCCGGGGCTTGGTGTTCTGGTCGTTGGGCACCTGGTCTTCGGGCGGAGTCGGGTTGAAGCTCACCCATCCGATGCCCTCGAAGTTGACCTCGACCCAGGCGTGCACGTCGTCGCCGGTCGCGGCGAACACGGCCTCGCCCTCCCGCGTCTCGTCGGGGTAATAGCCCATGACCACGCGAGCGGGGATGTCGATCTGGCCCGCGAGCAGTGCCATGGCGACGGCGTACTGCTCATCGTCACCGATCATCTGCTCGCCGCCGATGAGAGTCGAGATGCGCTCGGCCGTGTGCCCGGCACGGGAGATGACCTCCCCCTCCAGGCCGTGACTGAAGAAGCCGTCTTTGGCGAGCAGGTTCTCAAGAGCGCGCACACGCTCGATCGGCGTCTCGGCTCCCGCGACGGTCTCGGCCGCGAGGGCGGTGAGCTCCTCCGGCACGTTGCTCGGCTTCGGCATCGCGACCTTGCCGAACGGCACCTCGGCGAGCTGCTCGTCGTCGGGCACGTTCGGCAGCACGGCATCCACCGTGTACTCGTCGCCCGTGGTCAGCTTCGTCGTGGCGACGGCCGTGCCCGTCTCGGTGTTCACGTAGGTGCCGCGGCGCAGCTGTTCGGCGTCGTCGCCCGAGAAGCTGATCTCGGACAGCTCTCCCGCGGTCGGCACCCACACCCCGCGATACTCGTCGATCTCGATCTTGAGCGTCACCGGGACGCCCTCGGCATCGGGCGACATGTTCGAACGCAGCGGCGTGAAGGCGCTCGACGAGGTGGGGCCACCGTCGGTGACGTTGTAGACCATGCCGTCGAACTGGTCCATGACGGCGGTGCGGACACGCGCGCCCTTGGGCAGACCCTGCACCGTGAAGAGGGTCTCATCCGCCTCGTCGCGCACGTTCTTGCGGAAGGCCTGCAACGGGCTCGGATAGTCCCGGATGTCGAACGGCGGGATGATCACATCGCGGAACACGTGCCGTGGCTGCGCCGGGTTCGCTATCGCGCTCGTGGCGACTCCGGCTCCTCCGGCGATGGCCAGCACGGCGACACCCGCGAGCAGGCGGCGGGTGCGCATGTGCGACGCCCGCGACGGATCGACCTCGCTCACGGAGACGGCGGTGTTCTGCGGTGCCCAGAGCTGGCGCAGCGCGAGCCACGACATGCTCACGACGGCGAAGACGAGTCCCTGCACGAGAGGGAACGCGGGTTCGGGCGTCCCGAGCGCGATCACCAGCATGAGCAGGACGCCGGCGGGGATCAGCGCCCAGGCCACCTGCGAGAGGCGCAGCGCGAGGGAGGCGGTCACGGTGGTGATCACGAGGGCCAGCAGGAACGGGACGACGAGATGTCCGTCGGCGGCCGCGACGGGGGCGACCGTGGTGAGCATCTGCTTCCAGGCGGTCACCGTGCCCAGCGCCAGCTTCTGCAGTGTCTCCAGTGTGGGGATGAATCCGAGGATCGAGGTCTGCGGCAGGGCGAAGGCGCCGCCGAACACGAAGTACGCGGCGACCGTGAGACCCGTGATGATCAGGATTCCCCAGCGGCGCCAGGTCGCGACGACCGCGATCGCGAGGCCGACCAGGATGCCGCCGGCGACGGCGGGCAGGAAGGACCCACCGGCGAACGTGGGCCAGAAGCCGATGAGCGCGGTGAGGACCAGGAGCGCCGTCGCTGTCAGGTCGAGGACCCAGCGGCGCAGGGGAAGATCGCCGAACGCGGCGGAGGATGCGGTCATGCGAGCACCTTCTGCAGGGCGAGCGGGATCTGTTCGAGTGCTCCGACCGTCACCACGTCGGCATCGCCGATGCGACGCAGAGCCGGGGCGGACGCGGTGGTGTCGGCGACGACCACGAGCACCCTGGCGCCGAACGGCAGGCGCGCACACGCGAGGCGGAGGTCGTCGGACTTCACGCGAGCCCCGCACACCAGCACGACCACGCTCGCCAGCGGCATGGTGGCCGACACGACGCCGGCGAGCTCGGCGATGCCGCCCTCCTTCGGCTTGCTGTTCTCGACGGCCGAGAGCGAGTCGAGCAGCTGCTTGCCGGTGCCGGCGGGCAGCTCCCGGCCCTGCACGCGCATGTCGACGCGCTGCGAGTCGCGGAGCGCGCGCAGGCCGATCGATCCCGCAGCCGAGACGCCGAGCTCGAAGTCGTCTTCGGTGGCGTAGTCGGCGAGCGAGCGCGAGAGACCGATCACGAAGTGCGAGCGCCGAGTCTCCTCGTACTGCCGCACCATCATCGTGCCGGTGCGGGCCGTCGAACGCCAGTGCACGTGACGCAGGTCATCGCCCGGCTGGTACTCCAGGAGAGCGTGGAAGGACACATCGTCGCGAGAGAGATCGGCGGCGGGCAGCCCCTCGAGGTCGCGCAGATAGCCGAGCGACTGGCCGTCGAACAGCACGGTGCGCGGATGCACGAAGAGGTCGACGGGATCATCCCGCCGGTGCGCCCGCTCGAACAGGCCGAGCGGGTCGCCGCGCACGACGCTGACCGGTCCTACCTTGACCACGCCGCGCTTCTGGGTGGGGATGGCGAAGAGCTCCTCCGCCTCCTCCCCCGGGGCGAGCCGCTGGATGCCGAACTCGCCGCGGCCGGAGCCGACCGGGAGCACGACGCGCGAGGGCAGGATCGCCCTGGTGCCGCGGTTGGCGAGGGTCAGGGCGCCGACAGCGCGCTCTCCCACGACAACGCGGGTGCGGGCGAGGTCGAGCGCCACGTCGTAGGCGGTGCGGCCGATGAGGAACAGCGCGCACAGGGCCACGGCGATCGCGATGACCACGGCCGCGATCGTGAACTCCGACCAGCCGGCGATCTGCCCGAGCACCCAGAAGCCGACGGCGAGGGCCATCAGCACCCAGGCCAGCGGACGAATCGCCGACGCGATCTTCCGGAGGCGCGTCAGGATGCGCGCGCCGATGACGGCCGCGATGTCACACCAACCGGCGTCGCGCTCCGTCTGCGGCGGCGATGCCTGAAGGGCCTCCGCGGTCATCAGGCCGCCACTCGGGCCTGGGGTGCCGCCACCGCATCGAGCACGCGGGCGATCACGGTGTCGCTGCTGGTGCCGGCGAACTCGGCCTCGGCGTCGAGCAGCAGACGGTGCTGCCACACCGGGCGGGCGAGAAGCTTGATGTCGTCGGGGAGCACGAAGTGGCGCCCCTGAGCGGCCGCCCACACCTTGGCCATGCGGACCATCGCGATCGCCCCGCGCACCGAGACACCGAGCCGGATGGCCCCGTCCTCGCGAGTGGCCTCGGCGAGCTCGGCCACATAGCGGAGCACGGCGGGCTCGACATGCACCGTCGCGGCGAGGTCGGCCATGTCGGCGACGGCGCTCGTCGTGATGATCGCGGACAGGCCGGCCGACGGGTTGCGGTCGGAGGCACCGGCGAGGATGCTCTCGGTCACGGCCAAGTCGGGGTAGCCGATCGACGTCTTGATCAGGAAGCGGTCGAGCTGGGCCTCGGGCAGCTTGTAGGTGCCCGCCTGCTCGATGGGGTTCTGCGTCGCGATCACGAGGAACGGACGCCCGGCCTCGTGCGTGACGCCGTCGACCGTGACCCGCGACTCCTCCATGACCTCGAGCAGCGCCGACTGGGTCTTCGGCGACGCACGGTTGATCTCGTCGGCGAGCACGATCGATGCGAAGATCGGCCCCTTGTGGAACTCGAAGCGGTGCGACTGCTGGTCGTAGATCGTCACACCGGTGACATCGGACGGCAGCAGGTCGGGCGTGAACTGGATGCGTGCGCTGGTGCCCTGCACGGTCGCGGCCAGCGCCTTGGCGAGGCTGGTCTTGCCCGTTCCCGGCGCATCCTCGAGGAGCACATGGCCCTCGGCGAGCATCGAGGCCAGCACGAGGCCGACGATCTCCTGCTTGCCCTGCACGGCCTTGTCGATGTTCTCGACGAGGCGCTGGAAAGTGCCCTGGAACCAGGCGGCCTGCTCGGGGGTCATTGTCATGAGTGTGTCGTTCCTTGTTCTTCGGATGTCGAGAAGAGAGAGCGCATCATTGCCAGACGCGGTGTTCGAAGGCGTTGCCGTTGACCATCACCCAGGCTTCGATCACGCCGCGGCGGTTGCCGAGATAGCAGCTCAGTCGACCGCCGTAGTTGCCGTTGCCGTCCATCGTGATCGAGTACGGACCGCCCCAGACCCCGCCGTAGGTCGGGTCGTTGTTGTTGCACCGCACCGAGATGGTCTGACCGGGATCGAAGTCCTGCGCGTTGAGGTAGAAGTACGCGCATGTGCCGTCGTTGCAGTTCGGCTGGCCGTTGGCATTGCCCGTGGAGGTGACCCAGGCCCGGGGGTTGGGCTTCGGTCCGGATGTTCCAGCCTCGGACCGGGTGATCTTCTGCCCCGCCTCATCCGTGACCTCGACATCGATCGTGTGGCGCTGGCTGTAGCCGTTGCCGACGGTGGTGCTTCCGTTCGCTGCGACGTTGGACCATCCACCGCCGTCGATGCGGATGCGCACCGTCTTGATGCCGCGCCCATTGGCCGAGACATTCGCGTTCCAGCCGAACGTCACGCTCGTGGGGTTCGGCGCTGCGGTAACCGACGGCTGCTTCAGCGGACCGTACGGGTTGCCCGACATCTGGCCGGACGCGTCGCTGGCGTAGGTCTGTCCATCGACCGTCGAGACGGCACGGACCCGCACGTTGTAGTTGGTGCCGTTCGAGAGTCCGGTGATGACGTTGTTGCCCGGCATCGCCGCCCAGTTTCCTCCGACGGAGTACTCGTATCGCACCTCGGTCGAGCTGGCGCCATTCAGCGCGCCGGGAGACCAGGTGAGCTTGAGGGACCGGTCGCCCTCGGCGACGTTCGACAGAGAGGGCGCACCCGGCTTGTTCACGCCGCGGCGCGGTGCCGACATCGGACTCCACTCGCCCCAATCTGCCTTGTTGTGCGCGCGGATGCGGTAGGTGTACGGCGTCTCGGATGTCGGCACCTTGACCGCCTGCTCCCTGACTCCTGCTCCGGGGAAGACCGTGTTGCGGAGCGTTCCCCCCTCCCACACCTGCAGCTCGAAGGAGTCGATCGGGTCGCCGTTGGCGTTCCCCGGCATCCACTTCACCTGCATCTGAGCCTCGTTGCCGACACCTGCGAGTTGCGTCACGGTGGGCGCGGCGGCGGGCATCGGCGGGCCCGCGGGGACCTCGGATGCCGACCAGGCGCTCCAGCTCGACGGCTCGGGTGCGCGGTTGTGGGCCTGCACGCGGATCTGGTAATTCGAGCCGTTCTCGAGGCCGTCCCAGGTCATCGAGTTGCCCGTGGCCTGCTTCTGCGACACACCGGACGGCGGAGCGGGCGAGATCTCGAGTGTGTAGCTCTCGACCGGGGACCCGGGCGTGGTCGGGGTGGCCCAGGAGACCTTGAGCGACTTGTCGCCGAAGGCGAGGGTCGGCGGGTTCGGGGTGTCGGGCCGAGCGTCCGGACGGGCGACCGCCGAGGTACCGGACGGCTTCGACTCGCCGACGCGGTTCGTCGCCGTGACCTGGAAGGTGTACTCGACGTTGTTGGTCAGCCCGTCGAGCGTGCAGGTCGTGGACCGGCACTCTTTCGAATACGGGTTGCCGCTGACCGATTTGACCGTGTACTTCGTGATCTCGGCACCGTTGTTCGACGGCGCTCCGTACGAGACGACCACGGTGCGATCCTGAACGCTCGAGACGAGCGGGGCTCCCGGTGCATCCGGAACGCCCTGCACCGTGACGATGATCTGTCCGTTGGCCTCGCGGTCGGCATCCTTCGTCGCATCCTGGATGCGGTAGCGCACGACCATGGTGCCGACGAAGCTCGCATCCGGGGTCACGACCACCTGATCGCCCTTGACCGTGGCGCCTCCGGAGCCCGATTCGGTCACGGCGGTCATGAGCTTGAGCGGCGTCTCGGGGAACGGGTTGTAGTCGTTCGCGAGCACGGGCACCGTGATGCTCTTGCCCTGGTCGGCTTCCGAGATCGTGTCGGTGTTGGCGGCGGGCAGCGGTCGGGTCGAGGCCCCGACGCGCACGGTCACCGTGCCGTCGACCGGCTCGGTCGTCCCGTCGGTGATCTCGAGCTTCAGCGTCGCGACGGTGCCCTTCTCGACGTCGGACGAAGCTTCCACGAGCAGGTCGGAGCCGTCGATCTTGGCTGTGATGCCCTTGCCGGCACCACTGACGTACTTGTACTTGTGCGTGCCTTCGTCTTCGGGGTCGGGATCGGTCGTCAACGCGGCGAGGTCGAGCGTCGAGGCCTTCTCACCGGGGGCGACGATGACCTCTGCGCCGATGAACTCGGGCTGCTGGTTCTCGGGCGGCAGCACGTTGATCGGGATGCTAAGCGTGGCCTTGCGTCCCTCGGGGTCATCCGGGCCCGTGCCGTCGGTCACCTCGAAGGTCAGCGAGTCCTGTCCGAAGTACCCCTCGGCCGAGGTGTACACGAGCGTCGTCTCGTCCTTCACGAGGTCGTCGCCGTTCGCGTACACCGCGTTCACCTTGGCGTGCTCGGTGATCCGCGCGGTTCCTCCGCCGGCGACGGTGACGAACTTGGAGAGCGGGATCTCCTTGGTCTCCCCGCTCATGACTTCGAGCGGTTTGGTCGAGTCGAGGATCGGGCGCAGATCCGATTCGGCCGGGACGAAGATGAACGCCGATGCGGACAGATCGTCCTGATCGGTGAGGGTGTAGCGGATGAGCTGCAGGTTCTCGGTCACGGTGACGCGCACCTTGCCGTTCTCGAGCTGCGTCGCCCCCTCGCCGAGAGAGACCTTCAGGCGGTCGGTCGTACCGTCGGGGTCTTCATCGTTCTTGAGGATGTCGAGATCGGCGCTCATCGTGCCGTCGGTGAGATCGGTCGGGCGCACGCGATCGTCGCGAGCGACCGGCGCCTGCAACGGCACGTTCTCGTCGACGGTGATCTGCAGCGCCGCGGTGGCCTCTGCTCCGCGCGCATCGCGGATCGTGTACTGCAGCGACGTCTCGAGCTCACGGTTCGGCGCCTGAACCAGCACCCGGTCTCCCGAGACGCGGGCCGTGATGCCCGTGTCGGTCGGGACCTCCAGGCCGTCCTTGACGAGCGCGATCTTGTCGCCCTCGGGGTCGGAGTCGTTCGCCATCACCGGCACCGAGATCTCTCGACCCGGCCGCACGACCACGGCATCCTTGACGGCGAAGGGCCTCTGGTTGACCTGCTCGCCCGGGGCGATACCCACGCGGATCGTGGCGATGCCCTCCTTGCCGAGGCGGTCGCGCACGCGGTAACGGAACACGTCGACACCCGAGGATCCGTCGAACGCCTCATAGGTGAAGTAGTTCTGCGCGGTCTCGGTGATGCGGCCCTTCGTGGGGCTGGAGGCGATGTCGATCAGCTCGACCGAGTCGCCGTCGGCGTCGATGCCGTCCAGCGGCACGGCGATGTTCGCCGTCGACCCGGCGAGCACGCGAGCCACGAGGTCCTGCGGGCGCGGCGCGGCGTTCGTCTCGGGGTCGACGGGCAGGATCTGGATCGTGACGTAGCCGGCGTCCTTCTGCTGGCGGGAGTCGACGGCCTCGTAGGTGAGGTACACCGTCTTCGCGACAGGGCCCGCCTTGAAGCGGATCGTGTCCTGCGAGACGAAGGCCTCGCCGTCCTCCGGATCGATGAGCGGCTCGACCAGCTCGGGGACGACGTGCATGACGTCGTCGTTCGGGTGCGTGTCGTTGTCGAGCACCGGGATGGTGACGACGTCGCCCGCCCGCACGATCGCGGTGTCGTCGTTCACGACCGGCTGGAGGAGCTGGTCGGGCGCGGGGATCGGGATCACCACGACCTCGCCCTCGGCCGACTTCGAGCCGTTCGAGATGCGGTACTTGATGCGGGCCTGATCGGTGAGCGAGCCCTGGTCAGTGATGCGGAGGGTCTCATGGTTGATGACCGACACCGAGACACCGGAGTCGTCCTCGATCGAGACGGACTGCACGACGAGGATGCCGCCGGCGGGGTCGACATCGTTCGCGAGCACGCCGAGGAGCACATCTCCGCCCGTGGGCAGCAGCGCGACGTCACGGACGGCGACCGGCGGCAGATCCGTCTCGCTCGCCTCCAGCACGTCGACGCGCACGATTCCCTGGCTGCTCTCGGGACCCGCGGTCGCGAGATACAGCACGTAGTAGGTGCCGGGGGCGTCGGCGGTGAAGGTGAAGGTCTTGTTGGGTCCGTCCGGCAGCACGGTCGCGCCGGGTACCTCGTTCACACGACCGAGGCGCAGCAGCTCTCGTCCCGAGCTGGTGTCGTTGGCGAGCGGGGCCACCGTCACCTGCTCGCCGACGCGGGTCACGACATGGTCGGCGTTGGTCTTGGGCTTGGTCGACCCTTCGGGCCGCACGTCGAGCGTCACGGTCGCTGTGGCGGTCTCGCCGTATCCGTCGGCGACCGTGACCTGCACCTCTTTGAGACCCTGCTGGCTCGCCGTGGCCTTGTACGTGATCTGGCCGTCGGTGCTGAAGTCGACCTCGTCACCCGGCGCGGGCACCACGTCTTTGAGGTAGACGTCGTCGCCTTCCGGGTCGATCCAGTCGGGGAGGATGTTGTACGAGATCGTGCCGCCGGTCTCGACCGTCAGCGTCGTCCTGCGCTTGGGCGCCGGAGCGGTGTTGATGCTCTTGTCGTAGACGGTCAGTGTGACGGCCGCCGTGTCCTTGCCGCCGCGGCCGTCGTCGGCCTCGTACGTGAACGTGGTCGACCCGGAGGCGCCTTCCTCCACCGCGATCTGCAACGATCCGCCGTTCTGCACCTGCTGGATCGTCCCGACCGCGGGCTGGGCCTCGGCGAGCGCCGCCACCAGGACGTCGCCGTCGGGGTCGTTGTCGTTGTCGAGCACCGGGAGCATGGTCGTGACACCGGGGCGCACGCCGAACGTGTCATCCTCGGCGATCGGAGGAGTGTTCTCCTCCTTGCGTTCGGGGAGCGTGGTCTCGACGGTCTCCTCGGTGGAGTCGTCCTCGTTCTCGGTCTCGCCCTCCGGCGGGGTGAGGTCGTTCCAGTTGTCGACGCGCTGGAGGCTCTCGTTGGCAAGCCAGGCCGCGCCACCGACGGCGTCGTTAAGGATGATGACGTCGCGGTTGACGCGGAACACGAGGCTCTTCGCGTCTTCGGCGCCGTCGACCTGGGCGTTGACGTCGTTGCCGGTGCCCGGGCACTCGCGGATGAACGTGGCGGTGCCCGCCCACGCGCCGTAGGTGCATCCGCGCAGCCAGACCGGAGCGGCCGCGGTGCCGGTGCCGCCGGCGTCGACCTCGGTCGGCTCGCCGCCGTCGAGGGGAACGCTCACCAGGGCGTTCGTGGTCGCGATCGCCACTGCGTCGGTGTTCTCGGACGCCTGCTGCAGGACCGCCTTGTCCGCGCCGGGGATCTCGGTGCGGATGCCACCGGGCGAGGTCACGACGCCTGCCGAGCGGTCGAGCACGACCGGCGTGCGGCCGACCGCCGTGATCGTCGGCTTCGCGGACGCGTCGAGCTCGCCGACGGATGCGGCCGAGGCGTCGAGGGCTTCGCCCTCGTTGTCCACGGGCACAGTGACGACCTCGCCGCGCTCCGGGGCGAGTCCGAACACCGTGCCGTCCTTGGCGACCGCGACATCGGCTCCGGCGCCGAGTTCTGCGGCGGGCTCGTTCACCTCTGCCTCGAACGACGAGACGCCCTGGGCGGGGACGACCCAGAGCTCGCCGGTCTTCTGATCGAGGATCGCGGCCGTGCGGTTGCCCAGCGCGACCTTCGCCGAGGAGGGGATGCCTGCGGAGTCGCCGAGAGATACGCGTGCGGGATCGACGGCGGTGAGGGTGGAGGCGTTCTCATCGACGACGAGGATGTTGCTCGTGTCCTGAAGGATGTCGTAGTTCTCGCCCGTGGTGCGCAGGCCACCGTCGAGGACCGTCGACTCGTTGTTGAAGTGCCCGACCAGCAGGCTCGACGTCTTCGTGATCCAGACGCCGCCGTCGTTCAGGTCGACCTTGGTGGTCGGGAAGCCCTCATAGGTGAAGGCCATCGTGGTGATAGCGATGACGCCGACGGTGACACCGGCGGCGGACGCCAGTGTTTTGGGCCGCGCGCGTATCCAAGACAACGCCTTCATTCCCGGTTCCCCCCCAGGTGACACTCTTCGTTAGCTCCTGGGCGGTCCCTCCGGGCCCACCGAGCACCCGTTCATCCTAACCGCGTCTCGGAATACCGCTCGATGGGGAGTTCTGCCCATCCGCGATGATCAGGCCCGCCAGCAGCCCGCGATGTGATCGTCGACCATGCCGCCCGATTGCATCAGGGCGTACATGGTGGTCGGCCCCACGAATCGGAACCCACGACGACGCAGTTCCTTGCTCAACGCCGTGGACTCCGGCGTGACGGCGGGAACGTGGGCGAAGGATGCGGGACGGGCGCCGGGGGCCGCCGGGGCGAACGACCACATCAGCTCGTCGAACTCCCCCTCGGCCATGCCGCGCACGATGCGGGCGTTGCCGATGGTCGCCTCGATCTTCGCGCGGTTGCGGATGATCCCGGCGTCGCCCATCAGGCGCTCGACGTCGGACTCGTCGTACTCGGAGACGATCTCGGGCTCGAAACCCGCGAACACCTCGCGGAACCGCGGTCGCTTGCGCAGGATCGTGATCCAGGAGAGGCCCGCTTGGAACCCTTCGAGCGCCATCTTCTCGTACAGCGCGCGGTCGCCGTGCAGAGGCGTGCCCCACTCTTCATCGTGATAGCGACGGTACTCGTCGTCGTCGCCCACCCAGGCGCAGCGGTCGCGGGCGTCGGGGCCCGTGAGAAGAGAGGTCATCCGGTCAGGCTATCCGCGGCGACCGACACCGAGCGCCGACACGGAGGCGGACGCGTCCCACCGGAATGCTGTGCGCGCGAAAGCTGGTGTCATCGGAGCAGTTCCACCAGACTGTGCGCATGGATTCTGTGAACGAGTGGCTGCTGACGTGGGGCGACAACCTGTGGACGTGGATCGTCCTCCCCCTGGTCGTCCTCCTCGGCCTGTACTTCACGATCCGCTCCGGCGTCGTGCAGTTCCGGTTGATCCCGGAGATGTTTCGCACGTTGACGGATCGCACCCCGCGCACCGAGAGCGGCGAGCCGCAATCCGTCTCGGCGTTCCAGGCGTTCACCATCTCCGCGGCCTCGCGTGTCGGCGTCGGCAACATCGCCGGTGTCGGCACGGCGATCGCGATCGGCGGACCCGGTGCGATCTTCTGGATGTGGCTGATGGCGTTCATCGGCGGGGCGTCCTCGTTCATCGAGTCCTCGCTCGCGCAGCTGTACAAGACGCGGGACAAGGACGGGTTCCTCGGAGGTCCCGCGTACTACATGCAGCGCGGGCTCGGCGCGCGTTGGATGGGAGTCCTGTTCGCCGTCATCCTCATCGTGTGCTTCCCGATCGCGTTCAGCTCGCTGCAGGCCAACACCATCCAGGCCACCATCGCGGGGAGCCTGGGCGGCGGGGCCCCCGCATGGCTGCCGTGGGCCATCGGCGCGGCGCTCGCGGTCCTCATGGGCCTGGTGATCTTCGGAGGCGTGCGCCGCATCGCTTCCGTCACTCAGACCCTGGTCCCGGTCATGGCGCTGCTGTACCTGCTCCTCGGGCTCGTCATCGTGGTGATTCACATCGAGCGCCTTCCCGAGGTCTTCGCCATGATCTTCACGCAGGCGTTCGGGCCGAACGAGATCGTGGGCGCCGCGCTCGGCTACATCATCCTCACCGGCGTCAAGCGGGGCATGTTCTCCAACGAGGCCGGGCTCGGTTCCGCGCCCAACGCGGGCGCGAGTGCCGCGGTGACGCACCCGGTCAAGCAGGGTCTCGTGCAGACCCTCGGCGTCTACTTCGACACGTTCCTGGTGTGCTCGATCACCGCGTTCATCATCCTCGTCTCGGTCCCCGACCTCGCGAACGCCGAGCGGGGCATCGGGCTGACGCAGGGGGCGGTGGTCGGTGCGCTCGGCAGCTGGTCGAACATCCTGCTGATCGTGATCATCTTCCTGCTCGCATTCAGCTCGATCCTCGGCAACTACTACTACGGGCAGACGAACATCGAGTTCATCACGTCGACACCCGCCGTCCTGCTCGGCTACCGGCTCTTCGCCATCGGGGCGGTGTTCGTCGGATCGATCGTGTCGGCCGATGTCGTGTGGAACTTCGCCGACGGCGCGATGGGCTTCATGGCGATCGTGAACCTCGTGGCGATCGCACTGCTCTCCGGAGTCGCCTTCAAGCTCCTCAAGGACTACACGCAGCAGCGACGCGAAGGACTCGATCCGGTCTTCACCAAGGCCCGACTCCCCGAGGTCCGAGGAATCGAGGTGTGGGAGGACGAGCTCTCCGTCACCGGACCGATCGACCTGCCGACGTCTCGCCGCCGCTGAGCCGCCGCCACCACGGCCGCGATGTCAGGAGCCGAAGGTCGCCGCGTCGATGACGAACCGGTACCGCACGTCGGATGCGAGCACGCGCTCGTAGGCGGCGTTGATGTCGGAAGCGGGGATGGTCTCGATCTCGGCGGCGATACCGTGCTCGGCGCAGAAGTCGAGCATCTCCTGCGTCTCCTGGATGCCGCCGATGTTGCTGCCGGCGAGCGAGCGACGGCCGCCGATCAGCGACATCACCCCGACCGAGAGCGGTTCGCCGGGAGCCCCGACGCACACCATGGCGCCGCCGACGTCGAGCAGGCTCAGATAGGAGCGCAGATCGATCACCGCGCTGACGGTGTTGAGGATCACGTCGAACGACGACCGCAGCTCACGGAAGGTCTCCTGGTCGCTCGTCGCGCGATAGTGGTCGGCGCCGAGCCGCAGCCCGTCGTCCTTCTTGCTCAGGGTCTGCGAGAGCACGGTCACCTCGGCACCGAGTGCGTGCGCGATCTGCACGCCCATGTGCCCGAGGCCCCCGAGTCCCACGACGGCGACGCGGGTGCCCGGTCCGACGTTCCAGTGCCGCAGCGGTGAGTATGTCGTGATGCCGGCGCACAGCAGGGGAGCTGCGGCATCCAGGGGCAGCGCGTCGGGGATCTTCAGGACGAACGCTTCGGTGACCACGACCTGCTCGGAGTATCCGCCCTGCGTGACCGTGCCGTCACGATCCGTGCTGCCATAGGTGAGGACGGCCCCCTGGGTGCAGAACTGCTCCTCCCCCCGCAGGCAGTTGCGGCACTCACCGCACGAGTTCACCAGGCATCCGACGCCGACGCGATCGCCGACCGCATGCCGGGTGACGCCCTCGCCGACCGCGGCGACGGTGCCGGTGATCTCGTGGCCGGGAGCGAGCGGGTACTGCTGCGGCCCCCAGTCGCCGCGCACGGTATGGATGTCGGAGTGGCAGATACCCGCGAACGCGATGTCGATCAGCACGTCGAGCGGGCCGAGCTCGCGTCGCTCGATGACGGTCTTCTCCAGCGGGGCCCCTTCACGGGGTGCGGCATAGGCGTTCACAGCAGACATCTCGGACTCCTCGGATCGGGTACCTGCCGAGACTACCCAGCACCGGATGAGAATCGGCCGTCCCGGCCGAATCGGCGATTGTCAAGGCCGGGTGCGCTCCGCTCGGCCACGCTTAGGCTCACGCCATGACCACCTCCGACGACACGATCTCCCGGTACCTCACCCGCTATGCGGACAGCCTGACCGCATTCGATGCCGAGACCGCGGCGAGTCTGTGGTCGACGCCGGGGACGATCGTGAACGACCGCTCCTCCGGTGTGCTGGAATCCCGCGACGCCATGATCGACGGTCTGCGGCATTCCTATCCGATCTACCAGCGGCTGGGCCTGGCCTCCGTCGGATTCGAGCTGCTCGAGCGTCGCGATCTCTCCGACCGGCTCGTGCTCGTGCGCGTGCGCTGGCTGTTCTTCGACGCCGGCGGCGTGCAGCTGACCGACACCGACAGCTACTACCTCCTGCGCGACGAAGACGAGGCGGGTCTGCAGGCGTGCGTGTGCGTCGAGACCGACGCGGCGCAGAAGCTCCAGGCCCTGGCCACCGAACGCGGAGTGGATCTCACAGCGGCACCCTGACACCCGATCCGCATCTCCCCGAACACCTGTCGGGAGGATACGCACCTGTCGGGAGAATCGCGCGGATTCGCCGTGCGCTCGTCACGAACTCCCGACAGGTGGATCAGGTCCGGGCTGAACCGCAGGCCGTCAGCGCTGCTTCTTCTTCAGCGCCTTCTCCTGGATCGGCGCCTGACCGGTCGCTGCGAGGTCGGCGTAGTAGGCGCGGGCCTCATCCTGACGCTGCTTCTCCAGGCCGCTGGCGATGGGCGCGCGCACGTGCTCGGGCTCGTAGCCGAACGCGTTCACGAGGTCGAGCGCATACGGACGAAGACGAGCGCACAGGCGGTCGATGTAACTCGACACGGCCGCAGCGCGCTGCGTCGACAGGCGTCCGTTGATCAGGTGCCAGGCGAGATGCTTCTCGATGAGCTGCAGGCCGAAGAGATCGCGCAGCCAGGTGAGCACCTTCCGTGTGTCCTCATCGTCGATCTGGTGAACGGCGTCGGTGAACGCCTCCCACTGCAGCAGCTCGCCGTGCGCACGGGCCGCCTCGATGAGCTCGGCCTGGTTCTCGTTGAACAGGCGGGCGCCGAGGGCCTTGTCCTTCGCACCGGGGCGCAGGCGGGAGGCGATGTCGGCCACCATCTGCTGCACGCGTCCGGCGAGCAGGTCGTGCTGCTGCTCCTCCCGCAGACCCCGCTCGACCGAGCGGCTCACCTGACCGAAGTCGGAGACGGCCTGGCCGAGCTGGCGGAGACCGGCGCCGTGGAACAGCTTGCCCGCGGTCATGCCGACGGCGAACTTCGCGAGCGCCGCCGCATCCTTGCCCTGGAACTGCTTGGCGTAGTCGGTCAGCAGACGCTTGCCGACGAGCTGCAGCAGCACGTTGTTGTCGCCCTCGAAGGTGACGTAGATGTCGAGGTCGGCGCGGAGTCCGACCAGACGGTTCTCGAACATGAAGCCGGCGCCACCGGTGGCCTCGCGGGCCTCCTGCAGCGTGTCGAGCGCGTGCCAGGTCGACAGCGGCTTGAGCGCGGCGGCCAGGGTCTCGAGGTCTTCACGGTCGGCCGGGGTGTCGGTGCGGCCGGAGAAGACGCCGTCGAACTTCTGCAGGAACTCGTCGTGCGCGAAGATCTGCGCGTACGTGGTCGCCAGGCGCGGGAGCAGACGGCGCTGGTGCTTGCCGTAGTCCATGAGCACGACCTCCTGCCCGTCCGCACCATCGAACTGGCGGCGCTGGGTGGCGTAGGTGATCGCGATGTGCAGGCCGAGCGCCGAGGCCCAGGATGCCGCACCGTCGAGCGACACACGTCCCTGCACCAGGGTGCCGAGCATCGTGAAGAAGCGGCGGCCGGGGCTGTCGATCGCGCTGGAGTACGTGCCGTCCGCTGCGACGTCGCCGTAGCGGTTGAGCAGGTTGGTGCGCGGGATGCGCACGTGGTCGAACGAGAGGCGCCCGTTGTCGATGCCGTTGAGTCCGCCCTTGAGGCCGTCGTCCTCGCGGCCGATGCCGGGAAGGTCGACGCCGTCCTCGCCGCGCAGCGGCACATAGAAGCAGTGAACGCCGTGGTTGACGCCGTTCGTGATCAGCTGCGCGAAGACGGTCGCCGCGACGCCGTGCAGCGCTGCGTTGCCGAGGTACTCCTTCGTCGCCCCGCGGAACGGGGTGTTGATCACGAACTCCTCCGTCGCCGGATCGTACGTCGCGGTCGTACCGACGGCCGCGACGTCGGAGCCGTGGCCGATCTCGGTCATCGCGAAGGCGCCAGGGATCGAGAGGTCCATCACACCGGGAAGCCACTTCGCGTGGTGCTGCTCGGTGCCGAGCTGAAGGATCGCGGAGCCGAAGAGTCCCCACTGCACGCCCGACTTGATCTGCAGGCTGGGGTCGGCCACCACCAGCTCCTCGAAGCCCGCGATGTTCGCGCCGTTGTTCTCCTCGCCGCCGAGCGACGTGGGGAACGCGCGGTGCACGGCCTTGTTCTCGACCAGGAGGTGCAGCTGGCTGAGCACGCGCTCGCGGTGCTCGTCCTTGCCGAGCTCATCCTTGCGCCAGAACGCCGAGTCCTTGATCATCTCGCGGGCCTGGCGACGCACGTCTGCCCACGTGCCCATCAGGGCGTCGTTGACGCGGGCGACATCGATGTGCAGGTTCGCATCCGCGGTGTCGGTGGAGGTGCGAGTCGTCTTCGGACGGACGGCGGCGTCGACCATGTGCGTTCCTCTCAGAGGGAAGTGGGATTACAGCCATGGTAGGTCTGCCACAACCAGAGACGAACTGCCCTGTCCACATCCTCCAACGCCCGACGGGCACATCTCGCCGCCGCGTTGTCGTCAGACCACAGTCCGGACTGGTGGAACCGCTTCGGGCGTCGCGGGCGGCGGTGCGGCGCCCGCTTCCTGCCAACGCCGCTTCGTCCCCGCGCTCAACCGCCCCCATGTGCGGTCGCGGATGAAGATCGCGTCGATAGCGATCATGGTGAGCGAGAACCACGGGAGCCCCATGAGCACCGCGATGCCGATGTGGAAGGAGAGGATGCCCAGCAGGCCGATCAGCCGGGTGGGACGCGTCAGCAGCATGAGGGGGAAGGCGACCTGCAGGAGGATCGACCCCCAGCTCGCGATCGTGACCATCGGCCCCCACGCCGTGACGAGGTCGCTCAACACCGGCCAGGTGCCGAACCGCGCGGTCTGCAGCGGGTTGTAGACCGCATACCCCTCTTCCCACGGCGCACCACCCGCCTTGTAGAGCGCACCGGACGCGTAGACGAAGAACACCTGGGCGGCGAGTGCCACGAGGGCGAGATTGTGGAACATCGTTCCCAGCAGCGCCGGCTGGCTGTTCGGAGCGAACCACTCCCCCGACTTCGCCCGACGCCTGGCATCCAGCGACCACTGGGCTGCGGGGTCGGCGAAGAGCAGCAGCAGCAGCGCGATGCGGAACATGTTGTCGCCCTGGTCGCCCACCATGTCGTTGGCCTCGATGAAGCCCACCCAGAGGCAGAAGAAGATCGGGAGCACGATCCGGAAGCGCCACCCGAGGACGAACAGCACGGCGAGCACCCCGAGAAGAAGGTAGAGCGCCGTGTAGAGGACGTCGTTGCCCATCGCGGCATGGAACGCGCTGAACACCCAGATCTTCGGGAACTCGCTCACCGGCTCCGCGAGCTCGCCGTTCCAGGCAGAGCCCGATCCGAAGGTGTACAGGCGGGTGCCGAAGTTCGAGGCCAGGAGGCCGACCGCGGTGACGCCGAAGAGGATGCGCGTGACCGCGAGCCCGTAGAGAGCCTTCTTGCCGTTGAAGAGCCAGTCGCCGATGAACGCCGAGATGCGATCGACGGCCGAGAGCACCATCGCCCAGAGCCCGGCGATCATCGACGACACGAAGCTCAGCAACCGGGTCACGAACGACCTCGGCACGGTGTTCGCCGGCGCGGGCGCCGGATCACGGGGAGCAGCGGGAGGGGCGGTCGCCGGGGCGGGTGCCGACGTGGTCGTGCCCTGCGGCGCAGGATCCTTCCTCGTCTTCGCGTCGGACTTCCGCGCCGAGGTCTTGACCGGCGCGCTCACGGCTGGATCCTCTCGAACTGGCCACGGAAGGTGTTCGCGAAGTTCTCTCGACTCTGCCCCTCCTCTTCTATAGGGAGTCGCCATCCGGTGGTCGAGAACGTGGGGTCCGGCCGCTGGGCGCTCGGATCGTTGCGATCCTTGTAGGGGATCACGTTCTGACGGCTCACGCGGTACTGCACCTTGACCACGGCATCCGCACCCCAGATCGCATAGGCCACCTGGGTCGCATATGCGGTGGAGAGATGCTCCTCGGCCATGTAGGCCGCCGTCGACGGGTTCTCGTCTCCAGGGAGTTCCTCGAAGGAGCGCACCATCCACTCCTCCCACCCCTCCTTCGCGAAGTCGAGACCGACCACCGCCTGCTGGTCGGCGTTGAGCTTGTTGTAGGCGTTCATCTGTCCGCTCGCCACCTCACTCGACTGGATGCCGGCCCGCGGCGGGAAGAGGTTGTACCGGATCATCGACAGCTCGACGTCGGTGGCACTCACCCAGCCGGTCTCGACCTCCTCGCCGTCCTTCTCGATGACGGCGCGGACGTTGAAGTGGTAGTCGCCGTTGATGGGCTCGGGTGCGAAGACGCTCCACGATTGGCCGAACATCGGCAGCATGTATCCCGCCAGCACCTCCTGCGTGGGGATCTCCCGCAGCGCCGAGTAGGGAGCGATCCACAGGAACGACGCGCTGATGTGCCACAGCGTCAGGAGGCAGGCGGCGAAGGCGATGAGCTTCACCCACCAGGTCGGGCGCGGATGCACCGCGGCCGTCTGCGGTGACACGGAAACGTCCGCCTCCGGCGAGGACTCGACTCTGGTGCTCATCCACTTCCCTCCCACCGACGAGGGTCGGGACCGCCGTGGGGAAACGGCCCCGACCACTCAGCGTTCCTGCATCGCGATCTACTCCGTCTGAACCAGGGGCCGGCGGGATCTCGCGAGTCTCATCGTCCCCAGCCCGAGCGTGAGGAGCAGCGCGGCCAGCGCGATCCACCCGCTCTGGAGCTGCCCGCCGGTCGTGGCCAGGCCCGATGCCACCAGCTGGAACGTCGCCGACACACTGCCGGAGGTCGCCCCGGTCAGCGTCACGGTGTGGGTCCCCAGATCGGTGGCCGTGGGGACCGTCCAGGTGAAGGTGACCGTGCCCTGGGCGTTCGCGACCTGGCTGCCCAGCGCGAGCGGGTCGGAGGTCATCACACCGGTGACCGTCTCTCCGGGCGTGAAGCCCGTGCCGACTGCGGTCTGCTGCTTGCCGCGCTCCAGCACAGGGGACTTGATCGTGATGGCGATGTTCCCGGTGGGATCGGCCGCCGCATCCGCCGAGGAGCTCGCAGTGGCAGTGGCGGAGGCGGTCGCGGAGGCCGCAGCCGTGGCTTCGGCAGAGGAATCCGCCGCAGCCGACGCCGAGGCCGTGGCCGAAGACGACGCGTTCGCCGCCGCTGCCGCCGAGGCGTTCGGATCCGCATCGGCCGAGGCCGAGGCGTCGGCCGCGCTCGTCGAGGTCGCATCGTTCTGCGCCGCCGCCTGAGCCGCGGCCGCTGCCGAGGCGTTCGCCGCCGTGGTGGCCGTGGTGGAGGCATCCGTGGAGGCATCGGTGGTCGCTGCGGCCTGGGCCGCGGCGCTGGCCGACACGTCCGCCGCGGCGGATGCCTGGCTGGTCGCGTCGGCGAGTGCCGCAGCCACAGCGGCTGCCTCGACCGAGGCGTTGCTGTCATCATCCGCCTGGGCAGACGCCGAGGCCGATGCCGAGGCGTTCGTGTTGATCTCCGCCGAGGCGTCCGCCGAGCCGACCGCATCCGAGGAGGCATCGGTCGAGGCGCTCGCGATCGCCGCTGCGCTCGCGTTCGCCGCTGCACTCGTGCTGGCATCGTCCGTGGCCGAGGCTTCGGCCGCCGTGTCCGTCGTGGCGTCGGCCAGTGCTGCCGCCTGCGCGGCGATCGCCGCACCGGCGTTCGCCTCGGAGGTGGCATCCGCGGTCGCCGCCGTGGACGAGGTCGCCGTCGCCGCGGCCTCCGATGCCGCCTCGGCTGCCGGATCCGCTGCAGCCGATCCCTCCGCCGTCGCGTCGGAGAAGGCCGCCGCCTGCGCGGAGGCTTCGGCGACCGCAGCGGTGGAGGCGTCGGCATTGGCCGAAGCGGATGCCGAGGCCGCCGCGTTCGCGTTGGCCGCGGCCTCCGACGACGCGTCCGCCGAGGATGTCGCCGTCGCTGCGGATTCGGACGATGCCGCGGAGTTCGAATCGGCTGCTGTCGAAGCCGCGGCATTCACGTCGCTCGAGGCGTCTGCCTGGGCCGCGGCCTGGGCAGCGACAGCCGCTGCGGCGTTGGCCGTCGACGTCGCGTCGGTCGATGCCGTCGTGGACGCCGTGGTCGTCGCCGCGGATTCCGCGGCGGAGGTGGCATCGGCCGTCGCCGCCGCCGATGCGGTGGAGGTCGCATCAGCGAGCGCAGCGGCTTCCGCAGCTGACTGGGCCGAGGGATCGCCGTCGGCGGTCGCATCGGCCGACGCCGAGGCCGAGGCCGCCGCGTTGGTGTTGACATCGCCGGGGTCGCCCGCGGTCACCTCGGTGGTGTCCGAGCCGGTGACCGCACCCGCGGTCGCCGTGAGCGTGTAGCCCGTACCCGGGGTGGTGTCGATGGGCACCGGATAGTTCGCCGCGAAGGCCCCGGATGCGTCGGTGGTCACCGTCACCGGACCACCGACGTCCGCACCACCACCGGGAGCGGTCAGCTGCAACGAGACCGAGGTGCTCACCGGCCACCCGGTGCCGGTGACGGCGAGGTTGGTGCCCGCAGCAACCGTCGCCGCCGCATCGACGACGACTGGAGCCGCAGTGACCTCTGTCGTGTCGGTCGCGGTCTGAGCGCCGGCCGAGGCCGTGACCGTGTACCCGGTTCCCGCGGGCGTACCGGCCGGCACCGGGTAGTCGAGCGTGAACGCGCCGAGCCCGCCCGTCGTCACCGTCTGCGGTGTACCGACGGCCCCACCTCCCGGAGCCGAGAGCTGCACGATCACATCGGTGTCGGCCGGCCAGTTGGTGCCGGATACGGCCAGGTCGCTGCCCGCCTGCACCGTCGCCGCCGCATCCACGGTCGCTGCGGCCGTCACCTCGGTCGTGTCGGAAGCCGTCTGGGCGCCGACGGTCGCCGTCACCGTGTAGCCGGTGCCGGGTGTGGCCGATCCGGGCACCGGGTAGTCGAGCGTGAACGCACCGGTGCCATCGGTGGTGACCGTCTCAGGGCCGCCGATGTCCGCTCCACCGCCGGGAGCGGTCAGCTGCACCGACACCTCGGTGTTCGCCGGCCAGTTCGATCCCGTGACAGGGAGACTCGTCCCCGCCTGCACCGTCGCCGCCGCGTCGATCGCGACCGCGGCGGTCACCTCGGTCGTGTCGGAAGCCGTCTGGGCGCCGACGGTCGCCGTCACCGTGTAGCCGGTGCCGGGTGTGGCCGAGGCGGGCACCGGATAGTCGAGCGTGAACGCACCGGACCCATCGGTCGTGACCGTCTCAGGGCCGCCGATGTCCGCGCCGCCRCCGGGAGCCGTCAGCTGCACCGACACCTCGGTGTTCGCCGGCCAGTTCGATCCCGTGACAGGGAGCGTCGTTCCCGCCTGCACCGTCGCCGCCGCRTCGATCGCCGCGACCGGAGCGTCGGTCACCTCGGTGGTATCGGTGGCGGTCTGCGTACCCGCGGTGGCCGTCACCTCGTAATCGGTGGCGGCCGGGGTTCCCGCTGGGACGGGGTAGTCGAGGGTGAAGGTCCCCGCGGCGTCGGTGGTCACCAGCTCGGGACCGCCGATGTTCGCGCCGCCTCCCGGCGCCTGCAGCTGCACCGACACCTGGGTGTTCGCGGGCCAGTTGGTTCCGGAGATGCCGAGGTTCGTGCCCGCCTGCACGGCCGGTGCGGCATCGACCGCTGCTGCGGCGGTGACCTCGGTGGTGTCGGTTGCAGTGCTCGTGCCGTCGGTCGCGGTGACGATGTAGCCCGCGCCGGGAGGTGTCGCAGCGGGGATCCCGTAGCCGAAGGTGAAGGCTCCGTTGATATCTGTCGTCACCGGCAACGGGTCGTTGACGATCCCTCCACCGGGAGTCGTCACCTGCACCGAGACCTGGGTGTTCGCAGGCCAGCCGGATCCGGTGACGGGAAGGCTTGTTCCCGCCTGCACCGTGGCAGCCGCATCGATCGCCGCGACGGCCGCAGCCGCAGACTTCACCGTCGAAGACCCGAGGTCGAGGGAGACTCCGCCGCCGACCGCAGGGAGCAGGTCCACCGCGAGGGCGCGCACCGTGAAGCTGTCTCCGGGGATGTCCCCCGTGGCGGGCTGTTCGTTGATCGTGATGTCGACGAGATCGGAGAGCACGCCCTGGAGCACAGGATCGAGCGTCGTCAGCACAGGGCCCGTCAACGCGGCGAGCGCCGGCTGCGCGAGCGGGATCACGCTGTTCAGGGCGGTGTTCACGAGCGGACCCGTCGTGATGGCGACCGCATTCGTGACGGCCGAGACCACCGGGTCGAGGAGGACGCCGATGTTGAGGCCGGCGAGCGTGATGTCCGTCGTGACCGTGGGCACGGGGGTCGCGGTGCCGGCGAACTGCGCCAGCGAGCCCTTGACCGTCACATCCCCCGACACCAGTGCCGTTCCGGTGAGCGGAACAGTGAGGTCGACGCCGACCGTCAGCGTCACCTGGAGCGCGTCGAGCGTGGACTTCAGGATCGTGGAGACCTTGCCGTTGAGGCTGTTCGGGTGCGTACCCGTCAGCGCGGAGGTGACCCCCTGCTGGATCGCGGAGATGGTCGTGGCCGAGAGCACCGGGGTGTTCGCCGGCAGGGTGTTGAGGTTCGCTCCTGCGCCGGTCTCGACGAGGATCTTGGCGAGATCGACGGAGACCGTCCCGGTGCTCAGGTCGACGAGCACCGATCCCGTCGTGTTCTCGATCGGGGTCTCCAGCACTTGGGTGGTCACGGTCTGTCCTACCGTGTCGAGTCCGGCGATCCCGACCGTTCCTCCGGTCGCGGTGAAGGCTGCGAGCAGCGGCACATCGGGGATCGCGTTGATCGTGCTGACGAGGGTCGTGACGAGAGCGGTCAGCGCTCCACCGGGGCCTGCGAGATCGCTCACCGGAGTGACGGTGCCCTGGATCGCCGAGGCCAGCGTTCCCGACAGCCCGGCGACCAGGTTGCTGTGCAGGTCGAGGTTCAGATCCGCGATGCGGTACTGAGATGTGGCCGCCGCAGCGTTCGATTCGGCGCGCGACGCGAGGGCACCGATGCCGACCGAGGCCTGATCGAGGACCGCGTCGGTGAGGCCGGCGACGGCGAGCTGGTCGAAGAGGTCGGTGAGCTCGAGCGTGCCGGGATTCACACCGCCGTCGATGGCGCCCGTGTCGATCGCCCCGCCCGTGGTGATCGTGCCCGACGACGCGATCGACTGCGTCTGCGTCGGCGACGAGCTGAAGCTCTGCGCCGCACCCAGATCACCGAGCCGCAGCAGACCCGGCCCGGTGCCGTCGGTCAGCAGCGGCACGTTCAGGGTGCCGACGTCGATGTTGAGCGCCTCGAGCAGACCCACGTCCAGCCCGCCGAGCTCAGAGCCCGGGGCTGCGGGGTTGCTGGTGAGCGTGTGACCGAGAGCCGCGATGTCCAGGCCCCCGAGCAGAGCGGCGGGCAGCTGGATGATCTGCCCCTGCGCGACCGCCGGATCGTTCGGATTCACCGTGTCCAGCGCATTCGCCGCAGTCGGCACCAGCGCACTCGCGAGGATCACCGCGCCGACGGTGACGCCGGCGATGCCTCCTCCAACTGCTCTGCGTCGCCGCAGAACCCTCTCCTGCAATTCCATCCGCTACTCCCGTGTGATGCGATCTTCCGCGTCACATGGCCCCCCCACGGGTCGACGTCAGTCGGCCGAGCGATGTTGCGCCCATTCTTACGGGATCGCAAAGGGGATGTCCAGCATTCGTCCAGAAATCATCCGGATTCCGGCATCCTGCGAGACATTGCGCCCCCGAGGATGCGTGCGACGAGACAGGGCGCCGCCGTCAAGTCCACGCAGACGAAGAAACCGCCCCGCTGACCGAGGGTCTGCGGGGCGGTTCCAGATCGAAAACGGTCAGAGCGAAAGCCCGTGGCCGAAGCGGAACAGCGGATCAGCGGTGTCGAACGGCACGTCGGGACGCGAAGCCTCGACCGCGGCCATCGACCGCGGAAGGTCGAACGGCAGCGTGCCCTGCGCGGGGAACGCGCCGCTGAGCACATCGAGCAGTGCCGCACCCGAAGCGCCCCAGTTGACGGTCACCGCGGCGGCAGCTTCCACGATCGGCGTCAGGATCGGCGGACGATCGGCGAGCACGTCGACGACGGTCGGCACGGCGTGCGCGACCTCGCGCACATGCGCGACCACCTGCTCCGAGAACGCGAGGGAGCCGGCGTGGAAGAAGTTCTCGAACATCGTCTCGCGCTCCTCGAACGGGGCGTGCAGGCGGATGATCGCCAGATCGGCCTCGCCCGGCGTCTCCACGACCTCCCCGAAAGATGCTGCGACCTCGGCGTCGATGCCCTCGACGTAGAGCTTTCGGCCGCGCGCGAAGGGCAGAGCACCGTTGTTCGAGAGCACCGTGATCGAGGCGCGCTGGGCGTCCTCCCCGGCGGCACGGAACTCCGCGCGCCCGACGATGTCGTCGGCCGCGTCCTCGTCGACGTACGGGTTCTCGAACAGACCGAGCTCGAACTTCTCGCGCAGGATGCGTCGCGCCGAGACGTCGAGACGGGCCTCGGTCACCTCGCCCTCGGCGACGAGCTCGAGCAGGAGTTCCGGATTCGCCTCACCGCCGAACTGATCGGCACCGGCGTCCAGCACCTTCTTCATGCGCTCGCGCGGCGTGAGGTGCTCCACACCCCAAGCACGTGCAGGGAAGGGCTGGCCGAAGATCTCGGAGTCACTGATCAGGCCCCAATCGGTGCACACGACACCGTCGAAGCCGTAGCGCTCACGCAGCAGACCCGTGATCACGGACTTGTTGAACCCGAATCCCACCTCCTCGTACTCCGTGCCGACGGGCATCCCGTAGTACGGCATCATCTGCCGGGTGCCCGCGGCGAGCGCGTCTTCGAACGGCTTCAGGTGAAGCTCGAACTCGCCGCCAGGGTAGACCTGCTCCCGACCGTAGGGGAAGTGCGGGTCCTCGCCGTCCTTCTGTGGTCCCCCGCCGGGGAAGTGCTTGGTCATGGTCGACACCGAGCCGGGGCCGAACGAAGCACCCTGGAAACCGCGGATGTAGGCCGCGCCGAGCGTGCCCGACAGCTCTGCATCCTCACCGAAGGTCGCCGTCTGCCGGGCCCACCGCGGCTCCGTCGCAAGGTCGACCTGGGGGTGCAGGGCCACGCGCAGCCCGACCGCCGTGTACTCCTGACGGGCGATATCAGCGAAGCGCTCGACCAGTGCCTCATCGCGGGTCGCCGCGAGGCCGAGGGTCTCGGGCCACTGCGAGAAGGGGCCGGCGAGGATCGAGGCCCCGGGGTTCTCGCTGAAGGAGTGGCGCGGATCGGTCGACAGCGTCACGGGGATGCCGAGGCGGGTGGATGCCGCCAGGCGCTGCAGCGCGTTCTGCCACGCCGCGATCTCCCGACCGGTGGGCGCGGCGCCGAGCAGGTTGAAGTGGGTCATCCGCTTGGTCTCGAGGAACTCCCGGGCCGACGGAGTCGCGAAGACGGGGTTCGGCTCTTCGAGATCGCCGATCGCGATCATCGTGTGGAAGAACAGTCCCGCCTTCTCCTCGATCGTCATGGCGTCGAGGAGCAGCTGCACGCGTTCGTCGACGGGCAGATCGGCGTCCAGCCAGGGGCGGACCGTGGATGTGGCTGTGGTGTCGGAGATGGTCACTTGACTCCCTTGATGCGGTAGACGAGAACGGCGCCGGCGAGCGCGACGAGCGCGCCGAACAGGTACCAGGTGGTGTAGCCGCCGAGCGGGGTGGCCGCTCCCAGCGCGATGATGCCGGGGGCGATGGCCGGGGCGATCGACTGCGGAAGGGCGTTGGCGATGTTCAGCACACCGAGGTCTTTCGCCACGTCGTCGGGGTTGGGCAGCACCTCGGTCGCGAGGGCGAGGTCGACGGAGAGGAAGGAGCCGGCGCCGAGACCGATGATCGACTGCGCGATGATGACGGTCGTGACATCGGGAGCGATCGCGAGGATGACCAGGCCGATGACCATGATGACCCCGGCGATGGCGACGAACGGGCGACGCTTGCCGATCTTGTCGGAGAGGAATCCACCGAGCGGGGACGAGATCGCCATCGCCGCCATCGAGGCCAGGTTGGCGGCGAGGATGATGCCGACAGCGCCCTGCTCGTCGAGCCCGAACTTGGTGACGAGGTAGAGCGGCAGGAACGTGGCGATGCCGGCGTATCCGAACATCACGAAGAACTTGGTGAGCCACGTCCAGCCGAAGTCGGGGTGCTTGCGCGGATTGAACACGAACGAGCCGAAGAACATCGCGACGGTGAACTTCTCGGCGGGCTTCTCGGTGAGACGCCGGTCCTTGAGGGTCAGGACGAACACGATCACGAGGATCAGCGCGATCACGCCGGGAACGACGAAGCGCTCGAAGTCACCGGGGAGGAAGTTCACCAGGAAGCTCCCGGCGAGGATGCCGATCGGAGTCGTGATGCCGATGATGCCGGAAACCTTGCCGCGGCTGGTGACCGGTACCTGATCGGGCAGCGTCGCATTGGCGGCGGCGAGCACGGCGTTCATCGCGGTCTGCACGAGGCACCAGGCGAGCAGGACCATCCACACCGAGGTCGCCGACCCGATGAGCACGAAGCCGCCGAGGCCGATGATCGCACCACCGAGGATCCACGGACGACGCATGCCCCAGCGCGACGTGGTGCGGTCGGAGAGCCGACCGACGAGCGGGTTCGCGATGAGGGCGAAGATCGCGCCGACGCCCATCACGAGCCCGAGGCTGCCCTCGGTGTTCACGGGGTCGATGTGCTGGACCTTGAACGCCATCGACACCATGACCGGGGTGAGCAGGGCCAGGTAGACGCCGAAGTTCACGGCGGCGAGGCCCGGCGTGTACCCGCGCGGGGTCTTCAGCGGCGTGGTCCCCGGGGCCTTGAACCCGGTGGTGCCGACCGCGGCCGCGGAAGCGGCGGATGACAACTCTGTCATGACAGTCCTTTCGATTCACCGCACGTCTTCGGCGACGCGGTTCTGGGTTGACCATACACCAATCTCGACCGGTTGGTAACTGAAACCAGACCGCTTGGTAATGAGCGAGGATAGGATGCACAAGGAGGATGCGATGACGACCACAGCGACCGGCTCGCGACATGCCCGCGCTGCCGCCACGCGCCAGCGCATCCTGTCTGCTGCGCACGACCTGTTCGTCGCACACGGCTATCGGTCGACATCCCTCCGCGACATCGCCGCCGCCGCCGCCGTCAGCCACCCGGGCCTGCTGGGCCATTTCGCCTCGAAGGACGACCTTCTCGGCGAGGTCGTCGCCGCACTGGAAGCCGACAACGAGAGCGTGTTCAGCGCGATCGCGGCGGCTGCCGAACCCGGCGAGCTGGTCTTCTCCAGCATCGCCGAGCGAAACGCACGCACTCCGGGCTACCTCGAGCTGTTCGCGGCGCTCACCGGCGAGGCCTCGGCCGCCGGTCACCCCGCGCACGCGCGGATGCGTGAGCGCTACTGCCGGCTGCGCGCGCTGAGCGTCGACGTCCTGGAAGACGCGAAGTACCACGGAGTCATCGCGGCCGATCGCGACGTCGACGGCGAGACCGTTAGGCATACGGCCGGGTGGGACGGCCTGCAACTGCTCTCGCAGTACCTTCCGGATCGAGTCGACGTGGTGGAGATGCTCGAGGAACGCGAGAACCTCTGGGCGCTGCCGGTCGCATGGCGCGATCCCGACGACGACCCCTCATACGACGCGCACGCGGCCGGCCCCCTGCCCGAGCTGCGCACGACGGCGACGCCGGACACCGAACCCGGTTATGCGGTCGGCCGTCGCCGCCGCACGCGGATCCTCGCCGATGCGACGCGCCTGTTCGCACGCGACGGCTACGGCGACACCAGCCTGCAGGACATCGCCACCGCGGTCGGGGTGTCGAAGTCGACCCTGCTGCACCACTACCCGTCGAAGGAGCTGCTGCTCAGCGCCGTCCTCACCGAACGGGACAGCGCCATCAACGAGAACCAGGGGTTCACCGGCGCAGCGTCCGCCGGAGAAGTGCTCCGCAGCATCCCCGATGGCGCCGCGCGGAGCTCACAGGATGAGCCGGGCCTGATCGAGGTGTATGCGGTGCTGTCCTGCGAGGCGGTTCCCGCCGCCCACCCCGCGCACGACTACTTCGCGACGCGGTTCGCGAACGCGCTGGAGTACTTCACCGAGCTCTTCCGCCTCGCCCAGGTCGACGGCGACCTGCCGACGGATCGCGACCCGGTGCACGAAGCCACGTGGCTCATCGCGATGTGGGACGGACTGCAGTACCAGTGGCTGTACGACAGGGAGCGGCTCGACATCGCCACCCACCTGCGCGCCCACCTCGACGACGTGCTGCCTCCGCGCTGAATGCTGCGGCCTCGGATCAAGCGCTGACTCCGCGTCGGATCAGGCGGCGGCGATGACCGCCAGCACGCCCTCGCCGTAGGCCTCGCGCTTCTTCGCCCCGATGCCGGTGATGCCGTCGAGGTCGGCGAGGGAGGCCGGACGATGCTCGGCGAGCGCACGGAGGGTGGCATCGCCGAAGACGATGTACGCGGGCACGCCCTGCTCGCGCGCCGTCTCGGCCCGCCAGGCGCGCAGTGCTTCGAAGAGTCCGCGATCCCCCGCGTCCAAGGCGTCGGCGGCGCTGGCCTTGCGAGCGCGGCCGGAGGAGGTGGGGCGCCCGATCGTGTCCTTGCGCAACGGCACGGCGGTCTCCCCTCGGAGCACACCGGCCGCCTGCTCTCCGGGCGCGAGAGTGCCGTAGTCTCCCTGCGCGACCACGATGCCGCGAGCGAGGAGCTGCCGCACGACACTTCGCCAGTCCTGGTCGGAGAGGTCGTTGCCGATGCCGTAGGTCGCGAGCTTGTCGTGGCCCTGCTGCCGGATGCGCTCGGTCGAGGCCCCGCGGAGGATGTCGATCAGATGCCCGGCGCCGAACGCCTGATTGCGCTCGCGCTTGAGCCGCACGATCGTCGAGAGCAGCTTCTGCGCGGGGACGAGGCCGTCGAACGTCTCGGTGTCTTCCAGGCACGTGTCGCAGTTGCCGCACGGCTGCGACTCCTGACCGAAATAGCCGAGAAGGTTCTGGCGTCGGCACTCCACGGTCTCGCACAGGGCGAGCATGGCGTCGAGGTGCTGACCCATCCGCATCTTGAACGTGCGGTCGCCGGGGCTCTGGTCGATGAGCCTGCGCTGCTGCACGACGTCGCCGAGGCCGTACGCCATCCAGGCCACAGAGGGCTCGCCGTCGCGACCAGCGCGACCGGTCTCCTGGTAGTAACCCTCGACCGACTTCGGCAGGTCGATGTGCGCGACGAAGCGCACGTCGGGCTTGTCGATGCCCATGCCGAAAGCGATCGTGGCGACCATGACCACGCCGTCTTCGCGAAGGAAGCGCGCCTGGTTCGCCGCCCGCACCTCGGCGGGCAGACCCGCGTGGTACGGCAGCGCATCGAGCCCCTGCGCGGCGAGGTAGGTCGCCGTCTGCTCGACCGACTTGCGGCTGAGCGCGTACACGATGCCCGCGGGCTGCGCGCCGTCGTCGCTCGCCGGCGTCTGGGATCTGATGAACGCGACCAGCTGCTTGCGCGGGTCGACCTTGGGCACGATCCGATACTGGATGTTCGGGCGGTCGAAGCTCGCGACGAAGTGCTTCGCGGCGCCGAGCTGCAGTCGCTCGGTGATCTCCTTGTGCGTCGCCGCGGTCGCCGTGGCCGTGAGAGCCATGCGCGGCACCCCGGGGAACCGCTCGCCCAGGTCGCCCAGGGCGAGGTAGTCGGGGCGGAAGTCGTGACCCCACTGCGACACGCAGTGCGCCTCGTCGATCGCGATCACGCTGAGCGTTCCGCGCTGAAGAAGAGCAGTGGTCTGCGCGCTGGAAAGACGCTCCGGTGCGACGTAGATGAGGTCGAGCTCGCCGGCGATGTACGCCCTCTCGACCTCGCGACGCTCATCGATGGCCTGCGTGGAGTTGAGATAGGCGGCGTTGACGCCGTTGGCTCGCAGCGCATCGACCTGGTCGTGCATGAGCGCGATCAACGGGCTGATCACGAGCCCGGTGCCCTCGCGCACGAGAGCCGGCACCTGGTACGTGATGCTCTTTCCGCCACCGGTCGGCATCAGCACGACGGCGTCGCCGCCCGCGATGACCTGCTCGACGATGTCGGCCTGATCGCCGCGGAACTCGTCGTACCCGAAGACCGTGTGCAGCGCCTCGCGCGCGGTCGGATAGCGGCTCGGGGCGGCGGTGCGCACAGCCGACGGCGAGGCCGCGGCAGACCGCGGAGCCACCGGGGTGACCGGTCCCTGCCCCCAGTCGAGCGGGGGCTCGAAGCCCGCGCCCTGCGGCTCCCAATCCATCGGCTCCGGCGGGACGGACGACTCCCACCCGTCGTCGTAGGGCTCGTCGGCGTACGGCAGATCCGCGTACGGGTCACGGGGAGTCTGCGGCATCCCTCCAGCGTAACCACCCCCGCCGACGCGGGCGGCGCGTCCTCCACAGACGAGGGGCGCGATCAGCTCAGGGTCGACCGATCGTAGGCGCCGATGAGGCCATCGAGGAAGGTCGCGACCGTCGCCCGTTCCTGGGCGCTCATGGCCGCGATCTGCGCCTCGACCTCGTCGATCAGCGGCGCCACGAGGCGCTCAGCATCGGCAGCGGCATCTTCGGAGGCGGTCACGATGAGTTTGCGCCCGTCGGAAGGGTGACGATCTCGGCGCACATGACCGCGGTCTTCGAGACGGTTGAGGACGAGGGTCATGGCCGCGGTCGAGATCTCGATGCGATGCGCCAGCTCGGTGGGCGTCGCGGGTCCGCGCGAGATCAGATGGTCGAGCACCTCGAGACCCGGGGCATCGAGTTCGAGCTGCTTCGCGACCGACCGTTCGAAACGCTGCTGTCGCATCGTGAGCTGCTGCACACGGGACCGGATGTCGCCGTCATCGATCTCGCCGGCGTCGTGCCGACGCGACGGGTCGTACCCCGAAGCGGCTTTCGACACCCGCTCGGCTCGTTTGACATCCATGCCCGCAATGGTAATACTCCATATTGCTAATTTGATTGATAATCAAGAATTGAGATGACATGAGCGACGTGACCGAGGCCCCATACCGCTGGCGTTGGGCGATTCTGGGGGTGATGCTGGCTGCCGAGGTCATGGACATGCTCGATGCGACGATCGTCAACGTCGCCGGCCCGTCCCTGGAGGCATCGCTGGGAACGAACGCCCTGGGCCTGCAGTGGGTGATCGGCGGCTACGCGCTCGCGCTGGGAGCCGGGTTGATCCTCGGCGGCCGTCTGGGCGATCGCTTCGGACGTCGACGGATGTTCCTCCTCGGGCTCACCGCCTTCACGATCGCCTCCCTGCTGTGCTCCCTCGCCCCGACCGCCGAACTGCTGATCGCGTTCCGCCTGATCCAGGGCGCCGCCGGCGCACTGCTGCTCCCCCAGGGCCTCGGACTGCTGCGCGAGAACCTCTCGGGTGCCGAACTCGCGGTCGCCTTCGGCATCTTCGGCCCGGCACTCGGCCTGGGCGGCATCCTGGGCCCGATCATCGGCGGCGGACTCATCGAGGCCGACATCCTCGGTCTCGGATGGCGCTCGGTCTTCCTCGTGAACATCCCGATCGGAATCATCGCCCTGGCCGTCGCATGGCGCATCCTGCCGCGACGATCCGGCGATCGAGCCGTCCGCATCGACCTCCTCGGCGCCACCGTCATCGCCGCCTCCTCCGGCATCCTCGTCCTCGGCCTGACCTTCGGCCCCGAGCTGGAGTGGCCGCTGTGGGCCTGGGCATGCGTGGCCGCAGGGCTGGGCGGGTTCGTGATGTTCGGCTGGCAGCAGCGGCAGCTGCTCGCCCGTGGGGGCGTGCCCCTCGTCACGGCGACCATGTTCACCCGTCGCGCGTACACCTTCGGACTCGTGGGCATCGCCCTCTTCTTCAGCAGCCTCACCGGTACACAGCTCGTGCTGACCCTGTTCCTGCAGGTCGGCAACGGCTTCAGCGCCGGGGAGGCCGGGCTGAGCAACCTCCCCCTCGCGCTCGGCTCTGCGGTCGGCGGTGCGGTCAGCGGCGCGTGGCTCGCCGAGAAGATCGGCCGATCCGTGCTGCAGCTCGGGGCGGTGACCCAGCTGCTGGGCGCCGCGCTCCTCTGGCTCGAGCTGGAGCAGCCGGGCGACTTCACCATCTGGACCATCGTCCCCGGCATCGCCCTCTTCGGCGTCGGCGGCGGCGCGATCATCGCCGCCCTGTTCAGCACGATCCTCGCGGCGGTGAAAGATGAGGAGATCGGTTCCGCCTCCGGCGTCCTCACCGCGGTGCAGGCGATCGCGAGCGCGGTCGGTGTGGCGATCTTCGCGTCGGTCTTCTTCGATGCCGCAGCATCCGGCACCCCTTCGCAGGCCTACCAGCAGACGCTCATCGTGCCCGCGTTGATGCTGATCGCCTTCCTCGCCCTGACCTTCCTCTTCCCGAAGAAGAGCCGCGACGACGCACACGCCGCAGCAGTCGAGGAGACGGCGCACTGACTCGTCACCCGGGAGCGACCAAGGCGCTTCCGGCGGGCGTAGGTTGGAGGCACCCCGTTCGAAGGAGCACCCGATGACCGAGATCACCGTGACCCGCAACGACGAAGAATCGCGCTACGAGCTCCGCTCCGACGACGTGCTCGCGGGCTTCGCGGCGTTCGATCTGCGCCCCGGATCCATCCGCTTCACCCACACCGAGATCGACCCGGCATTCCAGGGACAGGGACTGGCGGGGAAGCTCGCATCGGCCGCTCTGGCGGATGCGGCGGAGCGTGGTGATGCGATCGTGCCGCTGTGCCCGTACATCGCGAAATACCTCGAGACCCACGAGGTGCCGGGCGCGGAGATCCGCTGGCCGAAGCTCCCATCCGCCCCCGCCGGTTCTGCGGGCGAGGACCCGACGGGCCGAGCGGAATGATCGGGCAGCGCCGCCTCATCCTCGAACCCCGCGAAGTTCCGCTCGGCGGCGTACGCGGCATGAACGTGCTGCGCGCACTGCCGCACCGCAACCTGCCGACGATCGGCGCCTGGTGCTTCCTCGACCGGTTCGGTCCCGCCGACACCGAGATGCGGGTCGAACCGCATCCGCACATCGGACTGCAGACGGTGACCTGGCCGCTGGTCGGAGAGATCCGCCACCGCGACTCGCTCGGCAGCGACGCCGACCTGCGCCGCGGGCAGCTGAACCTGATGACCGCAGGCAACGGGATCTCGCACTCGGAGTACTCGATCGGCGACGGGCCCGTCCCCCTCGATGCGCTGCAGTTCTGGGTGGCGCTCCCGGATTCCGCGCGCCACGGTGCCCCCGGCTTCGAACGGCACACCGCACTGCCCGCGCTCGCGATCCCGGCCGACGAGGGCGCGGATGCCGAGGCCACCGTCGTGCTCGGCGAGTTCGCCGAGGTGCGTTCCCCCGCCACCGTGCACACCCCGATCGTGGGCGCCGAGATCGTGCTCTCCCCCGGCTCGCGGGTGCACCTGCCGCTGCGTTCGGGCTGGGAGCACGCGCTGATGCTGGTCGAGGGCGATGCCGTGGTGGCAGAGCATCCGCTCGAGCGCAACGGCCTGCTGTATCTCGGCGACTCGCGCGACGAGGTGGAGGTGTCGAGCGACGAGGGTGCGCTGCTGTTCCTGCTCGGCGGCGAGCCGTTCGAGGACGAGATCGTGATGTGGTGGAACTTCGCCGGCCGCACGCACGAGGAGATCGTCGCAGCGCGCGACGCGTGGGAGGCGGAGTCGTCGGCCGCTGCTGAGCCGGCACGGTTCGGCATCGTCGGCGGTCACGACATTCGAATCCCCGCTCCGCCGCTGCCCGACGTGCAGTTGATGCCCCGCGGACGCCGGATCTGATCCTGATGACGACGTCGGACCTCTTCCCCGGCACTCTGGCGCCGATGCCGGGCGCCACAGCATCCGCCACGTTGATCTGGCCGAGCGTCGAGTCGGTCGCGCCCGCGCGGTTCGTGGAGGGCTTCAAGCCCTTCGCGGCCTTCGCACGCGATTCCGATGCAGACCCCGCCGTCCTCGCGACCGACCTCTTCGCACTGTGGGACTTCATCGCTGCGCACGCCGAGCTCCTCGATGCTCCCGAGATGACGGAGGCAGCCTCGCGGTTCCTGGGGAACGCGATAGCCGTGGCGCATCCCGCGGCGAGGTGGCGGATGACGAGCGAGCCTGAGGTCGGTACCTCGGCCATGTCGATTCCGGTCGCGGGCGTGCTGCGGGCGATCGTGGAGCACCCGGAGCAGCGTGAGGCATTTCGAGAGATGCTCGCCTCCTGGCCCCAGGCCGACCGCGACGACCTGGAGTCGAGTGCCCTCGCGCACCACGAGGTCGACGTCGACCTCGTGGTCGCCCCTATGGCGTTCGCACGTCCGCCCCTCGCGATCCCGGACTTCTTCGACGACGACGGCCGGGTCATCGACTACGGGTCCCGCTGGGCCGGTGGCTCTCCGCCGGACGACGCCTACTCGCGGGTCTCCCATCCTGAGCGCTTCGCCCCCGTGCTGTCCGTCGTCGACGCGCTGGTCGAGCACCTGGCGACCTGGTACGTCGTCGACGTCGACCGACGGGTCTCCGAATCGGGGGCCCGCGTGATGTGCCTGCGCCCCACGACGGGCGCGACGATCACCCTCACGGTGTCGGCCGAGTCCGTCGACATCGAAGCCGGGGCCTTATTCCGGGACCGTGCGCCCGTATGCACCTGCGACGCCTGCGACGAGACCGCCGAGAGCGTGGCCGACAACCTGGAGCAGACCCTTCTCGCGATCGCGGCCGGAGGGTTGAGGGAGGTCTTCCCCGTCGGACAGCGGCGCTGGCTGCACACCCGGATCCACACCCCCGACGGCAGCGGACGATCCAGTGGCGGCCAGCCCGACCCGGCGATCCCCGCGAAGCGTCTCGACGAGGCCGCCGACGTTCTCGGCCGTCTCCCCGATGGCTGGTGGCCGGCCTGGACGCTGCGCGCGGAGCCGGTCTGACTCAGCCGCGCTCCGGGGTATGCACCCGCGCGAGGAAGCGTTCCGTGCGCGGCGACGGGCCCCGCGGGTCGAGGATCGAGACCACGACGGTCACCGCCGTCGCGAGGGGAATGGTCCAGGCGGCGGGCTGGGCGAGGTACGGCGCCGCCGCCCCGACGCCATCGATCAGGGCATGCACGAGCAGCGCGAGGCCGGCGGCGAGACCGCCGGACAGCATCCCGGCGACCGCCCCACGCGCGGTGAGTCCTCGCCACCAGACCCCCAACAGCACGACCGGTGACAACGTCGACGCCGCCACGACGAACACCACTCCGACACTCGATCCGAGACCGGCCGGGGCCGTGAGCAGCGCCACGGCGAGCGGCACCAGCGCACAGAGCACGGCCGAGAGTCGGAACGAGCGCACCGATCCTGAGAACACGTCCTGGCTGATCACTCCGGCGAGCGACACCACGAGGCCGGCAGATGTCGCCAGGAAGGCCGCGAACGCCCCGGCAACGATCAGTGCCGTGAGCAGCTCGCCGAACGCCCCGGGGAAGACGCGGGACGGCAGCAGCAGCACCACGGTGTCGGCGATGCCCGGCACTGCGAGGTCGGGAGCGGCGATGCGCGCCAGCAGGCCCATCGTGCTCGAGACCGCATAGAACGCACTGACCATGCCGATCACGATCACCGTCGTGCGTCGCGCCGAGACCCCGGTCGGACTCGTGTAGAAGCGCACCAGCACATGGGGAAGACCCATGGTTCCCAGCAGCAGCGCAAGCAGCAGCGAGGCCGTCTCGTACGCGTCGAACCCCGAGGGGCCGGCCTCGACCGGGAAGACCAGCGCGGGGTCGAAGTCGTGCGGACCGCCGCTGAGCGCGAAGGCGATGAACACGACCGGCACGAGGAGAGCAGTGAGCTTGAGCCAGTACTGGAACGCCTGCACATACGTGATCGCGCGCATGCCGCCCGCAGCCACCGCTGCAGCCACGAGCACCGCGACGGTGACGGCTCCCACCCATTCCGGCAGGCCCGCCACGACGAGCAGGGTGAGGCCGGCGCCGTGCAGCTGCGGCACGATGTACAGCCAGCCGATCACGAGCACCGCGATGCTCGTGACACGTCGGGCCGACGTCGACTCCAGGCGCGCCTCGATGAAGTCGGGGATCGTGTAGGCGCCGCTGCGTCGGAGCGGGGCCGCCACGAACGCGAGGACCAGGAGGTAGCCGGCCGCGTATCCGATCGGGAACCAGAACCCGCGGGCGCCGTCGAGCAATACGAGGCCCGACAGCCCGAGGAAGGTACCGGCCGAGAGGTACTCGCCACTGATCGCCGACGCGTTCCACACGGGTCGCACGGTGCGCGACGCCACGAAGAAGTCTCCCGTGGTGCGGGAGATGCGCAGTCCGTAGACCCCGATCAGCAGCGTCGCGACGATGACGAGCGCGACGCCGATGAGATCGAGCACCACGTTCATTCGCGGTCCCGGAGCGCCCGGTACCGACGCTCGTTGCGCGCGGCGGTGCGCACGTAGAGCACCGCGAAGACGACGATGATCGGATAGAACGCGTACGCCTGCAGCAACCACGACAAGGGCAGGCCCCAGACCAGGACCTGTCCGATCTCGGGGATGAGGGCGATCGTCAGGGTGAGCGCGATCACGACGACCACGAACCCGGCGACCGTGCCGAGCGCGAGTCGGAGCTGGCTGCGCATCAGGGCCCGGGCGTACACGGCATCCGCCTCGTCCACGGGCGAGCCGGGCAGGGCGATGCCGCGGGTGAAGGTCGCTGGTCGCCGATCGGGCAGGTCGGCCGTGACGCGCACGCGCTTCGGCTTCTCGGTCATCCGGCGCCCTCTCCACGCAGCAGGGCGTCGCGCACCGCCGGCACCAGACGCCGACTGACCGGCAGCGAGACCGCGCCGATCGACACGGCGGGCTCCGCCCCGGACAGACGCGCCTCGGTCACGGCGGCCGTGCGCACGAGCGAGGAGCGATGGATGCGCAGGAATCCGGCCGCCGCCCACCGAGCCTCCAGTTCCGAGATCGGGATGCGCACCAGATGCCCTGTGCCGTCGCCGGTGTGCAGCCGGGAGTAGTCTCCCTGCGCCTGCACCCAGCGCACCTCGCTGCGGCGCACGAACCGCACGACGGATCCGACCGTGACCGGCAGCACCTCGTCGTCGCCGAGGCCCGCGGTGTCGCCGAGCTCGACGACCCGGGCGACCGCCTGACGCAACCGCTCGAGGCGCACGGGCTTGAGCAGATAGTCGGCAGCCCGCAGCTCGAACGCCTCCACCGCCCTGGCCTCGTCGGCGGTCACGAACACGACGGACGGCGGTTCGGCGAGGGTCATCAGAGCGCGCGCGAGCTCCATCCCGTTCAACCCCGGCATGTGGATGTCGAGGAACGCGATCCGCACCGCCCGCTCGGACAGCACCCGCAGTGCCTCAGCCCCCGACGATGCCGTGAGGATCTCACCGACGCGGGGGTCGGTGCGCAGCAGGTGGACCAGCTCGTCCAGGGCGGGTCTCTCGTCGTCCGCGACGAGCACATCGATCGGAGGCGCGATGGTCATCATGAACGTCAGTCGTTGTCCGGGTCGTGCTGCGGCTGCGATTTCGGGACCCGCATGCGCACCAGGGTACCGGCGCCGGTGTTCGTCTCCACCACCAGGCCTCCGTCCGCGCCGTAGAGCTGACGCAGCCGGGTGTCGACGTTGCGCAGACCCACGTGGACGCCGTCGTCGCCCGCCGTGAGGGTCGCCCTCAGCCCCTCGGGGTCCATGCCGACCCCGTCGTCCTCGACCGTGATCTCGGTGTGGGTGCCGTCGTCGCGCGAGGCGATGCGGATCTCCCCTCCCCCGACGCCGGGTTCGAGACCGTGACGGACCGCGTTCTCGACGAGCGGCTGCACCGACAGGAACGGGATGACCGTCGCAAGCGTCTCCGGCGCGATCTGCAGGGTGACCCTCAGCCGGTCACCGAAGCGGGCCCGCTCGAGCTCGAGGTAGGAGTGGATGCTGCCCAGCTCTTCGGCGATCGTGGTGAACTCGCCCTGTCGACGGAACGAGTAGCGGGTGAAGTCGGCGAACTCCAGCACCAGCTCGCGCGCGCGCGTGGGGTCGGTGAGCACGAACGACGCGATCGCTGTGAGGGCGTTGTAGATGAAGTGCGGGGAGATCTGCGCCCGCAACGACCGCAGCTCCGCCTCGGCCAGCTGGGTCCTCGACGCATCGAGTCCGCCGAGTTCGACCTGCGCCGCGCACCAGTCGGCGACCTCTTCGGCCGCCCGCACCAGCGCTGCCCGCACGGATGCCGCGAAGGCGACCACGACACCCACCACGCGGCCGTCGACGAGGATCGGAGCCCCGACGGCCTCGAGCTCACCGTCCCTTCCGCGTGCCGGGAAGACCTGCCGTCGACCGGAAGCGCTCACCTGCGCGGCGATGCGGCGTGCCGCGGACTCCAGCCCGTCGGAGGGGCCGTCGAACGACACGGTGCCCTCGGCGCTCACGATCGCGACCGCTGCGCTGCCGAGCAGTACGCGCAGGTGCCGTGCGGCCTTCACGACGTCGGGGGCGGAGAGCCCTGCACGCAGGTGCGGTGCCGCCAGGCTCGCCTGGTGCAGCGCCGTGAGCGCCGCCTGTTCGGCATCGCTTCCCAGGTCGGCGGCCCCACGGGCGAGTCGGCGTGCGAGCAGGAGGAGCACCGAGAGGACGATGCCGCCGAGCACGCCCAACACAGCGGCGAGAACGACGTCGGTCATGGTCCCAGCCTAGGCACCGACGACACCGCGCTCAGCAGCAGCGGGCACCGGGGTTGCGATCCTGGTCGTCCATCCGCTGCCGCCAGAACTGCCGTTCGGTCAGCGGATCCTCGTCCGGGTGCTGGCGACGCTGATGGGCGACATACGTCGCATAGGCGCTGTCGCCCATCAGTGTCGTGATGTACCAGCGGATGCCGCGCCCGGCCCGCGCCACGGCGCTGAAGAGCGTCCGCACGAGGGTGGTCGCGGCATCCGCCCGGTTCATGGTGTCGGCCATCTCAGTGGGTCGACGCCTTGCGCTCGTCGGCCAGGAGCGGCTCCCACTGCTTCTCGAGTTCGCGCTCCTCGGCGCTCGGCAGGAACCCTGCCGGAGCGAAGCGGCGCGAGGCCACGGGGGCCTCCTCGGTGTTCTCGCCGCCGCCGTTGCGGATCGCCTTGATCGTCACGATCACGGCGGCCACCATGACGACGATGGCGAGGGTCACGAAGATGATCGAGAGCGTGCCCTGCACGGCGGTGTTGCGGATGACGGCGTCGAGCACCTGGGGCTCACCGAGCGAGGTGTCTCCGCTGTCGCGGGCGGCGACGTAGCGGAAGTGATTCGCCCAGTAGCCGATCGCCGGAACCGGAGACGCGATCTTGTACAGCGACGCCGTGATGGTCACGACCGCGGTGAACGCGAGCGGCAGCCCGATGATCCACAGCCACTTGACGTAGCTCCGACCGCGCTTGGCGACGATGGCCATCACCACGGCGAGCGCGATCGCGGCGAGCAGCTGGTTCGCGATGCCGAACAGCGGGAAGAAGGTGTTGATGCCGCCGAGCGGGTCGGTCACCCCGAGGATGAGGATCGCTCCCCAGCCGGCCACCATGATCGCGGTGCAGATCCACACTCCGGGGCGCCACGAGACGTCGCGGAACTTGGGGAACCAGGCGCCGATCGAGTCCTGCAGCATGAAGCGGGCGACGCGGGTGCCGGCGTCGACGGCGGTGAGGATGAACAGCGCCTCGAACATGATCGCGAAGTGGTACCAGAAAGCCATCATCGCCTGACCGCCGAGCGCCTGCTGCATGATGTGCGCGAGGCCGAGCGCGAGCGTCGGCGCCCCTCCGGTGCGGGAGACGATCGACTCCTCGCCGACCGCGGCTGCCGTGCCGGTGAGCATCTCGGGTGTGAGGTTCACCCCCGTCAGGCCCAGCGAGTTCACGAAGGCCACCGCCCCCTCGACTGTTCCCCCTGTCGCGGCCGTCGGGGCGTTCATCGCGAAGTAGATGCCCTGGTCGATCGAGATCGCGGCGACGAGGGCCATGATCGCGACGAACGACTCCATGAGCATGCCGCCGTAGCCGATGAAGCGCGTCTGGCGCTCCTTCTCGATGAGTTTCGGAGTGGTTCCGGACGCGATCAGCGCATGGAACCCGGAGAGCGCCCCGCACGCGATCGTGACGAACAGGAAGGGGAAGAGGGGCCCTGCGAACACCGGTCCCATGCCGTTCTCGCCGAAGACGCTGACGGCGGGGACGGTGATCTCGGGGCGCACGAGGACGATGGCTCCCGCGAGCATGACGATCACGCCGATCTTCATGAAGGTCGACAGGTAGTCGCGCGGGGCGAGCAGCAGCCAGACCGGAAGCACGGCGGCGATGAAGCCGTAGACGATGATGCCCCAGGCGATGGTCGTGCGATCGAGGTGGAAGATCGCCTGACCCCACTCGGTACCGGCGACCCAGCCTCCGCCGATGATCGCGGCCATCAGCAGCACGAAGCCGATGATCGACACCTCGGTGACCTTGCCGGGGCGGAGGTAGCGCAGGTAGACGCCCATGAAGAGCGCGATCGGGATGGTCATCGCGACCGAGAACACGCCCCACGGGCTCTCCCCCAGCGCGTTGACGACGACGAGGGCGAGGATCGCGACGATGATCAGCATGATCAGCAGCGAGGCGATGATCGCGGCGGTGCCGCCGATCCGGCCGAGCTCCTGACGGGCCATCTGGCCGATCGTGCGTCCGCCGCGGCGCATCGAGAAGAACAGTACGGTGTAGTCCTGCACGGCGCCGGCGAGCACCACGCCCACGATGATCCAGATCGTGCCGGGGAGGTATCCCATCTGCGCGGCGAGCACGGGACCGACGAGCGGTCCGGCACCGGCGATGGCCGCGAAGTGGTGGCCGTAGAGCACGCGACGGTCGGTGGGGACGTAGTCCTTGCCGTCCTGCTTCACCTCGGCGGGCGTGGCCCTGCGGTCATCGGGTCGGGTGATGTACTTCTCGATCACCTTGGAGTAGAACCGATAGCCGATGAGGTAGGTGCACACCGCGGCGAACACGAACCAGATCGCGTTGACGGTCTCGCCGCGGACGATCGCGAGCATGGTCCAGGCGACGGCGCCCAGCAACGCGATCGCGGACCACAGGATGATCTTCGGCAGAGTCCAGCGGTTCGCCTTCTCGTGGTGCTCCTCGGTGAGGGCGACGGAGGGGAGTTTCGGATCGGTGACGATCACGGGCTCGTCGTCGACGAGTCCGGCGCCGTCGCGGCGGCGCGACGAAGGTGCGGTCATGGAGGTCTCCTCGGGATACGCGACGTTGCGTTCCCCCACGTTAGGAAAGCGATGCCGCCGCACGGGGCCGAGCGAGTGGATGCTGCGACGAGCGGCGCGGATCACGCGGTGAACGGATGCGCGCACGCAGCACAGCACCCCGCGGTCCATCGACCACGGGGTGCTGTGCGGTGTCGCTTGCCGACTACTCCCTCTTCTCCCCACGCGGTGCCGGGGTCTCCGGTGCGGGGGTCTCCGGTGCGGGCGTCGCCGGGGCGCTCGTCTCCGGTGCCGGGGTCTGCGGTGCCGGGGTCTGCGGTGCCGGAGCCTCCGGTGCCGGGGTCTCCGGCGCCGGGGTCTCGGGTGCCGGAGCCTCCGGTGCCTTCGCCTTCGGCACGTCGACCGTCAGCACGGTGCGTACATCGGAGTCGCCGTACTGCACGAGCCCGAGGTAGCGCGTGCCGGCGGTCAGACCGGTCCAGCTGAGGTCGTAGGACATCTGCTTACCGCGGACCGCGGCGAGCGGGTTCGGCGTGGCGGTGAGGTCGCCCTCGCCGTCGGGCAGCACGTTGGCGTAGGTCATGTCCCACGTCATCGGGCCCGTCGTGGAGTAGATGTTCGCCACCACGAGGTACGTACCGGCCGTCGGCGACGGGATCGTGACCTGCTCGTCCGCCGAGCCGGTCGCCGAGCGCCAGCGCTGGTAGTACTGCAGGTCGTCCGGGCTCACCACCCGGTACACGGTGAGGTCGAGGTCGCTGCCCTTGTCGTCGGACGAGTCGAGGTCGAACCTCGACAGCGTCGTCCCCTCGGGCACGTTCACGATCCACGACACGTCCTTGTTCGCGTCGCCCGACTTCTCATCTCCCGAGTGACCGTCGACGGGGTTGTCCGCGTCGGCGAGCATCTCGAACGGCGTCAGACCCGAGAGTCCGAGTGCCAGATCACCGGTGAGGCCGGGGGTGATGTCCACCGTGGTGCTGCCGTCGACGCCGGTGCCCGTGACCTCCGCCGGAGCGTCGGCCGTGACCGGGAACAGCGCGATCGGCGACCGCACCGAGTTCTTCGCACTCGTCCAGGTCAGCGAGCCGGTGGCCCACTGCTCCACGGGGGCGCTGGCGTTGTCGAACGTGACCGTGAAGGTCTTCGTCTGGCCGGGACGGTCGAACTTGAGCTGCTGAGGTGTGACCTTGATGTTCACTCCCGGCACCGAGGCCTTGGCGGTGAAGGTGCCCTTCTCGGTCGAGGTGACCGTGCGGGTGACGGTCTGCGCGCTGGTCAGCGAGCCGATCGAGATCGACGCCTGGTTCAGATCGCTGCCGTCGATCGGGTCGATGCCGGGGAAGTCCGACAGCCCCTTCCCGTCGAGGAACGCCGCCCAGTCCTTGACCCCGTTGAGGTAGAGCAGACCCGGGTTCAGGTACCGCTTCGGGTCGACCTGACCCGCACCCTGCTCGAACGGGTTCTTGTTCTTCGATCCGTCGGGCAGCACCGTGTCGTAGGCGGTGGTCATCATCGCCGACTTGATCTCAGCCGGCGTCGCCTTGGGGCGCTCGCCGAGGTACAGAGCCGCGAGACCTGCGACGTGCGGAGAGGCCATCGACGTGCCGGAGAGGATGCCGAAGGTCGGCTTCTCGCCCGGTGCGTTCTCGGTCGCCGCGAGGATCGCGACACCGGGAGCCGCGACGTCCGGCTTCATCACATCGCTGCCGTCGGCCAGCATCGGTCCGCGGCTCGAGAATCCCGCGATCTGCGGCGTCGGGGTGGTCACGCCCGTGGTGTTCTCACCGACGAGGGTGATCGGACGGTCCACGCCGCCCTGCACGTACGCGAGCACGGCGGCGCGGTGCACGGCGTTCAGGTGCACGGTCGGCACGGCGTGGAAGTCGTTGTCGAGCGAGTCGGCTCCACCGGGCACGTTCACGAGGACCATGCCCATGCCACCGGCGTCCTTGACCACCTGCGACTTCTCGGCGCGGGCGTTGCCTCCGCGATCGCAGACCACGATGTGGCCGGCGACCTTCGCGGGGTCGAGGGTGCCGGGCAGGCAGAGCTGCGGATCGGCGGCTCCTGCGGCGGCGGCATCCACGGCGGCGATCGAGGGACCGGTGACCTTCTGCCCGAACGGCACGCTCACCGAGGCTCCGGCCTGCGCGAATCCGTCGAACTGCACCGTGCCCTCCCAGGTGGGGATGGTGGAGGCGGCGACCGTCGTGTACCAGGGCGATGCGTGATCGGCCGTGACCGGATCGGGGCCGTCGTTGCCGGCGCTCGTCGCGACGAAGACACCCGCGGCTGCGGCGTTGAAGAACGCGAGGTCCTCCGGAGCCATCACGGTGCTCGCGGCGCCTCCGCCGATGGAGTAGTTGATCACGTCGACGCCGTCGGCGACGGCCTGGTCGATCGCGGCGATCAGGTCGCTCTGCGCGCAGATGTCATCCGTGGTCACCGTCGTGTCTGGACCGACGTAGCAGGCCTTGTAGGCCGAGATCTTCGCCGCGGGCGCGACTCCCGAGATCGTGCCGAAATCGACGTTCTCGATGCTGGCCTTGACCTTGAAGTTGCCCGCCGCGGTGCTCGCGGTGTGAGAGCCGTGGCCGTCGCCGTCACGGGGCGAGAGGTAGTCGTACTGGAAATCGAAACCGGCCGCCTCGGCTCCGGCGTAGAAGTACTGTCCGCCGATGAGCTTCGACGAGTAGTCGCTCTTGTCCCAGTCCTGGCCCTCGACCATCGCGGCCTGGAACTGCCCGCCGTCCGACTTGTCGAAGTAGACGTAGGTGCCGTCGGTGTAGGGCTGAGCGCCCTTGTTGCGGTTGTGCTGCTTCTTCTGCTTCTTGATCTTCTTGCCCTCGAACGAGGGGTGCTCGGGGGCGATGCCGGTGTCGATCACGCCGACGACCACGCCCTCTCCGGCTTTCTCGACCCCGCCGGTCTGCTGCCACACGCCGCCGCGGCCCTTGCGGTCGTCGCCGAGCCCGAGGTAGTCGGTCGACGTCTGCGCATCGGGGTGACGGATCTCATCCGGGTACACCCCGATGACGTCCTTCGACGCACGAAGCGCGTCGACCTGTTCGCCGCTGAGGTCGGCGCTGAAGCCGTTCAGCACCACCTGGTAGGTGGTGTCGGGGGTGACGCCGATGTCGCTGACGAGGTCGGTCTGCTCGGTCTGCAGATGCTCGACATAGCGTTGCGAATCCTGCGACTGCGTCTCCAGCTGCTCGCCTTCGGCGGGCTTGGTGGCCTTCAGACCCTTGACGTCGCCTTCGTAGGTGGCGAGCGGATCCGACTTCATCACCACGATGTAGTGCCCGGGGGTGCCTGCGACGGGGACAGGGTGCGTCACCTCCTCCGTCGCGGCGTAGCCGGTGGTTGCCGTCGATGCGATGAACAGCGTGGCCAGGGTGGTGGCGGCTGCCATCCGGAGGGGTGTTCGACCCATGTGGTGCTCCCGATGATCACGGCGCAGCCGCGTTGCTGCACCGCGGCCAACATAGTCCGGCTCTCGGCGATCGACGCGAGATCTGGCCGATAGACCAACCCGCATTCGCCGATCGACCAGGGTTATGCACGGCCGCCCTCCCGATAGGTCGACAGTAAGCTGGAGAGGTGGCCCGCACCTCCGTCCTGTCGACCCGCGTACTGCTCGTCTGCGCGGCGATCGGTGTCGCGACGGGCATCCTCGCGGGCATCGCCGGCTGGGTGACGCCTGTCCTGCTGGCCAGTCCGCTGCTGTTCCTCTACGGCCTCGTGCTCGGTTCGCACGTGCTGCCGGGCATCATCGCGCAGGAGGTGCTGCGCCTTCCGCTCGTCGCGCTCATCACCCATGTGTTCGCCGCCCTGATCGCGAGCGCCTTCAACCCCGCCTGGGCGCTGCGCTTCATCGGCACCGCGCTGCTGTTCGGCCTGATCCAGGAGGGGGTGGCCGCCCTCACCCGCTATCGCTCCTGGGGACCGTGGCGCTTCTTCCTCTCGGCGGCGATCATCGGCGTCTTCGTCGCGGTCGTGGTGTTCTTCGCCGCTCACCTCTCGGTGATGCCGCTGTGGGCGCAGCTGCTGTACCTCGCGATCTCCGTGCTCGGACCCATCGCGTGGACCGCTGTCGGCCTCGCGATCGGCTCGGCGCTCAGTCGCGCCGGCGTCGCCCGCCGGTAGGCACCGCTCCCAGCCGTCTCGCGACCGCGCCCGAGATCGAGCTCACGAGCGCTTCGAGCGGACCACGACGCTGCAGCGCGGCCAGGATCGCACCGACGACGAGCGCCCCCAGGATGTGGACCCCGAGGATCCCCGGCCCGAGGTACCACCACGGGATGTCGGCCGGCGCGTCGATCTGACCGACGGACGCCAATGCGACGGTCGCGGCAGCCGCCGCGAGGACGTGGAGCGTGTAGACCGTGAGCGGTGCGGCTCCCGCCGCCCTGATCGGCTCCAGCACGCGGAGGGCGGCCTTCGGGAGGACGCCGGCGAGGAACAGCATGCTCGCGATGACGAAGAGGGCGATGCCGACGCCGCGCAGGATGTCGAGGGTCGTTCCCGTGTGCGGAGTCTGCAGCGCGAGCGCCCACCACTCCGGGGAGAGCGGTGCGCCGAAGCCCGGGGATCCGACCAGGCCGTCGATCGCCTCGGCGGCCTCCACCGGCATCGTCGCGATCACCGCAGCGCGCCCGAAGAGACCGTAGACCAGGGCACTGACCGACACCGCGAGCACGGCGAGAAGAGCGCCGACTCCGGCCATCCAGGCGAGGAGACGGGGCTCCGCCGCATTCCGGCGTGCGCCGATCAGCAGCTTCGCCACGGCCATGCCCACGAGCACGTAGACGATCCAGGTGATGACGGGGTAGGTCCCGGTGACGAAGACCGCCCGCAGAGCCACGAGCGGCTCTCCCCACTGCGGCCAGCTCACACCGCCGCCCTCTCCGACGACGCCGATCATCCCTCGCAGCTGGGCGTTGAGGATGGGGCCGATGACCGCGAGGACTCCTGCCCACACGAGCAGTCCCTTCGCGCCCATCCGCAGGAACGGGATGCTGCCCAGCATCGCCACCCCGAAGTAGACGAGGACGACGACGATGCTCCCCGGCGCCAGGGCGAGCGTGGCCCCGAGCACGATGACGAGGAGACCGCGCACAGCCATCGCCCACCGGGCCGCCGCGATGTGCCCCCGCTCCAGGTAGGAGCGGGTCGCCAGGACCACGCTGATCCCGCCCACGACCGCGAACAGGGTCGACGCGTTCCCGTCGACGACGTTCGACAGCCAGGAGATGTGGCCCGGCATGCCGACCGGCGGGAGGAGGTGCGCGCAGAACATGCCGATGATCGCCAGGAACCGGGCGAAGTCGATGCCGACCATACGGCCGAGCTCTCCCCGGGATCCGGTCCCGCCTTCGCGGCGCGTCGGCACGCGTCCGCTCTCCTGCGGCTTCGCGATCGCGATCGTGTTCGTGTCTTCTCGCACGTTCTCCCCTTGTTCCGTTCGGCGCACAGAATGACGCCTCTACGACGATGCCCTGCATGCGGGCACAGCGCGTCCGCCTTCGGGATGACCGCTGTCATCCGGAAGAGGGCTTCTGCGCGCATGGATTATCAGGTAAGGCTCAGCTAAGTTAGAGGGGTACGATCCGCCGACCCGGGACTCCACCGTGCGCCCATCCGCGCCCCTGCTCCGCGTGCGTGAGCTCTCGCTCACCCACGCCGATGCGGCGCACCCCTCACCGCGCGATGTGACCTTCGACATCGACGCGGGCGAAGTCGTGCTCCTGCTCGGACCGTCCGGTTCCGGCAAGTCGACGCTCACCCTCGCGCTGAACGGCCTGATCCCCCACGCACTCCCCGCGCGCATGGTCGGCACCGTCGAGGCGGGCGGGATCGACACCGCGAGCGCGCAGACGGCCGTGCTGAGCACACAGGTCGCGATGGTCTTCCAGGACCCCGATGCGCAGATCGTCACCGGAAGCGTCTACGACGAGGTCGCGTTCGGCCCCGAGAACCTGCTGCTCCCGCTCGATGTCGTCGAGAGTCGCGTCGAGGAGGCGCTGCGACGGGTCGGTCTCTGGGATCGGCGCGATGAGAACCCCGACCATCTCTCCGGTGGAGGGAGGCAGAGACTCGCGATCGCGGGCGCTCTCGCGATGGGATCGGCGCTGATCGTGCTCGACGAGCCGACGGCAAACCTCGACCCGCAGGGCATCGACGACGTGTACGCCGCCCTGGCGGAGGTCGTCGCCGCCGGAGACCGCGCCATCCTGCTCGTGGAGCACAACCTCGACGCGGCGATGGCGTTCGTCACGCGTGCGATCGTGCTCGACCGCGAAGGTCGCGTCGCCTTCGACGGACCGGCCGCCGAGGTCATCCGCGAGCATGCCGATGAGCTGGTAGGGATGGGCGTGTGGCTTCCCGGCGCCACCCTGGCGGCGCTGCGCCTTCGGAGCCAGGGGATCTCCCTCGACCCACTGCCGCTGTCGCCGCAGGAGCTCGCTGCCGCGCTCGAGCGCGAGGGACTCTCCTCCCGCTCCGCCCGGCCGCCCGGCGCCGGAGGTTCCGGGCCACTGAGCGACGAGAGCGACGGCGAGACGGGACGCCAGGCGCCGCCGATCATCCGCGCCCGCGGGCTGACCGTGCGCCGACGCCGGACCGAGATCCTGCACGGGATCGACCTCGACCTCGAGGCCGGCAGCCTCACGGCCATCGTCGGGGCGAACGGTGCGGGCAAGACCACGCTGATCCAGGCGCTCGCGGGCGTCGTCCCCCCACCGCGCGGGCAGGTATCCGTGGACGGCGTCGACGCGGGGGCCGCGTCTCCGCGCGACCTCGCCGCACGCATCGGGTTCGTGTTCCAGAATCCGGAGCACCAGTTCATCGCGGCGACGGTCTTCGACGAGCTGGCCCACGGTCTGCGGCTGCGCCACGTGCCGGATGCCGAGATCTCGGCCCGCGTCGACGAGATGCTCACCCGCTTCGGGCTGGAGCACAAGGCGGATGTGCATCCGTTCCTGCTCTCCGGCGGCGAGAAGCGGCGGCTGTCGGTGGGTACCGCGCTGATCACCCGTCCGCGCGTGCTGGCGCTCGACGAACCCACCTTCGGACAGGACCGCGCCAGGGCCGCCGAGCTCCTCGATCTGCTGCAGAACCTGCGCGCGGAGGGGACGACGATCGTGATCGTCACGCATGACCTCCAGCTCGTGGCCGAGCACACCACTCATGTCGTCGTCCTCGCCGACGGTCGGGTGCGGGCGGTCGGGCCCACCGCCGCTCTTCTGCAGGACGAGCAGCTGTTCGCCGCCGCGGGACTGCGCCTGCCGGCCCTGCAGCGCGTGCTGACCTCCGCCGGGCTCGGAGCGACATCGTGACCACGGCGACGTTCGACCCTTACGCACGGATCACGGCGACATCGCGACGACAGTTCCTGTACGCGCTGAACCCGCTCGCGAAGATCGCCGGATTCGCGCCGGCGATGGTGCTGCTGGTCTTCGTGCGGGATCTGGCCACCCCCGTGGCCTTCCTGGTGCTCGCCTACGCCCTGATCCTGGTCGGCGCACGCCTGACGGGCAGACTCCTCGCCCTGCTGCTGCTCGGGCTCCCCGCCGGCATGCTGCTGATCGGTGTCGGCTTCTCGCTGTGGGTCGATGCCGGCCTCGTCGCGGGCAGTGCCCCCGTCCTGCAGATCGGCGACTGGACGCTCTACAGCGGGGCCCTGCTGATCGGTTTCGCGACCGCGCTGCGGCTCGGCTCGATCGTCGCGCTCGCGCTCGTCGGCGGGCTCACCACCAGCGGCCCCGATCTCGTGCGGGCCAGTGTGCAGCAGCTGCGGGTTCCCTACCGGATCGGCTACACGGCCCTGGCCGCGTTCCGGTTCGTGCCGCGGTTCGGCCATGAGCTGTCGGTGATCAGGGCCGCTCATCGGGTGCGCGGGTATCACGGCGGACGCGGACCCTTCGCGCGCATCGCTCGGGGGTGGGGGTACATCGTGCCGCTGCTGGCCGGGGCCATCCGTCACGCAGAGCGCGTGGCACTCGCGATGGACTCGCGTGCATTCGGTGCGCACTCGACGCGCACAGAGCGATACCTCGTCCCGTTCCGCACACGGGACACCGTCTTCACCGTCGCGACCCTGCTGGGGTCGGCGGCGATCTTCGTCGTGTCCTTCCCCTGGCAGCTTCCCTGAAAGGCGCATCGTGGCCTACAGCAAGATGGTCAAACCCGAGTCGGCCGATCTCATCCAGCTGGTCGTGCTGCGCACGCGACGGCTGTCGACGCACTGGATCCGTGTGACGCTCGGCGGCGGCGAGATCGAGAAGTTCCGTCCGATGGGGTTCGACCAGTGGTTCCGGCTGTTCCTCCCGATCGGGGGTGATGCGGGCCTGGAGCGGGTGCCGGCGAAGGCGAACAAGGTGTTCGGGTATCTGAAGTTCCTGCGCATCCCCGACGGCGAGCGTCCGGTGATGCGCAACTACAGCGTGCGGGCATTCCGCCCGGCGACCGCGGATGCCGGTGCCGAGATCGACGTGGACTTCGTGCTGCACGGATCGGCGGCCGACGGTACCGCCGGACCGGCGTCGCGGTGGGCCGAGACCTGCCGGCCGGGCGAGCATGTTCTGATCATCGACGAGGGGCTCACGTTCAATCCGCAGCGCGGCGTGGATCGCGTCGTGCTCGTCGGCGATGAGACCGCCCTGCCCGCGATCGCCTCGATCTGTGCCTCGCTTCCGGCCGGCGCCATCGGTACCGCGATCGTCGAGACGCCGAGCGAGGAGGATGCGCTGGAGTTCGCGCATCCCTCGGGCATCGAGGTCGTGCGGATCGTGCGGCCGCACGGCGTCGCTCCCGGTTCGCTCGCTCTGGACGCGCTCGCCCGCACCACCCTGCCGGAGGCTCCGTTCCACGCCTATGCGGCGGGCGAGCAGGCGCTCGCCTCCGGCGCCCGCAAGCACCTCGTCGGTGAGCGCGGGGTGGACAAGAATGCGGTGAGCTTCTGCGGGTACTGGCGGGTCGGTGCAGCCTCCCCCGCGTCGAAGGCCGCTCGCGAGGCCGCGGCGGAGCCCCTGGCATGAGCGCGGATGCCGCGGGCCGGTCGCCCCGCACCGGCGGACGATTCCGCTTCCCCACCGTCATCCTGCTGACCTGTGCGGCGCTCGGTGTGGCGGGAGCGGTGCTTCTCGCACCGATGAACTGGTTCTCGACCGTGCTTACCGGGCCGCTCCCGTTCGTGGGCATGGCGCTCGCCGGTCTCTGGCTGCTGCCATCGGTGATCGCGCTGCGGCTGCTGCATCGTCCGCTCGTCGGACTGCTCGTCGCGCTGATCGCCGGTCTCGTGATGGTGCCGTTCTCCGGATACGGCTTCAGCACCGTGCTGACCAATCTCTGGTGGGCGGCCTTCACGGAGCTGCCGTTCCTGTTCGTGCTCTGGCGCTACTGGGGCACCTGGATGCACTATCTCGGTGCCGTCATCGTGGGCATCGTGTATCCGATCTCGGCGTGGGCGTGGTTCGACCTCGGGTCCATGTCTCTCTTCGCCCAGATCGCCTTCTTCGTCGTGGCGATCGCCAGCTGCGTCGGCGGCACGGCCCTCGGCATCCTGATCGCCGACCGTCTCCGCAGGGCGGGAATCGGCAGGCACCGCTGAACCGCGAGAGCGCAGCCGCACACGCCGGGCGGTGACATCGCCGGGCCGTGACGTCGAGCCGCGACGTCGTCAGGCAGCGACGTGGTCAGGCAGCGACGTGGTCAGGCCGCGATGTCGAAGCGTGCGCGGCCTCCGAGCCTCGGGGTTCGCGCAGAGTCGACGTATCGCGGCGGAATGAACCACACCCGCCCCGCCGCACCGCTCCCGCTCCCGCTCCCGCTCCCGCTCCCGCTCCCGCTCCCGCTCCCGCTCCCGCTCCCGCTCCCGCTCCCGCTCCCGGCAGTATCGATGCGGATCTGCCACCCGTTGTCGTGGATGCGATGGTGACACGTTTCGCACAGCAGCACCCCGTTGGAGAGATCGGTCGGCCCGTGGTCTCGTCTCCACCATCGAATGTGATGCGCCTTGGTCATCTCCGGCGGCAACCCGCACATCGCGCATCCCCCATCACGCTCCACCAGCGCCAGCCGTTGCGCCCGGGTGAACAACCGCTTCTCCCGTCCCCAATCGAGAATCTCGCTGTCTCCGCCGAGAACACACGGGATCACGCCGCCCCCGGCCGCCATCCGCCGCGCGGCCCCGACGCTGACCGGCTGATCGACCCCGTCCACGGTCGCGGACCCCGTGCCGGCCTCCAGATCGTCGAGGTTCATCCGCACAATCACCGTCGCACCGGCGACCGGCACCCGCTGCTCGCACCCGAGCACGTGCGCGCAGAACACCGCGAGGGCGTCGGCCTGGATCATCGGCACCGTCCGCCGATCCGCATCGGGCGCTTCCGCATCGGGCGCGTCTTTCCGCGCGGCGAACACGGCGGTCACGTAGCCCCGGATCGCGGTGACGACCGGCGCCGCGGTCTCGACATCGAGCACGGCGTTCAGATGCACCATTCCCTCACGCTCGAACAGTGTCAGCGCGCGCCTGCCGCGGCGCTCTTCCTCACGAGGCTCCAGACCATCCGGATCGAGCCATGCTTCTGCACGGACCACGAGCTTGCGCACATCGTCGAGTGCCAGACCTGCCGCCTTCTCCGCCAGCATGCGCTCGGCTTCGACGACATGCTCCACCCCCGCGGCGATCCGACAACGATCGAGCAACCCGATGATCATCGCGGCGGCGGGAGCACCGAGCGCCCCCGAATCCAGCGCCTCGCTCACCAGCGGATACTTCGCCGGCAGACGCGCACCCAGAAGGTCGCTCCGGGGCGCCGTCGCCTCTCCCACCTTGACGAGGCGCGACGCATCACCGGTCGACACCCCCGTGGCTGCCGCGATCAACGTCGCCGGGTTGCGGTAGCCCTGCTGCTTGGCCAGGCTCTCCGCCCCGAGCTCTGGACGCGACTCGCGGGAGATGCACGCCGCCACCGACACATGCACGGCATCCAACCGACGCCGCAACACCCCGATAGACGCGCTCACCTCGATCAGCTGCTCGCGGGACAGCTCTCCGGAGTCACCGGCATCTGACCACGCCTCATCGAGGCGGGACATCGCCTCGTGCAACGCGGTCAATTTCGACATACTCGATTCTATCGCGAACCGTCTCGACATTCGAATTTATGTTCTATTGAATACCGGTGCGACCGGCATGTCGTGAAGACCGAGAACCGAGTCAGCCGCCAGGAGTGCGTCGCTCCGAATGCCTGGTGGCACCGAGGTCCGGCGATACAGCAGGGACAGGAAGAGGCCCCGGATGTCGCATCCGGGGCCTCTTCTGCGTAGGTGACGTCAGCGCTTGCCGACGATCTGACGGCCGACGAGATCGCGCATGATCTCGTTCGTGCCGCCGTAGATGCGGTGCACGCGAGCATCAGTGAAGGCGCGGGCGATCGGGTACTCCATGATGTAGCCGTAACCGCCGTGCAGCTGCACGCCCGTGTCGAGCACCTCCCACTCGCGCTCGGTAGCCCAGAACTTGACCTTCGCGGCATCCTCGGCGGTGAGGGTGCCGTTCTTGTAGGCGAGCAACGCGCGGTCGATGTACGCCCACATCGCGTCCGTGGTCGCGGCCATGTCGGCGAGCCGGAAGCGGGTGTTCTGGAAGTCGGCGATGCGCTCGCCGAACGCCTCGCGGTCCTTCGTATAGGCGACGGTCCAGTCGAGGGCGGCCTGCGCGGCTGCGGCTGCGGCGACGCCGATCGAGAGACGCTCGAGCGGCAGGTTCAGCATCAGCTGGATGAAGCCCTGACCCTCCTTGCCGCTGATCAGGTTCTCGTCGGGGACGAACACGTCGGTGAAGCTGAGCTCGGCCGTGTCCCAGCCGTGGAAGCCCATCTTGCTGAGCTTCTTGCCCTGGTCGAAGCCCTCCATGCCCTTCTCCACGAGCAGCAGGCTGAAGGCGTCGGGACGGTTGCCTTCACCGGTCTTGACGAAGGTCACGACGACGTCGGCCGTCGTACCGGAGGAGATGAACGTCTTCGCACCGTTGAGGATGTAGCCGCCGTCGACCTTCTTGGCGTTGGTCTTGATGCCACGCAGATCCGAACCCGCACCCGGGTCGGTCATGGCGAGCGCGCCGAGCACCTCACCCGTGGCCATGCGGGGAAGCCACTTCTCCTTCTGCTCCTGCGTTCCCATGTGCACGAGGTAGGGCACGGCCAGGTCGTCCTGGATGCCGAAGGCACCGGCCAGCGAACCCGCGCCGGAGGCGATGACCTCCTCCATCACGATCGTGCGGAAGCGGTAGTCCTGCAGCATGCCGGCGCCACCGAACTCCTCCGGGACCGACAGGCCGATCAGACCCGCCTCGCCGGCGGCCAGCATCGTCGCCCGGTCGATCTCCCCCGCGGCGTCCCACCGCTCGATCGCCTCGTTGGTCACGTGGCGCTTGACGAAGTCCTTGACCAGGTCCCGGAATGCCTCGTGATCCTCGTCGTAGATGTCGCGTTCCATGCCGTCCTCCTGAACGTCTCATGCATCGTTGCTCCGGCGATTCTACGTCGCACGACCGGTCCAGGACAGGACGTTGTGAGAATGCATCCCATAAAACGTGACACTGGGTACCGCGGTTGTCGGATGCCGCAACCGTGGCGTTCCGCGCCGATTCAGTGCGCGTAGTCGGGGGCGGCCGGCAGCGCGAAGAACTCCTCGAGCGTGTGGAATCCACCCTCGTGATAGGCGGCGGCGAGGTCGACGCCGACATAGCGGAGGTGCCACGGCTCCGGCGCATACCCCGTGACCGGGGTGCCGACCTGCTCGTAGCGCACGATGAATCCGTACTCCCAGGCGTGCGCCGCGACCCAGTCGCTCTGCGCCGTGGCACCGAAGCCGTCGAGTCCGCCGCAGCCCGTCCCGCACGCGACCACGTCGAGCGCGAGACCCGTCTGGTGCTCACTGTGGCCCGGACGCGCCGAGCCGGCATCCGCCTCGGCCTGGCCCTGCGATCGCACGTGCGAGCCGTAGGTCGTCACCTGCAGACCGTACGAGCGGTATCCGTTGTTCGCGCCGATCCGCCCGACACCGGCAGCGACCGCCGCATCCGCCATCTCGCCGACGGCAGCGGCCACGTCGGTGCGCACGCGCCCGGACGGCGTCGTCATCTGCAGCGGCACCGAGGCGAGGTCCGTCGGCTCGTACTCGGGCGGGTTCAGCGGCGACGACTTGTTCACCACGACCCACAGCCGCGCCGGATCACTGAGCGAGATGCAGGGAGCGTTGCCCGCGACGACGGCCTCGCGGAAGGCCACGCCACCCCCGAACGCCGCGATCGTCGCCGCGTCATCGCCGTTCGCGATCGCCTGCTTCACCGAGGAGTCTGCGCAGGGGTCGGCCGCCGTGGTCGCCGCGACCTTGACCGGCGGGACCTGCATGACCGCGACCGGCACCGGCATCGAGTCGGCGCCGGAGGACGGCACCGGACCGGAACCGATCGACAACAGGACCCCGATCGCGGTCACGGCGACACCGATCGGCAATGCAGGTCCGCGGATCGGGGACCGCGGTGCCGCATGCTGAGGGTGCGGCAGGAAGGGCATTGATCCATCCTCTCATTCGAAGATAAGTTGCAGAGTCGCTTGCGTTAACATCGTCTTTCTGTTCGAATTGTCGAATGAGGTGGCAGGGACAGAAGCTCGGAGAGACGGATGCGGCGGCGCTGCCCGGCCTCGAAGACCGGTCGAGCGTCCTGCGCTCCGTCACGACTCCCGAGTTCGCCGGGATGACGTTCCACGAGGTGCTGTCGAAGTCGGCGCTGAATCATGTGCCCGGCGCCTCGCGCATGCCCTTCGCCTGGACGATCAACCCCTATCGGGGGTGTTCGCATGCCTGCGTGTATTGCTTCGCCCGCGGAACCCACGAGTACCTCGACCTCGACGGCGGGGCCGACTTCGACTCGCAGATCGTCGTCAAGGTCAATGTGGTGGAGGTGCTCGAGAAGGAGCTGCGGCGCGGCAGCTGGGAGCACGAGACCGTCGCCCTCGGCACCAACACCGACCCGTACCAGCGGGCCGAGGGCCGGTACAAGCTCATGCCTGGCATCATCGAGACCCTCGCCGCGTCCGGCACCCCGATCTCGATCCTCACGAAGGGGACGCTGATCCGCCGGGACATCCCGCTGCTCGTGAAGGCCGCGAAGCGGGTGCCGATCGATGTGCAGATGTCGATCGCGATGTACGACGACGACCTGCAGAAGGCGATCGAGCCCGGAGCCCCGACGACCCAGGCGCGACTCGACACCGTGCGGGCGCTGGCGGATGCCGGGTTCCCGGTGACCGTGTTCCTCATGCCGATCATGCCGCACATGACCGACTCGCTCGCCGCGATCGACAGTGCCCTCGTGCGCATCAAGGAGGCCGGGGCGCGCGCCGTCATCTACGGAGCCCTGCACCTTCGTCCGGGAGTGAAGCCGTGGTTCTTCGAGTGGCTCGGCGAGGCGCGGCCCGACCTGGTGTCGTCTTACCGCGGGCTGTACCCGGGAGCGTCGGCCGAGGCCCCGAAGGGGTACCGACAGTGGCTCGCCAAGCGCACCCGTCCGCTGATCCGCATGCACGGCCTCGACGGCCGTCACGAAGACGACTACTCCCGCCGCGGGTTCCGCCCGGGGCAGGGCCACGTGCAGACGACGGTGTCGACCGCCGCGACGGTGCGCTTCACGCCCAGCGCACGATCCGAGGCGTCACCCGCGCAGCCGATGCTCTTCTGACCCGACGGTCAAGCGCGCATCCCGCAGCCGCGTAGGCTCGGGGATCATGGCGATCGGTTCCACAGTCCACACATTCGAGGTGCAGCTCGCTGACACCGATCGCGGCGTCTACGAGGACTACTCGCTGCGCGTGGCGCGGCATCCGTCCGAGACCGATGCCTACATGCTCACGCGCGTGCTGGCCTACGGGCTCGAGTTCGCCGAGGGCATCGCCTTCGGCGGCAGCATCTCCTCGACCGAGGAACCGGCTGTGCTCGTGCGCGACCTCACCGGCCTCATCACCGCCTGGGTCGAGATCGGTGCGCCCGACGCCGAACGCCTGCACTACGGCAGCAGGCTCGCCGAGCGCACCGTGGTCTACACCCACCGCGACCCCGCCAAGGTGATGGCGCCGTGGACGGACAAGCGCATCCACCGCCGCGAGGACATCCGCGTCTACAGCTTCGACCCCGGCTTCATCGACAGCGCGGCCGTGCTGATCGAGCGCCGCAACACCATGACCCTCACCGTGACCGAGAGCGTGATCTACCTCGACCTCAACGGCACGAACCTCACCTCCGCCGTGCACGTGCACGAGCTCTCCTGACCGCGCACACGCGAAAGGCCCCGCCCCGCGGAAGCGGGACAGGGCCTTCGGAGAGATGACTCAGGCGGTCAGGTCAGCCGCGGTCGGCACGCGACCGGCGATCTCCTCGATCACGTCGTCGTCGAGACGGGCGTTCTCGAACGGCGCGTCGATCTCGGCGCGGTCGAGCAGCTCGGTCATGCGACGCTGGCGCTGACGCGTGATCAGCGTGACGACACGGCCCGAACGACCCGCGCGACCGGTGCGACCCGAGCGGTGCAGGTACGTCTTGTACTCGTCCGGCGCATCGGCCTGGACGACCAGGTCGATGTCGTCGACGTGGATGCCGCGGGCGGCGACATCGGTGGCGACGAGCACGTTCACGCGTCCGGACGTCAGACGCTCCAGGTTGCGCGTGCGCTTGGCCTGGTTCAGGTCGCCGTGCAGCGAGACGGCCGGGATGCCGGCGTCGTCGAACTGCTCGGCGAGCATGTCTGCATAGGCGCGGGTGCGGGCGAAGACCAGCGTCTTGCCATCGCGGTCGACGAGCGAGGTGAGGATGTCGGCCTTGTCGCGGTGCTCGATCACGAGCACGCGGTGCTCGATCGTGCTGGAGTCCTGGTCCTCTCCCGCGACCTCGTACACGGCCGGGTCGACGAGGAACTCGTCGACGAGAGCCGCCACCTCACGGTCGAGCGTGGCCGAGAACAGCAGCTTCTGGCTGCCGTCGGCGGTGTGACGCAGAATGCGCTGCACCGGCTCGACGAACCCGAGCTCGCACATGTGGTCGGCCTCGTCGAGCACCGCGATGCGGCAGTCCGAGAGGTCGAGCTTGCCCTGGTTGATGAGGTCCTCGACACGACCGGGGGTGCCGATCACGATGTCGACGCCCTTCTTGAGCGCGCCCACCTGGCGGCCCTGCGGCACGCCACCGTAGATCTGCGTGGTGAACAGGCCGACACTGCGAGCGATCGGCTGGATCGTGCGGTCGATCTGCAGCGCGAGCTCGCGCGTCGGAGCGAGGATGATCGCACGCGGCGACCGTCCGAACTCACGGCGCTTGCCGGCCTGCGACTGCAGCACGCGCTCGACGAGCGGAGCACCGAAGGCGATGGTCTTGCCGGAGCCGGTGCGGCCGCGGGCGAGGACGTCACGCCCTGCGAGCACGGCCGGGATGCTGGCGGCCTGGATCGGGAACGGCGTGGCCGCACCCATACCGACGAGGGTCTCGACGATGTTCGATCCGAGTCCGAGGTCGCCGAAGGTCACACCATCGACCTCGACGGCCGCGACGGACTTCGCCTCGAGGCGCTCGTGCACGACGTCGTCGCCCGGTGCGAACTTCGCTCCGGTCGAGGGCGGACGGCTGGTGGCGTTCCAGTCGTTGCGGCTCGGACGCTCGTTGCGCGCCGGACGCCCCCGAGTGTCGGAGGTCAGCGGGCGCGGGCGCTCGGTGCGGTAGGCGCCACCGGTCGACGGACGCGAACGCTCGTCGCGGCCGCCCTCGTACGAACGCTGCGTGCGGTCGCGGTCGAAGGCACGGCGTGCGCGGTCGGCGTCGAAAGAGCGCTCAGGGCGCGCGGCGCCACGGTCGTTCGACCGGGTCCGGTCGCCGGCACGGTCGTCGCGACGCGGACGCTCGTCACGGTCGAACCGCGAACGATCGGCACCACGGTCGTTGTCGAACCGGGGGCGATCTCCACCGCGGTCGTTGGCGAACCGGGGGCGCTCGGCGCCACGTCGGTCGTCGCGACCCGGACGCCCACCATCGCGGTGGTCGTTGTCGCGGAAGCCCTGACGCTGGGTGCCGGCACCGCGGTCGTCACGACGCGCGCGGTCATCGCGGTCGAACCGGGGGCGGTCGCCGCCACGCTCGTCGCGGTAGGTGCCGGGTCCGGTCGGACGCTGTCCGCCGCGATCGTCCCGACGCGGGCGGTCGGCGAAGCGTCCGCCGGCGGTGGGCCGGTCGTTGAAGCGGGGGCGCTCGGAGCGCTCGTCGTTGCGGTGGTGCGGGGCCTCACGACGCCCGGACTCCGCGCGGTTGCGGATGCCGCGGGCCTCGTCGCGGCCGGCGCGCTCAGACGCACCCCAGCGCTGCTTGGGCGCACCCGACTCGGCTTCGGCCGGACGGTAGCCGCGGTGGCCGGCGCTGCGGCTGCCGGGGCGACGGTCGTAACCGCCTGCGGCAGGAGCGGTGCGGCGATCGCCGGCATCCGCTCGTCCACCGCGCTCATCGCGCGCACCGTCACGGGCGGGGCCGCCGTTGTGACGATCGTGGAAGGAGGTCTTCTTCGCGCCGTAGCGCGGCTCGAAGTTCGCGGACGGGCGTCCGCCGCGGGGCTTCTTGTTCTTCGGCATTGCGTGTCTTTCTGTGTTCTCGCACGAGAACAGCGCCGCGCGCACGCGCGAGCACCCTGCGCCTGGTCGAACTCGACCAGCGGGGTTCCGGACTGTCAGCGGCCGGGGCCATTCATGTGATGGTTGATTAGCGTCGAGCGACGCTCACCATCGGCCCCTGGACTCACACTTCACACACATAAAACGTCCGCGCCAACGCGCGGGTGTCCGAAGCCGACCGGTCAAGTGTAGCCGACGCGCCTGAGAGACTGCCGACCCGATGGTGGCCGTACGATGACGAGGTGAGTACCGCTTCCCCCACCGGCGCCCAGATCACCCTCCGACTCGGCGAGGTGGACGCGCAGATCGCTCAGGTCGGCGCATCTCTGCGTTCGCTGCGCATCGGCGGTGTCGACCTCGTGCCGCCGTACCCGTACGACCTGCCCACCCCGGCCTGCTCCGGCGTGGTCCTCACCCCCTGGCCGAACCGGGTGCGAGACGGGGAGTGGGACGACGAGGGCACCACGCGAAGGCTCGCGATCACGGAGCCGAAGCTGCGCAACGCGAGCCACGGCCTGCTGCGATTCACGGCCTACGAGGTGGCGCACACCGACAGCGAAGCCGTGCTGCGGGCGAACATCGTCCCCCAGACCGGGTACCCGTACCTGATCGAGACGACCGCGACGTACGCCCTCACCACCGACGGCATCGAGGTGACGCACACGCTCACCAACCGCTCGAGCACGCCGGCGCCGGTCGCCCTCGGCACGCATCCGTTCGTGACGATCGGCGACGTCGACCCGCACGACCTCGTGCTGCGGGTGCCCGCGGAGACGGCGTTCGAGACCGACGAGCGGATGCTCCCCACCGGCACCCGACCGGTCGGACCCGAGCTGCGCGAAGGTGTGCGCCTGGGGGATGTCACCCTCGACACCGGATTCACAGATCTCGCACGCGACCCCGACGGGCGCGTGCGCCACTCGCTCACCGCGCCGGACGGTCGTCGTGTCACGCTCTGGCAGGGCGAGGGCTTCGACTACGTGCAGGTGTACACGACGCCGGCCTACCCCGGGCAGAATCTCGCGGTCGCGATCGAGCCGATGACCGCGCCCGCCGATGCGTTCAACAGCGGCCTCGGCATCCGTCGCCTCGCCCCCGACGAGACCTGGACCCTGCACTGGGGGATCACGCTGTTCTGAGTCCGGCCGTTTGCGCTGTGGGCGGCTCGTTGCGGGGCCGCAGCAGTGAGCACCTCCTCGACGATCACGTGGAAAGGCCCCGAATCACGCATCTGGATGCGGATCCGGGGCCTTTCTGCGGAGGTGATCACCACCCGAGCGCGGCTACTCCCCGCGCTCGCGCAGTTCGCGGCGGGTGAGCTGCGATGCGTGCGGCAGGCCGGAGGCGTCGATCAGCACCGGCTGCCCCGACGCCGCAGCGGCACCGGACGCATCAGGCCCGACCGGAGCATCCGGCGTCGGGGTCCCGCCGGCACCCGCTCCACCGGCCTTGCGAGCCGCACGCCGCTCCTTGGCGCCCTCGACGAGGTTGTAGAGCGTCGGCAGCACGATCAGCGTCAGCACGGTCGACGAGATCAGACCGCCGATCACGACGATCGCGAGCGGCTGCGAGATGAACCCGCCGTGCCCCGTGATGCCCAGAGCCATCGGGGTCAGGGCGAGGATCGTCGCGAGCGCGGTCATCAGGATCGGCCGCAGACGCTTCTCGCCTCCGGCCTTGACCGCCTCGATGGTCGACAGACCCTTCTCCCGATACTGGTTCACGAGGTCGACGAGCACGATCGCGTTCGTCACCACGATGCCGATGAGCATCAGCACCCCGATCAGCGACGCGACGCCGAGCGGCACGCCCGTGAGGATCTGCAGCAGGATCGCACCCGTCGCCGCGAACGGCACCGACACGAGCAGCAGCAGCGGCTGACGCAACGACTTGAACGTCGCGACCATGACCACGTAGACGATCAGGATCGCCGCGAGCATGGCGAGGCCCAGCTGCGAGAACGAGTCGGCCTGCTGCGAGGCGACACCGCCGACCTCGGCGGAGGCTCCGTCGGGCAGGTCGACTGCCGCGAGCGCCTCGTTCACCGACTGCGTGGCGGTGGCGAGGTTGTCGGATGCCGGAGGCACGGTGATCGTCGCCGTCCGACGGCCCTGCTCGGTGGTGATCGAGGTGGGTCCGTTCTGCTGCTCGACGGTGGCGATGTCCTGCAGCTGCACGATGCCGGCGGGGGTCGGGATCGCGAGCGTCCTGAGCGCCTCGACCGTGGTCGGCGGGTTCGGGGTGACGATGTAGACCGTGAGGGCGGTGTCGTCGATCTCGACGGATCCCGCCTGCTGCGGGCGCATGGTGCCCGACACGATGCCTCCGACGGCGACCTCGGAGAGTCCGCGCTGTGCGGCGGCCTCCCGGTTGACCACGACGGCGATGTACGGCAGCGACGCGGCGAGGTTGTCGCTCACCTGGCCGACGCCGTCGCGCCCGTCGAGCTCTTCGACCAGCGTGGTCGTCGCGGTCTGGAGGTCGTCGGAGTTCGAGGCGCTGACCGTGATCTCGATGTCGCTCGATCCGAAGCCGGCCGATGCCGAGACGGCCACGTCGCCCACGTCGTCGCCGAGTCCGTCGATCGCATCCTGCACGTCGGCGCGGAGCTTCTCCTGGTCGGCATCCGAGTCGGTCAGCACCGAGTAGGTGACACCCGCACCGCCGGAGAAGGCATCGCTGAGCGCCGAGCCGCTGGTGCCGATCGAGGCCTGCACATGCTCGATGCCGTCGATGTCGAGGAGGGCATCCTCGACCGCGACCGCGGCATCCGACTTCGCCTGCAGGCTCGCCGACGGGCCGAGGTCCTGCGTGATGGTCATGGTGTTCTGACCGGAGTCGCCGAGGAAGTTGACCTTCATCAGCGGCGCAGCGGCCAGGGTGGCACCGAGCACGACGACCGCGAGGATCACGGTGATGCCGGAGTGCTTCAGCGTCCAGCCCAGGATCGGGCGGTACTGCCGCTGCAGCCAGGTCGGCGGGGCGTCGGGGTGCTCGGGGTCGATCGCGTCGCCGTGCTCGTCGAGCAGCGGCTTGCCGGGCTTGAGGAACCAGTATGCGAGGACCGGCACGATCGTGAGTGCGACCAGGAGCGACGCGACCATCGCGATCGTCACGGTCATCGCGAACGGACGGAACAGCTCGCCGACCATGTCGCCGACGAAGACGATCGGCAGGAACACCGCGACCGTCGTGATGGTGGATGCGGTGATCGCCATGGCGACCTCGCGCACCGCGAGACGGATCGCATCGCCCTTGTCGGCATCGCCGACGTAGTGGCGTTTGATGTTCTCGATCACGACGATGGAGTCGTCGACCACTCGACCGATCGCGATCGTGAGCGCGCCGAGCGTGAGCACGTTCAGCGAGTAGCCGAACGCCTGCAACCCGATGAACGTGATGAGCACGCTGGTCGGGATCGAGATCGCGGTGACGAGCGTCGACCGGACCGACAGCAGGAACACGAGGATCACGAGCACAGCGAAGACCAGGCCGAGAAGACCCTCGGTGGCGAGCGTCTCGATCGACTGCACGATGAACGGCGCCTGGTCGAAGATCACCGTGAACTGGGCGTCGGGGAAGGCCTCGCCGATCGTGTCGAGCGCGGCGATCACGCCGTTGGACACCTCGACCGTGTTCGCCGCGGGGAGTTTGGTGATCGAGATCGAGAGCGCGTCCTTGCCGTCCACGCGCGAGATGGAGGTGACGGGGTCGGACTCCTGCACGACCGACGCCACATCGCCGATCGTGGCATCTGTGCCGACCAGCGGAAGCGCGGCGATCTCCTCGACCGAGGTGATCTTCGCCCCGGTCTGGACGGTGAGCGTCTGCCCGTTCTCGGTGATATCACCGCCGGGGAAGAGCGTGCCGTTCTGCTTCAGGGCATCGCTGATCGCCGTGGTGCTCGTGCCGACGGCGGCGAGCTGCGCGACGTCGGGGGTGATGCTGATGCGCTGCCCGACCCCGCCGACGATCTCTGCGGCGTTGACGCCGTCGACGTCTTCGAGTTCGGGGATCGCGACGGACTCGAGCTCGGCCTGGGCGTTCTCGGCATCCTCGAAACCCGTGACGGCGACCTGGATCACCGGGAAGTCGTCGATCGAGACCGAGAGCACCTGGGGGCTCACGTCCTCCGGCAGCTGCGAGGAGATGCGGTTGATCGCCTGCTGGATCTTCTGCTCGGCCGTGGCGAGGTTCGTGCCGTAGGCGAACATCGCCTGCACGATCGACGCGTTGGTGGTGCTGGTCGCCGTGGTCGATTCCAGACCGGGCACGCCCTGGATCGCCGCTTCGACCGGCGTGGACACGTCGTTCTCCACCACCTCGGGCGATGCGCCGGGGTAGGTCGTCATGACCACGAGCGCCGGCAGCTCGAGCGAGGGGATGAGCTCCTGCTTGAGGTTCGTGAGCGCGAGCCCGCCGAACACCGCCGCGACGATGGTGATGAGGGCGATGAGCGCGCGGTTCTTCAGGCTCAGGATGGCGAGTTTCGACAAGGCGGTTTCCTCGGTGTCAGGGGGTGGCTGTCGCTGCGGAAGGGGTGGAGACGGCGTCTCCGAGGATCCGCGCCAGTGCGGACTCGATGAAGGACTGGGCGAGGCGATCGTCGCGGATCTGCATGCTCCACATGACGCCGTCGATGAAGATCATCGCCGCTCTGGCGCGTTCTTCGCCGTAGGTCGGCGCGAGCAGTTCGACGAGGCGGTTCGACAGGTGTCGCGCGAGTTCACGAAGGCGAGGGTCGTGCACGGCTGCCGTGACCACGGCGCGGTCGGCCTGGACGGCGTGGTGGTCGTCCATGCTCTCGAAAACGAGAGCGGCGATCACCTCGGGGCTGTCGCCGCGCTCGGCGAGGGTCTGCCGGACACCGTCGAGACGCGCGTCGACCTCTTCGGCGAGCGCACGGAAGGCTGCGGCCCTGAGGTCGTCGAGGGTGTCGAAGTACTGGGTCGTCGCCCCGAGGGGCACCCCGGCGCGCGCGGCGACCATGCGGTGCGTTACGGCCTCTGCGCCCACCTCGACGATGAGCTCTGCGGCAGCGGTGACGATCTCGAGACGGCGCGCTTCAGGGTCACGTCGACGACGCGCACCATGCTTCATCCCGCCCCCTTGGACATCCGTACATGTACGTTTGTACATTTTCGGATTGTGAGGATGCTGGGAGAAAGCGGGCGCGCTCGCGACGGCGACCGCTGCGGGGCCCGAGACCCGGTCAGTTCGGCCGACTCTCCGCATCCGTGCGTACCCGGCGGAACCTCATCCGGATGACGACGAACAGTCCCGCGAGGGTGAGCGCGACGCCGAAGATCTGGATCGCCCCCGGCGGAGCGGCGAGACCGAGCAACACCGATGCGATGCCCACCAGTGGCGGCACCGCAAGCCCGAGCAGGGCGACGTATGAAGGGCCGGCGGTGAGGATGATGCGATGCTGCACGAGATACGCGGGAACGTAGATGCCGAGTCCGAGCACGGCCAGCACGGCGATGCTGACCGGCTCGATCATTCCACCGAGTCCCACCTCGATGACGGCCCACACCAGCAGGGGCACGCTCCCGAGGGCGAACACTGGGAGGATGCGCGCAGTGATCGCGCCGGCGCGGTCCCGGTTCACGTGCGCGAAGAGCAGCCCGTAGACCGACATCGACACCATCGCGCCGAGGGCGGCAAGGATACCCCCGACGACGTCCGCCTCCGCTGCGCCGTCGATCCTAGGGACGATGTACAGCAGGGCGCCGGTGACCGCGACGATGGTCGCCGCGAGCACGAGCGGATGCACACGGGCGCGCGCAAGAGCGCTCTCGAGCAGCAGCACGACTACGGGCGAGAGCGACAGGACGAGGCTCGGGATCGCCGGGCCCGCGAGAGCGATCGCGAGGGTCGAGAGCATCGTGTAGCCGGCGACACCCGTGACGGCGAGGGCGGCGAGTTCCCCACCGGAGTAACGCGGAGCCGTCGCCGGCGAAGGCGGACGCGCCAGAGTCGCCACCGCCACGAGGCCGAGCACGGCGAACCCAGTGCGACCCGCCGACACCACGGCGACCCCTGCCCCCTGCAAGGCGACCCCTGCGATCACCCAGGTCGCGGCGAGCAGCACCACGAGCGCCACCGATTCGAGTGCGAGCCGCACGCGATCGGTGCTCGACGAGACCGACCGCATGGCGACCCGCGCTGCGCTCATACCAGAGCGGCCTCGACCTGCCCCCGCTCGAAGTAGGCGACGAGCTCGGGATCCAGCGGCGGGATCTCGATCGCCGAGCCGTCACCTCGCAACGACGCGGTGGCGAGGATGCCCGCGGCCACCGCCTCGCGCGCGGCGACGGGAGAGGTCTCGGTCAGACCCCCGTGGCGGACGAACCGCAGGAACTCCGCGACGAGCAGCGCGTCGGCGCCGTCGTGACCCGCATCCGGCACCTCGGGGACGATGAAGGTCTCGTCGGCGTCGGCCGCGCCGGCATGCCGCCGATTCCACAGCTTGACCTCACTGCCGGCCACATCGCCGAAGTTCTCGATGCGCCCCTCGGTGCCGATCACGGTGTAGTTGCGCCAGTAGTCGGGGGTGAAGTGGCACTGCTGGTACGACGCGAAGATGCCGCCCTCCAGCTGCATGTTCACCATCGAGATGTCTTCGACGTCGACCACGGGGTGGAGCCCCGTGAGCGCGGTGGGCGGCCAGTTGTCCATGCTGAACCAGTCCGGCATCCGCTCCCCCGCCCTGTCGCGGCGGTCGGTGATGTCACCGTAGACGCTCAGCGCCCCCATCGCGGAGACCCGCTCGCTGTAGGCGCCGGCGAGCCAGTGGATGATGTCGATGTCGTGCGCACCCTTCTGCAACAGCAGTCCGGTGGTGCGGCGGCGGTCGGCGTGCCAGTCCTTGAAGTAGAAGTCGCCGCCGTGGCCGACGAAGTGCCGCACCCACACGGCCTTGACCTGGCCGATGCGGCCGCTCTGGATCAGCCCGCGCATGAGGGTGATGACGGGCATGTGCCGCATGTTGTGGCCGATGTAGAGACCAGTGCCGGTGCGGCGTGCGGTCTCGAGCATCGCATCGGCGTCGGCGAGGTCGATCGCGAGGGGCTTTTCGCAGAACACCGGCACTCCGGCTTCGAGGGCACGGATGCTGAGGGCTGCGTGCGTGTCGTCGGGTGTGAGCACCATGACGGCGTCGACGCCCGAGGCCAGCAGCTCGTCGAGCGAGTCGGTGATGAGGGCGTCCGGCACGAGGGCGCGAGCGTCCTCGCGAGCGCGCGGGGCGAGGTCGCACACGGCGCTGATGCGTGACCCCTGCCCCGGACGATGCACCTCTTCCTGGAGGGTCGAGCGCGCGCCGAAGCCGATGATGCCGATCTGGAGATCCACGATGGTCCTTCTGTGTGATGAGTCTGTGCGGATGCCGAGGTCAACGGGCCCGCGGTGCGGGGGCGTCGAGGTCGGTCGATCCGCCGGGGAAGAGCGTCCACGCGAAGTCGTGCAGACGCCCGGGTGCGGAGTCGCTCTCGAGGGCACGGTCGACGATGATGCGCGCCTGCCTCTCGTAGAAGTCGGTCGGACCGACGGTCGTGAGCGTGGGCGCGATCAGGCGGGCGTCGGGGGTGTTGCCGACACCCACCACTGCGACGTCGTGCGGCACCCGGAGCCCGAGCATGTGCGCGGCGTTGATCGCGGCGATCGCGGCGAAGTCGGTCGTGGCGTAGACCGCGTGCGGCCGGTTCTCGCCCGACAGCAGCTCGACCGCGGCGGTGAAGGCGCTCGCCTGGGTGTCGGCGTACGTCACCGTCCAGGCAGGGTCAGGCTCGATGCCGGCAGAGGCCAGCTTCTGGAGGTACGGCGTGTAGCGGGTGACCTGCTCACCGGCGAGGCGCACTGCTCCCTCTGCGGCGATGCATCCGATCGCGGTGTGCCTCTCCAGCAGGTGATCCATCGCGATCTCGCACCCAGGGATCGCGTCGGAGCGGATCACGTCGAAGCCGTCCGGCTCGAGATGCTCCGAGAACACCACGAGGCGCTGTCCGCGACGCACGAGGTCGGCGAGGTTCTGCCGCGCCTGGTCGTCGAGTCCCACGCCGTCGAGGTAGGCCACGTCGCTCTCGACCCGGTCGAGCGCGGCGTGCCAATCGCCGTCGGCGAGGATCAGCGTGGTGAGCCCGTGCCTGTTGGCCTCGGCGTTCACCGCGTCGGCCACGGCCAGCGACCACGGGTCGCTGAGCATGTGCAGCGACAGCTGCACCATGCCGCTGCGTCCGGTGCGGATCGCCCGCGCCGCGCTGTTCGGCCGGTAGTTCAGCTCGTCGGCGGCCGCCAGCACACGTGCGGCCGTGGCCTCGGCCACACCGGCGCCAGATGCGGCACCCGCCCGTCCGGAGAACACGTACGACACGGTCGCTGTCGACACGCCGGCCCGTTCGGCGACCATGCGCAGGGTCGGGCGCCGGGGCGCCTGGTGCTCGCTCTTCGCCATGTCTCAGCCCTTCGATCCGCTGAAGGCGATGCCCTGGATGAACTGCCGCTGCAGGACCATGAAGGTCACGAGCATCGGCAGGGTCGCCAGCAGCGCGCCCGCCATCAGCACCGGGTAGTCGGTGCCGTGGATGCCGACCAGCTGCGAGAGCCCGACCGACAGCGGCATCTTCGCGGGGTCGGTCGTCACGATCAACGGCCAGAGCAGATCGTTCCAGGACCACAGCACGGTGAACACCACAAGTGCGATGATGCCAGGCTTCGCCAGCGGAACCATGATCCGCCAGAAGGTCTGCCACGGATTGGCTCCGTCGATGCGGGCGGCCTCCTCGAGCTCGGCGGGCATCGACAGGAAGAACTGCCGCATCAGGAAGGTGCCGAAAGCACTGAAGATGCCGGGCACGATGAGCGCCTGCAGGGTGTTGAGCCAGCCGAGTGCCTGGATGATCTCGTACTGCGGCAGCAGGTAGAGCTGCGAGGGCACCATCAGCACCGAAAGGAACACCACGAACAGCGCGTTGCGTCCGGGGAAGGGGATGCGCGCGAACGCGTAGCCCGCCATGGTGCACAGCACCACCTGGCCGACCGTGCGCCCCACGGTGAGCCACACCGAGTTCAGGAACATCTGCCCGAAGGGCATCGAGTCGAACACCTCGGCGAAGTTGGTGAACACCCATTCGCGCGGCAGGAACGACGGCGGCACCTGCACCGAGTCGGACAGCGTCTTGAACGAGGTCAGCAGCTGCCAGACAAAGGGGAAGACCATCAGAACCGCGCCGAGGATGAGCACGAGGTGCACGATCCAGATGCCGCGGTTCTTCGGCGTCCCGGAGCGGCCGGCGGAGGCGCCGACCACGGCGCGCGTGTCGAGCGAGACGTCACTCATAGTGCACCCACTTCTTCTGCAGACGGAACTGCACGATCGTGAGGATCAGGATGATCACGAGCAGCAGGAAGGCGACGGCGGCCGCATAGCCGCGGTCGTTGTCGAGGAAGCCCGCCTCGTAGAAGAGGTAGACGACCGTGCGGGTGTTCGGCATGGCGGGGTTGCTGCGTCCGAGCATCATGTAGATGAGGTCGAACACCTGCAGCGCCCCGATCACGCTGATCACGCTGACGAAGAAGATCGACGGCGACAGCAGCGGGATCGTGATGGAGAAGAACTTGCGCACGGGGCCCGCGCCGTCGAGGTCGGCAGCCTCCATGATCGTGTCGGGGATGCCCTGGAGACCGGCGAGGAAGATGACGATGTTGGTCCCGAGTCCCGCCCAGATGCCGACGACGGCGATCGCGACCAACGCGGTGTTCGGGTCGGTGAGCCAGCTGCGCCCCTCGATGCCGACCGCGCCGAGCGCGGCGTTGAGCACCCCGTAGTCGCCGTTGTAGATCATGCGCCAGACCAGCGCGATGGCGGCCGGCATGGTGACGACCGGGATGAAGTACAGCGTGCGGTAGGCGCTGCGACCCTTGAGCCCCGCCGTGTTCAGCAGAGCGGCGATCCCGACCGCGAGCGGGATGCCGATGAGGGCGATGATCGTGTAGATCGCGGTGTTGCGAAGGGCTCCGATGAGCTCGGGGTCCTGGAACAGGCGCGTGTAGTTCTCGATGCCCACCCACTCGGATCCGCCGAACGGGCCCGACTTCGTGAACGAGATGATGAGCGTGCGGACGGTCGGCCAGAGATAGAACACGGTGATGCCCAGTGCGGTCGGCCCGAGGAAGACCAGCGCCCACCAGGGCGAGGCTCCCGGGCTCCGCCGGCGGCGGCGGATGCCGGAGCCCTGCGGCTGCGGCATCCGCTGCGCCGTCTCGACCGCACGAGGTGCGATGACGGTCATGCGGTCACTCCTGCTCGGCGTCCAGTGCCGCCTGCATCTGGTCGGCGAGGTCCTGGAGGCCCTCCTTCGGGGTCACCGCTCCCGACCACACCTGCGAGAGCACCTCGCTCTCGATGCTCGTCCAGGCGGAGGTGTTCTTCGACACCGGGTACGGCACGGCGTTGTCGAGGGCGTCGATGTAGACCTGCAGGTCGTACTGCGGCAGGGCGTCGACCCATGCCTGCTGCATTCCCGTGAATGCGGGGATCACGGTGCCGGTCTCGGCCTGGATCTTCGCGGCCTGCTCTCCGGAGGCGAACTCCGCGAACGCCTTGGCCTCGGCCAGGTGCGCGCTCTTCGCATTCGCGACGTTGCCGACGCCGTGGATCACGCTCTGGTTGCCCTCGACCCCCGCCGGGAGCGGGGCGACGTCGACGATGTCGCCGATGTCGGCGTTGTCGGCGTAGGCGATCGCCGCCCACGACCCGTTCTGGAACATGGCGACCTTGCCGGAGAGGAAGAAGTCCTCGGGGTTGGTATCGGTCATCTGCTCCGCCGTGGGCGAGGACCCGGCGGCGATCAGATCGGTCCACAGCTCGATGCCCGCGAGCGCCTCCGGCGAGGCGTATCCGCTCTTCGTTCCGTCGGCCGAGATCACCTCACCACCGGCCTGCGCGATGGAGTTGTAGAAGTTCTCCTGGCCGTACTGGCTGGCCGCCACTCCGAACTGGCCCTTCGCGGGATCGGTGAGCTTCGCGGCAGCGGCGGTGAAGTCGTCCCACGTCCAGTCCGCCGACGGGTACTCGACGCCGGCGGCGTCGAACAGCGCCTTGTTGTACCAGAGGGCGACGGTGTCGAAGTCCCTCGGGGCGCCGTAGAGCTTGCCGTCGTAGGTGTAGAGGTCGATCAGGCCCTGCGGGTAGTCGGCGGCGTCGATCCCCCCGTCATCGAGCGGGGCGAGCTGACCGTTCGAGGCGTAGAGCGGGAAGTTCGGGCCGTTCATCCAGAAGACGTCCGCCGCCGAGCCGCCGGTCGCGGCCGTCTGCAGCTTGGTGAAGTACTCCTTGTACGGCGTGACCTGGACGTCGACCGTGACGTTCGGGTTCTCCTTCGTGAACGCCGCGGCGATGTCCTCCATCGCCGGCTTCTGGTTCTCGTCCCAGATGGCGTAGCTGAGGGTCACGTCGCCGTCGGAGCCGCCGCCCGTCGAGGCGGAGCAGGAGCTCAGGGCGAGGACGGCGACCGCTGATGCGGCGAGTGCGCCGAGAGCGCGGCTGGTCGTACGGGGCATCGGTGTCTCCTTCGACAGGTGCACGAGTGCGGGGGTGTTAATCGTTTAGCGTTAATCGATTAGCAAGGAGGATAACGCGACGGAACCGCCCGTCGCAACCCCGAATCAGAAGAGGGAGCCGAGAGCCAGGCCGAGGCCGGCCGCGAGCACGCCGAGCAGCAGCATCCCGATGGCATTGAACGCGGATGCCCGGCGTTCGCCGTCACGCCACAGAGCGACCGTGTCGAGCATCGCCGTGCTGAACGTCGTGTAGCCGCCGAGCAGCCCCGCCCCGAGGAGGAAGGCGGCATCCGGCAGCGCGGCGGTGACGAGCCCGAGCGCGAACGATCCCGAGATGTTCACCAGCAGGATGCCCCAGGGGAAGCGGCGTCCGGCCAGACGAGCGACCCCGAGGTCGACGAGATAGCGCAGCACCGCGCCGATCCCTCCGGCGAGCGCGGCACCGAGGAACAGCAGCGGACTCACGATGTCCTCCCGGTGCGGGGGCGACCGAGATGCAGCCCCAGTGCCGCCGCACCGAGACCGAGCACGAGGGTGCCCACGGCGTAGACGATGGCGAGGATCGGCGCGCTCGTCCACAGGTCGAGCGTGCCCGTCATGAAGGCGCTGTACGTCGTGAAGCCTCCGAGCACGCCGGTTCCGAGCATCAGCCGCAGGTCGGCCGATGCCGGAAGACGCGCGGCCAGCACGCCGATCAGCAGCGCCCCGACCACGTTCGCGATGAGCACCGCGACGGGGAATGCCCCGGTGTCCGGGAGCACGAGCCCCAGGCCGAGCCGCGCCGCCGTACCCATCGTGCCGCCGGCGGCGACGAGGAGGATGCGGCGGAAGTTCACGTCCGCCACTGTAGTCCCCGACTGGCAGTGCGCCGTTCGGATGTCAAGGCGGTGGATACCGGATCGCGAACAGCGTTGACTGACGACATGAATCCCCTGTGGAAGCTCGACCGGACACTGCCCGCCGGATCGCCCTTCGAGCCCGGAGCCCTGCACGACGTCGTGATCGTGGGCGCCGGGATCACCGGCCTCTCGACGGCGGTGATGCTCACCAGGGCCGGCCTCGATGTCGCGGTGATCGACGCGGGCGGCATCGCCCAGCTCGCGACGGGCGCGAACACGGGAAAGCTCTCCCTCTTGCAGGGCGCACAGCTCGCGACCATCCGACGGCACCACCCGGCAGCGCTCGTCCGCGCGTACGTCGACGCCAACCGCTCGGGGATGGAGTGGCTGCTCGCGTTCGCGGAACTCGCGGGAGTCCCCTTCACGCGCCACACCGATCACTCGTACACCCAGGGGCCCGCCGGGATCGACACCGTCGACGAGCAGCATTCCGCCGCACGCGAGGCGGGCGTGCCGGCGAGGCTGCTGCCGTCCACCGCGCTCCCCGCGACGCCGTTCCCCGTGGCCGCCGCCGTGGCGCTCGACGATCAGGTCGCGATCGACCCCGTGGCCGTGTCGGTGGCCCTCGCCCAGGAGCTGCTCACCGCGGGCGGCACGCTCCACACCGGCGTCAGAGCGACGAGGACCAGGGCGCTGACCGGACGTGTCGACACCACGCAGGGCCCGCTCTTCGCCGACCACATCGTGCTCGCGACGGGCACCCCGATCACCGATCGCGGCCTGTACTTCGCCAAGACGCGGGGGCTCCGGTCCTATTGCGTGTCCTTCCGGGTGCCGGACGACCTCCCCGAGGGGATGTTCCTCTCCGTCGACGGACCGACGCGCTCCATCCGCCCGGTCACCGCAGCGGACGGCCCCGGCGGCGACGCGCGGCTCGTCGTGGGCGGCAACGGCCACCCGGTCGGTCGCTCGGACGGCGAGGCGGCAGCGGTGGAGGATCTCATCGCCTGGACGCAGCTGCACTTCCCCGGCGCCGAGGAGACCCATCGGTGGTCGGCGCAGGACTACGAGTCGCACGACCTCATCCCGTTCGTGGGGGCGATGCCCCGCGGCCTCGGTCGCATCCGCTTCGCGACGGGCTACGCCAAGTGGGGGCTCTCGAACGCTCCCGCCGCCGCGCAACGACTGACCTCCGAGATCCTCGGCACGCCCCGACGCGACCGCCCGAGCTGGATCACGACGATCGGCACGCGCCTGACGGTCCCCGCCGACATCCGTCGTGGGGCCGTGGAGGGCGGCAAGGTCGCCACGGCACTCGTCTCCGGTTGGGCGGATGCCGAAAGTCGCAGCACCCCCGTCCCCCAGCCCACCGAGGGCGAGGGTGTGGTGGCGAATCGGGCCGGGCGCCCGATCGCGGTCTCCACCGTGGACGGTGTGACCCGCGCCGTGAGCGGCGTGTGCCCGCACCTGGGCGGGGTGCTCGCCTGGAACGACGCGGAGTGCTCCTGGGACTGCCCGCTGCACGCCTCCCGCTTCGCTCCGGACGGCACGCGTCTGGAGGGTCCGGCGCTGCGGGACCTCACCCCGCTGTCGCCGACGGACCCGGAGTGATGTCGCCGGCGGGAGGGGCACCGTCCCACCCCTGCTGCGGCGTGTCGCCGTTCTCTCGGAACACGTACTGCGACACGAGCTTGCGCTGACTGCTCGACCAGTCGATCGCCGGCCGGCGCTGCTCCGGAGGCAGGTAGCCCAGCCGATAGACGGCCATGAGCTCGAGGTCGTCCGGCACCCGCAGCAGCTGGACGATCTCCTCCCAGCGCCCCGGAACCTCCATCGGGAACGAGATGAACTGGATGCCCATGCCGAGCTCGACCGTGGTGAGCCAGACGTTCTCCATCGCCGCGCCCATGCTGAACACCGAGTAGAACGAGGAGAGCTGTCCCGGCCGGTACTCGCTGCGGTCGAGCATCACGCCCAGCAGCAGCGGTGATCCCGCGACGAGCTTCCGGTTCTCGGCGCCGAGGGTCTTCGGCACCCCGAAGGTGTTCATCAGCGTCTGCCCGCGCTTGGTGAACACCTGACTCGTGAACGGCCGAAGAGCGGCGGGCAGCTTGTCGAACAGCATGCCGCTGCGCTTCTCCTCCATCTCGGCCTGGCTGAAGCGGAAGTAGGGCTTGTAGCGCTCGAAGAACGTGCCGTTCGACATCGCCTCGGTCATGCTCTCCCCCGAGATGCGGGCGATCTGCTCGATCGTGTCGCGACTCTCGATCACGACGAACCGCCAGGGCTGACTGTTCAGCTGCGAGGGGGCACGCCCTGCGGCCTCCAGGAGGATGCGCTGGTGATCCTCGGAGACGGGGTCGGGCAGGAAAGCGCCGTTCGTGGTCTTGCGGCGTCGGATGGCATCGAGCAGTTCCATACGTTTCACTTCCGGTCGGCGGCGGATCGCGAGAGCACCAGCCCCGCGACGATGAAGGGAGCAGCGGCGAGCGCGACCAGCGGGTGCCGTCGGGTGTGAGTGCCGAGGTAGGGGATCGCCGCGAGGGGCACGGCCGCGGGCAGCAACGCGAGAGCGGCACGGCGCCCGGCGGTGCGGGGACCCCGCGACCAGCCCGCCACGAGGGCGGACACAGAGGTCGCGCACGTCGCGATGTACAGCGCGTGGTGCAGCCAGCGGAAGCGACGGGTGTCGATCAGGCGCAGGGCGACGGATGCTCCGAGCGCGACGTTCACGGCGTAGGCCGTGGCCGCAGCGATGAACAGTCCCGTCGATCCTGGGTCGTCGCGCCGTCTCATGGCATGACCCTACGCCCGGACCCGGGCCACGACCTCCCCCTTGCACCCGGGTGAGGCGGTCCGGTACGCGCTGTGCCCGGACGGAGAAGCCCCCTCGTGCGCGAGATCGCACACGAGGGGGCTTCTGCCGTCGAGCCCGGAGCTACAGGTTGCCGTCCGCGTAGACCCGAAGCGCGTCGCGGACGAACTCGGCGCCGTGCGTGCCTCCGGATGATGTCGCGTAGTTCGCACCGAAGCGCGGGTCCGCGACGTACATCTCGCCGAGCCCGATCACGTACGCCTTGACGTCACCGCCGGAGGCGGCGGCAGGTGTACCCGGGATGCCCGTGAGCCACTCGACGTGACGCCGAGCGACCTCCTGGGCCGCGGGGGACGCCGGATCGATGCCGCTCTCCGCCGCGGCGATCCAGTCGCGCCCGAGGTCGGACACGCGCTGCTGCCAGTCGGTGCGCTCGGCGTCGGTCATCCCCCGCCACCAGCTGTCGCCGTCGGCGTACGCCTTCTCGCCCCAGCGCTCCTCGACCTCCTGCTTGTAGCGGGTGTGATCGAAGCCGTCGAACATGTTCTCTGCCATGAGGTTCTCACCTCCTCTCAATGCCGTGATGGTGGATTCGACCGACGCGATCTGCCGCGCCAGCCGGGTCTGCTCTTCGCGCAACAGCGTGAGATGGGTCTCGAGTGCCGTCGCCTCGCTGCCGGCGCCCTCGCCGACCGATGCCGCGCCGAGCACCTCCGCGATCTGCGGCAGTCCGAGTCCGAGCTCGCGCAGCAGCAGGATGCGCTGCAGACGCACGAGCGCCTGTCCGTCGTAGTGCCGGTAGCCGTTGTGGGCGATGCGCGACGGCGGCAGCAGACCGATGTCGTCGTAGTGCCGCAGCGTGCGGCTGGTGGTGCCGGCGAGGCGGGCGATCTCCTGGATCGACCAGTCCTCCTTCTCCATCGCTCCTCCTTCCTTCGTGCCCTGCGTGGTGTTGTCTTGAACTCTAGAAGTTGACGTTGCGTCAAGGTCAACTCGCTCCTGAAAACGACGAACGGCCTCACCCCTATCTGAGGGTGAGGCCGTTCGTCGGCGAGGCGCGAATCAGTCGGTGGTTGTTCCGAACGCGGTGAGCGAAGCCGTCAGCGCGTCGGCGACCGCCTGAGCATCGATGTCGAACAGCACGTCGACGTTCGGCACACCCTGCCAGCGATCGATCATCTGCACGACGGTCTGTCCGCGGGTGTGCGTGCCGTTCAGCTCGACATCCACACGGAGGTTGCGCACCGTGAACCAGTCGGGGTTGAGGGCATAGGCGACGCAGGGCACGTCGTTGAGGTGCATGCCCTCGGTCTTCCACTCGGGCATCTCGTCGGGGTCATCCTGACGATCCGGGTATCCGATCATCTCGCACAGCGCCAGGCCCATCGGCGAGCGCGACTCCCAGAGCGTGCGGACGTGGTCCGGCGTGAGGGCGAAGCTCCGGGAGACGTCCAGTCCCACCTGCGTGAGGGGCGCGCCGGACTGGATGACGATCTCCGCGGCTTCGGGATCGTTGAAGATGTTCGCACTCGCGACGGGGGTCACGTTGCCCCACGTGAGCGCCGCCCCACCCATGTAGATGATGCGGCGCACCGAGCGCGCGAACTCCGGCTCCAGCTTGATGGCCAGAGCGACATTGGTGAGTGGCGCGAGCGCCATGATCGTCACATCGCCCGGCGCCGACATGACCGTGTCGATCATCCGACGCACGGCGTCGGGCTCGACCTCTGCATGAGGATCCGGATCCGGGTACTCCCAGAAGCCCACCCCGCCGGGTCGGTGGATGTGCTCCGCGAAGTGCGGCTCGCCCACCAGCGGTCGGCTCGCGCCCTTCCAGATGGGCAGGTCGGAACGGCCGGCCACGGCGGCGATCTTGCGGGCGTTCGCCGTGGCGGTGTCGACATCCACGTTGCCGAAGACCGTCGTCAGCGCTTCGATGTGGAAGGCATCCGAGGAGAGCGCCCAGAACAGCGCCCCCGCGTCGTCGATCCCGGGGTCGGTGTCAATGATCAGTCGTTCCATACTCATACTTTCTGTCATGTCCTAGCGGCGAGCGCGCCGGTCGGACTCTTCACTGAGCGCGGTTGCGTTCGCCGTCTTCGCCCGCGCGGCGCGCGCGACGACGAACAGGTACCAGCAGTTGATCGCGATCAACGTGATGTTGAGTGCGACCATGGGCGCGCTGCCGAGCATCAGGTTGTACGCCATGAGCAGCGACGAGGCTCCGAGGTTCAACCAGCGCAGGCGCGAGATCGTCGGCTGCAGGATCGAGATGATCAGGAGAGCACTGCCGGCCCAGCCGACGATCTCGCGCCAGAGATCCATCAGGAGGTCACTTGCCCACGAAGAGGCCGTTGCGCCGCTTCGCGAGGATGTAGAGCACCACGCTGATCGCGCACAGGGTCGCGATGTAGATCGGGAAGACCCACATCATCCCCTGGCTCTGCAGCCAGAGCAGCAGGTACGAGGCGGTGCCGCCGAAGATGGCGACGCCGAGGCCGTACCCGAGACCGAGTCCGGTGCCGCGGATGTGCTGCGGCAGCAGGGAGTTGGAGACGACGACGAAGATCGTCATGTTGAGAAGCAGCACGATCGCACCGCCGAACATCACCCCGGCGAGCGTTCCGATCCCGGGCTGCGAGTACAGCAGCGCCAGGAAGATCGTCGGGATGGCCGCGATGCGCGCGATGACGAACCACCGGGACATCGGGAACCGATCGAGGATTCGGCTCAGCGCGAAGGCTCCGACGGTCAGGAAGACGCCCATTCCGGTGGTGATGGCGAACACGGCGGTCGGGTCTTCGCCGAACGTTCCGTTCGCCAGGTTCGGCAGGCCCGCGATCCACGTGTAGTTGTATGCCTGGATCGCGCCCACGATGAAGACGGTGGCGAGCACGCTCAGCCAGTACTTGCGCACGTCGCGCCACACCGAGTTGTCCTTGGTGGGGATCGCGCCGACCGTGCGGATCGCCGCCGTGTCGAGCGTCTCAGGGAGCGTGCGACGCAGCCACAGCACGATCAGACCGAACAGCCCGCCCACGATGAACGGGATGCGCCAGCCGTATGCGGCGAGAGCTTCGGGGCCCAGCAGCAGGCTGATGAAGAAGATCGAGAGCGGCGCGAGCAGGTTGCCCAGGTTGTTGAAGAACGCGAAGAAGCCGGCGACATAGCCGGGGCGGTTGGGCACCAGCTCGAGCGCGTACGCCGTGCCGAGCGGCGCTTCGACACCGGCGGAGAGTCCCTGCAGGAGGCGCGCGGCGACGACGATGATCGGCGCGATGGCCCCGATGCTCTGGTAGTCGGGGAGCACGCCGATGATGAAGCTGCCCAGCGCGACAGCGCCGACGGCGAAGATCATGATCTTCCTGCGCCCGAAGCGGTCGGCGACGAAGCCGAAGACGACGCCGCCGAGCGGACGTGCGACGAATCCGACGGCGAAGACGGCGAGCGCGTTCAACGTCGATGCGAGTGGACTGTCGGAGGGGAAGAACGCCGCGCCGAGATAGACCGACAGCAATCCGAAGATCGCCCAGTCGTACCACTCGAGCGCATGTCCCCAGCTCAACGCCCGGAGGTTTCGGCGCTCGGATCGGCTCGCTTTGCTCGTCAGCTGCTGCGGTGCGGCGGCCACTACTTCTTCAGTGCTCATGGAGCTCCTTTGCTCTGCCCCCGAGAGGGAGGTGATCGACCCTAATATGCGGATATCTCCTGGTCATGAGGCACTTCCTGCCAGTCGGCGAGGAGTGCTCATCTTCGGGAAGCAGATCCGAACACGACTATAGTATAGCAGGAATCCCGTCTGTGACAGAAAGAAGTGCATCGTGAACTCCTCGCTCGACGACGACGACAGACGGCTCCTCGACGCCGCATCGGAACTGATCATCCGCGCGCACGACACGAACCTCCACCGCGTCGCCGCCGCCGCCCGCGGGGCCTCCGGAGCGATCTACCTCGGCCTCAGCCTGCGCACCCCTCGGGAGAGCGTCTGCGCGGAGAGCACAGCCCTCGCCAACGCCCGGATCGGAGGGGAGCAGGAGGTGGAGGCCATCGTCTCCGTCGGTCTGCGCGACGACGGTACGGCGGTCATCCTCAACCCGTGCGGCGTCTGCCGCGAGGTCGTACCCGCGATCGCACCGGGCATCCGCACACTCGTCGACGACGGCGGCCACCCGGTGTGGGTGACCGCCGTCGATCTGCTGCCGATGCCGTGGGTTCGCGCGCGAACCTACGACTGAGCCGCCCGCGTGACTCAGCGCCAGGGCAGCGGACGCCGCAGCACCTCGCCGATGCGCTCCAGCACGCCGTCGAAGTCCATGTCGAAGATCACGCGGTGGATCGGTCGTGTCTCGTCCTTCACCGGATGCACTCCCGCGAGGAAGCGGTCGCCGGTCTCCTCGTCGAGGAAGGTCTCCAGCGGGCGCATGACCGCACCGGTCACCAGCTCGGGATGCAGAAGGCTCGCGACGGCCATGCTGTCGTTGATCCCCATGACCCGACGCCCCTCCGGCTGCGGGTAGGAGCGCGAGTAGAAGCCGGCGTAGTCCCGACTGATCTCGGTGATCAGCTGCGCCGGGGCGAACCCCGTCGTGGAGGCGATCTCGAGGAAGAAGTCCTCGGGGACGAGGGCCTGGCGGGTGACATACGGCCCGCACCACGTGACGTCGCCCTGATGCCGGGCCACCATGCGCGCGGCATCGATGTCGAACGACACGTTGGGATCGCGCGAGACGCGGAATCGCCGATCCTCCCACGGTGCGGTGTCGTGATACAGGGCCGGACCGAGCGTGCCGACGATGGTGGTCGAGCGGAGTCGCGTCAGAAGCTCGGGTTCCGCCTCGAGCGCCACGGCGAGGTTCGTCTGCGGGCCGAGGGCGAGATAGTCGATCTCCCCCTCGTACCGATCCACCAGATCGAGCAGGATCGGGACCCCGCGCGGCTCCGCCGGCACGGAACGGGCAGGGCGCAGGCCCGTGTTGCCGAAGCCGTCCTCGCCGTGGATGCCCGGGTTCATGCGCAGCTCCTGCACGATCGGCACGTCGGCACCGCGGTACACCGGCACATCGGTGCGCCCGCAGGTGTCCAGCACGTACCGCGCATTGTCTGCGGCGCGCTCCCCCGTCGTGTTGCCGAAGACGCTGATCACCGCCAGGATCTCCACCTCGGGGTCGGCGGCCAACAGCATCAGGGCCAATGCATCGTCCACACCGGTGTCGGTGTCGACCACAACTCTTCTCATCAGTGCTCTCCTCGTACGGGGATCAGGGGCGCGACAGTCCGAACGCGGCGAACGCGTCCTGTGCCGACTTCTCGGTCAAGAGGGTGACGAATCGCGCCGCATCGTCCCCGGCTCCAGGCCGAGCGCCGACAGCGAACCGTCCGTAGGACTGCAACTCGTGGGGTATCGGCTCGACGACCTGCGCACCGGGCACCGAGCGCAGCTCGCTGACCTGCTGGATCGCGACATCGGCACGACCGTCCAGCAGAGCTTCGGCCGTGAGCCCGCTCGCGCACCGCACGGCGCGCTCATCGATGCGCTCGAGAAGTCCGCGTTCGCGGAGCACCTGCATGAAGTGCACACCGCTCGCCCCGCTGAGCGTGTAGGCGACGGCGCGGGCGGCGAGCAGATAGTCGAGGAACGCCGATGCCGAGTCGTCGACCGGCGCCGGAGCGCCGTCGAGCCGCGCGAAGCCCACGGATGAGACCGCGATCTCTGCGACATGCGAGGGATCCACCAGGCCACGAACCGCGAGATCGGTGACAGAAGACGAGACCCCGAGCACCAGGTCAGGCCGCGCGCCCGCGGAGATGCGCTCCAGCAGCACGGTGGTGGGTTCGAACGTCGCCTCGACACGTGTGCCGGTCTCGCGCTCGAACGCGGGGATGACGTGCTCGACGAGGGGGTTCTTGACGACGAGGCCGCTGTACAGGGTGATCACGAGGGGTTCCTTCCGGAAGGCGTGGCGAACGAGTGCAGCTGCGCCGAGGTGAGGGGCGATGTGGCGAGGCCACGCGTGAGGAAGAACAGCTGCGCGGTGTGCTCGAGCTCCTCCAGGGCGTCGACGGCGGTGTCAAGATCCACCCCCGCGACGACGGGGCCGTGGTTGCGCAGGAGCAGGGCGTGGGTGACGCGCGCGGCATCCTCCACAGCACCGGTCGCAGCCGGGTCGCCCGGCGCGTAGTAGGGGAGCATCCGCAGTGTTCCCACGCGCATGCCGTAGTACGCGGTCAGGGGCGGGATCGGGTTCTCGGCATCGACGTCGGACAGGCACGACACCGCGGCCGCGTGGACCGAGTGCGTGTGCACGACCGCATTCGCATCCGGCCGCACGCGCAGCATCGCGACGTGGAGGAACGCCTCCTTCGTCGGCTGCGGACCGTCGAGGTGCGCGCCGTCGAGGGCGACCACCGACAGCTGGTCCGCGTCCACGTCGGCGAGACTCACGCCCGTCGGTGTGACCAGCACGCGTTCCCCGTCGCGCACGGCGAGGTTCCCGGTGCGGCCGTGCGTGAGGCCGCGGCGGTGGATCGAGTGGGCGACGCGCACGATCGCGCGGCGGGCGTCGGCGCTCATGCCGTGCGGCCCTGTCGCGCGACCTCGACGAAGAGGTCCTCCTCGCCGAAGTTCCCGGATTTGAGGACCAGGTGCACGTCACGCGCCTCGTCGTGGATCCACGGCGCGCCCGGCGCGACCTCCTCCCCCACCACCGCGACGGTCGTGCCGAGGGCGCGGATGACCTCGCCGGAGGTCTCGCCCCCGGCGATGAGCATGCGCTTCACGCCACGATCGGACAGCTGGGATGCGATGAGGCCCGCCGTCCGTTCGTACAGTTCCCCGGCGCCCGGCACGTCATGACGGCGCTGCGCTGCGGGGCTGGACGAGTAGATGAGCGCGGCGGCGTCGGAAGGCTGCCGGTCCCACCACTCCACAGCGCGTGCGGCGAGCAGCTCTGCGGTGTCACCGGGCTCGGCCACGACGCGGTGGGAAGGGTTCCCCGACCCGACGAAGCGGTCGATCTGCTCGAGCGTGCGCCGGGAACAGCTGCCCGCGATGATCGCGGTACGACCCGAGGGGGGCGCCGGCGCCGTCGTACCGCCCGCGGTCTGCCGCAGAGCGATCGCTCCGACGAGTCCGGCCGATCCCGCGACGAGCGGCTCGCCGTCGAGGGCATCGGCGAGGACGGCGAGGTCGGCATCCGTGATGGCATCGGCCACGAGGTGACGGGTCCCCTCGGCGCGTGCCCCTCCCAGGGCCTCGCGCACGGCGTCGGCACCGCGCTGCACGACCTCGAGCGGCAGGAGCCCGACCGGTGCCGTGCACTGCGCCGCGAGCAGCCGCGGCACCGAGGAATCGCGCATGGGGGTCACCGGATGCTCGCGCATATGGGTCTCGGCCAGCAGCACGTCGCCGACGAAGAGGTGACCGCGATAGACGGTGCGCCCGTGCAGGGGCGCGGCCGGCGTCGTCACCACCAGGTCGGCCTGAAGGGCATCGGCGATCGCCTCGGTGATCGGACCGATGTTGCCCTCGTCCGTGGAATCGAACGTCGAGCAGTACTTGACGTAGATGAGATCTGCTCCGTGCCGTCGCAGGACCGCGAGCGCGGCGAGGCTCTGCGCGACGGCCTCGTCGACGGGAAGAGACCGCGTCTTCAGGCCGATGACGATGCCGTCGGCCGGGACAGCGGGCTCGTCGATCTCGGTGTCGAGCGCGAGGAGGGTGCGCAGTCCCGCGCGGCGCAGCGCCGCGGCGACATCCGTCGCTCCGGTCACGTCGTCGGCGATGACGCCGATCATCGGCGTTCCTCCTGGAGCACCGTGGTCAATCGTCGCGCGGCCGCGGCGGGCCCGTCCAGGACCGTGACGCCGAGTCGGTCGGCGAGTGCCGAGGCGGCACCCGCGAGCGAGTACTGGGCGAGCACCACCAGATCGAAGGGCTCATCGACGTCGGATATGGCTGCGGCCAGCGTCTCGACGAGCTCAGGGGCGACGAGGGGGGCGGCTGCTGCGGGGATCACGACCGGGTGCACGTGCGCAGCCGATCCGGCTTCCACGAACGCCTGCGCCAGACGCGCTGCGCTGTCGCTCGCAGCCGAGGGCAGCGAGGCGACGAGCAGAACCCGCTCGGGGTCGGCGGCGACGGCTTCGGCGAAGAGGGGGCCGTCCGCCGAGAGGACGGTGTGTCCGCCGGCGTCGCTCTCGCGCCGGTCGGCGCGCTCCCCGAACTGCGAGCAGGTGAGCAGCACGCCGTCCGCTCCCCCGGCGAGGGCGAGCTCGATCAGGCCGTCCATGCGCGCAGCCAGCGGCGCGGTGATGCCGCCCTCGGTCTGCGCGTCGGCGAGCAGACGGTCATCGAGCAGGTTCCACACGGTCGCTGCGGGAAGCGCGGCGGTGATGGCGGCGGTCGCCGGAGCGATCGCCAGCGGCGTCGCGCTGATGAGCGCGATCCTCGGTTCGGTCACCGGAGGGTCCTCTCGATCCAGGAAAGTCCTTCGCGGGTGCCCGCGACGGGGGCGTACTCGCAGCCGATCCACCCGGGGTATCCGCTCTGCGCGATCTGGGCGAGCACGCGCTCGTAGGCGATCTCGCCCGTTCCGGGTTCGCCGCGACCGGGGTTGTCGGCGATCTGCACATGCACGACCGTCGGCTGGAGCTGCTCGAACCGCTCGATGACGTTCCCGCGGTCGACCTGCGCGTGGTAGACGTCGAACAGCACGCCCACGACGTCGGGATCCACGGCCTGCGCCACCGCCGCAGCGGTCTCCATCGACGCGAGGCCGTAGCCGGGCTGATCACGCTTGTTGATCGCTTCCAACGCGATCCGCACCCCGGTGCCACGCGCCTGCGCGGCCGCCCAGGAGATGTTGGACACATACGTCGCGAAGGCCGCGTCGGCGTCGGCGTCGGACGGCGCGATCCCGGCCATGGCGTGCACCACGCCGGCCCCGAGGACAGCCGCGTACTCCAGAGCCCGCAGCACCCCGTCGCGGAACTCCTGCTCCGCGCCGGGGACGTACGCCGCACCGGATGCCGTGGCCGACCCTGCGGCTCCGGCCGGCGTGTTGATGAGGATCTGCGTCAGGCCGGCGTCGTCCAGCAGACGACGCACCTCCGCGGGGGCGAGCTCATACGGCGACGCGAACTCCACCGCGGTGAAGCCCGCCTCGGCTGCCGCGTCGAACCGCTCGGCGAAGGGGACCTCGGTGAACAACCACTTGAGGTTGGCGGCGAGGCGCACCGGCCCCGACGACGTCTCGACGATCATGCGGTCACCGCGTCGTAGTCGGGGTTCACCACGAACTCGGGTGCCTGGCCGCCGAGAACCGCGATCACGTTGCGCGCAGCCATCCGACCCGACTCGCCACGTGCCTCACGTGTCGCGCCCGCGACGTGCGTCGTGGCGAGGATGCCGGGGGTGTGCAGGAGCGGGCTCGATGCTCCCAGCGGCTCGTCCGCGAAGACGTCGAGAGCGGCGGCGCCGATGCGCCCGTCGCGCACGGCGTCGACCAGCGCATCCTCCTCGATGATGCCCCCGCGCGCCGTGTTGATCAGCACCGCGTCGGGCTTCATCATGGCCAGGCGCGAGGCGTCGATGAGGTGCCGGGTGGACTCGTCGAGGAAGAGGTGCAGTGTGACGAAGTCGGCCTCCCGCAGCAGTTCGTCGAGCTCGAGGCGACGGATGCCGTTGGCCTCGGCGAAGCTCTCGTCGAAGTACGGATCGTACGCGACGACGTGCATGCCGAAGCCCGCCGCGATCGTCGCGACCGCCTTGCCGATCGAGCCCAGCCCGAGGATCCCGAGAGTCGCGCCCCGCAGCTCCCGCCCTGTGAGCTGCTGCCACGTCCCTGCGGCGAGGTTGCTCACGTTCTCGGGGATGCGCCGGGCGCACGCCAGCGCCAGGGCGAAGACGTGCTCGGCGACGGCCTGCCGGTTGGCGCCAGGGGTGACGCACACAGGCACCCGGCGCGCGGTCGCCGCGCTCACATCGACGCTGTCGTAGCCGACGCCCGTGCGCACGACAAGCCGCAGCTCGGGGGCCTGCGCGAACTCGTCATCGCCCAGAGGGCGGGTGCCGGCGATGATCGCCCGGACTCCGGCGAGCGCCCGTGCGCGATCCTCGGCGTCCAGGCGCTCCAGCTCGGGCTCGTGCCGAGTCGTGAGTCCGGCGCCGCGCAGCATCCGGTCGACCTCGTCGCCGGGCTCGAGGAATGCGGTGGTGATCAGCACGTCGTGGGAATCGGTCGATGTCACCAGATCCCTCCTTCATAGTCGGGGGCGGCGAAGGCGCCGCCGTGCAGGGTGGGTGCAGGGGCATCGAGGTCGACGCCGTCGGCGTGATCGGCGGCGTCATCGCGGGGCACGTAGCCGATCGCCGCCCACCCCGCGTCGCCGTTCCACCAGCGCCCGGTGTTGGCAGAGCAGCCGTAGACGACCTGACAGCCCGACGGGGCGCTCTCGATCGCGCAGCGGAAGAGTTCGATGCCGTCGCGCCAGCTGAGCCAGAGCGCGAGCTGACGCCTGTCATCGGGCTCCGGGCGGAAGGTGCCGATGCGTACGAGCACCGACTCGATCCCCCACTTGTCGTGGTACAGGCTGGCGATGGCCTCGCCGAACGCCTTCGAGACCCCGTAGAAGGTGTCAGGACGAAGCGGTGCGCTCTCGTCCAGGACCTCGCTCGCCGGGTGGAAACCGACGACGTGGTTGGAGCTGGCGTAGACGACGCGGCGAACGCCGGCCCGTCGCGCCGCTTCGTAGACGTGGTACGTGCCGTCGATGTTCACGCGGCGGATGTCGTCGTACGGCGCTTCGTCGGCGATGCCGCCGAGGTGCACGATGACGTCCACGCCCTCGGCCGCTGCCGTGAGAGCGTCGAGGTCGCCGAGGTCGCCGATCACGATCTGCTCGCCGGGGAAGAGCGACTCGTCGGCGTCGGCACGCGCGAACAGCACGACGCGGTCGTATCGGGCGGCGAGACCCTCGCGGATCACCCGCCCCATGCGCCCTGTTCCGCCGGTGTACAGCACTGTCGTCATCATCGTCCTCTCTTGCGCGCTCGGCTGTCAGCCGATGCTGCGGTCCTGTTCACCCGTCGATGCGTCGGCGAAGAATCCGATCGCGGCCCTCGCGGCGTGCCGGCGACGCACCTCGCCGTCCTCCCATCGCAGTTCCACGTCGTGCCCTGGCACGAGGTTGGCTCCGGTGTCGGTGAGCAGCGAGCGCATCGCGACGATCGTCGCCGCGCTGGCGTCGAGGTCGAGCGTGGAGTCGACCCGTCCTGAGGCGAGCTCGTACAGGTTCTTCACCGCATCGCCGGCGAACACGCGCTTCTCGTCGGCGCGCTCGAGATAGAAGGCGAGGTGATGCGGGGTGTGCCCGGCGCTGTCGATGGCGTGGATGCCGGGGAGAACCTCCTGGCCCGCTGTCATGCGCCCGACCCGATCGGTGCGGCGAAGCAGCTCCTGCACGTGGAGGTCGGGGAGGAAAGGGGTGCCGGACGGCTGCTCCGCGGCCCAGCGCAGCTCGCGCTCCCCCACCCAGGTGGTCGCGTTGGCGAACATCGGGAAGTTCGAGACGTGGTCCCAGTGCATGTGCGTCAACAGCACGTCCGTCACGTCGTCCGTGGTCAGTCCGTACCGCTCGAGGCCGGCGTGGATGAGGGGGATGTACGCGGGCTGACCGGCATCGATGAGCACTCGCCGCACACCGTCGTCGAGCAGCCACAGGCTGCTCCAGCCGAAGGCGCCGTGAGAGCTCGACTTGCCGGGGAAGCCCTCGACGAGCGGACGTGCGACGTACCCGGATGATCCTGCTGACCCGGTCGTCGACGCCGACATGGTGCCCTCATTCTGCGCGCTCACAAAAAATAGTATAGCGCAATCCACGAGAACCGACAGCTCCCGGGCTCCGCGGAGCCCCTCCGCCGCTCAGGCCTCCAGAAGCCGTTCGGTGGCACCGATGATGTGGTGCCTCATCGCTGCGGCCGCACCTTCCGCGTCACCGGCGACGATCGCCTGATAGACCGCGTCATGCTCCGGCGCGGCACTCACGGCGCCCGTGCGTCCGAACTTCGAGAACAGACGGAACCGCTGGATCTGCCCACCGAGTGCCGCGTACGACATCTCCAGGAAGGCGTTGCCGGACTGCGCCGCGATCATCATGTGGAAGCGCGCATCGCTGCGCCAGTAGAGATCGAAACCCTCGGTCTCGGTGTCGGCGACCTCGGCCGAGCGCCGGAAGTCCTCCACCGCCTCGCGCAGGCCTTCCAGGAATTCGGGGGTCGTGCGCTGCGCGGCTTCGTAGGCGAGACGGGGCTCCAGCAGCACGCGGGCCTCGCCCAGCTGCTCCACCTCGTCGCGCGTCATGACCGGGGCCACCCGGTAGCCTCGCAACGCCTCGCGCTGAACGAGCCCGGTGTGCTCCAGCCGCGCCAGCGCCTCACGCAGGGGTGTCTGACTGACATCCAGCTCACGCGAGAGGGCTCCGATGTTCAGGCTCTGCCCCGCCGCCCGCTCGCCCGACATGAACTGGTGCAGCAGCACCTCGTACATTCGGTCGGCGATGGGCTGCTTCGTCGATCGCCCTGCCACATCTTCTCCCCTCGAAGTCCTTCCGTCGAAGACTACCGGTCGGCCCATCGGCGCTCGGACGGACGCGCGGCCGTCGCGGCGATGCGCCCGCACCGGAAGAGGGGGTTGACAGGATCGAGATATATCGTGTTATTGTGGCAACACACGATATATCGTGACCCTCAACCCAGGAGAAGCAGACATGACCGAGAAGTGGCTCATCGCCCCCGGCGAGGAACGCGTCATCGACATCGAATCCGTCACCCGCCTCAAGGTGGGCCTCGTCGGCGGACAGGTCGACATCATCGCCCACGACGAACCGGGCATCCGCATCGAGGTGCACGGCGTCACCACCAAAGACCTGCGCGTCGAGGCGCACGACGGCGAGGTCGAGATCGACCACCCGCAGCTGGGTTGGGACAACTTCCTCGAGGTGTTCCGCAACTTCGGCTCCGGCGGCCCCCGCGCCGAGGTGAGCGTGGCGGTCCCCCGCGCGATCGCCCTGAACCTCGGCGTCGTCAGCGCCGGCGCGCTGGTCTCCGGACTCCGCAACGACGCCAGGCTCAACACCGTGTCCGGCGACATCATCGTCGACACCCTGATCGGCGACCTCACGGTCAACTCCGTCTCCGGCGACGTACAGGTGCGCGGCCTCACCGGCTCGATCACCGCGAACAGCGTCTCAGGCGACGTGGCCGTCACAGGCACCGTGCGCCGTGCGACCGTCGACATCGTGTCCGGCTCCACGCTGGTCGATGCCGCGGGCGACGTGAACACCATCAACGTCAACTCGGTCTCCGGCGGCACCACCGTGCGCCTCGACGAGTCACTGGCCGCGAACTACGTCATCCGCTCCCTGAGCGGACGTCTGCTGATCGACGGCGTCGAGCGCAGCACCTCGGGCCCCAGCAACTACACCGGCACGACCGGAGAGCTCGCCGGACGATTCGTCGACCTGCGCGCGAACTCCGTCTCGGGCGGGGTCACCGTGCTCCGTCGCACGCCGGCATCGATCACGGAAGACGAGGAGTGGGAAGCATGAGCCCCGCCGTCTTCTCCCACGGCGATCTGCGCCTGTACCTGCTCTCGCTCCTCGCCGAGGCGCCGCAGCACGGGTACGGCATCATCCAGTCGCTCACCGATCGCACCGGCGGCACCTACACGCCCAGCGCCGGCACCATCTACCCGCGGCTCGCGAAGCTCGAGGAGGAGGGCCTGGTCACCAAGACCGTCGACGGTCGCACCACGATCTACTCCATCACCGATGCCGGCAGGGCTGAGCTCGCCTCTCGCGAGGGCGACCTCGCCGGCATCGAGGCCGGGCTCACCGACTCGGTACGCCTGATCGCGAGCGAGGTGCGACAGAGCGTGCAAGACGCGATGAAGAGTCTGCGCGCCGACCTGGCCGCGGCAGAGAAGGGCGAGCGCGCGGCGGCGAAGAACCGGCCTCGTACGGCGACCGACGATTCCCGTCTCGTCAGCCGCGAGGAGATGCACCGTGCCGACGCCGTGATCAACGCCTTCCGAGCCAGGGTGCGCACCGACCTGCGCACCCATATCGCCAAGGGCGGCACGCTGTCGCCGTCGGTCGTGACCGAGCTCGAGACGGCACTGGACACTGCGGCACGCGGCGTGACGGTCGCCCTGAGCGCTTCCCGGTCGTGAGCGGGTCGACCCGCGCCGCAGCGTCTCCGCGGCCGGAAGAGACCCCGCCCCGGACAGAGCCTTCCTCTCCGATGACGCAGCCGTCGCTCGGCGCCGCGCCGGTCTTGCACCCCGCACCGTCGGCACGACGTCACGGCATCGTCATCCACAGGGGGTGACATACACAGAAGAGGCCCCGCAGGCGATACGCCTGCGGGGCCTCTTCTGTGTTCGGAACCGCCCGCTACTGCTCGGGCCAGATCTCCTTCTGCTCGTCCGGCACCGACTCGCCGAGCGGCACGACCAGGATCGAACGATGCTGTCGGTGCGCAAGACGTGCGGCGACCGATCCGGTGAAGAACTCCCTGATCGACTCGCCGATGCCGCGTTTGCGCGTGCCGACGACGATCAGCTGGGCGTCGAGCTTGTTGGCGAGCTGCTTGATGGCCAGGGCCGGGTCACCGACCAGCTGCCGAGCCGTCCAGGTGATGTCGGTCCCCGCCAGAAGCCGGGCGGCCGTGGCCTCGACCGCCTCGAACTCCGCGGCACCGGCGTCGAAGTTGATGTCGATCGGAGCCGAATGGACGTAGCCGTCCGGGTCCTCGTACGTCACGAAGCGCGTGACGTCGACGTGCGCGACGACCAGCGGCGCGCTCAGCAATCGCGCGTAGCGGACAGCCTCGTCGATCACGTGCCGATCCTGGTCGACCTGCATGCCGACGATGACGGCTTTCTGCAGCGCCGCGTTCTGTGCGGCCTCGTCGGAGGGAGTAGAGGTGTTGTCGGTCATGGAGATCGTTCCCTTCACCTGCCTGGCGTCGGCCAGAGGGTCTTACCCGCGTGCTATTCTGAATGCTACTCTTACCGGCTTTAGACCGGTGTCGTGAAAAATGCCGCGGGCCTTCAAACCCGCCGCTTAACTCGTGAGGGGGTCTCGCGCATGGGCCGTGGCCGTCAGAAGGCGAAACACACCAAGATCGCCCGCGAACTCAAGGCGTACAGTCCGTCGGTGAACTACTCCGCTCTCGAGCGCGAGTTGGCTCACCCGACCGACGAAGACGCATATGTCGACAAGTGGGCCGATGACTATGCCGACGAAGACGAGGACGAACTAGAGAAGGCCTGACCGCCCCTCTGTTCGTCACACCCGCACGTGGTGCGGGTGTTTCGTCGTGGCCTGGTGCCGAGGAGACAATCTCGGCACCAGTGCTTCATTCGTCGTGCGCGGGGTTCGGCAGCTGAGAGGATCTCCTCATGGCACGCGTCGTCTCCCTCTATCGCCACCCGATCAAGGGTCTCACTCCCGAGCACCGCGACTCCCTGACCGTGCACCCCGACGGCAGAGTCGCCGGCGACCGCGTGCTGGCGTTCCGATTCGCGGATGCCGCTGAGCCGGAGCACCGCGACGGCGTCGATCACTGGCCCAAGGCCAAGGGACTCGCCCTGCAGGACTTCCCCGGGCTCGCCGCGCTGCACACCCGCTATGACGACGAGACGCGGCGCATCCGCATCGAGCACGCCGGCGCGACTCTCGTGGAGGCCGACCTCGACGCACAGGGACGGCGCGATCTCGCGGATGCTCTCTCCGAGTTCGTCCTCGCGACCCCGGAGGGGCGCCGCCTTCGTCGGCCAGGCCGGCTCCCGCTCGTGCTCGTCGGCGACGGGCAGACGCCTCGCTTCCACGACCGCGCGCGCGGCTACGTCTCGGTGCATGGCCGAGGCAGCGTCCGCGCACTGGGAGAAGCGCTCGGGATGGGCATCGACGACCGGCGCTTCCGCTCGAACATCGTGATCGACGACGCCGCTGCGTGGCAGGAGCTCGAGTGGACCGGCGAGGTGTGCATCGGCGATCTCACCTTCCAGACCGCCGGCCCCATCGTGCGCTGCCTCGCGACCCATGCGAATCCCGACACCGGCGTGCGCGACGCGAAGGTGCTCACCACTCTCACGGGAGCGCTCGCGCAGCAGGAACCGACCCTCGGACGCCTGCTGCTGCCCGGCTGGACGCCGTCGGATGACGGCTCGACCCCCGGCGGCGGAGTGATCCGCGTCGGTGACGAGGTCCGCGCGCACCTGGCGTGATCCTCGAGTGCCTCGACGAGGTATGTCAGCGCTCCCTTTCAGCGGCACGAGTGCGGCTGTGTTGTGATCATCCCGGGGTTGTGAGCGCAAACATTTTCTGATTTGATGTGCATGTGATCGACGGCGCCTCGGCGTCACTCCCCCGCCCAGGGCGATCCGCAGGAACATGACCTCAAAGAGGAGAACAGCATGGCAATCACCCCTCGCTTCACCCGCACTGCCGCGATCGTCGCGGTCGGCGCGGTGTCGGCCTTCGGCCTCGCCGCCTGCTCATCCGGCGATTCCGGTGACAGCGGCGCCAGCGGCGAACCCATCACGATCGAGTACCTGCACCGTCTCCCCGACGGCGAGGGCATGACGCCGGCGTCCGAGATCGTCGACCGCTGGAACGCCGAGCACCCCGACATCCAGGTGAAGGCGACGAAGTTCGACGGCAAGTCGAGCGACATGATCCTCAAGCTCGAGACCGACGTGAAGGCCGGCAACGGGCCCTGCCTCGCACAGACCGGCTACTCGGAGGTGCCGCAGCTGTTCGTGAAGGGACTGCTGCAGGACGTCGCCGATGAGGCCAAGAAGTACGAGGACAACTTCTCCGCCGGAGCCTTCAGCGGCATGAAGGTCGGCGACGCCATCGTGGGCCTCCCGCAGGACACCGGCCCCCTCGTCTACTTCTACAACGAAGCCGAGTTCCAGGCGCTGGGCCTCGACGCACCGAAGACGCTCGACGACCTGACGGCTGACTCCGCCACGGCCGCAGCCGCCGGCAAGTACGTCACGGCCTTCACGCCCGACGAGGCGCAGAACTGGCTCTCCGCCCAGTCGGCCGCGGCGGGCGACACCTGGTTCACCACCGCCGGCGACGAGTGGAAGGTCGACGCCGAGGGAGCAGGCTCCGAGCGCGTCGCCGCGTTCTGGCAAGGCGTCCTCGACGGCAAGCAGACCCTCGCGACCGAGCGGTGGGGCGAGGGCTTCACCGCCGCGCTCAACGACGGCAGCCTCATCGGCCACGTCGGAGCCGCGTGGGAAGCCGGGTTCCTCCTCGACTCGCTCGACGGCACGCCGGCCGAGGGGCAGTGGCGCGTCGCCCAGCTCCCCGACTTCGGCGCAGGCGCCATGAGCGGCCCCGACGGGGGCTCCGGCGTCTCGGTGATGAAGGGGTGCGAGCACCCCGCCGAGGCCATGGAGTTCAACGACTGGTTCAACACGCAGGTCGACGACCTCGCGTCGCAGGGCCTCGTCGTCGCCGCCAAGGGCGAGGTGGAGACCCCCGAGAAGATGCTGCGTCAGTTCGGCGGCCAGGATGTGCTCGCCGAGCTCGCCACCGCGACCGGAGATCTGAACCCCGACTTCCCGTATGCACCGGGCTTCTCGACGCTGTCGAAGATGAACGAGACTGCCGCGGCAGCCGTCGCCGGCACCGCATCGGTCGCCGACATCTTCACCACGGCTCAGGACACCGCGGTGTCCTCGCTGAAGGACCTCGGCCTCCCGGTCGCGGAGTGAGTCGACGAGAAGGCATCATCGGATGATCGACGGCGGAGTGCACGCGCAATCGTGCACTCCGCCGTCGTCTTGACATCGAGAGGCGACACCATGGTCACAGTGACCGAAACGCGAGGTGCGGCACCGGCGCCGACAGCGCGCATACCCGCGGGCCCCACCCGCCGGCGCCGGTTCGGGACCCGACGCGAAGGCCTCACGGGATGGCTGTTCATGGCGCCGTTCGCCGTGCTGTTCGTGCTGGTCTTCCTGGTGCCGATCATCGTCTCGATCCGCTCGTCGTTCTTCGCGCAGGTGCCGGCAGGGGATGGACTCTACGGCGGCGGCGAGCTCGTCGACACGTTCGTCGGGCTCGAGAACTTCGTCACCGCCGCGACCAACGGAGCCTTCTGGACCGGCATGGGGCGCGTGGTCCTCTACGCGGCCCTGCAGATCCCCGTCATGATCCTCGTCGCCCTCGGACTCGCGCTGCTGCTGGACTCGTTCATCGTGCGTCGCCCGACGCTGTTCCGCCTCTCCTTCTTCCTCCCGTACGCGGTTCCCGGCATCATCGCGGCGATGATGTGGCTCTATCTGTACACACCGGAGGTGTCGCCCTTCCTGCCGTTCCTGCCCGAGGGCACCGACTTCATGGCGCCGGGCACGATCCTGTTCTCGATGGCGAACATGACGACCTGGACCTACACGGGCTACAACATGCTCATCTTCCTGTCGGCGTTGCAGGCCGTTCCGCGCGATCTGTATGAAGCGGCCCGCCTCGACGGAGCCTCCGGCTTCCAGATCTCGATGCGCATCAAGGTGCCGCTGGTGCGGGGAGCCGCACTCCTGGCGGTGCTGCTGTCGATCATCGGCACCATCCAGCTGTTCAACGAGCCGGTGGTGCTGCAAGCCGCGAACTCGTGGATGGGCAAGGACTTCACCCCCATGATGCTCACCTACAACACGATGATGGGCGAGATCTCACCGTCCGGCAGCGGTCCGGCATCGGCCTACTCGCTGCTCATGGCTCTGATCGCGGGTGTGCTCGCGATCGTGTACGCGCTGCTGCAGCGCCGGAAGGGCGACGCATGACCACCACGCGCCTCATCACCACCGAGGCATCCACACGTCGACGCCCTCGCCGTCCGCGCGATGTGGATGCTCCGCCGCCCTCGATCGCGCCCACCCCGCTCGCGCGCGCGCTCGGCATCATCGCGCTCGTCATCGCCACGCTGTACTTCCTGGTGCCGGTGTACTGGCTCATCGTCGCCTCGACGAAGAACAACACCGACCTCACCTCGACCTTCGGCTTCTGGTTCGCCGGCTGGAACCTCGACACCAACTACGACAGCCTGATGAGCTGGACGCAGGGACTGTTCTGGCGCTGGGTGGGCAACTCGATGCTGTACTCCGTGAGCGCAGGCGTCATCGGCACCCTGTTCGCCGTGATGGCCGGCTACGCGATCGCGAAGTTCGCATTCCCCGGCAAGCGCATCGCCGTGGGCGTGATCATGGCGGGGCTGCTGCTCCCCGTGGCGCTGCTGACCGTCCCGCTGTACATCGAGTTCCAGGCCCTCGGACTGACCAACACCGTCTGGGCGATCATCATCCCGTCGGCGGTATCGCCGTTCGGCGTCTTCCTCGGCATGGTCTACGCGCAATCATCGGTGCCGACCGAACTGCTCGAGGCCGCCCGCATCGACGGCGCCGGCGAGGCGCGCATCTTCTTCACGATCGTGATGCGCCTGCTGGGTCCGGCGATGGTGACGATCTTCCTGTTCATCTTCGTGGCCACGTGGAACAACTTCCTGCTGCCGCTCATGATGATCTCGAGTCAGGATCTGAAGCCCGTGACCCTCGGCCTCTACGGCATGGTGAGCTACTTCGCCCCCGACAAGGGCGCGGTCATGCTGGGCGCGCTGCTCGGAGTGATCCCGCTCGTGCTGCTGTTCTTCGCCCTGCAGAAGTACTGGCGCTCCGGCCTCGCCGCCGGCGCCGTGAAGGGCTGACCCTTCAACCGGAGTCCCCTGGCACCTCGACAACGCAATGACCGGAGGCCGCGCGCGCGAGCCTTCGGTCATGCGTGATCAACGGGCAACCGAACACGCTCGCGAGCGCGACATAGGCCGCGTCGTAGGCCGTCACGTTCTGGCGGAGCGCCAGAATGCGCGGGATGAGGGGCAGCGTGGGGTACAGCTCGACCTGCAGCCGCGAGAGGTCGACGGCGGCGGCCTCGAGCGCGTCATCGGTCAGCTCTCCTCCACGGTTCAAGCCGCGCAACGCGGATGCCACCTCGACGGGAAGCAGATCGGGAGCGAGCAGCACTTCATCGGCCAGTCGTCGGTGAAGTGAAGAGCTCGAACCGACGTTGCAGAGCGCGTCGACCACGACGGAGGCGTCGACGACGATCATCGGTCGTCTCGCCCCTCTCTGATCGCCGCGACGATCGCCTCCGGCGAGATGGCCGGTGCAGCAGGTCTCTCCCCGAGAGCGGCCAAGAGTTCAGGAACAGTGGGGCGGGACGCGAGGAGCGCCAGCTCAGATGTCAGGTACTGCTGCAGCGACTGCCCCCGTGCTTCCGCGCGTGCCGCGAGGACCGAGTGGATCGTCGGATCGAGGTCACGGATCAGCACGTTGGGCATGCTTTCAGTATGCATGCGTTCCTCTCGTTCGGCTATGGGGACCATCTTGATTCCTCGCGTGTTCTCGCCGCACGGCACGGGGGTGGCGCACCGGAGAATCGGGAGAACCCGATACCGGGCCCTGTCGTGCAGGAAGCCGCGTCCGCGCGCGCAGCAGAACGGCCCGGAGGATTCCCCTCCGGGCCGTTCTGCATCAGCGGATCAGCTGTGGCGGCGCCTCCGCAGCCAGAGCCCCAGACCGAGACCCATCGCGAGCAGGGCCGCGAGAGCCGCACCAGCCCAGATCGGCCCCTCCGCGCCGGTGGTCGCCAGGTTGCCGTTTCCCGCCGCCGCAGTGACCGCGAGGTCGCCGCGCGCCAGCTCGACACCCTGCGCGTCGGTCGCGACGAGCGCGTGTGCGCCGGCGGGTGTCGCCGCGGGGATCGTGACGGTCGCCACGGCCTCACCGTCGGCAGACATGGTCAGCTCCCCGATGCGCACCGGCTCGGAGTGCAGCCAGAGCTGCACCAGAGCGTCGGGCTCGAAGCCGCTCAGCTGCACGGTCAGGGTCGCCCCGGCCGCCACAGATCCGATGGAGGGGGTGACGGTCGCCTTCTTCCCGGGCTTCGCCTTCTCGACCTTCACCGAAGCGCTGGCCAGCTCCGTACCCGCCGCATCCTGCACGATCACTCGGTGCTTTCCGAGCTGCGTGTTCGCCGGGATCAGCAGACGCGTCGTCAACGCGCCCTTGGCGTCGACCGAGGCATCCGTCAGCTTCACATCGTCGAGCCAGACCGACACCGTCGTTCCCGGGCCGAAGCCCGTGAGCGCCATGCCCACCGTCTCCCCGGCACGCACCGCGTCGGCGTCGAGTCCGAGCTTCGGATCGATCACCGGGTTGCAGTCGCTCAGGTCGTCGTCGGGACGCGTCTCGGGTGCGTGACCGTCCTGAGGGGCCGACGAACCGTACACGGCCATCTCCGCGACGGCCGCGAACTGCGTCCCCGAGATCGACGAGGTGGCGGTCACCCGGATGTAGCGGGCCGTGGTCTCCGCGAAGTCCACGTCCTGCCACTCGGCGGCGTTCTTCCACTCTCCCGAGGCGACGGGGGTGTACGTCTGTCCGTCGGTCGACACCGCGACCTCGTAGCCCTTGATCGGACCGTTCTGGTTGGCACCGCGGCGCAGGTACGAGATGCCGTCGACCTGCTCGGCGGCGCCGAGGTCGAACGTCACCACGTGCGGGTACGACGTCGCCGCCGAACTCCACCGACTGTGCCAGAACGTGCCGGCGTTGCCGTCGAGCATGTTCGCGGCCGCACCGTCTTCACCCGACGTCTCCTCGGAGCTCGCCGTCACGGAGATCTGCGAGTTGGGGATGCGGGCTCGCGAGGACACCGACACCTCCTGGGTGGTGGTGACCGAGCGCACATCGCAGTCTGCGAGGTACGTCGCGGCGATCCGGATGCCGACGGTCGTTCCCGCGGCCGCGGCCGGTGCGGTGACCAGCCAGGTGGTCTCCACACTGTCGCCGGCCGCGACCTCGCCGAACAGGTTCGACGAGCCGTCGGCGACCTCGACCGCGTAGCCCTCCGGCACCTCGAGCTGCACGCCGATGTTCTCGACGGCGATGGACTCGCTGTTGGTGAAGGTGGTCGTGAACGCTGTCTGCGCACCGGGGCTCAGCACACCCGCTTCGCCGGACACCGTCGCGCAGGGAGTGCCGCCGGTCGTGGGGCCGAGGTCGGTGACCGTGAAGTCGTCCAGCACGAAGTCCACGTCCGGTCCCCCGACGCGCTCGAGTCCCACCCAGGTGTAGTCGCCGCATCCGACGATCACGTCCTGCGTGAACTCCGTCGTCTCCAGCGCCTGCGTCATCCCGGTGCGGCTGAGCGTGGTCGAGGTGACCGTGCCGCCAGCCACCGCGTCGGTTCCGGTCAGCCAGCGGTACGCACCGCTCGCTCCGACCTGGTAGTCGAACCCGATGCGGTAGGAGTGTCCCTCCTGCAGCGGAACGAGCGTCGGGTCGGTGCGGTAGACGACTCCGTTGTTCTCGGAGTGCGACATGAGCGAGTGATCGCCGTTGAGCGTCGTGTCCACCGCGAGCCCCGCGAGGGGGCCGGCATCGAACGGCTTGGCGGTGTTGCGCCAGTCGCTGCTCGCATACGGGTCGTGCCGGCGCGAGATGCTCGTGCGCGGGTCGTCGATGCCGTTGGCGTCGCCCTTCACGAACGGCCCCCAGCCGGCCTCGTTGCCCTCGAAATCGTTCGAGTACACCGTGCCGGCCGCGAACGGCGCCGTGGTGTCGGCCGAGACGCGGGCATTGTCGATGCGGACCTTCGCGTCACCCGCGACGGCACCGATGGAGACGGTGACCTCACCGGATGCCGGAGCCAGGAACGACGTCGAGCCGCGCTGGTAGTACTGGCCCGCCTTGGAGTCGGCGCGCATGTAGTTGTACGTCGGCGAGAGGTTCCAGGTGCGCGTCACCGCGCCGGAGCCGGTGTCGACCGAAACGCTCACGTCACGGGTGGCGGTGGGGTCGATCTGCACCTGCGCGGAGAACGCGTACCGCTGCCCGGGAGTGAGTCCGGTCACCGTCTGCGAGATCGACGACGCGGATGCACCGAGAACGGCGATGTTGTCACCCCGGGAGTCGTTCTTCGCGCTGCCCAGGTCGGTGCGCTCGATCGTCACATCCCCCTGCGGGTTCCAGACATCGAGCGAGCCGGAGTTGAACCCGGGGTCGTCGAGGCCGGCGTCGCGGTACTCGACGGCCGCACGCTGCGCGCCGCCCTGGGGCACCACCACGTAGGCCGTTCCCTTTTCTGCACTGAGCGTCAGCTCACCGCCTGCCGCGTCGACCGTGCCGATCTTGACGCGCCCCTGGTCGCCGAGCTCGAACACGTCGAAGGCGGTGTTGCCGCGGAAGGCCTCGGTGAGGCCGAACGTCTTGTCTCCCCCGGAGGCCGAGTAGAAGTACATCTTGTCGGCGTCGACGGGTGAGCCGGAGTCCTCGTTGGACTCCAGCGACTGCCACGGCAGCAGGTACGAGTCGCCGCGCAGCACCGTGGCACCGTCCATCGTGATGACCCTGGTGCTGCCGTCCATGCGCACCGCCACGTCGTCCGTCAGGGTCGCCTCGGCGCCCGCCTCGTAGGTGAGCAGGTCGAAGTGCTGCAGGAACTTGGTCGGCAGGCTCTGCTTCCAGATGTTGTCGACGAAGCCGTCCCAGTTGCGGTTGCCGACCCAGCCCTCGGCGTCGATCAGTCGCTGCTGGCCGAGCAGGGCGTCGTCGTTCCAGACGTCGGTCTGCCCGTTCTGGATGAAGCGCACCATGGTGGAGTTGATGCCCTTGTTGTCCTTGCCTCCGTAGGCCAGGTCGTTCGGCCAGTGCGACCAGACCGTGCTGTCGACGAACTTGTCGCCCCACTCGGTCGCGACCTCGAGGTCCATGCCGTTCAGCTCGTCCGCGAGCTCTTCGGCGACCCACCCGTTGGAGTAGTACACGTCGATGTAGACGCCGCTGAGGCCGGGGACCTCGTCGCGCAGCTGCTGGAAGCGGTCGAGCACCCGGCCGGTTCCGAGGTCGGTCTGCTGGTTGATGTAGTACGACTGGTCGAGCCAGTTCCAGCCCGGCTTGTACGGGGGCGTGCCGTCGAGGATCGCGGAGTCGAAGGCGTTCGCCTGCGGATAGATCTCGGTGGCGTTGACGTGCACGCTCATGTCGGCGTTGAGCTTCGCGCCCTCGTCGACGAGGTTGTTCAGGTCGGAGAGGCCGCCCGCGCGCTCGTTGTAGTTCCCGCCGTAGTCGGTGTTCGCCGAGTCGTGGCCTTCACTGCCGTAGCCCTTGTTGAGCACCCACTGGCCGAGACCGTCCGTCTGGTTCGCGATGCGCTTGGTGTTGTCGAGCACCAGGTCGAAGTAGTTCGTCGCGCTGGAGGCGAAGTTGAAGGGGATGCGGCTGACCACGCGCTCGGCGACCCGGTCGGCTCCGAGACGCGGGGTGTCGACCTCGCGGTAGCGGATCGCGGCATCCTGCCAGTCGACCCTCGCGTCGGCGTTGCGGTCGGCGGCGAGGAGGACGGTCACCTTGGGCAGGGCGTACGTCGTCACCCGGCTGTCGACGGCGGTGGTCGGATGGATCAGCCAGGCGCTGGAGCCGATCTCGGCCGTGCGTCCTGCGGCCTCGGTCACACGGGTGGTCAGGCGGGTGTTCCACGATGCGGTGCCGCCGGAGGCCTGGGTGGTCGCGTTGGTGATCACGCTGCCCACGAGAGCCCCGTTGCCGAGGAATGCGAAGGCCGCACCCTTCTGCCCGGTCGCCGTCGATGCGTTCACCGCGATGTGCTCATCGGCGTTCTTCGTGCTGTCGGGGCTGATCACCGTGCGATCGAGCACCGACCCGGCATCCGCGGCACTCGCGGAGAGGAAGGCGTTGTCGGGGAGACCGAGCGTGGTCACGGTCGCCGTGCCCTCGACCGCGGTGACCTCGAACCCGACGGTGCCGTCCTTCGCGACGCGGATGCTGCTGCGCACGGTGACGTCGATGCCCGTCAGCGTCGACACGTAGTCGATTCCGGTGGCCGACGGCGTCGAGGTGGTCTGCGACGCGTAGGCGGTGCCGTTGACCGACCAAGTCTTCGCCGAGGAGCGCTGGCCGGCGATGCTCTCACTGCCCACTCGGTACCCGGTGATGCGGGGGAACTCCGTCGAGACGACAGCGGTCGTGCCGCCGTCGGCGATCTCGACCGTCTCATCGGTGTCGGGGATCTCGGGCTCGGTGACGATCGGCGGCAGCTGCTCGTCGGAGAGAACCTCGATCTCGCCGGCCCCACCGCCGTTGCCCGCCATGTCCTGCGCATCGATGATCAGCAGGGCGACATATCGACCGTCAACGGCGGTGTCCAGCGAGATGCGCTGCTTCTCGCTGTTCGCGGTCGGCGCGTGCAGAGTCGCCGTCGCGACCGAAGCTCCCCAACTGCCCTCCGCTGGGGACAGGGCTGCGGCCTGGGCGTCGTCGGTCACATAGACCTCGACGCTCTTCGCGTCGATGCGCTGGCCGACCTTGCCCGAGTAGTCGAGGGCCTTCACCGAGAGCGACCGTTGCAGATCGACGACGATCCAGTGCGGGAACGGGGCGTTGGCGGAGTACCGCGATGTCCACTGCGTCGCGAAATCTCCGTCGAACGCACCCAGGGCCGTGCCGTCGAGGGACGGCGGAGCCGGATAGGGGTCCGACTCGCTCGACACCGCGTGCAGGCGGTAGTCGGCCTTGGGGACCGGGATCAGGTCGGCAGCCTGCGCGGCTGGCGCCTGAGTGAGCACGCCACCGAATGCGAGCGCCGTCGCCAGCAGGGAGCTGAGGGCGACGGCGGTGCGGGGCGGTCGGGAAGGTTTCGACACGTCTTGCCTCTCGGTCGGGGTGACGCCGGGAGCACAGACGCTCCGGTGCGTCGCAGATGATCATCGACAACCCTCATCGATGTTTGCGCTATCACAATATGCGCACGATGGCCTTAAGATCAAGGCTTTTCACCGAGCGAGCGCAAACATCTTCGAACCGTTACGGCGGCGAAACCCACACTCAGCGCCGAGGCCCACCCTCACAGCCGCCGGTGACGATGGGTCTCGGCGCGGAGGATGGGCCTCGGAATGCGACAGAGCGGATCAGGAGCCGATGAACTCCTCGGTCTCCCCGAACGACGGTTCGTCGCGGATCTCGACCGTCGCGCCGAGGCCGTCGGTGTCGAGCACCACGACCTCGTTGCGTCCGACCTTCCAGAGCGGCGCCGGCGCATAGAGCGTCTCCTGCGGACCGACCTTCCAATAGCGCCCCAGCAGGAAGCCGTTCAACCAGACCATCCCCTTCGACCCCCCGGGGAAGGCGAGCCAGGCGTCCAGCGGCTCGGCGATGTCGAAGGACGCGACGGCGACACCGTCTGACGCCTCCGCTGATCGGTCGAGGCCCGGCGCCACGGTCGGCGCTTCCTGGAGAACCACGCGATGCGTCCAGCCGTTGACCAGCCGACGACCGATCATCACGCCGCGCATGATGCCCTTGCCCTCCCCTGTATAGGGGCCGTAGTTGATGCGTCCGAGACTCTCGACGACGAGCGTGAGCCGTCCCGCTCCGCCGTCGACGGGCAGAGCGAGGGAGGTCTGGCCGTCACGTTCGAGCACCCCGAGCGCCTGCGCGTCGAGGAACACCACGGCACGATCGTGCAGTCCGTCGATCGTGAGCGTCGCATCGGCGGGGAAGGAGACATCCGCCTCGTAGACGACCAGGCCGTCTTCGGCACCGAGCTCGTCGAACGTGCGCGGGCGCGGCGAGACCTCTCCGGTCACGGGAAGAGTGGCGACCAGCTGCAGCAAGGAGCTTCGCTGCTCGAGCGGTGCGGACGCTGCGGCCTGTCGCCGCGGGTCTGCCGGAACCGGAGGGAGCTCGGATGCGTGGAACGGCGCGAACATCGCCCGCAGCGCGTGGAACTTCTCGTTGAGCGTTCCGTCTTCGCCGATGGGGGCATCCGAGTCGTAGCTGGTGACGGTGGGCTGCAGCACCTGGTCGTGATTCGCCCCGTTCCAGAGGCCGAAGTTCGTTCCACCGTGCGCCATGTACAGGCTCACGGATCCGCCTGCGGCGAGCAGTTCCTCGATCGTCCCTCCGGTGCTCGCGGCGGAGCGCACATGGTGCCGCTCGCCCCAGTGGTCGAACCAGCCGCCCCACAGCTCGCTGCACATGAGCGCATCCCCCTCACGACGCAGCTCCACGGCCCGGGCCACGCCGGTGCCGAACGTGAACGTCGCCATGGCTCCGGGAACGCTGCCGTGCTCGATCATGTCGCCCGTGATGCCGTCGGCGGTCGTGAGCATCTCGACCATCCCGCGACAGCGGAGCCCCTCGCGCAGGTGCGCCAGGTAGGCGGCATCGCTGCCGAACGAACCGTACTCGTTCTCGATCTGGATCGCGACGATCGGACCGCCGTGCGAGGCCTGGAGCGGGACGAGCCGGGGGATCAGCTCGTCGTACCAGGCGTCGACCGCGGCGAGGAAGCCGGCATCGCTGGTGCGCAGCGCCGCGACGCGCCCCGAGAGCCAGGACGGGATTCCGCCGTTGGACCACTCGGCGCAGATGTAGGGACTGGGCCGGAGGAACACGTCCAGGCCGATGTCCCCGGCGAGGCGGATGAAGCGCTCGATGTCGCGCCACCCGTCGAAGCGCACGTCGCCCTCGACGCGCTCGTGGAAGTTCCAGGCGACATACGTGTCGACAGTGTTCGCGCCCATCGCGGCGAGTCGGCGCAGGCGGTCCTCCCACTGGTCGGGATGCACCCGGAAGTAGTGGATCGAGCCCGCGAGGATGCGGTGGGCGACGCCGTCGCGGAGGATCTCCCCGTCGCGCCAGGTCAGGGTGGGCGCGCCGATCGGCGACGCGGCGGCCGGGGCATCGACGGCAACGGAAGAGCCGTCGAAAGCCGAGGCGAGAAGGTCAGGCATAGCGCTCCAAGCACGAGTGTTTGCGTTCACATTATCGCATCACACGACTCGCCGCCTCCTGGATTTACGCCGATTGATCGCTACCATTGAGCACATGTCACCTCGTCGCCCGAGAGACGACCGCGCCCCCAGCCAGGTCGATGTCGCCCAGCTTGCCGGTGTCTCCACGCAGACCGTCTCCCGCGTCATGTCGGGGCAGGACAACGTGCGCCCCGACACCGCCAGGCGTGTGATGGCGGCGGTCGAGGAGCTCGGCTACCGCGTGCACGCCGCCGCCGCCTCCCTCGCCTCCGGTCGCACCCGCGTGCTGGGAGTGATCGTCGTCTCGACCGACCGGTACTCGTCGGCGGCGCTCGGCGTCGGCATCCAGCAGGCCGCTGCGGCGAACGGGTACACCGTGTCGACGGCCGCTGTCGCCGACCACGCGTCGGCCGAGGCGTTCCTGGAGGCCTTCGACCGACTGGAGCGGCAAGGAGCCGAGGGCATCATCCTCGGCGTGCCGGTCGAGCTCGAGAGCCCGGCGATGCGGGCGCGGACCGAGCGCACACCCGCGACCCGGAGCGAGCGCACCTCTCTCGATGAGGACGCCCCGCTCGCCGTCGACCAGAGGGCGATCGCTCGCCTCGCCGTCGAGCATCTGCTCGACCTCGGGCACAAGACCGTCTGGCACGTCTCGGGCGACGACTACTGGACCGAGACGCAGCAGCGCAGCGAAGCCTGGGAGCAGACGCTCCGCGATCGCGGAATCGTGCCGCCGCCGCTGATCCCCGCCGACTGGACGCCCGAATCCGGCTACCGCGCGGGTCGCACGATCGCGGCGATCCCCGAGGCCACGGCCGTGTTCGTCAGCAGCGACGAGATGGCCTTCGGTCTGATCCGCGCCCTGCACGAGGCCGGCCGCAGCGTGCCCGACGACGTGTCCGTGGTCAGCGTCGACGACATCGCCCTCGCCGCCTACGCCTCCCCCGCCCTGACGACCGTCCGTCAGCCCTTCGAGGCGATGGGCCGTGCCGCAGCTCTCCGGGTCATCGCCCAGATCGAGGGGCACGATGCGGTAGGCGACATGCCCTCCACCGATCCTCAGCTCATCGTGCGCTCATCGACCGCGCCGCCGCGATCCGCCCGATAGCCCTCAGCCGCGCCGCGCGGCTCGGTCTGCGGGTCGGATTCTTCGGGGTTCACCAGCGACCGTGCCGGCGCTCCCACTCGTCCTCGACCGTGCGACGACGACCCGCAACGATGCCGGCGGGGATCGCGACAATGAGCACGCCCGCGATCACGAGCAGCGGGATCTGCCAGCCCGCGGTCGTCTCGTGCAGCAGCCCGACCAGCAGCGGGAAGGTCGCCGCGATCGCGTAGCCGATGCTCTGCACGAAACCGCTCAGCGCGACGGCGCTCTCCGGTGTGCGGGCGCGGATGCTGAGCAGCACGAGGCTGAGCGGGAACATGATGGCGGTGAGGCCGAAGATGCTCACCCACAGCGGCAGCGCGACGGTCGGGACGAACAGGAGACCGGCAAGCCCGACCAGCCCGCCGCCGACGGCCACGAAGAAGAGCGGACGCGTCGCCTGGAACCGGACGACGAGGATCGGCACCAGCAGCGAGCACGGCAGACCGATCAGCGCGAACAGTGAGAGCAGGAAACCTGCGGTCGCCGGAGTCACACCGCCGATGTCGACGAGCATGGTCGGCATCCAGGCGAACGAGACGTAGGCCATGGTGGACGACGCCCCGAAGACGATCGCCAGCGCCCAGGCCAGCGGCAGCCTCCACAGGCGGGCGAAGTGCCGACGGTTCGCCGGAGCGGTCGAGATCGGACCGGTCGCGACGGCCACCGCATCCTGCACGTCGTCGACACCGTCGGTGGGATCGGGGACGAGCAGTTCCGTCTTCACCGGCTCACCCGCTCGCGGGCCGTTCTTCAGCAGAAGCGCCACCCAGGGCACCAGCGCGATGCCCGCGACGAGGCCCCACATGCCCAGAGACACCCGCCAGCCCAGCGAGTCGGCAACCGGCACCGCGACCAGCGGAGGCAGGAAGGTCGACACCGCCATGGTGGTCGAGTAGATGGTCATCATGACCCCGAGTCGATCGGGGAAGTACTTCTTGACCAGTGGCGGCAGCAGCACGTTGCCCGAGCCGACCCCCGCGAACACCACGGCCGTCGCCGCGAGCAGGGTCGTCGAATCCACGGCGAAGCCGCGCAGGAGCAACCCCAGAGCCATCAGCGTGATCGCGGCGACGGCCATCCGCTCCAGACCGAATCGGCGCTCGAACAGCGGCGTGAGCAGACCGAAGATCGCGAAGCACACCGGCGGCGCGGCGCCGATCAGGCCGATGACGACCGGCGAGACCGGGAAGTCCGCGGCGACATGATCGATCACCGGGGATAGCGAGGCGACCGCCGAGCGCAGCGAGAACGCCACCAGGACGATCCCCACGAGTGCGAGTGCCCGACCCTGCCACAGCGGTCGTGCGCTCGGCATCGTCATGAGGTCTGCGACCCCTCCACCCAGGCCAGATACTCATCCGAGACGGTGCCGGTCACATAGCGGCCGTCGAAGCAGCTCATGTCGAGGTCGGTGAGCACCGATCCCTCGATGATCGCCGCCTTGAGGTCTTCGACCTCCTGATAGACGAGGTGGTCGCAGCCGAGCTCCTCGGCGATCTCGGGAATCGTCCGCCCGTGAGCGATGAGCTCGTGCCGCGAGGGCATGTTGATGCCGTACACGTGCGGGTGCCGCACGGGAGGAGCTGCAGAGGCGAAGGTCACCGAGGCGGCCCCGGCATCCCGCGCCATCTGGATGATCTCCTTCGAAGTGGTCCCGCGCACGATCGAGTCGTCGATGAGGAGCACGTTCTTGCCCTGGAACTCGGTCGACATCGCGTTCAGCTTCTGACGGACGCTCTTCTTGCGCACCGCCTGCCCCGGCATGATGAAGGTGCGACCGACATAGCGGTTCTTGTAGAAGCCCTCGCGGTACTCGATGCCGAGCTTGCGGGCGACCTCCATCGCGGCGGGGCGCGAGGAGTCGGGGATGGGCATGACCACGTCGATCTTGTCCATCGGCACGTGCTTGGCGATCGTGTCGGCGAGACGATCGCCCATGCGCAGCCGCGACTCGTACACCGAGATGCCGTTCATGACGGAGTCGGGGCGGGCGAGGTAGACGTACTCGAAGGCGCACGGCGCGAGAGTCGCGGCCGTCGCGCACTGCTTGGAGAACAGCTCGCCGTCGTTGGTGATGAAGACGGCCTCGCCGGGCTCGACCTCGCGCACGACCTCGTAGTCGCCGTTCTCGAGCACGAGCGATTCGCTGGCGACGACCCACTCGTCCTTGCCGTGCGCACCGTCGACCGTCGAGGGACGACGACCCAGGATCAGCGGGCGGATGCCGAAGGGGTCGCGGAATGCGAGCAGGCCGTAGCCGGCGATCACGGCGATCACCGCATAGGCGCCCTCGATGCGCTCGTGCGTGCGGGCGACGGCCTCGAACACACGCTCGGGGTCGAGGTCGACGGTCGAGGTCGTGTTCTGCAGCTCGCCGGCGAGCACGTTGAGCAGCAGCTCGGTGTCGCTCGAGGAGTTGAGGTGACGGCGGTCGCGCTGGGCCATGTCGGCCGTGAGCTCACGCGTGTTGGTGAGGTTGCCGTTGTGGATGAGGATGATGCCGTACGGCGCGTTCACGTAGAACGGCTGCATCTCCTCTTCGTTCGAGGCCGTGCCCTTGGTGGCGTAGCGCACGTGACCGAGCCCGACGTTGCCGAGCAGCGCGCGCATGTCGCGGGTGCGGAACGCTTCGCGGACCATGCCCTGCGCCTTGGCGTTGTGCATCACGCCATTCGCCTCGGCGGTGGCGATGCCCGTCGCATCCTGGCCGCGGTGCTGCAGCAGCAGGAGTGCGTCGTAGATGTCCTGATTGACCGGGGCAGAGCCCACCATTCCGACGATGCCGCACATGGGGTGGTTACTTCATCCGTTTCTTCAGTGGGAGGAGTAGGCGCCCACGAGGCGCACCGCTCCGCCGTCGACGCCCTTGGCGCCCTGTTCGAACTCGCCGGCCGGACGCGCGCCGAAGCCCACGGTCGCGACCTGCCAGGCGGGCATGCCCTCTGCGGCGAGCGCAGCGATGGCGGCATCTTTCTTGTCCTGCGCGATCACCGCGAGGAAGCCGATGCCGAGGTTCCAGGTGCCCTCCGCCGACTCGAGCGAGGAACCTGCGATGTCGCTGAGCACGCGGAAGACCGGGCTGGGCGACCACGTGCCGCGATCGACCTCCGCCCAGGTCCCCTGCGGGAGCACACGGGCGAGGTTCGCCGCGATGCCGCCGCCGGTGACGTGGCTGAGCGCGTGAACGCCGCCGCCGAGCGCATCGATGAGGCGCAGCAGCGGGAGCGTGTAGAGGCGGGTCGGCTCGAGGAGGGCCTCACCCCAGGTGGTACCGAAGTCGGCCGCGGTGTCTGCGTAGCTGATGCCCGCGCCGGTGACGATATGGCGAACGAGGGAGTAGCCGTTGGAATGCAGACCGCTGGACTGCACGGCGAGCACGACGTCGCCGTCCTGCACGCGCTCGGCGCCGAGGATGGCGTCGGCCTCGACCACGCCGGTGGCGGCACCCGCGACATCGTAGTCGCGCGGCCCGAGGAGACCAGGGTGCTCTGCCGTCTCGCCGCCGACAAGTGCGGTACCCGTGGCGGAGCAGGCCTCGGCGATGCCGCGCACGATGTCGGCGATGCGCTGAGGCACGACCTTGCCGCACGCGATGTAGTCGGTCATGAAGAGCGGCCTGGCACCCACCACGACGATGTCGTCGACGACCATCCCGACCAGGTCCTGCCCGATCGTGTCGTGCTTGTCGATCGCCTGGGCGATCGCGACCTTGGTGCCGACGCCGTCTGTGCTGCTGGCCAGCAGCGGCCGACGATAGCCGAGCAGCGCGCTGGCGTCGAACAGGCCGGCGAATCCGCCGACACCGCCGAGCACTTCGGGTCCGTGCGTCGCGCGCACGGAGGACTTCATCAGCTCGACGGCGAGATCGCCTGCAGCGGTATCGACGCCGGCTTCGGAATAGGGATTGGTGGGGGAGGCAGCCACACCTCGATCCTACCGTCAGCAGCCGGTCCGACTCTCCGCGAAGTCGGACCTCGGATCCGGACGCCCTCCCCGCCTACGATGGGGCCATGGCCGACAAGCCGCAGTGGCTCATCCGCGAAGACGCGAGCGTTCCGGTGCTCGTCGCGCTCGCGCTGCGGCAGCGCCTCGGGATCAGGGTTCCGGAAGACCTCCCGAGTCTGCGCGAGCTCGCCGTGCGCGCACCGGACGCCGCCGACGCCTCGCCCGCGATCGAGGCGCAGTGGCGCGACTATTGGGACATGACGGTCGAGCCTCGCGCGCATCCCTCCGACGTGCCCCTCGAGCTCATCGACGGATTCGACACCCTCGTCGCGCTGCCTGCCCGCGGCGCGGAGGAACTCGCCGACGCTATCGCCCCGCAGGCCGCGTCCGCCCTCCTCTACGCGCGGGCAGCACACGACCGGTATGTGAACTCGATGAAGAGCCACACCGGCGGCGATGCCTATCGCGCCTATGCGAGTGCGATCGCGGAGTTCGAGCGCGAGGTCGGTCGCCGCGCACACTCGTTCGAGTTGAACGTGCAGGTACTGCCGTTCTCGCAGCGGGGGATCTGGTGGATCGGAGCACTCACGGTGGCGGTGACCGATGGCCTGCGTCGGGACGTCGTGGCGTTCGACGCCGCGATCCGCCCGGTGATCGCCGAACTCGCGTAGAGGTCAGTCGTCTTCGACGACGGTCTCGCGGTCGACTCGCACGACCCGGTCGTGACGACGGGCGAGGCGCTCCATGATCAGGCCGGCGATGCCGCCGAGCGCGATGCCGATCGGAACCGTCCACAGCAGCAGGAAGCCGAACACCTGACCGGGCGGGTAGACGACGTCGAGGGCCTGCGACTCGTCGAAGCTGCCGGTCCAGGTGAGGATGCCGGCCGCGATCACGCCGACCACGACGCCGATGCCCATGAGCACGCCGTACCGCGGCACGCGGCGCACGGTCGCTTCGACGGTCTGGTGGGAGTCGGTGGGGGCCATGCATCCATTGTCCCACCACCGACGGATGCCGCGTACCCGAGATCGGGACGGAGGAACGGCCCTCCCCGTGTCCGCCGCGAGGAGGGCCGTTCCGTGGTGCGCGTCGGCTAGAGCTCGGTCGCCGTGTCGGCGGTCTCGGCCTCGCGGTTGCGGCGGACGATGAGCACACCGCCAGTCGCCGCGAGCAGGATGACGACCAGGCCGCCGACGATCCACGGCCACACCGGGGCGCCTTCGGCGTCAGCAGGCTCGTTCGCGGTGGTCACCACTGCGGTCGCCGCGGAGTCGGAGTCGGGCTTCTCCTCGGCGACGCCGCAGTCGGCGCCGACCGGGATCACGGCGGTGACCGGGTCGAGCTCCTCACCCGCGGCGTAGGTGCCGAACGCGGCCGCACCGGCCTCGGTCAGCGTGGTCGGGATCGCGTCGAGCGTCAACACACCGTCGACCACGGCCGCATCGCCGAGGGGGAACTCTGCGAGACGCACGCCCTTCTGGTCGATGCTCTCTCCGCCCTGCGTGGTGCCGGTCACGTCGAAGACGAGATAGCCCTTCTCTCCGGCGAGCTCGACACCGGCGTTCGCGAGCGTCGTGTTCAGCGCGCCGTCGTGACCGGTGAACGTGATACTCCCGCCGTACGAGACCAGGCCGGCGAGGGTCTTGTCGTCGAACGAACCGGCGCCGTTCTCCCACACGTAGTCGGGGTACCGGTAGGCGACGTCGGTCAGCGTCCAGCCGCCCTTCGCGATGCCCTCGATGTAGGTGCGGAAAGACTCCTTGTAGCCCCACTCGAGCGTGGCGCCCTCGACCGTGCAGACGCCGATCGCGGTCGTGGCCCTGTTCAGCGTGAAGGCGAGACCGCGGTTCACCGAGCCCTGGAACGTGAGCGTGTGCGCGCCGTCCTCGAGACTCGCCGGGAGTGCACCCGACCAGGTGGCGACGCCGTTCGCGTCGGCCGTCACGGTGTCGAGCAGAACCGGGGTGGAGTAGACGACGACCTTGATTCCCTGCTCGTTCGCGCGGAATCCGGATGCCGACACCATCGCCGGCCGCCCTGAGGCGAGCGCCGACAGGTTGGCCTCATCGGCGTCGATGCCCTCGGTCGCCGGCGGGGTCGCCGGGAGCGTGGTCTTCGGCTTCACGACCGCCGCAGCCACTGTGCCGCTCGAGCCGGCCGGCGCCGCCGCGACGGAGCCGATCGTGAACGTCACCGGACTCAGCGTGGTGCCATAGCCCGACAGCACGCGGTCGCGTCCCTCGGCGGTCAGCGCCGCCGGGGCTGCCGTGTACGTCACCGCGCCGTTAGCCGCGATGCGCGCCGCATTCGAGAGGTCGAGGGTCGCGAACGGCACCTGCGCACCGCCGCTCGTGACGTACAGCGTCGCAAGGTTCGCGGACGTGATGCGGATCTGCGGGTTCGACACGGTCACATCGAGCACGCCCTGGTGTCCGGTGAAACGCACCGAACCGCGGTACACGACACTGCCGAGACCGGTGGCGATGTCGAAGTCGCCGCCGACCGTCTGGCCGAACTGGAACTGGCCGCCAGAACGGGTCGCCCCGTCGGAGACCGCGATCGAGCCCTTGGCGATATCGCTCGTGATGTAGTTCGTGAACGACGAGGAGATCGCCCAGCGGAGGGAGCCGCCGGGAACGTTCGCCGCCGGGGTCGTCGGCGTGACCGGCGTCTCGGGCACCTCCGGCACCTCCACGTCGAACAGTGCGTCCCACTGTGCGGACGTGATGGTCACGCCCGATCGGGCGTAGATCGTGCTCGCATCGGGATTCGAGTGCTGCTTCCACACGATGACCTCATACGACTTCGTGCGGTCGAGGTTCTTCGCCGCCGTCGCGAGATCGACGGCGAAGGCGCCGAACGTGACCTTCTGCGCCCACTGCATCGCGAGGAACCCGCCATCGGCGCTCACGTCTGCCTCGGTTCCTGCTTCGATCAGTGCGACGTATGCGCCGGGGATCTCGCCCAGATTCGTGGCTGCGGCCGCGACGGTCAGACCGTCCTTCGCCGTCGCCGTCTTCACCGTCGTGACGACGGTCGGCCCGGCCGGGAAGAGGGTGTCCCACTGCGCGTCGGTCACCGTGACGGCGCCCCGCGCGTAGATCGTGCTCGCATCGGGCATCGAGTGCTGCTTCCAGACGATGACCTCGTACGACTTCGTGCGGTCGAGCGTGTCGGCGGCCGCGGTCAGGTCGACGGTGAACGCGCCTCCGGTGATGTTGCGCACGTACTGCATCGCCAGGAAGCCGCTGCTGCTGGTGACGTTCGCCTCGGTGCCCTTCTCGATGACGGCGACGTACGCGCCGGTGATCGCACCGAGCTTCGACGCGGATGCCGTGACGGTCAGGCCGTCCTTCGCGGTCACAGACTTCACCGTGGGCGTCATGGCCGGGGTGACGCCGTAGTCCAGGGCGACGCTGCGCTCCTGGTCGGCATTGATCACTCCACCGGCCGCGTAGGTGTAGACGCCGTAAGAACCGGGCGTCGTGGCCGCGTCCTTCAGCGTCAAGGTCGCCTGGAACGTTCCGTCGGCCGCGATGTCGACCCACTGGGCACGGATCGCGCCCTGATACTGCGCAGGGACCTCGTTCAGCACGCCCTCGGCCAGAGCCCACGCCTGCGAGCCGACCGAGCGTGTCGACGATGCGGCACCCGTCGACGGCTGCCATGTCGAGGAGAAGTTGCCGAAGACGACGTAGGTGCCCTGCGGAAGGTGCTTGGGGATCGGCATCCCGCGTCCGCCGATGTTCGCGGCCGGGTCGTAGCCCGAGCCCCTCACCACGACCTCGTCACCGGCCTTGAGCGGCACTCCGGCCGCCGGGGTGGTGCCGTCGGCGAGGAACACCTCGATCGCTGCGGAGACCGGGGCGGGCTGCAGGCTCTCCCACTGCGCGTCGGTGACGGTGATGCTCGAGCGGGCGTAGATGGTGCTCGCGTCAGGGTTCGAGTGCTGCTTCCAGACGATGACCTCGTAGGACTTCATGCGGTCGAGCGTGTCGGCGGCGGCGGTCAGGTCGACCGTGAAGACGCCGCCGGAGATCGGGCGCACCCACTGCATCGCCAGGAACCCGCTGCTGCCGGTGACGTTCGCCTCGGTACCCTTCTCGATGACCGCGACGTAGGCGCCGGTGACCGCGCCGAGCTTGGTGCCGGAGGCCGTGACGGTCAGGCCATCCTTCGCGGTGGCCGTCTTCACGACCGCGGAGACCGTGGGGTTCTCGCTGTAGTTCAGGGCGACGCTGCGCTCCTGGTCGGCATTCATCACGCCACCGGCCGCATACGTGTAGACACCGTAAGAACCGGGGGAGGCCGCGGCGTCCTTCAACGTCAGAGTGGTCTGGAACGTGCCGTCGGCCGCGATGTCGACCCACTGCGCGCGGATCGCACCCTGGTACTGCGCAGGGACCTGGTTCAGCACGCCCTCGGCCAGAGCCCAGACCTGCGTACCCACCGAGCGGGCCGATGACGCGGCCCCGGCGGAGGGCTGCCATGCCGAGGCGAAGTTGCCGAACACGACGTAGGTCCCCTGCGGGAGGTGCTTCGGGATCGGCACACCACGGCCCTCGGTCCCGAGGTTCGCGGCCGGGTCGTAGCCGGAACCCTTCACGACCACCTTGTCGCCCGCCTTGAGCGCCACGCCTGCGGCCGGAGTCGTGCCGTCGGCGAGGAAAACCTCGATCGCCGCCGACTTCGGGGTCTCACCCGGATCCGTACCGGGGTCGGTACCCGGATCCGTACCGGGGTCAGTTCCGGGGTCGGTACCCGGATCCGTACCGGGGTCAGTTCCCGGGTCGGTTCCCGGGTCGGTTCCCGGGTCGGTTCCCGGGTCGGTGGGAACGGTGCCGAACACCGCGTCCCACTGCCCGGCCGAGACGGCGACGTCGCCGCGGCCGTAGATCGTGGTCTCGTTCGGATTCGAGTGCTTCTGCCAGACGAGCACTTCGTACGCCTTCGTGCGGTCCAACGAGCCGGCCGGCGCGTCGAGCGTGAACGTGCTCTCCCCTCCCGCGACCGTCGGCATGACGAACGCGGCGTACCCGCCCCCGCCGCTGAGCCCGGACTCCGTGCCCTTCACGATGAGGGCCGCGTAGGCGCCTTCGACCTCGGGCAGACCGCTGACCTGCACCTGCACGCTCACCCCCGAGGTTCCCGCGGAGGCGACGGCGGCCGTGACCGCCGCGCCGGCGGCGTGCGCGGGCGGGACGATCACCGCACCGGCGGCGACGAGGAGGAAGGAGACGAAAGCGGCGAGCAGCACGCGTATGCGGGCGCTCCCTGAGGATGCTGTGGCTGAGGCGTTCACGGTTCTCCACGGCTCCGGGCGCGCAGAAGAACACGCACGCCGGCGGTGCCGCAATGCAGTCGGGCGAAGGTTGGATTTTGGTTAGGCTTAGCTAAGTAAGCCGTCGACCCCGAGCGTAGAGGTGCGCATCATCGCGCGTCAAGTTTTAGGATAGCCTTGCCTAATGCGTCGCGTCTCCGCCCTTATCCTCGTCGCCGCTCTCGCCGTCGGGCTCACGGCGTGCGCAGAGCCGGGGGCCACGGCCGCACCGGCTACCGCCGCGGATGACGACTGCCCGCAGGCATCCGTCCCGCTCGATGCGCTCGACCTGATCGACGACGTGCGCGGCCACACCGGCCCCTCCACCGCCTGCCTCTCGACCCATGCGATCGAGCCCGTCGACGACGACAGCGCTCCGAAGCTGCCTGTGACGGTGACCGACAGCGAAGGCCACGAGGTCGAGATCGCCGACATCGACCGCATCCTCCCGATCGACATCTCGGGCACGATCGCGTCAACCGTGTTCGCGCTCGGACTCGGCGACCAGGTCGTCGGCCGCGACGCCTCCACCGTCTTCGCCGGCACCGAAGAGCTCCCGGTCGTGACCAAGACCGGCCACACGCTCAACGCCGAGGCGATCCTCGAGCTGGCGCCGACCGTGGTCCTCACCGACACCACGATCGGTCCGAAGGAGGTCCGTCAGCAGCTGCGCGACGCGGGCATCGCCGTGGTCGTGATCTCCAGCGATCGCCGTCTCGACACCACCGACGAGCTGGTGACCGAGATCGCCACTGCGCTCGGGGTGCCGCGCCGGGGTGAGACCCTCATCGCACGGCTCGACACCTCCGTCGACGAGACGCTCGCAGAAATCGCCACCATCGTGCCCACCGACGAGGCCGACCGCGCCCGGATGCTCTTCCTCTACGTGCGCGGCAGCGCCAACGTGTACTACATCTTCGGCGAGGACTCCGGAGCGGACTCCCTGATCGACGCGGTCGGCGGCGTCGATGTGGCGGCGGAGATCGGCTGGGAGGGCATGAAGCCGATGACCGCCGAAGCTCTTGTCGCCGCACAGCCGGACGTGCTGGTGATGATGACGGACGGCCTCGAATCGGTGGGCGGCATCGACGGACTCATCGAGCGGATCCCCGCCGTGGCCCAGACCCCTGCCGGCGCGAACCGTCGCGTGATCGACATGGCCGACAGCGAGATCCTCAGCTTCGGCCCGCGCACCGCCGACGTGATCGGCGCCCTGGCCCGCGCCCTGTACGCCCCCGAGCCCGCGACGTGACCGGGGAGGTCGCCACCCCGACTCCGACGAGGCACCGGGGCCTGCGCTTCGCCCTGGTGACGGTCGGCCTGATGGTCGCTCTCGCGATCACCGGGATCGTGTCGATCACGAGCGGGCAGTACGACCTCTCCCCCACCTCCCTGATCGGCGTACTGCTGCGCGGGGTCGGGATCGACACCGCGTGGGCGCCGACAGCTTCCACTGACTACGGCGTGATCTTCAACCTGCGGATGCCACGCATCGTGCTCGGCCTCCTCGTCGGCGCCGCCCTCGCCGTCTCGGGCGTTCTCATGCAGGCGATCTTCGGCAACCCGCTCGCGGATGCGGGGGTCGTGGGCGTCTCGTCGGGTGCCGCGCTGGGCGCCGCGGCGAGCATCACGTTCGGCCTGGCGACCTTCGGGATGTGGACCACACCCGCCTTCGCGTTCCTCGGCGGTCTGATCGCGGTGTTCTCGGTGTACTTCATCAGTCGCTCCGGCGGCCGCACCGAGGTCGTGACCCTCCTGCTCACGGGCATCGCGATCAATGCGATCGCGGGCGCCGGGATGGCCTTCCTCACCTTTCTCGGCACCACATCCACTCGCGAGCAGATCGTGTTCTGGCAGCTCGGCTCACTCAACGGGGCCCTGTGGTCGAACATCCAGCTGGTGGCTCCGCTCGTGCTGATCGGCGTGGTGGTCGCGCTGATCGTCGCCCCCGGCCTCGACCTCTTCGCCCTCGGCGAGCGCACCGCCCGGCACCTCGGCGTCAACGTCGAGCTGTTGCGGATCGTGGTCATCGTCACCGTGGCCCTCCTGGTGTGCGCGGCGGTGGCGTTCGCCGGCATCATCGGCTTCGCCGGGCTCGTCGTGCCGCATCTGATGCGCATGCTGATCGGCCCCGCCCACCTGCCGCTCGTGATCGCCTCGGCGCTCGGCGGCGCACTGCTCATCGCGGTCGCCGACCTGGTCGCGCGCACCGCCGTACCGCTCGCCGACCTGCCGATCGGCATGATCACCTCGCTCGTGGGCGGCCCCTTCTTCCTGTGGCTCCTCGTGCGCACGCGGCGTCGCTCGGGAGGATGGGCATGACCGTGCGGCTGCGCGGAGCGGGACTCACGGTCCGCGTCGGCGAGGGGCGGACGATCCTCGACGACGCGTCCATCGAGATTCACTCCGGAGAGATCCACGCCCTCGTCGGGCCGAACGGGGCGGGCAAGTCCACTCTGTTCGGCGTGCTCGCCGGAGACGTCATGGCACAGGCCGGTTCGGTCGAGCTCGACGATCAGCCGATCGACCGCGTCAAGCCGCGCACGCTCGCCCAACAGCGTGCCGTGCTGCTGCAGGAGAACACCGTCACCTTCCCCTTCAGCGCAGAGCAGGTCGTGCGCATGGGGCGGACGCCCTGGGCGCGCACGCCCGCGGCTGACGATGACGACGAGCGGGTGTCTGCGGCGATGGCGCAGACCGAGGTGACGGCGCTCAGTGCCCGCGCGGTGCCCTCCCTCTCCGGCGGCGAGCGCGCCAGGGTCGCCCTCGCCCGCGTGATCGCCCAGAGCACCGGCATCCTGCTGCTCGACGAGCCGACCGCTGCCCTCGACCTGAAGCACCACGAAGACGTCATGCGGCTGATCCGTGGGCGTGCGGATGCCGGGATCGCGGTGGCCATCGTGCTGCACGACCTCAATGCCGCGCTCGCGCACGCCGACCGCGTCACGCTCCTCGCCGACGGCCGGGTGGCAGCGACGGGCGCCGCCGCGGAAGTGCTGACGGCGGGCCGGATCGAGCAGGTCTACGGCCAAGCGGTCGACGTGTTCCCGCACCCCGTGACGGGGGTGCCCCTGGTGGTCGCGCGGCGCTGATCCGAGCCGGGCTAGGACTCCTCGCGCAGCGAGCGGATCATGCTCCGGAGGATCTTCAGCGCTCCGGCCTGCTCGTCCTCGCTCATGCCGGACAGCATCCGGACCTCGACCGAGCGGACGGCAGCAGTCGCGGTCGCGAGGCTCTCCCGACCGCGATCGGTGAGGCGGGCGGGGAGGGCTTTGCCGACCGGAGCCTCCGTCGGTCTGGTCACGAACCCGTCCCGTTCCAGCGCCTGGAGCAGCACGTTCATGGACTGCCGCGTGACGAAGGCGCCGCGTGCGAGCTCAGAATTCGACAGGCCGGGCCGTTGCGCGAGCAGTTCGAGGCAGGAGTAGTGGGTGATGGTCATCCCGAGCGGGCGCAGGACCTCTTCCATCGCCGCGCGCAGGGCACTGGACGCCTCCTTGAGCAGGTAGCCCAACGAGGTGTCGAGGTCGATGCCGGCGCGGTCTTGACTCATGTCAGTATTCTGACATAAGCTGACCAATGTCAGAAAACTGACACGGAACGAAGGACTCCCCTCATGCCCGTCACCGGCCCCGATTTCATCTCCCTGCAGGCACGCGATCTCGCCGCCTCGCAGGCGTTCTACGAACACTATCTCGGCCTCGTCCGCTCTCCGGCCGGTCCCCCTCACGCCGTCGTCTTCGAGACGAGACCCATCGCGTTCGCCCTCCGTGACGTCGCACCGGACACCGATTTCACCGATGTAGCCCAACCCGGCATCGGCGCTGCGATCTGGCTCCACGCCACCGACGTGCAGGCCATCCACGACGCGCTCCTCGCCGATGGCCACACCATCGTCGCGGACCCGATCGACGGACCCTTCGGACGGACCTTCACCTTCGCCGACCCCGACGGGTACCGGATCACCCTCCACGATCGCGCCTGACCCACCGTCCACGCTCCGCCCGCAGGGGGCTGTCGGTCACCGAGATCGGCAGACGTGCGGAGCGCGCGATCCCCGCCCCTTCGCGCATCACCCCGACGACGAGCCATCGCGCGAAGCCGTGTCGGTCGGCGACATACAATCACGATGACGGCGACGCGCCAGGCCGAGAATCCGGCGCCGACGCGAGGGAGGGCGAGGATGTTCGGTTCGAAGAAGAAGAGGCAGAGCCTCAGCGATCTGATGGACCAGCTCAGGCCCGATCTGAGTCGGGAATCGCTCGGCGTCGGGCCCGCCTTCCCCGGGGTCACCCCGAACCCGCTTCTGAGCGGGAAGGCACGCAGACGCAAGGCGGAACTGCGCGACGGGGTGCTCGCGCTCGGTGTTCTCGTCGATTGGCGCGAGGTCAGCAGCGACGGCAACCCGCGCGTCGTGCTGATGCTCGATGTGGAGACGGTCGAGGGCACGTCGTTCCGCGGTATCGCCGACGAAGATCTCACGATCACCGCGCTCACCCGGCTCGCACCGGGGCAGACCATGCCCGTGCGATACCGACCGGCCGTCATGGACCACTACGTCGCCCTCGCGCGGGATGCCGACCCCGCCGACGTGCAGCAGGTCACCGACGAGATCGCGCGCGCCAAGCGGGCCTGACCCGCACCGTCGATCGACCGCGCCCGAGTCCGTCAGAAGGCCGACGCCCTCTCCGCGGACCCTGTCCGCACGGTCGCGCTACGGACGCACGGGAAGGACGTCGCTCAGGTCGGCACGCGTGCCGGACGCGTGGATGCGCCCGCCGGACGCGGCATCCGCCCATCGCTCCGTGCCGGTGGAGACGGCGATCCAGGTCGCGGCATCCATCTCGACGACGTTGGGCGGCGTACCACGGGTGTGTCGAGGACCCTGGATGACCTGCACCGCACCGAACGGCGGCACCCGCACCTCGACACTGTTGCCCGGCGCCTTCTCGTCGAGCAGCTGCAGCAGGTAGCGCACGGCGGTGGCGAGGTCGGTGCGCTGCGGCTTCGCACCCGCGGCCTCCGCGGCGCGGACGGCATCGAGAGCCGCGCGTCCGTCCACGATGTCGATCTTCCTGGCCATCAGTCCAGACTACGACCGACCGTGCGAGACGAGTTCTAAGCTCGGACGCATGAGCATGCATCCCCAGGGCGCCCGCGCCGAGCTGCTCGCGGCCGTCGCCGACCACTCGTGGGGAGTGCGCATCCCCCCACTCGCCGACCCGCAGAGCGCCCACGATGCGGCCGTGCTCATCTTGTTCGGCGTGCTCGATCGCATCCCCGCGTCCACCACCGGCCCCGCCGTCGCGCGTGACCTCGACGTGCTGCTGCAGCGGCGCGCGCCCACGCTCTCCTCACATCCCGGACAGGTCTCCTTCCCCGGCGGCCGCGTGGACCCGGGCGATGCCGATGTCGTCGCGACGGCCCTGCGCGAGGCCGAGGAGGAGACCGGGCTCGACCCGACCGGCGTCGAGATCCTGGCCACGCTGCCCGTGATCCCGCTCGCCGCGAGCAACCATCTCGTCACGCCGGTGCTGGCGTGGTGGAGGTCGCCCTCGCGGGTCGTGGCGGTCGACCATGCCGAGACGGTCGAGGTGTTCCGCGTGCCCGTCGCGCAGCTGCTCGACCCGGAGACCCGGTTCACATCGACCATCACACGGATGGGGCACACGTTCCGCGGCCCGGCGTTCGACGTCGACGGCACGATCGTCTGGGGCTTCACCGCGATGGTGCTCGACGCGCTCTTCGACGCGGCCGGTTGGACCGTGCCGTGGGACGCCACCGTGGAGCGGAGCGTCGACCTCTGAGCCGGACAGAAATCCGGAGCGCCACCCTCGGTAGTCTGGACGGGTGAAGATTCTCGTCCTCGGTTCCGGTGCCCGTGAGCACGCGATCATTCTCGCCCTGCGGGCCGAGCAGACGGAGCACGAGATCTTCGTCGCTCCCGGCAACGCCGGCATCGCCCAGGATGCGACCCCTGTCTCGGTCGATCCCCTCGACGGCGGGGCGGTCACCGCATTCGCGCACGAGCACGCGATCGACCTTGTCGTGGTGGGCCCGGAGGCTCCCCTCGTCGCCGGCGTCGCCGATGCCCTGCGGGTGCGCGGCATCCCCGTGTTCGGCCCCGGCAAGGCGGCCGCACAGCTGGAGGGCTCGAAGTCGTTCGCGAAGCGGGTCATGGACGCCGCCGGTGTGCCCACCGGTCGCGCCGTCCGCGCCGCCACCACCGCCGAGGTCGAGAGCGCATTCGACGAACTCGGTGCCCCGTACGTGGTCAAGGCCGACGGTCTGGCTGCGGGCAAGGGCGTCATCGTCACGTCCGACCGCGCCGAGGCCCTCGCGCACGCCGAACAGTATCTTCCCGCCGGCCCGGTGCTGATCGAGGAGTTCCTCTCCGGCCCCGAGGTCTCCCTCTTCTTCCTGAGCGATGGCGACACCGTGCGTGCGCTCAGCCCCGCGCAGGACTTCAAGCGTGCGCTCGACGGCGACGCCGGACCCAACACGGGTGGCATGGGCGCCTATTCGCCGCTGCCCTGGCTCGCCGAACAGTTCGGCAGCGAGCAGGCCTTCGTCGAGGAGGTCACGCGCGACGTGGCGCTCCCCGTGGTCCGGCAGCTCGACGCCGAGGGCACGCCGTTCATCGGTCTGCTCTACGCGGGGCTGATCCTGACCCCGGCAGGTGTGCGCGTCATCGAGTTCAACGCGCGTTTCGGCGACCCCGAGACGCAGATCGTGCTGCCGCGGCTGGTCACCCCGCTGTCGGAGCTGCTGTTCGCCGCGGCATCCGGAACCCTCGAGGACCAGCCCGAGCCCGTGTTCAGCGACGAGGTGGCGATCACGGTCGTGCTGGCCAGCGAGGGCTACCCCGAGGCGCCGCAGACCGGGCGGCCGATCGAGGGCCTCGCAGACGCCGCCGCCGTCGAAGGCGTCCGCCTCGTGCACGCCGCGACCGCGAGCCCGGATGCGCCCGGTGGATCGCTCATCGCCACGGGCGGCCGTGTGCTGAACGTGGTGGCCGTCGCCTCCGACTTCCGCACTGCGCGCGACCGGGCCTACGAAGCGATCGCCCACATCCGCCTCGACGGATCGCACTACCGCACCGACATCGCCGCCCGCGTCGCCGAGTAGCCTCCGCGAGCGCACGACCTCCCTACGCAGACTTCCCGTGCACTCGGCGAGTGCACGGGAAGTCGATGCGAATGCGTGGAGCGCGGAACGGACGCCCCTCAGAGGACCTTCGAGAGGAAGTCCTTCAGGCGCTCGTTCTTCGGCGAGCCGAAGAGCTCTGCGGGCGGGGCCTCCTCGACGACGACGCCGCCGTCCATGAAGACCGTGCGGCCGGAGACCTCGCGGGCGAAGCCCATCTCGTGCGTCACCAGCACCATGGTCATGCCGCCGGAGGCCAGGTCGCGGATGACCTGCAGCACCTCGCCGACCATCTCCGGGTCGAGCGCGCTCGTGGCCTCGTCGAACAGCATGATCTCGGGGTCCATCGCAAGTGCACGGGCGATAGCCACGCGCTGCTTCTGCCCGCCGGAAAGGGACGCCGGCTTCGCATCCGCCTTCTCCGAGAGACCGACCCGCTCCAGGAGCGACAGCGCCCGCTCACGCGCCTCGGCCTTCGTCATCTTCCCGCACTCGACCGGCGCGAGCGTGATGTTCTCGAGCACGGTCATGTGCGGGAACAGGTTGAAGTGCTGGAACACCATGCCGATGCGCTGACGCACCTCGTCGAGCTTCACGCTCTTGTCGGTCAGGTCGACGCCGTCGATGACGACGTGCCCCGACGTGGGCTCCTCGAGCTTGTTGAGGCAGCGCAGCAGGGTGGACTTGCCCGAGCCCGAAGGCCCGATGACCGCCACGACCTCGCCGTCCTCCACAGCCAGGTTGATGCCCTTGAGCACCTCGTTGTCACCGAACGACTTGTGCAGGTCCTGCACCAGGATCTTGCTCATGCGTTGAACGTCCTCTCCAGGCGGTTCGCGAGCAGCGTCAGCAGCGTGATCACGACGAAGTAGATGATGGCGACGATCGTCAGCACCTGGGCCGACAGGTACGTCGAGGCGATGATCTGACGGGAGACGAACGTCAGCTCCGCGAGGCCGATCACGCTGATCAGCGACGTGTCCTTGAGGGTGATGATGCCCTGGTTGACGAACGAGGGGATCATGATGCGGAACGCCTGCGGGAGCACGACCTTCTGCATCGTCTTCCAGTGTCCGAGACCCAGCGAGCGCGAGGCCTCGTTCTGTCCGGGATCGACGGCCTGGATGCCACCGCGGATGATCTCCGTCATGTACGCACCCGTGTTGAGCGAGAGCGTGATGGCACCGGCGACGAACGGGTTGAACGTGAGACCGGGGAACAGCTGCGGGATCGCGAAGAACACGAAGAACGCCTGGATGAGGATCGGGGTGCCGCGGAAGACGTAGACGTAGGCGGTGGCGATCCACCGGAACGGAGCGAACTTCGAGACTCGACCGAAGCCGAAGACGAGCCCCAGGATGAACGCGGCCACGATGGCGACGATCGTCGCGAGGATCGTGAGCCAGAGGCCCTCCATGAGTGCGGGCCAGTACTGCACCGCGACCGAGATGATATCGGTGGGCTGCGTGGACTTCTCGCCGCCGGAGAGATACGTGTCGACGATCGTGTCGTACTCGCCGGACGCCTTCAGGTTCGAGAGTCCCGCGTTGAACTTCTCGATCAGCTCGGGGTGCTGGCCCTTGTTGACCGCGAAGCCGTACTCGCCGCCCAGTTCCGGCTGACCGATGAGGCGGAAGCCGGACCCCTGCTGGATGCCGTAGGCCAGCACGGGGAAGTCCTCGAAGTAGCCGACGGCCTGACCGGCCTTGACCGCATCGACCATGTCGGTCGTGTCCTGGTACGGAGTGACCCGGAAGCCGTACTCGTCCTTGTTCTCGTCGGCGAAGGTCTGCCCCTGCGTACCGGTCTTGACGGCGACGGTCTTGCCGTCCAGGTCGTCGAGCGACTGGATGTCGCTGGCTTCGAGCACGCCGAGCTGGACACCACTGGTGAAGTACGGCTCGCTGAAGTCGAAGGCCTTCTGCCGCTCCTCGGTGATCGACATACCGGCCATGACCGCGTCGACCTGGTTCGACTGCAGCGCCTGCACGGCGGCGTCGAAGCCGAGCTGGCGGATCTCGACCTCGAACCCCTGGTCCTTCGCGATCGCACGGAGCAGGTCCATGTCGATGCCGACGAGGTCGCCGTCCTGATCGGTGAACTCGAACGGCGCGAACGTCGTGTCCGTACCGATGACGTACTTGTCGCCGTCGCTCGCGGCGGTGGCGGGTGCGGCTCCGGCCAGGAGCGCTCCTACGGCGACGAAGGCGACGAGCGCGGCAGCACCTGCGGTGCGCACCGAGCAGCGCAGACGGCTCACCGCGGCGGATGGGTTTCGGATCACGACGTGTGCTCCCCGGGTCGACAGCAGCGACCGGACGACCGCCGAGGATCTACCCTAGCTCGCGGCGAGTCGTGTGCCCGAAACGTCGATCCAGTAGCGCCGCACCAGGGGCTGCCCGGCTTCCGGCGCATCGATCACGTCTTCGAGCTCGCCCCCGGCCCCCTCGATGGTGCGGATGGAGCCGATGTTGTCGTCGTCGCAGGTGAGCATCACGCGGTCGTAGCCGTCGGCCTTCGCGGCGCGCAGCATGAGGCGCAGAGCCTCGCGCACGATCCCCTCGCGACGCCTCGTCGGGATCACGGAGTAGCCGATGTGGCCGCCGAAGCGGCGGAGGTGGTCGTTGAGTTCGCGGCGGAAGGAGAGGAAGCCGACGACGTGGTCGCCCTCGGTGATCCAGTAGTAGTCGCACGGCACGTGGCCCTCCGGGAGCACCGCGCCGGGTGTGGCGTACAGCTCTGCGCGCTCGACGAACTCGTCGAAAGCGGCCCGGTCGGGGACGAAACCCTTCTCGATACCCGCGCCGTCGATGTGTCCGCCCTCGAACTCGGCCACCGCGGCGGCCCAGGAGTCGAAGAGGTCGATGCTCGGTCGTGAGAGTGCGATCGTCATCGCCCGATGACACCACATTCGCCGGACCACCGCAAAACCTGTCAGCGACCTCGGAGGAGATCGGCGATGGAGACATCTTCATCGAGCTGCGGCCAGTGGATGCCCTCCCCGACGCCGATCAAGCGCCAGACCGCACGTTCCGCGACGCTCGCAGCGGCTAGCCGCGGGAACCAGTCGAGAGGAACGCTGATCGTGCGTCCGTCCTTCATCCGCACGTGAAGTTCGCGCTCATCGATCACGACGCCGACCGCGACAGCGTCATCCACCGAAGTGCTCATGCCACGCCTCCTCGATCAGATCGCGTCGGTGTTCGATCAACCGACGAAGCAGTCGCAGCTCTCGGTCGTCGAATCTCGTCTTCGCGGCCGATTCTACTGGCCGCAGCCAGAACTTCGCGGTGAATTCCGCCCGCTCCACGTGCACATGCGGGGGCTCCGATCCCTCGTTGCTGTAGAAGAAGAATCGGTACCCGCGCACTCGCATGACCGCAGGCACGGGGTGACGGTCACGTGATCGCCCTCCCTCTCCAGGGCGCGAACGAAGACGATCCCGAGAGGTGCGGGATACACACCTCTCGGGATCAATCGTGGAGGGAGGGTCGTCGACTACTCGGCGCGTGCAGCCACGGGCGCCGCAGCCTCCGTCTTGTCATAGCGGCCGAGGAACAGCGAGGCGATGAGGGCGACCACCATCACGCACGCCGGCAGCAGGATCGCCTGCGACATTCCTGCGGCGAAGCCTTCGGCCACCTGGGGCGGCAGCGTCCCTCCGGTGGAGCCCCCCGCCGGCGCATCGGCGAGACCCGGAAGGTTCGCCTCGAGCCGGGACTGCATGAACGCGGCGATGGAGGCCGAGCCGATGACCGAACCGATGGTCCTGGTGGTGTTGTAGATGCCGGCACCTGCACCCGCCTGGCGCGGCGGGAGCTTGCGCGTCGCGGTCGTGGCGAGCGGACCCCACATTCCGGCGTTGCCGACGCCCATCAGCGCGGAGGGCAGCAGGAACATCCAGATCGCGGTGTCCATGTTGATCAGAGCCGAGTACCAGATGAGTGCCCCGGCGACGCAGAGCAGCCCCGGGATCAGGATGATGCGCGGATCCACGCGGTCGAGCAGCTTCCCCGCGACCGGAGCGAGAACGCCCGAGAGCACGGCCATCGGGATCAGCAGCAGCGCGGCCTCGGTGGGGGTGAGACCCCGCGCGGTCTGGAGGAAGAACATCATCGGCAGCGACATGCTCGTCACCGTGAAGCCGACCGCGGCGATCGCCACGTTCGCTCCCGAGAAGTTGCGGTCGCGGAACAGTTCGAGCGGAACCAGGGGCTCGCTGCGGGTCTTGGCCTGCTGCAGGATGAACAGTCCGAGCACCACGAGTCCCACGATGATCAGGCTCCACACGGAGATCGGACCCCAGATCACACCCCAGTCGTACTTCTCCCCCTCTTGGAGACCGAACACGATGAGGAAGAGGGCCACGGCGCTCAGCACCACGCCCACGACGTCGAAGCGGTGCGAGTGAGTCGCCAGCTTCGGGACCAGGCGCCAGGCGAGCACGAAGGCGACGATGCCGACCGGGATGTTCACGAAGAAGATCCACTCCCAGCCGAACCCGTCCACGAGCAGGCCGCCGACGAGCGGGCCGACGAGAGTGGCGACACCGGCAGTGGCGCCCCAGAGGCCCATCGCGGCGCCGCGGCGGTCCGGCGGGAACGTGCGGGTGATCACGGCCATGGTCTGCGGAGTCATGAACGCGGCACCGAGGCCCTGCACGGCGCGAGCGACGATCAGACCCTCGAGGGTCGTCGACAGTCCGCACCACAGCGAGGCGAGAGTGAAGACCGCGAGACCGATCAGGTAGATGTTCTTCGGGCCGAACCGGTCGCCCAGGCGTCCGGTGATCAGCAGCGGCACGGCGTAGGCGAGCAGGTAGGCGCTCGTGACCCACACGACGTTGTCCAGGTTGTTCGTGTTCGGGTCGAGCGCCGCCTTGATCGCCGGGTTCGCGACCGACACGATCGTGGTGTCGACGAGGATCATGAAGAAGCCGATGACCAGCGCCCAGAGGGCAGGCCACGGGCTCGTGGGCTTGTGCCCCGCGGAGTAGGTGCCGGTCGACGGACCGGAGGTCGAGGGCGCGGACGCCGGCGGGCGGTCTCCGCCGCGAGGGGTATCTGTCATTGCTGTGCTGCCTTTCGCTGAGCGCGGTAGCGGTCTGAGTTCTGGAATGCCGAGGGACCCCACGGCAGGACTCGGGTCTCGAGGCGGTAGAGGAGGGAGTCGAGCCAGCCGAGCTCGGCGGCCAGCAGAGCCTCCTGGCGTTCGATCTCGACGAGCACCTGCTCGGGAACGCTCTTCTCCCGGGCCGCGTGGAGACCGTCGCGGTGCCTCGCGTGATCCTCGACGAGGGCGAGGCGCCTCGCCCTCAGGAGGTCGATGACCTCCGGTCGCTCGAGGTTGTGCGCCTCGGCGAGCGCGATACGGAAGTCCGCAGGGCGATCGATGCGGGGCAGTTCGCGCTGCACCCACGTCATGACCGCTTCGCGTCCGGCATCCGTCAGGGCGTAGGTGGTGCGCTCCGGGCGGTTGCCCTCGCGGTCGATGCCCAGCTCGTCGATCAGACCCGCGCGGTGCAGTCGGGAGACCGTGTGGTACAGCGTCCCGTTGGTGATCGTGAGCAGGCGGTCGTCGTGACGGGCGCGCATGAGACGCACCATCTCATAGGGGTGCATGTCGCCCTCGCGCAGCAGCGCGAGCACCATCACCCCCATGGGGGTGAGCCGATCGACAGCGTCCTTCGCCATGCCCCTCACCTCAAATAGTCCATGTGGACTATACGCCTCTTTCGGCGGAGCGAACAGCTGCGATCCGCCTTCTCTACAGCGACACGGCTGTGAGTTGGGCCGGATCGAGCGGACGGTCTGCGTAGACGAGGCGCCAGACAGACGGATCGGGGTTGCCCGCATCCGGTGCCCTGTGGACGAGTTCGAGGCCGACCTTCTCAGCGACCTTCGCCGACGCATGGTTGTGCTCGACGAGATAGGCGATCACGGGGCGGTCGGGATCGACCGCGCGCGCCTGCTCGACAGCGGCGAACGCGAGTTCGGTGGCGTACCCGTTCCCGTGATGATCGGCCGACAGCCGGTACCCGAGGTTCCACACCGCGTCGCCGAGGAGCGTGCACCCGCCGTTGCCGATCACCTCACCCGTGGAACGCAACCGGACCACCCACGATCCCAACCCGGCGCGGGCCCAGCTCGCCTCCCAGCGCGCCATGCCCGCAAGAGTGTCTTCCGGGCGCTGATGCCGAAGGGACGGATAGTGCGTCCACACCCGCGGATCGGCGGAGATCGTGAACAGCGCGTCGAGATCGCCCTCGACGGGACGCGAGAGTCGAAGACGCGGCGTGAGGATGTCGTCCGTCATGCCACCAGGCTAGATCGCCCCTCTGACACCGGGACCACGGCATTCGGTGACCGCGGGAACCGGGATAATGGGCGGGTGAGCACACCTTCAGAAGGCACGGCACAGAGCATTCCCGGCTGGCGGCACATCTACTCGGGCAAGGTCCGCGACCTGTACGCCTCGGAGGATCCGGCGGACACGCGCATCCTCGTCGTGGCCTCCGACCGCGTGAGCGCCTTCGATTTCGTGCTCTCCCCCGGCATCACCGAAAAGGGTGCCCTGCTGACGCGACTGAGCCGCTGGTGGTTCGCACAGCTCTCCGATTTCCCCAACCACATCGCCGAGGGCGAGCTCCCGGACGCGGTCGCCGATCGGGCGATGCTCGCGCAGTCGCTCGAGATGCTGCCGATCGAATGCGTCGTGCGCGGCTACATCACGGGGTCGGGCTGGGTCGAGTACCAGGAGAGCGGCACCGTCTGCGGCATTCCGCTGCCCGCCGGCCTGCAGAACGGCGACCGCCTGCCGGAGCCGCTGTTCACCCCGGCCTACAAGGCACCGATGGGCGAGCACGATGAGAACATCACGTTCGAGCGCGCCGTCGAGCTGGTCGGCGCCGAGCGCGCGGCCGAACTGCGCGACACCTCCCTCGCGATCTACGCCCGCGCGGCGGCGATCGCCGAGGAAAAGGGCCTGATCCTCGCCGACACCAAGTTCGAGTTCGGGACGGATGCCGACGGCACCCTGCGCCTGGCCGACGAGGTGCTCACGAGCGACTCCTCGCGATACTGGGATGCGGAGGCCTGGCGCACCGGCACGACGCCGAACGAGCGGATGGCGAGCTTCGACAAGCAGATCGTGCGCGACTGGATGGCCGCGAACTGGGACCAGCAGGGCGAGCCGCCTTTGCTTCCGGAAGATATCGTCGCACGCACCGCCGACCGCTACCGCGAGCTGATCGAGCGCCTCGGCGCCTGAGCGCTCCCGATCTCCGGGTCCCGATCTCCGCACGGATGCATGACGATCGGGCGGATGCATGACTCTCGGCCGCGGGACCCTCATGCATCCGTCGCTCACACCTGCACATGCGAGAGGGGTGGGCGCTCAGGGAAAACTCAGGAATCGGTAGTGTTGCTCCGGCACCCCTGCCATCCCCCGAACCTTGAGGAGCCCGCATGGCCCTGTGGAAGCTGCACGGAAACGGCCGCACGGTCGAGCCCGGCGCCGTCGTCCGTCCCGATGAGCGTTTGAACTGGCCCGCCACGATCGCGATCGGACTCCAGCATGTCGTGGCCATGTTCGGCGCCACGTTCCTGGTGCCGATCATCACCGGGTTCCCGGTCGCCACCACGCTGCTCTTCAGCGGCGTCGGCACGATCCTGTTCCTTCTTGTAACCCGCAACAAGCTGCCCAGCTACCTGGGCTCGTCGTTCGCCTTCATCGCACCGGTCACTGCCGCGACCGCCTCCGCGAACATGGGAACCGCCCTGGCCGGAATCGTCGCGGTCGGTGTGCTCCTGGCGATCATCGGCGTCGTGGTGCACACGGTCGGTGTGAAGTGGGTCGACCGTTTCCTCCCGCCGGTCCTGGCCGGAACCATCGTCGCGCTCATCGGTTTCAACCTCGCGGGCGCAGCGCACAACAACTACGCCGCCGCCCCTGTGACCGCGACGTTCACCCTCGCCATCACGATCCTCTTCGCCGTCGTCTTCCGCGGATTCCTCGGACGCATCTCGATCTTCCTCGGCGTCATCGCCGGGTACATCTTCGCGGCGTTCCGCGGTGAGCTCGACTTCTCGGCCGTGGAGAAGGCCGACTGGGTCGGTCTTCCCACCTTCACCTTCCCGAACTTCACCGAGCCCGGAACCCTTACGGCACTCGCGATGTTCCTCCCGGTCGTCCTCGTGCTGATCGCCGAGAACGTCGGACACGTACGCGGTGTCGCGACCATGACCGGTGACGCGACCGTGAACCAGCAGACCGGCAAGGCGCTGATCGCCGACGGCGTCTCGACGACCCTCGCCGGATTCTTCGGCGGATCGGGCACCACGACCTACGGCGAGAACATCGGCGTGATGGCGTCGACGCGCGTGTACTCCACCGCGGCATACTGGGTGGCCGGCGCAGCCGCGATCCTGCTCAGCCTCTCCCCCAAGTTCGGCGAGGTCATCAACTCGGTGCCCGCCGGTGTGCTCGGCGGCGTGACGACCGCACTGTACGGCCTGATCGGCGTCATCGGCATCAAGATCTGGGTCGACAACCGCGTCGACTTCTCGCGCCCGGTCAACCAGTACACGGCAGCCGTCGCGCTCATCATGGCCGTCGGCGGGTTCATGATCAAGGACGAGGCCTCCGGCTTCGAGCTCGGCGGCATCGTCATCGCCACGGTGGCGGCGATCCTGATCTACCACCTGGGCAACCTGATCGCCCGCCTGCGCAAGACGGGTGCCGACGACCCGAAGCCGCTCGAAGCCGTCGGCCCGCTCGGCGGAGACCCCGCCTGATCACTCCCGCGCATACTCCGGTCGCACTCCGGTCGCACTTTCTGCCGCTCTCGGGCCTCTAAGACGACAGAAAGTGCGACCGGAGCAGGACTGGCTGCTCAGGAGATGAGGGCGAGAACGGCGTCAGCGGAAACCATCGCTGCGAGCTCTGCACGCTGCGACAGGATCCCGGCCCGGTGGGCGGCGACCGTGGTCTCCATCTTCATGGCGTCGAGGACCGCGACCGGGTCGCCCTCGCCCACATCGGCTCCGTCGTCGACGAGCCACCGCACGAGCGTGCCCGGAACCGGCGAGCGCAGTTCTGCCGGATCGGCCGTGGGCGTCTCCGTCGCAGGATCGGCCGGCCGACCGAATCCGGCCAGCAGCGCGGCGGGCAGTCCGAGCACGACCCGTCGTCCGTCGATCTCGACCGGGAAGCGCTGCAGAGCGGCCTCCGGCACGACTGCAGGCCGCGCCTGCGTCTCCAGCTTCGGCAGCAGAGCGCTCTCGATCCACTGCGTGTGCACCGCGAAGGACTCCGTGGCGAACGCCTCGTCGTCGAGCGCCATCACATCGAACGGGATCACCGTCGCCGGGCCTTCGACGGTGAGCTCGCGCAGAGCTCTCCGCGCGCGCACGATGGCAGCGTCGCGGGACTCGGCGTGCACGATGAGCTTGGCGATCATCGAGTCGAACGCCGGCTGCACGACATCCCCCTCTTCGATGCCGCTGTCCCAGCGCACACCAGGACCACCGGGGATCCGCAGCCGCTCGACGCGACCGGGGCTCGGCAGAAAACCGCGGCCGGGGTCTTCGGCGTTGATCCGGAACTCGAAGGCATGCCCGACCGGGTTCGGTGTCTCGACGATCGACGGGCCTTCCCCGAACGCGATGCGGAACTGCTCGCGCACGAGGTCGGTTCCGGTGACCTCCTCGGTGACCGGATGCTCCACCTGGAGCCGGGTGTTGACCTCGAGGAACGAGATGGTGCCGTCGGCCGCGAGCAGGAACTCCACCGTGCCCGCCCCGCGATACCTCACCTCACCGCAGATCGACCGCGCCGCATCGTGGAACCGTGTGCGCTGCTCGACGGAAAGGCCGGGAGCCGGCGCCTCCTCGATGAGCTTCTGATTTCGGCGCTGCATCGAGCAGTCGCGATCGCCGACGACCACGACGCCGCCGAGCCCGTCACCGAGCACCTGCACCTCGATGTGTCGCGGGCTCTCGAGGAAGCGCTCGACGAAGCACTCCCCCCGGCCGAACGCCGCTACCGCCTCACGGGTGGCCGCGTCGAAGGCCTCGGCCACCTCGGACAGCTCCCGCACGACCTTGAGCCCGCGACCGCCCCCGCCGAACGCCGCCTTGATCGCGATGGGCAGTCCGTGCTGCTCGGCGAACGCCACGGCCTCCTCGGGCCCGGCCAGCGGCTCATCGGTGCCGGCAGCCAGCGGCGCTCCGACCTGCTGAGCGATACGGCGGGCGGTCATCTTGTCGCCGAGCGCGTCGATGCTCGCGGGCGTCGGTCCGATCCAGACCAGCCCCGCCTCCTCCACGGCCCGCGCGAACGCAGCGCTCTCCGACAGGAATCCGTATCCGGGGTGCACGGCGGTCGCCCCCGACTGCCGAGCGGCGGCGAGCAGCGCATCGATGGAGAGATACGTGTCGGCGGCAGTGGCACCACCCAATCCCACGGCCTCGTCGGCCAGACGCACATGCAGGGCGTCGGCATCCTGATCCGCATAGACCGCGACGGATGCGTACCCGGCTTCGGCGCAGGCGCGGATGACGCGCACCGCGATCTCCCCGCGATTCGCGATCAGGACCCGCTGCGTGGTCGGCACGGTCGACACGGTGGTCATGAGGACTCCTTGACGGTGAAGCGGAGGCGCACTCCCGGAGCCAGCTGACCTGCGAGGTCGAGACTGCGATCCGTGAGCGCTCCGATGATGGGGTATCCGCCGGTGAGCGGATGGTCGGGCAGGAACAGGACCGGCTGTCCGTCGGGCGGCACCTGGATCGCGCCGGTGACGGCGCCCTCGCTCGGGAGCTCTCCTCCGAGGGCGCGCTCGAGCGGCACCTGGCCCTGCAGTCGGATGCCGACGCGGTCGGAACGCGGCGTGACGGTCCATTCCTGACCGGTGAGGGTCTCGACCGCTGCGGTCGTGAACCAGTCGTCGCGCGGGCCGAGGGTGATCTCCAGGTCGACGAGATCCCCGGGGGCGGGGAGCTCGCGCGCAACGACGGACGGGTCGACGGCGTGCCGGCCGGCGTCGCCGATGGGGAGCACTGTGCCCGCGGTCAGTGCGAGGGGCCCGAGTCCGGCGAGGGTGTCGGCGGCGCGACTGCCGAGGGCCGGGGCCGCATCCACTCCACCGCGGACCGCGATGACGTAGCGCAGCCCGCGCTCGGGGTGACCGAGCGTCAGTTCGTCGCCGTCGACGGTGGCGAAGGGCTCGCCGTGCGTGACAGGACGAACGTCTCCTCCGGCCTCTTCCAGCGTGAGCGCGCCGGAAGCCCCTGTGACGGCGGCGACACCGGCTCCGCGGAACCGCAGCACGACACCCCCGACGCTCTCGAGAACCGCAGCCCGGGCCGTATTGCCCACTGCGCGGTTCGCGTCGCGCATCGCCCGGCGGTCCGCCACCCCGGATGCCGAGACCCCGAGCGCGGCATAGCCCGAGCGCCCGGCATCCTGCACCAGCAGCTGCAGCGACGCACGGACGACCTCGACGGCCGCCTCCGCGCCGCGACCCGCGCCCTCCGCATCGGCTGGAGTGGGTTGCGGCGCGGCTCGCCGGGCGGGCTCCGGAGAGCCTCCGGTTCGGTCCAGCCGAGCAGCGTCCAGCCCCACCACGTCCAGCCGAGCGGCGTCCAGCCGAGCCTCCTCCCGCACACGTTCGAACCGCACGGCGGTCCCCGGCGACAGCAGGGCGGGCGGGTCCCGGTCGATGTCCCACATCGCGGCATCCGTGCGTCCGATGAGCTGCCATCCGCCGGGGCTCTCGCGCGGGTACACCCCGGTGAACTCCCCCGCGAGCGCGACCGATCCGGCGGGCACGCGGGTGCGCGGAGACGCGCGGCGGGGCACATCGAACAGGGGGTCGCTGCTCACGACGTATCCGAAGCCCGGGGCGAATCCGGAGAATGCGACCCGCCAGTGGGCAGCGAGGTGCCGGTTCACGAGTTCCTCCGCCGTCACGCCCAGCAGAGATGCCGCTTCCTCGAGGTCCTCGCCGTCGTACCTCACGGGCACCGTGACCTCTCCCGTGCCGGGCAGATGCGCGGTGTCGATCGGCGTTGCGGCGAGCGCGGCCGCAAGGTCGGATGCCGAGACGCGAAGCGGATCGAAGCGCACGAGCACGGTGCGGGCGCCGGGGATGCGCTCGACGATGCCGGGAATGCCCTCCCAGGCGAGGTTCAGACGCATCGCCTCGTCGAGGTCGTCCGCCTCGACGAGAAGAGCATGATCGGATGCCGTGCGGATGCGCATCAGACGAGGTGCTCCGTGTTCATCGCGCGCCCGCGAACGGTGCGATCGTGATGCCTGCGTCCTGCAGCATCCGCTTGGTCGCAGCCGCCATCGCCACCGAACCAGGGCTGTCGCCGTGCACGCAGATCGACTGGGCGACCACGGGTACGTCGGTGCCGTCGATCGCACGGATCACGCCCTCCGAGGCGAGGCGCACCATGCGCTCCGCGACCGCATCCGGGTCGTGCAGCACGGCCCCCTCCTCGGTACGCGACACCAGCTGCCCGTCGGGCTGATAGGCGCGGTCGGCGAAGGCCTCAGCGGCGACCGCGAGTCCTGCGCGCGCGGCGACATCGAGCACGACGCCCCCGGAGAGCCCCAGCAGCACCAGGCTCGGATCGATCGCGCGGATCGCCGCCACGACGGCCTTCGACTGCCGTTCGTCGCGCGCGATCGTGTTGTAGAGCGCACCATGCGGCTTGACGTACGAGACCCTCCCGCCCACAGCGGCGGCGAGTCCCACGAGAGCACCGAGCTGGTACTCGACGTGCGCCTGCAGCGAGGCCGAGTCGATGTCGACCTTCGTTCGTCCGAAGTTCTCGTAGTCACGGTAGCCGGGATGCGCGCCGATCACGACGCCGCCCTGCACTGCTGCTGCGAGCGTCTCGCGGATGCCCTCAGGGCTCCCCGCATGGAACCCGCATGACACGTTGGCGCTCGTGACGAGGCGCAGCATGCTCGCATCGTCACTGACGATCCGGTCGGCGACGTTCTCGCCGAGGTCCGAGTTCAGGTCGATCGACGTCATGCGATCACGCTCCGATTCCGAGGAAGGCGAAGATGGGGCCGACCGAGACGATGCCCATGTACCAGGTGAGCAGCGTCACGAGCGTACCGGCGACGAGCAGCCACATCGGGTACTTCTTCGAGCCGAGCAGGTCCCGGCGGAACCAGCCGATGTACATGAACACCGTGAGTCCGATCGGCAGGATCAGGCCGTTGAAACCGCCGACGAAGACGAGGATCGCCGCGGGTGCCGTGCCGATCGACAGATACACCGCCAGCGACACCACGATGAAGGCGACGGTCGCCAGCTGCAGGGGCCAGCCGCCCTTGAGCTTCTTGGTGAAGGTGGAGAGGAAGGTGGCGGAGGTGTACGCCGCCCCGATGACCGAGCTGATCGCGGCGGCCCAGAAGATCGCGCCGAAGATGCGGAGTCCGGCATCGCCGAGCACCGCGCCGAACGCCTGACCGGCGGGGTTCGCGCCCTGACCGGAGAGGTCGAGCGTGACACCGGAGGCCACGACCCCGAGGATCGCGAGGAACAGCACGTAACGCATGACACCCGTGACGAGGATGCCGTTGGTCGCCGCACGCATCACGGAGCGGGCGTGCTCCGGTCCGGTGTGGCCGGAGTCGAGGTAGCGGTGGGCGCCGGAGTAGGTGATATACCCGCCGACGGTTCCGCCGACGATGGTCGTGATGGTGGCGAAGTTCAGTTCATCCGGCGCGAAGGTCTGGCGCAGGGCCTCGCCGATCGGCGGCTGGGCGATGACGGCCACGACCACGGTCATGACGATCATGCCGATGCCGAGCACGACCAGCACGACGTCCATCACCGGCCCCGCCTTCTTCACGAGGAAGATGATGATCGCGAGGGCCGCGGTGACGATGCCGCCGAGCTTGGTGTCGATTCCGAGCAGAGCGTTCAGTCCGAGCCCACCACCGGCGATGTTGCCGATGTTGAACGCCAGCCCGCCGATCACGACGAGCACGGCGATCAGGTGCCCCGAGAAGGGGATGGCGCTGTTGGCGAGTTCGCCGGCGCGCTTGCCCGAGGAGGTGATCATGCGCCAGACGTTCAGCTGCACCGCGATGTCGACGAGGATCGAGATGAGGATCGCGAACGCGAAGGCCGCCCCCATCGTCGCCGTGAACGTGGCGGTCTGCGTGATGAAGCCGGGGCCGATGGCGCTGGTGGCCATGAGGAAGATCGCGCCGATGACGGCACTGCGGCCCGCGCGCTTCTTGACGGACGAGAGGCGGGCCTCGTCCTCCGGGGAGAGGGAGGCGGTGGTCTGCTCAGACATGCGGGGGGATTCCCATCGTCGTTGGTGGGTGTCGGGTGACCCCCAGTGTAGAACGGATAGAACCCGATTGTTCAACAATCATGTTACGGCCGTGCTACAGAGCGGTTGCTTTCGTATGATCCCTCACTGCCACCCGCAGACGATCCGACCACGGCGCCACCTACGATGAAGGCATGAACCAGCAGGGCGTGCTCGCCGACGTGCTCCGACAGCGCATCATCGACGGCGACTTCGCGCCGGGGTCGCGACTGTCGGAGTCCGCCCTCGCCGAGCAGTTCGACGTCTCGCGCAACACCCTCCGTGAAGCGTTCCGTGTACTCGCCGAGCAGGGGCTCGTCGAACACATCCCGCATCGCGGCGTCTCGGTGGCATCCCCCACCATCGCCGACGTGATCGACATCTACCGCGCCCGCCGTGTGATCGAGTGCACGGCGCTGCGCCAGTCCGAGCCGGAGCACCCCGCCGTACAGCTCATGCGCGATGCCCTGGCCGAGGCCGAGGAGCAGCTGCCGCACGAGGACTGGCGGCGCATCGGCAGCGCCAACATGGCCTTCCACGACGCGATCGTCGCCCTCGCCGACAGCGCACGCCTCTCCCGCACCTACCGAGACGTCGCCGCCGAGCTGCGCCTCGTCTTCCTCGAGATCGACGAGCCGCGATCACTGCATGAGCCGTTCGTCCGGCGCAACCGCGCGGTGCTCACCGCGCTGCTGGAGCGCGGACCCGAGGCGGCCACCGAAGAGCTCGAGCGCTACCTCACGGCATCCGAGCGCAGCGTGTTGGGGGCCTTCGCCCGCATGGGTCACCCCTGACCCCCGACGTCTCGCGACGTCGGGCAGCACGTTCGACCAGAACAGCATTCGGTATTTCTGACCTGAGTGCATAAATCTGTGAACGTGCCGGGAGATGCCTTGCGATCCCGTGAAAGGCATGGTTACCGTGAGCGGACTTCGGGGCGAACGACGACGCAGAGTTGCCCGCCTTTCTCCCCGGGGGCCGCGCACCGAGGGGGCGCGCGGAATCGTTCAGATCGAAAAGGACCAGTACTTTGCGACTCACGAGAAAACTGGCGTTCGCCGCTACCGCGGCTGCTGCGCTCTGCCTCGGCACGGTCATCCCCGCTGCCGCGAATTCCGCACCCGACGCCGACGACATCCCCACCTTCCAGGAGTTCGAGGCGTCGACCTACCGAGACATCGACGGAGCCTACGTCGTCAACGGGGACGAGGTGATCTCCAACCAGGGCGAACTGCGGTCGTTCTACGAACAGCTCCTCGGCGCCGATCCCGTGACCAACGGCCTCATCGTCAACACGGTCAACAGCATCGACGACAAGTGGTCCGACGCGCAGGCGAGCGCCCTCACCTACTGCGTCAGCACGGCATTCGGTGCACGTCATGCCGACGTCGTGAGCGCCATGGAAAGCGGCGCCGCACTCTGGGAGGCCGCGTCATCGAAGATCGACTTCATCTACGACAGCAGCGCCGATGCCAACTGCACGACGCGCAACAACGCCGTCCTCTTCTCCGTGGAGCCCGTGCAGACGACGCAGTACATCGCCCGGGCCTTCTTCCCGAGCACGGCGCCGCGCCTGCAGAACGTCCTCATCGACGACTCGATCTGGACCCCGGGCTCGTCCTGGACCCCGACGAATGTGCTGGGTCATGAGCTCGGTCACGTGCTCGGCTTCCGCCACGAGCACACCCGCCCCGAGGCCGGCACCTGCTTCGAGGACAACAACTGGCGTCCGCTGACGCCGTATGACTCGTCGTCGATCATGCACTACCCGCAGTGCAACGGATCGTCCGCCGATCTGTCGATGACGAGCGTCGACACCGACGGAGTCGTCGCACTCTACGGAAACTGACACCGTTCACTCGAACGCTGTCGGAATCAGCGGGGCCCGGTCGTTCACGACCGGGCCCCGCGTCCGTACTGTTCGTCACGCGGATGCGTCCGCGCGCTCCTCGTCCGAGCGCAGCGCCGCTGTCGCCCGAGGCCGCGGTTCACCGTCGCGGAGGGGGACCGGCGGCGCGATGGGCGTCGTCGGCTCCGGCAGACCGTAGCGCCGGAACATCCAGCGTCGCGCCTCCTCGAGCGGGTAGGTGTCGCCGAAGACGGCGGACTTCACGAAGACACCCTCGATCGTGCTGCGCAGCATGACCTCCTCGAGAGCCGGATCCTCCGCCCCCCGCGCGCGGAACAGGTCGCGAACCGCGTCCTCCGCGGCGGTCGCCGCCGCTTCGTGCCGCGCCTCCGACACCGCGAACAGCCGGTGCGTCGAGGGCTGCTGCTGCATCGCCAGCACGGCCCGCTGCAACGGAATCGCGTAGGCGGTCGCCGTGAGAGCGGCGTCGATCACCGCCGCGAGCATCTCGTCGGGCGTCCCCTCCACTCGGGCGAAGCCGAGCACCGTCTCGAACCAGCGATCGATCACGGCGATGACGAGCTGCTCCTTGCCACCGAAGTGGTAGTTCACGAGCCCCTGCGCGACACCCGCGCGCTGGGTGATCTCCGCGATGCTCGCACCCGCGACGCCGCGTTCGCTGAAGGTCTCGATCGCCGCCTGCAGGATGTTCTCCCTGGCGCGCTCGCGGGCCAGCCGGTTCTGCTCGTCGGAGCGCGCCATGTGGCATCCACCTCCCGAGTCCTGCCGGCTTGTCTTTTCCGAATCGCCCCCTGCCGTATAGATTACTCACTGAATACGCGTTCAATCTATGAACCGACACGGACTTCCCCCCCTGCCCAGGAGCATCAATGCACTCTCTCGCGAGCGTCGACTTCAACAGCGTCACCTCGATCTTCGAATGGCTCATCAGCCAGTGGTGGGCCTGGGCGATCGTCGGCGTCGTCGCGCTGTTCTTCCTCGTGAGCTGGATCCTCCCCGCGGCCAAGGTCAAGGCTTCGCCGGACTACTCGACCAGCGACGCCGAGGCGAACGAGCTCGCGCTCGGCTTCCTGCAGATCGTGAACCTGCCCTCCGGATACTGGAACGATCCGACCGCCTCGCTCCTCGGCGACAGCGAGAAGAAGGTCCTGGTCGACCAATGGGGTGTGCACACACGTGACGACTGGCTCGCCAGCATCGAGCGCCTCAGCACCGTCCGTCGTCGTCGCGAGGTGTGGATGCTCTACCTCGCCGTCCGCGTCGAGCTCGCCCAGCGCCTCGGACGCACCCCGAAGGCGAAGGAGTGGCTTGCCGCGATCGTGCAGGAAGGCGGGGACAAGCGCGATGCGCGCACCTTCGTCACCTCGATCGAATACGCCGAGTCCGAGGTGCGCAAGCGCGTGGGCAAGGACATCGTGACCCCCGGTCTCTTCGTGAAGACCCTCGACGGTTACGGGATCGGTCAGGCCGTGGCGATGACCACCTGGGGCGTCGCGCTCGGACACGGCGACGTCGCCGAAGCACGCGCGATCATCCACCGCATCAACATCGAGGCACGCCCGGCCTTCGAGTCGTGGGCAGACTTCGGCCTGAGCTACATCGTGGGCCGCGTGATGCACTGGTCGGACGGCAGTGTCGACGAGAAGTCGTTCGAGAAGTTCGGAGACGGCTGGTCCGACTTCCAGGCCGCGGCGACCGAGAAGCGCAACGGTCCGTGGGCGTCGCTGTCGTGGAGCCTGTAGCCGTCGATCTGGAACCGCTGCGAAGAAGCGCGGGCCTCCGCGACATCCTCACCTACGAACGCCTCTGCGGGATCCCGCCGCATCGCCGGTTCCTGGTGGTCCTGGTCGCCGTCCTGCTGTTCGCCGCCGCGATGCTGACGGGTCTGTGGTTCCTCGGGCGCGGCGACATCCTCACGGTCGCACCCATCCTCGGGGTGTTCGTGATCGGGTACACGGTGCTCGCCGCCGTCGGCTTCGTCTGGTGGGCTGTGGGTCTGAGCCGCCGGGTGAAGGTCGCAGCCTTCGCCTGGCAGAACGGCTGGGCCTACGCCGACGCACTCGAGCGAACCCGCCGCCCCGGCACCGCGTTCACGCGGGTCGTGCACGGGCGTGAACGTGCGGTGATCGCCTGCGATGACGAGCGAATGCCGTTCGAGATGGGCATGCACCACTCGGTCTCGCACGGCCAGGAGCGCGCGACGATCCAGCGCCCGTTCGCGTTCATCGAGCTACCGCTGCCGGCACCCGTTCCGCACATCGTGCTCGCGAACCGGAAGCGCAGCATCATCCCCACGCTGGGTCTAGGGCGCGGGGCTGCGCGCCTGGATCTGGAAGGCGAGTTCGCGAAGACGTTCCGCCTTCTGGTGCCGAAGGGCTACCAGCAGGACGCGCTCTACATCTTCACACCCGACCTGATGGCCCGCGTGCTCGACCTCGGCTCTGGTGCCGAGATCGAACTCGTATCCGACCGGCTCTACGTCTACCTGCCTTCCGGCACGCGGTTCGACCGCGCCGAGACCATGGCGGCGGCGATCACCCTCGCCGAGGAGTTCCATCGCCGATTCGCGGCGCGCACCGAGCTGTATCGCGACGATGACGCCGGAGACATCGCCGCCAGAGCGGGCGTGTCCGTCGGCCTGCGTGGCCAACGGCTGGGCGGCCGCGGGATCTCCGTCTTCGCGCTCGCCGGCACAGCCGCGGTGCTGCTGCTGTCCGCAGGCATCACCGCGTTCTCCTTGTTCGGCGGTGATCTGCTGACGTCGATCTTCGGCTGACCTGCTCAGCCGACACCGACCCACGGCTGTGGGCCTGGCCCGGAGGGGGCGCCAGGGCCACAGCCGTGTTCATCCCCCTCGCCGCAGGGCGCGCCCACCGGCGCGACCGCTCAGGCGGAGGCGCGGATCACCAGCTCGGTCGGCAGGATCGTCGTGGTCGGCGGCTCTTCGCCTGCCAGTCGCGACAGCAGGACCCGGGCCATCGCCTCACCCTGCGCGTACATCGGCTGGCGCATCGTGGTCAGCTGCGGATCGGTGGTGATGGCGACCGAGGAGTCGTCGAAACCGACCAGGGCGATGTCCTCCGGCACACGCACACCCGCTGAGCGCAGTGCCGTCAGTGCGCCACGGGCCATCAGGTCGCTCGCGACGAAGATCGCATCCGGCCGTCCGCCGTCGAGCAGCCGCCTGGCGGCTTCCGCTCCGCTCGACTCGGTGTAGTCGCCTTCCTCCTCCGCATACGGAGTGAGGCCGGCGTCCGCGAGCGCCGCGCGGAACCCCTGCACACGATCTTCCGAGGCGACCATCGTGAGCGGACCCGAGATCGTGGCGATGCGCGTGCGCCCGATGTCGATCAGGCGGCGGGTGGCGTTCTTCGCTCCGGCCACGTTGTCGACATCGACGACGTAGTCGCCGTCGCGCCGACGCACGGGGCGTCCACCGAAGACGACCGGAACGGCATCCGCGATCCGATCGACGAACGCGTCGCTCGTGTGATGCGACACGATCAACGCGCCGTCGACGCCGCCGTTGCGCACGAAGCTGGTCATCTTGTCGCCGGGGTCATCGCTCGCGATGAGCAGGTTGAGCAGGTAGTCCGAGCCGCCGAGTGCACCCGTGATCCCGGCGACGATGGCCGCAAAGAACGGGTCGCCGAAGAAGCGGGTGGTGTCCTCCGGCACGATCAGGGCGATCGCGTGCGTCTGCCGTGAGGCGAGGGAGCGTGCCGCGCGGTTGGGCACGTAGTTCAGCTCATCGATCGCGGCGCGCACGGCGGCGAGGGCCTCCGGGCTCACGGCGGTCGACCCGTTCACGACGCGCGACACCGTCGATCGGGAGACACCGGCGGCGGATGCCACCTCTTCGATGGTCGCTCGGGGCGACATCAACGTACGCACTCTTCCATCGCCCTATTCTCACCGGTCGGCGCGGGCTGCGACGACACTCCCCCTCCGCGTCGCGCAAACTGCCGCCTCTCGACCCCGGACGGGACCGCTCCGACGATTCGAATCGGGAGCGACGCGCTGATCAGAGCGCGCGGTCGCCGATGATGCGCGCGTACTCCCGCCCCGAGTCCTTGAGGGTGCGCTCCTGGGTGTCGTAGTCGACGCGGACGATGCCGAAGCGCTTGTCGTAGCCCCACGCCCACTCGAAGTTGTCGAACAACGACCAGTAGAAGTAGCCGCGCACGTCCACGCCCGCCTCCGCGGCGTCGAGCACCGCACCGAGGTGCAGTCGCAGGAACTCGGTGCGGCCGGCATCGTGCACGCGCGTCTCGCCGTCTTCGACCACCACGACGTCGTCGTAGGCCGCGCCGTTCTCGGTCATGTAGAGCACGGTGCCCGCGGGCTCGGCGTACTCGGTCCAGACGCGCTGCAGCACCCGGGTGAGGCCCTCGGGCTGCACCTCCCAGTTCTGCGCCGTGCGCGGCAGGCCCCGCTCGACCGCGTGGATGTCGTCGCTCGACGGATAGGGGCTGCGCCGCACTCGCTCGGTCTCGGGCTCCGCGGAGACGGGGCCTTCGACCGGCGCCGTGCCCGAGACGAGGTCGCCGTGGTAATAGTTCACCCCTTGCGTGTCGATGTGCTGCGAGATCGTCTCGAGGTCGCCGTCATGGACCGCCGCCTCGAACCGTGCGACAGCCTCGGCGTCGACCGCCCGGATGTCGTCGACGATGTCGGCCGGGTAGCTGCCGCGGTAGATCGGGTCGAGGAACCAGCGGTTGAACTGTCCGTCCACGCGCCGGGCCGCGTCGACATCGGCCGGGTTCTGCGGATCGGCGGGGTCGGCGACCGTGTGGTTCAGGGTGATGCCGAGGTTGAGCGAGGCATCACGGCGACGGAGCTCCTGCACCGTCCTGCCGTGCGCGAGCAGCAGGTGGTGCGAGGCGAGCAGACCTTCCGCGATGCTGGTGTGCCCCGGTGCGTGCTCGCCGGCGGTGTAGGAGAGGAACGATGAGCACCACGGCTCGTTCAGCGTGGTCCACACGTTCACGCGATCGCCGAGCGCATCGTGCATGGTGCCCGCGTACTCGAGGAAGCGATCGACCGTGTCACGGTTCGTCCAGCCGCCCGCCTCCTGCAGCGCCTGCGGCATGTCCCAGTGGTACAGCGTCAGCCAGGGCAGGATGTCGGCGCTGAGCAGTTCGTCGACCAGGCGCTCGTAGAAGTCGACACCGGCCGCGTTCACCGCTCCGCCGTCGGGGCGCACCCGCGACCACGACGTCGAGAAACGATACGTCTGCAGGCCGAGCTGCTTCATGAGCGCCACGTCCTGCGGGTAGCGGTGATAGTGATCGCAGGCCACATCGCCGTTTTCCGCACCGATCACGGCACCCGGCTCACGCGAGAAGGCATCCCAGATGGATGCGGTGCGCCCGTCCTCGAACGCCGCCCCTTCGATCTGGTACGCGGCGGTGGCGGCGCCGAACAGGAAGTTCTCGGGGAAGGAGCGGGTCATACGGGTCATCCTTTCACCGCGCCCGCCATGATGCCACTGACCAGCTGGCGTCCGGCGACCACGAAGAGCACGAGCAGCGGGAGGGTCGCGAGCACCGCGCCGGCGAGCACGATCGAGTAGTCGATGTAGTACCCGGACTGCAGCTGGCTGAGCGCCGTCTGCAGGGTCGGGTTCTGCGGGGAGAGCACGATGAGCGGCCACAGGTAGTCGGTCCACGCGGTCATGAACGTGAAGAGTCCGAGGATCGCCATGGCCGGCCGGGCGGCGGGGAGCCCGACGGTCAGGAAGGTGCGGAACTGGTTCGCCCCGTCCATCCTCGCGGCCTCGATCAGCTCGTCCGGGATGACGTCGACCAGATACTGCCGCATGAAGAACACGCCGAACGCGGTGACCAGCGTCGGAACGATGACCGCACCGATCGATCCGGTCCAGCCGAGCTCGCGCATCAGCATGAACAACGGGATGATGCCCAGCTGCGTCGGGATCGCCATGGTCGCGATCACGAAGATCATCAGTCCGTCGCGGCCCTTGAAGCGCAGCTTCGCGAAGGCGTAGCCCGCGAGCGTCGAGAACGTCACGACCGAGAGCGTGATGATGCCCGAGATGAGGAACGAGTTGCCGAGGGCGAGCCAGAACGGGATCGCGTCGAACACCCGAGCCGCATTGGCGAGGAAGTTCCCGCCGGGGATCAGCGGGAGCGTCTCACCTCGCGTCGCGTTCGTGCCGCTGGCGACCACGACCGACCACCACAGCGGGTAGACGCTGCCGATGATGAACGCGGCCAGGAGGCCGTAGGTGAGGAAGCCGGGGCGGCTGCCGATGCCGGCGGTACCGCCGGCGACGGCTCGGCGCCGGCGGATCTTCTCGGGGACGCTCAGCGCCTGGGTGGCGGTCATCGCGCGTTCTCCTCGGTCGTGGTGGCGATCGTCGATCCGGCGGCGGCCCTGCTCGCCGCCGATCCGGCGGTGCGCGCGCGGCGACGGGCCGCACGGCTCTTAGGGGCGTCTCCGGTGGAGATCCGCCGGGAGATGAGGAAGTTGATCACACCGATCCCGACGATCAGCAGGAACAGCAGGATCGCGACGGCGGACGCCTCTCCGAGGTTTCGTCGGAAGAACGCCAGCTCCCACAGGAACAGCACCGTCGTCTGGAACTGGCGGTCACTGCCGCCGATGCCGCCCGCGGTCGACACGTCGAACAGACGCGGCTCGGCGAAGATCTGCAGCCCGCCGATCGTCGCGGTGATGATGACGAAGATCAGGGTCGGACGGATCGTGGGGATCGTGATGGAGAAGAAGCGTCTCGCCGCTCCCGCCCCGTCGAGCGCCGCGGACTCGTACAGGTCGCGCGGCACGGCCTGCATCGCGGCCAGCAGGATCAGGGCGTTGTAGCCCGTCCAGCGGAAGTTCACCATGACAGCGATCGCGATGTGCGACAGCGCGGTGTTGTGCTTCCACTCCTGGTCGGCGATGCCGATGAGGTTGAGGAGGTTGTTGGCCAGGCCGTCGGCCTCGTTGAAGATGCTCGAGAAGATGATGGCGACGGCGACCGGGGTCACGACGAACGGGATCAGCACGCTCATCCGCCAGAAGGTCGGCGCCCGCAGGCCGCGGTCGAGCAGGTAGGCGATCACGAGGGCCACGGCCAGCTGCGGGATCGCGGAGAGCAGGAAGATGCTCAGGGTGTTGCCGATCGAGTTCCAGAACATCCCGTCGCCGAGGATCTCGACGAAGTTGCCGACACCGACGAACTCCCCCTCGCCCTTCAGCAGATCCCACTCGTGCACGGCGACCCAGACCGTGTAGAGCAGGGGGAACAGCCCCACCAGCCCGAACAACAGGAAGAACGGCGAGATGTAGAAGTACGGTGAGGCGTTCTGGTCGAACCGTGAGACGCGGTGGCGCCAGGAGGGCTTCGACGGCGCATCCTTCGCCGGGGATGCCTTCTCGCGGTTTTCCGCGGGCGGGGCGGTGAGAGTCATGGGGTGTCCTTGTCCCGGAGTTCCGAGGAGTCCCGGTCGCAGTTCCTGTCGCCGACCGTGGGACGAGGCGACAGGAACTGCGACCGGAAGGGGGATGTCAGCCGACGAGGTCGTTCAGCAGACCGACGGCCTGATCCCAGGCGCCCTGGGTGTCGGTCTCGCGGCGATCGAGGCTGCTGAGCGCCGGGCCGAAGACGTTCTCCTGGATGACCGAGTCATCGGCACCCTTGAACTGGGCCACGACGCCCTTGGCGCGCTCGGCGAGGATCGCACCGGTCGGGGCGTCGTTGAAGAAGGCGTTCGGCGTCGCGTCGGCCGCGAGCGTCTCCTGCGCCTTGATCGTCGAGGGGAAGTTGCCGGCAGCAGCGGACTGCTTCACCTGCTGCTCGGGCTGCGTCAGCCAGTCGGCGAGTTCGGCGGCCGCCTTCTTGTGCTGCGACGACTCCGGGACCGACAGGAACGCACCGCCCCAGTTGGCTGCGCCTCCCGGGAACACGTCGGCGAAGTCCCATCCGGTCGACGCGTCACCGCCGCCGGCTTCGACCTGCCCCTGCACGACGCCGAGCATCCAGCCCGGGCACACGAACGTCGCGAAGGTGCCGTCGACGAACGACTTGCCGCCGTTCCAGTCCCACGCCGTCTGCGCGGCGGACTGCCCGCCCTCGGTCGCGGCGCCCAGGAGCTCGAAGCGCTCCTTGAGCTCGGCGTTGTCCTCGACGTTCAACGTGCCGTCGGCGGCGTAGTACCCCTCGTCCAGCTGGTTGACCATGGCGTTCCAGACGAAGCCGGAGTGGTCGTACCAGGCCTTGCCGGTCTTCGCGGTGTAGTCGGCGCCGACCGCGAAGTAGTTCTCCCAGTCGCCGTTCAGCAGCTCGGCCACCGACTCGCGGTCGCTCGGGAGACCCGCCGCCTCGAAAGCAGCGCCGTTGTAGCAGATGCCGCTCGGGCCGATGTCGGTGCCGTATCCGATGACGCGACCCTCGGCGTCGGTCGCCTGACCGTACTTCCAGTCGACCCAGTCGTCCTTGCGGTCTTCGATGCCGTAGTCGCGCAGATCGACGAAGGTGTCAGAGACGTCCATGATGGCGCCGAGCCAGCCCTCCTCGATCGCGACCACGTCGCTGAGGCCGGAACCGGCGGCGATCTTGGTGAACGCATCGGTGCGGGCGTTGCCGCCGGTGTCGATGTTGGTCGCCTCGATCTTGACGTTCGGGTGCGCCTTCTCGTACTCCTTGTAGAGGTCTTCGTAGCCGAAGGTGCCGAACGTGGTGACGGTCAGTGTGACCTGTTCGTCGGCGCTTCCTTCCCCGGAATCTCCCGGGTTTCCGGAGCAGCCGGCGAGGGCGAGGGCGGAGACGGATGCCACGGCGGCAGTCACGAGGATCCGGTGGCGGGCACGTGTGTTCACAGTTCACTCCTTTGTGGTGGTCGTGCGGTGTGTGGTGCTTCGGGGTGCCGTGGGAGCGCTCCCACGAACTGACCAGTCACTCTATGGGAGCGCTCCCACGGTGTCAACCCGACCGACGCGGGGTACCCTTGGGCAGTGCCCGAAGCCACCCTGTCCCCCGCCCTCGTCCGCGCCGAAGCCCTGATCCGCAATGTGCCGGACTACCCGCAGCCGGGCATCATCTTCCGCGACATCACGCCGCTCCTCGCCGACGCCGAGGCCCTCCGCGTGACGACCGAGGCGATCATCGAGCCCTTCGCCGGGCAGTTCGACGTGATCGCGGGCATCGAGGCGCGAGGGTTCATCCTCGCCAGCGCCGCCGCCATCGCCGCAGGCGTCGGACTCATCCCGATCCGCAAGGCCGGCAAGCTCCCCCGGCCCGCGGCATCCGTCGACTACGCCCTCGAATACGGCACCGCCACGATCGAGATGCACGACGATCTGCCGGCCGGATCCCGCGTGCTGCTCATCGACGACGTGCTCGCCACCGGAGGAACCCTCGCCGCGGGGCGCGAGCTCGTCGAGCGCCTCGGAAGCCACGTCGTCGGCATCTCGGTGCTCTTCGAGATCGACGGTCTCGGCGGCCGCGAGGCAGTCGGCGACCTGCACACCGTCTTCCACTCCGCGTAGTCGGTCTTCCGCTCCGCGCGGTCGCGCACACGCGCCGGGAAAGAGCGCGGGCCCGGGGCAGTAGACTGGGTGCGCCCGTCCGCCCGCGACTCCCGGAGCCGTTCATGCCCACCATCGTCGTCGACGTCATGCCCAAGCCCGAACTGCTCGACCCGCAGGGGAAGGCCGTCTCCGGCGCCTTCGCCCGCCTCGGCGTCGAGGGCTTCACCGACGTGCGCATCGGCAAGCGCTTCGAGCTCACCGTCGAGGGCGAGGTCACCGACGAGGTTCTCGCCGAGGCCAAGCGCATCGCCGACGAGGTGCTCTCCAACTCCGTGATCGAGGATGTCGTCGGCATCGAGGTCGCCGAGTGACCGTCCGCATCGGCGTCATCACCTTCCCCGGCTCGCTCGACGACCGCGACGCGCAGCGCGCCGTGCGCATCGCCGGTGCCGAGCCCGTCGCGCTGTGGCACGGCTCGCATGACCTCGAGGGCGTCGACGCCCTCGTCCTCCCCGGCGGCTTCAGCTACGGCGACTACCTGCGCGCCGGTGCGATCGCCGCACTCTCGCCGATCATGAGCGAGGTCAAGGACGCCGCGGCGAAGGGCATGCCCGTGCTCGGCATCTGCAACGGCTTCCAGATGCTCGTCGAGGCGCATCTGCTCCCCGGCGGCCTGATCCGCAACAACCACCAGCACTTCGTGCGCCGCGACCAGCGGCTCACGGTGGAGAACTCCGACACCGCCTGGACCAATGCGTTCCGCAACGGCCAGGAGATCGTGATCCCCCTCAAGAACGCCGACGGCGGCTACATCGCCGACGAGCAGACGCTCGACCGTATCGAGGGCGAGGGGCTCGTGGCCTTCCGCTACGCCGGAGTCAACCCGAACGGGTCGCTGCGCGACATCGCCGGCCTCACCAACGAAGCCGGAAACGTGGTCGGCCTGATGCCGCACCCCGAGCACGCCACCGAGGCAGGATTCGGCCCCGACACCTCCGTCGCCATGCGCAGCGGTGTCGACGGACTCGACTTCTTCACCAGCGCCATCGCCGCGGTCGCCCGCGTCGCCGCGTAGCCCCGGGTCACTCGACCGGCAGAGCGAAGGGGTTGTCCCCGGCTGCCGCGAGCAGGTACCACGCGGTCGCACCGGTGTGCAGGCTGGCGTAGTAGAGGTCGCCGAATCCGGAGTCGAGGCCGTCGTTCGACGTCGCGACGATGCCCTTGCCGTCGCCGTTGGGCGCGTCGCGCTGCGCCAGACGGATGCTGCTCAGCAGCGTCTCGGCGCGATCGGCGTCGCCCGCTCCGTCGCGCAGCTTGAGGGCGAGAGCCAGGTGCCCGCCGCCCTCGAACCATGCCTTGGACACGTCGACCTCGCTGATCGACGGCCCCGTGTACGGGCCATCGGTCGCGATCAGGTTCGCGAGTGTCCAGTCCAGAGCGGCGCCGTAGCGCGGATCGCCGGTGGCGAGTGAGCTCCACGTCTGGGCATCCAGGGGGATCGGGCGGGTGTTGACGGTCGAGCCGTCGAGTCCCGTGCCGGTGTTCACGTGGCCGTCGGCACTCTGCATCGCCGCGACGAAGTCGGCCGCCACGGCCGCTCTCTCCGACCACACCGGGTCCCCTGTGAGCTGTGCCAGCTGCGTGAAGAACCCCGACACATCGCTGTTGTGCTCGGTGGACTTCCAGCTCAGCGACGTGCCGTCCTCGAGCTGACCGCCGGTGTAGCCGTACGGGGCCCTGACCATGTCGGCCGTGTTGTCCTGGATCCACTGCCCCACACGCAGCGCTCCGTCGAGGTACCGCTGATCCCCGGTGGCGTGTGCGAGACGCGTGAGGGCCAGCCCGACCCATGCCTGATTCCCGGTGAACGAACCGGGACCGGTGATCTCCACTCGCCCCTGACGGATTCCGTGCGGCTCGTACGACGCCCGGGTGCGCCCGTCGCCGATCGGGTCGTTGTCCTGCACGAAGAGGAGCGTGTCGCCGATCGCCCGCGCGCGACGGAGATCATCCGGAAGGCCGCGCGCGGTGTAGGCGATGATCACGAGCGCGTCGTCGTAGACGAACGATGGTGTGAAGTCCCAGCTCGGAGTGGTGAAGAACCCGCCCTCGTAGCTGCGCGGCAGACAGTGACCGGCCCCGTCGCAGAACTGATCGACACGCGCATCCAGGAACTCGTACGCCAGCGCGACGGACTGCGCGGCATCCGGAGCGCCCGCCCCGGAGCCCTGGTCGTCCGCCGGCCGGATGGCTCCCCAGGCGGCAGGAGCCGCTCCCACGAGCACGGCCGCGGCGACGAGCGCTGCGGCGATCGTCCACGGCGCCGATCGGCGCGAAGAACCGGACATCGGGACCCCTCGGTCAGAGCCGCGCGCCGTCAGGACCACGCGGGCGGCCCGGAGGCCACGAGACCCACACTGACAGCCCCGTCGAGACCGCAGAAGCGGCGAAAGTCTAGGGATGCCTCTCCCATCGGCGAATCCGATGCGCGCCGATCCGCTGACCGCCCCCGATCCCCGGAGTCCGGGCGGTTCGCTAGGCGATCGCCGGCGGCCAGACGCCGGTGATGAGCGCCATGACGACGACGGTCACCAGCTCGTGAGCGATGTTCAGGGTGGTGAGCCTGGTCGAGCGCCCCTCGAACGCGTCATGCGTGATGAAACGGGCGGCCGTGAAGCCCGCCCACAGCGTCACCGCGGTGACGATGGCACCCCAGAAGTACGATCCGCCGTAGAAGTGCCAGGCGATCGAGGAGGCTCCGGCGAGCACCCATGCCGTGATGAAGCTCACGATCACGGTGGTGATGATGGGCCAGACCGCCGTCGCCGCCGGACGGTCCATGTCGACGTTCGCGAGCTTCGACCACCGCGTACCGAACACCTTCGGGGCGTACCAGATCGAGCCGACGATCATGCTCGACGCGGTGGCCAGCAGGACCGCCCAGTAGTTGATCTCGGGAACCATGACAGCCTCCACTCATCGGATGCCTCACCCTACTCCCCGGTTGCGATCGGGCCGCCGGCGACACCGGCATGATCGCGTGACGGATGCATGACCCCCGCGGGCGAAGAGCTCATGCATCCGGCGAATCCTCCTGCAAACGCCCGCACGCCCGCGCACAGCTCCCGTCACCGAACCGATTCGATCCCCGCTCTGGCATGAATGTAAGCGTTTGCACTAGCCTGTTCCCATGGCACAGCTTGAGCAGATCGCAGCCCCCGGTTCCGAGTGGTGGCGCAGCGCCGTCATCTACCAGATCTACCCCCGTTCCTTCGCGGATGCCTCGGGTGACGGCATCGGCGACCTGCCGGGCATCACCAGCCGGCTCGACGCCCTGCAGGAGCTCGGCGTCGACGCGATCTGGCTGAGCCCGTTCATGACCAGCCCGCAGCGTGACGCCGGCTACGACGTGGCCGACTACCGCGACGTCGACCCGCTGTTCGGCACGCTCGCCGACTTCGACGACATGCTCGAAGCGGCCCACGCACGCAACATCCGCGTGGTGGTCGACCTGGTGCCGAACCACTCCTCCGACCAGCACGTCTGGTTCCAGCAGGCACTGAAGGCCGCGCCGGGAAGCCCCGAGCGCGCGCGCTACATCTTCCGCGACGGCAAGGGCGAGAACGGCGAGCTTCCGCCGAACAACTGGGAGTCGGTGTTCGGCGGCGGCATGTGGGAGCGCGTCGTCGAGGCCGACGGCACCCCCGGCCAGTGGTACCTGCACATCTTCGACGCCACCCAGCCCGACTTCGACTGGACCAATGAAGAGGTGCGCGAGGAGTTCCGCTCCATCCTGCGCTTCTGGCTCGACCGCGGTGTCGACGGCTTCCGCGTCGACGTGGCGCACGGCATGATCAAGGCCGACGGCCTGCCCGACTACACGCCCCCGAGCGATGCCGACTCCATGGGCGGCGGCGAGTCGAACGTGCCGTACTGGGGCCAGGACGGCGTGCACGACATCTACCGCGACTGGCACAAGGTGCTCGCCGAATACGACGGCGACCGCGCGCTGTGCGGCGAGGCCTGGATGCCGACGCTCAAGCAGACCGCTCTCTGGGTGCGTCCGGACGAGATGCACCAGACCTTCAACTTCCCGTATCTGATGACGCCGTGGGATGCGAAGGCGCTGGGCGATGTCATCCGCGAGTCCCTCGACGACTTCGGCGCGGTGGGCGCCCCCAGCACCTGGGTGCTGTCGAACCACGACGTCGTGCGCCACGCCTCGCGCCTCGCGCTGACCGCCGAGAACCCCCAGGGCGAGGGCATCGGCCCGAACACCCCGAACAAGCCGGACACCGCGATCGGCCTGGCACGCGCCCGCGCCGCGACCACGCTCATGCTGGCGCTGCCCGGTTCCTCGTACCTGTACCAGGGCGAGGAGCTCGGGCTGCCCGAAGCCATGGAGATCCCGGACGAGTACCGTCAGGACCCGACCTGGTTCCGCACGAACGGCGAGCGCTACGGACGCGACGGATGCCGCGTGCCGCTGCCCTGGGAGGCGGAGGCTCCGGCGTTCGGCTTCAACGACACCGGTATCTCGTGGCTCCCGCAGCCCGCCGACTGGTCGGCCTACGCCCGCGACGTCGAGGAGGTCGACCCCTCGTCGACGCTCGCGCTGTACAAGCGTCTGCTGGCCGCTCGTCGTGAGCACGGCTTCGGCAGCGGCTCGCTGGTCTGGGAAGACGCCGGTCCCGACGCGGTGGCCTTCCGCCGCGGTGACGTGCACGTGGTCGCGAACCTCGGCACCGCGCCGATCGACCTGCCGGCCGATGCCCTCGTGATCCTGCAGAGCCAGCCGTTCGAGGGCGCATCGATCCCGGTCGACACCGCCGTCTGGTACACCACCGCAATCCAGGCCTGACAGGCCCTTCCGGTCGCGATTCCTGCCGCTCACTCCCCCGTGAGACGACAGGAATCGCGACCGGAGCACTTTTCGAGAAGGAACACATGGCCAGCATCGATGAGGTCGCCCGGCTCGCCGGAGTCTCCACCGCGACCGTCTCGCGCGCACTGAGCGGACGCGGCCATGTGTCCGAGTCCGCGAAGGAGAGGGTGCAGGCCGCGGCGCAGTCGCTCGGCTACGTCGTCTCGTCGCGCGCGTCGAGCCTGGCCTCCGGTCGCACCCGCAACGTCGGCGTCATCGTCCCGTTCCTCGACCGGTGGTTCTTCAGCACGGTGCTCTCCGGCGTCTCCGCCGCTCTCATGCGCGCGGGCTACGACATCACGCTCTACAACATCACCGCCGACAAGGACGTGCGCCGCCATGTGTTCGACACGTTCCTGCGTCGGCAGCGCGTGGATGCCGTGATCGCGGTGTCGATCGAGCTCGACGAGGACGAGACGCAGTACCTGCTCGATCTCGGGCTTCCCGTGATCGCGATCGGCGGTCCGAACCCGAAGCTCGACACCCTCACGGTCGACGACATCGCGGTCGCGCAGCTGGCGACCGAGCACCTGATCAGCCTCGGCCACACCGACATCGCGCACATCGGGGCGAACCCCGAGTTCGACATCGACTTCCACATCCCGACCAACCGCCGCCTGGGCTTCGAGAAGGCTCTGGCGAAGGCCGGCCTCCCCCTGAACCATGCCTTCCTCGAACCAGCCGACTTCACGGTCGAGGGCGGATACCGGGCGGCCAAGCAGCTGCTCGGACGCCCGGGACCCCGCCCGACCGCGGTGTTCGCGGCGTCGGATGAGATGGCCATCGGCGCCCTGCTCGCGGCTCGCGACCTCGGCTTCAGCGTGCCGGAGGAGCTGTCGATCGTCGGCATCGACGGGCACGAGCTCGGCGAGTTCTTCCGCCTGACCACGGTCGATCAGTTCCCGCTCGGACAGGGAGAGCGGGCAGCGGATGCGGTGCTTGCGAAGCTCGCCACCCCGGATGCCGTGCACATCCCCTCGGCGCTGCCCTACGAGCTGAACGTGCGCGGGACGACCGCGCGCCTGCTCTAGCCGCGAAGCAGGGTGGCGTCGCGCCAGGTGCGATAGCCGCCGTCGAGGTTGCGCGCGTCGACACCGTACTGCCGGAGGATCCGGGTGGCGATGTGCCCGCGCAGTCCGACCTGACAGTGGACCACGACGGGCCCGTCCGGCAGTTCGTCCCGCCGATCCCTGAGCTCGTCGACCGGCACGTTGAGGGCACCGGGAATCGCCCCGGCCGCGAACTCCGCGGGCGAGCGCACGTCGATCAAGGTGGCTCCCGCCGTCTGCGCGGCCTCGAGCTCATGCCACTGGATCGTCGGAGTGGTGCCGGTGCGGGTGTTCTCCGCGACGTAGCCGAGGATGTTCACCGCATCCTTCGCCGAGCCGAACTGCGGCGCGTAGGCGAGCTCGAGATGCGCGAGCTCGGCCGCGGGCATGCCGGCCTGCATGGCCGTCGCCACCACGTCGATCCGCTTGTCCACACCGTCTCGCCCGACGATCTGCACCCCGAGGATGGCGTCGGATCCAGGGTCGGCGAGCAGCTTCATCGACAGCGTCTCGGCACCGGGGTAGTACCCCGCATGGGATCCGGGGTGCACGTGCACGACGTAGAACTCGCGCCCTGCCGCCCGGAGCTGCCGTTCACTCCACCCCACCTTCGCCGCGGCGATCCCGAACACGCGGACGATCCCGGTGCCGAGTGCGGGTCGCACCGTCTCGGTCCGCCCCGCGATGAGATCGGCCACCATGCGGCCGTGTCGGTTCGCGAGGCCGGCCATGGTGATGAGAGCCGTGTCACCGCCCACGAGCTCGAGCTTCTCGACGCCGTCTCCCACAGCGAACACGTCGGGCGCGCTCGTGCGGCACATCGAATCGACCGCGATGCCGCCGGTCTCACCGAGGCGGATGCCGGCGCCCTCCGCCAGCGCCGTCTCCGGTACGACGCCGGAGGCATCGATGACCAGTTCCGCGGCGACCGACGACCCGTCGCTGAGCGTGACGGCGCCGCTCCCCGCCGTGGCGACCTCGACCCCGAGGCGCACGTCGACACCGCGCGCACGGATCTCGGCGGCGATCGGGGCGGCCATCTCCGCATCGAGAGGAGAGAGCAGGTGGGGCCCCCGCTGCACGAGGGTGACCGACGCTCCCCGTGCGACGAGGTTCTCGACCGCTTCCAGGCCCGTGTAGCCACCGCCGACGACCACCACCGGCACTCCGGGGCGCGAGAGCGACGCATCGATCACGTCCGCGTCTTCGACAGTCCGCAGACTGCGGACGGGGACGTCGGAGAGGGGCTCATCCCGCCGCGGGCGCGCACCGGTGGCGAGGATCAGCGTGTCGTAGCGCTGCGTGAAGCGGCGCCCGGTGTCGATGTCCATGACCTCGACCACCTTCTGGGCGGTGTCCACGCGCACCACATCGTGACGCACGCGGACGTCGAGTCGGAAGCGGCTGCGCAGCGACGCGGGCGTCTGCAGGAGCAGCGACTCGCGTTCTGTGATCGCGCCTCCCACGTAATAGGGCAGCCCGCAGTTCGCGTAGGAGACCTCGGGTCCGCGTTCGAAGACCACGATCTGCGCGTGCTCGTCGAGCCGGCGCAGGCGCGCAGCCGCCGACATCCCCCCGGCGACACCGCCGACGATGACGACCGTGAGCGGTTCGGCGGACGTCATCGCTGGAACATCCGCGAGAAGAAGCCGCGCTGCGTCTGCTCCTTCGGGTGCCCGGAACACCACTGCGATGCGGGAACCGTTCGCCGCACAGCGTCGACGTGCTCACCGCACCCCGCCCAGGTCGTCTTGCCACAGGTCTTGCAACGGACAGCTCGGCACATTGTTCTCGACTCCTCACCGATACCCCCACGGGTATCTGGGTCTCACTATACCCCAGGGGGTATAGTGAGAAGTCCAGCCGACACTCAGGGAGCGAACATGTCATCCGCAGACGCCGAGACTCAGCGCAAGATCGTCAATCGACTCAAGCGCGCGCAGGGACAGCTCGGGGCCGTGATCGCCGCCGTCGAAAGCGGAGGCGACTGCCGCGCGGTGGTCACACAGCTCGCCGCCGTCACCTCGGCGCTCGACAAGGCGGGCTTCCAGATCATCGCCTCCGCCATGAAGGAGTGCCTGACCGACCCGGAGGCGGAGACGGAGACGGCCACCGACACCGGTGGGGTGTCGATGGCCGAACTGGAGAGGCTCTTCCTCTCCCTCGCGTGACCGCGAGCACGGCCGGTCGCGCAGATACTCACGGCCGGCCGCACATCACGGTCAGCTCGCGACGATGAGACCCTTCGTCGCCGTGCGGGCTGCCTCGAAGCGACGCTGCACGTCGGGCCAGTTCACCAGCTCCCAGAACGCCTTGACGTAGTCGGCGCGCACGTTGAGGTAGTCGAGGTAGTACGCGTGCTCCCAGACGTCCAGCTGCAGCAGCGGGGTGACGCCGAGTGGGGCATTGCCCTGCTGGTCGAACAGCTGGAAGATCACGGGGCGCGCTCCGACGCTGTCCCACGCCAGCACGGCCCAGCCCGATCCCTGCACGCCGAGCGCGGTCGCGGTGAAGTGCGCGCGGAACGCCTCGATCGACCCGAACGCGTCGACCAGTGCGGCCTCCAGCTCGCCCTCGGGGGCGCCGCCGCCCTCGGGCGAGAGGTTCTGCCAGAACACCGAGTGGTTGATGTGGCCGCCGAGGTTGAACGCGAGGTCCTTCTCGAGCTTGTTGACGTTCGCGAGGTCGCCGGCGCTGCGAGCGGTCGCGAGCTGCTCGAGCGCGGTGTTCGCACCGGTCACGTAGGCCTGGTGGTGCTTGGAGTGGTGCAGCTCCATGATCTTGCCCGAGATGTGCGGCTCGAGGGCCGAGTAGTCGTAGGGCAGCTCAGGGAGCGTGTAGAGAGTGGACATGACGTCTTCCTTTCAGTGGTGGGTGTCGTTCGGAAGGGCGTGGAAGTGGCGGTCGAGGTAGACGAGCGGGCGGCCGGTCGGCCCTGCCAGCACGTCGATGACCTCGGCGATGACGACGGTCGACGAGCCGACCGCCACGGTCTGGATCGTCCGACAGCGCAGCGCCGCCCTGGCCTCGGGGAGATGAGGCTCTCCGGTCGGCAGTGCGGCCCACCCCTGCTCGGGCGTGAATCGCTCGGAGCCGCTCACGGCGAAGCTCTGCGCGAGGTCGGCATGCTCGTCGTCGATCAGGTGCACCACGAAGGTCGCAGCCCCCAGGATCGCCCCGGCGGAACCGGTGGCACGGGTCACGGAGAACACGATCGCGGCAGGGTCGACCGCCACAGAGGCGACACTCGACGCCGTGAGACCGACCGGGCCCTCGGGTGTGCTCGCGGTGATGATCGCGACGCCGGCGGGGTGCGTGCGGAACGCGGCCTTGAGCGCCTCGCCGATCGGGGTGGGTACGGGTGTCGCGGTCATCGGCCGGCCTCCATCATCTGTTCCTGCTTGGCATGCATCAGCATCTCCTCACGCTCGACGAGCTTGGTCCGCTCGCGACCGCGGTCCGCGCCGGCGCTGCGCTCGGCCGCATCGATGCGCAGCCACCCGTCGAAGTCGACGGCGTGGGTGAGATGCGCGATCGGGTCGTCGTCGCGGGCCTCGCGCTCCAGGGCGTCGAGGTCGTCCACGAGATGTCCGATGGTCTGTGCGGCGTCCGATTTGGTCGAGCCGATCAGCCCGACCGGGCCACGCTTGATCCAGCCGGTCGCGTACAGCCGCGGGATCGGTGCGCCCTCCGCGTCCACGACGCGTCCCTCGACGTGCGGCACGACGCCGAGATCGGCGTCGAACGGCATCCCGGGAACAGGGGTCGAGCGGTAGCCCACGGCACGATAGACCGCCCCGACCTCATAGCGCAGCAGGTGCCCGGTACCGACCATCCGACCCAGCTCGTCGGAGGCGGTGCGCTCCATCTCGATGCCCGTCACGGCGTCGGAGCCGAGCAGTCGCACCGGGCGCTGCCGCAGGTGCAGGTGGATGCGGCGCGAGGCGGTGCGGCTCGCCGGATCGAGGGCCGCCCACTCGGTCATGGTGCGCACGATGATGCGGCGCTGCGAGAACTGGGCGACCATCCGCTCGGCGTGCTCGTCGAGAGCGAGCTCCTCCGGGTCGACGATCACGTCGACGTCGTCCTGCTCGGCGAGCTCTCGCAGCTCCATGGCCGAGAACCGCACGTCGGCGGGGCCCCGACGGGCGAACAGGTGCACGTCGCGCAGCGGGCTGGTCGCGAGCTGATCGAGCACAGCATCCGGAGTGTCGGTGCGGCTCAGCGCCGAGGCGTGCGTGGCGAGGATCCTCGTCACGTCGAGCGCCACGTTGCCCGCACCGAGCACGGCCACCGTCTCCGCCGTGAGAGGCCAGGTGCGCGGCGCATCAGGGTGCCCGTCGTACCAGGCGACGAAATCGGCCGCGCCGAAGGATCCGGGCAGATCGATGCCGGGGATGTCGAGGGCGACGTCGAGGTCGGCCCCCGTCGCCACGATCACCCCGTCGTACGCCGCACGCAGCTCGTCGATCCCGACGTCGACGCCGATCTCGACGTTGCACCGCAGCCGGATGCGCGGGTTCACGAGCACCTCGTGCAGCGCATCGGTGATCTTGCGGATGCGCGGATGGTCGGGGGCGACGCCGTAGCGGACCAGGCCGTAGGGCGCCGGCAGCTTCTCGAACAGGTCGATCGACGCGTTCGGCACGCGGCCGAGCAGGATGTCGGCGGCGTAGATGCCCGCAGGGCCCGCCCCGACGATGGCGATGCGGGGTTCGACGACGGTCATGCGTGTTCTCCCTGGGGCGCGAGTGCGGCGATGATCGGGTGGTCGAAGGCGAGCATCCCCGTCTTCGCGGCGCCTCCGGGAGCTCCGATCTCGTCGAAGAACTCGACGTTGGCCTTGTAGTAGTCCTGCCACTCGTCGGGCAGATCGTCTTCGTAGTAGATGGCCTCGACGGGGCAGACCGGCTCGCAGGCACCGCAGTCCACGCACTCATCCGGGTGGATGTAGAGCGACCGCTCGCCCTCGTAGATGCAGTCGACGGGACACTCGTCGATGCAGGCCTTGTCCTTCACATCGACGCACGGCAGAGCGATCACATAGGTCATCGCGGGGTCTTCGTTCGGGTCACGCTGTCCTCGTTCGGTCGTTCGGCCCGTATCGGGGCCACCTGACAACCGTAAAACCTCAAGTATACTTGAGGTCAAATCGAGGAAGGCACCGGGATGAGTCCGCACGCACCCGACGAGCCGCTGACGATCGGCGAGATGACCAGGCGCACCGGAGTCGCCGCTTCCGCTCTGCACTTCTACGAGTCGCTCGGCCTCATCGCCTCGACCCGCACCCCCGGGAACCAGCGCCGCTACGCCCGGCACATGCTGCGCCGCGTCTCGCTCATCACGGTCGCCAAACGCCTCGGCATCCCGCTGTCCGACGTGCAGACGGCTTTCGCCGACGTACCCCTGACCGAGACTCCGAGCCACGCCGACTGGCAGCGGGCCTCGAGGCGCTGGAAGCGCGAACTCGAGAAGCGCCGTGAGGGCATCGAACGACTCGAACGCGAACTCACCGGATGCATCGGCTGCGGCTGCCTGTCGATGAAGGCGTGCGGCCTGCTCAACCCCGACGACGCCCTGGGCACCCAGGGCGCCGGCCCCCAGCGCCTGCAGGACTGACCCCCCTCGTCGCCGCGTCAGTATCGCCGAGACCCACGCTCGCCCGCCAGACCCATCGCCGGATACGTCGGCGGCAGTGGGCCTCGGCGAGGGGCGTGGGTCTCGGCGAGGCAGGGCTACGACAGGTCAGGCGACCTCGAAGTCCGCGGAGAGGAGAGCCTCGTCGCGGGAGCTGGGGCCGACGAGCAGCTCGAAGGCGCCGGCCTCGACGATGCGGTTGCCCGCGGCATCCACGATCGTGCAGTCGGCGACCGGCAGCTCCACCCGCACGCGCGCGGACTCGCCGGGGGCGAGGTCGACCTGACGGAAGGTCTTGAGCTCCTTGTCGGTCCAGCTCACGCTCGTCACGGAGTCGCGCACGTACACCTGCACGGTCTCGCGCACGGACCGCTCCCCGGTGTTCGACACCGTGACATGACCGACGATGGTGTCGGACTCCCGCAGCGAAGTCGCGTCGAGCGTCAGGTCGGAGTACTCCACCGTCGTGTACGAGAGGCCCTCGCCGAATGCCCAGGCGGGCGACTGCGTGAGGTCGGCATAGCGATCGCCGTGCTGTCCGCGGATCTGGTTGTAATAGGTCGGCTGCTGGCCGACGTGGCGCGCGAACGAGATCGGCAGGCGCCCCGACGGTTCGGCCGCGCCGGAGATGATGTCGGCGAGTGCGCGCCCGCCCTGCATGCCGGGGTTCGCCGCCCAGATCACGGCGGCGGCCTTCGATGCCGATGCCGGGAGCACCAGCGGCTTCGAGGCGAGCAGCACGATCACGACGGGCGTGCCGGTCGCGATGAGCGCATCGATCAGGGCGTTCTGCCCGCCGATGAGCTCGAGCGTCGCAGTGGAGCGCCCTTCGCCGACCAGCTCGATCCGGTCGCCGACGACCGCCACGACGACGTCGGAGTCGGATGCCGCGGCGACGGCCTCCGCGATCAGCGCGGCATCCGGCTCGCAGGCCTTCACCACCGGCGGACGCGGCTGCTTGTCGGGGAAGAACGGCCCCTGCGGGTCTTCTTCGAGCGTGAGGATGTCGGCGCCGCGGGCGTGCGTGATGGTCCAGCCGTCGACCGACTGCAGACCGTCGAGCACGGTCGTGATCATCTCGCGGGGCTGGCCGTCGAGCCAGCCCGCCTGGCCGGAGCCGCCTGCCCAGTCGCCGAGCTGTGTCTGGGCATCGTCGGCGAGAGGCCCGGTCACGGCGACCTTCAGCGCCGCCGTGGGATCGAGCGGCAGCACACCGTCGTTCTCGAGCAGCACCAGCGAGCGTCGGGCGACCTCGAGGTTCAGCTCGGCGTGCGCCGCACTGCCCACCACGGCGTCGAGCTCGGTTCCGGGAAGACGCGGGTTCTCGAACAACCCCAACTCGAACTTGAGCGTGAGGATGCGCGCGGCCGCCGCATCGAACGCGTCGTCGGCGAGCATGCCCTCGGCCACCGCGTCCAGCGCTCCTTCGAAGAACGACGGAGTGGTCATGATCATGTCGTTGCCCGCCCGCACGGCTGCCGCGGCCGCGTGCATGATGTCGGGCTGGATCCGCTGCTCCCACACCATGCGACCGACGTTGTCCCAGTCGGTGATGAGCGTGCCGGTGTAGCCCCACTCACCGCGCAGCACGTCGCTGAGCAGCCAGTCGTTGGTCGTGATCGGCACGCCGTCGGTGGTCTGATAGCCGAGCATGAACGTGCGGCATCCTTCGCGGGCGACGCGCTCGAACGGCGGCAGGAACCACGAGCGCAGCTTGCGCCGTGAGATGTCGGCCTCGCTCGCATCACGCCCGCCCTGCGTCTCGGAATACCCGGCGAAGTGCTTGGCGGTCGCGAGGATCGCGGTCGGATCGTCGAGTCCGTCGCCCTGGTAGCCGCGCACCATCGCCGAGGCCAGCTCGCCGATCAGGAACGGGTCTTCGCCGAAGGTCTCGTCGATGCGACCCCAGCGCAGGTCGCGCGCGATGCACAGCACGGGAGAGAACGTCCAGTGGATGCCGGTCACCGCGACCTCTTCGGCGGTCGCGCGTGCGACGCGCTCGACGAGGTCGGAATCCCACGACGCGGCCATGCCGAGCTGCGTGGGGTAGATCGTCGCTCCCGGCCAGAACGAGTGCCCGTGGATGCAGTCCTCCGCCACCAGCAGCGGGATGCGGAGCCGGGTCTGCGCCGTGAGCTCGTTCGCCCGCAGGATTCGCTCCGGCGAGGTGTGCAGGATCGATCCGGCGTGACGGCGGGCGATGTGGTCGTCGATGTCGTCGCGGGCGTCGAGCTGGAGCATCTGCCCGACCTTCTCCTCCAGCGTCATACGGCTGAGGAGGTCGGCCACGCGTTCGGGGATCGAGAGAGCGGGGTCCTGGTACGGGAGCTGCGTGGTCAGAGTCTGAGAGGTCATCACTTCGTGTTCTGGGTCGAGGTCTTCGAGGAGTCGGCACTGTCGGGTGAGGCCGCCGACGTTACGGGATCGGGAGCCTTCTCGGGCAGGGGCACGCTGCGGACGGCCGTGACGGCGTCGTTCACGTTCAGCCCCTTCTTCTTCATCGCTCTGGCCCGCTCGCCCGCGGAGCGCAGGCGCGGGTTGACGTACTCGTCGATGCCGAAGTTGATGAGCGAGAGGGCGACGCCGATGATCGCGATGCAGAGCCCGGCGGGCACGTACCACCACCACAGACGCGGGAACGCGCCGTTCTGCTGGGCCCAGAACAGGATGGTGCCCCAGTTCAGGTTGCTCACCGGGATCACCCCGATGAACGCCAGCGTGGTGAGACCGAGGATGGCCGCCGTCACGGTCCCGACGAAGCTCGAGGCGATGAGCGCCATCAGGTTCGGCAGCATCTCGACCGTGATGATGCGGCGCAGCGGTTCACCGTTGGCGCGCGCGGCCTGGATGAAGTCGCGGTTGCGCAGCGACATCGTCTGGGCACGCAGCACTCGGGCACCCCAGGCCCATCCCGTGATGCCGAGCACGGCGGCGATCACGATCAGGGGCGGGTTCTCGAACTGGGAGGCGATGATGATGATCAGCGGGATGCCGGGGATCACCAGGAACACGTTGGTCAGCGCCGACAGCGACTCGCTCTTCCAGCCGCGCACGTACCCGGCGATCACACCGATGGTGATCGCGATGATCGTGGCGATGAAGGCGGCGAGGAAGCCGACCACGATGACTCCGCGGGTGCCGTAGATGATCTGGCTCAGCACATCCTCCCCCATGTGCGTCGTGCCCAGCCAGTGCTCCCAGGAGGGGGGCTGGCGCAGGGCGGTGCGGTCCTTCTGGGTCGGACCGTACGGCGAGATCCACGGCGCGAGGATGGCGATGAGCACGAACACCCCGAGGATGATGAGCCCGGCGATCGACTTGGGGTTGCGGAACATCGCGAACGCCTGGGCGAGCTGCGACCAGAACGTCTTGCGCGGTGGGGCGGCGACGGGCGGGGTGCGCAGCGTAGCGGTCTCCGGCATGCCGGAGACGACGGCCGATCCGTCGGGTGCCGTGCTGTGGGCGGTGGTGGGAACGGTCATGTCAGGACTCCATCTGGCGCGTGCGCGGGTCGAGGTAGGCGTAGACCACATCCGCGAGGATGTTGGCCACGAGCACCGACAGCGTGATCACGAGGAACACGCCCTGCATGAGGGCGAAGTCCTTGGCGTTGGTGGCATCGAGCAGGAGCTTGCCGACGCCCGGATAGCTGAACACCATCTCCATCACGATGGTGCCGCCGACGATGAACCCGATCGACAGCGCGAAGCTCTGCACCTGCGGCAGCACCGCGTTTCGGGCGGCGTAGCCCCAGAGCACCCGCTTGTTGGGCATGCCCTTGGCCTGAGCGACCGTGATGTAGTCGTCGTCGAGCACGGTCAGCATCATGTTGCGCATGCCGAGCACCCAGCCGCCGAGCGAGGCGACCACGATGGTCAGTGCCGGAAGCGTGCCGTGCATGATCACCTGGCCGATGAAGTCGAAGCTCCATTCCGGGGATTGCCCCTTGTCGTAGGCATGCGATGAGGGGAACCACTTCAGGGTGGAGGAGAAGATCGCGATCGCGATGAGGCCCAGCCAGAAGTACGGGATGGTGTTGAAGAACGTCGTCACCGGGATGATCGCGTCGAGCTTGCTGCCGCGCTTCCATCCGACGACCGCTCCGGCGACGGTGCCGATCGTGAACGAGATGATGGTCGCGATGCCGACCAGGCCGAGCGTCCACGGCAGGGCTGACGCGAGCACCTCCGCGACCGGGCGCAGACCGTGCAGCGTCGAGATGCCGAGATCGCCGCGCAGCAGCATCCCCCAGTACTCGATGTACTGCTGCCAGATCGACTTGTCCGTGTCGATGCCGAGCAGGATGCGCAGCGACGCCTCGGCCTCGGGGCTCACGCTGCGGTTGCGTGCGAGATACGAGCTGACCGCATCGCCCTTCATGAAGCGCGGCAGGAAGAAGTTGATCGTGATGGCCGCCCAGAGCGTGAACAGGTAGAAGGCCGCGCGACCGGCGAAGAAGCGCCATGGCACGCGCCGCCGTCCGCGTTCTGCCGCGGTCGCGGTGGTACCCACCTCGAGGGCGTCGCGGGCGACGAGGTCGTCGTCGTCGAGCTGGGGGAACGCGGTGCTCACAGTGCGCCTCCGGTCGATGTCGCCTGTGCGAAGAACTTGTCCGGGTCGGGGGAAGCCGATCGCAGTTCGCGCGTGTACGGGTCCTGCGGGTTGAGGATCACGTCGTCGGCGGCGCCGTACTCCACGACACGGCCCTGGTTGAGCACCATGATCTCGTCGCTGAAGTGGCGGGCGGTGGCGAGGTCGTGGGTGATGTAGAGCACGCCGAGCCCCTCTTCGCGCTGCAGGTCGGCGAGCAGGTTCAGCACACCGAGGCGGATCGAGACATCGAGCATCGACACGGGCTCGTCGGCGACCAGGAGCGAGGGACGCGAGGCGAGGGCACGCGCGATGGCCACCCGCTGCCGCTGGCCGCCCGACAGCTCGTGCGGGCGGCGGTCGATCACGGCGTCCGCATCCAGGCGCACGCGGTCGAGGAGTCGGCGCACCTCGGCCTCCGTCTCCCGCTTCGGCACGACGTCGTCGAGGCGGATCGGACGCTCCAGGTGGTAGCGGATCGAGTGGTACGGGTTGAGCGAGGCGAACGGGTCCTGGAACACCATGCGCAGCTGCTGCCGGTACTTCCGCAGACCCCTGCCTCGCCGAGGGATGGGTGCGCCGTCGAGCAGCACTTCTCCGCTGGTCGGGGTCTCGAGCTGGGTGAGGATCTTCGCGATCGTGGACTTGCCGCTTCCGGACTGGCCGACCAGCCCGATCGTCTGCCCGGAGGTCAGGGTGAAGCTCACATCGTCGAGGGCTTTGATCTGGCCGGCGCCGCGGACGTTGTAGGCCTTCGTGACGCTTCGGAATTCGAGGGTGGTCATCGCACCAGCACCCCTCTCTCCCCGGTGAGTCGGGGGAACGACGACAGCAGCGTCTTCGTGTATTCGTGCGCGGGCTGTGTCCAGATGCGCTCCGCTGTCGCGAGTTCGATGATCTCGCCCTCGCGCATGATCGCGATCCGGTCGCTGATCTCCAAGAGGAGAGGAAGGTCGTGGGTGATGAAGATCACCGAGAAGCCGAACTCGTGCCGCAGCTGCGAGATCTGCTTGAGGATCTCCCGCTGCACCAGCACGTCGAGGGCGGTCGTGGGTTCGTCCATGACCATCAGCTGCGGGCGCAGGGCGAGGGCCATCGCGATCATCACGCGCTGGCGCATGCCGCCGGAGAGCTCGTGCGGGAAGGAGCGCATGCGCTGGCGTCCGACCTTGACGATCTCCAGCAGCTCCTCGGACTCGGCACGCCGCTGCGCGCGGTTCATATCGGGACGATGGATCTCGAAGACGTCCTCCAGCTGCGACCCGATCGTCGCCACCGGATTGAGGGCGTTCATCGCCCCCTGGAACACCATCGACACCTTGTCCCAGCGGAACCGCTGCATCGCATCGACATCGAGAGCGTTGATGTCGATGTCGACGCCGGTGACGTCATGGAAGGTCACGCTGCCGCCGGTGATGACGGCCGGTGCGCGCAGCAGGCGCTGCACGCCGTAGGCGAGGGTGGTCTTTCCGCATCCGCTCTCCCCGGCGAGGCCGAGGATCTCGCCGCGCTGCAGTTCGAGGGTGACGTTCTTCACCGCCTCGACGGGGGGATCGACGTCGTACACGACCGAGAAGTCGCGCACGCTGAGCAGGGGTTCTGGCATGGGGTGTCCTTCGTCGATCTGATCGGGGAGCCCGCACCGCCTCGGCGCGGGCTCCCCTGCAGGATGGTGCCTACTCGGCGGGCTTCAGCTTCGTGAGGATCTGCACGATGTTCTGCTGCGTCGGGTCGGCCGACGCGTACGGGTCCTCGTCCGAGGGCCACCCGACGTAGTTGCGGGTGTTGAACTCACCCAGCAGCGGGTGCGCGCCCAGCGGGATGGCCGGCACCTGCTCGGAGAAGATCGTCTGCAGCGTGTCGAGGGCCGTCGTGCGCTCTTCGTCCGACGAGGCGTTGGCGTAGGTGTTCAGCGCCGCCGTCGCCACCGGGTCGTCGAAGCGACCGAAGTTGAAGCCGGCCTTGCCCTCGGGCGAGATCCAGCGCGGATCCATGGTCGAGGTGTAGAGGCCGTACGCCGTGCCGCTGTCCTCGAGCCAGTGGATGATCGCCGAGAACGTGCCGTTGTCGCGGGGGTCGGCCCAGCCGCCCCAATCCGGCATGTCGATCTTGACCTCGGCGCCGATGGCCTCGGTGACGTCTTCGGCGATCAGCTCCTGCGCGGTGTTCCAGTCGCTCCATCCGGAGGGGACCGAGAGCGTGAACGACACAGGCTCGCCGTCGGGGTCGATCAGCGCGTCGTCCTTCCAGGTGTAGCCGGCGGTGGTGAGCAGATCGCGGGCCTTCTCGGCGTCGACCGCGTACTCCTTGTCCGTGAACTCGGGCTGGATCTCGTCGTCGAGGATCGAGGAGAGGCCTGTGACCGACCAGACGGGCTCACTCGCGCCCTCACGCGCGATGTCGACGTAGGCGTCGCGGTCGATCACCCAGGCGAGAGCCTGACGGAATGCGGGGTCGTCGAACGGCTTCTGCTGGAGGTTCATGAACAGCGTCGCGGAACCGGTGGTGGGCGCCGCCCAGAACTTGTTGTGCTCGGGGTCGGCCGAGAGGAACTGCTCCTCGATCTGCGGGATGAACGCCTGAGCCCAGTCGGCGTCGCCGTTGGCGAGTGCCGTGGTGAGCGCGGTGTTGTCACCGTAGGAGACGTAGTGCAGCTCGGGCACCGCGAGGGCACCGCCCCAGTAGTCGTCGCGGGCTTCGAGGGTGACCGACTCCGTCGACCAGTTCGAGAGCACGTAGGGGCCGGTGCCCACGAGGTCGTCGCCCTTGACGGGGTTCGTGGCCGGGTCGTCGAGGTTCTCCCAGATGTGCTTCGGGACGATCGGCACGTGCAGCACGCGGGCCTGGTTGACGTACTTCGACTCGGCGAAGGTCAGCACGACCGCGTCGCCCTCGACCACGGCGCCCTCGAACTGCAGGCCGGCCGTGTCGAGAGCCGGAGTGGAGACGAGCTCGTACGAGAAGACGATGTCGTCGGCGGTGAAGGGCGTGCCGTCACTCCAGGTGACGTCCTTGCGAGGGACGACCGTGAGAACGGTGTAGTCGTCGTTCCACTCGATGCTCTCGGCGAGCCACGGGGTCACGCCGCGGTCGCCGGTCTGGTTCACGAGGCCCAGCGTCTCGAAGATCACCTTGCCGTAGCCGTACTTCGACGCGGAGGAATCACCGACGAAGGGGTTGTTCGACTCGGTGGTGATCGCGCCGTCTGGCTTGGCGATGGTGAGGGATGCGGAGCCGGCACCCTCGTCGGATCCACCGCCTGTCGAGCAACCGGCGAGGGCCGATACGCCGAGGGCGGTGATCGCGGTCACGGCGATCAGAGACTTTCTGAGCTTCATTGCTTCTCCTAGGGGCACGGGTCTTTGTGCGGCGTCGCCGGAGGACGGGGAGTCCGCCGACTGTCGTGATTTGCTTACTGTCGAGAAAGTAAGCTTCCGTGAGGTTACCGAGTAGTAAGTTTGATCGCAAGCACAATCCGACGATGGAGAGGAGGCCGCGGTGTCAGACAGCGACCAGACCGTGCGCGTGCGCCCGGCGACCCTCGCGAAGCGCGAGCAGATCCTCAAGGCGGCCGTGGAGATCTTCGGCAACAAGGGGTCGACCAACGGCACCCTGGCCGATGTGGCTGAGCAGGTCGGCATCACGCATGCGGGCGTCCTCCACCACTTCGGCTCGAAGCAGAAGCTGCTGCTCGAGGTGCTCGCCTACCGCGATCAGGCCGACGTCGCGGAGCTCGCCGAGAAGCACATCCCCGGCGGACCCGAGCTGTTCCTGCACCTGGTGCGCACGGCATTCGCGAACGAGAAACGGCCCGGCATCGTGCAGGCGTACACGGTGCTCTCCGCCGAGTCCGTGACCGACGACCACCCCGCCAGGGACTACTTCGAGGAGCGGTACACGACCCTGCGTCGAGAAGTCACCGCCGCATTCCACGAGCTGTGCGCCCAGGAGGGCGTGCGCGATCCGGACACCATCGCCGCAGCCTCCGCCGCGATCCTCGCGGTGATGGACGGCCTGCAGCTGCAGTGGCTCCTGCATCCCGGGACCGTCGAGCTCGGGGAGACGAGCGAGTTCGCGATCCAGGCGATCGTGAACGCCGTGCTGCGCCCGGGGCCGCAACTGCCGACCTACGTGCACCCCGCCTGATCCGTCGATCGCGCACCCTCGGCACGAGTCGCGCGCAGGGCTAGGCTCGGGCCATGACGATCGATCTCGAAGCGCTCTACATCGACCTGCACCAGCACCCCGAGCTCTCGTTCCAGGAGACGCGCACCGCCGGCATCGCCGCCCAGCATCTGCGCGACCTGGGCCTCGAGGTCGAAGAGGGCGTCGGAGTCACCGGCGTCGTCGGCGTGCTGCGAAACGGCGAAGGTCCGGTCGTGTGGGTTCGGGCCGACATGGACGCGCTCCCGGTCGAGGAGCAGACCGGCCTGTCGTACGCGAGCACCGCCAAGGGCATCGACCCGGCGGGCACGACCGTTCCCGTCATGCACGCCTGCGGTCACGACATGCACGTCACCGCCATGATCGGCGCGGTCGAGAAGCTCGTCTCCGAACGCTCCGACTGGTCGGGAACCCTCGTCGTGCTGATCCAGCCCGCCGAGGAGTACGGCGCCGGGGCGCGCGCGATGCTGGACGACGGCATCCTCGACCGCTACCCGAAGCCCGACGTGGTGCTCGGCCAGCACGTCACGCCGCTTCCCGCCGGCGTGATCGGCGTGCGCAGCGGCACGCAGATGGCGGCCTCCGACGGGCTCACCGTCACCCTGCACGGGCGCGGCGGACACGGCTCSCSCCCGCACGCCACGATCGACCCCGTCGTGATGGCGGCAGCCACCGTGATGCGTCTGCAGACCATCGCCTCCCGCGAGATCGATCCGCAGGGCGTCGCGGTCGTGACGGTCGGCTCGATCCACGCCGGCCTCAAGAACAACATCATCCCCGCCGAGGCGAAGCTCGAACTGAGCCTGCGCTACCCGAACGAGGAGACGCGCGAGAAGGTGCTCGCGAGCGTGGAGCGCATCGTGCGGGCCGAGGCCACGGCCTCGGGCGCCGAGCGCGAGCCCGAGATCCGCACCGATCACACACTGCCGGCCACGATCAACGACGAGCACGCCACCGCACGCGTCACCGCAGCGCTGCAGCGCGCGCTGGGCGAGGCGGCCGTCATCGACCCCGGCATGTTCACCGGCAGCGAGGACGTCTCATGGTTCGCCCGCGACGCCGGAGTGCCTCTCGTGTTCTGGTTCTGGGGCGGCATCGACCCCACGCGGTTCGCCGAGGCGGTCGCCGCCGGTCGCCTGGGAGAGGACATCCCCACCAACCACTCGCCGTTCTTCGCGCCGGAGATCCACCCGACGATCGAGGTCGGCGTGACCGCCCTCTCGGCCGCGGCCCGGGAGTTCCTCGCCTAGAGGTGGAAGAACCGGGCAGGGCCGCTCATGCGACGGTCTGCCGCGTCCGCAGGAAGACGTGCAGGCCGAGGGCGTCTCTCCTGCTCGGCTGTTCGACAGAAAGATGGCGGTGCAGCAGGTCGGCGACCTCTCCCGGAATCGGGTCGATCGCGTGGGCCTTCTTCACGTCTTGGGAGCCGAATCCGGCCAAGAGCGTCACGGACTCGCCGTCCGTGCCCCTCACCTCGACGCGGGCGTAGTCCGTGTCGAGGCGGATCAGCACACGAGCGATGGAGGCCCAGGGGAGCGCTCGCTCCACCCCGGCACCCATGATCCGGATCCCCCCGTCATCCCACTCGATGACGTAGCGCTTCCTTCGCCAGGCGAAGATCCACAACAGGGCGAGCACGATGACGACAGCCACGCCACCGGCGACCGCGACGACACCGGACCTGCCGAGGATGGAATCGGTCTCGAGGGAGATCGCGATCAACGCCGCCGTGGCAGCGGACCCTCCCACAGCCACGCAGCCGACGATGATCGCCACGAGCTGGCGCATGGAGACTCGCGTCGCCCGGATCGTCAGGCGGTACCCGTCACGCCCCTGCCCGATCGGCTCCCACATCCGTGCACCCCCCGTTCCGTCGATACGTCGGCTGCTCGAGGATCGTGTTGTCCCAGACCCACGTCGCCCGCTCCTGCGGCCGGGCCGCTGAGAGGTACAGCCGCTGACCGCCGACGTATCTCCGGTTCGACGGAGCCTCCGGGTCCGGGTCATGGTTCCCCGGGAATCGAGCGTTGCCCCGGGGGACGCTGACCTCGAAGGGCGCGTGGACCCAGACCGTCGCGTCCCACACCTTCGCAAGCTCGGGACGCTGGAGAAAGATCCCGTCGACGAGCACGACCCCCGCCGGAGGAACGGCTATCGGAGCGGGGTTGACAGCTTCGTCGCGATCGACGTCCCAGACGCCCGGTGTGATCGAGCCGTGCACACGCAGGCCGTCGACCACGCACGCGTGGAAGGCATCGTATCTGTACGAACCGGAGTAGAACCCTTCTGGACCTACACCCGCGGCGACGCGCTCCGCCTTCGGGCGGTGGAATCCGTCGATGCTCACACGGACGACAGGTCTGCTCGAACGTCGCCGCGCGTGAACCGCGAGTTCGCGGGAGAGGTGCGATTTGCCTGCCCCGTCGAAGCCGTCCAGGGCCACCAGGATGCGATTCTCAGGACGAAGGCTCTCGATCTCAGCCCACAGCTGCGTCAGCACGGCCGCGCGCGAGTCGGCGATGCGCACGCCGGCTCAGCCGCCGATCGCGTTCATGCCGCGCGCCGGCTGCAGGAACGAGGGGTCGTTGATCGCGTGTCCCGGGAGCTTGCCGTGCACACAGGAACGCAGCATCGCGGCGATCCCCCCGGCACGCGCGCCCGGTACGGCGTCGGCGCCGCGAAGCACGTCGACCAGGTCGTACTCGACGTTCGAGAACAGACAGTTGCGCAGCTGACCGTCGGCGGTCAGGCGCAGACGGTCGCAGGCGCCGCAGAACGGGGCGGTGACCGAGGCGATCACACCCACCTCGTGCGGTCCGCCGTCGATGCGCCACTTCTCGGCCGGCGCTCCCCCACGACCCTCGACCGGGTCGAGACGCCAACGCTCGCCCAGGGATGCGAGGATCTCCTCGCGCGTGACCATCGAGGCTCGGTCCCAGGTGTGTCCGGCATCCAGCGGCATCTGCTCGATGAAGCGCAGCTGCGCGCCCATCCTCATCGCGAACTCCACGAGGTCGACCAGCTCGTCGTCGTTGATGCCGCGCATGGCGACCGCGTTCAGCTTGAGAGGGCGGAGGGACGAGGCCGCGGCCGCGGCGATGCCCTCGAACACGTCGTCTAGTCGGTCGCGCCGGGTGAGATCGGCGAAGCGCTGACGGTCGACCGTGTCGATGCTGATGTTGAGGCGCGTGAGTCCGGCATCGATCAGGTCGGGGAGCTTCGGGGCGAGGCTGATGCCGTTGGTGGTCATCGCGACCTCGACGGGGCCGTCCTCCCCCTCGATGCGGGCGATGCGCCGCACGACCTCGACGATGTCGCCTCTCAGCAGCGGCTCGCCGCCGGTGAGGCGGAACGTGCGGATGCCGAGAGCGGCGGCCACCTCGGCGACCTCGACGATCTCGTCGGTGGAGAGGATGCTCGTGCGGGCGAGCCATTCGTTGCCCTGCTCGGGCATGCAGTAGGTGCAGCGCAGCGAGCAGCGGTCGGTGAGCGAGATGCGCAGATCACGATGCACACGGCCATGCGTGTCGACGAGACCGCCACCGGGGGCCTCGTGGCCGGCCGCCTGCGGCGCCGATGCGGCGTGCGGCGGGCGCACACCGATCACGACCGGTACGGCCGTCATGGCGCTCCCCCGCTCCCCGTCATCGTTCGAGACTAACCCGCCGAGACCCGATCGGGGCCGCCTGGTCGACGGCGAGCGGGAGATTGTCAGTGTTGCGACGGCCTTCGCGGGGCTGCTCAGACCACGGACACGAAGCGCACGCGCTCGGGGTCTATCCGCAGGCGGACCTGATCCCCCGGCACGAGCCCGTCCGCTTCGGCGAGCGAGACATCGACCGCGCACGACTCGGTCTGCACCCGCACCCCGGCGAGCGTGGATTCGAGTCGTGTGACCTCGGTCTCCCAGGCATCCGATTCCGCATCACCGACGACCTGCACATGCTCGGGACGGAACACTGCGGCGAGCGGCGAGCCCACGACCGCGGCGAGCGCGAGCGAGGCGGCATCCGTGCTCGCGAGACGCCGGTGACCGCTGCGCCACCCGCCGTCCGCCGCGACGCCGACCAGCCGATTGACGCCCGCGATCGAGGCGACGAAGTCCGAGGCGGGCGCAGACAGCACGTCGCGCACGGGTCCGGTCTGCGTGACACGCCCCGACTCGATGACCACGAGACGGTCAGCCAGCGCGACGGCGTCCGCGGCGTCGTGCGTGACCGCGAGCGTGGTGATCCCGGTGAGCTGATCGCGCAGCATCTGTCGGATGTCGCCCGCCGTCGCCGGATCGAGCGCCACCAGCGGTTCGTCGAGCAGCACCGCGCGCGGAGATGCGGCGAGCGCTCTGGCGACCGCGACGCGCTGCCCTTCGCCGCCGGAGAGCTCGCGCGGCATGCGATCCCCCGCTCCGGGGAGTCCGACGCGTGCAAGCCACTCATCGGCCGAGTCTCGCGCGGTGCGGGCGTCCTCTCCTGCCGCGCGAGGGCCGAAGGCGACGTTCTCGCGCACCGACAGGTGAGGGAACAGCCGCGCATCCTGGCCGAGCAGCACGATGCCCCGGTTCATGGGTGCGGTCCGCACGCGCGGAGCGGCGACGCGGTCGACCACGCGTCCGGCGACCTCGATCTCCCCTGCGGTCAGCGGCTCGAGCCCTGCGAGCGCCTGCAGCAGGGTCGATTTGCCCGCACCGCTGGGCCCCATGATGGCGACGGTCTCGCCGACCGCGACCTGCACCGCGACCTCGACGGCGAAGTGCTCGCGTTCGACGATCACCTGCGCCCGCAGCCCCGGCGCTGCGCCGGCGTGGTGCTCCGACGGACTCATCGTGTCACCCCCGGTCGCCACCCGCGCACCAGCAGCAGTACGACGATCGCGGTGGCGAGCAGCAGCAGCGCGAGGGCGACCGCCGTGCCCTGCGACACTCCCGCTCCGTTGAACGCCGTGTAGATCGCCAGCGGCATTGTCTGCGTGACCCCAGGCCGATTTCCGGCGAACAGCGCCGTCGCGCCGAACTCGCCGATCGCCCGCGCGAAGCACAGCACGACGCCGGCGACGATGCCCGGAGCCGCGAGCGGCAGGGTGATGCGGCGCAGGATCGTCCATCGGCCGGCTCCGAGCGCCGCCGCCGTGCGTTCGTAGTCCACGCCCGAGGTGCGTACGGCACCCTCCACGGCCAGCACCAGGAACGGCAGCGCGACGAACGTCTGCGCCAGCACCACCGCCGGGGTGCTGAAGGACAGACCGAGTCCGCCGAGCCACCCTGCACGCCCAAACAGGTACAGCAGCGCGACACCGCCCACCATCGGCGGCAGCACCAGTGGCACCGTGACGACGGCGCGCAGCACCGCTGCCAGTCGAGGGCCGGAGCGGGCGATGTACAGCGCGAGTGGCACGCCCACGATGATGCACACGACGGTGGCCACGAGGCCGGTGCCGAGCGAGAGCAGGAGTGCCGAGAGCGCAGCCTGCGACGTCACATCCGCAAGGAAGGTCGACCACTGCACCCGCGCGACGAGAGCGGTGAGCGGCAGGACCAGGAAGACCAGTCCGACGAGGGCGGGAACTGCGAGAGCGCGCGGAGCGTATCCGTGCGCAGGTGCCGCGCTCACGGGGCTCCGAAGCCGAAGTCCGCCAGGATCCTCTGACCCTCCGCCGACAGCACGAAGGCCACGAATGCCTCGGCCGCCTCGACGTTCGGCGCGTCGGAGAGCGCGGTGATCGGGTAGTGGTTGACGACCTCGTCGGCGCCGTCGGGCACGATCACCTCGACATCGTCACGACCGATCACGTCGGTGGCGTACACGAGTCCGGCGTCGGCTTCGGAGGCGGCGACCTTCGTGAGCACGGCCGTCACGTTCTGCTCGAGACTCGCGGCGTCGACCGTCACGCCCGCCGTGGAGAGCAGCTTCGCGGAGGCCGCACCGCAGGGCACCTCCGGCGCGCACAGCACCGTGGTCACGTCGGCCAGATCGGCCAGTGCCCCGACCTCGCCCGGGTTGCCGGTCGGCACGGCGATCACGAGGGTGTTGGAGGCGAACAACGCAGGATCGACCGCGGCATCGGTCGCCTTGTCCATGTTGGCCTCGTCGGCGGATGCGAACACGTCGGCCGGCGCGCCTTCGAGGATCTGCGTGACCAGGGTCGACGAGCCGTCGTACACGGGGCTGAACCGCACGCCCGGGTTCTCGGCGGTGAAGGCCTCTCCGATCGCGTCGAAGGCCCCGCTGAGGGAGGCGGCGGCGTAGACCGTGAGGTCTCCGCTCAGGCCGCCCTCCGCCGTCGTCGGTGTGGCCGTGCTCCCGTCGGCGGTCGCACAGCCCGTGAGGGCGAGCGCGACGGCGGCGAGGACGGCGACGGCGGAACGGCGGAACGTGCGGTTCATGTCAGCCCTTCGGGACCTCGACGACGACCTGGGTCGCCTTGACGGATGCGGTGGCGAGCGAACCGACCTCGAGCTGGAGTTCGCGCACCGCTTCGGACGAGATCAGCGAGACGACCCGATGCGGTCCGGATTGGATGTCGATCTGTGCCATCAACCCGTCGACCTGCACCCGGGTGACGATGCCGACGAAGCGATTGCGGGCACTGGAGAGCACGTCTCCGGCCTTCTTCGCCTCGTCCGCGAGGGCGACGGCTCGCGCCGCGACGGCATCCCCGGGGATCTCGGCCGGAACCGCATCGGTGACCGGCAGCAGCCCCTGCTCGATCCATCGACGGACCGTGTCGTCGCTCACCCCGAGCAGCTGCGCGGCACGGGCGATCCGGTAGGTCTGCATGAAGAGAATCTACCGCAGATACGGAGATATCTACTGATAATCTCCGTTCCTGCGACGACGCGGCCGAACACCCCACCCTCAAGCGCCGCGGTCCCTGTGTCCCCCGAATGGCCGATACCGCGTGCGTCGGATGTCCGACATGATGACTATCACCATGACGGCACCGAATCCACCGGCGGACGACCTGTCCGACTTCGCCGAGCTGATGACGCACGAGCAGGAGTTCCTCTCCCCTCGTGATCTCGTCGATCCGGTAGTCCGCCGAAGGCGCAGGCGCCGGGGTCTCATCATCACGGCGGTCTGCGTCGTCCTGTTGCTGGCCGTCACCGGCGGCTACGTCGGGTGGGCTCTCACCGCTCCCGTCGGTGCGCCCACGATGACCACACAGACACCGCAGGCACCGACCGTCGGTGCGGCGGCGGTCGCCACGCCCCCGGTCGGCGCATCGGCGATCAGCGTCTCCGGCGCGGACGCCTACCTGGGCGAGTCGGCGAGTGGAATCTGGACGTCGAGCGGCACCGGCGAGCCGCTCCCCATCGCGAGCATCACGAAGCTCATCACCGCGTTGGTCATCCTCGAGGCCTCCCCTCTCGCCTCCGCCGAAGACCCCGGACCCACGATCACGTTCGACAAATCCGATCACGACCTCTACGACAGGCACTACGTGATGGGGGCGACCATCGCCCCCATGCCCACCGGCACCTCGATGTCGCTGCGCGATGCCCTGGCCGCCATGCTGATCCCCTCGGCGAGCAACTACGCCGAGGCGCTGTCATCCCGGATCTTCGGATCGCAGAGCGTGTTCCTCGGCGCGACGCGCAACTGGCTCGCCGCCCATGGCCTGACGGGCACGACGATCACCGAGCCCACGGGGATCAGCCCCCGCAACACGAGCACGCCCGCCGACCTCCTGGCGATCGGGAAGCTCGCCGCCGCGAATCCGGTGATCGCTCAGATCGTCGCGACCCCATCGATCTCACTCCCCGGCGCCGGCCCGCTCAACAACACCAACGGACTTCTCGGAACCAGCGGCATCACGGGGTTGAAGACCGGCAGCCTCGGCGAGGGCACCTACAGCCTGCTGTACACCGCGACCCTCGTCGTGGGCACCACCGACCCTCTCGCGGTGACCGGTGTCGTGCTCGGAGGACCCTCGCGCGAGTCGGTGAACGCCAGCGTGATCGCCACTCTGGACAGCGTCCGCGCCGGTTTCCACCAGGTGCCGGTCGCGACCTCGGGACAGGAGATCGGCACGATCTCGACGCCGTGGGGCGACACCGCGCGACTGGTCATCGGAGAGGCGGCATCGATCTTCACCTGGTCGGACACGCCGATCACCGTGACGATGGACATCGAGACTCCGCCGACCTATCGGGACGGCTCGGTCGTGGGGAGCGTCACCTGGACCGCGGGCCCGAACACCGTCACCGCCCGGGTCCAGATCAAAGGCAGCATCGACTCGCCGTCCGAGTGGTGGCGGCTCACCCACCCGTCCGAGCTCGGCTCGATGACGGATGCCGCGCGCTGAGGCGACACGAGCGATCCGATCGACCGTCGTCAGGGCACCCGCGTTCTGCCCTATCCTGACCGCGTAGGTCTTCGGAAGGAACACCATGGCGGATGCTGTCGTTCTCGTATCGGGCGGTGCTGCAGTGACACCGTTCACGGATCCCGACCGCGCCAGCGGGTCGGGCCTCGCCGCCGGCAACACGCTCACCGCCCTTCGCGCTCATCTTCTCGAGCGTGGCGCTGCGGTCTTCACCGCACCCGCCCGCATCGGAGACGGCGAGGTCCGGGAAGACGCCGGGTGGCAGGGTTTCGCTGATGTGCCCGTCGTGCTGCCCGCAGAGATGACCGTCAACGCGGTCGGCGGGATCGACGAGGGCGGTGCCCGCTTGGCCGCATTCCTGCGGTGGCTCGGCGAGGAACACGGCCTCACCGACGTCGACCTCGTCGCGCACTCGATGGGCGGGCTGTTCTCCCGCGCGGCGATCCGCCATCTGCAGGGGGCCGGACCGTCGGTGCATCGACTCCTCACCCTCGGGACCCCGTGGGAGGGTTCGCTGCTCGGCGATGTGCTCACCGGCGAGATCTCCGCGAACGACGCCGCCGGCGACGAGGGGACCGCCCAGATCCTGGAGAGATCGCGCAGCTACGCCGCCGAGAACTCGCAGGGCGCTGCCGACCAGGTCTCGCGCCGGTTCCTGCGCGAGTGGAATGCGGCCCAGGTCGGAGTGCTCGACACGATCACCGTCACCGCGATCGGCGCCGGGCACTTCCACGCGGCATCCGAACCACTCCAGCTGTGGCCGCACGACGGGCTCGTGTCGCAGCGGAGCGCTCGGGCGGACGACGTGCCGAGCGAGGTCCTCCCCCGCGCTGTCCGTCACAGCTTCGACGACGACGTGCACAGCATCTTCTTCGCCGACGCCTTCGGCCTGCCGTGGGAGCGGGCGCTCACCTGGGATCCCGAGGTGTTCGCGGTCGTCGACGATGCGCTCGATGCCAGAACCGGGGGCATACGCTGAACCCATGCAGCCCCTCGTCGCCCCCGTCGCCGCGCTGGACCCCGAAGAACTCGTCCGCACGGCCCGGCACGCGGTGCTCTCCGGCATCGGCGAAGAAGGTCAGCGCCGCCTCAACGCCGCGCATGTCACAATCATCGGCGCGGGAGGGCTCGGCTCCCCCGTGCTGCTCGCCCTGGCCGCCGCGGGAATCGGCACCATCACGGTGATCGACGACGACATAGTGGAGCTCACCAACCTGCAGCGCCAGCTGGCGCACCGGGTGGAGGACATCGGAGCGTTGAAGACCGCATCCGCCGCGCGCGCCATCACCGCCCTCGCTCCGCAGACCGTGGTGACCCAGGTGCCCGGACGCCTCGACGCCGGCAACGCCGAACGCCTGCTCGCCGGCGCCGATGTGGTGGTCGACACGAGCGATTCGTTCGCGACCCGCCGCGATGTGGCCGCGGCGGCCGAAGCGCTCGGACTCCCGCTCGTGTGGGGTGCCGTGCAGGAGTGGCATGCGCAGGCCACGGTGTTCTGGTCGGACCCGCCGGAGGGGGAGCCGGTGGTGCTCGCCGACCTCTTCCCGCTGGGCACCGAGGGCGAGCCGCCCAGCTGCGCTCAGGTCGGTGTTCTCGGAGCCCTGTGTGTGCAGGTCGGCGGGCTGCTGGCGGGCGAGGTGATCAAGCTCCTGAGCGGTGCCGGCGAACCGCTGCTCGGTCGGCTCGCGATGATCGATGCGCTCACCTCCCGCCAGCACGAGATACCGATCCGTCCGGCATCCGCGGCGACGAGGGCGGTGCGCGCATGACCGGCCGCCGCACGGTCGAGGAGCAGCTCGCCCGTGTGCTCGATGCCGTCCGCCTGATCGAGAGCGAGGCGCGTCCGGTGGCTGATGCTGCAGGGCGCACCCTCGCCGCTCCCGCAGCCGCCGCCCACGACATCCCCCTGTTCGACAACTCCGCGATGGACGGCTTCGCCGTGCGCGGCGCCGATGTCGCTGAGGCCTCCGAGGAGAACCCGGTCACTCTGCGCGTGGTCGCCGACCTCCCCGCGGGCGTCGACCTCGACCCCCCGCTCGGCGTGGGCGAAGCCGCCCGCATCATGACCGGATCCCCCACCCCCACCGACGCCGACGTAATCGTGCCGTTCGAGGACACGGCCGGTGGCCTCGCCGACTCGCTCGACGAGGTGAGGGTGTTGCGCGCTCCGGCGAAGCCCGGGGTGTTCGTGCGCCGACGCGGGGCCGACCTGCACGCAGGCGACGAGGTCGTGCACGCCGGCGAGCGCCTGGGTCCTTTCCAGCTGGCCGCCGCGGTCGCCGCCGGGGTCGCCGAGGTCTCGGTGACGCGAGCTCCGCGCGTGGCGGTGGTGTCGACCGGGAGCGAACTGCTCGCACCGGGGGAATCCCCCACCCGCGGGCGCATCCCCGACTCCAACGGACCGCTGCTCGAACAACTGGTCTCCGAGGCCGATGCCGAGGTGGTGCTGGTCGCGCGCGTTCCGGACGAGGCGGGCGCCGTCAGGGCGGTGACCGCCGAAGCCCTCGCCCTCGGCGCCGATGTGATCGTGTTCACCGGCGGGGTGAGCGCGGGGGCCTACGAGCCCGTGCGCGGGGCCTTCGACGGCGGCGGACAGGTCGAGTTCAGCGCGGTCGCCATGCAGCCCGGCAAGCCGCAGGCCTTCGGAGTGCTCGATGACGGGTGCCTGGTGTTCGGCCTGCCGGGGAACCCCGTGAGCGTGGCGGTGTCGTTCGAGGTGTTCGTGCGCCCCGCCCTGCTCGCGATGCAGGGGCGCGCCCTGATCCACCGCCCTCGTGCGCCGTTCACCGCCGACGCATCGTGGACGCCGCCCCCGGGACGTCGCCAGTACCTGCCGGCCGTGGTCGACCTCGCCGCGCGCACCGTGCGTCCGGCGACCGCCGGCGGATCGGGATCCCATCTCGCCGGCGGACTCGCCCGTGCGCACGCGTTCGCGATCGTGCCGGCCGAGGTCGAGACCGTCGCCGTGGGCGATGTGATCGATGTCATGCTGGTCGGATGAGCTTTCCCCACCTTGACGCCGGCGGCCGCGCGCACATGGTCGATGTGACCGCGAAGCAGCCGACCGTCCGCACCGCGACCGCCCGCGGTTTCGTGCGCTGCAGCACCGACGTGATCGCCGCCCTCCGCGACGGCACCGTACCGAAGGGCGACGTGCTCGCCGTGGCGCGCATCGCCGGTATCCAGGCGGCCAAGTCCACGCCTTCCCTGCTGCCGCTCGCGCACGTGATCGGGGTGCACCGCGCGAGCGTCGAGCTCGACATCGTCGACGACGGCGTTCGCATCGAGGCGACCGTGGGCACCGCAGATCGCACCGGGGTGGAGATGGAGGCTCTCACCGCCGTCTCGGTCACCGCTCTGGCGGTCGTCGACATGATCAAGGGCGTCGACCGCGCGGTCGTGATCGAAGACGTGCGCATCGTGGCGAAGTCGGGAGGGCGCTCGGGCGACTGGGTGCGCCCCGGAGAAGCCGCCCCCGGAGAAGCCCGATGACGCGGGTGCGCTACTTCGCCGCCGCCGCAGAGGCCGCGGGGACGGGCGAGGAGGAGCGCGGCGAACGTTCCCTCCTGGCTCTGCGGACCGCCGTCGTGGCTGAGCATCCGGCTCTCGCCGACATCCTGCCGCGCTGCGCGGTGCTCGTCGACGGGGTGCGCACCGACGGCGACATCGCCCTCGACGACGCCGAGCTCATCGACGTGCTCCCGCCCTTCGCGGGCGGCTGACAGCGCACCACGTGCATGACCGCCGGCCACCTGCATGATCGCCGGCCGGCGTTTCCTCCTGCATACGGCAAAACCTCATGCAGGTGACGTGTCGAGTACGGCGATGGTGCGAGGGGCTCAGCCGCCGATGCCCTTCCACGACGACGTCCCGTCGACCTCGAGCTGACGCTTCCACACCGGCAGGTCTGCCTTGATCGCCTCGATGACGGCCCGGCACACCTCGAACGCCTCGGCGCGGTGCTCGGAGGCGACCGCGATCACGACGGCCGCATCGCCGACGTCGAGGCGTCCGATGCGATGGCTCACGGCCACTACGGCGGGGGCCTCCGCTCCGGCACCGGCCTCCTGGGCGATCCTTCGCAGTGCCGCCTCCGCATCGGGGTGCGCGCTGTACTCCAGTCCGACCACGGGCGTCTCGGCGTCGGGGTCGTTGTCGCGCACGCGACCGACGAAGGTCGTCACCGCTCCCAGCCGGGGATCTTCGACCGCCGCCAGGTGTGCATCCAGATCGAGTCGCGCTTCCGATACCGCTGCTATTCGCACGTCGTTCATGAGTGGTCTCCGCCCTCCACTTGATCCAGGATGTGCGCGGCGACGCCGAGCACCACGGGTACGCCGGAGGCGACAGCGCGGGTCGAGCCGGGCAGGTTCACCACGAGCATGCCCGCCGGGTCGACGATGCCGGCGAGCCCGCGCGACAGCACGGACAGCGGGGTGTCGGCGAGGCCGCGACGACGCAGCTCCTCGGCGATGCCGGGAAGCTCGCGGGTGATCACACGCCGTGTCCCCTCGGGTGTCAGATCACGAGGGCCGATGCCCGTCCCACCGGTGGTCACGACCAGGCGGATGCCACGTGCGGCGGCTCGGCGCAGGGCATCCGCCACCGACCCCGCACCGTCGGCGATGACCTCGGCGTCGGGGCAGTGCCACCCTGCCTCACGCAGCAGCCCCACGGCGATCGGGCCTCCCCGATCCTCGCGTTCTCCGGAGAACGAGCGGTCCGAGACGGTGATCACGAGTGCGGGGAACGGGCCCATGGCTCCCACCATAGGCCCGAGCGGGTGACCGCGCACGGGTCTCAGTTGACCCGGATGAGCGAACGCTGCCAGCCCGACGATCCGTTCGGCGCGATGGGTGCCCGCTCCTGGATCTGCAGGTCGCCGTTCTTGTTCACCGCGCGCACCGCGACATAGTGCGTGCCCGGTGTGGCATCCCACTCCATGAACCACTGCACCCAGGTGTCGTCGTTGATCGGCGCCGACAGGGTGGCCTGAACCCAGTCGCCGTCGTCGATGCTCACCTCCACGCGCTCGATGCCGACCGACTGCGCCCAGGCGACTCCAGCGATCGGGATCTTCCCCGCCGCCACCGCCTCGCCGATCTTGGGGGTGTCGACGCGAGAGGCGAACTTGATCGGCGCCTCGGCGCTGTAGCCACGCGGCGTCCAGTACGCCTCATCCTGGGCGAACGTCGTCACCTTGAGCTCCGTGAGCCACTTGGTCGCCGACACGTACCCGTAGAGTCCGGGAACCACCATCCGCACAGGGAAACCGTGCTCGAGCGGGAGCGGTTCACCGTTCATCCCGACGGCGAGAATCGCATCGAGGTCGTCATCGGTGAGTGCCGACAGCGGCGTGCTCGCGGTGTAGCCGTCGACGCTGCGCGAGAGCACCATGTCGGCGCCGGACTTCACACCCGCCTTCTTGAGCACGTCGCGCAACGGCACCCCGAGCCACTTCGCGTTCCCGACGAGCTCGCCGCCGACCTCGTTCGACACGCACGTGAGCGTGATGGCGTACTCGTCGAGGCCCATGTCGAGGATGTCCTGGAAGCTCATCTCCACACGCTGGTCGACCATGCCGTCGATCACCAGACGCCAGGTGTCCGGATCGATCGAGGGAACCGTGAGGGCCGTGTCGACGCGGTAGAAGTCCTTGTTCGGGGTGAACAGCTTGCTGAGCCCGGGGATGTCGAGCTCGGCGCCGTCCGGCACCGTGACCGTCGTGCGGGGAGAGGGCAGCTTGAGCGCGCTCCTGATCGCCTCCACCGATGACACGGCCATGCTCACCGTGCGAGCCGTGATGCCCACCACCAGCGCGGATGCTCCGGCGAGAGCGGCGAGGACGAAGAAGCGGCGCCTGTCGATCCCCGGCCGCGCAGGTTCCGCAGCGGCGAGGTCGGCACCGGTCTCAGCGGCGTCCGCGGACACCGTGTCGTCGTTCTCGTCCCCCGGCGTTCCGACCACGGATGCCCTCCACCCGCGCAGGCGCCGGCACAGGAGAACGAGGACGAACGACCCCGCGACGGTTCCGAGCACCGGCGGAAGGAAGGCGAGCGGGGTCACCGCGGCGCGGGTCACGATCGCCGCGGTCGAGAGCACGCCCGCGATCACCAGAGCGATCACGCCGAGCGGCGGACGCACCAGCTGCAGGATGCCGGCGATCGCCGAGGCGATGAACACCGCGAGACCGAGGCCGGCCAGCAGCGCGATCTTGTCGTATTCGCCGAAGGTGGCGATCGCGAACTCCTTGAAGGGCTGCGGCACGATGTCGATCACGAACCCGCCGACCGCGAGGATCGGACTGGCCGCGCGCGCGAAGAGCAGCGCGAACAGCTCGGCCGTCGCGAGGAAGACGCCACCGCCGATCACGCCCGCGAGGGCGGCCCAGACGAGGAATCTCTTGCCACTGCGGCGCTGCACCATGATCGTCTCCTGTTCCACCGGGTCCGGTGTGATCCCCCGTTGTTCGGAGCCGAGGCGCGATCGGATGTGAGGATCGGCGGAAGACGCTCCCGCAGGTCAGAGACGCCGCACGGTGATGGCCTCGCGTCCCTGGAACTGCCGCAGCGTGCGCATGCAACGGGAGCACAGGATCTCGACCCGACGCGGGTGGCCCTCGCCGCACACGCAGTCGACCGTGACGCGCCACTTCGCCTTGCGCCCGCACGGCTGGTAGCCGTCGTCGTCGCCGTGGTCGCACTCGCACCGCTGCCGTTCACGGTCGACTCCCGCGAGTTGGTCGATCTTCGCGACTTCGTCGACGTCGGTGTCGGCCTCGACGGCCTCGGCTTCCTGCGTTCTCCCCACCAGCCGATGCTCCCAGGACCTCGGCTGCGCGCGCAACACGCTCTCGCGCGGGCGCGCCCCGGTCAGACCCCGACCACCCGTGGATCGGTGGGAGCGTCCGGGATCGCCGGCGGCGCGGGAGGGGGAGCCGGGGCGAGCTGGCGCTGCGGCACCCCGTGCGCCTCGCGGTGCAGTCGCTCCATGCGGCTGTCGAGTTCGGCGGCGGCATCCGCGGCATCCGAGAGGCTGTCGACGAGGTGCGAGGGCACCTGGTTCGAGAACTTGTAGTAGATCTTGTGCTCGAGGCTCGCCCAGAAGTCCATCGCTATCGTGCGGAACTGCACTTCCACCGGCACCGAGAGCGCACCGGTCGACAGGAACACGGGCACCTCGATGATCGCGTGCAGGCTCTTGTAGCCGTTGGCCTTGGGGTGGGCGATGTAGTCCTTGACCGTGCGCACGGTGACGTCGTCCTGCGCGGTGAGCAGGTCGAACAGTCGGTAGACGTCGGCGACGAAGCTGCAGGTCACGCGCACACCGGCGATGTCGGTGATCTCTGCGCGGATGCGGTCGAAGTCGGGCTCGTCGATACCCTTGCGGGCGATCTTCTCGACGATGCTGTCGGGCGACTTCAGCCGACTCTTCACGTGCTCGATGGGGTTGTACGCGTGGTCGTGCGTGAACTCGTCGCGCAGGATCGAGATCTTCGTCTCGACCTCGCGCATCCCGAACTCGTACTCGCGCAGGAACCGCTGCAGCTCGTCTCGCAGCACGCGGGCCTGGTTGATCGTGTCCTCGGTGACGTGAACAGTCGTCATGCCCTCGACGTTACGGCGTCGTGATCGGAAACCGCTGTGGATCCCTGATGTCCGCGCGGGCGTCGACGAGATGCTGACCGGAGAGGACGCCGGGAAGCCCGCGCCCGAAGCGGGTGGTGAACAGCATCACGATCGCGACGAGGATCAGGAGCGACGAGGCGAGATCGAAGAGTCCCCCCAGCAGTGCGAGCGCGCTGAGCCCGCCGATGCCGCCCGTCCACCGCAGGAGCCGGGCGAACGGTGCCGGCAGGGGTGAGCCCGTGTACCGCAGCTGCACGGCGATGTCACCGATCGAGCGCCCACTGATCAGGATCAGCACCAGGAAGAGGGCCGAAGGGACGATGGTTCCCGCGGCGGACGCGAGGCCGCCGTCGAGCACCGCTGCGCGGTCGTCGGCCACGAACTGCAGCCACAGCTGCACGGTCACACTGACGCCCACGCTCAGGAACCCGAAGGCGAGGCCATCGCACAGCATCGCGAGGGCCCGGCGACCGCGGGTGACGGGACGCGGGAGGTCAGCGTCGGGGCTCGCCTTCGCGCCGCGCAGCGCCCTCGGGACGAGGAGGGCCACTGTGCACCCGACGACGGCGCCCAGCGTGTTCGTCATGAGGTCGCCCACGTCGAAGAAGCGGTACGCGCACGGGTAGACGCCCCACACACCGGTCAGCTGCGTGGTCTCGACCAGCAACGACAGACCGAAGCCTGCGGCCAGCGCGGTCAGGATGCCGCGGCCGGCGAGCACGCGGACGAAGAAGCCGAGCGGCACGAACAGCACCACGTTGAACACCAGTTGCAGCAGGGCCGGGTGCCGCAGCGGGTTCCCTGGCGCCGCGAGGGCCTTCTGCACGTCGCGCACGACCGACATCGGATCGGTGATCGCCCCCACGCAGCGGATCGTGTCGGGGTCGGGCAGCGGAAGCAGGGTGTAGGTCCAGATGGCCCAGAAGTAGATGAGGGCCGCGAGCCAGAGCAGCGTGCGCCCGAAGCCGAGTCGCCCGCGCCGCCGGTAGCTGACCGCCACGAACGGCACGAACAGAAGGATGCCGAAAGCCACCCCCACCGCGATCGCGATGAATCCGAGCAACACTTGATCTTCCACCGCGTGCCAGTGTAGCCGCGCCCGTAAGGATTGCGTGAGGACCGCACATCCCACCGTAGGGATTCCGTGAGGATCGCGTGAGGATGCCATCAGGAGGCGTAGTGTCGCCCGACGTGCCAGACGAAAACAGGGAGGCCGCGGACGCACCGCCGCGCGCCAAGCGCATCCTCATCGGAGAACCGCTGACGAGTCAGCAGGTCGACGACCAGCTGCTCCCGAAGCGCATGGCTCTGCCGATCTTCGCATCCGATGCCCTCAGCTCGGTGGCTTACGCCCCGCAGGAGCTGGTGATGATCCTGCTGATCGGCGGGCTCACCTTCCTGTCGTTCACGCCACTCGTCGCGATCGCCGTCGTCGTGCTGCTTGTCGTGGTCGTGCTCAGCTACCGCCAGCTCATCAAGGCCTATCCGTCGGGCGGTGGCGACTACGAGGTCGCGTCGAAGAACCTCGGCGAGATCCCCGGTGTGATCGTGGCCGCGGCACTCCTGGTCGACTACGTGCTGACCGTGGCCGTGTCGGTCGCCTCCGGTGTCGACAACATCATCTCGGCCGTGCCGGGGCTCGACCCCTTCCGCATCGAGCTCGCCGTCGGCTTCGTGGTGCTCATCATCGTCGTGAACCTGCGCGGGGTGCGCGAGGCCTCCTTGGTCTTCGCGATCCCGACGTACGTGTTCATCGGCTCGGTCGGCGTCATGATCGTGACCGGCCTGATCCGCACCTTCCTGGGCGACGCCCCCGTGGCCTCGAGCGCCGAGTTCTCGGTGCAGGCCGAGAGCCTCGGGCAGGCGGCCGTGATCCTGCTGATCCTGCGCGCGTTCTCGAGCGGATGCTCCGCCCTCACCGGCGTCGAGGCCGTGTCGAACGGGGTCCCCGCGTTCCGCGCTCCGAAGGTGCGCAACGCCCAGTCGACCCTCGTGCTGATGGGCTCGATCGCCATCTGCCTCTTCGCCGGGCTCACCGCCCTCGCCCTCATCACCGGTGTGCACTACGCCGAGAACCCCTGCGACCTCGTCGGGTTCGACTGCACGAATCCGCAGCCCTCCCTGATGGCCCAGATCGCCGCAGCGACCTTCGGCGGCGGCAGCATCGCGTTCTTCATCGTGCAGGCGGCGACCGCGTGCGTGCTCCTGCTCGCCGCGAACACCGCGTTCAACGGCTTCCCGCTGCTGGGGGCCGTGCTCGCCCGCGACGGCTACGCTCCGAAGTCGCTCAACACCCGTGGCGACCGCCTCGTGTTCTCGAACGGCATGATCCTGCTGGGCATCGCGGCGATCGCGGTGCTCGTGATCTTCCAGGCGAAGCTGACCACGCTGATCCAGCTGTACATCATCGGCGTGTTCGTCTCGTTCTCACTCGGACAGATCGGCATGGTGCGGCACTGGCGACGCGTGCTTCGCGGACCGGTCGAGGACACGAAGGACTCGGGAGTCGACGGCACCTCGGCATCCGATCGCCGCTCGGCGAAGGTCGGGCTCATCATCAACTCGGCCGGCGCTGTGATGACCGTGCTCGTGCTGGTCATCGTGACGATCACCAAGTTCACGCACGGCGCGTATCTGGTGTTCTTCGCGATCCCGATCCTCGCCTTCCTGATGTTGGGCGTGAAGCGGTACTACCGCGACGTCGAGCACGAGATCGCGATCGACGACACCACCCGGTTCGGTGCGACGGGCGACCTCGCCATCGTTCTCGTCAATCGACTGCAGAAGCCGGTCGTGAAGGCCATCGACTACGCGATCGCGGCCAAGCACGGCAAGACCCTGGCGGTGCACGTGGCGGTGGCCTCCGACGATGCGGCACATCTGCAGAAGGACTGGGCCGACCACCTCGTGCCGATCCCGCTCGTGATCGTCGAATCCCCGTACCGCTCGTTCGCGCAACCGGTCACCCAGTTCATCAAGCAGTACCGCGAGAAGCACGGCTCGTCCGTCGTCACCGTGTACCTGCCGCAGTACATCGTGGGCCACTGGTGGGAGTCGTTCCTGCACAACCGTCGCGCCCGCCGTCTCGCCAACCAGCTGATGCTCGTGCATGGCGTGTCGATCACCCTCGTGCCGTGGCTGCTCGACTCGTCGGAGCTCATCTACGGCCGCCGCTCACGCCCGTTGCCCGGGCAGGAGCGCGCCGGTCGTCCTGTGGTCGTGAACGGCCGACGCGCGCACCGTCCTGCCGGCCCGCCGCAGGACGGCGCCCCCGAGGCCTGAGTCCGCGTCGTCCCCCGCCCCCTTCCGGATCTCGCGTTCGAATCTCCGTGAACCCGATGGTCGGGATCGCGCAATACAGAGTGTGAGCATCCACGACGAATCGATCTTCCGCCCCGCCCTCGACCCGGCGTCCGTCTCGCTGCCGCCGACAGCCCAGGTCGATCTCACCTGGCTGTGGACCGACCTCGGAACGAAGCCCGACCGGCATTGAGCGAGGCGGTCAGCGCAGAGCCTCGAGGTTGAGGAGGTTCTCGACGATGGGCCCCGCGACCACGGTGTAGATCAACGCGAGGAAGATCGCGTATGTCGCGGTGAAGCCGATCGCAGCGCCTCGCGTCGTGCGGGTGCGGAAGTGCTCACCGACGCGACTCAGCAGTGCGCCCGGGTGCCGGATGTCCCAACTGTTCACGCGGATGTAGCGCCCCAGGTACATGCCGAACGCGATCGCCACCAGGACGCCCCCGACGGCGACGAGCGATGGCCATCTCGTGAAGGCACCGGCCTGATCTCCGAAGAACTGCAGGGCGAAGATCGTGTGCGCGAGGAACACGTTGACCACGGTGTTGATGACCCCCGACATCGCGAGCGAGATGACGAGAATGATGTCGTACCACAGCGGCACGGGGTCGTCGGCCTTGCGATGAGACTGGTTGAGCTCTGTGATCAGGTAGCTGGCGTTGGGCAGCATGAGCAGCCAGGCCACACCTCCCACGACCAGCGCTGCCACGCTGAGCGGCGGAGCCACCACGACAAGCGCGACAGAGACCGCCATCACCACCGCGAGGATCAGAACGGGGACGATCGACAAGAAGATGTTCCAGAGCATCGGCCGGTACAGCCGGGTGCCGTAGACCCGCGCCCGGAGCAGCACGAGCACCGTCGCGTAGATGTTCAGCCCCAGAGAACCCACGAAGAGAATGACCACCTGACGGAGCGTACCTGAAAAGCCCTTATCGTCCGAGTTCGGATAGTATGGATCCATACAATCCGAAGACGAAGAGAGCGATGGCGTGATGAAGGTCGAGATGTGGGCAGATGTCGTCTGCTCGTGGTGCGGTATCGCCAACGAGCGGATCAACGCGGCGATCGAGCAATTCGCGCATGGTCGCGAGACCGAGCTCCAGCACAAGTCGTTCCGACTTCTCCCCGAGCTGCCCGAGGGCACCGGGTGGGAGTTCACCGAGTTCATGTCGAGGCAACGAGGCGCAACGGAACAAGAGGCGACGGAGATGGCTCGCCGCATCGAGGACATCGCCCACGCCGACGGCATCGAGGCCTATCACGTGGCCGGCAACACCATCGGCAACACGACGCTCGCGCATGAGTTCCTGGCATGGGCGACATCGAAGGGAAAGCACCGAGAGGCGTGGGACCTCGTCTTCCGCGAGAAGTTCGGCAACAGGGTGGAGATCTGGACGAGCGAGCAGCTCGCGGCGTTCGCTGAACCCCTGGGTCTCGATGCGCAGGAAGCCCGGGAGGCGCTGGATGAGCGTCGGTTCCGCAGCAACGTCGAAGCCGACCATGCCGAACTGACCGCGCTCGGCTCCGGAGGCGTTCCGTTCGTGGTGATCGACCGCACCTACGCGCTCTCCGGCGCGAAACCCGTGAGCACGATCGTCGCGGCCCTCGAACAGGCATGGAACGAAAGGGCATCCGCATGAGCGCATCGCAGAGACCACTCCTGCGGCCTTTCGACGGTGAAGATGAAGCCGGCGGCGAGGAGATGTGCACCCCGCAGGGTTGTGCGCTTCCCGTGGTCGGAACCGTGTCGAACCCCTCAGAGCCTCGCCTCACCGAGTCCGCCGCCCGAGAGGAGGCCTAGATGCTGATGGTCACGGGTGCCACCGGCCAGCTCGGGCGGGGCGTCGTCTCACACCTGCGCCGATCGAACCTCGAGGGGAACTTCACGATCCTGGCGCGCGATGCCGCGAAGGCTGCACGGTTCGTCGACGTGCCCGTTCGGCTGGCCGACTTCGACGACCCCGCCTCGCTCCCTCCAGCCTTCGCTGGCGTCAGCACTCTCCTGCTCATCTCGACGATGTCGATGAATCGAGCGCACCAGCAACGCCAGGTGGTCGATGCGGCCGTCGCGGCAGGCGTCGAGCACATCGTCTACACCGGCCTCGCCATCCGCGACATCGCGTCCTCCGGAGTGCGGGACATCATGAGCAGTCACTTCGAGACCGAAGATCACATCACGGCGAGCGGGGTGGGGTACACCTTCCTGCGCAACACCATGTATGCCGAGGCGATCCGGGATATCGTCAGCCCGGCTCTGCGAGACGGTTCGTTCTCGTTGCCCGGCGGGGCAGGACGCGTGCCGTACGTGCTGCGTGCCGAGCTGGCTGAGGCGGCCGCGAACGTCCTCATCGACGGCGGCCACGAGAACAGGACCTACACTCTCACCGCCGACCGCTCCTGGTCGTACGCCGAGGTGGCATCGGCCCTCTCAGAACTCGTGAGCAGCCCTGTCGAGTATCGCGACGTCTCCGCGGACGAGTTCACCTCGATGCTCGCGGGAACCGGCATGCCCGAGTTCGCGAGACACCTCACCGCAGGGACGGTGGCCGATATCAAGGACGGCCAGTATGAGGTCGTGTCATCGGACCTGACCGCACTGCTCGGGCGCCGCCCTCGCGGGCTCCCGGCGATGCTGTCCGAGTTGTACCAGGGTGCTCTCGCCGAGAGCGGCGTCTGAGAAGCGCGGGAGAAGCACACCAGAAGGGCCGAGCCTCTGACGCGGTCAGCAGCTCGGCCCTTCTCCTGTGAGCAGGTGTCACACCCGAACGACCATCTTCCCGGTGTTCTCTCCGCGCATCATCGCCAGGAATGCATCGAACATCCCGTCGAAGCCCTCTCGAATCGTCTCGCGGTGCCGAAGCGTGCCCTCGGCGATCCAGCCCGAGGCCTCCGTCAGGAAGCGCTCGCGCAGATCCATCTCCTCCGACACCATGAACGCGAGAATCCGCGAACGCGTGATGGAGAGGTGCCAGAGGTTTCGCGGCCCGACCACGGCTTCGTCGTTGTACTGCGAGAGCATGCCGGCGAGCACGAAACGCGCATGCACGCGCAACGCCCCGATCCCGGCTTCCATCGCCTCGCCTCCGACGTTGTCGAACACGACATCCACCCCGTCGGGCGCCAGCTCGGCGAGCTGATCCGCGATCGGCGCAGTCTTGTAGTTGAAGGCGGCGTCGAAACCGAAGACCTCGACGAGCTCGCGCACCTTCTCATCGCTGCCGGCGCTTCCGATCACGCGCTCTGCACCGCGGAGCTTCGCGATCTGGCCTGCGACGCTGCCCACCGCGCCGGCGGCTCCCGACACGTAGACGGTCTCGCCGCCCGAGATCTCGGCGAACCGTTCGATCCCCACGTAGGCGGTCAGCCCCGGAATTCCGAGAACCCCCAGGTATGCGGGCAGGGGAGCCGCGTCCGGGTCCACCGGAAAAGCCGTGTCGGCATCGAGCACGGCATGCTCGCGCCATCCGAGCACATGGAAGACGTGGTCTCCCACGACGAAGTCGTCCGATCGCGATGCGATGACTCTGCCAATGGCAGGTCCGTCCATCGGCGCGCCCACGTCGAACGGAGGCATGTACGACTTCTTGTCGCTCATGCGTCCGCGCATGTAGGGGTCCACCGACAGGTATTCGTTCTCCACGAGGATCTGCCCGTCCTGGAGGTCGGGGAGCGCGAGGACCTGAAGGGCGACGTCGTCCGTCGTGGGTCGCCCCTCCGGGCGGCTCACCAGGGACCATGCCCTGGTCGAGGTGGGCAGGGGTTCGGCAGCGTTGTTGCTCATGGCTTCTTCCGTCACGGATGTCTGGATCATCATCAGAGGAGAGGTGGTGGGCCGCAGCCCACCACCGAGATCATCTATTCCGTGATGACGTTGTAGTCGCTCTCCGGAGCGGAGGTCGCGTACTCCTCCATGCGGGCGATCAGACCTTCACGGAAGGTGTAGACCTGCACCCACTTCTGGGTGAAGTCGCCCTCGGCGTTGCTCATCGTGAACTTCTCGCGGCCGAACACGGCGACGACATCGCCCTCCTGCACCATGCTGAGCACTTCGAACTGCTCGACCGACATGGTCGTGAAGTTGATCTCGAAGAACTTGGTGACCGCGGCCTTGCCCTCGAAACGCATGGACGGCAGCTTCTGGGTGCCGTGGTGGATCCAGACCGAGTCATCGGTGACGGTCGCTGCCGCGGCGTGCGCGTCCTGCGCTGCGAAGGCTGCGAACATGCGATCCAGTACGGACTTCTCTGGGGTGCTCATGATGAATTCCTTCCTGGACGACGACTGTCGGATCTCGACCGCCGCCCATTTATTGAACGATACGAGATGATCTTATCTCGGATAATCTGCAGGGGCTCGGCCCGGGAAGGACGGGAAGTGGGCCTGGATTCAGGCGATGCCTCTCCTGCGCGCGCAACGGAGCGCGGAAAGGTCCGCGGAATGCGCTCACCGTCACGGCGCCCGAAGGGATCCGTGGTCACGTCGGCAGAGCTCCTCCAGTCCCCACACCGGAGGAGCCCTGTCACGTCGGCAGGGTTTCTCCGGCCCCCACACGGGAGGAACCCTGCGGCCCGACGCAGGATGATGCTTTGCACGGACCAAGATCATCTTACAACAGATGATCCTGGGAGGTCTGATATGCCTGAGTACAATGAGGACGTGCTCCCCGACATCGATCTCTCCACACCCTCGATCGCGCCGTGCGCGACCATCGAGGGTCCGGAGGGCGCGGCGCTCGTCTGGATGTTGCGTCAGTCCGAACGCGCCCTGACGGCGACGTTCGATGAAGCCTGTCGCTCGGTCGGGCTTCGAGATGTGCGCGACACCCTCGTCCTCTCCGTCGCAGGAGACGGAGCAGGACATACCCAGACGGAGATCGCTCAGATCGTCGGTCTGGACAAGACCACCCTCGGCGGCATCATCGATCGCCTCGAGAACGACGGCCTCCTCGTGCGCACCGCGCACCCTTCGAACCGCAAGGTGCGCATCCCCACCACCACGCCGGCCGGAGCCGAGGTCCTGTCCGAGGCGAATCAGCTCGGACAGGAAGCGGTGGAGACCCTCATGTCGAGCTTCAGCGCCCCGGAGATCGCGGACCTCCGCTCCTTCCTCTGGCGCATCTCGTCCTCGCCGACCCCGTAGCCGACCGATCAGCCGCGTGCGAGATCTCAGCGCAGGCTGACATATCGGACCAGACAAGATCATCCGCAGTAAGATGATCCTCACCGCTGCACACGCTTCATCGCGCAGTCGGCACTCCTGTGTGGAGACAGGGATCCCCGTTGACCGTCCCGCTCAGACTCGACAGGCCATCGGGAGAATGGGCGAACTCACCGAAACCGAACGGCAGGTAGTTGTGGTGCTCGATCTCGCAAGACCGGTGGTGCTGTGTCGATGGGGGTCACCCGAGGGGATCATGGCTCTTCGAGCTCGCCGGGGGACATCCGCATGAACGACTGGTTGCAGACCTGGATGGATGCCGGGGAGAGCGGTGATGCGGAGCGCGCCCGCGCTGCTCTCGCCGATGACGTGGTGCTCGTGTCACCGGTGACCGATCAGTTCGTCTTCGAGGGCGCGGAGAGCGTGGTCGATCTGCTTCGTGACGTGTTCGACGTCATCACCGAGATCACCTACACCAGAGTGGAGCGAATCCCGTCCGGCGCGATCCTGTTCGCTGAGGCGCGGATAGGCGACGTCCGACTCAACGAAGCGCAGTTCATCGACCTGGATGCCGAAACCGGGCGCATATCGAAGCTCACGCTGTTCTTCCGCCCCCTGCCCGCGGCGACGAAGTTCCTTCGTGGGCTCGGACCCGCCGTCGCGAGACGACAGGGACACGACGGGACCGCGCGACTGCTCAGGGCGACCGGCGCATTTCTCGACTCCGTGGCTGCGACAGGAGACCGCACCTTCGTTCCGATGGCGGCACCGGGCCGAAGCGGAGACGTGAAAGACGGGGACTAGCGCCGAAGCGCTCCGGGACACGACGGCATCGGATGGGCTCGAGCCTGTCGGATGCGAGAGCCAGGCCCGCTCGAACTCCGCCGCGTCGCTAGCCCGAGACCAGCATCAGCACGAGCACGGCGGCGAGCACGGTCGGCACCGCGGCCACCGCGCCCCACAGCATGAAGCGGCTCCATCGGATCGTCACGCCCAGCGCCACGACCCGGTGGTGCCAGAGCAGTGTCGCCAGCGAGGCCCAGGGCGTGATGAGCGGGCCGAGGTTCACCCCGATCAGCAACGCCATCAGGGCGACGGGATCGCCTGCTGCGGGCTCGAGCACGAGATAAGCCGGAAGATTGTTGATCGCGTTGGCGCTCACGGCCCCGAGTGCGGCGAGCCGGAACAGGTCGCCGGCAGAATCGCCGTTCGCGGTCGGCGAGGTCAGGAAGTCGAGGAGCCCCTGCGCGTGCGCGGCCTCCACGAGCACGAACAGTGATGCGGCGAGCGCGAGCGCCTGCCACGGGACCAGCGAGAGCCGCAGGGCGCGCCGCCTCCGTACCGCGAACAGGCCGATCAGCGCGAGGGCGGCGACCGTGGCCGGGATCCAGACGTCATGGGTGAGGGCGAGCAGTGGCATCAGCACGAGGAGGATGCCGGTGGCGCTCCAGAACAGCGTCGGATCGGCGGGTCTGCGCGGCACCGGCGTCTCGTACGCACCGAAGACGGTACGCCGATGCATGATCGTGAGGATCGCGACGGGAACGAGGATGCCGACCAGCGTGGGCGCCCAGCTGAGAGCGAGGAACGCCCCCGGCCCGTCGCCGATCGCGGGGGCGGCGAGCAGGTTGGTGAGGTTCGACACCGGGAGCGCGAGGGATGCCGTGTTGGCGAGCCAGACGGTCGCCAACGCGAACGGGAGGGGTGAGACGCCGATGCTCTGCGCCAAGACGACCACGACAGGGGTGACGATCACCGCTGTCGTGTCGAGCGACAAGAACACCGTGCTCACCACGGCGAGCGCGACCACCAGCGCCCACAGAGCCAGCACCCGCCCCCGGCCCCAGCGGGCGAGCCGCTGCGAGACCACGTCGAAGACCGCCGCGTCGCGGGCGAGCTCGGCGACGATCGTGATGGCGACGACGAACCCCAGCACGGGGGCTATCCGTGTGCCGAGAGCCCCGGCATCGGCGCGCGGCAGGAGCCCGCTGACCACGCAGACGAGCGCGACGACGACCAGTCCGGCGACGATCCACGTCCCGGCCCCGATCCTCATCCTTCTGATTCCCACTTCGTGAGCATAGGGCTCGATCGTGAGCAACCCGCATGCATCTGCTCGGAGGGCGTAGGGGAAGCGTGAGGATCGCCGTGACGGGAGCCGTGCGGGAGTTGTATCGGATCCGTGCTCGACATCATCTACATCGCGCTGACTCTTGCGCTGTTCGCCCTCGTGTCCCTGGTGGCCAAGGGGGTGGAGCGGCTGTGATCGTCTTCGAGATCCTCGCCGCCGCCCTCGCGGTCGCCGCCGTCGTCTACCTCGTGGTCGCGCTCGTCGCGCCGGAGAGGTTCTGATGGACGCGTCGATCTGGTTCGGCATCCTGCAGCTCACGGCCGTCGTGGTCGTGCTCGTGCTCCTCTACCGCCCTCTCGGCGACTACATCGCCCATGTCTTCACCTCGGCGCGCGACCTGCGGGTCGAGCGCGGCGTGTACCGACTCATCGGCGTCGACTCCTCATCCGAGCAGACCTGGCGCGCCTACGCCCGCGGCGTGCTCACGTTCTCGGTCATCGGCGTCCTCCTCGTCTACGGCCTGCAGAGGCTGCAGGCGTTCCTGCCGCAGTCCCTCGGACTCCCGGCGGTGCCGGAGGGTCTGTCGTTCAACACCGCCGCCTCGTTCGTGGCGAACACCAACTGGCAGTCCTACTCCCCCGAGCAGACCGTGGGCTACACCGTGCAGCTCGCGGGCCTCACGGTGCAGAACTTCGTCTCGGCAGCAGTCGGCATCACGATCGCGATCGCGCTGATCCGCGGTCTCGCCCGTCGCGGTTCGACCACCATCGGCAACTTCTGGGTCGACCTGATCCGCGGCCTCGGGCGCATCCTGCTGCCGATCGCCCTGATCGGCGCGGTGGCGCTGCTCGCCGGCGGCGTGATCCAGAACTTCGCCGGCTTCACCGACATCACCACCGTCTCCGGTGGCACCCAGACCATCCCCGGCGGTCCGGTCGCCTCGCAGGAGGCGATCAAGCTCCTGGGCACGAACGGCGGCGGCTTCTTCAACGCCAACTCCGCCCATCCCTTCGAGAACCCGACCGGCTTCACGAACCTGCTGCAGGTGCTCCTGATCCTCGTGATCCCGTTCTCCCTGCCCCGCGCCTTCGGGCGCATGGTCGGCGACCACCGCCAGGGCTACGCGATCGCCGCCGTGATGGGCACGATCTTCCTGGTGTCGACCTTCACGCTCTCGGCGCTCGAACTCGCCGGCCGCGGCACCGCACCCGAACTCGCCGGAGCGGCGATGGAGGGCAAGGAGGTGCGCTTCGGCATCCTGGGCTCGACGCTGTTCGGAAGCGCCAGCACCCTCACATCGACGGGTGCGGTCAACTCGATGCACGATTCGTACACAGCGCTCGGCGGGATGATGCCGATGCTGAACATGATGCTCGGCGAGGTCGCCCCCGGCGGCGTCGGCTCAGGCCTCTACGGCATGCTCGTGCTCGCGATCATCGCGGTGTTCGTCGGCGGACTGCTCGTCGGCCGCACCCCGGAGTACCTCGGCAAGCGGATCGGTCCGCGGGAGATCAAGCTCGCGAGCCTGTACATCCTGGTGACCCCGACACTCGTGCTGGTCGGCACCGCGCTGAGCTTCGCCGTTCCCGGCATCCGCGAAGACGTGGAGTCCACGAGCATCCTGAACCCGGGCGTGCACGGCATGAGCGAGGTGCTCTACGCGTTCACCTCGGCGTCGAACAACAACGGCTCCGCGTTCGCCGGACTCACCGCGAACACCCCGTGGTTCAACACCGCGCTCGGTATCGCGATGCTGCTCGGACGCTTCCTGCCGATCGTGCTCGTGCTGGCCCTGGCCGGCTCGTTCGCCGCACAGGAGCGCATCCCCGCCACATCCGGCACCCTGCCCACGCACCGACCGCAGTTCGTCGGCCTGCTCCTCGCCGTGACCGTCATCGTCACCGCGCTCACCTACTTCCCCGTGCTCGCACTGGGACCCCTCGCTGAAGGACTCGTCTGACCATGACCCTCATCACCACTCCCTCCGAACAGCAGGATGCCCCGGCATCCACCCCCGCAGAACCGCCACGCTCCTTCGGCTGGTCGCAGCTCGTGCAGGCCCTTCCCGGAGCCCTGCGCAAGCTCAACCCGGCAGCCCTGGTCCGAAACCCTGTCATGCTCCTGGTCTGGGTCGGCGCCGCCTTCACCACGGTGCTCGCGATCGCCGAGCCGTTCCTGGGCGGCCCGGCCGACTCGGGCGGCACCCCGGTTCCGGCGCCCTTCACCTGGGGCATCGCGATCTGGCTGTGGCTCACCGTGCTGTTCGCGAACGTCGCCGAATCCGTCGCCGAGGGCCGCGGAAAGGCCCAGGCCGCGAGCCTGCGCAAGACCCGAACCAGCACGATGGCCCGTCGGGTGGTCGGCTACGACAAGGCCGCAGACGCCGCAGCCGAGCGCACCGCCACCGCCCAGGTCTCGTCCGCCGAGCTGCAGCGCGACGACATCGTGATCGTCACCGCGGGCGAGCTGATCCCCGGAGACGGCGACATCGTCGCGGGTATCGCCACGGTCGACGAATCCGCCATCACGGGCGAGAGCGCCCCGGTGATCCGCGAATCCGGCGGCGACCGCAGCGCCGTGACCGGAGGCACCCGCGTGCTGTCCGACCGCATCGTGGTGCGCATCACCTCGAAGCCGGGCGAGACCTTCGTCGACCGCATGATCGCGCTCGTCGAGGGCGCGAGTCGTCAGCGCACCCCCAACGAGATCGCCCTGAACATCCTGCTCGCGAGCCTGTCGATCATCTTCGTGGTCGTGGTGCTGGCCCTGAACCCGATCGCCTCGTACGCTGCATCCCCCGTCAGCATCCCGGTGCTCATCGCCCTGCTCGTCTGCCTGATCCCGACCACCATCGGGGCGCTGCTGTCGGCGATCGGCATCGCGGGCATGGACCGCCTGGTGCAGCGCAACGTGCTCGCGATGTCGGGACGCGCGGTCGAAGCGGCAGGAGATGTCACCACGCTGCTGCTCGACAAGACCGGAACCATCACCTACGGCAACCGTCGTGCGCACGAGGTGCTGCCCCTTCCCGGCACCGATGCGGACGAACTCCTCCGCGTCGCGGCCCTGTCCTCCCTCGCGGACCCGACCCCCGAAGGCGCCTCGATCGTCGAGCTCGCCGCGGGACTGGGCATCCAGGTGACAGCACCGGATGACGCGGTGGTCGTCCCCTTCACGGCGCAGACGCGCATGTCGGGCCTCGACCTCAGCGACGGCACGCAGATCCGCAAGGGCGCCGGCTCCGCGGTGCGGGCCTGGCTCGGACTCGACGGCGACGACATCGAGCTCACGACGCGCACCGACTCGGTGGCCGAGAGCGGCGGCACCCCGCTCGTGGTCGCGGTGATGACGCCCGGTGCCCCCGGCCGCGTCCTCGGGGTGGTGCACCTCAAGGACATCGTCAAGGACGGCCTGCGCGAACGCTTCGAGGAGCTGCGCGCGATGGGCATCCGCACGGTCATGATCACGGGTGACAACCCGCTCACAGCGAAGGCGATCGCCGCCGAGGCCGGTGTCGACGACTTCCTCGCCGAGGCGACTCCCGAGGACAAGCTCGAGCTGATCCGCCACGAGCAGCAGGGCGGTCGGCTGGTCGCGATGACCGGCGACGGCACCAACGATGCCCCCGCTCTCGCGCAGGCCGACGTCGGTGTGGCGATGAACACCGGCACGTCGGCGGCGAAGGAGGCCGGCAACATGGTCGACCTCGACTCCGATCCGACCAAGCTGATCGACATCGTGCGCATCGGCAAGCAGCTGCTCATCACCCGCGGAGCTCTCACCACGTTCTCGCTCGCGAACGACATCGCGAAGTACTTCGCGATCATCCCCGCGATGTTCATGGGAGTCTTCCCCGGACTGGCGGCGCTCAACATCATGCAGCTGCATTCGCCGGCTTCCGCGGTGACCAGCGCGATCATCTTCAACGCGATCGTGATCGTCTTCCTGATCCCCCTCGCCCTGCGCGGAGTGAAGTACCGGCCGGCGAGCGCCTCGCAGATCCTGCAGCGCAACCTGCTGATCTACGGCCTCGGCGGCGTGATCGCCCCGTTCATCGGCATCAAGCTCATCGACCTCGTGATCAGCCTCATCCCGGGCTTCTGACCCGGCTCTGAAAAGGAATCCAGACATGTCCTCCACACGCACCGCGGCCCGCACCACCGGTGTCGCCGTCCGCGCGATGCTCGTCCTCACCCTCGTGCTCGGCGTCGGCTACACGCTGCTGGTCACCGGCATCGGCCAGCTGCTGCTCCCCTGGCAGGCGAACGGCTCCCCCCTCCCCGATGAGCGGGGCAGCTCGCTGATCGGCCAGTCCTTCACGGATGCCGACGGCGAAGCGCTCCCGCAGTACTTCCAGTCGCGTCCGTCCGCCGCGGGCGACGGCTACGACGGCGCCGGCTCCAGCGGCAGCAACCTCGGCCCGGAGAACGCCGACCTGGTGGCCTCGATCGAGGAGCGCAAGGCCGCGATCGCGGAGCGCGAGGGCGTCGACCCGTCGCAGGTGCCGGCCGATGCGGTCACCGCCTCGGCCTCGGGCCTGGACCCGCACATCAGCGTGGAGTACGCGCTGCTCCAGGTGCCGCGCGTGGCCGAGGCCCGCGGACTGTCCGCACAGGAGGTGCGCGACATCGTGGAGTCTAGGATTCAAGGGCGGGATCTGGGATTCCTCGGCGCGGAACGCATCAACGTCGCCGAGCTCAATCTCGCGCTCGATGAACGGGAGGGCGAATGACCGCAGCGCCGCTTCGTCGATCTCACGGCCACTCACGCCGGGGGCGGCTCCGAGTACTCCTCGGAGCCGCCCCCGGCGTGGGCAAGACCTACGAGATGCTCGCCGAGGGGCGTCGCATGCTCGACGAGGGTCACGACGTCGTGATCGCGATCGTGGAGACGCACGAGCGCGCCGCCACGCAGGCGCAGACCGCCGGGCTCCCCGAGGTGCCGCGGCGGGTCGATCTGCACCGGGGCATCGCCCTGACCGAGCTCGATGTCGACGCCGTGCTGGATCGGGCGCCCGAGATCGCCCTCGTGGACGAGCTGGCTCACACCAACGCCCCCGGATCGCGCAACGCGAAGCGCTGGCAGGACGTCGACGAGCTGCTGGACGCGGGCATCGACGTGATGACCACCGTCAACGTCCAGCACATCGAGTCGCTGAACGCCGTGGTCGAGAAGATCACCGGCATCGCGCAGCAGGAGACCATCCCGGACGCCGTGGTCCGCGCCGCCGACGAGATCGAGGTCGTCGACCTCGCCCCGCAGACCCTGCGCGATCGGCTCTCCGCCGGGTTCGTCTACCCGGCCGAGCGGATCGACGCCGCCCTGTCGAACTACTTCCGCCTCGGCAACCTCACCGCGCTGCGCGAGCTCGCCCTGCTCTGGCTCGCCGATGAGGTCGACAGCGCCCTGCGCAGCTACCGCGCCGAGCAGGGCATCGAGGGCACCTGGCAGGCCAGAGAACGCGTGGTCGTCGCCCTGACCGGCGGCCCCGAGGGCGAGACGCTGCTGCGCCGCGGCGCCAGGATCGCCGCGCGCTCCGCCGGCGGCGAGCTGCTCGCCGTGCACATCTCGGCACAGGACGGCCTGCGCGACGAGACTCCCGGCGCCCTCGCCGCGCAGCGCACGCTCGTGGAGTCGCTCGGCGGCACCTACCACCAGGTCGTCGGCGACGATATCCCGGCCACACTGGTCGAGTTCGCGCAGGGCGCCGATGCCACGCAACTCGTGATCGGCGTCAGCAGGCGCAGTCGGCTCACCGCCGCACTGACCGGCCCCGGCATCGGCTCGGAGGTCATCCGCCGCTCCGGCGACATCGACGTGCACATCGTCACCCACGCCGCGGCGGGTGGGCGGATGGTGCTCCCGCGCATCACCGGCGGCGCCCTGGGCTGGCGGCGGCAGCTGCTCGGCTTCGGCGTCGCCCTCCTCTTCGGGCCGATCCTCTCGTGGATCATGTTCACGTTCCGCAGCCCCGAGTCGATCACCGCCGAGGTTCTCGCGTATCAGCTGCTCGTCGTGGTCGTGGCCCTGATCGGCGGCATCCGCCCCGCGGTGTTCGCGGCGGTGCTCTCGGGCGTCACGCTCGACTTCCTCTTCGTCGCTCCGCTCTTCACGATCACGATCGCCCATCCGCTGCACGCGCTCGCCCTCTCGCTCTACGTCGTCATCGCGATCCTGGTCAGCATCATCGTCGACCAGGCCGCGCGTCGCGCCCGCACCGCCCAGCGCGCCGCGGCCGAAGCCGAGCTGCTCGCCGCGGTCGCCGGCAACGTGCTCCGCGGTGACAACGCCGTGCTGGCGCTGGTCAGCCGCACCAGGGAGGCGTTCGGCCTCAGCGGCGTGCGCCTGCTCGCACCCGACGGCGAGGTGCTCGCCAGCGACGGCGAACCCCTGGCCGACGGGCGTGCCACGACCATCCCTGTCGGTGTCGTCCCCGGCGGCGGACCCCGCGCGGTGCTGGAGCTGAACGGTGAGCCTCTCGCCGGACCCGAGCGTCGTCTGCTGGACGCGATCGTCGCCCAGTTGTCGGCCGCGATCGAGCACACCGACCTTCGTGCGACCGCGAGCGAGGCCGAGGCGCTGGCCGAGACCGATCAGGTGCGCAGCGCCCTGCTGTCGGCCGTCAGCCACGACCTCAGGCGCCCGCTCGCCTCGGCGGTCGCGGCCATCGGCGGCCTTCGCGGCTCCCACGGCCTGTCGGCATCCGATCGCGAGGAGCTGCTCGCCACCGCCGACGAGAGTCTGGCGACGCTGTCGACGCTGGTCACCGATCTGCTCGACGTGAGCCGCGTGCAGGCGGGCGTGCTCGCCGTGTCCTCGTCTCGGATGGATGCCGCCGGCTGCGTGCTCGCGGCCGTGGACGAACTGGGCCTCGGTCCGTCGGACGTCGAGCTCGCCCTCGACCCCGACCTGCCCCCGCTGCACGCCGACCCGGTGCTGCTCCTGCGCGTGCTGGTCAACGTGATCGCCAATGCGCACCGGCACTCCCCGGATGACACCCGGGTCATCGTGTCCACGAGCGCCCTCGGTGATCGGGCCGAGATCCGCATCATCGACCGCGGAGAAGGCGTCTCGCCTGAGCGGCGCGACCGCATCTTCCAGCCGTTCCAGCGATTCGGCGACACCGACAACACGACAGGACTCGGGCTCGGACTCGCCCTGTCGCGCGGGTTCACCGAGGGGATGGGCGGTACCCTGACACCCGAGGACACTCCTGGTGGAGGCCTCACCATGGTCATTTCCCTGCCGCTGGCTGCAGGACCCCGCGACACGGAGGGCACGGAGTGAAGCTCCTCATCGCCGACGACGACCCGCAGATGGTTCGAGCCCTGAGGATCACCCTGGCCGCGCACGGATACGAGGTGGTGGTGGCCCCCGACGGCGCCGCCGCGATCGCCGCCGCCGCGCAGACCCACCCCGACCTCATCATGCTCGACCTGGGCATGCCCCGACTCGACGGCATCGAGGTGATCCAGGCGCTGCGCGGGTGGACCAACGTGCCGATCATCGTGGTGTCCGGCCGCACGGGCTCGGCCGACAAGGTGGAGGCGCTCGACGCCGGAGCCGACGACTTCGTGACCAAGCCGTTCCAGGTCGACGAGCTGCTCGCACGTCTGCGCGCGCTCTCCCGTCGATCGATCCCGGCCAGTGGCGAATCGACCGTGGCATTCGGCGACGTGGTGGTCGACCTCGCGACCAAGACCGTGACCCGCGGCGGCGCGCGCGTGCACCTGACCCCGACCGAGTGGCGGATGCTCGAGCACCTGTCCCGGCATCCGGGGGCTCTGGTCACGCGCCAGGATCTGTTGAAGGAGATCTGGGGCAGCGAGCAGGTCTCCGACTCGGGCTACCTGCGCCTGTACATGTCGCAGCTGCGCAAGAAGCTCGAACAGGCGCCCGGTGCTCCCGTGCACCTGCTCACCGAAGCCGGGATGGGCTACCGACTGGTGCTCTGAGCCGCGGAACTCCTCCGACGGATAGCGGCGACGACGGCGACGAGCACCAGCACGACGGCCACGACGATCGCAGCGACGGCGGTCGGGGTACTCGCAGGCTCCCCCGTGAGCCTGCCCACGGCGAGCCAGGACAGACCCCAGGCCGTCGCGAGGGCCGGAGCGATGCGTCCGGTGACCCATGCCGCGGCTGCGCCGATCATCAGGACAACGGCCAGCACGGCGATCGCCCAGGCATCCGCCGCCTGCGCCCAGCTCTCGGGAGCGATCTGCGTGAGCCAGGCAGCCGTGTTCGCGACGGTCGCGATCGTGACCCAGCCGAAGTGCAGACCGTTCGCGCCGTCGGTGAGGATGCGATCGGCGAGGTTGCGTGCCGGGAAGCGTCCGAGCACCACGATCACCCGGGCGAGCACGGCCAGCAGCAGCGCGATCACGATGACCGTGAGCCACAGCGTGAGGTACTGCGCCGTCACCAGCCACAGGCCGTTCAGCACCATCGATGCGGCGATCCATCCGCCCACGGCCTGCTGGCGAGGATCCTGCCGCTGCGCCGGGAACGCCTGCCACACCGTGTAGGCGATCAAGCCGAGGTAGATGAGCGACCAGATCGAGAAGGCCGGTCCCGCCGGGGCGAGATACGACCCCTGCGCCGAGAGCGCGCCGTCCTGCAGGTCGTCGACGGATGTTCCACCGAAAGCTCCCGCCCCGATGGTGGCCGCGATCAGCATGAACGTCGCCGCGGAGATGATCAGCGTCTGGCGACCGATGCCCTTCGTGCGTGATTCCATGCGTCGAACGATACGGGGGCCGCGAGCGGAGCGCATCGGGGTTGACACCCGATCCCCGTTTCGCTAACCAGGTGAGGCAAATGCGCCTCTCGGATCAGGAGCGAGCGAACGCCGCGTCGATCAGGACTTCGGCGGCACCCCGAGCCTGCACGGCGACAGCCGGATCGGCGGAGATCGCGGCCGTGCTCTGCGCCCCCTCGGCGAGGATCGACAGCTGTGGGGCGAGCGCCGCGGGAGCGCCCGTCTCGGCGACCAGGTCTGCCATGTACTGCTGGAACGACGCCTTGTGTGCGCGCACGATCTCGGCGACCTCGGGATTCGTGCCGCCGAGCTCGCCGAATGCGTTGATGAAGGCGCAGCCGCGGAAGTCGTCGGCGCAGAACCAGTTCTCGAGGTATCCGTAGACGGCGAGCAGCCGCGCACGAGGATCGTCACCAGCGCCCGCCACCGCCTCCGACAGCCCCGACTCCCACTGGGCGTGCTTGCGCTCGAGGACCGCCGCGACGATGTCGGTCTTCGCGGGGAAGAGCGAGTAGAGGCGACGCAACGAGACCCCGGCGAACTGACGCAGCTCGTCCATGCCCACGGCCGCGTACCCCTTGCGGTAGTAAAGCTCTTCGGCGGCGGTCAGGATGCGCTCGCGGGCCTCGTCTTCGGTCATGACCAGAAGTCTACTTGACACGAGAACGAACGTTCTCTACATTTGAGACATCGAGCGAGAACGATCGTTCTCGCCGGGATCGAAAGGATCAGGATCATGGGTTACATCACCGTCGGCAACGAGAACAGCACCTCGGTCGAGCTCTACTACGAAGACCAGGGATCGGGTCAGCCCGTCGTCCTGATCCACGGCTATCCGCTCGACGGCCACAGCTGGGAGCGCCAGACCCGCGAGCTGCTCGCACAGGGCTATCGCGTCATCACCTACGACCGCCGTGGGTTCGGCGGATCGTCGAAGGTCAACACCGGCTACGACTACGACACCTTCGCCGCCGACCTCCACACGGTGCTGGAGACACTCGACCTGCGCGACGTCGTTCTCGTCGGCTTCTCGATGGGAACGGGAGAGCTCGCCCGCTACGTCGCCCGCTACGGCCACGAGCGCGTGGCGAAGCTCGCCTTCCTCGCCTCGCTCGAACCGTTCCTCGTGCAGCGCGACGACAACCCCGAGGGTGTTCCGCAGGAGGTCTTCGACGGCATCGAGGCTGCCGCCAAGGGCGACCGCTTCGCGTGGTTCACCGACTTCTACAAGAACTTCTACAACCTCGACGAGAACCTCGGATCGCGCATCAGCGAGCAGGCCGTCACCGGCAGCTGGAACGTGGCCATCGGCAGTGCCCCCGTGGCCGCCTACGCGGTCGTGCCGGCATGGATCGAGGACTTCCGCTCCGACGTGGAGGCCGTGCGCGCCGCCGGCAAGCCCACGCTGATCCTGCACGGCACGAAGGACAACATCCTCCCGATCGACGCGACCGCCCGCCGGTTCCACCAGGCGGTGCCGGAGGCCGACTACGTCGAGGTCGAGGGCGCTCCGCACGGTCTGCTGTGGACCCACGCCGACGAGGTCAACTCCGCACTGAAGACCTTCCTCGCGAAGTAGGTCCTCCGCGCCGCATCCGCCCCCGTCGCCCTTCCGGTCGCTCGAGATCCTCGACAGCGACGGAGAGTGCGACGGGGGCGATGTGCGATCAGGCCGACGCCAGCAGCGCCTCAGCCGCGCATGGCGACACCGCGACGCCAGTAGCCCATGAAGGCCACCTGACCACGATCGATGCCCAGGTCCTTGACCAGGTGGCGACGGAGCGTGGTGACCACGCCGCTCTCCCCCGCGATCCAGAAGTAGCGCTCGGCCGGGGCGTCGGCCGCGGCGATCTCCTCGCCGAGCCCGGAGTACTCCGGCGTCTCCCACAGCAGATCCTCGCCGTCGATGTCCTTCACCCGGATCTCGTCCGTGGCGTCGGCGTCACCCAGGTGGCCGAGCACGGCGGGGATCAGGCGCAGACCGTGCGGCTCACCGGCATCGCGCGGCAGCCAGTGCACCTCGACGCCGGTCGGCACGTCGATGCGCAGGATGTCGGCGGGCGACGGCACCTCGATGAAGGCGACGCCGCGCAGGCCACGAGGTGCGTCCTCCAGAATGCGGGCGATCGCCGGAGCGGCCGTCTCGTCACCCGCGAGCACGACCGATGCGGCGGTGCCGGGGGCGAACTCGGCGCCACCGTGCGCGCCGACATCGACGCCGCGACGCGGTCCGACCAGGTACAGCTCCTGCCCGACCGCGGCCTGGCTCGCCCACAGCGACGCGGGTCCGGTCAGGCCCGGCTCGAGGTGCAGCACGAAATCGACGTCGACCTCGGTCCCGGTCTCGTCGTCGACGCGCAGCTCGCGCACGGAGTAGGTGCGCATCGATCCGCGCTCCTCCTCCGGCACCGCGAGGAAGGCCTGCCACCAGTTGTCCGATGCCCGGTCGAGGTCGGGAAGAACACCGGTCGCGGGCGGGAAGACCAGCTTGATGCGACTGTCGAACACCTCACCCGGCGTGCCGAACTCGCTCAGCTCGTCGCCGCCGAAGGTCACCCGCACGAACGAGGGCGAGACGCGCACGACGGCCCGCACCTCGGCGCGGGTGAGGATGTAGGTCGGACGGTCGGTCGTGGTCGTCTCAGCGGACATGGTGCCTCCCGATGGGTGTGACCATCGGCTTGCCGGAGACCGGATCGATGGTGATCTGATTGGCGAGGCCGAAGACCTCTTCGACGAGTTCGGCGGTGACGATGTCCTTCGGGGCCCCCGCCGCGTGCACCCGACCGTCCTTGATGGCCACCAGCTCGTCCGCATAGCGGGCGGCGAGGTTGAGGTCGTGGAGGACCATCACGATGGTCGTGCCGCGCGAGACGCTCAGATCGGTGAGCAGATCGAGCACCTCGACCTGGTGGGCGACGTCGAGGAACGTCGTCGGCTCGTCCAGCAGCAGGATGTCGGTCTCCTGCGCGAGCGCCATCGCGATCCACACGCGCTGGCGCTGACCGCCAGAGAGCTCATCGACGCTGCGGTCGGCGAGGTCGGAGATGCCGGTCGCGTCGAGGGCGTCCGCCACCACCTCGTAGTCGTGCGTGCTCCACCGCGCGAGCATCTTCTGATGCGGGTGCCTTCCGCGACCGACGAGGTCGGCGACGGCGATGCCCTCAGGGGCGACGGGCGACTGCGGCAGCAGGCCGAGGATGCGCGCGACCTCCTTGGTGGGACGGGCGTGCACGGACTTGCCGTCGAGCACGATCTGACCGTCGGTCGGCGAGAGCAGGCGCGCGAGTGAGCGCAGCAGCGTCGACTTGCCGCATCCGTTGGCTCCGACGATCGTCGTGATGCGGCCGGGCGCGATCTGCAGATCGAGCCCGTCGATGATGGTGCGGTCGCCGTAAGCGAGCGTCACCCCGTCAGCGGACAGGCTGTGCGAGACGGTCATAGCGAACCCCCGGAGCGGTTGGTGCGGATGAGCAGGTAGATCAGGTACGGCGCGCCGACCACGCCGGTGATGACGCCGACGGGATAGCGGGTGCCGAAGGCGAACTGTCCGATCAGGTCGCCGCCGAGCACGAGCACGGCGCCGACGAACGCCGACGGCAGGAGCAGGTTGGCACCAGGACCGGTGATACGTGCGGCGATGGGTCCGGCCATGAACGCGACGAACGCGATCGGACCGGTGGCCGCGGTCGCGAAAGCGAGGAGCGCGACCGCACCGAGGATGAGCAGCAGACGCGTGGCGTTGACCCGGATGCCGAGGCCCGCCGCCGAGTCGTCTCCGAGCTGGAGAGCTCCGAGCGAACGCCCCTGCGACAGCATCAGCGGCACGATGACCACCGCGGCGATCGCCATCGGGAGCACGCGCTCCCACGATGCGTTGTTGAGGCTTCCGGTCAACCACTGCATCGCGGTCTGGATGTCCCAGTTCGCCGCCCTCGACAGCATGTACGAGATGATGCTCTGCAGCATCGCCGCGACCCCGATCCCGATCAGGATGAGTCGGGTGCCGGCGAAGCCGCCCTTGATCGACAGCAGATAGATCACCAGGGCCGTGGCGACGGCGCCGCCCAGGGCGAGCAGCGACACGACAGGACCGTTGACCGAGAGCACGATGATGCCGAACACGGCCGCGGCACCGGCACCGTTCGAGATGCCAATGATGTCGGGAGACGCGAGCGGATTGCGCAGCATCGTCTGGAAGCAGACACCCGCCATGCCGAAGGCGATCCCGGTGAGGACGGCGAGCACCGCTCGCGGCAGCCGCAGGTCGCCGACGGTGAACGATGCACCGGGCACGGTCTCACCGAGGATCACGCGGATCACCTCGTCGGGCGTGTAGAACGTGTTTCCCACCATGAGAGCGACCGCGAAGAGGGCGAGCACCAGGACGCCGAGGACGACCGTGGCGACCGCGTGCCGACGGTGACGCGAGCGACGGCCCGCGACGATCCTGGCGATCCGGGCAGATGCCGGCTCGTCCACCCGGTCGAGGGTGTGCACGGCGTGTTCGGTCGACCTCACAGCTCACGCACCTTCTGCCGACGGACGATCCAGATGAAGAACGGCGCTCCGATGATGGCGGTGATGATCCCGACCTGGATCTCCTCCGACGACGGGGCGATCACGCGACCCACGATGTCACTCGCGGTCAGCAGCGCGGCACCGGCGATGGCCGAGAACGGGAGCAGCCAACGGTGATCGGTGCCCACGAGCATGCGGCACACGTGCGGGATGATCAATCCGACGAAGCCGATGGGCCCCGCGATCGCGGTGGCGGCTCCCGCGAGGATCACCGCACCCAGCGCCGAGATCAGGCGCGTGCGGAAGACGTTCTCGCCGAGCCCCTTGGCCATCTCGTCGCCGAGCGCGAGGGAGTTCATCCCCCGGGAGCAGAGGAAGCAGATGAGGGCGCCGACGGCGAGGACGGGTGCCGTGAGGGCGATGCGCGGCCACTCCGCCCCGCCGACGCCGCCGATCTGCCAGGACTGGAACGTCTGCAGCAGATCGACGCGAGGGAGCATGACGGCGCTGATGAGCGAGGCGAAGGCGGCCGAGGTGGCGGCACCCGCGAGTGCGAGCTTGAGGGGAGTCGCTCCCCCGCGGCCGAGCGATCCGACCGTGTAGACGAAGACAGCGGCGATCCCGGCTCCCGCGATCGCGAAGGCCATCTGTCCGTAGGGATCGGCGAGGCCGAAGAAGGCGATGCCGCACACGACGGCCAGCGAGGCGCCGTTCGAGACGCCGAGGATGCCGGGGTCGGCGATGGGGTTCCGCGTCACCGCCTGCATGGTCGCTCCGGAGAGGGCGAGTGCCGCGCCGACGAGGAGCGCGAGGACAGTGCGGGGGATGCGCTTGACGATCGCGGCCTCGGCGATCGTGTCGGTGCGGCCGGTGAGGGCCGCCGCGATGTCGTCGAACGAGACCGCCCGCACGCCGAACGAGATCGACAGGATGCTGAGGACGACGAGCACCACGATCCCGACGAGGAGCCAGATGGTTCTCACCAGCACCGGGCGCCGCAGGTCTGCGGCGCCCGGTGCCGGTGCGATGACGGTTGCTGAGGTCACTGAGCATTCACTCCGCTGCGGCGGATCGAACGACTACGGCGCGAGCGGTGCAGCCAGGAGCGCGAGGTAGTCGCTGAGGCCCCACGGGATGGACAGCGGCGACGGGTTCGCCGATGCCGCGATGGGGGTGGCGTCCGGAAGGACGGCGATGCGCCCCTCGGCGATGGCGGGGATCTTCGACAGCAGCGGGTCGGCCTGCAGCAAGGGGATGATCGTCTCATCGCCGTACGTGATGAACAGGTCGACGTCATCGAACTTCTGCGCCTCTTCGGCGCTGACCGTCAGGTAGAACTGGTCGCTGTCCTTGTTCTCCTCGACGATCGAGGGGAACGGCAGGCCGAGGCCGTGGAGGTAACCGGGGCGGGTGTCGATCGCCGTGTAGTACCCGACCTGGCTGAGGTCTGTCGGGTCGATGTAGGAGAAGAGGACCTTCTTGTCCTTCAGCACGCTGTTGGCCTCCAGCGCCTTCTGCGCGTCGGCGTCCAGCTGCTCGATCAGAGCCTTGCCCTCCTTCTCGAGGCCGAGGGCCTTGGAGTCCATCTCGATCATGTCGTTGACCGAGGTGCCCCAGGCGACCGTCGGGTACGCGATGACCGGAGCGATCTTGGAGAGGGTGTCGTACTCCTCCTGCGTGAGGCCGGAGTAGGCGGCGAGGATCACGTCGGGCTCGGTATCGGCGACGGCTTCGTAGTCGATGCCGTCGGTCTCGTCGAACAGCACCGGCGTCTCGGCGCCCAGCTCATCGAGCTTCTCCTCGACCCAGGGCAGCACGCCGTTGTCGTCGTCGTCACCCCACGACGCCTTGCTCATGCCGACCGGAACGATGCCCAGGGCCAGCGGCACCTCGTGGTTCGCCCACGCGACGGTAGCGACGCGCTCGGGCTTCTCGGTGATCGTGGTCTCGCCGTAGACGTGCTCTACGGTGACGGGGAAGGCGTCGTCGGATGCGGGGTTGCCGCCGGTGGTCGAGGTCGACTCCGGCGCGGAGGACGCGCAGGCGGAGAGGCCGATGGCGAGCGCGGCGGCCGCGCCGATGGCGAGGATTCGAGAGGTGCGCACAGGCGTTCCCTTCGGGTTCGGGGTAAGAGGGCGGCGCGGATGAAGCGCCCAGCCTTTGGTAAGCCTGGCCTAATCTAACACGGAGGTTAGGTGAACCTCACCCCGGATCTTCCCGAGGTTCCGACGACGGAGGCACGAAAAAACCGGCCGGATCCGTGAGGATCCGACCGGTTTCAGGAAGTCAGCGCGCGCTCAGAGAGCGCGGATGTTCGCCGCCTGCATGCCCTTGGGGCCACGCTCAGCGTCGAATTCGACCTTCTGGTTCTCGCGGAGCTCCTTGAAACCGGAGCCGGCGATAGCCGAGTAGTGGGCGAAGAGGTCGTCCGAGCCGTCATCGGGAGCGATGAAGCCGAAGCCCTTTTCCGCGTTGAACCATTTCACAGTGCCAGTGGCCATGTGTTTCTACTTTCTGTTGATCTAGCCGCTGTTTTACACGGCTTGTGCATCGCACCGGAAGAACCGGAGGATACGAGTGAGCCTCCCTCCGAACGGAAGGGGCGAAGTTTTCAGGGGATCCGTGCCGAACCAATCGGCGCAGAATTCGGATCCAGATGTCGGGCCACACACGTCGCAGCAAGCGTTCGCGGGCCGGTGATGAATGACGCCTCCGGGAAGAGGCACGTTGCCTACCGTACCACGCCATCCCCGCGAGCGCGCCCCCGACTTTCCGATGGCCCGCCCGAAGGATGCCGGGCGCGCCTCAGCGACGGGCGCGCCGAGGGACGGGACCCCTCAGGTGCGACGATCGCGAGCACGCGGACGAGCGTCGCCATCCACAGCAGTCCGAGCCCCACGACGATCGCCTCGACCGCTGTGGCCGAGTACAGGCCGAGCGGGATCCACAGCACGAGCGCGAGCACGAGGAGCAGCCCGACGCCGACCGAGGTGACCAGGAGCGCACGAGGGTGCCCGGGAATCGAGATCAACGTGGCCGCGGCCGCCACGGCGAAAAGCACGAGCGACGCGAAGGCGGCGATGTCATGCGGGATCGGCACCCGGTTCAGTGGCAGCAGCCCGACCGCGGCGAGCGCGACGCCGGTCGCCGCCCACAGCGCGACGACGACGGCGATGCGGGAGAGGAACCCGTCGCCGCGCAGACGGTGCAGGTCGCGCCCGATGTACGAACCGACGGTCGCGACGAGCAGACCTGCCACGACGAGGGTGCCGTTGAACGCCCACGACCCGGAGCCCAGCTGCGAGAAGTTCTGCTCCCACCAGCGCGGGTCGTCCGCGGTCACCATGGCGAACAGCGTGCCGATCACGAGGAAGCCGAACAGCAGCGCGGCGAGGTCGGCTGTGCGCAGGCCGACACCGGCTCCGAACGCGAAGCGCCCACCGACAGCCGAGACCACCCCCGTCAGGAGCCCTCCGCCGAGCGCCGCGAGCTGCAGCCCTTGGAGACCGGCAGCCAACACCTCGGCGGCGAGCAGCACTCCCATCATCGTGACGGCGCCGAACGCCACGGTGAGGGCGCCCGTCGAGAGGTCGGAGATCACCGCCTGCCAGCGCGGCATCGACCTCGTCTCCCCGCGGCGGTGCATCAGCGTGCTCGCGAGGAACGCGGCGGAGGCGATCACGCCCGCAATGACGGCGGCCGGCATCGCGAGTGCGCCCTCCCCCGTGAGCGGGCGCGCGTCACCGGCCAGGATGAGCACGGCGACCGCCGTGCCGACCCCGAAGCAGATGACGGTCGCCCAGACCGCCCTCGTCTCGCCGCGCAGCTTCGCGTCCTGCTCCATGCGCCCCATGCAAGCACGCACCCATGACGGGCGGAAGCCCCGCTCACCGCATCCGGCGGTTCGCCGCATCCCGAGGAGCGGAGGAGTTCCTCAGGCGTGCTGCAGAGCCTTGGGGGTGAAGTAGGTGACTTCCCCCGTCTCATCCTCGATACCGAAGATGAACTGCCCCGACGGTGTGGCGCAGACGTCGATGATCTTTCCCCGTGAACGAGGAGTGACGACGTCGTCACCCGGCTTGAACGTGCTCTTCGTCATGCCGCGATCGTACAACGCGCGCCGGCGCTGCTCGTCTCAGGCCGCCAGGCGACCGACCGCTCTGGCACGGATGAGCACGGCTGTACCGTCGGAGTAGGCCACCGGCAGCTCCTCCACCGCGACGACCTCGATCGTCGCCGGGTCCGCGCCCGCGAGCCGCGCGCGCTCGGTCGCCTCGGCGGCGGCATCTGCGCGGGAGGCCCGTTGGTCGGACGGGTCGACCCGGTAGATCTTCTCGACCTGCCCGGCGACCTCGCCGAGGGCCGCGCCCACTGCGTTCGCCGCGCCGAAATGGTCGGGGCGGATCAGTTCGGCGACCCCGTCGAGCTCGGTCGGAGCGATGATGCCGCCACCCCCGACCAGGATGACCGGGACCGGTGCGGCGTTCGGCTTCATCCGGTCGATCGAGTCCTCGAGGATCTCGCGCATCGCGCTCCAGGCCGCGGCGCCGACCGTCTCAGGAACCGCGGGAGCCTCGAGACCATCGATCCCGGCCCCGCCGACCGCGAGGGCGATGTCGGTGGCCGTGAGGGTGTCCCCTCCGAAGGCCAGGCCCTCCTGAGGAAGCCGATAGCCGACACTGTCGGGGCCGACCGTCGTGCCCGCCTCGGTCTCGCGGATGATCGTGCCACCGCCGAGTCCGACCGACAGCACGTCGGGCATGCGGAAGTTGGTGCGGATGCCGCCGATCTCGACCGCGTGGGCCGACTGGCGCGGGAACCCGTCGACGAGCACGCCGATGTCGGTCGTGGTGCCGCCGATGTCGACCACCAGGGCATCCGTCGCCCCGGAGAGGTGCGCGGCGCCACGGATGGAGTTCGTGGGCCCGCACCCGATCGTCAGCACCGGGAACTCGAGCGCGTACTCGAGCTGCATGAGGGTGCCGTCGTTCTGGCCGAAGTAGGGCGTGGCGGGGATGCCGCGCTCGCGCAGGGCCGCCACGAAGCCTGCGGCCATCTGCCGGAGCGTCTGCATTAACGCCGCGTTCAGCACGGTCGCATTCTCGCGCTCGAGCAGGCCGAGCGAGCCGATGCGCGCCGACCGCGACACGGGAACACCCAGCTCCTCCGTGACGATGGCGGCGACCCGCTCCTCCTGGCTCTCGTCGATCGGGGCGAACACCCCCACGACGGCGACCGCGTCGACCTCGCCGCGCATCCGTGCACAGGCCTCGCGCACGGCATCCTCATCGATAGGGGAGAGCACCCGGCCGTCGACCTCGAAGCCGCCGGCCAGCAGCTGCGCGTGCTCACCGATCGCCGCACGCAGATCGTCCGGCCACCCCTCCAGCGGAGGGACGGCGGTGGTGGCCGGTGCACCGAGTCGGAGGATGCCGACGCGGCCGAGCCCGCGGCGCTCGACGATCGCGTTGGTGCAGTGGGTGGTGCCGAGCATGGCGTGCCCGATCAGGGCGGCGTCGACGCCGGAGGCCGCGAGCACCGCGTCGATCGCCGCGGCCACACCGTCGCCGGTGTCGGCCGTGGTGGGCCGCTTGACCGAAGCGACGACGTCGAGCCGCTCGTCGAGGATGACGGCGTCGGTGTTCGTGCCGCCGACGTCGATGCCGATGCGATACCTGCCGGCCATCACGCGGCCTCCTCATCCGTCGTGCGCGCACCGGAGCGCTGCGCGATGTCTTCGACCGGAACCCACTCCACGTCGTACCCGAAGTGGGCGGGTCCGGCGGTCTCCAGCCCGATGGGCGTGCGCCACTTGTCGTGGCAGGGGATCGCGATCACCGCGACCCGCGCGCCGTACCGGAGGGACTCGGTAGTGATCGGCATGCCCGTCGCCAGGTCGAGCACGGCGATCAGATCGGGGGTCACGGCCGCGAGCACGCCGTCGCGGCGTCCGAGCAGCATCTCGTTCTGGAAATCGAGCCGGAACGCGCTCCCCCGGTCGACGCCGACACCGACCAGCTCGGCCGCGCCGCGCGTGAATCCACCGTCCACGGCGCGCTGCAGATCGGCGACCTTGCCGTCGAACAGCCGCACGGCGTCGAGGTCGGCGCACAGGGCGTCGATGCGCTCATCGTCGCGGAGCTCGCGTCCGGCGGTATCCCGGCCCCGCAGGATGCGCCCGATGCGCTGAGCGAGTCCGAGGGTGCCGGGGATCGCGCACTCGCGCACGACGTCGCCGCCGTACGCGTAGTCGATCATGGTCGCCCCTCCGCCCATCTCGACGGTGACGGCCCGCGCGATGCGCTCCGACCATCCGCCGTCGATCGGGCGGCTCACCACCTCATTGCCGTGATGGTCGACCAGCACGGTCGTGCCGGGTCCGTAGCCGGCCAGGTGGAAGGTGACCATCTGCGCCTCGGGGAACGCCCGACCCATCGCATCGCCGTCGACCACCGGGAGGCCAGCGAGGGCCGCAGCCGCGATCGGGATCATCGAATTGCCGCCGCCGACCTCGATCGGCATCACCGCTGTCGCTTTGCGACCCACGGCGCGCTCGATAGCGTGCAGGGCCGCGAGCAGCTCGGACTCGGCCTGGATGCGCTCCACGCTCACGGAGGGGGCGCCGATCCCTCCGATCGGGATGACGAAGTCGTCATCGCTCAGGTCGTCGACGGCGATCAGCGGGACCGGCCCGTGCAGGCGGATGAGTCGCTTGGCGATCAGGGAGCCGACATGCGGGTCGCCGCCTCCTCCGGTGCCGAGCACGGCGGCACCGAGGGCGATCTCGTCGATGTCGGCTTCCGTGATCACAGGCGTCGTGACAACAGCGCTCATGCGCTCACCTCATCCGTGACGGGGGCCGACGCCGGCGTCACGCGACGACGCAGCGGCAGCAGCACGAGATACGCGACGAAGCCCACGAGGAGTCCGTCGAGAGCCGAGATCGACGTGAGGGTGAACCAGCCGAAGCCGGGGCCATCCGCCGGATTCGTCGTCGCGACGGCGACGAAGATCCCGGCCACCCAGGCCGCGATGGACCAGCCGTCGACCAGCGGCACGGTGGCGCCGTGCGCCCAGCGCGCCGTCTTTCGACCCGTGAAAAACGACGCCAGGTACACGCCGCCGTAGGGGGCGATGATCGTGCCGATGACGAGGATGAACTGCACGAAGTAGTCGGCAGCGCCGATCACCCCGACGATGATGCCGATGGCGCCGAGCACGATCGTGACGGTGCGACGGCTCAGCCGCTCGCTGATCGACGCGAACGAGAGTCCGGCCGAGTAGAGGTTGGTCGTGTTCGTGGTCCACTGCGCAAGGATCAGCACGATCACGGCGACACCGCCGAGGCCGAGCGCGAAGAAGATCGCCATCAGCTCGGTGCCGTCCATGATGCGGGCGAGCAGGATCGCGACGACCAGGATGATCGAGTTGCCGAAGAAGAACCCCACGAAACCGGCGATCATGGCCTGCTTCGGGGTCTTCGCCCACCGCGCCATGTCGGGGGCGAGCACGACGCCGAGGATGAAGATGCCCATGACGAGCGACACCGCTCCGCCGAAGGTGAAGGTCGCCTCGACCGGGGCCTGGAGGCCCGCCGCACCGTTCACCGTGAAGGCGACGATGACGCCGACGATCAGCAGCAGAAGCAGCAGCGGCACCGCGAGGGTGCTGAGACGGTTGATGGAGCGGTAGCCCCAGAATGCGGTGACCGCCATGAGCACGCCGCCGATCGCGGTGAACACCTGCACGGGCACGTCGATGCCGGTGAACTCGGCGAACGCGATCTGCGCGTTCGCGCCGAAGAATCCGGCTTGCACGGCGTACCAGCCGACCAGACTCACGGCGATCGCCAGGGCGAGGATCGCGCCGCCGATGCGGCCGAACACGGCGCGGGAGATCATGGCGGTGGAGAGCCCGGTGGCGGCGCCGACGTAGGCGCAGGCCATCGCGAGCAGTCCGAGCAGAAGGGATCCGAGCATCGTGGCGCCGATCGCCGGCCAGAAGGCCATGCCGGAAGCGAGAGAGACGCCGAGGAACGCCCCGGAAAGGTCGATGCCGATCGCGATCCACACGGTGGCGATCGACAGCCAGCTCTTGCGCTGGTCCTGCGGCACGACGCCGTGCTCATAGTCGGTGGTGGTCATCATCTTTTCCTTGAGAAGTGGCCCTGCGAGTCGTCGGCGGGGATTCGGGTTCCCGGAATGCGGACGACTCGCAGGGCGGGTCGGGGGCGGCCTGTCTGTGCGGCCGGGTCGTGCGATGCCGGGTCGGAGTTCGTGGCTCCGTGCCGGCGAGGGGTGATGGTGTCCGCCGCATCGGTGCGGCGGGATTCATCGGGACAGGATCGTGGAGAGGTGTCGCCAGGCTTGATCGAAGCGCTCGCGGTAGATCTCGGGCGTGTAGTGGGTGAGCTGGAGGAAGAGGCCGTCCATGACCACGAACACCAGAGCCGTGAAGCCCTCGGCGTCACCGGCGGCGAAGGTGCCTGCCGCGACACCGTCTTCATAGGTCTGGCGCACGGCGGCCGCGAGGGTCGACTCCGAGTCGAGGAAGATCTGTCGCAGCTGCTCGCCACCGGGACCGTACTCGGTGACAGCGGCCCTGAGGCTGAACTCCGCGAGGTCGGGTCGGTCGCGGTAGTACGCCTCGATGCCCCCGAGGATGTGGTGCAGGCGCGCGAGCGGCTCCAACTCGGAGCTGTTCCTGAGGAGCTCGTCGAAGAACGCGGTGTGATCGACCGAGACCCCGGCGTACACCTCGGCGTACAGCGCCTCCTTGCTGGGGAAGTGCGCGTAGAGGGAGGGCGTCTTGATCCCGACGGCCTCGGCGATCTCGCGCAGGCTCGTCTCGGCGTACCCCTGACGCGCGAAGATCGTGCGGGCCTCCGCGAGGATCGTTGCTCTGGTCATCATCTACCTAACGACTATTAGTTAGGCAGAGCGTAACCCCGCATCTCCCTGCGACGCAAGAGCCACGGGCACAGGACGTCACGACTACCGTGGAGGGCATGCGCATCCCCGCCGCGATCCGCGCCTCCCAGCGCTCCCCGCTGCTGCAGGTCGTGAAGTCGGCCGCGGCGACGATCGCCGCGTGGCTGATCGCCGGATGGGTGTTCCCCGCGCAGCTGCCGGTCTTCGCCGCGATCGCCGCGCTGCTGGTGGTGCAGCCCAGCGTGAACCAGTCGCTGTCGAAGGCGCTCGAGCGCAGCATCGGAGTGATCGCCGGTGTCGTGATCGCCGTCGGGCTGGGACTGCTGTTCGGCTCGCCGAGCTGGATCGTGCTGCTGGCGATCGTCGTGGCGATGCTGGTGGCGTGGATCTTCCGCGCCTCGCCGGGCACGGGCAACCAGGTGGCGATCTCGGCGATGCTGGTGCTGGCGCTGGGGTCGTCGAGTCCCGAGTACGCGTTCGCACGCATCGTGGAGACGCTGATCGGGGTCGCGATCGGCATCGTGGTGAACGCCCTGATCGTGCCTCCGGTTCTGGTGGCACCGGCTCGCCGAGATGTGGGACTGCTCGGCCGCGAGCTCGCCGCCAGCCTCGACCGCCTGGCCGACGCGCTGCCCGAGCCGCAGACGCCGGCGAGGCTGCAGGAGCTGATGCTGGAGGTGCGGCTGCTGCGGCCGATGAAGGAGGCCGCAGAGGCATCGATCGCCGCCGGGGAGGAGTCGCTCACCCTGAACCCGCGCCGCTCGACCCACCGTGCCGATCTGCGGGAGATGCGGGCGCTGCTCGACCGGCTCTCGCCCATCGTGACCCAGACGATCGGCATGACCCGCGCCTACTTCGACCACTACGACGATGAGATCGGCGAGGAACCCGCCGTCGCCGCGATCGCCGAGCAGCTGCGGCGAGCCGGGCACGATGTGCGCTTGGCGGTGCAGATCGCCGATGCCTCGCCGGAGCCCGACACCATGACCTCGGCGATCCCCGCGCTCACCGCCCCGCTCGTGATCCGGCCGCCCTCGTCACAGCACTGGATCCTGATCGGCTCGCTCATGGAAGATCTGCGCCGGATCAGGGGAGAGCTGCTCGACGAGGACTGACCCCGCTTACCCTGGAGGCATGTCCGACATGACCGTCGCGGAAGCCCTCGGGGAACTGGCCGCCCTGGAAGACCCGAAGATGCGCGCCGCCAACGAGAAGCGCGGCGATGACCACGGCATCAACCTCAGCCGGATGCGCGCACTGGCGAAGCGGATCAAGACCGACCAGCCCCTCGCGCAGGAGCTGTGGGCCACCGGCGAGACGCCCGCGCGACTGCTGGCTCTGCTGATCTGCCGCCCGCGCGACTTCACCGCCGACGAGCTCGACGCCATGCTGCGCGAGACGCGCCCGCCCAAGGTCAACGACTGGTTCGTCAACTACGTCGCCAAGAAGACGCCGCTCGCCGAGGAGCTGCGGCTGCGCTGGTTCGACGACGCCGACCCGACCGTGGCCGCCGCAGCCTGGTCTCTCACGACCGTGCGCGTGACGAAGGACTCCGACGGTCTGGACCTGCCGCACCTGCTCGACCTGATCGAGCGGGACATGAAGGATGCGCCCGCACGACTGCAGTGGGCGATGAACGAGACCCTCGCGAACATCGGCATCTTCCACCCCGGGTATCGTGCCAGGGCGCTGGCGATCGGCGAACGCCTGCAGGTGCTCGCCGACTACCCGACCGCACCCGGGTGCACCTCGCCGTTCGCACCGCTCTGGATCGGCGAGATCGTCCGGCGCCGCGAGGGCTGAGCGCCGGAGGGAAGAGCCTCGGACCTGGCGTGTCCGCAACGTGTCGCCTCGCACAGTCGGTAACGTTATACACTTTATCCACTCGCATGTGCACTGGGGGCGATCGCAAGGTGCGGTCGCCGGTACCTGCGAGCGGAACTGGGGACGCATCATCATGGCTACGCAAGATCAACTGAACGCACTCATCGCCGACATCGCGAGCGACATCAACGGCTTCATCGGCGCATCCGTCGTCGACGTCGAGTCGGGCCTGCCGCTCGCATCGCACTCGGTCCGACCGGACTTCGACCTCGACGTGGCCAGTGCGTACAACAGCGAGATGGTCAAGAACAAGCGGAAGACGATCGACGCGCTCCGCCTCGAGGCCACCCTCGAAGACATGCTGCTGACGCTCGACACCCAGCTGCACCTGATCAAGATGATCGAGGGCGATACCTTCATCTACCTCGCAGCCGACCGTCAGGCGACGAACCTCGCCCTCCTCCGCTCCGCCGTGAACCGCCACGTGGCGGCCTTGAACGCTTGAGCGGCGGGGCCGTCGGAGCCGACAGCCCCGAGAGCGAGTCGTGGGTGCGTGCCACCCTGTCGGATCTTCCGACGAGGCGCGCGCGCTGGCGACGCGTGAGCCTGCCGACGCGCTTGCGGCTCGTCTTCGCCGGGCCGGTCGGCGCCGGCAAGACCACAGCGGTGCGCGCACTGAGCGACGTCGCCCCCGTGGACACCGACGTTCCCATCTCGGCGGGCTCCGCAGAGTACGGCGACGCAGGAAAGAAGACCACCACGGTCGGACTCGACTACGGAGCCTGGAAGCCCACGGCCGAGATCTCGGTGGCCCTCATCGGGTTCCCCGGACAGGACCGCTTCGCCCACGCGCGGCAGAGCTCCTCCTCGTCCGACACGCGCATCCTGCTGTGGTTGCGCGCCGACAGCGAGAGCATCGCCGACGACGCCGACGACTGGCTGCCGCGCTTCACCGGCGACCACCATCGGCTGGCGATCGCCGTGACCCGTTGCACCGACGACGCGATCGACACCGTGCGCGCCGCGCTCACCGAGAGCCTGGAGCGATACGGCATACCGCCCACGCGTGTTCTCGCGACGGACGCCCGCGACCGCGAGAGCGTCATGCGGGCGGCCTGCGCGGCACTGGACCTCCCGGAAGAGGAGTCATGAACGCCTCCACTCGAGCGGATGGCCCCGCTCCGACGACAGAACCGGCATCGGCGCAGGACGCCGTGCTCATGCATCCGGACCTCGCCGCGAACTGGGCGCTCTGGTCCGGCGTGGTGAGCCAGGCGGCGCTCACCCGGCTGCGTCACCTCGAGGAGCGATTCCCCGAGCTGACGACGGCGGTCCTCTCGACCGCCGACGGCCTGCACATCGCATCGGTCGGCACCCTCGGGGAGACCGGCGACCGCCTGGCCGCCATGAACGGCTCGCTGTTCGCCGTCGCCAGGGCCGAGGCCGAGATCATCTCGCAGGGAACGGAACCGAGCCTTTCCGCCGTGGTCTCGGTGTCGATCGGGCAGAGTCAGCTGTCGCTGCTCAGCTTCATCCTCGCCCCCTACGGTCAGCTGCTCCTGTCGGTGTCGGCGAAGGGGGTGCAGGTGGGGACCGTCATCGTGCAGGCCCGTTCGGCCGCCTACGAGCTCATCACCGCGCTCGGGCTCGCGGGCGCACCGGGATGAGGCTGACTACGCTGAGGCCATGAGCACCCACATCGCCGCAGAACCCGGTCAGATCGCCCCCATCGTCCTGTTCCCCGGCGACCCGCTGCGGGCGAAGTGGATCGCCGAGACCTTCCTCGACGATGCCGAGCTGTACTCCCAGACGCGGGGCATGCTGGGCTTCACCGGCACCTGGGAGGGGCACCGCGTCTCGGTGCAGGGCTCCGGCATGGGGCAGCCGTCGATGGCGATCTACGCGAACGAGCTGTTCGACGCCTACGGGGTGCAGACGATCGTTCGCGTCGGCTCGTGCGGCGCACTGACCGAGAAGGTGAAGATCCGCGACATCATCATCGCGAACGGCGCCAGCACGGACTCCGGCATCAACCGGGTGCGCTTCCATGGCCTCGACTTCGCACCCGTCGCCGACTTCTCGCTGCTGCGCGCCGCGGTCGAGGCGAGTGAGACCGAGCCCCTGGAATCGGCCGTGCACGTGGGGCAGCTGTTCTCGAGCGACCAGTTCTACAGCACCCGCCCCGAGCTCACGGAGCCGTTCGTGCAGCACGGCATCCTGGGCGTCGAGATGGAGGCCGCCGGCCTCTACACGCTCGCGGCGTACTACGGCCGGCGGGCTCTCGCGATCTGCACGGTCAGCGACCACATCGTCACCGGCGAGGAGACCACCGCGCAGGAGCGCGAGCAGACCTTCGGCGACATGATCCGCATCGCCCTGCGCGCCGCGACCGCGTAGCTCGGCGGGCCGCCGCCCCCGCACGGAAGCTACGGGGTGTCGCCGACGGCGTGCGGGCGGGGCAGCGCCAGCATGACGCCGGTGTCGGTGAACTCCTGCTGGATCTCATCGTCGTGCCGGTAGGTGACCAGGCTCACACCGACCGCCGCGATCAGGGCGAACACGAAGGCGGGAAGCAGTTCGTAGAGCCCGGTGTCGAGCGCCTTCCAGATGAACACCGTCGCGGCACCGACGAACATGCCTGCCAGCGCACCCCAGTTGGTGAGCTTGCGCCAGTAGAGGCTGAGCAGGATGACGGGCCCGAATGCGGCGCCGAATCCCGCCCACGCGAACGACACGAGTCCGAGGATCGTGTCGTTCGGCGTGATCGCCAGCACCGCCGCGATGATGGCGACGCCGAGGACCCCGAGTCGCCCCATCAGCATGAGGGTCTTCTGCGAGGGCGGCGTGCGCCGGAACACGCCGTACAGGTCTTCGATGAGCGCCGAGGAGCAGACGATCAGCTGGCTGGAGATCGTACTCATGATCGCGGCGAGCACGGCTGCGAGCACCAGGCCGGCGACGAACGGATGCAGCAGCGTCTGCGACATGAGAAGCACGACGGTCTCGGGGTTGGCGAGGTCGATGCCCGTCTTGGCGATGTAGGCGAGGCCCACGAGACCCGACAGCACAGCGCCCCCGAGGGAGACGACCATCCAGGAGATGCCGATGCGTCGGGCGCTCTTCGCCTCCTGCGGCGAGCGCAGAGCCATGAACCTCACGATGATGTGCGGCTGTCCGAAGTACCCGAGACCCCAGGCGAGGGAGGAGACGATGGCGAGGACGGTGCCGCCGGTGAGGGCCGTCCCGGAGAGCATCGAGAGGTGGTCCGGCGCGACCTCGTCGATCAGCGCGCCCGTCTCGGCCAATCCACCGATGGCGACGATCGCCGCCACGGGGATCACGATCAGCGCGATCACCATCATGAGTCCCTGCACGACGTCGGTCAGCGACGCTCCGAGGAACCCGCCGAAGAGCGTGTACGCGAGGGTGACACCTGTCACCAGCAGCATGCCGGTGAGATAGTCGCCGTTGAACGAGCTCTCGAAGAAGACGCCACCGGCCACCATGCCCGAGGAGATGTAGAGGGTGAAGAACACGAGGATGACGACGCCGGACACCACGCGGAGCAGTCGCGTCGTGTCGCGGAGCCGATTCTCGAAGAAGCTCGGCACCGTGATGGAGTTGCGCGACACCTGCGTGTATGCGCGAAGACGGGGCGCGACGAGCAGCCAGTTCAGGTAGGCGCCGATCGTGAGGCCGATCGCGATCCACGCCTCGATGAGACCGGAGACGTAGATCGCCCCCGGGAGACCCATCACGAGCCAGCCCGACATGTCGGAGGCGCCGGCACTGAGCGCGGCCACCCACGGCGGGAGGTTCCGACCGCCGAGCATGTAGTCCTCGTGATCGCCGGTTCGCCGGAAGGCGATCCAGCCGATGAGCAGCATCCCCGCGAAGTACAGTGCGAGTGCTGCGAACGTGAAGATCTGGTCGGGCATCGTCGTCCCCCCTGGGCGGTGCGGTCACCGCTCCGTGGTCCGTCGATGATGCCACGGGGAGCGTGCGGCCACCTACGAAAGCCGCGCGAATATACCGGCTCAGAATGCCCCGGGCGCGACCGTCGCGGGCGGATGGGATGATCGAGGGACCATGACTTCCACTCCGCGGCTCGATCCCGCCCTCGTTCCGGACGCCGCGGATCCGGATGCCGTCTACCTCGCGTTCGTCGAGTGGGCGGAGTCCACCGGCATCAGCCTCTACCCGGCGCAGGACGAGGCGGTCATCGACATCGTCTCCGGCAACAACCTGATCCTCTCGACCCCCACCGGCACGGGGAAGTCGCTCGTCGCGATCGGCGCGCACTTCAGCGCCCTCGTCGCCGGACGCCGCAGCTACTACACCGCGCCGATCAAGGCGCTCGTGAGCGAGAAGTTCTTCGCGCTGGTCGACGTGTTCGGCGCGGAGAACGTCGGCATGGTCACGGGCGACTCCTCCGTGAACGCCGATGCCCCGATCATCTGCTGCACGGCGGAGATCCTCGCGAACCTCTCGCTGCGCCAGGGCACCGATGCCGACGTCGGTCAGGTCGTGATGGACGAGTTCCACTTCTACGCCGACCCCGACCGCGGCTGGGCATGGCAGGTGCCCCTGCTCGAGCTGCCGCAGGCCCAGTTCATCCTGATGTCGGCGACTCTCGGCGACGTGACAGAGCTCGCGACCGACCTCACCCGGCGCACCGGTCGCGAGACGGCGACCGTGACCGGTGTCGAGCGTCCCGTCCCCCTTCACTTCTTCTATGAGACGACGCCGATTCACGAGACCATCGATGACCTGCTGAGCACGGGACAGGCGCCGATCTACGTCGTGCACTTCTCTCAGGCCGCGGCGATGGAGCGGGCCCAGGCGCTCTCCAGCACGAAGGTCGCCACCCGCGAGCAGCGTGACGAGATCGCGGCGCTGATCGCCGAGTTCCGCTTCACGACCGCGTTCGGCAAGACTCTCTCCCGCTTCCTGCGCGCGGGGATCGGCGTGCACCACGCCGGCATGCTGCCGAAGTACCGGCGACTGGTCGAGCAGCTCGCCCAGCGCGGACTGCTGCGCGTGATCTGCGGCACCGACACCCTCGGCGTGGGCATCAACGTGCCGATCCGCACCGTGCTGCTCACCGCGCTCACGAAGTTCGACGGCACCAGGATGCGGCAGCTGAACGCCCGCGAGTTCCATCAGATCGCCGGTCGCGCAGGACGTGCGGGCTACGACACCGCCGGCACGGTGGTCGCACAGGCGCCCGAGCACGAGAGCGAGAACGTCGCGGCCGTGAAGAAGGCCGGCGACGACCCGAAGAAGAAGCGCAAGATCGTCCGCAAGAAGGCGCCGGACGGGTTCGTGTCGTGGGGAGAGCCCTCCTTCCGCAAGCTCATCGACGCCGTGCCGGAGACCTTGACCTCGCACATGCAGATCACGAGCGCGATGATGCTCAACGTGATCGCCCGTGGCGGTGACGTGTTCGCGAATATGCGTGCGCTGGTATACGACAACCACGAGCCGCGGAAGCGCCAACGCGAGCTCGCCATCAGGGCCATCGGCATCTACCGCACGCTCCGCGAATCGGGCATCGTCGAGAAGACCCCCGAGGGAGACATCCGCCTCACGGTCGATCTGCAGCCGAACTTCGCCCTCAACCAGCCGCTGTCGCCGTTCGCCCTGGCCGCCTTCGAGCTGCTCGACCCCGATCCCTCCGCCGGCACTGGTACCGGTTCGTATGCGCTCGACATGATCTCGATCGTGGAGTCGACGCTCGATGATCCGCGCGCGGTGCTGAGCCAGCAGGAGTTCCAGGCCCGCGGCGAAGCGGTCGCGGCGATGAAGGCCGAGGGCATCGAGTACGACGAGCGCATGGAGCTGCTCGAGCAGATCACCTACCCGAAACCGCTCGACGAGCTGCTGACCGCGGCCTTCGAGACCTTCAGCGCGGCGCAGCCCTGGATCCGCGACTTCGAGCTGCACCCCAAGTCGGTCGTGCGCGACATGTACGAGCGCGCCATGTCGTTCGGGGAATATGTCGCGTACTACAAGATCGCGCGCTCCGAGGGCGTGGTGCTGCGCTACCTCTCCGACGCGTACCGGGCGGCCTCGCAGACCATCCCGGAGGAGTTCAAGGACGAGGATCTGCGCGACCTGATCGAATGGCTCGGCGAGCTCGTGCGACAGGTCGACTCCAGCCTGCTCGACGAGTGGGAGGAGCTGATCGCCGGCGTCGACAACGGGCGCTTCGATCCGCACGCGCCCGACGAGCCGATCGTCCCGCCCGCGCCCAAGCGCCTCACGAGCAACATCCGCGCGTTCCGCATCCTGGTGCGCAACGAGCTGTTCCGCCGCGTGCAGCTCGCCGCGAGGGAAGACGTGGACACGCTGGCCGAGCTCGATCCGGGCTTCGGCGCCGACGCCTGGTCCGATGCCCTCGACGGGTATTTCGCCGACCACGACGAGATCCTCACCGGTGCCGATGCCCGCAGCTCGAAGCTGCTGATCCTCACCGAAGGCGCCACCTCCTGGAGCGCGCGGCAGATCTTCGACGACCCCGCCGGCGATCACGACTGGGGCATCACCGCGACGATCGACCTCGCCGACTCCGACGACGCAGGTCAGGCCGTCGTCACGGTCACCGGAGTGGACCGGCTGTAGCCGCAGCCTCCTCGCGCTCCACACCTTCTCTCTCCACACCGACCACCCGTCCGAATCTCCCCAGCGTCTCCCGCCGGTGGGAGGCGGCGATGACCGTCCCGTCGAAGTCCTCGAGCACGTCGGAGATGATGCGCTCCGACTCGGCATCCAGGCTCGCGGTGATCTCGTCGACGATGAGCACCCTCGGCTCCCGGCACAGCGCACGAGCCAGCGCCAGCCGCGCACGCTGACCACCGGAAAGACGCACCCCGTGCTCGCCGAGGTCGTCGTCGAGGGTGATCCAGCCGTCGGCGCCCACCCGCGTGAGCGCGCGACGCAGCTCCTCGTCGGTGCGGGCGTCGGCGCCGCGCACGAGGTTGTCGCGCACGGTGCCGTGGAAGAGTCGCGCATCCTGCTCCACCACGGCCACGGTCCGGCGGAGATCGTCGTCACGGATGTGGCCGAGGGGGTACGCGAGACCTGCGGCATCGACGAGCGCGACCGTGCCCGCAGCGGGATCCCACAGCCGCGCCGCGAGCGCGATGACCGTGCTCTTGCCGGCTCCGGACGGCCCCGCGAGCCCGACGTGCTCCCCGGGATCGACGTCGATCGACCAGCCGTGCAGCACCTCCGTGCGGTCGTCGTACGAGAACGACACCTTCTCGAAGCGCACGCCAAGCGGACCGTCGGGCAGCGGCAGCGGACGATCGACCGGCGACACCACCGGTGGGCGGTCGAGCCCCGCACCCACGCGAGCGGCACTGGCGATCAGCGGATGCAGCTCGGACACGGTGTGCGCGGCATCCGCGACCGCGGCGACTCCGGCCACGGCGAGTGCGATCACGGCGGGCAGCAGCGCGGCCTGTGCGCCCCCGACCGTGCCGTCGAGAGCCAGGGTCGCCGCGATCACGCCGATCACGACGGCGGTGAGGATCAGCTCGCGCATCCCGTCGACGAGGTGGGCGATGGCCTCGCGCCGGCGGCTGATGCGCGCCGACCTCCGCGTTCCCGCGACGGCCTCGCGCACCACCCGATCCTGCAGGCCGTAGGCGAGGATCTCGCGCAGCGCACCGAGCGCGTCGACCAGCCGTTCGGACTGCTCCTCCCGCTCCCGCTGTTCGCGCGCACCGATCCGTCGCGCAGGACCCGCTCCGGCCCCGGCGGTGAGGGCGACCGCCGCCGCTCCACCGAGCATCACGACCCCCGCCACCGGCATCACGAGGAACGCGCACACCAGCGCTCCGGCGAACAGCGTGAGCGCGGCGCCGATCTGAGCGACCGTATGCGCGTAGAAGAACTCCAGCTTCTCGATGTCGGTCATCGCCACGGATGCCGCACGCCCGGAGTGCTCGCGTCGGCGCCCGGGAACGCTGCGCGCGTAGGCGTCGAACAACGCCATCCGCAACCGGGCGAGCACCCGGTAGGCGAGGGCGTGCGAGACGTCCATCTCGCGCCAGGTGAGGAACGTGCGCAGCAGCACGAGGGTGCCGAGCGCGAGCCACCAGCCGACCGGCGGCCACTCCGCGTGCACGACGGCCCCGCCCACACCGAGGGCGGTGAGCACCCCGATGGCCGCGAGGGCGCACAGGCTCGTGGTGGCGATCAGGTAGCTGCCGGCGATGCGTCGCCATTCCGGTCTCAGCGGCGGGAGCAACCGGGCGAGGATGCCTGCCGACGAGGTCATGAGGCCTCCTTCACGAGCACTCCGTCGCGGAGCACCCGCACGTCGGCGGCCCGGGCCAGGGCCTCGGGACGGTGGCTGATCATGAGCACGATCCTCTCTGCGGCGACGCGTTCGAGCGTCTCGGCCACGGTCAGGGCACTGCGGTCGTCGAGGGCGCTGGTCGGCTCGTCCACGAGCAGCACGGGGCGGTGGGCGAGCAGCGCCCTGGCGAGGGCGAGGCGCTGCCGCTGCCCGCCGGACAGGCTCGTCCCCGCCTCGGCCACCATCGCGTCGAAGCCTCCCGGGATCGCTCGGATCTCATCGAGCACCCCTGCCGCCGCGCACGCGCGTTCCAGCGCCTCCTGCCCGGCGTCGAACAGATCGACGTTCTCTCTGATGGTTCCGGCGAACAGGACCGGCCGCTGCGAGACCACGGCCACGTCGCTCGGGTGCAGCGGACGCCCGTCGAGCTCGACCGTGCCCGCCGTGGCCGGCAGGAAGCCGAGCACGAGGTCGAAGAGGGTGGACTTGCCGGCGCCGGACGGGCCGGCGATCGCATGCACCTGGCCGCGCTCGGCGTGGAGCTCGACGCCGCGGAGCACATCGTGATCGGCGCCGGGGTAGCGGTAGGAGAGCCCGGAGATGCGGAGCACGTCGGCGGAGGTCGCCGGTGTCGTCTCGCGCTCCGTCGCAGCTGCGGGCGACCGGCGGAACGCCCCGAGCGCGGAGAGGCCCGGAACGGCCGTGAGCCCGAGGAATCCGGCGTGCCAGTGGCGGGAGAGCTCGCGCACGGGACGGAACGCCTCCGAGGAGAGCAGCAGCAGCGCGTAGACCTCGACAGCCGGCGGCTGCCCGGTCATGACGGAGACGACCGCGAGCCCGGCGGCGATCACCACTCCCGCCTGCACGGCGAAGTCGGTGATGGCGGTCTCCGCGAGCGATGACCGCATCACGCGTTCGGTGGCCGCCCGCAGTGCCTCCGACCTGGTGTGCAGGCGCGACCGCGTGGCCGGCACGTCGCCCAGCGCACGCAGCGTCGACATGCCCCGGAGCGCCTCGAGCAGGTCGCCGCTGAGAGTCTCGTAGCTGTCCCAGTGCTCGAATCCGCGCCGGGCGAGCATCCGCTTCCACAGCAGAGGGCCCAGCACCGCGAGCAGGATCCCCGCGGCGACGCACAGCGCGATCAGGGGTGACAGCACTGCGACCAGGCACACCACGACCACGCTGCCGACGACGAGCTGCATCACGGCAGGGATGTACTTCGACACGTAGGCGTCGGTGCCGTCGATGCCGTCGCCGAGTGCCAGCTGGGTCGAGCCGTCGCGGAGGCGGGCGTCGTGCAGCCGTTCGGGTACGAGGACTGCCGCGACCGCCGCGCCCCGCAGGTCTTCTCTCACCCTTCCGCCCAGGCGGGAGGCGACATCACCCTGCACGAGCGTCAGCACCATCCGCAGGAGCCCGATCGCGAGGATCGCGCCGATGCCTCCCACGGCCCCCGCCGCGTCGCCGCGCACGAATGCCGCGAGCGACCAGGCGAGCGCGAGCGCCTGCAGGAGGTGCGTGGCGAACACGAGGAGCAGGAGCAGGATGCTCCCCGTCAGGAGCCAGGGATGGCGTCGCGCCTCGCGCCACAGCTCGGGGACGATCATCATCGTGCACCTCCGGGAGAGTCGAGGAAGGCGAGCGCATGGAGGATCCACCGGTCACCGGTCGCAGAGAAGCCGGAGACGGGGCGGGTGCCCCTGTCCCCGAGGAGCGCGGCCTCGTAGCAGAGGCGAGCCGCGTCGAGATGGGCGCTCCAGAGCGCGGCGTCGACGACGGTCGAAGGGGCCGTGATCGGCACCGACCAGGAGTGGACCTCGGTCGCCCCGCGCACCCAGGCCTGCCCGGAAGCTCTCGCGATGCGCTCGATCGCGGGAGCGGGCGTGCCGCCGATCCGGGCACCGAACTCCGCGGTCGCGGGCGAGCGCCGGGCTCCGAGAGCACGACGAGCCGCGGGATCCGGCACCGGGTCGTGGGGGATCTCGATCGCAGCGAGCGGGATCTCCGGCGCGAGCCCGCGACGGATCCAGGCATCGGCATCCGTCGCGCGCGGCACCCCGAGCAGAGAACGGAGCCGGGTCGAGGGGCCGACCTCCACCGGTCCGGCCTGCACCCCCAGCAGGAAGAGCACGCCGGCGACCGCGTAGGCGACATCGGCGATCCATAGCGGCCACGCCCGATGCCGGTAGCGACCGAAAGAACGACCGGGCAGCACCGTGAACACCACGCGCGCGATGCCGTCGTGCGCGGCGGGCGATGGCCATCCGTCCGCACGATCGGCGGCGAGGTCGCGACGGCGGAAGATGCCCTCCTCGTGATCGACCGCCCAGTGGGTGCCGGCCCCGTCGATCAGGTGCGTCTGCACCGGGTAGCACGCCCCGGCCGACGGGACAGCACGCTGACGGATGCGTGTGCTCAGCCCGTCCGCACTCCGATGGAACCGCCCCGGGTGCCAGAGGGCATCCACGAGCTCCCGCACACCCCGGTGGGGTTCATCCGCCACCGCGCCGGTGCGGTGCCAGGCGTTCGTCCGCGGCCCCGGCGGCAATGCACCCGCGGGCAGGCGCGACGTCGGCGCCTCGTCGAGCGGGGCGGGAAGACCCGGGAGCGCGCTGATCGATGGGCTCATGGCCGACCTCACATGTGCGGGGCCGGGAGGAGCGTGAAGTCCTCCGGGGCCCCGGTCCACGTCGCGCGCCAGCCGCGATCCTCCGCCGCCTCCTGGAACCGCGGCATCCCGAGGTACGAGAACGCCGCCGGAGCGTTGGGCACGAGCCCCGTCACGATCGAGCGCACCACGCGCAGGGCGGTCCGGCGCACATCGGTGGTCGTGAGGTCGCGCGTGAGCACACGGTGTCCACGAGCGCGCAGGCGCTCGTACACCTCGTCCATCGTCACCGGGCTCATCGTGCTCAGCGGATGCACCCCCTGCGCGGGCGCACGGAAGCGACGCGCCTGGTCGTGCACGGTCGGGTCGAGCCACACCTGCACGTGCGCTCCGAGGTCGATCACGTTCTCGAACTGCGACCCCGCAGCGGCCGTGTAGCCGGCGTCTGGGCGGAAGTCGAGGGTCAGGCCCTTCGCCATCAACCCCTCGGCGACCGCACGGAACACCCATCCGTCCGCGGTCGTGCAGCCCTGCGTGTAGATCCAGGTGTGCACGGCTTCGAGCACCGCCTTCCGCGCCGCGCGTGCCGGATCGAGCGCGGCCGAGAAGCCGGCGGCGTAGAGCCCGCGCTCCTCGTCGTGCACGAGCGCGCCGATCGCCGGGGCGAACTCCGAGGGCATCGCCACCAGCCACACGCGCAGGCTGCTGCCTCGCAGATCGTCGAGAAGACCGGGGACCGTTGCCGGGTCGATGCCGAACGTCGGCCCGTCGAGGTGCCACCACACCTCGAGCGCATCCCGCTCGATCACCTCGATCACCCCGCGGTCGCGGGCGTCGTCGAAACCCGCCCCGGTGGCGATGCCCGCATAGTTCAGGTGGTGCGTCCGCGGCAGCGAGCGGAAGCGCGACTGCCGCCAGTTCAGGTGCACGAGCGCGTCCGGCATCCACACCGAGCCGCCGTCGAGGTCTTCGCAGCGCGCCCAGAGCGTCGGAGTCGAGGAAAGCAGCCGCTGATAGGGGAAGCCGGGGCGCGTGAGCTGCCAGTCGGCGAAACGCGGGAGATCGTCCTCGTCGATGACGCTCTCCCCTTCGGCGCGCAGCTCCTGCGCGGTGGCGACGCGCAGCTCGTCACGAGGGAGCAAATCGGGCAGCCAGTTGCCGCAGTACCGTTCCACCCCCTCGCCGATCGCGGCGATGCGTGCCTGGGCGGGGTCGCCGAACGACGTACCGAGGGAGACCCGGTCGGCGGGCCACTCGCCCAGCATGCGCGCGTCGGCGACGGATGCCGTCAGCGCCAGGTATCGGTGCGGGGCACCGACCGGGTGCGGCACCTCCCGCACGGAACGGATGATGCCGGTCTCCGCATCGACCAGCGCCTCGGCCGGGAGCGTCGCGCGGTCGGGGGCGTGGTCGAGGGTGTCGTGCGCGGTCATGCTGTCCTCTCGTATCGCCAGCGACCGGTGTCGGGTTCGAAGGCGGATCGGGTGCGGCGGAGCACGGGCGGTCCCGGCTCGCGCGCGGCGGATGCCGGCGCGGACACGGGCGCCGATTCCTCCGCTGGCAGCCCGTTCTCGGCGAGCCAGGAATCGAGCACGCGTCCGATGCCGCCTGCGCGGCGCAACCGGGAGCGGATCTCGTCGTCGTCGATGTCTGCGGCGAGCCGGTGCCCCCACGGACCGTCGACCAGGTGGACGGGCCCTCGCCAGGCGGCAGCGAGCCGACCGGCATCCGCGAAGAAGAAGTCGTGATCGCCGCGGATCAGCAGCAGCGGCGCGCGAAGCGCGCCGTACGCACGGTCGAGGTCCACAGCCGGGGCGGACCAGAGTCGTCGCCACCCGGACAGTGCCACGCGCGACCAGCCCCACTCCTCGGCAGCCCGGTGCACGCCGACCTCGGTCGCCCGCGCGACGCGTGCCGCGAGCTCCTCATCGGTCAGCGGCGGCTGGGAGCGCGCTCCCCGGCCGTGCTGGTGCCACCACCCGATTCGGTGGTGCAGGTGGGGGCGCCCGTTCTCGTCCCAGGCGGTCTCGGCAAGCCCGAGCGCGGGGACCAGGAGCACCAGCGCGTCGACGTCGGCGGCCCTGGCGGCTTCGAGCGCGGTGTGCGCGGCGTACGAGCCGCCGGACAGCACGAGGGGGAGCCCGGGGTTCTCGGCCCTGACCGCCTCGACCACCGCGCGTCCGTCGCTGCGTTCCGCGAGGTAGGGGTGCCATTCGCCGTCGGACGAGTGTCGTCCGCGCACGTCGTGGATCACGCAGCGGTAGCCCCGGCCGGTCCAGGCGCGGGCGGTGTCGCCGTGACGCCAGGCCCCGTAGGGCGTGCGGATGATCACCACGCCCCGAGGATCGGCGGGCTCCCAGGCCCAGCCGCGCAACAGGGCGCCGTCATCCGCGACGACGGTGTGGAGGCGGGCATCACGCGGCGGGGTCATCGGAGCACCCGGCGCGGGGCCGCGGGGAAGGGGAGCACCGTGTGCTCGCTGACGGCGCCGGTCGCCGGCACCAGCTTCCAGAGGGTCGTGCGCAGGCGGTCGAGTTCCGCACCGTCCTGCGCCCAGGTGAGAATCACGTGCAGCGTTCGGGCGAGGGCGAGCACCCTGGTCGCGTCGTCGACGGGGACGGCGGCAGGCGGACCCGCCTGCTGCCAGGCCTCGCTCGACGCCGGCGCACTGCTGGCCGCCAGCCGCCGTGTGGCCACCTGGCTGGAGGTCGGGTCGCTCGCATCGATCGCGAGCGGATCGATCAGGATGCTCTCGCCCTCCCTGTGGACGCGGAGCCAGGCGATTCCGCGGTGCGGAAGACGATCGAGGGCGGCCCATCGTCGACGATCGTGCGCACCCTCGGCGTAGGCGATCACGAGGGCGGCGTCGTCCACCGGTTCCGACGCGGTGTCCACGACGGTGACCTGCGCGCCCCAGCCCGCGAGCATGCGCTCCAGCTCGTCCACGAACGGGCCGGTGCCGATGAGGCAGACAGCACGGCGATCCACCGGCCACCGGCGCAGCGCGTCGGCAGCCTCGCGCTCCTGCACCTCACGGGTGACGCGGTCGAGGGTGACAGCGGCGCCGCTCTCGGCGTCGCTTTCGAGGGCGCCGAACAGCTCTGCGGGCGGCGCGTCGACCAGGGCGAATCGTCCGGTGCGCAGGCGGATCCGGGGGCGACCGTCGGCACCGACGACGAGATGGGCGCCGGAGCCGGGGAGCGGCAGGATGCGGGGTTCGGAAGTCATGGATTCTCTCGGTGATGGGCCCGGCCGGGCGCGAACGCCCGGCCGGACGGGAGTGCGCTCGAAAGCGCGACGGAAGGATCCGCGATCAGTCGAAGGGGTTCTCGACCAGTGCGTTCGAGTGCGATGCCGACAGGTGCGCCAGCTGCTCGGACTCTTCGATCTCGGCGAGGATCTGCTTTTCCATTTCGTTCTCCTTCAGTGAGGTGGTCCGTCCCGCGGTGTGCGGGGCGGGTTCACGATGTGTGAACACTGACGACCCTAAATGATAATGATTCTCAATATCTACTAGGATCGCTGACATGTCCTCCTCCACACCCCTCCTCGCCGCTGATCACCGGGCCGGAGTCGTCTACGAGATCCACGACGGCTCCCGGCGTGTCGCGGTCGCCGACAGCTGGCTCGCCGAGCACGCGGGCTTCCTCCGCCTGCCCACCGGAGCAGCCGGGCGCTGGGCCTTCGCCGACGACCGCGGCGGCGCGCTGGTTGTCGGCGACACGGACGCCGTGCGGCGCATCCCGATCGCCATCCCCGCCGAGCACCTCGCCTGCGATCCGAGCGGCCGCCACGTGGTCGTCACCTCCGGTCTGGGGATGAACGAGGAGGCGTGGAGCGACCTGGTGTCGGTCGTCGACCTCACGACCGACTCCTCCGTGCGCTTCCGGGTGCGCACGGGCGAACCCGGGGTCGTGCTCGCCCCCGATCAGGCCTCTGGAGAACCGACGATCGTGCTCCGCCATCGCGAGCCCGGCGCGGTGGAGGCGCTGCCCCTGGCGAGAGCCCTCGACGTCGGAGCCCACGCCCCGGTTCTGCGCGGACACCTCCTCGACGACCTCGCCGCAGACGGCCACGGCGACGTGATGGACCCGGGCTCCGGTGTCGTCGGCATCGCGACGAGCCGCGGCCTCGAACGGTTCGTCGTCGACGCCGGGCTGCCCCGCGCCATCGGCATCGTCCCCTGGCCCGTCCCCGGACGCGCGTACTACCTGCGCCTCGCCGGTGACACGGGAAGAGCCACGGGCATCGTCCGCGGCGGACCGGCCTCCCCCGGAGCGTGGCCGGAGTGGACCAACACCTTCGTCGAGATCGACCTCGCGTCGGGAGCGACCCGTTCCGTGCCGTTGCCACCGGGACTCGCCTTCCGGTTCGCACTCGCCACGGGCATCGCGGCGGTGTGCGTGATCCACCCCGACGGCGATGTCGTGGTGGTGATCGATCGTGCACAGGCGCGCGTCTCGCGGATCACTCCGATCCCGGCGATGACACACCCGCCCCGCGCAGGACAGCTGCCGTGGGACGGCGTCGATGGTCGTCCCGCGCAGCGCCGCTCCCTCACGATCGATCCCAGGACCCGAACGATCGCGGTCACCAGCGGGGGAGACGGCACGATCCTCCTCCTCGACGATGAGGGCATCTCCACGATCGAGCTGCCCACCCCGCTCGACGAGGGCGGACACCTGCTGTGGGCGGGTGGCGGCGACCGCATCGACGACCTGGTGGGGCGATGAGCGCGCACCGATCCCTGCTCGACGACGCCCTCGCGCGCGCCGAGCGCCACGGCCGTCCGGGCCTGCCGGTCGGCGGCTTCACGCTGGGCAGAGCGGACGACCGCTCCCGCCGCGGCATCCACCGCGTCGACGGCACGACCGTGATCGAGCCCGACGGCCACCTGCACCGGATCTTCCCCTCCCCCGACCGCCGACTCGTCGCCGTCGAGTGGGCACCCTCCGCCGACGAGAACGCCGTGTTCGGCATCGTCGACGTCGCCGCCGGCACGCTGCGCCTGCATCCCGACATCCGCCTGCGCTACGACACCGTGGTGTGGGCAGCGGACTCGCGGAGCCTCGACGTCGTCTCGAGCCGCGACCGAATGCTCGTGACCCTCGACCTCGAGACGGATACACGACGGGCGGTCCCCCTCGAGTCCGAGGCGCGACTGCGGCTGTTCCCGGGCGGGAAGAGCGGACTGTGCGCCCTGAGCTCGGGTTCCCGAGGCACGACGCTGACCGACCGGGCCACCGGGACCCTTCTGGGACGGTGGCCCGCGCTCCTGCGCGCCGCACCGCTCGACGCCGGCGTGCTGGTGTGGCACGACGGCGGGCTCGATGCCGTGGCGAACGACGGTGCAGGCGTCGACGGCGACGCGAAGCACGGCCTGCTCTGGCGCTGGAGCGATCCCGACGCGCAGATCGTCGATGTCGCAGCGCACGGGGACCGTGTCATCGTGCTCGCCGTCGCCGACGGGCGCAGCGTGCTCGTCGACCTGGTCGACGGCGTCGAGATCGAACGCTCCGAAGCGGACTCGGCCAGCACCGACACCCTCACGACGACGGCGATCGGGTTCGACGACGGTGTGCTGCACCTGGGCGTCGAAGGGCCGCTCACCCCACCGCGGATCGTCGAGCGCACGAAGGAGAACGCCACGATCGCTCCCTCTCCCGCGGAGACCCTCGGTGCCACCGTGCGCCACGATCTGCCCGCCGACGACGGCGCGACCCTGACCGTCCACGTGACCGCTCCGCCGGGCGCAGAGGGCCCGGTGCCGCTGATCCTGACCTGCTACGGCGGCTTCGGCGTGCCCCATCTCCCGCTGTTCGAACCCACCGTGCCCGCATGGGTCGCCTTCGGCGGCGCCTACGCCTCCGCGCAGCTCCGCGGTGGCGGCGAGCGCGGAAGGGCCTGGCGTGAAGCGGGCCACGGCGCCCGCAAGCATCGCACGATCGCCGACCTCGCCGACGTCGCACGCGGACTCATCGCGGCCGGGATCACCCGCCCCGATCTGCTCGTGCTCGCCGGGGCCTCCCTGGGCGGGGTCATCGCGGCCAGGTGCGCGATCGAGCATCCGGAGCTGTGCGCGGGCTTCGTGACCACCGCCGCTCCCCTCGACCTGCTCGCCCTGGACGATCATCCGCTCGGGGCGCGCTGGCGAGCCGAGTTCGGCGATGACGGCACCCCGGGATCACGCGCTCGCCTCCGCACCCTCTCTCCCCTCGCTCAGGCCGAAGCACTCCCGGTCGGGACTCCGATCCCCTCCTACCTCGGTGTCGTGCTCGGTGAGGACACCCGGGTGCTTGCCCGAGACACGCACCGGATGGTCGAGGCGCTGCAGCAGGCGGGCGGCTCGGCCCGCCTCTGGACGGCCGCCGGAGCAGGGCACGGCGCGAACGAATCCGCTGCCCTGCACGCGCTCGGTCTCACCGTGCTCGACTTCGCGGCCGAGGTCACGACCGCCATGCCCTCCGACGCCCCGAACGGAGCCTCCCTGTGAGCGCATCGACCGCCACCCTCGTCGAACGGCGCGAACGGCGCATCCGCTTCCCCCGGCGCCGAGGCGGCGAGCGCCGCCGGGCCCGGAGCGGAGGCCGCCGGATGCTGCCGGTCGGCCCTACCGTGACGACCATCGCCGTGCTCGCCGTGCTCGTCCTCGTGCTCTCCGCGGCCACCGGGCCCGTCGCCGTCTCCCCCCTCGACGCCGCGAAGATCGTGATCGGCCATCTGATCCCCGGCATGCCCTGGATGTCCGATGGCACGCTCACCCCGTTGCAGGACCAGGCCGTGTGGCAGTTCCGGGTGCCGCGATCGCTCCTGGCCGCGCTCTCGGGCGCAGGGCTCGCTCTCGCCGGGGCGATGATGCAGGCCGTCGTGCGCAACCCGCTCGCCGAGCCGTACATCCTCGGCGTCTCGTCCGGGGCGAGTGTCGGCGCTGTACTGGTGATCGTCTCGGGCGGGGCCACGTTCCTCGGCCTCACGATGAGCGGGGCGGCCTTCGTGGGCGCTATGTTCGCCTGCATCCTCGTCGCCATGCTCGCGCGCATCCGCGGAGAGCTGTCGCCGACCAGGATGATCCTCGCCGGTGTCGCACTCGGCGCCCTGCTGAGTGCCGTGACCAGCTACCTCACGCTCACCACCGACGCCCAGAACGTCGTCAGCGTGATGTTCTTCCTGCTCGGCAGCGTGTCGGCCGCCGACATGTCGTCGCTGCTGATCCCCGCGGTCGCGCTCGCGATCGCCTGCATCGCCGTGTTCGGGCTCTCGCGGTCGATGAACGCGCTGCTCGCGGGCGACGAATCCGCGATGGCGGTGGGCGTGCGCACGACCCGGCTGCGCGGTCTGCTGCTCGTGCTCGCCTCGCTCCTGACCGGTGCGATCGTCGCCGTGAGCGGCGGCATCGGCTTCGTCGGCCTCGTCGTGCCGCACATGGCCCGACTCCTCGTCGGCTCGGATCATCGGCGGATGCTGCCGATCACGGTCCTCGGCGGCGCGCTGTTCCTCATGGTCGCCGATCTGCTCGCCCGCACGGTCGCGATGCCGACCGAGATCCCCCTCGGGATCCTCACCGCGTTCGTCGGGGCTCCGTTCTTCCTGTGGCTGATGCGCAGCGGCGGCGAGCGGGCGGGGTTCGACCGATGAGCGTGCTGTTCGACGACGTGAGCGTCGCACGCGGCGGTCGCACCGTGCTGCACGGCATCGACCTCGAGGTCGGCACCGGGCGCATCGTGGGACTCCTCGGCCCCAACGGCAGCGGCAAGTCCACGCTCCTGCGCGCGCTCTTCACGGGTCAGCGTCCGCACGCCGGACGCGTCCTGATCGACGGCGCCGACGTGTCGCAGCTGGCCCCGCGCACACTCGCGCGCACCGTGTCGGTCATGCTGCAGGACTCCCCGTCCGAGTTCGATCTGACCGTGCGGGAGACCGTGCTCGTGGGCCGTTCGCCGCATCGTCCGCCTTTCAGCCGGGACACCGCGGAGGATCAGCGCATCGTCGACGAGGCCCTGCGCACCGCCGACGTGCACGACCTCGGCGACCGCCTGGTGCGACGGCTCTCGGGTGGTCAGCGCCAGCGGGTGATGCTCGCCCGTGCGCTCGCGCAGAGCGGCGAGATCCTCGTGCTGGACGAACCGACCAACCACCTCGACATCGCGCACCAGCTCGACCTGATGCGCGTCGTGAGCGGACTCGGCACGACCGTGATCGCGGCCCTGCACGACCTCAACATCGCCGCGGCGTTCTGCGACGACGTCGCCGTGCTCGACGAGGGCAGGCTCGTCGCCTTCGGTCCGCCCGACACCGTGCTCACCCCCACGCTCGTCGACGAGGTCTTCCACGTCACCGCCCGCGTCGCCATCGAGGTCGACACCGGGGCGCGGGCGATGACGTTCCATCCGCGACAGTCCGCCGGCTGATCCGCTCGACACCTGAACCCACACCCCTACCAAGGAGAAGAAGAATGACACCCCGTACCCGAACCACCCGTCTGCTCGCCGCCGTCACCGTCGGACTGGGCGCGATTGCCCTCACCGGATGCGGCGGCGGCGTCTCCGCCGGATCCGCACCCGACTCCGCCGGCGAGGCGATCACGATCGAGAACTGCGGCCGCACGGTCGAGATCCCGACCACGCCGACCGCCGTCGTCGGGCTGCACCCGTCGCAGACCGAGCTGCTGCTGCGCCTCGGTCTCGCCGATTCACTCGTCGGTCAAGCGCAGGCCACGGCCCAGAAGCTGCCGGCCGACGTCGCGGGCATGGCGGCCGAGGTGCCGGTCATCGGCGGAGACTCCCCGCCGAGCCGTGAGGAACTGCTCGCCGTCGAACCCGACTTCGTGTACTCGCCCACCACCTACGAGTTCACCGCTGAGCAGGGCTTCGCCAGCATCGAGCAGCTCGCAGACGCCGGTGTCGCCGCGTACACCGCGACCGGCGGATGCTTCGACCGCCGCATGGAGGGCACCGTCGACGACCTCTTCATCGACCTCGACAACCTCGGCGCGATCTTCCAGGTCGAGAAGGAGGCGAACGACCTGATCGCGTCGTCCCAGGCCGAGCTCGCCACCGTCGACACCGCGATCGAGGGGCAGGACCGCCCGCGCGTCGCGCAGGTCTTCGTGGAGGGGACGACCCTCACCGCGATCGGCGCCGGCATCGAGTACGACATCCTGCAGCGCGCCGGCGCCGACAACGTCTTCACACCGGACGACCCCGCATTCGCCGACTTCTTCGCCGCCGAGATCACCCCGGAATCCCTCGCCGCCGAAGCACCCGATGCACTCGTGTTCGCGGTGACCGACTCCGCGCACGAGGCCGCTGTCCGCTCGTACCTCGCAGCGACCTTCCCCGACATGCCCGCCGTGCGCGACGGGCGACTGATCGCGGTGCCCTCGACCGACCTGTTCCCCGGCACGCTCGGCAACGTATCGGCGGTGCGGCTGATCGCCGAGGAGCTCTACCCCGACGCGGTCTTCGACTGATCCGCACGGCCGCACGACGGCGCCCCGGGGACCTCGGTCTCCGGGGTGCCGTCCCCTCTGAGTTCGTCGTCAGGCCTGCATGACAGCGAGCACATTGCCGGCCGGGTCGCGGAACCACGCGATGTCCGGGCCGCGACCGTTGCCGCGGACGATACCGCGCTCATCGGAGGGGAACTCCTCGTCGCTGTAGATCTTGGTCTGCACGCCCCGGGCGATGAGCTCGTCGACCGCGGCATCGACATCCGCCACAGGGAAGTTCAGGATCGTGAAGCTCGCCGGCGTGTGGTTCGGCTTCGAGTAGACGAGGATCGACCCGCCGCTCGGCAGCCGCAGATCGAGGAAGCCCATCGCGTTGCGCTCGACATCGAGCCCGAGGGCCGTGCCGTAGAACTCTTCCGCCGCGTCGATGTCGTCGACGCTGAATCCGCTGAATGCGTTGTCCGCTGTGAAGGCCGCCATGGTTCCAGCATCCGCCGTCCTCCGCCGATTGTCGAGGCCCTTCATCGGCGCCCTTCATCGGCGCAGTCGCGGCACCAGGCGGTCGGTCGCCTGCAAGGGGTCGAACAGTACCCCGAGCCCGCAGCGCATCAGCAGCGCATGCACGCCCAGGCAGATCACGATCACGGCCGCCGTCAGCACGATGGGGCCGATGGCTTCGAGCACCGGCGTCGTCCTCCCTCCCGCAGCATCCAGCCCCGCATCGATGAGCGCGAGCGGCATCATGTGCAGCACGTAGATCGGCAGGGTGCGCTGTCCGATCCAGCGCAACGGTCGCGCGATCACTCCCACCCGCCGATCGAGGAGCACGCTGAGCGACACCCCGAACGCCACCGCGATCAGCGCGAGCGCGGGCCACACTCCCGGCAGCAGGCGGATGGCGAGGCCTGCCACGAGCGCCAGCGCCGCGACGTACACGGCCGCGAGCGCGAGCGTGCGCCACACCCCGACGCTCTTCGCGAAGCGTTCGACGACCGCACGCAGCCGCAGCCCCACGAGGAAGAAGAACAGGTTCTGCACCAGCTGCCACAGGTTGCCGAGATCGGGGATGACTCCGGCCCCGGCGGCCGCCGCGACCACGAAGGCGACCGACAGCACCACGGCGGTCGGCAGGGCGCGGGTCAGCCGACCGATCGCCAGGTATACGGCGAGCGCAAGCAGATACCAGAGGTTCGTCGGGCTGATGGTCAGCTGCGCGAGCAGCTCCCACCCGTCGGTCGCCCGCGCCGTGTCGAAGTCGGGCGCGAGGGCGAGCACGAACGTCTGGATGAGCACCCAGACGACGTAGAGCAGCGAGAGCCGTGCCGCCCGTCGTCGCCACGAGTGCCCGTCGTCGGCGAGCACGGCCCGTGCGGCGAACATCCCGGAGACCAGGAAGAACAGCGGGATCCGCAACGGCAGCAGCTGGGCGTTCAGCATCGCCCAGGCGTCGGTCACGGGACCGGCGCCCGCCACATCGATCGCATGCTTGGTCACCACATGCCAGAGCACCACCAGGATGATGCAGATGCCCTTCGCGACATCGGGCCATCCGACGCGGTGCGCAGGAGACGCCGTCACGACGCCGCGCGTACGAGCCGCGCCACCAGGTCGACGTAGGTCACGCCCGCCGCCGCGAACATCCGCGGCACCTGCGACGCAGCCGTCAGACCTGGCATCGTGTTGACCTCGTTCAGCACCGGGCCCCGATCGGTCAGGAAGAAGTCCATCCGTGCGACGCCGTCGCATCCGAGGGCGTCGAACACCGCGATCGCCGCCCGCTTGAGCGCGGCCACCTCGGCCGCATCGAGCTGCGCCGGAACCGTGAACCGCGCGCTGCCGTCGTACTTCGTGGCCGTGTCGAACAGTCCCGTCGCATGGATCTCGAGGGGCGGTGCCGCCCAGCGGATGCCGCCCTTCTCACGCAGCACCGCCACGTCGATCTCGCGCCCCCGCACGACCTCTTCGACCAGGATCCGGCGGTCGAAGCGCGCGGCCTCGTGCAGCGCGGCGAGCAGATCCTCCTCGCGCGTCACAAGACTCACGCCGTGGCTCGACCCGGCCGACACCGGCTTCACCACGATCTCGCCCTCGAACTCCACGTCGCCGATGTCGTCGGCCGAGACGAGACGACCGCGCGCGGTTCCGAGCCCGACGGCATCCGCCACCAGCTTCGTCGTCCACTTGTCCATGCCGATGGCCCCGGCGCGCAGCCCCGAACCCACCACACGCACTCCGGCGAGCGCGCACAGCGCCGCGAGAGCGCCGTCTTCGCCCAGGGCACCGTGCACCGCGGGGAAGACGACATCGGTCCGTGTGAGCAGCGGAAGCGCCAGCGCCAGCGACTCGGCAGGCGATCCCCCGTTCGGGCGACCGTCGACGCGCCAGATCCCGTCGCGGTCGATGGTCACGCACGTCACCTCGTGATCGCCCATCCGCAGGGCGGCGGCGACCGCGGCAGCAGACGCCAGCGACACCTCGTGCTCGGCGTTCTGCCCGCCGCCGACGACCAGCACCTTCGTCGTCATGCGATGCTCCTGCGCACTCGCGCCCCGATCCCGGTGACGACCGTGTGCGGGATGGTCCCCGCCCACCGCGCCCATTCCTGCACCGAGGGCACGGCCCCTCCGTCGGGTCCGAACACCGTCGCGACCGCACCCCGAGGCAACAGCGCGGCGCCCGTATCGACCACGATCTGATCCATCGACACCCTCCCGACGATCGGATGCCGCACCCCGCCGATCGCCACCCCCGCGCCGACCGCGAGCTCGCGCGGGACACCGTCGGCGTATCCGACGCCGACGACGGCCAGATGCGTCTCCCGAGCGGTGAGGTGGGTGCCGCCGTAGCCGACGGCCGTCCCCGCCGGCACGAGAGCACTGTGCACGACGGGCGCCGTCCAGCGCGACGCACCGACCAGCGCGGTCGTCTCCGAGGGGTCGATGCCGACCAGCCCCGCGCCGATCCGCACCATACCGAAGTGCGTGGCGGGGTCGGTCAGGGCGCCGGATGTCGCGGCGAGGTGCACGAGCACAGGGCCCAGACCGGCGCGCAGCATGGCATCGCGTCCCTGCCGCATGCGCAGCACCGCAGCCGCGTTCGCCGTGGGATCGGCCTCGTCCGCTCGTGGCAGGTGACCCATCAGCCCGACGACCTCGACCCTGCCCCGTCCGGAGCGCGCGAGTCGGAACAGCTCGGACCAGTCGTCGAGAGGGCACCCTCCCCGCGCCATGCCGGTGTCGAGATGCAGATGCACGCGCACCGGCTCCGCGGCGTCGGCGATCAGCTGGCGCAGCTCTTCGACCGAGCCGATCGCGATGTCGATGCGGTGCGCGGCGGCGGCTTCGGCATCGACGCCCGACGGGTTCAACCACGACAGGATCGGCACGTCGAGTCCGGCCTCGCGGAGCGCGACCGCCTCGGCGACGTCGGTCACCCCCAGCCAGTCGGCGCCGGCGGCGACCGCGGCTCTCGCGACGGTGACGGCCCCGTGTCCATAGCCGTCGGCCTTCACCACGGCCATGATCGGCACGACGGTCACGGCTCGCACGCGCCTCAGGTTCTCGGCGACGGCATCGGGCAGGGTGCACAGTGTCGGCGCGTGCAGGCGCGAGAAGGTCACGGGTTCGGTGGCGAGCAGAGTGGTCATCGCTTCGTCCTCGGGTCGGCGGTCGGGTCGGCGAGCATCTCGGGGCATCCGTCGTCGACGGCCTCCGGGCGCAGCTCGTAGTGCCAGGACTCGTTGGCGTAGATCTGGCAGAGTCCGTAGCGCGAACCGCGCTGCGCGAGCCAGTCGAGCGCCGACCAGGGGCCGAGGTCGACGGCACCGCCCGTCACGTGCTCCGAGGTCTCGGGGGTGGCCACCCAGCGGCGCGCCTCGTTCTCGGATCCGTACTGGATGATCGCGTCCTGCAGCATCCGCTCCTGGAGTGCGGGCGAGCGCCATCCGCTGTTCACCCGGAAGGTGACGCCGTCGCGCTCCGCATCGGATGCTGCGCGCTGCAGCGCCTCGAGCAGGGCGGGGTCGAGGTTACCCACGGCGACTCTGTCCACCTCGAAGACCGTGGGCTTGTCGTCGTCGCGGATCACCCCGTCGGCCTCGCTCGGGGCGATGACGGATCCGGTGATGTCTCCGGTCGGAACGGGGGTGGACGCGGGCGATGGGTCCGAATGCGTGGCGTCGGCGAAGGCCACGGACAGCGACTGCTGCACCGCGATCGCGAGGATCACGGCGGCGGCGAACGCGATCGCGGTGATGATGACCCTGCGGCGACGGCGCGCTCGGAGCGGAAGAGGGGTGGTGCGGGTGTTCATGCTCCCAGTGAAGAAGAGGGCCGGTTGCCAGGGCGTATGCGCTTTTGCATACGCTGCCGATATGCCGCACTGCGTAGGATCGCAGCCATGCGTGTACTGATCGTCGAGGACGAGCCCTACCTCGCCGAGGCGGTACGCGATGGGCTGCGCCTGGAAGCGATCGCCGCCGACATCGCGGGCGACGGCGACACCGCCCTCGAGCTGCTGAGCATCAACTCCTACGACCTCGCCGTGCTCGACCGCGATGTTCCCGGCCCTTCCGGCGACGACATCGCCCGGTGGATCGTGGCCTCCGGCAGCGGCATCCCGATCCTGATGCTCACCGCCGCCGACCGCCTCGACGACAAGGCGACCGGCTTCGAGATCGGCGCCGACGACTACCTCACGAAGCCGTTCGAACTGCGCGAGCTCGTGCTGCGACTGCGCGCCCTCGACCGCCGACGACAGCGCAGCCGGCCGCCCGTGCTGGAGGTCGCGGGGCTCCGACTCGACCCCTTCCGCCGCGAGGTGTACCGCGACGACCGCTATGTGGCGTTGACCCGCAAGCAGTTCGCCGTGCTGGAGGTGCTGGTCGATGCCGAGGGCGGGGTGGTCAGCGCCGAGGAGCTGCTGGAGCGCGCCTGGGACGAGAACGCCGACCCGTTCACGAACGCCGTGCGCATCACGGTCTCCTCGCTGCGCAAGCGCCTGGGGGAACCATGGCTGATCCTCACCGTGCCGGGTGTCGGATACCGGATCGGGACGGACGCCGATGCGTAGGCGCCCCGGCATGAGCGCCCGCCTGAAGCTCACGCTCAGCTATGCGGCTGTCGTGCTGGTGTCGGGGTTGCTGCTTCTCGCCGCCGTGGGCCTGTATCTGCTGCGCTACGTACCGGACGTGCAGATCCCCTACATCGACTTCCGGGTGCCGAACCGCTCCGACCTGATCAGGGCGTTCGTGCCAGTCGCCTCGGTCGTCATGGTGGTACTGCTCGCCCTGGGACTCGGCGGCGGCTGGTTGCTCGCCGGTCGAATGCTGGCGCCTCTCGAGCGCATCGGCGACGCGGCGCGGCTGGCGGCGCAGGGGTCGCTCTCGCACCGGATCGCCCTCCCCGGCCCCCGCGACGAGTTCCGCGACCTCGCCGACGTCTTCGACTCGATGCTCGAGCAGCTAGAGGCCCACGTCGCCGAGCAGCAGCGGTTCGCCGCCAATGCCTCGCACGAGCTGCGCACCCCTCTCGCGATCTCGCAGACGCTGCTCGAGGTCGCCCGCGATGACCCCGAGCGCGACGTCGATGCGCTGATCGCCCGCCTGCAGGAGGTCAACGCCCGCGCGATCGAACTCACCGAAGCGCTGCTGCTGCTCAGCCGGGCGGACCGTCGCGCGTTCACCCGCGAGATCGTGGATCTGTCGCTCCTCGCGGAAGGAGCGGTCGAGGCGCTGGTGCCGCTCGCCGACCGTCGCGGCGTCGCCGTGGAGGTGGGCGGTGCCCCGGCCCCTGTACTCGGCTCCTCCACGCTGCTGCCGCAGCTGGTCACGAACCTCGTGCTCAACGCGATCGTGCACAACCTGCCGTCGGGCGGAGCCGTCGCCGTGCGAACGCACTCGATGCCCCACGCCGTCGCACTGGTCGTGGAGAACACCGGCGAGCTGCTGCCGGCGCACCGCGTGGCGACGCTCATCGAACCCTTCCAGCGCGGTGCCGAGCGCACCCGCAGCGACGACCATGCCGGGGCGGGACTCGGTCTCGCGATCGTCGACCGCATCACGCAGGCCCACGGGGGCACGCTGGTGCTCACCCCGCGGACGGACGGCGGCCTGATCGTGACGGTGTGGCTGCCGCATCCGTACCCGGTCGAGCCTTCCGCCTGACCAGGCTGCCGTCCCCGTCCCGGTTCAGATGTCGGAAGATCTTCCGGATGCCGGAGCAGATGGGGATCTTCGGCCCGACATCCGCCCTTTCTCCCGACGGATGAACCGATACGGGAGCGCGAGCTCACCAGGGGCTGGGCTCGTAGTCCTTGAGGAACACGCCGTGGATGTCTTCGCCGGCCTCGCCGCGCACGATCGGGTCGTACACGCGGGCGGCGCCGTCGACGAGGTCGAGCGGGGCGTGGAAGCCCTCTTCCGCCAGCCGCACCTTCGTGTAGTGCGGACGCTCGTCGGTGATCCACCCGGTATCGACGGCGGTCATCAGGATGCCGTCCTTCTCGAGCATCTCACCCGCGCTGGTGCGCGTGAGCATGTTGAGCGCGGCTTTGGCCATGTTCGTGTGCGGGTGGCCTGGCCCCTTGTAGCGGCGGGAGAACTGCCCCTCCATGGCCGAGACGTTCACCACGTACTTGCGGTGCGAATCCGAGGCAGCCATCGACGCGCGCAGACGGCTGATGAGCAGGAACGGTGCCGTGGTGTTGGCGAGCTGCACCTCGAGCATCTCGAGCGGATCGACCTGCTCGATCGACTGCACCCAGCTGTTCACGCGGTTCACGTCGGGCACGAGGCCGCCGGCGTCGATCGCGGTGCCGTCGGCGTGCTTCTCCAGCGACGAGGATCCGGGGGCCATCGCGAGGCGTGCGAGGTCTTCGGCCGTGAGCGCCTGGCCGCCCTGCTCGGCGACCGTGCCGCCGAGGGCCGCGACCGAGAGCAGCGGATGCGCGTCGACGGATGCCTGCAGCGCCTGCGGGTGCGGATCGGCCGTGTGACCGAAGGTCTCCATCTCGGGCAGCGGACCGTCGGGAAGCGGCTGCAGCTCGGCATCCGCCAGCAGCGAGTACGCGCCCGGCGAGCGGCGCACGGTCTGCGCGGCGTTGTTGATCAGGATGTCGAGCGGACCCTGGGCCGCGACCGAGTCGGCGAGGCCGATCACCTGGGCGGGATCGCGCAGGTCGATGCCGACGACGCGCAGACGGTGCAGCCAGTCCGCCGAGTCGGGCAGAGCAGAGAAGCGACGGACGGCGTCGCGCGGGAATCGGGTGGTGATCGTGGTGTGCGCCCCGTCGCGCAGCAGCCGCAGCGCGATGTGCATGCCGATCTTGGCGCGGCCACCCGTGAGCAGGGCGCGCTTGCCGGTGAGGTCGGTACGGGCGTTGCGCTTGCCGTGGCTGAAGCGGGCGCAGTCCGGGCAGAGCTGGTGGTAGAACGCATCCACCTGCGTGTAGGGCTGCTTGCAGATGTAGCAGTTGCGGGGCTTGAGCAGCTCGCCCGCGATCGGGGCGTCGATCACGCTCGTGGCGAGGTCGTTGCCGCGGGTCTCGTCGTCGATGCGGTCGGGCGCTCCGGTGGCGGTGCGGGCGACCACGGCCTTGTCGGCCTCGGCGATCGCATCGCGGATCTCCTTGCGGCGCACCCGCTTGACGGCCTTGAACATCGCCGCGGTCGCATGGCGCACGGCGACGAAGTCCGGATGCTCGTTGTCGATCTGGTGCAGCTCGGCGAGTACGCGAAGAGTCGTGGCGAGATCGTCGGGGTCGACGCCCGGTCCGAGGTCGGGTGCAGCGTCGGAGGGGGCGTCGGTCATTGTGCTGATTTTACGCGAGTGTCCTGGGGGTACGCCCGACCGCGCCCGCGGGGCACATGAGCCGGTCGTCGAGCACACGGCGCGACGTCGAGAGCCCGCGCACTCGACGGAGTGCGCGGGCTCACCGCAGCTACGCGATCCCGCCGCCGTCCACGACGAGTGCCGACCCCGTGACGTACGAGGAGTCGTCGCTCGCGAGCCAGACCACGGCCTGCGCGACCTCGCTCGGCTCGCCCATCCGTCGCAGCGGACGATCGGCGGCTTCGGCGAGGAAGGCGTCGGTGTCCTGCGCGAGCTGACGGGCCTCGTCGCGCAGCATCCCGGTGTTCACGTCGCCAGGGTTGACCGAGTTCACCCGGATGCCGGCAGGGCCGTGGTCGATCGCGAGTGCACGCGTCATGTTCACGACCGCCCCCTTCGAGGCGCAGTACGAGAGGGCCTGGCCGCCGCCCTTGAGGCCCCAGCCCGATCCGGTGTTGATGATCGAGCCACCGCCCGCCGCCTCCATGATCGGCACGATGTGCTTGCACATCAGGAAGATCGAGCGCACGTTCACGCCGAACACGCGATCCCACTCCTCGACGGTCGTCTCGACCGCCGTGGTGCGACGGATGATCCCCGCGTTGTTGAAGACGACGTTCACTCCGCCGAGCTCCTGGAGAGAAGTGGCGACGACGCGTTCGATGTCGGACTCGCTCGCCACGTCGGCCGCGATCGCGATGGCGGTGCCACCCGCGGCACGGATCTCCTGCGCGACGGCCTCTGCCGCCTCCGCGTTCAGGTCGACGACAGCGACGGCCGCGCCCTCGGCGGCGAGCGCGAGCGAGGTGGCACGACCGATGCCGCCGGCACCGCCGGTGACGATGGCCTTCTTGTTCTCGAGACGCATGGGGTGTCCTTTCGGGTTCGTTCAGAAGATGTCAGACGCAGTCAGGGGATCAGTTCGGGGGCGCTCACGGCGTACAGGCTGCTGGTACCCGAGCCGGTGACGATGCGCATGTGTCCGGCGAGTCTCGCATCCAGTTCCGGGTCGCCGGTGTCGACGAGGAGCGGGCGGCCGTGCAGATCGATGAGCTTCTGCTCGGGGGCGACGACGAGGAGCGGGTCGTCGCCGAGAGCACGCAGGACGGCAGCCGAGAGCTGCTGGTTGCCGCGCCCGAGCAGGAATCCCTGGCCGCCGATCACAGTGACCACGGCCTGAGCGGGGCCCTGGTCGATCGCGGCGAGGAGTTCCTGCTCGCTCGCGCCGCAGACGACGACCGTGCCGTCGAGCACGACATCGACTCCGAGCGGGGATCCCTCGACGCCCAGCTGCCGGGAGATCTCGGCGGTCGTGCCGCCGGGACCGAGCAGATAGCGGACGCCCGGGAGCATGCGGGCCACGGCGCCACGGGCCGCCGCCTCGACCGCCGCCGCCTCGGTCACGGGTGTCGGCGCCTTGCGCGCCTGGGTGCGGCCGCTCCGGTACGGCACCCGCAGCATGCCGTACAGCGTGGGGTCGACGCGGGCGCGCCGCATCGCGGCCTCGTCGATGTCGAGCACCTCGCGCTCGTCGGTGGGAAGCCCTCCCAGGTCGATCCAGTCCGCGGCGATCGCCCCCGCCGCCCGCGGGCTGACGGCGAACACGGGCGAGTACATCTTCACTCCGGCCGGCACCCCGAGCACGGCGGGCATCCGCGTATCGGCGTGCTCGGCATCCGCGTGCACCTGTCGGGCGTCCATGCCCCCGGGTGCGGATCTTTCGGCGTGTCTCCCGACATCCGTTCCGGCTCCCGACGGATGCTCGGCCACTTCGAGACCCGCGACCGCATCCCGCAGCGTCCCGTCACCGCCGACCACGAGGATCAGGTCGACGCCGTCCGCGGCGAGCGCCGCCACCGCATGCGAGGTGTCCCCCGCCTCCGTCTCGCTCCGCTCGACACCGGGCGCGGGAGCCACGACACGCGGAACCAGACCGGCCGCGCGCACGGCGTCGGCGCCCATCGCACCGGCGGCGGTCGCCACCACGAGCCCGGGATGCCGTTCGGCGAGCGTCGTCAGGGCGAGGACCGCCCGCTCCTGCACGCGCGAACGGGCGCCGCGCGCGAGGGCGAGGCGCTGCACGTCCGCGCCGTCGGAGCCGGCGAGGCCCGCAGGCCCGCCGACTCCGGCGACAGGGTTGACGACGAGGCCGATCACGACGCGACAGACTCCGCGGGGAAGTACTTCCGCTGGTACGCGCGCCACGTGATCGCCCACCGTTCGGGGTCGTCCAGATCGTCGTGGTGTGTGTGGTGCACGGTCTGGTTGTGCGGGGCGGTGCGCACCACCTCGGGGGTCTCGCGCGCCTCTCGCGCCACTTCGGCCAGGGTGGCCGCGTACTCGTCGAGCTCGGCCATCGAGTACGACTCGGTCGGTTCGAGCGTGAAGGGCTGCGGCACCACGTAGGGGTGGTGGCTGGTCCAGTAGTGCATGCCGAAGTCGGTCATGCGCACGCCGATCTCCTCCGACGAGATGCCGGTCTCCTGGTACAGCTCCTCCCACGAATAGCGCACCTGCTCGATGCGACGGCGGCCGGTGGCGTACGGGGCCGAGGCTCCGGGAATCCCGAGAACGCGAGCCATCAGGTAGTTGTTGTTCAGCACGGCGGTCTCGGCCGCGGCCAGCAGCCCCTCGGCTCCGAGCGCCATGATCCACGAGTAGGCCTTCACGAGGGCGGGGATGACGCCGAAGAACGGCCCGACCGCACCGATCGAGAGCTCTCCGCCCTCGGCGACCGCGAAGGTCCCGTCATCGTCGCGCACCACCCGCGGCCCCGGCAGGAAGGGGGCCAGCGCCGCACTCACGGCGTTCGCGCCCGATCCGGGTCCGCCGCTGCCGTGCGGGGTGCCGAAGGTCTTGTGCAGGTTGAAGTGGCACACGTCGAAGCCGGCATCGCGGGCTCGCGTGACCCCGAGGATGCCGTTCGCGTTGGCCTGGTCGTACGAGGCGAGGGCCCCGACCGCGTGCGCGGCATCCACCCACTCCCGGATCGCCGGGTTGTAGATGCCGGTGTCCTCGGGGTTGGTGACCATGATCGCCGCGGTACGGGGCGACAGTGCCGCCTTCAGCGCGTCGAGCGAGGGGTAGCCCTCGGCGTCGGGATACACGGTGATGACCTCGTAGCCCGCGGCCTTCGCGGCGGCCGCGTTCGAGGGGTGGCTGAAGATTGTTGTGATGACCTCGCGGCGCTGCTCGCCCTCGCCGTTGGCCTCGTGGAAGGCGCGGATCATGGCGATGTTCGCCCAGATCGCGGCCGACCCGCCCTGCGTGTGCAGCGAGACCTCGTCCATGCCGGAGATCTCGGCGAGCATGCGCTCGAGCTGCCAGACGATCTCGAGCACACCCTGTGCGTCGGCCGGATCCTGGTGCGGATGCATCGCGGTGAGCTGCGGGGTGTTCGCGAGCTGGTCGTTGATCTTCGGCGCGTACTTCATGGTGCAGGTGCCCTGCCCGATGTCGACGTTGAAGTCGGCGCCGAGGTTCTCCTGCGACAGACGCAGATAGTGCTTGAGCACACGCATCTGCCCCATCTCGGGCAGCTTCGGCTTCGACGCACGGCGCAGGGAGGCGGGGAGTGCGGCGACCACGTCGCCCACCGCCTCGCGCACGCCGGGCTCGACCTGCGAGACCAGCACGCCGCGCTCGCCGGGCGTGGTCAGCTCGAAGATGATCGGCTCGTCCCAGCGAGCCTGCTGGAAGCGGCGCAGCGCCGGCTTCGGGGCGACGGGGAGGCTCATCGGTTCTGCTCCTTCGCGAAGAGATCGGATGCCGTGACCTCGGCGAGTGCGCCCGCCAGAGTGTCGATGTCGGCCTGGGAGGTGAGTTCGGTGACGCAGACGAGCAGGCGGTGCTCGTCCACGACCACCCCGGGTTCGATGCCGCGGGCGCGCAGCGCGGTGACGACCGCCTGCGCCGTGACGTCGGCGGTCGTCACCGTGAATTCCCGCAGATGAACGGCATCGTCGTCGAGCGCGACACCGGGCACCGCGGCGAGCGCCTGCTGCGCGTACCGTGTGCGGGCGAGGAGCACCTCGCCGAGCTCGGCCATGCCGGCAGGTCCCATGAGTGCGAGGTAGACCCCGGCAGCGATGCCCCAGAGGGCCGCGGCCGTGCCGACCCACTCCTTCCCGTCCTCGCGATGGGCGAACGAGGTGCGGTCGTAGGCCACGTCTCCGAAGCCGTACTCGCCGGGCACATCGGTGGTGGCGAGCCCGAACAGCCGCGACGGCATCTCCATCACGAAGGTCGGATCGTCGTGCACGGCGATGAAGCCGCCGTGGGCGCCGCCGAACCACTGGTGCAGGCCGAGGGACTGGATGTCACCGGTGACGATATCGGCTCCGGCCACCGCGGGAGGGGTGAGCACCCCGTAGCCGATCGGGTCGGTGCCGACGACGACCACGGCGCCCGCCGCGTGCGCGGCATCCGCGATCTCCGACAGCGCGGCCTCGACCGCTCCCGTGGCGCTGGGCGTCTCGACCCAGACCGCGGCCACGTCATCGCCCAGTGCCGCACGGACGGCGGCCACGTCGGCCGTGCCGCCGACGGTCGGCACGTGATCGAGCGTGAGGTGCGCGCGCACGTAGTCGTGCACCTTCGCGAGCTTCGCGGGGAGCACGTCGCTGACGACCAGCACCCGGCCGCGGCCGGTGAGGCGCCCCGACATCGTCAGGCCCGTCGCCGTGGCCTGGTAGCCGTCGTAGGTCGGCACGTTCACGACGTCCATCTCGAGCAGCTCGGCCATCAGCGACTGGTACTGGAACAGCGCCTGGAACCGGCCGTGGTCCTCGTAGGGCTCACCGGCGTAGGCGGTCAGGAACTCGCTGCGCCCGATGACCTCGTCGACGACCGCCGGCACATAGTGGTTGTAGGTGCCCGCGCCGAGGAAGCTCAGCCGCTCCGCGGTCGAACGGTTCTTGGCGAGCAGCCCCCGCACGTGGCGGGCGAGGTCCTGCTCGGCCACGAACGGGGCTGGAAGGTCGAGCGGACGGCTCAGCCGCAGCGATGCCGGGATGTCGGCGTAGAACTCGTCGACCGACGCGGCACCGACGGCTGCGAGCATCGCCGCTCGAGACTCCGGGGCGGTGTTGGGGATGTACGGATGCACGAACGGGGCGGTCATGCGTCCTCCTTCTCATCGTTGTTGCTCAGGGACGTGTCACGCGAAGACGCGATCGGGGTGGCGAAGGGGATGGATGCGGCGCGGGGCGCGGCGAGGACGGCGACTCCGTAGCGGTCGAGCTCGAGCCGATCCGCGTGACGGATGCCGGTGAGCAGGTCGACGCCCGGGGTCGGGATCTCGAACGCGACAGGGGAGCGTCCGTGGTTCAGATAGAACGTGTAGTCGGTGGTGTCGTCGGCGCGCGTGACGACCTCGACCTCGACGTCGGTGTGCGCGCGGGCGGGAACGCCAGCCGTGCGCAGCACATCACGGAAGACCGGGAGCAGGCCCTCAGGGTCGAACATCGCGCTGACGTACCAGGCCGAGCCCGCCCCCGCCGTGCGACGGGTCACCGCGGGCAGGCCGTCGAGCTCGCCGCTCGCATAGGTGCCGCGCACCTCCACGTCGTCGTCGGCCTCGAGCCACTCGCTCCACGACGGCACGGTCAGGGTGTCGCCCGCGTAGTCGATGCTCTCGGTCAGACCGTCGGCGATCGGCCACTGCTCGTCGACCTCGACGCCCAGCAGGTCGCGCAGCGGTCCCGGCGCTCCGCCGTCGTGCACCTTCTCGGTGGCGTCGACCACACCGGAGAACGGTCCGACCACGAGGTGCCCTCCGCGCTCGACGAAGGCCCGCAGCGCGTCGGCCTGCGGCTGCTCCACGATGTAGAGGTTCGGCACCACGACCACGTCGTACGCGTCGAAGGGACCGGTCGCCCTGACGGCGTCCACCGGCTGGCCGAGCGTGTACAGCGCCCGGTGCCAGGCTCGGGCCTGCTGCGCCCACTGCAGACGCTGCGAGGGCAGCGACTCGACGGCGCTGGTGCCCCACCACGAGTCCCAGTCCACCACCAGCGCCACGCGCGAGCGCACCCGGGTGCCGCGCACGGGTTCGAGCTTCTTCAGCTCGTTGCCCAGCGCCTTGGTCTCCCGGAAGCTGCGCGAGCGCTCTCCGCGATGACCGAGCATCGAGGAGTGGAACTTCTCCTGGCCGTACTTGGCCTGACGCCACTGGAAGAACATCACGGCGTCGGAGCCGTGCGCGACCGCCTGCAGGCTCTCGATGCGGATCTTGCCCGGCGCCTTGGGCACGTTCACGTCGCGCCAGCTGGTCGCACTGGCCGAGGATTCCAGCAGCAGCCACGGCTGCCCGCCCTTGAGCGAGCGCATGAGGCCGTAGTTGAGGGCCGCGCCGACATGCGAGGTCGGGTCGGCGGGCTCGGGGTAGGCGTCATCGGTCACGACGTCTTCGACAGCGGCGAAGTCCCAGTAGTCCAGGTCGCGGAACATGCTCATGAAGTTCGTGGTCACCGCGATGTCGGGTGTGACCTCGCGCAGCACGTCGATCTCGACCTGGAAGAGCTCCAGCAGGGCGTCGGACGAGAAGCGCTCGAAGTCGAGCAGCTTGGTGGGGTTGACCGGCCCCGGCGCCTTCTTCGGCGTCTCGATGTGCTCCCACGACGTGTAGCGCTGACCCCACACGTTCACGCCCCACGCCTCGTTCAGTCCGTCGAGGTCGCCGTAGCGGTCCTGCAGCCAGCGACGGAAGTGCCGTGCCGACTCGGGGCACCAGCAGCGCGAGGTGTGATCGCCGTACTCGTTGGAGATGTGCCACATGGCGAGACCCGGATGGTCTCCGTACCGTTCTGCCATCGCCCGGGTCATCCGCGCGACGTTCTCCCGCCAGATCGGCGACGACGGGCAGTAGGTCTGACGGGATCCGAACTCCAGGCGGTGACCGTCGGCATCCCACGGTGCCATCTCGGGATGAGCGCGCAGCAGCCACGACGGCGGGGTCGCGGTCGCTGTGGCGAGGTCGATCGCGATGCCCGCCTCCCAGAGCAGCTCGATGATGCGGTCGAGCCACGCCCAGTCGTAGACGCCGGGCTCCGGTTCCAGCTGGGGCCAGCTGAAGATCGGCAGGCTCACCATGTTCACGCCGGCTTCGCGCATCAGACGGATGTCTTCGTGCCAGGTCTCTTCCGACCACTGGTCGGGGTTGTAGTCGCCACCGTAGGCGAGGGCATCGAGGCGGACGCGTCGGGTGGGCTGGTCGCCATCGGGTGCGGGCACGAAGTCTCCTCTCTGAGTCGTCACCGGCCGATCCGGCGGTGCACTGGTGCGAATCCCGGATCAGCTGTATTCTGTATACAACACACTAGGACGTCGTCCGAGGCCCGTCAACCCATAGGCTGACGGGCAGGCGGCAGAAGAGGGGACGCATGGCGATCGAACGCAAGAACCTGCGCTCGCAGGTTCGGCAGGAGCTGCTGAACCGCATGCGCGCCGGACTCGTGCAGCCCGGCGAGGGCATCAACGAGGTCCAGCTCGCCACCGAACTCGGCGTGAGCCGCACGCCCCTGCGTGAGGCGCTCATCGCCCTCGAGTCGGAGGGGCAGATCGAGAGCGAGAACGGCAAGGGCTTCCGGTTCGTGCCGCTCAGCGCCTCCGAGTTCCGCGATCTGGCCCCTGTCCTGGCGGCGCTCGAGAGCCTCGCGATCGAGCTCAGCCCGCCCGACGAGCTGCGTCGCATCGGCGGACGGCTCAAGGAGATGGCCGACGCCTTCGCCGATGAGCTCGTGGAGCATCAGCTCGTCATCACCAAGGACGACGAGTGGCACAGCGTGATGCTGTCGGCCTGCCCGAACGCCCGGCTCCTGGCCGTGATCGACAACGTGCGCAGCTCGTTCCACCGCTACGAGTCGCTGCTCGTGCCCGAAGACGTCAAGGTCGAACGCGTCGCCGCCGAGCACGTCGAGATCGCCCGCCACCTCGCCGACGGCGACATCCCCGGCGCCGTCGAGGCCCTCAAGCTGAACTGGATGCACGGCATGCAGCGCATCCTCGACAACGCCACGAGCTCGTACTTCACGGCGTAGAACCCGGGTCGCCGGATTACGCGCATCAGATGGTAACGATTCCCATTCGGCTGGCCTTGATCAGCACCTGCACGCGATCGCGCGACTCCCATTTCGTCATGATGCTGCTCAGATGAGCTTTCACGGTGCGCTCTCCGATGCATAGCTCTCGCGCGATCTCGCTGTTCGGGAGGCCCTGGGCGAGGTGTTCGACGACCTCGAGCTCACGTCCCGTGAGTTCCTGGTCCACGGGCAGCGCCAGGTTCGCCGGCCTCCCGGCGCTAGCGGAAGCTGCTGAACTCGGAGAGGAGATGGCCATGCATCTTCGCGAGACCGGTGCCGACGTGGAAGTCACGATCGCGTCGGGTGCGGGGCACCAAGTCCTCGACGCGGATGAGGACCTGCACGATCAGCTGCTGCGTTTCGCGCAGCGGGTCGCGGCAGGTTATCCTCGGGACACAGGGAGGGGAGCGACATGACGAGAAAATCGGCATTGCGGGTCTTCGGTTTCACAGCGATCACCCTCGCCGGCATCGGCTCGCTGACATCGTTCTCCGTCGTCCGTGCAGGTGGCGCCGAGGGAGCCTCGTACCTCATCGTGAACATCGCGCTGACCGTCACCGGTGCGATCCTGCTGGTGCTGGCCGCGCGGAGGCGGCCTGAACGGAACAAAGACCTCCGCATGTCCTCCGAGACGTCTGCCGACGGGACTCCACCTGCGGAGTAGCCGTCAGGCGCTCAGCCTGACCGCCAGGTCGATGAACAGCGCGGCCGACCAGCCGAAGGCGGTGGTGGCGGTGCGGGCCTTCTGGCCCGTCTGCGGATTGAAGTACTCGTGCGGGCCCCCGCCGTGGATCACCAGGGCCACGGTCTGCTCACGCAGCTCCCGCGCGCGCTCGGGATGCCCCGACGCCTCCAGCCCCTCGGCGACGAGCATGCTCGTGTTGACCCACACCGGTCCGCGCCACATGCGCTCCTCCGAGAAATCGGGATCGGAGGCCGCGACGGTCGGCAGCCCCCAGGGCAGGGCGAAGCGCTCGGGGTCGTCGACGGCCTGACGCAGCGCCGCGGCGATGGGAGCCGGCAACGTGCCCGTGAGCAGCGGCATCAGCCCGACGACGGTGTCGCTGAGCTGCGGCTCTCCGCCGCCGAAGGCGAGGAACCGGCTCCGCTCGGGATCCCACATGCGCAGCAGCAGCTCCTGCGTGGTCTCGGCCCGCGCACGAAACCGCTCCACGTCGGCATCCGGCTCGTACTTCACCAGCAGGGAGGCGAGCTCCCGATCCTGCTGCACGAGGTAGGCGCCGAGGTCTGGAGCCGCGGTCGGCAGGGGACCGTCGAAGATCGGGCTGTCGTCGAGCCCGGAGGAGTACGGATGCCCGTACTCGGGCATCCCGTCGTGGTCGAGGTCACTCCCGGCGAACCACCAGTCCTGCGAGCGCACGATGCGGGCCAGCTGCGTACGCGCATAGTCGGGAGCATCCTCGACCTCGAGCACCTTGCGCAGCGCCCACGCGGCGAGCGGCGGCTTGGTCAGGGGCACGGGCGCACTCGGATCGGCGATCTGCGATCCGGCACGACGCAGGTTCGCGCGGTCGCTCTCGGGAAGGTCGTCGCTGGTAGCCAGCACTCCGAGCTCGTGCACGACATCGGGCAGCTGCCCGTCGGGCTGCGGGAACCGGAAGGCGATATCAAGCTGCTCACGAGCGAGCTCGGGGTCGCCGTGCCGCAGGCCGACGGCGATGAAGTAGGCATCCCACTGCCAGAGACCGACGTAGCCGATCTTCGACGGCACGATCGCCCTGGCATCGCCCAGCGACGGCAGCTCGACGATGTTCGCGCCGAGCACCCACCAGCACAACGCCGTCATCTCCTGCAGATCCTCGCGCACGCTCGGGCACTTCGCGAACCAGTCGGCCCAGATCGCCTCGGTCGCGGCGAGCGCTGCGCAGTGGTCTCCGCTCTCCACCGCGACGGCACGATCCGCGGCGACGTGCAGCCGGATGCCGTCGCCGAGCAGATACTCCTCGACATGACCGTCCGGACGCCGCAGCCGCACCCGCGCCCCCGGTTCTCCCCCGAGGCTCAGCGTCGACGGATCGGCGAAGGTCAGCGTCGCGGCAGCAGCGCCGAACGTCACTCGCGCAGGATGCACGTCGGTCACCGGAAGCACCTCGCCCCCGGCGCCGATCACGGTCAGCGCATCCAGCACCCGGCAGTCCGACAGCCGTCGCTCGTACTCCGAGGTGTGCACGCGCACGCCCTCGCCGTCGTCGGCGCGGAACACCAGCACGCGCGAGCGCGGCAGCGTGAAGGGCGCGGACACGAGGTCGAGGCGGCGCCCGGCGAGCGCGGCGGCATCCGTCATCATCGCCCTCCGAGTCCCGAGGCGGCCATGCTGTTGAGGATCTTGCGCTGACCGATCACGAACACGATCAGCATCGGCACGGTCGCGATCGCGGAAGCCGCCATCACGAGTCCGTAGTTGATGGAGCCCTGCTGGCCCTCGAAAGCGTTCAGGAGGAGCGGCACAGTGAACAGGTCGGGCGAGTTCAACAGAACGAGCGGGAACAGGAAGGCGTTCCACACGTCGAGTGCCACGATGATGCTGAGCGCCGCGAGACCGGGCTTGAGGTTCGGGAGCACGACGCTCCAGAAGATGCGCCAGCGGCCGGCGCCGTCGACGATGGCCGCCTCTTCCAGTTCCCGTGGCAGGGCGAGCACGAACTGCCGCATCAGGAACACCGCGAAGGGGTTCGCCATGATGCCGGGCACGATCAGCGCGAGGTGCGAGTCGACCCAGCCGAGGTTCGACATCAGCAGATAGAACGGGATCAGCGTCACCTGCTTCGGGATCATCTGCGTCGCGAGGAAGACGATGAAGAGCACCTTGCTGCCGCGGAACCGGATCCGCGCGAACGCATATCCCGCCATCGACGCCGTGAGCAGCGTGCCGACCACCACGAGGATCGCGATGTACGCGCTGTTCAGGTACGCCTGACCGAACGGGACCGCGTTCCAGGCCTGCGTGTAGTTCTCGAAGGTCCAGGGATCAGGGAGGAACTGCAGCGGGTTCTTCAGCAGCTGCGGCAGGGTCTTGAACGAGGTCAGCAGCATCCAGACGAACGGGAACACCATGCCGATCCCTGCCACCACGAGCACCACGTGCAGCAGGGTCGACCCGAACCGGCGGCGCGCGCGATCGACGGAGGGGCCTCCCCGCCCGCGCGAGCGGTATCCGGGCGCGGTGATGGCGATGGTGGAGTCGGTCGCCGGAGCGGGGCCGGTCAGCGGAGGAGTCTGAATGCTCATGCGGGGTCATCCTCGTAGTGGACGAACTTCTTCTGCGCGCCGAACTGCACCGCGGTGATGACGAGCGTCAGCAGCAGCAGGATGATGCTCGCGGCACTCGACGGACCGAACTCAAAGCGCCCGAAGCCCAGATCGAAGATGTGATAGACGATGGTGCGGGTCGCGTTGTCGGGGCCGGCGTCCTGCACCAGCACGTAGACCGTGTCGAACGTCTGCAGGGAGGAGATGAAGGCGACCACCGACGAGAAGAACACGATCGGGGAGAGCAGCGGCAGGCGGATGCTCGTGAACAGCCTCCAGGGCCCTGCGCCGTCGATGCGGGCGGCCTCGATCACCGAGGGGGAGATGTTCTGCAGCCCGGCGAGGAAGATCACGACGTTGAGGCCCATCGACGACCAGATGGTGACGATGCAGACAGCGAGGAGGGCGAGCTTCGGGTCCTGCAGCCAATCGGGCGGGGTGACCCCGAAGACCTTCGAGATCGTCGTCGACAGCAGCCCGTCGGAGCGGAACATCTGCTGCCAGATCATCGCCACCGCGACCGTGGAGGTCACGACCGGGGCGAAGAACAGGATCAGGTAGAGCGTGCGCGTCTTGAGCTTCTCGAGCGCGACGGCGACGATCACCGAGAGTCCGAGGCCGATCGGCACCGTGACGATCGCGATGATGAGCGTGTTGAGGATCGCGCGACCGAGGAGCGGGTCGGTCAGCTGATCGGCGAAGTTGGCGAAACCCACCCAGGTGAGGTCGGTCAGACCGTCCCAGTCCGCGAACGCGAGCACCAGGCTGGCGGCGAACGGCAGCACGACGAACAGCCCCATGCCGATCATCTGAGGGCCGACGAAGACGTAGCCCCACAGGCGGTCGCGGCGACGCCAGAGCGCCTCCTTGCGCAGGGGCGGGGCGGATGCCGCAGGGGTGACCTGCGGCATCCGCCCGTTCTCGGTGAGAGTGCTCACTCGTTCTACTCCGACCGTTCCTTGACCAGGTCGGCGATGGTGTCGAGCGTCTCCTGTGCGTCGGCCTTGCCCTGGTAGAGCTTCAGGAACTCATCGGCGATGGCGGTCGGCAGGCCGGGCACGCGTGCCTCGGCGGGGTAGTCCTCGAAACCGATGTCGCGCATGTCGAGGAAGGTCTGGGCGTGTGCGGGATAGTCGCCCTCGAGCACGACCTCGTCGGCGCCCTTGATCGAGGGGACCGCGTTGCCGCCGCCCTGCAGACGGAAGGTCTGCCCCTCGGCGGAGAGGAACTCGGTCCAGAACGTGAAGGCCGCGTCCTTCACCTTGGTCTTGCCGTTGATCGCGAGGAAGCTGGTCGCCACGCCCGTGGGAGCGGCTTCGCCGTCGGGAGTCGGCCACTGCACGATGTCGTAGCTGTCCTGCTCGCCCGTCGCATCGACCGTGCCGATCGTGTAGCGGCCCTGCACGAAGAAGCCGGCCTTGTGCGTGACGAACACGCTGTCGGCGCCGGCGCCGTCAGGGAGCGTGTCGGCGACGACGAAGGTGCCGTCCTCGAACAGGTCGCCGAGCTGCTGCACCGACTCGACGGTGTCGGCATCCTTGTTCGCGACGAAGGCTCCGGAATCGTCATAGGGAGCATCGAGGCCCTGCGACGAGAGCCAGCTCCAGTGCGTCGCCCAGTAGTTCCAGTACATGGTGCCGGTGAGACCCGCGTCGTGGAGCTTCTTGTTCATCTCCAGGAACTTGTCGGTGGTCCACTCGCCGTTCTCGGCCAGGGTCGCGGGGTCCTCGGTGATCCCGGCGGTCGCCAGCGCCTGCTTGTCGTACCAGAACACGTCGGGGTTGGAGTCGTTCGGCGCAGCGTAGACCTCTCCGTCGTTCTCGGCGGCGCCGAAGAGACCGGGGAAGAAGTCGTCCTTCTTTGTCTTGCTGTCCTTCGAGTCCATCAGCTCGCTGAGCGGCATCAGGCGCTTCGAGTCGACGAACTGACCGATCTTGTCGTCACCGACGTAGAACACGTCGGGCGCGGTGTTGCTGGTGAGCTGCGCGAGCAGCTTGGAGTGGTAGTCGCCGTAGTCGGCGACGGGCTGCAGCTTAACGGTGATGTCGGGGTGGCGCTTCATGAAGTCCTTGTTGAACTCCTCGTAGCGGGTGAGCTCGTCGGCCGTGCCCCAGGTGGACCAGACGACCGTGGCCTTGCCGTCGGCGTCGACACCCCCTCCGCCTCCTCCGCCCCCACCGCTGCACGCGGCGAGTCCGAGTGCCAGAGCGCCGGCGGCACCCAGTGCCAGATACCGCGTCACGTTCGCACGTGCCATCTCGCTACCTCTTTCATCATTGGAAGATCTAGGTCGGGATCACCCCTTCGGGCGTACTGGTATTCTGTATACAGAACGCAATCCTGTCAAGGATCGCCGGTCCGGATCGCTCCATCGAGACCATCCCGTGACGTGCCGGTCACCCGTGGCGCAGACTGGATGCATGACCGATTCCGATCCGCACCTGCTCGGCCCCGGACTCCTGCCGACGCCGTTCACCGCCGCCGAGATCCGCGACGCCACCGGAACAGGCACCGTGATCCGGCTTCTGTTGGAAGGCCCCGACGGCCCGATGGCCGAGCACGTCAACCGCTTCCACGACACCGATGACGAGGGAGCGACCCTCGACCGCTGGGCCGCGGAGGACCCCAAGGCCGTCGTCTCGAACCGGGTGACCTGGGCCGAGCTGCAGGGCCATGCCGCCTTCGACGCCGGCACCACGAGCGTGTCGACCGTGAACCTGTCGACACCGCTCGGCGCGCTCACCTGCCGCCGGTACGACACCGACGACGGCATCTTCTGGTTCTCGATCGACCACCCGGGCATGCCCGTGCAGTACGAGTCCGACGGACTGCGTACGACCGTTCTGAGCATCGAGCGCGACTGACCGCGGCGTCGACCGGAGACGTTCCCCGGAACGCGGGCGAGACCGCTCGAACGTCGGCCCTCCGGCGTAGGGTCGCAGCATGAGCAGCACAGCATCCGCACAACATCATGGAGTGGTCCCCTCCTATCTGCTCGCGCGCCTGGCCGAGTCGGGTCGTTTCCCGAAGGCCGCGGCCGCCGCACGGCAGACGCTCACGGCCGGCCGCCCGCCGTTCCGCGCGCGCATCGACTTCTCGATCGACGAGAACGGCGACCTCGTGGCGCAGCTGTCCGAGGCCCCGAACCGCACGATCAGCGATGCGGGCAACACGCAGCAGCTGCCGGGCGCGATCGTGCGCGGCGAAGACGACGGCCCCGTCGAAGACCCCGCGGTCAACGAGGCCTTCGACGGACTCGGCGCCACGTTCGAGATGCTCCTGGCCGCCTTCGATCGCAACTCGCTCGACGATGCCGGGGCGCCGCTCGATGCGACCGTGCACTACGGCGTCGACTACGACAACGCGTTCTGGGACGGCGAGCGTATGGTGTTCGGCGACGGCGACGGCGAGGTGTTCCAGCACTTCACCGGCTCGCTCACCGTCATCGGACACGAACTCGCGCACGGCGTCGTGCAGCACACCGCGAACCTCGAGTACCAGGGCCAGCCCGGCGCACTGAACGAGTCGATCGCCGATGTGTTCGGCGCCCTGACCGAGCAGTACGCCCTCGGCCAGACGGCCGACCAGGCGACGTGGCTGATCGGCGCCGAGATCTTCACCGACGCCGTCGAGGGCGCGGCTCTGCGTTCGATGATCGCGCCGGGCACCGCCTACGACGACGACGAGCTCGGCAAAGACCCGCAGCCCGACCACATGAGCGGCTTCGTGCGCACCACGGAAGACAACGGCGGAGTGCACATCAACTCCGGAATCCCCAACCGCGCGTTCGCCCTCTTCGCGATCGACCTCGGTGGCAAGGCGTGGGAACGCGCGGGCACCGTCTGGTATCGCGCGCTCACGGGCGGCCTGTCGAGCACCGCGACCTTCACGCAGTTCGCCGATGCCACCGTCGCCGCGGCCGCAGCCGTCGATGCCGCCACAGCCGCAGCGGCTCGACGCGCGTGGACGACCGTGGGAGTCTATGGAGATGAGCGAGTCCCCTCCACCGACTGACGCGCAGGTCGCGATCGCGGTGGTGCGCACCGGCGGCATCGCCGGCATCCGCCGGCAATGGCGGGTGGAGGCCGCGCCCGACGATGCGGTGCACTGGATCGACCTGATCGACCGCTGCCCGTGGGACCAGGAGACGGACGCCGGATCCGGCGCCGACCGGTTCGTGTGGAGCATCCGGGCGCGCACACCGTCGGAGCGCCGCGAACGGGAGCTGCCCGACTCGGCGCTCGACGGCCCCTGGCGCGCGCTCGTCGAAGCCGTGCGTGCGGCCTCCGTCTGAGGCCCCACCGACGTACGCTCGCAGATGAGCCGTCGACCGACGGCGCATAGAAGGGGGATCATGCCGACGATAGAAGAAGCCGAACGGCTGCTCGGCGCGGCACGCGAGGCACACACCCGCGGCGACCCCCTGCTGCACCTGCAGGTCGAGGTCAGCCGTCTCACCGGAGCACCGTCATCGTGGGGTTCGGCGGCGAACGAGTGCCTCCAGAACGAGAGCGTCGGCTACTTCCTCGGCGAGGTCGAGCGCGTCGGCTGGCGACTCGAGCACACCGGATACGCCTTCGTCGACTCGGGCGCGACCACATCCGATCGGGTGATGAGCACCGGAACGGGTGTGGTGAATCACGGGGCCGTGTCGGGATATTTCACCTTCCGCCGTGCGGCCACGGCCTGACGTCGTCACCCGCGCGGGCCGCATCCGATCAATCCTGTGTGAATCCGGCCTCTTCGCCGCGACGCGGGTTCACAATGGAACCCATGGGACTGTTTCAGCAGAAGCCTGAAGAGCAAGAGAACCAGTGGGTGCTGCCCTCGGAGCCGCTCGAGCGCTCCGAGACAGATGTGCTCGACTCGGCACCGGTCGTCGATCCGCTGTCGATCGGCCTCGGCGCGGAGGCCAGCGGCGACCTGAGCTCCGTCCTGTTCCCGGTCGCACCTCCCGTTCCCGAGGCCGCCGCCACTCACGACTCCGCGGAGCCCACCTCCGATGAAGACCCCGGGGCCGACTGAAGCTCCATCCGTGTGCGGGGCAGCGCCTCGGGGTGCTCGCGCTGCAACCAGCTCATCATCTTCTCGCGCACCTCGCAGCGCAGCGCCCACTGATCGTCGGAGTCCTTCGCCGACATGACCAGTCGCACCGTGACGAACCCGCCCTGCGCATCGGTCACCAGAGCGCTCGCAGACCGGCGGTCCCACGCCGCTGACTCCTCGATGATCCGCTGGAACTCGGCCCGAAGTGGAGCCATCGGCACGCGCCAGTCCAGATCCAGGTACACCGTGCCGAGGATCTTGTCAGACCGCCGCGTCCACGTCTCGATCGGCCGTGAGGTGAAGTAGCCACAGGGGACGACCAACCGACGCTCGTCCCAGATGTACACGACCACGTACGACAGGTTGATCTCTCCGATACGACCCCATTCGCCTTCGATCACGACCACATCGCCGACTCTGATCGCGTCGGTGAACGCCACCTGCACCCCGGCGATCAGGTTGCCGAGGATCGACTGCGCCGCAAGGCCGGCGATGATGCTCGCGATCCCGGCAGAAGCGAGGAGGCTCGTGCCGACCGCCCGCATCTCAGGGAACGTGAACAGCACCGTCCCGAGCGCGAGCACGGCGATGGTGACGAGGACCAGCCTGTGGATCACCAGGAGCTGCGTGCGTCGCCGCCGAGCCTCCGGCCCGAACAGGACGGTCTCCTCGCGAGCGATGAGCCGTTCGAACCCGAACGAGATCGACGCGGCGAGCAACCACGAGCCTGTGAGGATCGTGGCGATCAGGAACAGTCTCGAGACCGGCGGCCACCATTCCTGTTCCGCCGGGGCCGTAACGGCGCAGCCGATCCAGACGGCGACGACCAGCGCTGTGGACGCCATCGCGCGTCTCACCCGGCGGGCGAACTCGCGAACCCATATCAGGCGGCGGCTGATCAGCGCCGTGAGCAGGTGCAGCAGTGTGAGGACGGCGGCCACCGAGACGATTGCGACGGCGATCGCCACCGTCGTGCCGAGCCAGGGTTCCCATTCGAAGCCGGAAGACATCCGTCCACCCTAGGCGGCGGCCCTCGATCACACGAACGAGCCGGAGGCGCGGGAAGTCGACGCTGCGCCCCGAGGCGGGACGCTCGCCGGCGGCGCCTGAAGGCGAGATCACCCCCGTGGTTCGCCCAGTCGCCAGTATCCCGAGAACGTGATGCGGTCCTTCGATACGCCGCGCTCGACGAGGTGTCGGCGGATCGCCTGCACCGCCAGGCGTTCTCCGCACACCCACGCGTAGTCGATCGCTTCGGGAAGCTCGGCGGCCTCCACCGCCTGCTGCAGCCGCGCCCCCGGCACCTCGCCGCGGCGCTCGATCCAGGTGACGGCGCCCGCCAGATCCTGCTTCTCCGCGGCATCCGCGATCTCGATGAAGGCATGGGTCTCCGGGGCATAGGTCGCCTCGAGGATGCGCGCGATCGCGGGCAGTGACGACTCATCGCCGATGATCACCCGCGCGCGCGTCTCGGGCGGGGGCGCATACAGTGCCGTGCACTCGCGGATGCCGAGGGCCGAGCCGACGCGCGCTCGTCCGGCGAATCGAGTTCCCGGGCCCTCGTCGCCGTGCACGACGAAGTCGACGTCGATCTCACGAGCCTCGGGCCGGTGGTTGCGCAACGTGTACCAGCGCAGATCCGGCCGCTCCTCCTCGGGGATGGCCGCGACAGCTGCACGGATGTTCTCCGTCCCATCGTTCGCGGGCAACACGAGCGGAACACTCTCATCCCGCGGCAGCAGCAACCCGAGGTACTCGTCGGGGCCCGCGGGTGCGTAATCCGCGAACTCCGCGGCCGAGATCGTGAGCCGCCGCATGTGCGGGGTGAGATCGCGTACGGCGGTGATCTCGGCGGCGAAGACGCGTGCTCCGGTGCGACGAGGACGCTGCGGTGCGCGGACGCGGTGGACGGTGCGCTCAGCCACGCCGAGCCCCCTCTCTCCAGAGCAGCCACAGGAAGAATGCGCCGCCGACGGTGATGGTGACGACTCCGACGGGGATCGGTGCCGGGAAGATGTTCTGCGCGAGCAGGTCGCTCGCGAGCAGCAGAAGCGCCCCCACGAGTCCCGAGGCGAGAAAGCTGGTCGTGCCGCTCAGACGCCGAGCGATATGCGGGGCGATCAGCGCGACGAACGAGATCGGGCCGGCGGTGGCCACCGCGACGGCGACCAGCAGCGTGGCGGCGGCGAGGAGAATCCATCGCGCACGCACGGTCCGAACGCCGAGGGCGGTCGAGACGCTGTCGCCGAGCGCCATCATCCGCGCGTCCGGAGACGCCACGATCAGTAGGGGCATGATCAGGAGCAGCGCGATCAGGGCCGGGAGGAGGTCACTCCATCCACGCCCCTGCAGCGAGCCGACCAGCCACGTCTGCGCCGTGGTGGCGCTCGCGACGAACACCTGGGTGAGCACGTAGTCGACGACGGCCATGGCGGTCGCCGACAGCGCGACCCCGGTGAGGATCAGCTGCACTCCGTGCAGGCCGGAGCGCGCAGTGAAGAGCACGATCACTCCCGCGATCACGAGAGCACCGACCACTGCGCCGAGAGCCGCCTGCGCAAGGGAGCCTCCGAGCACGAGCATCACGGTGACGGCGCCGACCGACGCCCCGCTGCTGATGCCGATCACGTCGGGGCTGGCGAGCGGGTTGCGGGTCAGACTCTGGAACACGGCGCCGGCGATCGCCAGGCTGGCACCGACCACGATCGCCACCAGGCTGCGCGGCAGGCGGCGCCCGAGCACGAAGAACCCGTCCAGCCGCTCCGGTGGGCGTCCGAGCAGCGTCTCGACCAGCGCTACGGGCGTGACGACGTACTCGCCGATCATGAGTGCGGCGATCAGCAGCACCAGCAGGGTGCCCGCGAGGACACCGCACACGACGGTCGTGCGGTGGCTGACTCGGAACGACCAGCGTGCTCCTCGGACTACGCGGTCGTCGGCCGTCAGGGTGTCGGTACGAAGGCTCACGAGATCCCCGCCGTCCGCTTGCCGACGACGAAGGCGATGAGCAGCGGGCCACCGATCAGAGCGGTGACGATACCGACCTGCACTTCGCCCCCTCCGCCGATCACACGGCCGAGAGTGTCGGCCAACAGCAGCATCGCCGGTGCGGCGAGCAGCGACAGCGGCAACACCAGGCGCAAGTCCGGCCCCACGAGCCGTCGGAGCAGGTGAGGGATGACGAGGCCTACGAACGCGATGGGTCCAGCGATCGCGGTCGCCGTGCCACACAGGAGCGTGACGGCGACGAGCACGAGCGCGCGCACGACACCGGGCTTCACCCCGAGCGCGATCGCACTGTCGTCGCCGAGCGCCATCAGATTCAGCGCAGGGCCGAGCAGCAGGGCGAGGGCCGCCCCGACGACGATGAAGCCCACGAGCGGCAGAGCCTCCTCCACCGGTCGGGCGGTGAGCGAACCGACCCGCCAGAAGCGGAATGCATCGAGCACGGTCTCGTCGGTGAGCACGATCGCCTGTGCGGCCCCAGCCAGGATGGCCGAGAACGCGACGCCCGCGAGGATCAGCCGCACGGGCGAGCCCGAGGCGAAACGGGTGCCGGAGAACCAGAAGATCACCGCGGAGGCGAGTGCGGCTCCGGCGAGCGCGAGCCAGATCGTGCCGTCGACGCCGAGCGCCCCGAGCACGCTCATGCCGGCCACGACGCCGAACGAGGCACCCGCACTGACACCGAGCATGCCCGGATCGGCGATGGGATTCCGGGTGAGCGCCTGCATCAGCACCCCGGCTGCACCGAGAGCGACGCCGCAGATCACGGCGTTGACCGTGCGGGTGACGCGGAGCTCGCCGACGATGTTCAGGACGTTCTGGTCGCCCGTGCCGAACAGCGAGAGCACGACCTCGTCGATAGGTACGAAGCGGGCGCCGACGGCGAGGCTCAGTGCGAGCGAGATGGCCAGCACCACCGACACCAGGATGATCCCGAACCAGGCCGGGAAACGGGATGCCGAGACCGGAGCGCGACGGCGCGCGACGATGGCGGTGTGGGAACTCATATTTGGATAGCCTAACCAAACATCGCTAGTGTCGTTACCCGTGAACAGACCTCTCCACACTCGCTTCCGTCCGCTCGCCACCGCTGCTGCTTCCCTGGCCGCAATCGCCCTGATCGCTACCGGATGCGCGGGCACCCCCGCTGCCGAGGAGTCCGCTCCCGACGCGAAAGACTCGAGCTACACGGTCGAGCATGCGATGGGCGAGACGGAGTTCGAGACTGTTCCCGAGCGCATCGTCGTGCTCGACTCCCCGCAGATGGACGCGCTGGTGGCCCTGGGCATCACCCCCGTCGGCGCGCCGGAGATCGGTGCGGGTCGCGGTTTCCCCGCGTACCTCGCCGACGACCTCGACGGGACAGAGTCCATCGGTTTCATCGCCGAGCCCGACGTCGACGCGATCGCCAACCTCGCCCCCGACCTCATCATCGGCTCGAAGGTGCGCCACGAAGCTCTCTACGAGGAGCTTTCGGCGATCGCCCCCACCGTCTTCTCCGAGGACACGGGCACCAACTGGACCGAGCAGGCCGTGCTGACCGCCGCCGCCGTGAAGCAGAGCGACGCGATGGACCAGCTGATCAAGGGCGTCGAGGATCGTGCCGCCGAGGTCGGCGCAGCGGTCGAGGCCGACGGCACCACCGCATCGATCGTGCGCTTCCGCGCCGACAACTTCCGCCTCTACGGCCCCGGCACGTTCTCGGGTTCGCTGCTCACCGACATGGGCTTCGACCTCGGCGCCGACCGCGACTGGAACGAGTACTCGATGATGGAGCTCAGCCCCGAGCTCTACGAACAGATCGACGGCGACGTGGTGTTCTACATGAGCCCCGGCGGAGACCCGAGCGCGACCACGCAGGAGCGGATCACGGGCCTCTGGGGCGCGCAGCCCGGCCCCGCAGGAGACAAGGCGTTCGAGGTCGAGGACGACACCTGGATGGTGGGCATCGGCGTGATCGGTGCGAACCTGGTGATCGATCAGGTCGAGGACCTGCTCGGCTGACTGACCGCATCCGAGGAGCGCAGCCGTCGCGGTCGCGACGGCTGCGCTCCTCTCCGGTGAATGAGGAAGACATGACCACGCAGCACCCGACGCTCGAAGCCCGCGGACTCGTCGTCGCCTACGACGGCAAGGTCGTCGTCGACGGGGTCGATCTCGCACTGCCCGAGGGGTCGTTCACGGTGATCCTCGGACCGAACGCCTCGGGCAAGTCGACCGTGCTGCGCGCGCTCGCCCGGGTGTTGAAGCCCGAATCCGGCGACGTGCTGTTCGACGGCCGCGCGCTCTCGGAGTACGGCTCCAAGGAGCTCGCCCGACGGATGGGCCTGTTGCCGCAGGACGCGATCGCCCCCGAGGGGATGCGGGTCGCCGACCTGGTCTCGCGCGGCAGGTACCCGCATCACTCGGCGCTGCAGCGCTGGACCTCCGCCGACGACGCCGCCACCCGCGAGGCCCTGGCGGCGACGAACACCGCCGATCTCGCTGAGCGCTACGTCGACCAGCTCTCCGGTGGTCAGCGGCAGCGGGTCTGGGTGGCGCTCCTGCTCGCCCAGCAGACCCCGGTGATGCTGCTCGACGAACCGACGACCTTCCTCGACATCGCTCACCAGTACGAACTGCTCGACCTGCTGCGAGCGCTCAACCAGCAGGGCAAGACGGTGATCGCCGTGCTGCACGACCTCAACCAGGCCGCTCGCTACGCCGACAACCTCGTGCTCATGAAGGAGGGCCGCGTTGTCGCCAGCGGCAACCCCTCCGAGCTGATCACGGCGGAGCGGGTCGGCGAGGTCTTCGGCATCGACGCGATCGTGACTCCGGACCCCGTGACCAGGACCCCCATGGTGATTCGTCGGTGACTTCGCCGTCGGCGCCCACGGCTACGGTTGAAGGATGACGATCACCGCCGCCGCAGACGGCTCCGCCCTGGGCAACCCCGGCCCCAACGGCTGGGCCTGGTACATCGACGACGAGAACTGGGCGGCCGGCGGATCCCCGCACGGCACCAACAACCAGGGCGAGCTTCGGGCCGTGCTCGAGCTGCTGCTCGCGACGGCGGGCACCGACGAGAAGCTGCTGATCGAATGCGACAGCCGCTACGTGATCGACTCCGTGACCAAGTGGATGCCGGGGTGGAAGCGCAAGGGCTGGCGCAAGTCCGACGGCGGGCCCGTGCTCAACCGCGACCTGCTGGAGGGCATCGATGAGGCCATCCGTGGCCGGAACGTCGAGTTCTCCTGGGTCAAGGGCCACGCAGGACACCCGCTGAACGAGGCCGCCGACGAGCGCGCGAACGCCGCGGCCAAGGCCTACCAGGCGAAGCAGGAACCGCGACGAGGGCCCGGCTTCACCCGCGCGGCAGACGCCGGAGCCGCCGTCGCCGCGTCGGCACCGGTCGCCGCATCGTCGTCCGCCGCATCGTCATCCGCGTCATCATCCGCATCGTCGAGCACGTCGGCTGCCGCAGCACCCGCGCCCTCCCCCGCGGCCCCGACGTCGGTCGCTGAGCCGCTCTGGGCCGAGGCCGCCGACCTCCTCGACGGGTGGGACGCACCGGCGGACGACCCGATCGAGCTGCGCATCCCCCTCTCCTCCGACGAGCACGCGCGGCTGCGCGACCGCGCCGAGGCTCAGGGCATCTCGCTCGAAGAGGCGCTCCGCCGCCTGATCTGAGCGCAGCGACCGCGGCGTACACTCGCACCATGTCGACTCCCACCCGCACCATCGGCCGTATCTTCCTCGGCGCCTCCCTCGTCTTCGCGGGCGTCTCGCACCTCACGGTGGCGCGCGAGGAGTTCCAGGCGCAGGTCCCCGAGTCGCTGCCGCTGGATCCTGACACCACGGTGCTCGCCTCCGGCGTGGCCGAGATCGCACTCGGATCCGCCCTGCTGCTGGCACGACGCCGTCGGCGCACGGTCGGCACGATCGCCGCTCTGTTCTTCGTCGCCGTGTTCCCCGGCAACGTGGCGCAGTGGATGCACCACCGCGACGGCTTCGGTCTCGACACGGACATGAAGCGCTTCGTGCGGCTGTTCTTCCAGCCCGTGCTCGTCGCGCTGGCGCTGTGGTCGACCCGCGAACCCCGACGCTGACGGGCCGGACCACCCGCACGGACTCACCACTGTCAGGGACGCGTGCCCTCTGCGGCACAACGGGTCCTCCGAGCTGAGGTCCGTAGACTCGGCAGATGAAGGAATGGCGGGTGACGCAGCGGTGAAGGCGCGTACCGTCTTCGGCCTGCTCCGCCTCAGCGCGGCCGCCGTCTGTCTCGTGGCGCTCATCCACCGGCTCGCCTGGGGTCTCGCATCGAACACGATCGCGAGCCAGAACTTCTTCGCATATCTGACGAACCAGTCGAACATCGCTTTCGTGGTGCTGCTCACCGTCGCCGGCATCCTCGCGCTGCGCCGCGCGAAGGATCCTCGCTGGCTCACCGTCGCCCTGGCACTCGTTCTGACCTGGACGATCACGGCCGGACTCGTGTTCGCGATCCTGGTCTGGCAGGCCGGCATCCGCGGCATCCGCATCGACGTGCCCTGGTCGGATCAGGTGCTGCACTTCTGGCTCCCCGCAGTGACCGTGGCGGCCTGGGCTCTCGCACCCGGTCACCGCTCCGTGCCGTGGCGCGTGATCCCGGTGTCGCTGGCGTACCCGGTGATCTGGGGCGTCGCCACCATGATCCGCGGCCCACTGATCGGCTGGTACCCGTACTACTTCCTCGATCCGCGGCAGGTGAGCGGTCCGATGGAGTTCCTGATCTCGTCCGCGATCGCGCTCGGCACGTTCGCCGCCGTCGCCACCCTCCTCGTGCTCATCAGCCGCATGCCGGTACCGAAACGGCTGCGCGGGAAAACCGAGGGCACTGCGCAGGCATCGACGCCAGAGCAGGCGAGAGCCGGCGAACGGGTCGGTCAGACGTAGAGGGCGAGCGAGGCGAGGGCCGCTTCGATCGCCTCGTCTTCGTCGAGCTTCGCGAACTCCGCTGCCGCCGCGCCGCCGACGATCCCGACGAGCACGTTCTCGCCGGTCGCGGGTCGCAGATTGATCCAGGTCGCGATGGCCACGTCGGCGCCGACGGAGTGCCAGATCGCCTCGTCGTTCTCCCAGAACGGCTCGTCCCACCGCAGCCAGACCGTCTCGATCGCGCCCATGCCGAGTGCCGAGATCGCCCCGCGATTGGAGAACGGCAGGGGCGGGTCGAACTCGATGCTGCGGTCTTGGAGCACGCCGAGTGGAACCGTCACGATGACCCGATCGAACGACAGCGCCTCACCGGTGCCGAGGCGCACGCTCACCCCGGAATCGTCGTAGGCGAGGCGGGCGACCGGAGAGTTGAGCCCCACCTTGACCCCGTCGAGGGCCTGCTCGATGAACGGTGCGACGTCGCCGGTCGCGGCCTTCGGGTCGCTCATGGGGAGGGGAGGCGCGAACCAGCTCGACAGTTCGTCGGCGCCGGCACCGGTGCGCGCGGCGAGGATCGCGAGCAGGGCCGCGGTCGCCGGATCACTCGGATCGATGCCCGCGGCGGTCAACGCGTCGGTGACCGAGGAGTCTTCGGGGGCGGCCTGCGCCGCAGTCATCGCCGCGTCGAAAGGCTGGGTGTCGATCGGGTCGAGGTCGCCCTCGGGGCCGTGCCAGAGCTGACCCGCCAGTTCGACGACACCGACGTCTCCGCTGCTCATCAGGTCGAGCACCTCGGCGTCGTCCGTGCCGAAGAGCCAGGCGCCGAGCTGCACCGGCAGGGGCCACGAGTCGTCGACGCGGGAGTGCATGCGTCCGCCGACCCGGTCCCTCGCCTCGAAGACGGTGACCTCCATGCCGCCCTCGGCGAGCACAGCGGCAGCGGTGGCGCCGGCGAGCCCCGCCCCCACGACCGCGACGCGCTCCCCCGAGGTGGCCGGGATCAGGAGCTCTTCAGCCGCACGAGTGCCCGAGCTGATCGCGCCGCGCACCGTGCCGGGAGCATCCTCATCCGTCGCCTCGCCCGCGAAGAACAGGCGTGCGTCCACGGGGGCACCCAGCGCCAGGCGGGTGCCGGCGAGCACTCCGACGGGTGTGAAGCTGGCGGCGCCGAGGGCGTAGGGATCGGTGGTCCAGGTGCTGCGGATGCTGCCGGCTGCGGCGGGGACGCCGGGCGGCGGCTCCGGCTCGCGGGTACGAGTGGGCGTCGGCGTGGGCGTCGGTTCCGGGGTGCAGGAGGCGAGAAGAACCGAAGCGACACCGGCTCCGGCGCCGAGGAGCAGGGTGCGGCGCGTGATCCTCATCGTGTCGCCACTTTATCCCGAGCGGCCGGGTTCCGCCTGTCGGCATCCGCCTGCCGCGTTCACAACTCAGGAAGAGGGGTGCCCGCAGACGGCGAAACCGGCCGGATCCTGGCGGATCCGGCCGGTTCGTCCGGAGTTGTGCGCGTTCAGACGGAGAGCAGCTCCCGCTCCAGGCGGGCGAACGACGACTCCATGCCGTCGGCCATGCCGGTGGCGAGGATCATGTCGCGCGTCTCCTTGTCGGGGTACTCGATGAGCAGCGTGACCAGGGTCGCACCGTCCTCCTCGTACAGGTTCAGGTCGTTGAGCGTCTCGACAGGCATGCCCTGCATCCGCTCGGTGCTGACGGCGCGGCGCGGGGCGTCGATCAGGAGCGCCTCCCCCTCGAAGCCGAACGGCTCCCCTTCGGTGTCGCCGACCGGCGCCCACGAGTTGCGGTAGGACTGGCCCACCTCGGTGGCGGCGACGCACTCCGTCATCTCCCAGCCGTCGGGTCCGAGCATCCACTTGCGGATGAGCTCGGGCTCGAAGTGGGCGCGCCACACCAGCTCGCGCGGTCCCTCGACCAGACGCGTGATGCGCACGTGCGTGTCGTCGAGCAGCTCGACGCGCGTGCCCTTGCCCTGTGCGTAGTCGCGGAGGTCCTGCAGCACGGTGTCGAGCTGCGCCATCGCCATCTTGAGGCCCTCGACCTGGCCCATCTCGACGACCTGCTCGAGCGCATCGACCGAGTCGAAGTGGCTCGTGGTGACCATGCGGGTGCCTTCGGCGGTGGGCTCGAAGACGAAAGACATCCGCTGCGCGGGGAAACCGTCGAGCGGCTTGCCGCTCTCATCGACGAACGAGTCGATGACCTCGAAGCTGTTCGGCGCGTCGATCGACACGAACTCCCACGCCCCCGACGACTTCTCCCCGCGCGGACCACTCATCGAGTACACGGCACGCCCGCCGACGGTGTGGTCCCAGGCGGTGAAGGTGGCCGGCCACCCGGGAGGACCCCAGAAGCGCTCGAGCTGACGGGGGTCGGAGTACGCGCTCCACACCCGCTCGATCGGGGCTGCGAAGTCGGCGACCACGGTCATGGTCAGGTTCTCGGCATCTGTGGTGACGTCGGTGACAGGCATGTTCAGTCTCCTTGCTCGTTCTTGTTGTTGTCGCTGGTGTCGGATGAGCCGGACCGAGGCGTCTCGGCCAGCAGGTCGTCGAGTCGGGCGATGCGAGACCGCCACAACTCTTCGTATCGGGCGAGGAGCGCCCTGGCGCGGGCGATCATCTCGGGGTTCGCGCGGACGAGCCGCTCGCGTCCCTCTGCGCGCTTGACGATGAGGTTCGCGGCCTCGAGCACGGCGACGTGCTTCTGCACCGCGGCGAACGACATCTCGTAGTCTGCGGCGAGGGTCGATACCGACTGCTCGCGCTCGATCGTCCGGCGCAGGATGTCGCGTCGGGTCGACGCGGCCAGTGCGTGGAAGACACGGTCGACCTCCGCTTCGCTCAGTTCTCTTTGTGCAACCATTTGGTTGTACGTTATGCCCGAGCGGAGCCGGTGTCAAGCGGTTTCTGTGACACCGACGCTGCCGTCACCGCGCGAGACCGCGTCAGGACACCGAACTGTGCGCCAACTCGTCCAGGTGCGGCGGGGCAGCGCCGGTGCGAGACACCGCGACGGCCGCACTGGCGAGCGCAGTGTCGACGACTCGTTCGAGCGCACTCAGGAGATCGGTGTCGGGGGCGAAGACCTCGGCGGTGAGCGCCGAGACGAGGCCCCCAGAGACGAGTCCGTAGACGAGGCCGGACATGAAGGCGTCACCGGCACCGATCGTGTCGACCACGCTCACCGGGACCGCCTGCCTCGTCACCGGCCGCCCACCACCCGCGATCGCCAGGGTGCACCCGATCCCGCCCCTCGTGACAACGGCCATCCTGGCACCCCGAGCGAGCAGGTGCGCGAGCACATCATCGACAGCGCGACCGGGGTAGAGCCAGTCGGCATCCTCGTCGCTGAGCTTCACGACGTGCGATGCGGCCATGATCGTCTCGACGCGCGCCACGGCTGCAGCTCGCGGTCGGAGAAGCGCCGGCCGGATGTTCGGGTCGTACGTGCGCAGAGTGCGGCTCGAGACCGTTCGGAGCATCGCGCGGACGGCGGTCGCCCCGGGTTCGAGCGACGCACCGATCGACCCGACGTGGATGACGTCGGCCTCCGCCGCCTCGGCGATCGCGGTCGACTCGGACAAGGTCCATTCGATGTCGAAGTCGTAGACGGCCGCGCCGTCCGTGCCGATCACGGCGGTGGCACGAGAGGTGCACTCCCCGACCCTGAGACTCGCCGCGGTCAGAGCGACGCCCTCACGGACGAGATGCTCGCCAAGCATCCGACCGTACTCGTCGTCTCCGATCCGGGTGAGAAATCTCGTATCGATCCCCAGCCTGGCGAGGCCGATGGCCACGTTCATGGGCGATCCGCCCGGGTGGGGCACGCCGTCGACGACATCGACGAGAGCTTCACCGACGACGAGGCAGCGGGTGGTCAGCATCCCCGCTCCGCGACATCGGCGCGCGCCCCGTGCAGCGTTCCTCCGATGGCTGCCACGGTGTACGTGCGCGGCGACGCGACGGGGACCAGCGCGGTGAGCACCCTCTCGCCGTTCTGGGCGAACAGCTCGATGGACGACACCCGCTCGTTCAGATCGTCGATCCAGAGGTCCCATCCGACCTCGCGTGGCCGGTCGAGACGCATCGACGGAGACCTGTGAAAGCCCAACGGCATCCTCTCGCCGGAGCGGACGAGTTCGATGCGTCCGCTCGTACGGTCCTGACGGATCACGACCCGACCGTCATCCGATGCCGACTCGATGTGCAGCTCGACGCTCTGCGCATCGCCGAACGTCGCGGTGAAGCCGACCCGCGCGGCTCCGGCGACCCCTTCGGCGAGCACGACGCTGCCGGTCACACCGGCGAGGTCGATGCTCTCGCCGGGATCGAGGTCGACCGCCGGGTGCTGCCGCAGGCGTTCGGCCCCCACTTCGTCGCGCGTGAGCGAGAGCCGGCGAGGTAGCGTCATCGCACTGCGGTGTTCGTCGGAGTCCCCACCCGGTATGCGACCGGCATACTCCCAGTTGTCCATCCAGGCGATGAGCGTCCGCTCGTCGCGAGCCAGGCCGTCGAACGTGACACCGGCGTAGCAATCGGGTCCGAAATCGATCCAGCCATAGCGTTCGAGCTCGTCGCGGGACTGACTGCCGTCTCTCAGCAGCTCACGCGGCGGAGCGGGGTGGGGAACGGAGGCGCGGAATGTCGTACCGTCGAAATCGCCCACCACGTAGTGCGTCCCCGAACCGCCTGCGATACCGCCGGGGTTGAGGCTGATCAACAGCACCCAGCGCACATCGTCGTCATCACCGTCGACCGCGAGCGGAAACATGTCAGGACACTCCCACACACCGCCGACCGGGCCCGCGGGACCGTACGACGAGAGGAAGGTCCAGGTCGTGAGGTCGTCGGAGCGGTGGAACAGCACCTGGCGGTCTTCGGCCTCGACCGCGACCATCACCCAGTACCCGTCCCCTCCGTCGTCGTACCGGAACACCTTCGGATCGCGGAAGTCGCTCGTGCCGCGGTCGAGCACCGGATTACCGTCGTACTTCGTCCAGACGTACCCGCCGTCCGTGCTGTATGCGAGAGCCTGCGCCTGGCGTCCAGGCGCAGCTGCCGTGTAGAGCGCCACCAACGCCGGATCCTGGTCGGTGCCGAAGCCGGAGGTGTTGCCGTGATCGACCACGACGGAGCCGGAGTAGATCTGCGCCGTGTCGTCCCACAGGATCGCAGGGTCGTGCTCGGTCCATCGCAGGAGATCGGCGCTCGTCGCATGTCCCCAGCTGAGGTTGGCGTGTTCGACACCCTGCGGGTTGTACTGGAAGTACAGGTGGTACAGGCCGTCGTGGAAGACGAGACCGTTCGGATCGTTCATCCAGTTGTTGCGCGGAGCGAAGTGCATGCGCGGGCTCGTGGTGCGGACCGGGGGAAGGTCAGTGGGGGTCACCGGGGCAGTCGTCTTTCTACTTGATGGGGGCGTGCGTCACTTGCCGACGCCCGCTGTGAGTCCTTCGCGCAGCGGCTTCTGCCCGAAGAAGAACACCAGGAGCGCAGGGATCATCGAGAGGATCACGCCGGCGAGCACCGTCGAGATGCTGCCGGTGCCGAGGTTGCCCTGCAGCGTCACGAGTCCCAGTGGCAGGGTGAAGTTCTGATCGCTGATGGTCATGATGAGCGGTCGGAAGAACTCGTTCCAGTGATAGTTGAAGGCGAGGATGCCGACGATCGCGAGAGCCGGCGTCGCCAGCGGCAGGTACACGCCGAAGAACGTGCGCCAGGGGCCGGCGCCGTCGAGCTGAGCGGCTTCACCCAGTTCGGTCGGGATCCCCATGAAGTACTGCCGCATCAGGAACGTGCCGAATGCGGTGGGCAGGGCGGGCACGATGAGTGCCAGCAGGGTGTCGGCGAGACCCATGCCCCTCACCAGCATGAACACGGGCACGATCGTGACCTGCAGCGGGACCATCATGGTCGCGAGAATCAGGGCGAACAGGATCTTCTTGCTGCGGAACTCGAACTTGGCGAAGACGTAGCCCGCCATCGCGGCAGAGAGCATCTGCCCCGCTGCGACGAGCATCACCACGAGCGCGCTGTTCCAGGCATACAGCCAGAGCGGGATCTTGGTGAAGACGTCGGCGAACGCACCGAATCCGACCGTGACCTCTTGTGTGACGCTGTCGGTGGGCGAGAGCGCCGTGACGAGGGTCCACACGACGGGCCCGAGAGTGAGGAAGGCCGCCAACCCGAGGATGACGAACTTGCCACCCGTGCCGAGGCTGTGTGCCCACGAGCGCTTCGTGATGATTGTCGTAGTCATGATGGCCTCACCCGTAGAAGACGAATCGGCGGCTCAGCCGGAACTGGATGGCCGTGACGAGCATGATGAGAAGCGTCAGCACGATTCCGATGGCGGAGGCGCCACCGAAGTCGAGCTCCCGGAAGGCGGACTCGTAGATCACCATCACGGCGGTTCGGGTCTCATCGCCGGGCCCGCCGCGGGTGAGCACCCACGGCTGATCGAAGATCTGCAGCGCGTTGATGATGGCCATGACCGATGCGACCAGCAGGGTCGGGCTCACCAGGGGCAGTGTGATCATACGGAACTGCGTCCACCCGGCCGCGCCGTCGAGCGACGACGCCTCGTAGACCTCGCTCGGGATCGCGGCGAGCCCTCCGATGAAGAGCAGGAACGTGAAGCCGAAGTTCTGCCACACGTAGACCAGCAGCACCACGACCTTCGCCCCGAAGCCGGTCGTCAGCCACCCGACGTCGGCGATGCCGATCAGGTTGAGCGTCTGGTTAACGAGCCCGAACTCCTGATTGAACAGATAGGCCATGATCAGGGAGACAGATGCGGCCGACAGGATCAGCGGGAAGAACAGCGACGACCGGAAGAAGGTGCGCAACCACGTCGGCATCTTCGATTGCACGAGGATGGCGAGCACCAATGCGACCGTGAGCTGCAGGATGACCGCCACGATGACGAAGCCGATGGTGTTCAGGAACGACACGCGCACCGTCGGGTTCATCGCGAGGTCGACGAAGTTGTCGACTCCGACGAACACCGGATCGGAGATGATGTCCCAGCGGAAGAACGCCAGGACGAACGATCCGACGATCGGTACGAGGTTGAACAGCCCGAGGCCGATCAGGGTGGGTGCCAGGAAGATCCACACGATCGCTCGCCCGGATCGAGCTGTGGTGCCGGTCTCGCCGCGTGCTCCCGGCGGGACGGTGAGGGTGCGAGTGCTCTCCGACATCATCGTCCTCCCAGCGCGATCTCGAGATCTCGCTGCATCGTCTCAAGGCCCCGGCGTACGCCGGAAGGACCGTTGGTGATGGTCGACACCACGTTCTTGAGCAGGGCCGACTCGACTGCGGCCTGCTGCGGCGGGGCCGGCATCGGGCCGGTGTCGGGGAACTTGTCGAGGGTGTCGTAGAAGACTTCCCAGTGGGCAGGCCCCACCCCCGCGCCGTACAGCTCGGCGTTGAGCGAGCGGCGGGGCAGAGAAGAGTCGGGTCGCGGGTGGGCGATCTTCATCCCCTCCACCGAGACGCAGTACTTGAGCCACTCCCAGGCCTCGTCCTTGCGCGGCGAGGTCTCCATGATCGCGTAGCCGCCCGCGCCGAACTGATGCCGCTGTCCCGACATCCGCGGGAAGTAGGTGACGTCATACGCGTCGTTCGCGACGCCGGCCTCTTCGAGGCCGCGCACCCAGAATCCTCCTGCGGGTGTCATCCCGACCGAGCCGGTGGAGAACAGCGAGACCAGCTCGTTTCCACCGCCCTGCGCGGGGTTCGCCGCAAGACCCTCCGAGACCATGCGCTCCAGCACGGAGAAGCTCTCGACGGCATGCTCGTTCAGAGCGTCGGCCTGCTTCCACACGTAGCCTCCGCTGCGGGACGGCTGGTCGGGGTAGAAGCGATCCCAGAACCAGTCACCTCCGCCTGCCTTCTCTTCGCGCAGGAAGCTCGTGTTGTTGACGTAGAGCCACGGCACGACACCACCCCAGAGCCGGTTGTTCCAGAGGTACGGGAGGAACTGCTCGGGAGCGCTCTTCTTCATCGAGCGGGCCGTGGTGAGGAACTCCTCCAGAGTCCAGTTGTCGGCGGGGCGTTCGAGCCCCGCGCGCTCCATGGCCTGGGTGCTGTAGAAGACGTTCGCCGCGTTGAAGTTGTCGGGCATCTGGAACAGGCTGCCCTGGTACATGAACGCCTCGATGAGCGTCGGATTCACGTCGTCGAAGTACTCCTGCATCTCGGCCGCGTCCCTGCGCACGAAGTCATCGAGCGGGTGCGCGAGGCGCGAAGCGAAGAGCTGCGAGCCCTCGGTCGCGACCGTGACGACATCCGGGGGCGTGCCCGCCGCGATCATCGTGAGGATCTTCGCGAAGTACTCGCTCCAGTCCTGACCCTGGATGGCGACGATGCGCACCTCGATGCCGGGATGCTTGCGCTGGAATCCGTCGATCAGCGACTGACGCGCCACCGCGTCCTGCGCCGTGCCGAAGAGGGCGACCGTCAGAGTGTCGGTGCCGCGACCCGGGATGTCGGATCCGGTGAGCCGCGGCCACGAGACCACGGTGCCGACGATGCCCAGTCCGATCGCCCCGAACAGCGCCCTGCGAGTGAGATCAACCACGATGTTCTCTCCTGTTTTCGTGACTCCGCAGGCGGGAAGCTGTATCCGCACGGAGATGCTGAATTGATTCAGCACGCCGACATTAGCATCGCGGACCGGGGGCTGCAAGCAGTTTGCTAAATCAATTCAACGCGTGTGGTTCCGCGGGAGCGCCCGCACTGCCTAAGCTGGAGATGTCACGACAGGAGGAAGCCGGTGCCGAAGAACGTCGATCGCAGGCCGACGCTCGCCGATGTCGCCGCGCTCTCGGGCATGTCGAAGACCGCCGTCAGCATGATCCTGAACGACCGGCCGGGTTCGCGCCTCTCCGCCGATGCCGCACGAAGGGTCCGCGCCGCCGCCGAGGAGCTCGGATACCGACCCAATCCCGCAGCTCAGAGCCTGCGGCTCGGCAAGACGAAGACGCTCGGCTTCATCTCCGACCAGATCACGGTGACCCGCTACGCATCCGAGATGATCCGCGGCCTCCTCTCCGCAGCCAAGGAGCACGACTACACCGTTCTGATCGCCGAGACCGAGGGCGATGATGCGAGGATCGCGGATGAGATCCAGGCGATGATCGATCGGCGCGTCGACGGCATCCTGATCGGGTTGCTCGGCGCCCGCATGATCGATGTGCCGCAGACGCCGCACGACGTACCTGTCGTGATCGTGAACGGCACCTCGACGACGGAACATGCCTCGGTGCTCCCCGACGAACGCACCGCCGGGCACGCGATGGCGAAGCTGCTCACCGACGCCGGACACCGACGGATCGGCGTCATCGGCAACAACCCCCGCGCGGTCTCGTCACCGCGCCACTCGGTCACCATCGGCCCCCGATTCGACGGGATCCACGCCGCCTTCGCCGAGGCAGGCATAGAACCGGTCGTCGTCGACGTGTCCGACTGGAACCCCGACGTCGGCTACACGCAGACGATGCGGATGCTCGATGCCCACCCCGATCTCACCGCGATCCTGGCCGGAAACGACGGAGTGGCATTCGGGGCGTATCAGGCGATCGCAGAGCGCGGACTCACGGTGCCGCACGACATCTCCGTCGCGTCGTTCGACGACGAGGAGCTGGCGAGCTTCCAACGACCGGGGCTCACGACCGCGCGCCTGCCCTACGACGTGATCGGGCGCACCGCGGTCGAGATGCTGCTCGGCGACCGCCCTCTGAGCGCGATGCTGATCCCCATGCCCGTCATCGTCCGCGCCTCCATCCGCCACCTGAGCTGACGCACGAGGCGCCGACGTGCGGCATCCATTCATGTGAATCCACCCCCGCGTTTCGGGCGTAGGCTGGAGAGAAGGACGGACCGTCCGAGAAGATCTCCCGGCACCGTGCCCGCCCGGAAGTGGAGTCACTCGTGGCTCAGTACGACGTCTCGAACCGCTCGGCGATCGTGACGGGAGCAGGAAGCGGAATCGGTCGCTCGACCGCCCTCCTGCTGGCGAAGAACGGCGCATCGGTCGTGGTCAACGACCTGAATGCGGATCACGCGAATGCGGTCGTCGAGGAGATCCGCGCGGCCGGCGGCACGGCCGAGGCTTCGGTCGGCGACGCGACGGATGCGGCGTGGATCGCGTCTTCCATCGAACTCGCGAACTCGCTCGCGCCCCTGCGCATCGGCGTCAACAACGCCGGCATCGGCGGCGCCACCGCTCCGACGGCCGAGTACGAGGACGAGGCCTGGGACAAGGTCATCGCGATCAACCTCAACGCGGTCTTCCGCAACATGAAGGCGCAGATCCCGTCGATCCTCGCGAACGGCGGCGGCTCGGTCGTGAACATCGCCTCGATCCTCGGCAGCGTCGGCTTCGCGGGCTCCCCCGCCTACGTCACGGCCAAGCACGGCGTGGTCGGGATGACCAAGTCGGCGGCGCTCGAGTACTCCGCCAAGGGCGTGCGCGTGAACTCGGTGGGCCCCGGCTTCATCGACACCCCGCTGCTGGCGAACATGGGCGACGAGGCGAAGGAGTTCCTCGTGAGCAAGCACCCGATCGGCCGCCTGGGGCAGGCAGACGAGGTCGCGAACCTCATCGCCTTCCTCGCGAGCGACGCCGCGAGCTTCATCACCGGCAGCTACCACCTGGTCGACGGCGGATACACCGCCCTCTGAGACCTACAGCCCCTCCGCGATCTCCTTGATCGCAGCGAGACGACGATCCCACTCGCGTCCGATCGCGTCGAGCTTCGCCGCCGTGGCGGAGAGCTCGGTGCCGACGACGCGGAAGCGCACCTCGCGCCCCACCGGCACGGGCTCCACGAGCCCCACCTCCTGCAAGATCGCGAGGTGCTTCGCGATCGCCTGGCGAGACACCGGAAGGCGCCCGGCGAGGGCGGATGCCGAAGCATCCCCCTCGCCGAGAGCCGTCAGGATGCTCCAGCGTGTCTCGTCCGCGAGTGCCGCGAACATGGGCAGCAGGGCTTCTGAGATCACGCGTCGCCTTCCACCAGTGCCACCATCTTGTCCAGCTCCAGGTCCCAGCCCGTGCGATGCGACTCGAGGTTGGCCCGTGGCTCGGACGTGCGCTCGAAGCCGCTCTCGACGACCGTGAGCCGCGTGCCCCCATCCACCTCTTCGAGAGTGAAGGTGAACACGGTCGAGGTCGACTCGTCGATGCTGTCCGGCAGCTTCCCGAGGGCGTCGTCGTTGTTCCAGCGATAGGTGATGCGCCGCGGTTCGTCGTACTCCTCCACGCGAAGGGGAATCACGTCGTAGTCCGGGAACGTCATCGTGCCGGTCGCGCCGACACCGACGCCGTCGAGCACGGTGCGCCCGAACCAGCGGGAGATGTGCTGCGGCTCGGCCACGGCACGCCACACCTTCTCGACGGGTGCCGTGATCTGGATGCTTCGCCGAACCGAGAACGACTCCTCGTCGACGACGGATGCCTCGTTGTGGGTCATGCTCACCATGATGGGTCCTTTCGGGATCTCCCGCATGTTCCGTCGACCGGTCGGCCGACTGCAACCCCAGGGTTGCAGATGCGACCCTCGGTGCGCAACCCTCAGGTTGCACTAATCCCCTCACGTCGTGCCACTTGTCGGAGGAAATGACGAATGCAGGAGGAATCGCCGTGCGGGCTCCCTGCATGCGTGCATCCTTCCGACATGTGAACCGTCCGCGCCGGACCGCACGCCCGACGCCTTCCGTCGGCCCGTCCGTCCGACGCCGCCCGTCCGACGCCGCCCGTCCGACGCCGCCCGTCCGCCCGTCCGCCCCGCGCCACACATCACCACATCCCCTACCGATCGCCGTCACACCCCGCAACCCCGTTCCTCTCGGCGCCCTCCCGGCCTACGCTCGTGGCATGCCCGAACTCACCCAGCCCACCGGCCGCGAAGAGACTCTGCGCGCCGTCCCCCGCGACGACGGATCCGCACCGCGCGCGCTCGTGCTCGGCGCGACCGGATACATCGGCGGCCGGCTGACGCCGCGCCTGCTGAACGCGGGGTACCGGGTGCGGGTGCTGGCACGGGATGCCGCGCGTGCGGCGTCGTTCCCCTGGGGGGCGGACTGCGAGATCGTCGAGGGCTCGGCGGACGATGCGGATGCCGTCGCGGAAGCCATGGACGACGTCGATGTCGTGTACTACCTGATCCACTCGATGTCGGCGGGCAAGGGCTTCGAGGAGAGCGATGAGCGTGCGGCGCAGACCGTCGCCGCTGCCGCGGCACACGCGGGCGTGCATCGCATCGTCTACCTCGGTGGGCTGCATCCGAACGACGCGAAGCTCTCGCCGCACCTGCGTTCGCGTGTGCATGTGGGCGAGATCTTCCTGCGGTCGGGCGTGCCGACCCTCGTGCTGCAGGCCGGAGTCGTGATCGGATCGGGGTCGGCGTCGTTCGAGATGATCCGCCACCTCACCGACGTGCTGCCCTACATGCCGGCGCCGAAATGGGTGCGCAATCGCATCCAGCCGATCGCCGTGCGCGATGTGCTGCACTACCTGCTCGGGGCGGCGCGAGTCGACGCCGATGTGAACCGCGCCGTCGACATCGGGGGCCCCGACGTGCTGCGTTACGGCCAGATGATGAACGGCTATGCGGTCGAGGCGGGACTCCGCCAGCGCGCGATCGCCGCCCTCCCGGTGCTGACGCCCGGGCTCGCCTCGCACTGGGTAAACCTGGTGACCCCGGTGCCGCGCTCGATCGCGCGCCCTCTCGTGGCGTCGCTGCAGAACGAGTGCATCATGAAGGACCACGAGGTCGACGAGCTCATCCCCCGCCCCGAGAACGGCCTGACACCCTACCGACGCGCCGTGGACCTCGCGCTCGGTCGGGTGCGCGGCGACACCATCGAGACCAGCTGGCAGGATTCCGAGGTCTCCGGCGCGCCCAGCGACCCGCTGCCGAGCGACCCGGAGTGGGCCGGACGCACGGTGTTCACCGACTCCCGTTCCGTGACAACCAGCGCCTCACCCGACGAGCTGTGGCGCGTGATCCTCGGCATCGGCGGGGAGAACGGCTGGTACTCCTCGCCGCTGCTCTGGGCCGTGCGCGGGTGGATGGACCGCATCGTCGGCGGTGTCGGACTCCGCCGCGGCCGCCGCAATCGCACGGCCGCGCGCGTCGGCGATGCGATCGACTTCTGGCGCGTCGAGGCCGTGGAGACGGCGGATGCCGGTTCGCTGCTGCGCCTGCGCGCCGAGATGAAGGTCCCGGGCGAGGCATGGCTCGAACTGCGCGCCCTTCCCGACGAAGAAGGCGCCCGCTACGAGCAGCGCGCGATCTTCTTCCCCCGCGGGCTGACCGGACGGCTGTACTGGCTCGCCGTGCTCCCGTTCCACGGGGCGATCTTCGCCGGCATGGCCGCGCGCATCACCGCCACCGCGGAAGCGGCGAAGGCGAAGTAGCGCTCAGTCGGCGCGAGGACGCTCCGGAGCATCTGCCACATCCGGTGCGACGGGGCCGTCCTCCAGAGCCGCATCGACCACCGCATCCACGTCGGCCGGCGGGATGATGTCGATCGCCTCGGTCGCCGCTTCGTACACCTCGGCGAGCGAGTCGTCGACGGTCGACTCGTCGATCCAGTCGAGGTCGTCCTCGGAGTGGTCGTACTCGACCGCCACGAGAGCGAAGTCGTCGCCATACTCCTCGAGCCCTGCCATGACGCTGTGCCGCACCGCGGCCTTGGCGTAGCGCTCGCGAAGGATCAGCGGATCACGCCGCAGGTCTTTCATGAAGGCGACCATCATGAACGCCATGATGATCGCGAACGGCAGCGCGGCGATGATGGTCACGTTCTGCAGAGACTTCAGACCGCTCCCCTCCTCGCCGGTGACGAGCAGCACGGCGGCGATCACGCCGACGAGCGATCCCCAGACGATCGTCACCCAGCGGGTCGGCTCGGGTCGCCCCTGCTGCGACAGGGTGCCCATCACGAGGGACGACGAATCCGCACCGGTGATGAAGAAGATCGAGATGAGCAGGATGAGTAGCACGCTCGTGATCAGCGGGAACGGCAGGTTCTCCAGCACACCGAAGAGCACTTCCTCCGGGGGGTCCACCGTGAGCCCCGCTCCATCCATCTGCTGCTGGATGGCTGTCGAGCCGAAGATCGCGAACCAGACGAGGGAGATGGCCGAGGGGACGAGGATCACGACCGACACGAACTGACGGAGCGTCCGTCCGCGTGAGATCTTCGCGATGAACATGCCCACGAACGGAGACCACGAGATCCACCAGGCCCAGTAGAAGATGGTCCAGCTCGACAGGAAGGCCTGAGCTTCCTCACCCTGTGATGCCGAGCGTGCGATCATCTGCGGCAGATCGCCGACGAACTGCACCGCGATGGAGGGGATGACGTTCAGGATGAGCATCGTCGGACCGACGAAGAACACGAAGAAGGCGAGCACGAGCGCCATCACCGCATTGATGTTCGACAGCGCACGGATGCCCTTGGAGACTCCCGAGACCGCCGACGCGATGAAGCACGCCGTGAGCAACGCGATGACGGCGATCAGCACACCGTTTCCGAGCTCGCCGATCCCACTGACCAGCTCGACGCCGTGCCCGATCTGCAGAGCGCCGAGACCGAGCGAGGCGGCGGTACCGAACAGCGTGACGATGATCGCGAACACGTCGATCGTGCGACCGAGAGGCCCGGCCGTGCGCCCCTCGCCGAGCAACGGCGCGAAGATCGAGGAGATGAGCGGGGTGCGACCGCGGCGGAACGCCCCATACGCGATGGCGCCGCCGACCAGGGCATAGAACGCCCATGCCTGCGGACCCCAGTGGTACAGCACCTGCGCCTGAGCCGTGTGCATGGCCTCGAGGGTGTTCGCCTCGACGGTGCCGGGCGGCGGGCTCTCGAAGAACGTCAGCGGCTCAGCCGCGCCCCAGAAGACGAGTCCGATGCCCATGCCCGCGGCGAAGAGCATCGAGATCCAGGAGAACATCGAGAACTCGGGCTCTTCGTCGTCGCGGCCGAGGGGGATGCGACCGTATCGGCTGAAGCCGACGAAGAGCATGAACACCAACACGATCGTGGCGATGGTGGTGAAGAAGAAACCGAAGTACTCCACGACCCAGCCGAGAACCGCAGAGGTGGTGCCGGAGAGGTTGTCGCCGGCGAAGATGCCCCAGGCGATGAAGGAGACGACGAGGGTGACCGCGACTCCGAACACGAGCGGGTCGGTGCGGTAGGTGCGTCCGGTCTCCTCGACCGAGACGCCGGGCACGAGGGCCGGGTGCACACTGCGCGGGGGGACGGCGGCGATGTCGCGGACGATCTTCCTCGCCGTCGCGGTGGCCTTGGTCGGGAGGCGGTTCGCGCCTGTGCCGACGGCATCCGTGCGAGGACGCGGAGGTGTGTGTCCTGCGGAGCGATCGTCGGGCTTCTCGTCAGGGGTCTCCATGGCATCCCATCCTGTCATGCGAGCCGTGGGCCCGCGAAAGCGGAGGACCGGGACCATCGGCCCGATCCGCGGCGTATCGGGGAACGGCGCGGCGACCCGATGCCGTGTGGTGCGGGTTTCCCGGGCGCGCCACGGTCAACGCGGGCCGCGGCGGCCGAACCCTGCGAACAGGGCGTGCAGCAGCGGAAGCGCCGAGGCGCAGATCAGCGTGATGCCCAAGGGCGCGATCGACGGGACCAGCAGCGCACCGCCGATGAGCAGGGCCGCGAACAGCACCCCCGAGGCGATGCGACGGGCGATGCCTTCGAGGCGATCGAGGCGACGTTCCAGACGCGAGGTGTCGAAGGAGATGTTGCCGTCGTCGATGCGGGTGATGATCCTGTCGATGCGACCGGGCAGGCTCCAGGTCGTGCTCATCGTGTCCATCGCCTGACTCGCGAAGGCCTGCACGATGTTGCCGCTCTCGTCGCGCAGCAGGCGCCCGGCGTAGGGCTCGGCCGCGTCCCACACGTTGAAGGCCGGGTCGAGCCCGCTGCACATGCCCGAGGTGAGCGACACGGCACGGATGAGCAGCAGCATATTCTCGGGCAGCTGGAGCGGGAGAGAGCGCACCATGTCGCCGAACTCCTCGGCGAAGTCGCGGAACTCGCGCGGATCGACCTTGCTCAGCTCGGCGAAGCCCATGCCGCCGAAGCGGGCGAACAACGCCGTCAGCGCACGTTCGAGCTCGGCGGTGTCGGCGGAGGGCAGCAGCACGCCGATCTCCTGCGCCGCCGCGACGAGGCCGCGGCTGTCGCGCCCGGCGACGGCGATCAGGAGCATGCGCAGCCCGTCGCGAAGACTCGCGGGGATCTCGGCCATCATCCCGAAGTCGATGAAGGTGAGCCGGAAGCCCCGATCAGAGCCCTGCTCGACCGCGCCCTCCGCAGAGGGCGACGGCGTGACGAAGATGTTGCCGGGGTGGGGGTCGGCGTGTACGAAGCTGTGCGTGAAGACCTGATCGAACATGACCTCGGCGAACACGGCGGCGACGTCGGACGGATCGATGCCGGCCGCGCGAAGAGCGTCGGTGTCGTTGATCTTGATGGCCGTGACGTCCGACAGCGTCAGCACCCGACGCGTCGAGCGCTCCCACACGATCTCGGGGGTGCCGACGCGAGGGTCGCCGGCGAAGTTCTCGCGGAACCGTTCGGCGCTGGCAGCCTCATGAAGGTAGTCGATCTCTTCCAGACTGGTCTCGGCGAACTCCTCCACGAGCGCCGGGGCGTCGACGCGGTCTGCGACCAGGCGCACACGGGTCAGCCACCGCGCGACGCGTCGAAGCGCCGCCAGGTCGACCGCGACGATCTCATCGATGCCCGGACGCTGCACCTTCACCACGACGTCGTCGAGGCCGGTGTCGGCGGCGTCGAGCTCCGAGAGACGGGCACGGTGCACCTGACCGAGGGACGCCGCAGCCACCGGCGTCTCGTCGAACCAGGCATACGCCTGCGCAAGCGGTCGGCCCAGCTCCGCCTCGGCAGCGCGGCGGATGTCGGCGAAGGGCACGGCAGGCACCTCGTCCTGCAGCCCCTCCAGCTCGGCGGTGATCTCCGGAGGCAGCACGTCCAGGCGCGACGACATGAACTGCCCGACCTTGATCATGAGACCGCCGAGCTCGATCGCGAGCGCGTGGAAGCGCCGTGCGAACTTCTGCATGCGCGGTCCACGCGTGCGCTCCGCGACAGCACTCATCCCGAACCGCGGGAGGACGAGCTCGAACCACCAGATCTTGACGAGTTCTCGCGCCGCGAACGAGAGGATGCGGCGGTAGCGGGCACGATGGGCGCCCTGCGCCGCGGCATCCTTCATCGCGTCATCCTCTTTTCGCCGCTCCTCACCGGATGCCGCACTGCGCGATCAGTCCTGGGCGAGGATCGAGTACAGCCTACGGCGCGCCTCGTCGAGGATCTCGATGGTCGCCTGCACCTGCTCCGGGCTTCCGCTGCGACCGACCTGGGCGGCCGCGGCTGCGAGGTCTACGCCCGCCTTGGGCAGCGCGTGGAAGCGGGCGCTGACGCGGTTCCCGTCCTTGCTGGACGACGACTCCCACGGAGCCGGGGTCTCGGAGCTCTCGTCGGCGATCGCTCGCCCTGCTTCGGTGAGCGAGTAGGTCTTGCGACCGTTCTGCTCCTCGGCCTCGATGAGCCCTTCATCGGCGAGCAGCTGCAGCGTCGGGTACACGGAGCCGGCGCTCGGCTTCCAGGTGCCGCCGCTGCGCTCGGCGATCTCGTTGATGATCTGGTAGCCGTGCATGGGCTTCTCGGCGAGGAGCGAGAGCACGGCCGTGCGGACGTCGCCGCGGGCCATGCGCGAGCCTCCGGAAGGGCGGGACTCGAAGGACTTGCGGAGCTGGTCCATCGCCTCGAAGATCGCGGAGGCCGGACCACCGGGGCCCGCTCCGAAGCCGGAGCTGCCGAAGAGTCCGCCGGGTCCGCCGTTGCTCCCGGAGCCGCCGTTGCCGCCGAACGGGTTGGAGGGGAATGCGTTGTTCATGATGACCTCCTGCTGTGGTGAACGATACTCAACGATATATCGTTCATGCTGTGTGTGGGGTGGGAGTCTCCGAGCCCGGAGTGCACACGCCCGGGCGTCGCGCAAGCCCGGTGACGCACACAGGAAGTCGTGGTTAGCTCGGTGACTTGTCGACTTGGGGGAGTGAGACGTTTGTCACAGAGTGATCGACCGGAGAACAGCACCAGCGCCGGAGACGCCATCCGCGTGAGCGTGGTCGTCCCGGTGTTCCGACCCGGACCCTCGTTCGACGACCTCATCGCTTCGCTCGATCGCCAGACCTTGGGCACCTCGGCCTTCGAGGTGCTCCTGTGCGACGACGGCTCCGGCGAGCCGACCGGCGCACGCCTGGCGGCCATCGCCCGCGATCGCCCCCACGTGCGCGTGCTCTCGCTGGAGCACTCCGGTTGGCCGGGCATGCCCCGCAACCACGGAGTCGATGCCGCCCGCGGCACCTACGTGCAGTTCGTCGACCAGGACGACTACCTGTTCGACGGTGCGCTCGAGAAGCTGTGCGACTACGCCGACCTGAACTCGTCCGACGTGATCGTGGGCAAGGAGGTCGGCATCGGTCGTCGCCTCCCGAGCCGGATCTTCAGCCACGACGTCCCTCGCGCGGTGCTCGGGACCGATCCCCTGCTGGAGATGCTCACACCGCACAAGATGTTCCGCACCTCGTTCCTTCGGGCCAACGGCATCCGTTTCCCCGAGGGCAAGGTGCGACTCGAGGATCATCTGTTCGTGATGCAGGCCTACTTCGCCGCATCGACGATCTCGATCCTGGCGAGCGAGCCCTGCTACGCCTGGGTGAAGGAGCCCGGCAGCGCGAGCTCGTCACGCATCGACCCCGACACGTACTTCCCCCACCTCGAGACAGTGCTCGATCTCGTCGAGGCGCACACCGAACCCGGGAAGCTGCGTGACCGCCTGCTGCGGCACTGGTTCCGCGGCAAGATCCTGAAACGGCTCTCCGGACGACAGATGGTCCGGTATCCCGACGACTACCGCGACCGCCTCCTCGACGTCGTGACCCCGTTGGTGCAGGAGAAGTTCGGCCCGGGAGTCGATGCCGGCCTCGGCTTCCCCCACCGGATCCGCGCGGCCCTGCTCCGTGCCGGCCGTCGCGATGACCTGCTCGGCCTTGCGCGGTTCGAGGCCGAGACCGTGTGTCGGGCCGTCGTGACCGAAGCGCACTGGTCTCGTGGCGGCGGCCTTCACCTGACCCTCCGCGTGACGCTCACGAGAGACGGCCACGACGCCTTCGTCTTCGAGACGTCGCGCTCCGAGGTGACGCCCTCGGCGCCCACCGACGACGGCGGCTCAGACTCCGCACGCCAGGACGCCGCGGCGAAGAGCGTCGGTGCGGCGGATGCCGGATCCACGCCCACGCGCTCGAAGAAGATCACCCGGCTCGTCTCCCTCCCCGTCTCCACGATCGAGGGTCTTCCGGACAACTTGCTGGTCGCCGGCCGCGAACTGCGCAACGACCGGGTCGACCTGTTCCTCCGAGATGGAGAGACCGGCGCCGAACGTCACATCGGCGGCCGGCACCCCCGCAATCTCGACGTCGCCCGCGTCGCGATCGATCCGTTGAAGGTGTTCGGCCCGAGCGACGAGTCGCGCGGAGGCGCCCTGACCGTGAAGGTCCGCCGCGCGGGGTGGACGTTCGAGACCCCGCTCGAGGCCACCCCCGCCGTGCTCGCCCGCGCCGGGCGGTCGCCTCTGCTCGCCGGACGCTCATGCGCTCTCGTGGCGACGGATGACGGCCGCGTCGAGCTCCGCCGCGAATGGCCGGGTGGACGCGTGAAGGACTTCGCCGGACGAACCGCCCGCAGACTCCGCGCGCTCCTGCGGAAGCACTGAGGCCCCTCCGAGGTCTCCATCCGAGGGGGTCTCGACGGTCGCTCGGAGTGATCCGACTTGCCAAATCGAACGAATATCGATAGATTTCCCATGTTCTTCGATGAAAGGTCACTCCATGGGAAAACTGACGATCCTCGTGCTGCGCATCGTGATCGCTGTGGCGATGCTCGGCTCCGTGGCGGTGCAGGCACTGATCGTCCCTCTCCTGTGGCTCGACCTCGGCGAGAACGAGCTGTGGGGCCGGATCTTCCTGGTCTCCCTCGTCGTCCTGGGTGTCGGCACACTCCAGGTCTTCGGCGTGTGCGTGTGGATGCTGCTGACCAGGGTGCGCGCCGGCTCGATCTTCTCGGAGTCCTCCTTCCGGTACGTCGACGTGATCATCGGAGCGATCCTGACGGCTGCGCTGCTCACCTGGATCCTGGCGGCCCTGCTCGCACAGGGATCGATCGCTCCCGGTGTCGTGGCGCTGATCGGGGGCGCAGGAGTGGTGCTCGCCGGAATGGCGCTGCTGGTCGTCGTGATGAAGGCGCTGCTGCGGCAGGCGATCGACCGCGAGGCAGAGGCGCGCTCGTGGCGCTCAGAGCTCGACAACGAGGTGATCTGATGCCCGTCGTGGTCGATATCGATGTGATGATGGCGCGGCGGAAGATGAGCGTCGGCGAACTCGCCGACAGGATCGGCATCACCCCGACCAACCTCGCCGTCTTGAAGAATGGTCGCGCGAAGGCCGTGCGGTTCACGACGCTCGACGCGCTGTGCGCCGTGCTCGAATGCCAGCCGGGCGACCTGTTGCGCTGGGAGCCCGATGTGCCCGCGGGCCGCGCAGACTGACATCACAGCGACGGCGCTCCAGCAGCCGTCAGCCGTCAGCCGTCGACCGCCACCGCCCTCACCACAGAGCTGCGCCCGCGACGGCGCGCATCGCTGGAGAGATCGATGCGAATGCTCCGGGCGACGAGAGGGCGCACAGGCTCTCGACCACCCGCCGCACCGCATATCGATCTCCGGATCCGCGCTCCGCGTCGCCCTCCCGATGCGATCGCAGTGACCACTCGGAGAACCTCCCGCCGTGGCCTCGCCCCTCGTCGACCGCAGCCTCACCGCGCGTGACGGTTTCGGGAAGCTCGTCGAACGCCATGACCGACCCGTCGGCGACGGCCAGCAGTGCGAGGGTGACGGCGGGCAGCTGCCCATGCGGGAACAGCCGCTCCTTGCCGTGCGCTCTCACGACGCCGACGACCCGGAGGAAGCCGCGCGCTTCACCGTTCGCCAGCGCGTGCCCGAGGTGCGTGACCACGATGCGACCGCGCAGCCTGCGCACCGCCTTCGTCTGCCGTGCCAGCAATGCCAGGGCATCGACGGGGTCTGGCACGTCGGACGCCTCCGCGTCGTGCCACCCGAGGTCTTCGACGGCCTCGGCGACGGCCTCGCGGGGCAGCCACCCGGCTACCGGGTCCTGCTCGACGCCGTCGGGGCCGATCCGCGCAACGAGACCCCGCAGTCCTGCGGTCGCCGATTCCACGGTCGCCGAGTCCGCGGCCACCTGGCCGGGCGGCGCGGCGTCGATGAGCCCCGTGCCTTCGAGGTGTGCGAGAAGCGCCAGTCGACGGACGGGCGTCAACGACTCGCACAGCGTCACCAGCGAGGAGGAGGCGCGCAGGCCGTCGCCCCGCTCACTCGCAGCGATCGGGTCGAGTCGCGGCTGCACCAGGCCGAAGCGCTGCGCGAGTTCGAACGCCACATGCTCCGCCCGGAACGGTGGTCGCTGCACCTGCCAGCCCGCGGCCTCCGTCTGCTCTTCCGCCTGAACGCGACCCGCATCGACGACGGTGACGCGCGGCTCCCCCATCGTGGTCTCGAACGGTCCGCTGATCGTCACGTCGACCACGTCAGCGACGCCGGGGATCGACACCCGCTGCGTGTTGCCCCTCCAGGACACGAGATCGATGAGGGGCGAGTGGTCGGGCCCGTCTTCAGAGTCGGGCGTCTCGGGCTCGAGCCCGAGGCTCAGCCGGTAGGCCTCCACGATCCAATAGGAGGGCGCGTCGCGCGGCACACCGATGACCCGGGTGAGGTCAGGCCGATCGGTCACCGACATCTCGACGTGAAGAGCCCCGGTGACGTGGACGTGCTCGGAGAGGTTCATCCGCGCAACGCTAGACCTCTCGCGGCCCTGCTCCCCGCCACGAAAGCACGAACTGTCGAGAACTTTTCGAACCTTCTGGTCGTGCAGGAAGACTCGGAGCATGCCCCGGTCCTCCGGCGGACGCCGGGAGGCCCTGCGGTGCGAGAGGACACGGCCTCGCCTCACCACAGGGCCCCACCTCTGCATGTCAGCGCAGCACGAACTCCACCGTCGTGACATTGCCGGCGACGTCGTAGACGAGAAGCGTGTTCTCGCCCTTCACCCCGCCGAAGGTCCCCGGCTTCACGAAGTTGAGGTCGGACCAGGCGTTGTTCGTCAGATCCTTCTCGACGCCGTTGAGCGCGATCCGGTCGACCTTGCCGGCATCGTTGAGCTTGAAGCTGACCTTGTCATATCCCGCTGCATCGCCGACCGTGAACGAGCCGCCGGTCTTCACGGTCACCGTGGGGGCTGTGGCGTCGACGACGACATCGAAGGTCGAGGTCTTCGAGATGTTGCCGGACGCATCCTGGGCGTTGTACTTGACCGTGTACGCACCGTCGGGAAGCTTGACCGTCGCGACATGCGAACCGCTCGCACCCGAGACCGCCGACTGCGTGCTCTTGACGAGCTTCCCGCCCTGGTAGATGTTCGCGACGATGCGGGCGAGCCCCACCTCATCGGTCGCATCGACCCGGATGTCGATGGACTTCGAGGGGCCGGCCGACGCCGGACTGACGAGCGTGACCTGCGGGCGCGTGGTGTCCGGCACCTCGCCGGCGACGAATGCGACCGAGGTCTTCTCGGAGCGGTTGCCGTACATGTCGACCGCGGTGACCTCGGCGATGTAGCTCGTCCCCTTCGTGAGGGTGAGGAGCGGAGCATCGGCCTGTCGGCCGTTGCGGATGGCGAGCGGGATCTCGAGCACGCTCGGGCGCGGCGCGATCTGGAAGTCGGCGAGCACCTTCGCCCCGGCCCTGATCGGCAGCGCCTCGGCGCCCGTGACCGCATCGCGGACCCGCACGTCGTAGCCGTACACCGCTTCGTCATCGGTCGCGGCGGGAACGCGGAGCACATCGGCCCCGTTCGTCACGATGTGCTCGGGTGCTCCCTGCTGCACCGGAGCGACCGCATCGCGCGCGGCGGCCGTGTAGTCGAAGTTCGCGCGCACCTCTTCGGCGGTGCTGCCGTCGAGGCGGACGGTCCACGTCGGCCCTGCGAGCGTCCCCGCGCTGGCGAACGGGTAGCCGGACTGGTAGCCCCACGCGCCGTTCGTGTAGGTGCGTTCGTCCTCGGCGGCGAAGTTGATCCGGTCGATCTCGGTGCGGTCTGAGTAGACCTCGACGTAGAGGGCCTGCGCGGTGGGGATCGTGAACTCGTCCCAGAGCGCATCGCCGTAGATCTGGTACGCATCGTGGGGAGTCTCGGTGTACGACATGGATCCGTCGTTCACAGCCGTGAAGGCCCCCTGCCAGATGGAGCGCTCGTCGTTCAGGTGCAGGTGCGAATGGCCGGAGAAGTAGACGGCCTGCGGGTACCCGGAGAGGTCGCTCGTGAGCGCGGCGTTCGAGGCCTGGGCCCCGTCGTAGACCGTGTTGGCGGTCGGTCGGTGGCCGACGACGAAGATCGGCGTGTTGAGAGCGCCCGACTCGGCCGAGAGGGCGGCGAGACGACCCTGCAGCCACGTGCGCTGCGCGCCCGAGTACCGCTCGGTGTCGATCACGAGGAAGGTCTGACCGTCGATCGTCTTCTCGTAGTAGCCGCCGGACGCGTTGGGGAACCAGTCGCCGTAGTACTTGGCCATGTCGGCGTTGCCCACGTCGTGGTTGCCGTGGGACATCAGGATCGGAGTGTCGTCGAGTCCGAGGCGATCGATGTTCTCGTCGAAGATCGTCTTCACGACCTGGTGGTCGGGCGCGGTTTTGTTGTTGTTGTCGTTGATCTGGTCGCCGTTGGAGATGATCAGGTCGGGATCGGGGTTGATCGAGGCCAGGGTGTCGAAGTGGCTGCTCCAGATGCCCCGGTTCTTGTCGTCGAGGGACGACGTGTGCACGTCGCTCATCACGAAGAACGACAGCTGCGGCTCCTCCTCCGTCTTGATGATGTAGCCCTCGATCTCGGCGGGCGATGTGACACCACCCTTGATCGAGACCGCAGCGAGGTTCGACGTCTCCTCGATGACGAGCGGCTTCTTGTAGATCGGGCTCTTCGCGGTCGGCGTCGAGCCGTCGAGCGTGTACCTGATCTCGGCGCCCTGCGGCGCGGTGAGCGCGACGGTGGCCGACTCGGTGAACCGGCCGCCCTCCTGACTGAACGTCGGTGCGGCCAGTCCGTCAGCGGCGTTCGCCGCGAGGGGGAACGCGACGGCTGCGGCGACGGCCGCGAGCGTGCACACTCCTGCGATCTGTCTCTTCACTTGATCCTCTTCCACGTGTATATCTACGACGCACCGAACCGGCGCTGAGATCGACGCTAGGGAGCCGTTCGAGACAGGGAACAGCGAAAGCAGGAACGTTAGATAAACAACTTTGCCGGGGGCACCACGGATGGCGCGAGAAGAAGTAAATACAAGATCACGAAGGTGTCAACGCCCCGCGAGCAGCTCCTCGAGGCGCGCGGCCTCTTCTCGCGCCATGGAGTACCCGTGCTCGACCGCCGGGTAGGCGCCGGAGCGTACCTCGGCCGCATACGCCTCGACACCCGCGATCGCCGCTGCGCGCAGGTCGGCGTAGCGCTTGACGAACTTGGCGGCTCCGCCGTCGTAGAGCCCGAGCAGATCGTGGAACACGAGCACCTGTCCGTCGGCATCCGCGCCGGCTCCGATGCCGATCACCGGGATGTCGAGCAGCGGCACGAGGGTGGCCGTCACCTCGGCGGGCACCGCCTCGACCACGAGCATCGAGCACCCGGCATCCTGCAACGCCAGCGCATCGTCGATCACGGCGAGCGCGGCCTGGGCGGTGCGCCCCTGCGCGCGGTAGCCTCCGAGCGCGACGGCCGTCTGCGGGGTGAGCCCGACGTGCCCGACGACGGGGATGCCCGCCTGCACGAGCGCTCGCGCGCGGTGGACGGTGGTGCCGCCGCGCTCGATCTTCACCAGGTCGCAGCCGGCTTCCTTCACGAAGCGCTGCGCGGTCGCGATGGCCACCTCGTCGGAGGCTTCGTACGAGCCGAACGGCAGGTCGCCGACGAGCAACGGGACCGTGAGGCCGCGTCGAACAGCCTTGGTCAGCATGAGCATCTCGTCGATAGTGACGGGCACCGTGCTGTCGTAGCCGAGCACGGTCATCGCGGCCGAGTCACCCACGAGGACGACATCGACACCGGCGGCCTCCGCGATCTGCGCACTCGGATGGTCGTACGCGGTCACCATGACGATCGGCTCTCCGGCCGCCTTCTTCGCGGCGAGGCCGGCGAGTGTGACACGCGTGCGGGGAGAAGCATGAGCGCTCATGCGCCGGCCTCCTTCTCTCTGTGATTTGAAGCTTCCGCCGCGCGCAGGACGTGGTTGTCGATCAGTCGTGCGGCCCCGACGTGCGCGGCGACGGCGAGCAGGGCGTCGCGGTCGACCCGCGCGAGGGGGCGCAGCGTCTCGGCGTCGCGGAGCTCGAGGTATTCGGGGTCGATCCCGGCGTCGCCGAGCACGTCGCGCGCGGCGGAGAGGATGCTCCCGGCGGCGGCGTCACCCGCCTCGAACACCGCGGCGCCCGCGTCGAGGGCACGGTTGAGCGCGGTCGCCTGCACACGGGCGGCGGGGTCGAGGTACACGTTGCGCGAGCTCATGGCGAGCCCGTCGGCTTCCCGCACGATCGGGCAGGCGACGATCCGCACGTCGAGGTCGAGGTCCCGCACGACACGGCGGACCACGAGCACCTGCTGCGCGTCCTTCTGCCCGAAGTAGGCGGTGTCCGGCCGGACGATGCCGAACAGCTTCGTGACGACCGTGGCGACCCCGTCGAAGTGGTGCGCCCCACGGCTCGCACCGTCGAGCACGTCGGTGAGGCCCGCGACGTGGATGTTCGTCGCGAACCCCTCGGGGTAGATCTCCGACGGTGCGGGAGCGAAGAGGATGTCGACGCCTGCAGCTTCCGCGAGCGTGGCATCGCGTGCCTCATCGCGCGGGTAGGCGCTGAGGTCTTCGTTCGCGCCGAACTGGGTCGGATTGACGAAGAGCGAGACGACGACCAGGTCGGATACCGCGCGCGCGGCCCGCATCAGCGACAGGTGCCCGTCGTGGAAGGCACCCATCGTGGGCACGAGACCGATCATCGAGCCCCCGACCCTCGCTTCGCGGATAGCGGCTCTGACCTCGGGGATCGTGCGGAGGATTCTCATGTGGAGGGCTCCTCGGTTGCAGGGGCGGGGCGGGCGGCGATCGTGCGCGTGACGGCGGCGAGGGCATCGAACAGGTCGGACAGCTCGAGCTCCGCCGCGGCGGCACGTTGGCGCGCGACGGTCGCCTCATCGCCCCGGGCGATGGGTCCGGTCAGAACCGCAGGAGCACCACTCGCCTCCCAGTTCTCGACCGTCCGCCGCACGAGCGGTGCCAGGAGCGCCCGCGCGTCGTCGCCGGGAACACCCGCGGCGGAGGTGAGCCTCTCCGCGGAGTCGAGGACGGTGAGGAGGAAGTTCGAGGCGAAGGATGCGGCGGCGTGGTAGCTCGCACGGTTAGCGTCGTCGACCGGGAACGGACGAGCGCCGAGGGCGACGGCGAGCTGTTCCGCGACCTCGCGCGCTGCGGACGTACGGCCGGCGACAGCGGCGCCGATGCCGTGGAACACCTCAGCCGACTCCGTGCCGGTGAAGGTCTGCAACGGGTGGAGGCTGAAATCCACGTCGTCGAGAGGGGTCGCACCGGAGACGTGTCCGAGCACACCGGCATGCGGGCGAGCCGCGAGGGCGGTCTCGGCAATCGCGGCATCCGGCACGCAGAGCACGACGATGTCCGCATCCGGGATTTGCTCCGCGCGGCCGAACGGGCCGAGCACGTCGAGCCGCACGGCGCGCAGTGCCCGCGCGAGTACGCGTCCGAGACGGCCGGCGCCGACGATGGCGATGGTCGTTCCTGGTGCGAGAGAAGAGGGTGTCTGCATGGGGATGCCCCGGTCCGGATCACGCGGTTCGGGTGCCAGAAGTATCCGCCCTTCTCGGCGCCTGCTCCAAATCCGAGAGCAGATGACGAAACTGAATGGGCACAATAATTCTCATTATGATCTGTGAACCCTCAATCCACTTATCACATTGGCTTCGGCGCGGAGCGATCGGCTGAGCGCCCCGTGGCCTCAGCCGATCGCTCGCCCGTCCTTCCAGACCGCCCGCACGAGCGGAACGCCGGGTCGGTAGGCGAGGTGGATGCGGGTCGGCGCGTCGAGCAGCACGAGGTCGGCTCTGGCGCCGGGTGCGATCACGCCCACGTCGTCGCGGCGGAGCGCCTTCGCGCCCCCGGCGGTCGCCGCCCAGACGGCCTCGGCCGGAGTCATCCCCATGTCGCGCACGGCCACGGCGATGCAGAACGGCATCGACGAGGTGAAGCTCGACCCCGGGTTCGTGTCGCAGGCGAGGGCCACGGTCACTCCCGCGTCGATGAGGCGGCGGGCGTCAGGATACGGCTGCCGCGTCGAGAACTCCACGCCCGGCAGCAGCGTGAGCACGGTGTCGGAGCCGGCGAGCGCGTCGACGTCGGCATCCGTCAGATAGGTGCCGTGGTCGATGGATGCCGCACCGAGCTCGACCGCCAGACGCACACCCTCCCCCGGACCGAGCTGGCTCGCATGCACCCGAGGCACGAGGCCGCGTGTGATCCCGGCTTCCAGAACCCGGCGTGACTGCGCCACCGTGAAGGCGCCGGTCTCGCAGAACACGTCGACCCACTTCGCGTGCGGTGCGCAGGCATCGAGCATGGGCCCGGTGACCAGATCGACGTACTCGTCCGGCCGGTCGGCATACTCGGCAGGCACGACGTGCGCTCCGAGGAAGGTCACCTCGGGTGTCACCTCTGCGGCCAGGCGCACGAGGCGCTCCTCGTCGGCGACGCTCAGCCCGTAGCCGCTCTTGATCTCGACGGTCGTCGTGCCCTGCGCGAGCATCTCGTCGAGGAAGCCGCGAAGGCGTGCGCGCAGCTCGTCATCGGAGGCGGCCCGGGTCGCGGCGACGGTCGAGCGGATGCCGCCGGCGGCGTACTTCTGGCCTGCCATGCGGGCCTCGAACTCGGCCGCGCGGTCGCCCGCGAAGACCAGGTGGCTGTGACTGTCGACGAACCCGGGGATCACCGCACGCCCACCGGCGTCGACGACCTCATCGGCCTCCGGTGCGTCCGCGGCGGCGCCCACCCAGGCGATCCGCTCGCCCTCGATCAGCACCGCGGCATCGAGAACGGTCCCGGTGAGGTCGCCGCCGATGGAAGCGTTGGTGGTCAGTTCCGCGATGTTCGTGATGAGCGTCGACATGCCCTCACCCTCTCAGAGCATCGGCACGTTGAGGCCGCGCTCGCGCGCCACCTCACGGGCGTGCTCGTATCCGGCGTCGACGTGCCGCATCACTCCGGTGCCCGGATCGTTCGTCAGCACGCGTTCGAGCTTCTCTGCCGCGAGGGCGCTGCCGTCGGCGACCGTGACCTGACCGGCGTGGATGGAGCGACCGATGCCGACGCCGCCGCCATGGTGCAGCGACACCCAGGAGGCGCCGGATGCCGTGTTGAGCAGGGCGTTCAGCAGGGGCCAGTCGGCGATCGCGTCGGAGCCGTCCTTCATGGCCTCGGTCTCGCGGTACGGCGATGCCACGGAGCCTGCGTCGAGGTGGTCGCGACCGATCACGATCGGGGCCGACAGCTCGCCCGAGGCGACCATCTCGTTGAACTTGAGCCCGGCGAGGTGGCGCTCCTTGTAGCCGAGCCAGCAGATGCGGGCGGGCAGACCCTCGAAGTGCACCTTCTCCCCGGCCTTCTCGAGCCAGCGGTGCAGGGCGGCATCCTCGGGGAAGAGCTCGGCGATGGCCCGGTCGGTCTTGTAGATGTCTTCCGGGTCGCCGGAGAGGGCAGCCCAGCGGAACGGCCCGCGTCCTTCCTCGAACTGCGGGCGGATGTACGCCGGCACGAACCCGGGGAACTCGAACGCCCGGTCGAACCCGCCCAGCTGCGCTTCGGCCCTGATCGAGTTGCCGTAGTCGAACACCGCGGCCCCCGCATCCTGGAAGGCCACCATCGCCGCGACGTGCGCGGCCATCGATTCGCGCGAGCGGCGCGTGAACTCCTCCGGGTCGCGCGCGGCCTCGGCCTTCCAGTCCGCGACCGTGATGCCGAGCGGCAGGTAGGCGAGCGGGTCGTGGGCGCTGGTCTGATCGGTCACGATGTCGATCGGCACGCCGCGGCGCCGCAGCTCGGGGAAGACCTCGGCCGCGTTGCCGACCACGCCGACCGAGAGGGCTTCGCCCGCCTCCTTGGCGGCGACGACCCGGGCGACGGCCGCATCGAGGTCGGTCGTGTACTCGTCGAGGTAGCCGTGCTCCACGCGACGGGCGAGACGCGACTCATCCACATCGACGATCAGCACCGCTCCGTCGTTCAGAGTCACGGCGAGCGGCTGAGCGCCGCCCATGCCACCGGCTCCACCGGTGAGGGTGAGGGTGCCGCGGAGCGAGTCGCGGCCGAGCGAGCGGGCGACGGCCGCGAACGTCTCGTACGTGCCCTGCAGGATTCCCTGCGTGCCGATGTAGATCCAGGATCCGGCGGTCATCTGCCCGTACATGATGAGGCCGAGCTCTTCGAGCTTGCGGAACTCGGGCCAGTTCGCCCAGTCCCCCACCAGGTTGGAGTTGGCGATCAGCACACGCGGCGCCCACTCGTGGGTGCGGAAGACGCCGACCGGCTTGCCCGACTGCACCAGCAGGGTCTCATCCGGTTCGAGCTCGTCGAGAGTGCGCACGATCGCGTCGTACGCCTCCCAGCTGCGCGCGGCCTTGCCGGTGCCGCCGTAGACGACCAGGTCTTCGGGGTGCTCGGCGACCTCGGGATCGAGGTTGTTCATCAGCATGCGCTTGGCGGCTTCGGCGCCCCAGCTCTTCGCGGTGCGCTGGTTGCCGCGGGCGGCGCGGACGACGCGGGGCCCGGATACGGGGGACTCAGCCATGGGTGTGCTCCTTTGCGATGCGGGCGACGGCGCCCGACTGGACGAGTGCGGTGACGGCTTCCATCTCGGGCGAGAGGAAGCGGTCGGGGCCGGGACCGGCGGCGACGGTGCGCACCAGGTCGCGCACGGCACCGGTCGCGGGTCCGGCCTGAAGCGGGGCGCGCAGGTCGAGGGCGCGCGCACCGGTGAGGATCTCGATCGCGAGCACGCGTCCGAGTCCGTCGATCGCGCGTCGCAGCTTGCGCGCGGCGGCCCACCCCATCGACACGTGGTCTTCCTGCATGGCGGACGACGGGATCGAGTCGACGGATGCCGGCACCGCGAGGCGCTTGAGCTCGGAGACGATTCCGGCGGCCGCGTACTGCGCGATCATGAGACCGGAGTCGACGCCGACCTCATCGGCGAGGAACGGCGGGAGACCGTGGCTGCGGGCCGGATCCAGCGCGCGGTCCGTACGACGCTCGGAGACCGAGGCGACGTCGGCGACCGAGATCGCGAGGAAGTCGAGGACGGCCGCGACGGGAGCGCCGTGGAAGTTGCCGTTGGACTCGATGCGGCCGTCGAGGGTGATGACGGGGTTGTCGATCACGCTGGCGAGCTCGCGCCCGGCGATCAGCGTCGCATGGGCGAGGGTGTCGCGCGCGGCGCCGTGCACCTGGGGCGAGCAGCGCAGCGAGTAGGCATCCTGCACGCGGCCGTCGTCCGGTCCCTTGTGGCTCGCGACCATGGGGGAGTCGCCGAGGAACGCGCGCAGGTTCGCCGCCGACGCGGACTGTCCCGTCTGGGCGCGCAGCGCCATCAGGTCGGCGGCGAACACGGCGTCGGTGCCGAGCTGCGATTCGACCGACATCGCCGCGGCGATGTCGGCGGTGAGCAGAAGGGTCTCCAGGTCGTGGAGTGCGAGCACCAGCATGCCGAGCATGCCGTCGGTGCCGTTGATGAGTGCCAGCCCCTCCTTCTCGACGAGGGTGAGCGGCTCGATGCCCGCGGCGGCGAGGGCGTCGGATGCGGGAACCAGGGCGCCGGAGGCATCGCGCACGTCGCCTTCGCCCATCGTGGCCAGGGCGATGTGGGCGAGAGGCGCGAGGTCGCCCGAGCAGCCGAGCGAGCCGTACTCGCGCACCACGGGCGTGATGTCGGAGTTGAGCAGGGCCGCGTAGGTCTCGACGACGACCGGGCGGACACCCGTGCGCCCGGAGGCGAGCGTCTGCAGGCGCAGGAGCTGAAGACCGCGGACGACCTCGCGCTCGACCTCGGTGCCCGTGCCGGCGGCGTGCGAGCGGATCAGGCTGGCCTGCAGCTGCAGGCGGCGGTCGGGAGCGATGAACGTGGTCGCGAGGGCCCCGAAGCCGGTGGAGACGCCGTAGTGCGGGTTCGGATCAGCCGCGAGGCCGTCGATCACGCGGCGGGTGTCGGCGACGCGTGCGAGCGCCTCCGCGTCGATCTGGACGGGAGCGTCGTGGCGGACGACAGCGACGACATCGGCGGGAGACAGCGGAGCCGCTCCGACCAGCACGGGGGCAAGTTCGGTCATGTTCTGATTCCACACCCGCGGTGTCGACGGGGATACCCGTTCGTGCGATGCTTTGTCTGTGATCCCAGACAGGAGTGCGGCCTCCCGCGCAGCCGAGCCGCAGGTCCCGGCGGCCGAGAACACCCTCCGCATCCTCAGCTACCTCGCAGGACGCCCGGCTCCTGTGGCGGCATCTGCGATCGCGCGCGAGCTCGACCTGCCGCGCTCCACGGTCTATCACCTGCTCACCACGTTGGCCGCGCACGGCTTCGTGCTTCATCTCCGTGAGGAGCAGAGATGGGGTCTGGGCACCTCGGCGTTCGAGCTGGCCGGCGGCTACACCCGCCAGCAGCCGCTCGCCCGACTCGGCCGACCGCTGATCGCCGCGCTGTCCGACCGCCTGGGCGAGAGCGCCCACCTCGCCGTGATGAGCGGTGGCGACGTGCTCTACATCGTCGAGGAGCGCGCACCCCGCCGCCCCGCCCTCGTGACGGATGTCGGCGTACGCCTTCCTGCGCACCTCACCGCGAGCGGGCGGGCGATGCTGGCCGCCCTGCCCCGCGAACAGGTGCGCGCGCTGTATCCGAGCGCGTCGGCGTTCCCCGACCGCACAGGGCTGGGGCCGCGTCGCCCCGCAGAGCTGCGCGAACTCCTGCGGGAAGTGCGGGCGCGCGGCTATGCGGTCGAGGACAGCGAGGTGGCAGACGGGCTCCGATCGGTCGGAGCCGTCGTGCGCGACCACACCGGCTGGCCGGTCGCCGCAGTGGCTGTCACGTGGGGCGGCGAAGGACTCGATGAGCGGACGCTCGCGGATGCCGTCATCGACACCGCGGGGGTTCTGGAGTCGCGGGTCAAGCGGTGAACGGACGTGTCGCAGGCTTGCGACAACTCCGCGACAGTATCGCCACACCGGCTGGATACGCTCGATCCATGACCACCGCCGCACGCATCGCCTCGTCTGCCTCCCGCCGTCGCCGCCAGGGCGTCGCACTCGGACTCCTGGCCTCCCTCGTCGTCACCGGGTGTGCCGCGACGCCGCCGGGCGCCCCGAAGCCGAGCGGCGCCCCGACGTCGCCCGATGCCCCGACTTCCGCCGTCGCCACGGTTCCCGGATACGACGTGGGCCAGTTCCCGCCCGTGCCGCTGTTCGTCCTACCCGACCTCTCGCTGCTGGACTCGTCGGCATCCGCCTTCGCGATCGAGGTCAACGATGCGCTCGCCGACATCCCCGGGGTCACGGCGACACCGGCGCACTGCGATGCGACCGGGAATGTGATCTCCGGCAACGGCACCGCGCTGCTGTACGGCGACGGATCCGGCACCTTCACGGGGCCGGACGGAACCGTGCAGAACTTCGGCGACGGATCGGGCACCTCCACGATCAACGGCGTCACGATCCAGAACTTCGGTGACGGATCGGGCAACTACACCGATGGCGCGGTCACGATCCAGAACTTCGGCGACGGCTCCGGCAACTACACCGATGCGACCAAGACGGTGCAGATCTTCGGCGACGGTTCCGGCAACTACACCGACGGCGACGTGAGCATCCAGAACTTCGGCGACGGCTCCGGCAACTACGAGGCCGGGGCCGTGACCATCCAGAACTTCGGCGACGGATCGGGCAACTACACCAGCCGCGACATCACCATCCAGAACTTCGGCGACGGCACGGCACAGGTGAACGGCGAGCGGGTGAAGGCCGAGCCGTTGCCGGTCGTCCCCACGCTCGGGGTGTTCCCGCCGCTGGGCACGCTCGCCCCGTTGGAGTCCTGCGGCACGACCCTCACATTCGAGGACGGGGTGCTGTTCGACTTCGACAAGAGCGACATCCGCGCCGATGCGGCCGCCACGCTGGATGCCGTGGCCGACGCGCTCACCGCGCTCGAGGTCGCGCAGGCCTCGGTGTCGGGCCACACGGACGCCATCGGATCGGATGCCGAGAACCAGACACTGTCGGAGGACCGCGCGGATGCGGTGGTCGATGGCCTCCAGGACCGCGGGGTCGGCACGGCACTCACCGCCGAGGGCTTCGGGGAGTCCCGGCCTGTCGCCGCGAACGAGATCGACGGCGTCGACAACCCCGCGGGGCGCCAGCTCAACCGACGCGTCGAGATCTTCATCCCGGCGACCTTCTGACACGAGAAGATGGATGCCATGCGCGCTGCACGCCGGCACATCGCCGCGATCACTCCTGTGGTGATCGCGGCGCTGCTGCTCACCGGATGCACGGTCCGCATCATCGATCCCTCCGCAGACGATGCCCGCTCGCCTGCACCACAGGAGGCCGGCCCCGCCCCGCAGGACGAGACCACGCCGCGCGCGACCTCGTCACCGGACGAGGGGACAGAGGCGGCACCACCAGCGCTCTCCGCACCGAACGCGGCCGAACGCGAGCGGCTGATCGCTGCGGCCACGATCACGATGACCTGCCCGAGCGGGCCACTGGACCACGACGGCGCCGTGGTCCGCGTCGAGGGGTCGTGCGCGAGTCTGGTGATCGACATCGATGCGGGCGTCGTGATCGCCGACGACGTCGATGAGCTCCTGCTCCGCGGCTCCGGCACCGTCGTCTATGCCGGGACGATAGGCACGGCGACCGTGTCGGGGAGCGCCAACGAGGTGTACTGGACGGGGCCGACACCGACGCTGGAAGACGACGGCAGCGCGAACTCCCTCGGGCGGGGCTGATGATCACCGAACAGACCGAGCGCCCCCGGATCCTGCTCGTCGACGACGACGAGGCGATCACCGGGGCGCTGGCCGCGTTCCTGGGGAGGAGCGGCTTCGACGTGCGCATTGCCGAAGACGGGCGCGCGGGTCTGGCCGAGGTGGAGCGCGAGGTGCCCGACCTGGTGGTGTGCGACGTGATCATGCCCCATGTCGACGGGCGCGAGTTCGTCCGTCGCATCCGGGGCCGGCAGCTCTGGCTCCCGATCATTCTGCTCACCCAGGTCGGCGAGTCGTGGGAGCGCAGCGCGGCCCTCGACGAGGGCGCCGACGACTATCTGAACAAGCCCTTCGATCCGCACGAGCTGATCTCGCGCATCCGCGCCGTGCTGCGTCGAAGCTCGCAGGGCGCCGGTGCCCTCCGGGGCTCGCAACGGCTGCAGGCACTGGACATCACGCTGGATCGCACCGCGCGTCGCGTGTGGCGGGGCGACACCGAACTCACCCTCACCCCGAAAGCCCTCACCCTGCTCGAGTACTTGATGCTGCATCCGCAGGAGGTGCACACGCGAGAGCGGCTCCTGTCAGCGCTGTGGGGCTTCGACTTCGCCTCATCGAGCCGTGCCGTCGACCACCGCATCGCCGAGCTGCGCCGGGTGCTCGGCGACTCCGCAGGAGAAGCGCGCCTCATCGAGACCGCGCAGAGCATGGGCTACCTGTTCGTTCCGCGGGTGGTGGGCGCATGACCGACCGCAGGGGCGTGGCACTCGGGGTGGCCTCGGTTGTGCCGGTCGGGGTGTGCGCTCTCGCCGCGGGGGTGATGGCTGCAGCCGGGGACCAGCGCCTTCTCGCGATCGACCTCGCACTTCCCGGTGCCGTGGCGCTCGCGGGTGCACTCGTCTCCGCCGTTCCGGCGATCATGCTCGTCATTCATCGCACGCGGCGTCGTGAGCACACCAGGATGCAGACGGCCGTGGCCGATGCCGCCGCACAGGCGGCACAGACCGAGCACGCGAATCACCAACGGTTCCTTGCGCGGCTCGATCATGAGCTGAAGAACCCGTTGACCGCTATTCGGGCGACGGCGGCCGCAGCTGCGGCGCAGGATGGATCCTCTCTCGACGAGTGGCGGGTGGTGGACACTCAGGCGACGAAGCTGAGCGCTCTGGTGCGGGACCTGCGCAAACTGGCGGAGCTGGAGACGCGCCCCTTGGAGCTCGAGATGGTCGATCTCGAGCAGGTGCTCAGCGAGGCCGTCGCGGCGTTGGCTGCCCACAACCCTGCGGTGGGCGCACGGCTCGCGTTGACGGTCACCCGAGTGCCGTGGCCCGTGCCACCGCTCCAGGCAGACCTCGATCTGCTGTCGCTGGCGCTCGACAACGTACTGTCGAACGCTGCCAAGTACTCGGCGCAGGGTCCGATCGAGGTGCGGCTGCGCGAACAAGACGGCTGGGCTGTCATCGACGTCGCGGATGCCGGCCGGGGAATCCCCGCGGGGGATCTGCCGACGGTCTTCGATGAGCTCGCGCGGGCCCAGAACGCACGAGACGTCACGGGCTCAGGCATCGGGCTCACGCTCGTCGCCACGGTGATGCGGCATCACGGCGGGGATGTGTCGATCCGCTCCGCCGAGGGCGCCGGCACCGTTCTCACGCTGCGTCTTCCGATCCGCCGTTGAACTGAACGCTCCCTCGACGTGCGACGTTGACGAAGAAGAGCCACCCCTTGCGGAATGGCTCTTGCTTCTGTTTCGTACGCACTCGCGTGTAAACGCAAAATGGCCACCCAACGATGGGTGGCCATTTTGACTAAAAGGAGTCCGGCGGTGTCCTACTCTCCCACAGGGTCCCCCCTGCAGTACC
>NZ_LMCS01000002.1:1494938-1565858 GCF_001425645.1 Microbacterium sp. Root322 | reverse complement strand
AACCCCCCGGAAGGGATTGGTCTTTGATCCAAAGGAATTCTCAACTAGCCGAAGCTAGACGAGGATAATTTGGCATTTGACAAGTGCACGCTGTTGAGTTCTCAAGGATCGGATGCTCCCACGACCCAGCCATCACAGCCAGGCCCGAAGGGCAACTTCTCTATCTTACCGATCTCGTTTCCGTTGTCAAGTCCGAGTTTTTCTCGGCCTGACCGTGGGAACGGATCAGCACCTTCATCCTGTTCACTCAGTGAGTGTCTGGGATTCGGGAGGTGTTAGCTGCTTGACGGGAGCCGGTCCGAGGACCTCCGCTCAACCGTTTGGGGCGAACAAGTAATAAGTTACGCGGATCCCGGGCATCGGGCAAATCTAGGCCGACCGCCGGGCGTGTCGCGCTCCTGCAGCCGCATATCCGCGCGACTCTCCTACCCCTGTCGTGCCTCACTCCGTGGTCACGGGTGTGGTCGTAACGTCGATGTTGCCGAAGGGGAACGGGCTGAAGACCGTCCAGGAGCCGGAGGTGAGCCCCTCCATAGGGATCATGAAGAACCAGACGCGTGAGACGACGATCGCGACAATCACGAGGGCCCCGACTCCGATCGCTGCCCGGTTCAGAACCTTGAGGGCACCGTGTTCGTCGCTCGCCTTCATCACGCGGCCGAGAGCGATCAGCACGATCGCAGCAATACCGACGTAGACCAGCGGGCTGGGACCGAGGGTCAGCTGGACGCACAGAGGAGCCTCGTCCACCGGCTGCCCCGACGCATCGATGAATCCGCCGCTGCCATCGATGCCACCAGGGCAGGTGGCTCTACTCGCGACCATGAGGGCGGGGTACACCAGTGCGGCGATCACGGCGAGGATCAGAAGGCGACGGATCCTCGCGATGACCTGCACTCCGGGGAGTCCAGCGACAGCAGTGGTCTCCGACGGGGTGTGCGGAAGCGACAAGGCGATCTCCTCTGTAGGGGTCGTCTTCATGATGGCTCAGTGCTCGGCGTGGGGGAAGAGGTGAAGCGGGGCCCAGAACTGGAGTCCTCCGTGTTCCTGGCCGCGATCTGGAGCAACACCACTCCGCCCACGGGTCTCCGGAATATCGGTAGTGTTCGGCGAGAGCCCGAGTAGAAGGACGGCAAAGATGCCCGAAGCACCTCAAGGTTGGTACGCCGATCCCGAGCACCCCGCCCAGCAGCAGCGCTGGTGGGATGGCACCCAGTGGACGATTCACACCGCGCCTGTGGGCCAGGCGCCGGCAGCGACCGCCGCGGTGGCTCCCTCCCAGACGAAGTCTTCGCGGTTGAAGATGATCCTCATCGTGGGAGCAGTAGTTCTGGCAATCCTGCTGCTCACCCGCAGCCTCGGCATCATCATGATGTTCGCCGGCCTGACCCTCTTCTTCGTCGCGATCTACGCGATCGTCCGCGGGTCGGCGAAGCTCTTTCGCGTACGCTCGCGCGGTGCTGCATGGGCTGCCCTGGGGCTCGCCTTCGTGCTGATGTTCGTGGGGACCGGTGCGAACGCCGCTCTCGGCGGCCCGGGTTCGGACTCGACGAGCTCAGGCTCATCCTCGTCCGACGCCAAGCCGTTCGCGTCCACCCAGACCGAGAAGCCGACCCCCTCTCCGAAGCCCACCACCTTCGAAGAAGTAGAAGAGTCGACGGTCGTTCCGTTCGAGCGCACGACAGCTGACGATCCGCAACTCGATGTCGGGCAGACCGCCATCACGACGGCGGGCGTCGACGGAACCAAGGTCACCACCTACCGCGTGACCTACGTCGACGGAGTAGAAGTGTCGCGCGAGGTCGTCGGCGAGATCGTTACCGTCGTTCCAGTGAACGAAGTCACGTCGAACGGGACGCGACAGCCTCCTCCCGCGCCCGTGCCTTTGGTGCAGCCCGCGGCTGAGTGCCACTCGAGCTATTCGGGAGTCTGTGTGCCCATCGCGTCGGATGTCGACTGCGCGGGTGGCAGCGGTAACGGGCCGGCGTATGTTCGCGGACCACTGCAGGTGGTCGGGCCGGATGTGTACGACCTCGACCGCGACGGTGACGGGATCGCCTGCGACTGAAACGGCTCCGCCCTACGCTGGAGCGTCTGCCTCATTGTCAGCGACATGAGTGAACGAAGAACCGCCAGCTGGCTTTCACCCGCCCTCGTTGAGGCCTCTGCGTATCTTCACGTCTGAGAGCCCGTGCCCCTTGCGGCGCCCGCCCGGGAACGTGAGGTTGGCGAAGGGAATCGGGGCGTCCGGATCGATGAGGCGCTCGCTCACGCGGGGAGGGACTTGGGAGGCGAATCGCGCGACCATCGCCGCCTCAGCCTCACGCGGATCCGCAACTGAGCCGCAGTGCACCCACAACTTCGCGGGGTCGAGCATCTGTATCGGCCGCCCGCCAGCATGAGGCGCTCGAGCGCCGATCCTCGTTCGGTAGAACTGCCGAACGCGCATGCGCACACTCGTTCTCGCGAGTCCGATGTATGCCACGGTCTCTCCTTTGGCCCACATTGCACTGAGTCTGAGCTTCAGCATGGTGACCGTCGCGGGATGACCGTCAACAGTGGCTTCCGGGCGTAGACGGAGGAGCTCCTCAATGGCGCCGGGATTCAAGGGCACGGCAGAAAGACCTGTGTTCGACTCGGCATCCTCAGCCGTCGACACGATGTACACGCCCGGCTCCGCCTCGTTCGGGGGCTCTCCCCAACGCACGACGCTTCGGTTCACGACGCCCACGTGGGCGAAGAGTTCATTGACCGTCGTCATGAGCCTCTCCGGGCTTCCACTTCTCGACCTCGGGCGACCCCGCGGGCCAATACGTCAGCTCGAACGCCGAATCGCTCGCCTCACCGGTGTTGTAGTCAAAACCCCCGGCGTAGGAGGCGATCCAGCCGGCCGGTTCCTTCTGCGGGATCGCGGTGATCGCGTAGTCCTCACCGTAATCCCGCACAAAAGTCTCATAGGTCGACGGTGACTCCGCGAGGGCGATCTCTCGCTCCATCACGACCTCCGCCAGGAACAGAGCGGACCCTTCGGTGCGGGCGATGTCATGGAGGATCGACTTGATCTGGTCTTTGTAGGCGTCGGACGCAGTGTCGAGTGCAGCCGAGTAGATCCAGTACTGGTTGAGAGCTGCGGGGCTCCGCCCGGCGTCGACCGCGACCGTCTCGTATTGCGGGCCGTTGTAGACATACTTCTCTTCGGGCTCCGCGGACGGTTCGGGGCTGGGCTCAGTGGAAGCAGCCGTCGGCATCGTCGCGGGCTTCACCGAGTGATCATCGCCGCCAGTGATCAGACTCATGATGAGGATGACGACGAAGCAGATGACGACGACTCCGCCGGCAATTCCGATCACGAGCCACGGAGGTTTCGGCTTCACCTGGCGGAAGGTCAGCTGGGTGCGGAACATCGGGAGCTCCAGCTGTGAGACGCATTTCCAGCCCTGCTGCTCCCACTTCGCAATCGACCGCGCTTCGGCCCCGCGCACGGTCGTCACCGTCTTGGTCACGTAGTGGACTTCTTTGTCGACCATGAGACTCGATCTCTTCTTTGTGTGGGGAACGGTGGACCGCTCCCCACAGCGGGGTGCGACTACTGAGCGGTATTCACAACGGCGCGGGTTGCCTCGACCTGTGCGCGAACCGTCTCAACGGCCGCGAGGATCGACGGGCCATCCTGCGTCGAGATCGCCTCAACCAGAACGTCCTGGGCACCGTCCAGTGCGACAAGAGATGCCGGCCAGGTGGTGGACACGTTCTCGGGAACATCAAGCGCTTCGAGCTGCCCCTGGTTGAACGCGAGTTCGCCAGAGTTGCTCAACAGGCGCCAAAAGCCATCCTCGTTAACCGTCGTGACGATGTCATCGAGGTCTTTGAGCATGTCGTCGAGATGGGAGCCTGCCTGCGCACGGAATGCGACGGCATCAACGGCCTCGACCACGGGGGCGGCCGGTGGCGTGGGTGAAGATGCCGGTTCCGGCGCAGCCGTCGGCGTCGCCGTGACCGGGGCGACGCTCGCCTCTGCAGCGGGTTCAGAACGGCCGCCGGCTCCGATGGCCGCGCCGACCGATCCGACAACGATCACGCCAGCTGCGATCGCCCCGCCGATGATCCACTTCTTCTTCGCTCCGGAAACACCTGTCCCGGCGGTAGAAGCAGGTGCGGCGGCCGGGGCCGAAGGAGGAAACGGAGCAGCGGGCGCAGGAGGAGGCGAGAGCACAGGCGCTGGGGCCGTCATCACCTCCGGGGCCGCGGCGGGCGCTGTGTTCTGCGTCCACTGTGCCCCATCCCAATAGCGGACCTGATTCGGGTCTTCGGGGCTCGGGTACCAACCGGCGGGGGCGTTGCTCACACTGACTCCGTACTACTGAGGAGCCCAGTTAGGCTCGATCTGACCATAGCGAACCACGAGAAACGATCTGCGGCGGATTTATCACAATCGAATGACGAACTCGATGCCGCCAGAACCTGGATAGACCGTCCCCGAGATGGGACCCTCTCCTCCCACGGCTCCGCCCTACGCTGGAGCGTCTGCCTCATTCTCGAGGCGCCTTCCCCTGGAGCTCCATGTCTGCAACGACGGTCGATGATCGTGCCCGCTACTGGGCGAACCCCTCTGTACTGACGGCGCCGAAGAATCCGCGGATGCTGACCCGCGAGGTGCTGGCAGGTCTCGTCGTCGGACTCGCGCTCATCCCCGAGGCGATCGCGTTCTCGGTGATCGCGGGCGTCGACCCCAAGGTGGGGCTGTTCTCGTCGTTCATCATGGCGGTGTCGATCGCGTTCCTCGGCGGGCGGCCGGCGATGGTGACCGGTCGCCTCGTCGCCAGCCTCCGTGCCAGAGTCTTGCCTTCCGAAGGCACCTCAGTCTGAAAATGCGTCCGAGAAGTAGCCGAGACTCGGGTCATCGAGCGTGCCTATGACGAGACCCCGATCAAGGAATCGATTGAACTCCTCGCAGCTGGTTTCAGGAAGCAACCCGCAGGCATGGCACGCTGCAAGGTTGCACGAGTCCGGGCCTTGGCCCTTATCACCGGAGTCCATGCATACTGGATCGGTCGAGCACCAGCGTGCGTCGGCCAGCGCCGAGGCAAAAACCTGCCGCAGATTGTCCGGACGAGCCATGCGAACAAGTCCGCCCATCGTCCCCTCCGAGTCACCCGCCGCGGTGTAGATCAACGCCCCGGTCATGCTCCGGTCAGCAGAGTCCGAAACGTAGAGGCGTTCTCGAAGCGAAGCCGAGCTGTAGCCGCAGGCAAAAATGAGTTCGTTGATCAAGAGATGTGACAGCGTATGCAGCAGCACGAATCTTGGGCTGATGGTCCGCCCCTGTAGCCCGCGCTGACTTGTCACGGATCCGTAGTGATCGGTGATCCGCTGCGCCCGGGCCTGGACCTCCGCGCGTCCTTCCCAGGCCGCCAGCCGAGCCTCATCGAGCTCGAAGTAGATTCCTTCACCCTTCACGACATAGGCCGGCAGCCAGTCTTGCGCAGGAGTCAAGCTGGCGCGCCTGAGCATCGCCTTCCCCTCCGTCAACTTCAACTCCCCGTCGCGGACTCGAGTGAACCCACGCAACGCACGAGTCTCCCGGAGCACATCGACTGACCTCACGCGCGAGAGGTAATCTGACAGATCGGCGTGAAGACCAGGGTCGGACGCGGCAAGGTAATCGTCCTTCGGGGTCTCGCGGATCTTTATGTACTCCGGGTGTCGCCATACGTCGTCACTTGTCAGGCTCTCTGCGTCGACCGGAATCTCCGCAGGCTCCTCACCGTTGTTAGCCCCGATACCGAACTGATCTTGGTAAGCCGCCAGTAGCTCGTCGTCCGAAATGGGAGTGAAGAGCTCAGGCGGAACGTTTCGCTCCAGCAGTTTCCTTAGCCGCCCGCCCGAGACTTCATCAAGGTCAAGCTGATACACGTTATTGAAAGTCGTGCTAACGGCTGGGTGCCGGAGCAGCTGGTGGACTTCTTCGCTTACCGCTCCCTCGCGTCGGGGGAGATAGATCGACGACTCCACCTTCGGGAAGTAGACATTCCCGGCAGCACGCAGAGCACCACGAACCGGTTGATCACAGACACCTTCCAGCTGCGCCAGCCAGGGCCTAGCACCACCGCATAGATAGGGCTGATCAGGCGAAACGAGCTGATCACTGAGATTTGTGTGCTCATCACCGTTCTTGTCGAAGCGAGCTTCAGTGACCCCGCGAAGCGAGCGCTCCCGCTTGCAGGTGTCACACGTTACGACCTGCCCTTCGAGCCCACCCCCTCCGCGCGACACGAGGCGCAACGTGCCCGCGCACGATGGTTTAGCTGACCTATGTACCCACTCGTCAAACGGAAAGTCATCCAGGTGCCCGCGTGTGCAGATGGCAACGAACGGCACCTGCGACATCTTCGGCCTGTACTTTTTTCCGGCATGCTCCTTGTCCTGGCACTCGACAAGCGTCTTCATCGTGAGCTTACTGAGCTCCAGGCGCTTGCAATATATGCAGAACGACCAGCGCGGAAAACGCAGTACAGGCACGGTGAGTCGGACGTTCCGTGAGTCGCTACCGTGGGCTGACGGCCGGTAATCGGGCGGTAGCCGGAACTCGGAGACCTTTAATCGGGATTCGAGCCGCCAGTCATGCTCCTGGTATTCCTCCATCGCGAGAGCGCTTTGGTCGACTACTTCGTACCAATGGTCAAGACCAGCGGTAATCACCGAAGTCCCGTTCACTAGCACGCTCATCGCACCCACTCCGAACGGCGTCACCAATTGCGCGCGGCGCATTGCTCCAGAACTCATGTCGGCTCCTCTGAGGCGGTGTCCTCGAAGAGGTACGCCTGACTGATCTCGAGACGGCACTCAGCGTCGACATTCCTCATGCTCGTCGGCACGTCCCATATTGTTGCGCGTCTGTCAAGATCGGGGAGGGTTCCGGCGAATCGCATGAGACCTTGCAGGGGATCGCCGAAGGGAGCCGGGTTTGCATCCCATTCAGTGCGTTCCCAGCCTCGCCACTGTCGGCCTCGATCCCGTGCGAAGCGATCGAGCACGGACACCTCATCGGGCTCCACGATCTCTGCTCGCTCCCGCAGCAGACGAATTGCCTCGTCGTACGCTGCCGACGGGAACGGGTCGGGCCCCAGAGTCTCCGGCGAGGTTTGCCGCACATAGGCGACAGCCGCCGCGTGAAGTGCCCTGCGAAGAACTGGCATGGCAAAGGGCGTGACGGACGTTGGCTCCACCTGTGCGTAGAGCTGCTGATGGTAGGTCCGAAAACGCTCATAATGGCTACGGTCTCGCGGCTTAGCGGCCCCATAGATCGTGATAACCAGTCCGGGACTGATCTCCGGCTTTCGGCCTACTCGACCACTCACTTGGATGTACTGCGCCGTAGTTTTCGGCTGACCGACGATCGTCATCAGCGCGAGTCGATCGATGTCTACACCTACCTCGATGATGTTCGACGCGAGACAGATGTCAAACGCCTCTTGACGGTCCTTTCCAACGGCATACCTCATCTGAAGTTGCTCGATCGCCTTTGGAATCTCGTCAGAGCGACGCCGCGACGTGAGCTCCATCGTCCTATGCGGCCAGCGAGGCTCGATGCCATCACGTCGCCGGAGTCCCGTGAGGTAATCCGGGATGTCGGACTGGACCAGGGAGACAGTGTTGCCGAGCTCCCGAAGAGAGTTGAGGAAGTTGAGGTTTGTCCAATACCCGTCCCGATCCGCCTCGGGGATATCGGTCGCAGCCTGGAGCGTTGCGGCCGCGACACGGACCTGAACAGTCTGAGTGGACCCGAGGGAGGCGCTCATTACGCCGATGTAGCGGCGCCCTGGCTCAGGGGTGCCGTCGGCAGAAGTCGCGGGCTCCGCAAAGAACGAACGCCCCTCTTCGAGACCGTGCGGGGGGAAGAGCGCGACTCTCTCCCGGCCAAACAGCCCCCTGATTTGGTCCTCATACCGCCTGACAGTGGCGGTAGAGGCGATAATTTTAGGGGGCACAGAACGTGCACCGCGACGATCAGTGCACAGTTCGTCAATCACTGGCTCGTACAGGCCGACCATTGAGCCAAGCGGGCCGGAGATCAGATGCAACTCGTCCTGGATGATCAGGCTAGGAGGGGATACCTCTCGCGCGCCACTAGCAGCGAGCCCGAAGAGATTCCGCGCTCGGGGTCGCCACGCCATCATCGCGAATTTGTCTACAGTCCCAATGACAATCGAAGGTCGAACCTCGTAGATATCCTCATCGACCACATGGACAGGCAGGCCGCTGCGGCGCGAGTATTTGCACTGCCCATCGATACAGCGAAGTACGACCTTGCCTGCGGCTTCCTCGTATCCGATCGGCTCCTGCCCGCCCCCTTTCTTCGGCTGAGGACCCATCTGCGCCCCGCACCACGGACACCGCAGTAGGAGGAATAGGTTCTGTTCGTGAGGTTTCCGACGGAGTGCCCGCAGGTTCTTGAGCGCCGCATCCCACGTGTTCGGTGTTGAGCTGCTCCCCAACCAAATGCCGATCCCAAACGGCCCTCCACCGAGGGCGCCCGCGTTCTGCTCCCTAATATCCTCTAGGGCACAGACCAGCGAAGCCGCTCGGAGGAACTGCTGCGCCGTGAGTAGACGCAGGGTATAACGCATCAGGGTGTCCGTCCCCGCGTCGTCAGAATTGCGAAGGCGCCTGGAAAGCAGGCTAACCGCGGCAGCTCCGAGGTATGCCTCGGTCTTGCCACCACCCGTTGGGAAGAAAATCAAATCGACGTCGCTTCGTTCATGGCGGCCCGGCTCGACTAATTCCGGCAGCACGGCAAGCAGAAACGCGATCTGAAACGGACGCCAGTATCCGCGACCGTTCGGGACGTCAGCTGCTGGATGCGCTCCCTCAACCCGCCAGCGACCGTCACTACCTTGCTTGGCTTCGCGCAGATCGAATCCGGATCGTACCTGCTGGAGGAGCATAGCCTCATTTGCCCAACGGAACGCTTGGGCTGCTTGCCTATTCGTCACGACGAGGTGCCAGCCAGTCCGCATTCTCGTCAACGTGGCCCGAGCTCGCAGCATGTGCTGACTCGCAGCGCGCTGGTAGCGCGGAAGTAGTTCTGGGATCTCAGCTTCTCGCAGCTCGATCCACCTCTCGTACTGACTCAGGACAAGCTCGACTTGAGCGGCACCGTCCTCGCGGCCGTGGGCCAGGGCATCCATGCTGACGGTGACTAGCTTCCGCCTGCCTTCGGCATCGACAAGTAGATTCCCGTCGTCGTCCGAAAGGTACACGTTCGGTGAGAGACTCACGACCTCATAGGTCGGGAGAGCCGTGGCCTGCACGAATGACACGAGCCCATCCGCATCCACCGTCCCCCACTCGGCAGCACAACCATGCCCGATGGCGTAGGTACGCTGCTTCCGATAAAGAAGATCAAGTGAGTGGTCTTCCTCATCTCGGTCAGGGAGCTCGACCTCGGGATAAGGGACGATTGCAGCGCCGCCAACCGTTGACACCTTGAAATCGACCTGAAAGAGAGCAGCCGAGGGGCCGGAGCCAGGAGCGTCGTTGACGACTGCGACGGTAACAATCCTGAGAGCAGAATCGTCATCCCGAGGCACCGGACGGCTGAAGACTCGGAGCGCCAGCGGGATCGGTCCTGGGCCGTCCAGAAGCGTGACATCGACAACCCTTAGCCGATTCGTCTCCTGCAGAAGAGTTCGACCCGAGATCGTGCCAACGGCCCTGAAGGGACGCCTTACCCACCACTCAACCGGCTTCGCAACACCCGGGATGTGCACGGTCAGCTTTTCGTACCTCGCGGCAGCGACCTCGACGTTGAGAGTCCCCGACTCGGTCAGGCGAGACTCAAACGAGATTGCCATCGCGGATGGCTTGAAGGAATTGGCATCCGTGAGGTCAAAGTCATCCGAGTCAGCGACATCGTGACGAACGTGACCCTGAATCTCGACAGGGGGCCCGACAAGGTCGTCCTCGGAGACTGCGAGACCGGTGACACCATCAAGGTCTTCATAATTGTGTTCTTCGGTCCGCTCGACCGGCGAGCCACCAACGGTAGCCCCGGCGAACAGAACTCCGACGCCGTAACGCTTGAGCGGATTACCGCTCGTGAGAATCTCCTCACCGGTTTCGGTGTCGTGAAACTGCCCTCTTGAGGCCTCCGTTGTTCCGAAGTGCACAACGCCTGCATGAATCTTGAGCGGCTGCCCGCGTGCCGGATCACCCGCGACTGGTCCAAACAGTTCTTGCCGCAGTGCCGCTTCAACCGTCTCGCGGGCTTCGATTCCACTCATGGTTCACCTTTAATCCGTCGCCTCAATGTATTCGTTTCCACCAGGGACGTAAGCCGATCCGTCGCGCGTGTCAGCCCTACGTAAACCAGCGCGTCGAAGTTCGACCCTCCTGCGTCGTCGAGGTCCGTGACGATCACGGCTGGCGCATCCAACCCCTTGAATGAGTGAATTGTTGAGTAGCGAAGCCGTCCCTTGGTCGGCTTAGACCCATCGAAAGGAGTCAGCACTTGGCGCAGCCATGCGTCAGATGTGCTCGCCGCAACAGAGCCTTCACCGAGAGGGCTGAGTACAACGATTTCGGTGAGGTCGAAGCCCTCGTCGCGCAGGTCACTCACTGATTTCCGCAACAAGGCGGTTTGGTCCTCACCCCGGGTGTACTTGATGATCGTTGGATCAATACCGTCGTCGGTTCGACGGAACTCTCGGAACCCTGGCGCGAGATTGGCGAGGATGTTCACTTGATATCCAATGCGGGGGAGATTCCGGCAGTTGTCGGATAGGCGGAACGAGGCCATGTGCGGCGACCGCGCGCGAAGCACGTCGCGGGAGCGCTCTCTGCCATAGACCATCTGGCGCTCAAAGTCACCGAACATAAGCACGCGGCCGTCGCGGAGACCCCCTTTGACGAGCAGATCGAGCAGATCGAGATACTTGTCAGTCGCGATGTCCTGCACCTCATCAAGGATCAGAAAGTCAAGGACCTCGCCTTCGCTTCGTTCTGCAAGACCTTCGAGCGCTTGCTCTGGCAGCGCTCGTTCCCAGAAGTCCCCGTCGGCACCGGCCGGTGGATTACTCAGACCTGCGAGCCGCAGCATCTCTTGGTGCATAGTGCCCACGCGAAGGCCCGGGACATCTGCGAGCTTTTCTCGCAGACTGCGCCCAAGGAAGCGGTTGAAGCACAAGAACCGTCCAGTTCTGCCCTGAGCGACCTCTCGCTGGGCAGACTCAGCGGCAAGGAAAGTCTTGCCTGTGCCAGCCGGCCCCGTGAACAACACGCCCGTATTGTCCGCGGCCGAGTCAAGCGCGCGGTACTGCTCTTCGACGAACCGCGCGAGCTGGCCCTCTCGAGCCTGTCGCCGGTCTCCAGCAGTGATAACCACTTCGAATCGGGGGCGGAGTGTACTCACGATCCGCCCGGCGATGCCTTGGTTCGGACCTCGCCCACCGAAACCGAAGTACTTGATCTTCGACGCTAGATGCTCCGCACCTTCCGCCATAACTCGCTGAATCGCGGTGGCCGCGGTCGGAACATCGTTCGAGTCGAGAACTTGCCACGAGTGCCACTCCGGGGAATCGGGGAGCGTTGCCCTGGCTCGCACTCCGGTGAACCAAACCGCGTGTAAGACCGGGACGTCTCGCAGCTCGACCCTTTTGCTCAAGAGGTAGTCACGGATGCTGTGCATCGCCTCCCGCGCCTGTTGAAAGGGGCCCCGAACTATCGGGGGGTCTTGCCCGAGCCGCCACGTGCCGTCCGAGCCGCGTGCGACCGTCAGGTGCGACTTCACCTCGATCACCAACAAACCCGCGAGGGGCACGACGACGACGAAGTCGGCCTCGCCCTCGACCTGGCGCTCATGCTGAGCGATCCCAAGGGAGTGCAGCACGACCCAGTCATCGGTCTCCGGGGCATCCCGGAGCGCAGCGAAGACCGCCTTCTCACCTGGAGGCGCAGAATTAGCGCAGTAGGCCGGAATCATTCGAGCCATCGAGCACCCTCATCCGCGAACGGCACCCGAGCATCGTACCGCCTAACGAGCTCCGTGAACGGGGCGATAGCGAGAACTCGAGTGACGAACATACCTCGGAGGCCTGGCTCAGCAATGTCTAGACTCAGGTGCCCAACTCGCTCGAGTTCGTGAAGATCGGCGGCATCCGCTGCCGACTCCAGTCGGTCTCGCAGCTCCCGCGTGGCCAGGTGCACCTCGTGCCTCAATAGAGTGGCGTGTCCGAAGTACGGTTGCACCGATAGCCCCAGCCATTCGAGGAGTCGCTCGAAGTCCCCATCACTCTGCGGACGCATCACATGAGCCGATGCCCACGCCCGGACCTGACCGGCCGCGCGAACACCGAGCGCGCGTAGTGCGCGTTCCGACTCTCCTACCCCCCTCATCGCGAGCTTCTCTATCAGTGCTGCCTTCCAAGATGCTTGGGAAGCCTCGATCGCGGATGCACGCGCCCCGATTCTCGCAAACGCTCTCGCTTGGAGCGACTCACGCTCGGCCTCACCTTCTCGGAGAAGCAAGTGGGTTCCTGGAGCAACCGCCGACACGTTGGAATAGCCGACTCGCTCACCTGGGGGCTGTGTCGGATCCAAGGCACGAATGCGCTCTCCATCGTCATCGAGCCAGATCGCGCGGCTTCCCGAGAGGAGGATCTTCCGTGCCTCGACCTCGTCCTTATCCGGCGCACGGTCCTCGCTTGGCCGCCTACCCCAAAAAGGCTGGGGAAGAAGGCGCTCCTCCGGGATCGGATTCTGCTCCGTCAACGTTTGCTCTGGCGCCATAGCGGGACGGTCACCAACCTCAATAACCCGCGCCGCAACGCAGATTCCGCCTTCGGCGTAGTCCGCAATTGCCGACGTCGGAACGGTCCGATCCCCGAACCAAGCGGGAACTATGAACGTCACCTCCGGCGTGCGTGGTGCAGTTACCGCCGTTGGCTTGAAGAACCGGGGCGGTCCAACGAAATAGGCAATTTCCTCGGGCACGTCCGCACGCTCGAGATCGCCGAGTGTCAAAACTCGTCCCCCGAGCGGGCCGAGCCACCGGTCTAACCCCTGTCGAGATCGAGTACTCGCAACCACGACAACAGCCGAATCCGATCCAACTTCAGCTAGGGACTCCGCCAAGACACCACCTACGAGTGGGTCGCGGGTGCTCAGGGCAGCCGCGGCATCGGAGACCTCCCGTAGTAGATCCTCTTCGTCGACTGCACCCAGCAGCCGAAGGGCCTGGCGGCCCACTTCACCCGCGGCGACCTGAAGCTGAGTGTTGTATTCGTTCGGCATCGGGTCGGTGATGATTCGCCAGCGCAGTACCTTCGCGGCGCCAGCGAGGTCGTCCCAAATCCCCGGCCCGTCTCGCTGTATTAGTCGGACCAGAGCGCGGGTAGCGGAATCGAATCTCGCTCCAATGTCATCACGCACAGCAATCATCTCGACGCCGTGTCGCGCCAGCGAAGCGGAGGCCGCGTATCGCTGGTCCAGATTGACGACCCGAGATATCACAGCGCGACCGTGAATCCGAGCGCTTCGATGCCTACGGGCGGGGTCCATCCAAGCTGCGCCGACAACGTAATCGGCTCGCCTCGCGAGTTCCTAATCTGAATAACGTGCTCCACTGCGCTCTCGTCAGCGATTGATCGATCGATGACGCACAGGACGATCGGCGACAGGATGTCATTGAGATAACGGATCGCTCCCTGTCCGTCGAGGATCGTGAGAGCAACGTCAGATGGCAGAGGCAGCCTGTCAGCCAAGCCCGATGACGAGTAGATGCGCGAAAACCACGTCGCCGAGTTCTCGGTCCTCGGCAGAAGCAACGTCGCTAGCGCATCGCCGTCGGAGTCATGGCCGCGGGTCAGAACCGCCTCGAGGTCATCAGCGATCCAGCTCTTCGTGCCTACGATCGCGAGGTCGGCCGCGGGGGCGACGAGACGCCGCGCCCAGTCCCGTTCGATACCGCTCATTCGACCGATGCTTCCGATGTGGGGGCGAGGCATCTTCTCTGCTGGGTCGACTTCCGCCACCGCCGCAACCGCCTCCAGCCGATCAACAGCCCAATGACCCACCAAGGCAGCTCTGGCCTGCGCTCGACTTTCATCAAGCTCCTGAAATGGTCCTGAGATTACGTGCGTCGCATTCACCGCGCGGTAGTGCGCTTGATGCATCGCTCCTTTAAGCACGGTCAGCGGATCAGTCGTCATTTGAACCGGTGATCGTCCCAGGGTCCACCCCGCGCCGACGAGTGTTGCCGCGTATTCACGGCTCGGGACGGAGATAGCAACGATCAGTTGCCGGCCGCTGAACGCATCGGCCTTCCGCGCAAGCCTTGCTCCAAGCGCGAGAATCGGGCCGATCCAAGTTGATCGGATCGGGGTGGATTCAGGGTTGTCAGCGAGACTGAGGACGACGTTCGGCCCAGGGCGTCTCACCATTTCGCTCACTTTTTACCCTCGACCACGGGAATGACCTCCGACATTCGATGGGCAGTGATGTGCCCAAGGCTGCTATACCGCTGACACCTGGCCGCCATTCGAGGCGGCGGTCAAGGCGACGGATGTCGCCGCAGCAAGAGATCGCGCCACGGGGGGCGGCACCGCATTTGACACCTGCTCGACCTGCCTTGAGAGTGTCCCCTCGAGGATGAAGCTCGTCGGGAAGCCTTGAAGAAGCATCGCCTCATAGATGCTGAGCCGCCGAGTTCCCTCGGGATGAACATGAATCTCGCGATGCCCGTAGGCCACAGTCGGGCTGGGCTTGTCCCATGCCAACCTTCGAAAGCTCCTCGTCGGTGCGGGCCCATCCACTTCGCCTTTGAAACGCCTAGATCGTGGAGTCATCGTCCAGTGGTTCGGATGAGTCGGGATTTCTTCGGCTGTGAGCCCCCGGGAAAAGAAGGCCGGCTGCGGGAGCTGGCCGATTGCACCGCGGACGGTCAGATCCACTTCATCACGAGGGATAGTGATTGGCGCGAACGATCGAGCAGCGTCGTCGCTCTTGAAACCGGAGATGATCACGCGCTTGCGCGTCTGTGGTACGCCATAGTCGAGGGCGGTGTGCTCAGCTACGCCCGCAGTAAGTCGTAGCTCCTCGAACCGGGCGAGGATCCCGCCGAAAGTCATGGAGTGCTTGGCATCGCGGATACCCATGACATTCTCGAAGAGGACAAACTGCACGTTGTAGCGCACTTGCAGCGCCTCCACGATTTCGAGGTAATAGGCCGGCATCTGATTGCGGGGATCGTCAGCGCGGGAGTTCGGGTTCGCGCGCGAAAACCCCTGACATGGGGGACCCCCGATGATCCCGATCGCCTCACCATCCGTGAGCGCGTTCGCGATCTCATCCAGGACGGCGAGCTTTCCGGAAGTTTCGTTCCGAACTGTGATGTCGGCAGCGATCGATGTTGTTGAAGGGAAGTTGCGTTTGTGTGTCTGGATCGCCGCGGCCATCTGATCGACCGCGAACGCGATCTCGTATCCCTCTTGGCTGAAGCCGAGATCGAGGCCACCAGCACCCGAAAAGAGACTTACGATCCGGGGCAAAACCATCGGTGCTCCTTCCGCTACGCAGGCACCCCACCGCGCCCTTCAGAGCAAGCGTAGCGGCACCGGCGGTGAGACCTAAGTAGTGTCCGCGCCTCACCCACGCCGCAACGCGTGCACCGGCTGGCTGTAGCTTGAAGTGACGTTGTCGCAAGAATCTCGATTGATTCGGATCTTGCCGGAGTCCCCGATGTGAAATGGAACTGCCCCAAGTCGCTTCACACTACGGGTGGCCGTTATCTCCCTCGCTGATGCCGCTCCTGCATCTTGTGCTCGCCTGGGGTCAACGAGACACAGCACTTACGGTGCCTGGTAGCGTCCATCCCATGCCGTCGCCGCAGACTCTCGCCGCCCTCCGCGCCTTCGTCGCCGAACGGGACTGGGACCAGTTCCACTCCCCCGAGAATCTCGCAAAGAGCATCTCGATTGAATCAGGCGAGCTCCTCGAGTGCTTCCAGTGGTCCGCTGACTTCGACCAAGAACAGGTCGAAGCGGAGCTCGCAGATGTCGTCACCTACTGCATCCACCTCGCGAACAAGATGGGCGTTGACCTCGACGAAATCGTCATGAAGAAGTTGGAGTCGACGAAGGCGAAGTACCCGGTGGAGCTGGCCAAAGGACGCATGACCAAGTACACCAAGCTTCCCGAGGCGCCGGAGTGACAGATTTCAGCATCCAGCGCCTTCCTTTCCGGCGAGACGCTGTTGATACGTGGGCGCGTGACGACGCCCGGCACACCAACTGGCCGGTTGTCTATGTGATCGAAGGTGACGCTCAGCGCAGTTCACCCGGGCTCTACGTAGGCGAGACGGTCAGTGCCGCTACTCGGATGCGTCAGCACCTCGCCGGTTCGAAGCAGAACGAGTCCCTCGAATCGATCCGCGTCGTCGTGGATCACACGTTCAATAAGTCCGTCTGTCTCGACCTTGAATCGCATCTCATCCGTTGGTTCTCAGGCGACGGCCGATACCGCATCCTCAACGGGAACGACGGTCTGACAGACGCGCAGTACTACGACCGCGACCTCTACCGTGAGTCTTTCCGCGACGTGTTCGAGGCGCTGCGAGCAGAGGGGCTCTTCTCGCGCAGCATCCCGCAGATCGAGAATTCCGACCTGTTCAAACTCTCGCCGTTCAAAGCTCTGACAGATGATCAGGGCATCGCGATCATGGACATCTTGGAGGGACTGCTCGAAGACCTTCAGAACCCGGGCGCTCGATCAACGCTCGTTGTCCAGGGCAACCCGGGAACAGGGAAGACGATCATCGCGATCTTCCTGATGAAGCTGCTCGCCGACATCCGCGACTACCAAGACCATGACGGCGTCGAGCCTGACTCCATGTTCTCGGAGTTCTTCGTCCCCGAGAATCGCGAGCTACTTAAGGCGCTTCGTATGGCGCTCGTGATTCCGCAGCAGTCCTTGCGGGAGTCAGTCAAGAAGGTCTTCAAGAAGACGCCCAAGCTTGATGCTGCGATGGTGGTGTCGCCATTCCAGCTCGGAGAATCGAACGAGGCCTACGACCTCGTCCTCGTCGACGAGACTCACCGTCTTGGGCAGCGAGCCAATCAGGCATCGGGCGTGCAGAACAAGAAGTTCCGAGAGATCAACGAGGAGCTGTTCGGAAGCGACGATCCTCTATACACCCAGCTCGACTGGATCAAGGCTCGGAGCAAGCATCAGCTCCTGCTCGTCGATGGTGAGCAGAGCGTGCGGCCTCATGATCTCTCTCCAGCTGCGCTCAACGCCGAAATCAGTGGGGCCAAGGATGCACATCGCTTCTTCCGCCTGACGACTCAGATGCGCGTGCAGGCTGGCGCAGACTATGTCGAGTTCGTCCGCGCGCTACTGAGGGATGAAGCTCCTTCGCTCCCCGACCTCGGTGAGTATGAGCTCCGTCTCTTCGACGACCTCGGAGAGATGCGAGATGCCATCCGGCAGAAGGATGCCGAGGTCGGTCTGTGCCGCCTCGTCGCAGGCTACGCGTGGGACTGGGTTTCGAGGACGAACTCGGACGCATTCGACATCGAGCTGGACGGTGAGCATCTGCGGTGGAACGGCACGGACAAGGACTGGATCAACTCGAAGGGGTCGCTAGAAGAAGTCGGCTCGATCCACACCGTTCAGGGGCACGACCTGAACTATGCCGGCGTCATCATCGGACCGGACCTCCGCCTCGACTCGGCAACCGGGCGAATCGTCGCTGATCGCGAGAGCTATCGCGACAAGAAGGGCAAGGAGAACACCGGGCACTTGAAGGATGCCTTCGGGGACGATGACCTGCTGACGTTCATCCGGAACATCTATGGGGTGCTGTTGACTCGAGGCATGCGCGGAACGTACGTCTATGTGTGTGACAATGTGCTGCGCGAGCACCTACGCAAAGCCCTCTAACTCCGTCTCGACCATGGGGCGGCGGCGTCTTCAGATCCCGCGCCAAACTGCCGAAGCTGAGCCTCGACGATCTGCGCTGCTTTTCGATCGGCACCCCGCGTGCTCGCCGTCGCTTCGATTTTCGACTTTTCCCATTCGTGCTTAAGCATGATCTGAAAGTGGCGCACGACAGCCTCTCGATTCTGCGGCGAGCGCTTCGCGATGAATGCGTCGATCAGGGATACCGCTTCGAGATCCTTGGAGGGATTGAGATGCAAGACGATAGAGTCGCGGATGCACTGCTGCGACGTGCGATCACGGTCGCTCAGAAGCCGAGGAACCAGTATCCGCAGCGAGTCGCGCCAGACCTGGCGTTGCTCGATCACTGACTTCTGGAATATGTTGCGCGATGTGGAAGACATCGTGACGGCCGCCGTGATCAAGGCCGAGACAATGCCGCCAACGAGAGCGGCTGCGCCGACGGTCACCCAGTAGTCAAACATCTCATCCCCTTGCGTCACAGGTCAGGTACGGTGCTTCTCAGCCGCAACGAGCCTAGTGAGTCTCGCCCCCACGGCTAGGCATGGACGGGGCAGCATCGTCTAGCGAAGCACGGTTGGCCTTCGCCTCGCCAAACCGCTCCCCCGAGCTCACCTGCTGCGCCACCCGCCGCAGCGCCAACAGCAACGGCTCCACCAGCACCGACCCGAGCACCACGTACCGCACGGCAGCCTCCGCAGACTCCCCCGGCACCCCCGCGATCTCCGCATCCGCAATCCGCCGCATGCTCGCGAGGTACTCCGCCATCACCGCATCCTGCACACTGAACCCGACACGCTCCAGCCCCTGCAGCGCTCGGGCCACCGCATGCAGCACTGCCGGGTCGCACATCCCTGGCTTCCACCCGAGCCCTGCGACCAGGCGCTCAGCCTCCGTCAGATCCAGCGCCTCATCCACCGGGGGAGTGATCGCCGCATGCGCCGTTCCGAGCAGGTCGTTCGCACTCGCCGGCGGATCATCCAGCGCCCCGAGCACCCGACGCGTCTCGGCGATGCTCACGCCGGCGTCGAGCAGCGCGCGGATCACCCGCAGCCGCTCCACGTGCTTCTCGCCGTATGCGGCCTGAGTCGCAGATGACCGCTCGCCCTCGGGCAGCAGTCCCTCGCGCAGGTAGTACTTGATCGTCGGCACCGTCACGCCGGTCTGCGCTGACAGTTCGGAAATTCTCATGGCCACCTCTTGACTTCGATAGTAGCGCTATCCATTATGGATAGTGACGCTATCCAATCAAGAGGAGTCCTCATGTCGAAGGTCATCACGGGCCGCATGACCCACCGCCACGAGGGCGAGCTCGTCGTGTTCCACATCGGGATGCAGATCAACCGCTGGTGGCGCCCCGACCTGTGGATGCCGGCCTTCTTCGCCATGCCGCGGATGCTGCGCGAACTCTCCATCGACCCCGACTCGGGCATGCTCGGCTACCACCTGCTCTTCGGCGCGGGCGGCCCCTACGTCGTGCAGTACTGGTCGTCCGTCGACAAGCTCTACGCTTACGCGTCCAACCCGAGCCAGGAGCACCGCCCCGCCTGGACCGCCTTCAATCGCGCCGCCCGCAAGGCCCCGGGAGCGGTGGGCGTGTGGCATGAGACTTTCCGCGTTGACACCGCCGAGAGCGTGTACGTATCGACGAAGCCGATGGGGCTGCCGAAGGCCACGGAGCTCGTCGAGGTCGGCAAGAGGCACGACCGGGCGCAGGCGCGATTCGCGGACGGGCGGACGGAAGCGGCCAAGTCCGAACCGGCACAGTAGGCGCATCCGCTCGGCACTCCACGCGGCGACCGTCCGACGAAGAACCCACTACCCTCGCACCATGCCCACAGATCGCCCCCGCGCCTGGATCTTCGACGTCGACGGCACGCTCGCCCTCATCGGCGACCGCTCCCCGTACGACATGCGCAACGTGGCGGTCGACACTCCGAACCACCCCGTCGTCGTCGCCGCTCAGGCGTTCGCCGCGCATCCCGACGTCGACGCGCTCATCGTCGTCTCGGGCCGCGATGAGACCGCCCGCCGCGCCACCGAAGCCTGGCTGACATTCAACGAGATCCCGTTCGACCGCCTCCTGCTCCGCCGCACGGGCGACCAGCGCGCCGACAGCATCGTCAAAGCCGAGATCTACGACGCCCACATCGAGCCGCACTTCACCGTGATCGGCGTCGTCGACGACCGCCGCAGCGTGGTCGAGATGTGGCGGTCTCGCGGGCTGACCTGCTTCCAGGTGGCCGAGGGCGACTTCTAAACCCCGACGCGCCGGCTCACCCCGCGCACACACCCTTCCGGCGCACCCCGAGTTCTGCCACCATGAGGGCCATGACGCCGGACACCCCTCCCGCCACCAAGCCCGACCCCGGCCGGTTGGAGAAGCTCCACGACTGGCTGACAAGCCCGGGCGGCCGGCTCATCCGCTACCTGCTCGTCCTGATCATCGTCGGGCTGGCCGTCTATCTCTCGCTCACGGGATGGTTCCAGGTCTGCGAGACGGTGGACTCCGAGAAAGACGGCCTCACCCGGACCTGCTCCGGCCCGAATCTCACGAGTGCCGGCGTGCTCGCAGCGGTGATATTCGTCTTGCTGCTCCTCTGGCCCGACCTGTCGGAGTTCAGCGCGTTCGGTGTCACGCTCAAGAAGCTCGTGCAGAAAGTCGAGGAGAAGGTCACCGAGACCCGCGACAAGGCCGCCCACATCGACAACACCACCACCACGACCCGCTCTCGGGTGGAGGATCTGCAGTCCACCGTCGCCACGCAAGGCGGAGACATCAGCCACCGCCTGTCGCTCATCCAGTCCGACCTGACGTCACTCACCGAGCGCGAGGCGGAACGAATCGCCGCACCGCCCTATTCGGAGGCCGTCCGGGTCCCCTCGGAGCCTGCACCCCTGAGCCCCTCGCCACGATGGGACAGCCTCGACCGCGATGCTCTCGTCCGCGTCTGTGAAGAACTCTTCGGCTCCGACAACCTCGAGTACACCGTCGGCAGCCTGGACAACGTGCTCGGCGACATGTGGTGGCCCGCTGAAGGGGTGGAGGGAGTCGACAGCCGGAACGCCGCCTACACCGGGCTCATCCTGGAGCTGTTCCGCACATTCCGCGAGCGATGGGAGCGAGCCAGGCAAGACCGCTTCCACCGTGAGCAGGTCGACACGATCCTGCGATCCATCGAATCGATGCTGCTCGCGCTCATCGGCGGAAGATACGTCGACGACGAGTCGATCCGCATCGCACTCGCCGCCCTCCGCCTCCTCCACCGGCAAGAACGCTAGTTCAACAGCTCAGTGCCCCCTACGCCGCGATCCCCCGCAGCAACCGCACCACGGTCTCCTCGACCCGCTCCGCACTCAACGGCTGCCCGATCAACGCGGAGTACGACGCCATCGCGATGAACTGGTCCGCGATCGCGGCCGCATCCACATCCGCCCGCACATCCCCCGCGGCACGCCCGCGCGCCACCCGCTCGGCCACCCACTCACGGATCGGCGCGGCCAACCGCTCGTTCAAGACGAGCCCCAACTCGGGATCAGCCGCCGTCACCTCGATCAGCGCCCGCGCGAGCGCCACACCCTCGGGCCGGGCCAACCCGTCCGACATCGCCGAGAACCATGCCCGCAGATCAGCCCCGAGGTCGTCCGTCATCGGCACCGATACCTCAGCCCCAGGCAGCGACCCTTCGAGCAGTGCCTCGCCGAGGATCGCCGCCTTCGACGGCCACCACCGGTAGATCGTCTGCTTCGAGACCTCCGCAGACTCGGCGAGGCCCTCGATCGTGACGGCCTCGTATCCGTCTGCGGCGAGCGCGCGCCGCATGGCCTCCAGCACGGACTGGCGGGCTTTCTCACTGCGAGGACGGGGCACCATTCGAGCGTACTCAGGCGTAGACTGGAACATAAGTAGACGCACCGTTGCGAAACTACAACGGCACCCGAACAAGGAGAACGAGCATGGCCCTCACCGCACACTCCACCATCGGCGACTGGATGAACGACCCGACCGGCGGGCCTCTCATCCGCGGACTCTTCGCACAGACGGGCGCCGACCCCGAGCTGCTCACCCCCGTGCTCGGCCTTCCCCTGCAGCAGCTGGTCGCGATGAGCCAGGGCCAGCTTCCCCAGTCGGTGGTCGACGATCTCGTGCGCGCGGCCAACGGCGGCGAGATCCCCGAAGACGACACCTCCGAGGGCTGGACCGAGAAGCCCACCTCCGGCCGTTTCGCCGGCAAGACCGTGATCGTCACGGGTGCCGCCTCCGGCATCGGCAAGGCCACGGCCTCGCGCATCGCCCGCGAAGGCGGACGTGTGATCGCGAGCGACATCGCCGCCGAGAAGCTCGACGCCCTCAAGGCGGAGCTGCCGGATGCCGACATCGTCACGGTCGCGGGCGACCTCACGAAGCAGGAGGCGATCGATGCGGTGCTCGCTGCCGCAGGCGATCGCATCGACGGCTTGGCGAACGTCGCCGGCATCAACGACGACTTCTCTCCCGCGGGCGAGACTCCCGACGCCGTCTGGGACCGCGTGATCGCGATCAACCTGACCGCTCCGTTCAAGCTCATGCGCGCGGTCATCCCCGTGATGGAAGCGGCGGGCCAGGGCTCGATCCTCAACGTCTCGAGCGAGGCCGGCCTGCGCGGCAACGCCTCGGGCAACGCCTACACGGCCAGCAAGCACGGCATCATCGGCGTGACCAAGTCGGCGGCCTTCATGTACGGGCCGAAGGGCATCCGCGTGAACTCGGTCGCCCCGGGCGGCGTCGCCACCGGTATCCCGATGCCCCCGCACATGTCCGAGTACGGCTCGGGCCGCCTGGCCCCGTTCCAGCAGGCGATCCCGACCGTGGCAACGGCCGAGCACCTGGCCGCATCCATCACGTTCCTGTTGTCGGACGACGCCGTGAACATCAACGGCGCCATCCTCGCCTCCGACGGCGGATGGTCGGTGCAGTAAAACCGCACCCGCGAAGCCGACGCCCCCGCCGACCCGAACGGCGGGGGCGTTTCGCATCTCCGGGCGAATGATGCACGGTGGGCGGCATCCTGGACGGGGTCGAACAATTCCCCCGGTCAGCGAACAGAAAAACTCGCCGCAACCGAACCGTGAACGGCACGATATATTGCAGAAACATACGTTCCATACGTTTCATACGCATCCCCAGGGCCACAAGCCTCCCCCGCACACGACGACGTGACCGGTCGCCCGCGTTCTGCCTACCTGAAAGCCCCCATGCCTCGACTGACCTCCCCCGCCCGTCGACGATTGATCGCGACTCTTCCGATCACCGCTCTCCTCGCCGGTTCCCTTCTCGCAACCTCTCTTCCCGCGGCAGCGGCCGACGACTCCGTCGCCGGACCCCGCACCTCGGGCGACCCGATGTTCCCGAACATCGGCAACGGCGGCTACGACGCCCTCGACTACGACGTCTCCCTCAGCTGGAGCCCGACCGGCGTCGCCGACGGACTGGTCACCGGCGACATCACCACGGCCACGACGACGATGACCGCCCGCGCCCTCGCTCCGCTGCACGAGTTCTCCCTCGACTTCGAAGGCATGACGGTCGAGGGGGTGACCGTCAACGGCGTCCCTGCCAGCTGGTCGCGCGACATCGACCCGGCTGCGGAGAAGTTCAAGCTCATCGTCACCGTGCCGACCCCGGTGGAAGGGGAGTTCACGGTCGCCGTCACCTACAGCGGCACACCCGTGCGCCACGTCGACAGCGACGGCGCCTTCGAGGGCTGGAACGGCACGAACGACGGCGCCATCCTCCTCGGACAGCCGATCGGCACCATGGCCGGTTTCCCCCACAACAACACCCCGAGCGACAAGGCCACGTACACGATCTCGGTGGATGCCCCCTCGGTGCTCGCAAACGTCTCCGGCGTGCAGGGCGACGCGGCCGTCGCCAGCAACGGCGAACTGCAGTCGAAGACCGTCTCGGGCGAGCGCACCACCTGGGTGTGGCGACAGGACAAGCAGATGGCCTCTGAACTCGTGGTCATCGCGATCGGGCGCTTCGAGGTGATCGAAGGCTCGGTCACCCTGACCGACAACCGCGTCATCCCCTCGTGGTCCTTCATGGACGCGGGGCTCAGCGACACGAACAAGACCACCATCCGCAACCGGGTCGCGCAGCTCGAGACCATCACCCGCAACCTCGAGAGCATCTACGGCCCCTACCCCGGCAACAGCACCGGCGTGATCGTCGACACCGTACCCAGCGGGGTCAACTACGCCCTCGAGACGCAGGACCGATCGTTCTTCCCGAGCACGAACTCCGTGAACGGCAACACCCTCATCCACGAACTCGTCCACCAGTGGTACGGCAACAACGTCGCACCGACCACCTGGACCGACATCTGGATCGGCGAGGGGATGGCCACCTGGGGCCCGACCTACTACAACAGTGCCGCAGCCTTCGGCTCGGGAACCAGCACCGAGCAGAGCTACTTCAACTCGTGGAACAACAAGGCCTCGTCGAGCGCGGACTGGAACATCCCCCCGGGCGCCCAGACCGCCTCGAACGAGCTCTACGGCTACCAGACCTACACCCGCAGCGCCCAGTTCTGGGAGGCGCTGAAGATCTCGATCGGCGACAATGCCTTCTTCGCTCTGATCAAGGAATGGCAGACGCGCTTCGCCGGCCAGAGCCGCACGAGCTCCGACCTCAAGACTCTCGCCGAAGAGCTCTCCGGCCGCGACATCACCGCGCTCTGGAACGACTGGATCCTCGAGCCCGGCAAGCCCGCCTGGCCCGACAAGCTGTCCGTCTCGCTGACGGCGACTCCGGCCGCCTCGGAACCGCTCGACATCGGCGACACCGCCACTTACACGCTCAGCGCCACAAACACGGGTCGGGTGGCCCTCGCCTCCTCCGTGGTGACGGTCGACCTCAGCGACGTGCTCTCGCGCGCGACGCTGGTGGCTGTGCCGGCGGGCACTGTCCTCGACGGCACGACCCTCACCTGGAGCGTCCCCGCGGGGGTCGCAGCGGGGGCCTCCACCGAGGTGCAGTTCACGGTCGAAGTGGCTGAGGATGCACCGAGCGGTGCCTTCTCGTCGACCGCGCGCGTCGCCACCCTCGGCGGCACCTGCGTCACCTGCGTCGCGGAGCTCTCGATCATGAAGGTGCTCGCGCCGACCAGCGCTCCGATCATCACGGGCACCGCGGCGGTCGGACAGACCCTGACCGCGACCTCGGACGGCTGGCCCGCCGGAACCGCGCTCAGCTACTCCTGGGCGATCGACGGCGAGCCCGTCGTGAGCGATGCACCCGTCCTGCGGATGGCCCGCGCGGCCGCGTCGGGCGCCCAGTTCGTCGTTCCGGCAGACGCCCTCGGCAAGCGGATCACGGTCACAGTGACCGGGACGCTCGACGGATTCCGCGCCGGTTCCGTCACGAGTGCGGCCACCGCAGCCGTCGGTCCCGCCCTCAGCCAGGGCGGCGGAGTTACGACCCCCGGCGGTACCACCACTCCCGGCGCCGGCCAGCTGGGCCAGACGGGTGCGGAGCTGCCCATCGGGGGCGCAGCCCTCGGCCTGGTGCTGCTCCTGCTCGGCGCGGCATTCGTCGCCCGACGTCGTCGCCACCGCATCGACGCCGCCTGAGACATCGGCGGATGCTGCGCCCCGCTCGTGGCATCCGCCGAGTGTCTGTCGCACTCACCCTGACGCCCCGCCGGCGATGTCGGCGGGGCGTCGAGGTTCTCACCGCGCGTCGGCCAGCATCCACCGGCACCCGCCGGTCACTCCTGGCCGGGACGCGCCTCCCGCGCCATCGCCTGTCGGTGCGAGGTCAGCGCCGCCCGCACGGCCGAGTAGATCACCAGCCACGCGATGGCGATCCCGATGAAGACGTATACGAGATTCGCGAGAAGAAAGACGAGAAGTGAGTCAGCGAACATCGCCCCAGGATGCCGCAGCGCAGGTCGCCGGGCGGTCAGACTCCCCGTAGCCTCGCCACAGCCGCCCGCACGAGCGCGGCGTTGCCCGGTGCCGTCGCACCGTCGGGGAGCAGCAGGGTGTCTTCCAACCCGATGCGCGACGCCACGCCGAGCTCGACCGCGAGGTCGAACACCGGCCACGTCGAGCCCTCTTCCCCGTGGAGCAGGATCGGCAGGTCGGGCTCCTCGAGCTCGACGTGGGCGATCATCCCCTCGGCATGGTCGCGCAGCGTGTCGGTCGGCTCGTCGGGAAGCTCGATGAGCACCCGCAGGCACTCTCCCCTCACCGGCGACCGCTTCCACACCTCGAAGCCAGCCGCATCCCACAGCCCCGCCTCGACCGCGACACCTCGCTTCAGCAGCAGCGCGGCCACCTCGTCGGCGCCGGCCTCGTGCCAGTTGACCGACGCGTGATCAGGCAGCTCCGTCCACGTCTCGATGGCCGCGAGACGACGCTCGACATCAGGCTCGGCCCACGCCCCCGTGGTCACACCGACCGGCACGCCAGGGCTCGCGGAGCGCATCGCCCGCACCCACCGTGCGACATCGTCGGCGGCGAGGCTGTCGCGCCCCGTGGCATCTTTCGGATGCACATGCACCTCGTGCGCGCCCGCCGCCACAGCCCTGGCGGCATCGTCGGCCACGACCGAGGCATCCGCGCTCAGCCACGGGTGTCCGACCGCATCGCGGGCGCCGTTGACGCATGCCTGCAACAGCATGCGTCGCTCGGACCCGGGAACGTGATCGGCGTCGGAAGCCGCGGTCATCGGCCGATCAGCTCACGCGGGTGCAGGTCGTAGGAGAAGGAGTCGACCGAAGGGCCCTCGTCGGTGCGCACCGTGTGCTCGACCTGACGCGCGACCGCGGCACTGCGACCCACCTTCACCGCCTCGGCCTCGCTCATGAAACTGCTGCCCAACGTCTGCGATTCACCCTCGATGCGGTTGAACCAGATGCCGTTGCGGTGGAACGTCTCGATGTCGCCTGCAGCCATGGGGATCCCTTCTCTCGTCTCCCTTTCTACGTCAGGCCACCGACATCGAGGAGACCCTTGACAGCCTCGACAGCATCGCTCGAGGGCGCCGGATGTCAGGCCGCGAGACCGGCCCGACGCAGGGCAGCGCCCATCGCCGCGAACGCCTCGTCGAGCACCGGACGAGGCGTCGCGAACACGACCCGCGCATGGTCCTCCGCACCACGCCCGAGCAGTCGCCCCTCTGTCAGCACGACCCCGGCCTGCTCACGGAAGAACGTCGCCGGAGGGCCCGGGATCCCCAGCGCGGACAGGTCTATCCACCCGATGTATGTCGCCTCGGGCACGCGATACACGGCGCCGGGAAGATGCTCGTCCACCAGCGATGCGAGCTGCCGCCGCGACCCGTCGAGGTACTCGATCACGTCCGTCAGCCACGGCTTTCCCGACCGATACGCCGCCGTCGAGGCGACGACGCCGAGGGTGGCCGCGCCGTGCTGAACCGCGAACCCGAACCGCGTGTAGAGCTGCTGATCCGCATCGTTCGAGGTGATCAGCTGCGCGGTCTTCAACCCCGGGATGTTCCACGCCTTCGATGCGCTCGTCCCCGTGACCGTATGCGCGGCCGCAGCCTGCGACACCGACGCGTAGGGCACGAACGGCGCACCGTCGTAACGCAGCGGGGCGTGGATCTCATCCGCGAACACCCGCCCGCCGTGCCGCTCCACGATCTGAGAGATCGCCTCGAGCTCCTCCCGACCGACGATCGTGCCGGTGGGGTTGTGCGGGTTGCAGAGCACGAGTGTCCGCGCCCCCGCGGCGAAAGCCTCGTCGATGCGCTGCAGGTCGTGCTGCCAGCGCCCGTCGACCTCGACCCCCGGCACCTCGATCACCGGATGCCCGATCGCCGGCAGGTATGTCAGGAACGGCATGTACGCAGGAGTCGGCACGATCACGGGCGAACCCGCCGGCGCATACTCCTGCACCGCGACCCCGAGAGCCGCCATCACATCCGACACCGGATGCACCCGCTCCGGGTCGACCGCCCAGTCGTACTCGTCGCGCATCCACTCGGCCGTCGCCTCTCCCAGCTCCGTCGCCTGCGGGGGCGAGAGGTAGCCGAGGTTCTCGCCGTCGATCGCCCGGTGCAGCGCCTCCGCGATCTCGGGAGCGACCCCGAAGTCCATCTCCGCCACCCACGCCCCGATGTGGCCGGGATGCAGACTCCACTTACGACTCTGCGGCCGATCGAGGAAGAGACGGGTACGCGCATCGAACGGATGCGACGCGTGCGAGGAACGGTCCGCGGTCATGATCTGGGTTCCCGCCGGTTCAGCCGACGGCGTGGGTACAGGAGGGGCGCAGGGCGCGGATGTCGGACACGGGAAACTCCATTCACAGCGGGGTCCGACCAATCTACGGACGGCCCCGCGCCGTCGCATTTCACGTTTCCGTGCGTGACGGCGATTCCCGGCGGTTCATCTGTCGGGAGATCGGACGGATGCAGGAGCAGAAGACGGCGAGTCTTCCTGCATCCGTCCCCGCTCCCTACATCCGGCGCATCCGCGGCGCGGCCCTCGCAAGAAATCACTGCGGGGCGGGACGGCCCCGGGTCAGATGCTCGATGGTCGCCTCCGCGACGGATGTGACGGAGGATGCGTCTTCCCCGACGGGAACGGTGAACCGCAGCCAGTCGGCACCGACACGAGCATCGAGCACCGTCCGGCCGTAGAAGTCGACTCCCGTGAGGGCGGCGTCCGCGCCGGTGAGGGAGACCGGGCTCCCGGCATCGAGCTTCTCGAACGCCCACGCACCGGAGGGAAGGGTGGTCAGCGCGACCAGCGTGGGATCGCCGTACGGGTCCGGCCCCGTCGCGTACATGCAGTACTGCGCTCCTTCACTCGCGAAGTAGATCTCCGCGGCTGTTCCCCACCCCCCGAGCTCGGTGTAGTCCATGATCACGACTTCCCTGCCCAGGATCTCGGACGCCTCCTGGGCGGTGAGCAGCGTCTCGCATCGTGCCCCCGCGATCTTGCTCTGACCGGGCTCGAAGTCGCGAAGGGTTGCGACGGCCGAGGCCAGAACTCCCGCCATCGCCTCGCGAACACGGTCGGCATCGCTCTCGACCAATGCGGAGGACCGCAACGAACCGGTCATGAGCACGTCGCCGTCGCGAAGTTCGATGGTGCACGAGCCCGTGTAGCACCGGATGCCGTCTCCGGGGATGTCGCTCGCGCCACGCTCCGCCGCACCGTCGATGATCGCCTGCGCATTCGGGACGACCGCGATGCTCCAGTCCGCGGGGGAGGTCGAGTTGGGGTCCAACTGCACGGGGTCGCCCGCCGAGCACGCTATCCCTCCGGCCTGCTGCATCATGTACTGCGCCGGCCCCGGATACCAGATCGGTGTGGATGTCAGGCCCAGGACGTCTTTCTCCCCGCCGACAGACGCACCCAGAACGCCCGCGACGGCGCTGTTCACGTCGGAGCACGTCACATCGAACGCCGCCTCGGGAGCCACGATGGGTTCCTCTGTGGGGGTCGGCGTCGGATCCGGCGCGGAGGCGGAGGGACTCGGCGATACGTCGGGGGCAGGAGTGCATCCGGCCATGACCAAGACGGTCGCGAGGCCGAGAGGGGCAAGGAGACGCAGGCGCATATCGCCACCCTAGGATCACCAGGGCGGAAAGCCTGGGTGTTTCATACAACGATTCGATGAAGGCGGCGGGTTCACGTGCTCCTCCAGCCGAAATCCTGTCGGACGCCGCGCCGGTAGACTGAACCTGCCCCGCCGGCCCCTTCCTTTGGAGTGCGCGTGACCACCGCCCCTGCACCTTCCCACCAGCACGTCCCCGACTCTGTCGAGAACGCGATCGCGACGCCCGAGAAGGAGCAGCCGTACGCGGCTCTCGGACTCAAGCCCGACGAGTACGCGCGCATCAAGGAGATCCTCGGACGCCGCCCCACTTCGGGCGAGCTGGCGATGTACTCCGTCATGTGGTCGGAGCACTGCTCCTATAAGTCGTCCAAGAACTACCTGCGTCGTTTCGGCCAGAAGGTCTCCGACGAGATGAAGGAACGCCTCATGGTGGGCATGGGCCAGAACGCGGGCGTCGTCGACGTCGGCGAGGGCTGGGCCGTCACCTTCAAGGCCGAGTCGCACAACCACCCGTCGTTCATCGAGCCCTTCCAGGGCGCGGCGACCGGTGTCGGCGGCATCGTCCGCGACATCATCTCGATGGGCGCCCGCCCGGTCGCGGTCATGGACGCCCTGCGCTTCGGTGCGATCGACCACCCCGACACCGCCCGCGTCGTGCACGGCGTGACCAGCGGCATCAGCTTCTACGGCAACTGCCTGGGCCTTCCGAACATCGGCGGCGAGACGGTGTTCGATTCCGTCTACCAGGCCAACCCCCTCGTGAACGCGCTCGCGGTGGGCGTGCTGCGTCACGAAGACCTCAAGCTCGCCAACGCGACCGGCGTCGGCAACAAGGTCGTGCTGTTCGGCGCTCGCACGGGTGGCGACGGCATCGGCGGCGCGAGCATCCTGGCCTCCGACTCCTTCGACTCCACCGGTCCGACCAAGCGTCCCGCCGTGCAGGTGGGCGACCCGTTCGCCGAGAAGGTGCTCATCGAGTGCTGCCTGGAGCTGTACCGCGGCGAGCTCGTCGAGGCGATCCAGGACCTGGGCGCGGCCGGCATCTCCTGCGCGACCAGCGAGCTCGCGGCCAACGGCAACAGCGGCATGAAGGTCTCCCTCGACAACGTGCTGCTGCGCGACCCCACGCTCACGGCCGAGGAGATCCTCATGTCGGAGTCGCAGGAGCGCATGATGGCGATCGTCGCCCCCGAGAAGCTCGACGCATTCCTCGAGGTCGTGAACAAGTGGGAGGTCGAGACCTCCGTGCTCGGCGAGGTCACCGGCGACGGACGCCTCATCATCGACTGGCAGGGCGAGCGCATCGTCGACGTCGACCCCTCGACCGTCGCGGTCGACGGCCCCGTCTACGACCGTCCGGTCGCCTACCCGACGTGGATCGACGCACTGCAGGCGGATGCCGCGGAGAACCTTCCCCGCTCGAACGACCCGGAGACGCTGCGCGAGCAGTTCCTGAACCTCGTCGCGTCGCCGAACCTGGCCGACACGAGCTGGATCACCAACCAGTACGACTACTACGTGCTCGGCAACACCGCCCTGAGCTTCCCCGACGACGCCGGCATGATCCGCGTCGACGAGGAGTCGGGTCTCGGCTTCGCGGTCTCGACCGACGCCAACGGCCGCTACTGCCAGCTCGACCCCTACGCGGGTGCGCAGCTGGCCCTCGCCGAGGCGTACCGCAACGTCGCCGTCACCGGTGCCGTTCCCACCGCGATCACCGACTGCCTGAACTTCGGCTCTCCCGAGAACCCCGAGGTCATGTGGCAGTTCGGTCAGACGGTCGACGGCCTGGCCGACGGATGCTACGAGCTGGGCACCCCGGTCACCGGCGGCAACGTCTCGTTCTACAACCAGACGGGCGACGTGCCGATCCACCCGACCCCGCTCGTGGGCGTGCTCGGCATCATCGACGACGTCTCGCGCCGCATCCCCTCCGGATGGCAGGACGAGGGTCAGAACATCTACCTGCTCGGCACCACCTCTACCGAGCTCTCGGGCTCGGCCTGGGCCGATGTGGTGCACCAGCACCTCGGCGGTCTGCCCCCCAAGGTCGACCTCGCTGGCGAGAAGCGCCTCGCCGGTCTGCTGTCGGCGGCTCGCGACGAGTGGCTGATCTCCTCGGCCCACGACCTCTCCGAAGGCGGCCTCGCGCAGGCTCTCGCCGAGGGCGTCATGCGCTTCGGTGTCGGCGCCCGCGTCTGGCTGAACGAGATCATCGAGCGCGACGGTGTGGATGCCGCATCCGCCCTGTTCTCGGAGTCGACCGGCCGCGTGCTGGTGACCGTGCCCCGCGAAGACGACGTGAAGTTCCGCGGTCTGTGCGAAGGACGCGACTACCCGGTGATGCGCATCGGCGTGACCGACAGCGAAGGCGCGAAGCTCGAGGTTCAGGGCGTCTTCACCGTGACGGCCGCCGAACTGCGCGAGCGTTCGCAGGCCACCCTCCCGTCGTACTTCGGCCCGACCGTCACCGAGGTCAGCGCATGAGCGACGTGAGCCGTCAGGACTCGAACGACGAGGACTACGGCGACCTCGGCGAGAAGCGCAACCGACGCATGCGCATCGTGGCGTGGACCGTCATCATCGCGCTCATCCTCGGCGGTGGCGGCGCGACCGTGATCACGCTGCTCCTCGGCTGAGACGCCCGCTGCCTTCGGGAGGACTTTCGCCTTTCGGGCGCATGAACCCCCGCGGTGCCTCCTCCCGGGGCGGAGATCTCCTCCCGAGGTGATGCCTCCTCCCGAAGAGGTGACCGTGCATAGAGTGGGCGGATGACCACCGACCTTCGCGCCCTCCTCACGGGCCTCCGTGCGCGGGCCGAGGCGCGCGTAGCATCCACGTCGCTGATGCTGGCCGAGCTCACGCATGACCGGGCGGGCTCGAACGACGACGACGAGCACGACCCCGAGGGCGTAACACTCTCGTCGGAGTGGTCGCGCCTGACCGGGCTTGCCGAGGCCGCAGCATCCGAACTCCACCAGGTCGACGACGCGCTGGCCCGGATGGATGCCGGCGCCTACGGCAGGTGCGCGAACTGCGGGAAGCCGATTCCCGCGGAGCGCCTGGCCGTGCGCCCATTCGCCGAGCACTGCGTCGCGTGCGCGGAGAAGCTCGGGCACTGAGTCGGGTCGCGGCCGCGCGCGTTCACGTGTGGCGCGCACAAACTTCGGAGATCGACCTGGACACGCCGAGGCGGGGCGGCATCCGTCAGAGTGTGGGCGCGCAGGTCCGGAGCTGTGCACGCGGCGCGCCGATCGAAACCTGCTGACCAGGAAAGAAGGCTGCTGAACGCCGTCACCTTTCGCAGGTCCCGCACTCCTTAAGAAGGAATCGCGGAACACTCCCCCTGTTCTCCGATGACCGTCAATAAGGAATGCCCCTGAACTGACCCGCCCGGGAGAGCTCAGGGGCGCGATCGCAGGGAGTGCAGCGTGAAGGAACATAAGAAGATTCGGGGCCGACTCGGAAGTTGGATCGGTGCGAGCGTGCTCGCCTTGGGCGGGCTGATCGCCCCCCTGGCGGCTTCAGCATCGGTCGACGCAGGGGATTCGGTCTACATCGGCAGCAAGCAGGGGTACTCCGGTACGGGGATGTTCCCGATCTGGGCCGAGGTCCCAGCCGTCGGCGACCCCGACTTCTGGGCGTATTGCATCGAGAACCCCGTCTCTTCAAGGACGCAGCTCGAGGGGTACGTCGGCGACGCCGAGGACTACCTCGGCAGCAACTACTTCACCGACCCCGTGATCCAAGGGAAGGTGCTCTGGGTGCTGGCCCACGGTTACCCCGCACTGAGCCTCGAGGAGTTCGGCGCTGCCGCGGGTGCCCCCGGCATCTCCCGCAATGACGCGATCGAGGCCACCCAGTACGCGGTCTGGCGCTACACCGACCTCAACTTCGACGCGGCGTGGGCGTGGGAGACTCCGGATTCGGAAGCCGCCTACTGGCACCTGGTGAACGGTGCGAACGCGAGCACGGGGATGACCCCGGCCGATTTCGCAGTCACTGCCAGCATCGACGCCCCCAGCGCCCCGCAGACCGCCGACTCACTGGTCGGCCCCTTCCTGGTGACCACCGACCAGCCCACCGTCAGTGTGACGGCCGACCCTGCGGTGTCACTCGTGGATGCGAGCGGGAACGCGATCGACGCGAACGCCGTCGTCGACGGTCAGACGCTGTACCTCGACCTTCGCGGGTCGACCGCCGCAGGTTCGGCGACCGTGTCCGTGGTGGCGGAGGGCTTGAGCGGCACCGGGAAGATCGTCTCGGTACCGACGAGCAACTCACCGACGCCCACGGCGGATGACCACGCGCAGACGATCATCCTGGTCGCACCGAGCACGGCGACGACCACCGACGATGCCACCGTCGAGTGGGTCACCACGGCAGTACCGGCCCCCTCCATCGGGACCTCACTGGTCGACTCCGCTGACGGCGACCGGATCCTGCCCTGGAACGGCGGCACCGTCATCGACACCGTCACCTACCAGAACCTCACCCCCGGCACCGAGTACACCGTGACCGGCGAACTGCAGAACAAGGCCGACGGCACCGCCACCGGCATCACCGGGTCCATCACCTTCACCCCGGAGACCGCGAACGGCTCCATCGACGTCACCTTCACCGTCCCGGTCGGCTACGCCGGCGGCACGCTCGTCGCCTTCGAGCGCCTCTACGAAGGAACCGACACCACGGGCGACCCGATCGCCGTGCACGAAGACATCGACGACGCCGCACAGACCGTCACCATCGAGAAGGCGCCCGTGACGCCGACGACCCCGACGACGCCGACGGCGACCCCGGGCGCGAAGGGACAGCTGGCCACGACCGGTGGCGACCTTCCCGGCATCGCCGTCGGCGCGGCCGGCGTGCTGCTCGCCCTGGGCGCGATGATCCTGCTCGTCGGACGCGCACGGCGGAAGACCATCGACGCCGACTGACGAGCCGTGTCGGGCCTCGCCTCTCTACGGAGTGGCGAGGCCCGACAGTCGGCCCTGAAGCGACCGGGACGCCGAGTCCCTCGAGATCGATCTCGTCCCGCTCGCCTCCCCCGGACAGAGGTGCGCCGGTGTCGCGCCGGCGACCGACAGCGCGCTCCTGCCGACCAGACGGCATCCGCCCGAAGTCTCCCGACACACGCATGCGGCGCAGCACCCAATGCGTGTCGAGATACTGCGAATCGCTCCAGACCCCGGCGTCGAGGTCCTCGGCGGTGCTCGAACCCCGTGCGTGGATGGCTGTCGATCCCGAAAGGACGTCAATCTCGGCGTCACTTTTTGCGACTCTCACACACCTTCTCTGTGTGAGAGTTCTTGATCGGCGCACGACGACAGCCGACTCGACGGTTGCCTCGACGCTGAACGAGCTCGAGGGCATGAGCCATACACGTCGCGCCGCAGTCGTCGACGAGCTCGTCTTGCAGCGCTCCCGCATCGAACAGCTGCTGTCGGGGATCTCAGGCCTCGACGTCGTCGAGGTCTGCCCCACGCTCCGCGGTTTCCTAGGGTGGCTGCGCCACACCGAAAGAACTCGATGGCCTCATCTGCTCGTGCTCTCGCTCCCCTTCGATCCGCTCGCGTCGAACGATCTGTCCGCGCTCACGGCTCTGCGCGAGGCCGGGATCCGCGTGCTCGCTCTCACATCGCCGGGTACGCGAACGACTGCCCGGCGTGTCGCGGCCGCAGGCACCGACGGATTCGTGTCCACCGCCGACTCGGAAGACGACTTCGTCGTCGCCGCCACCATCGTCCTGACGGGAGGCACGATCATGACGTCCCCCGCGCACGACATCGTCAAACCCGGCTCCCCGGGAACGCGTCTGAGCGCCCAGGAGGCGCGAGTGCTCGCGCTCTACGTGAACGGCATGACCATCGGTCAAGCGGCCGATGCCATGGGCATCCGCCACGACACGGCAAGGAAGTACCTCAATCGCGTGCGCGACAAGTTCACATCGGCGGGTCGCCCTGCCCGCTCGAAGCTCCAACTGGCCCAGATCGCCTGGGCTGACGGGTACGCGGATCCTTCGCCACACGAGGGGCCCTGCATGATCACCGAATGAGCCGGGGTCGTGGAGCCCGGGAGGACCCCACGATCCCGCCGAGAAGGAGTGCAGATCCCCGGAATCGTGGCGCGAGTCACGGATCGACGAAGTCGAAGGTCATGCTGTCCGGCCCCTCGCCCCAGGGGTCGAAGATGACGTCGGGGTCGTACACATCCACGGCCTTCTCATACGCCGGCCCCCAGTACCCGTCGCTGTCGAGCGCCCGCATGGTGAAGTAGTACCACCCCGCTGCGTCCATCAGGAGTCGCTTGCGCGTGTATCCGTTCTGATCCAGGTCGATGGTCGCGGAGTGCCCCTCCATCGAGGTGATGAACACTCGCCCGTTCGGCGGCCCCGTGACCGCGATGACCACACCGGTGGTCTGCGCCTCTTCGACCCTCATGTCTTCGAATCCGGTCAGGTCTTCGAAGCCCTGCACTTGGATCGGGAGCACGGTGAAGGTGCCCGATGTGACGGCCGACTGCGAAGTCTCGTCGTATGACCACACCTCGTAGGCGTAGGTTCCTGCGCCGAGTTGCAACGCGCGGGTGTCGAAGCTCCAGGTGCCGTCGTCGGCGACCGTGGGTGTGTAGCGCTGAGAGTCCAGGGAGACGACGATGCTCTCGCCCGGCGTTGTCTGCCCCGCGATGACAGGGGAGAGGTGACCTGAGAAGGTGGTGGGGTTGGCAACCCCCGGAGACAACGGGGACTCTGGATCGGTGCCAGGTCCCGGCGTACGCGGATCGGCGGGCTGCGGCCGGGTCGGAGCCGTGGGGAAGTACTGATCGGGGTCGTCGGAGAGCCCCGCTGAGGGAACGGTCGGGTCGAGGATCCGACGCCCGGTGGTCGGTTCCTCCGGGGCCGAAACCGGCGGAGCAGCGACCAGCAGATCCGGGCCCGAAGCGCGGACAGGGTCTGGCTCGGATGCCGCGGCACTGACGGCGTCCGAGCTCGCCGGCAGCACGTCCGCCTGAGAGGGCGCCGGGCCGGGCCCGGCGATCAGCGCCGCGACGATGATCCCGCCGACCGTGGCCGCACCCAGGGACCCGGCGAGGAGCCATCCGGAGAACCCGGCGAACGCCGCAGCGGCGGCCGTACCGGACGACAGTGAGGCGGCTGTAGGCGCCCCGAGCCCCGCCGCCCCCAGCAGCACGGCGAGGGTCCTGCCCTGCAGCCGTGCCGCGCCACCCCGCGTCGACTGCAGCAGATCTCTGCATTCCCCGCACTCCGAGAGGTGGTCAGCCACTTCCCGCTCCACGGCGACGTTGTTCGGTTCGGTCAGGTACTGAGGGATCAGGCGCGCCACATGCGTCGTGTCATCGCGAAGAGCGACGGGAATCTGTCGGCTCAGCCACTGGAATTTCAACCCCGTGCGCGCACGACGTTGCAGCGCCGACACCGCGTTCGGCTTGATCCCCAGCTCTTCGGCGATCTCCGGCCGGTCGACGTCATCGACCTCCGCCAGCCACAGCACGCGCTGCCACCGTTCGGGAAGGGCCTGGAAGGCTGCGAGCACATCTGCCGAACTCGCCTGCTGCTCGAGTACGCTGAGCCCGTCGCGCAGCTCCAACTGATCGACATCATCGCTGGTCAGGACGCGCGCCGCGTCCTTCCGCCAGGCGATGGCGGTGTTGCGGATCACCGTCTTCAGGTAGGAGCGGAAGGCGAACTGCGGACCTCTGTCGGTCGTGGTGACCTGCTGATAGATCGTCAGGAACGACTCCGAGACGAGGTCATCGGCACGGGCCGGAAAGAGCCGATAAGCGTAGCGGTGCGCCGCCTCCGCGTGGCGGCGCCAGAGGGCTTCGTAGCTGCCCCGATCACCGGCCCGTAGCGCGCTCAGCAACTCCGCATCACTGCGGGGATCGATCATGTTCCCTCCCCGGACCACAGGTCTCTTCCGACGTCAGAATAGGGCACCGGGGTGCCGAACTTTCGTCGCGTCACTTTCTGGGGGTCGGCGACTCTTCTGGTGTGGCTGTCTTGCGCCTCATTGCCCCGTCGTCCGTGCTCGACTTGGGAGACGCCGCACGACGCACCGACGGATCGGTCGGCCCGCGGGGCGGCCACCTCGAGAAGTAGGCTGAACTCATCATGGACGAGTTCATCCAGGGCTTCTGGAACTTCGCGCAGCACTACTGGTGGCTCATCTTCCCCATCATGGGAATGGCTGGCGGCGCCGCGAAGGCATGGGAGCGCAGCTCCAAGCGCCGACACGAGCGCCGTCTGGAGACTCTCCGCATGAAGGCGCAGCTGAAGACCGCCGAGATCGAGGCGCGTGCGCTGACCCAGCAGGCCCGGCGCCGCGGGCCCTCCGTCGTCGACACGACGGCATCCGTCGCCCCGAACGACCTGGTAGCGCGCCTGTTCAGCGAGCACGACGAGATCACCGCACGCTGGCTCGACTACGAACTCGACGTGGCGAAGCTCATCGCCTTCCCCGCCATGAGCGATGGTCGCCAGCCCCTGACCGCCGCGTTCCTGCGCGCCAAGAAGACGGCGGATGCCCTGCGACCGGCCTCGGCAAACGCGAAGGTGTCGGAGCAGCAGGTCACCGAGTATCTACAAGCCGTCGGCGACTACGCGGTCGCGTTCGAGATCGCCGAGAAGGACGCCAGACGCCTGCGCGATTCGACCTTCACCGAACCGGAGCGCAAGCGCCTCGACCGCGCACAGCAGCTGCTGAAGGTCGCGGTCGACGAATCGGCCACACAGGCCGAACGCAACGTCGCCTACAAGCGCGTGCGTGAAGAGCTCGACGGGCTCATCCTGCTCTCCGACGACGCGGTCACCGTGCTCGAGAAGCAGGTGGCCAGAGAGATCTCCGCACCGGCAGCACCATCAGTGTCCGAGCCCACCACCCCTGAGCCCGAGCGGATCCGGCTCCCCCGCCGCGACGAACAGTCCTGAAGCCCAGGCACATCCGCGGGTTCTGCCCGCACCCCCGCCCCATCCGGGCGGACGACGACGGAGGCATGCCGCAGTGATCACTCGGTTCGAAGAGCTCGACTGGCAGTCCACCCCGATCGGCGACCTCACTCTGCGCCGGCGCACGGAGCCCGCGGTGGGACAGGAGATCTACGAGGTCAAGCTCGGCGACGAGTACCTGATGTCGAGCCTGTTCACCGTGGCGGAGGAAGAGCTCGCCGACCTGGGGTTGGCAGCGGTCGACGGCGACAACCTCTCGGTGCTGGTCGGCGGGCTCGGGCTCGGCTACACCGCCGTCGCGGCCCTGCGGGATGAGCGGGTGAGCGCCCTCACGGTGATCGACCGGCTGGGCGCCGTGATCGGGTGGCATGAGCGCAAGCTCCTCCCGGTGTCGGCGGAACTCGTCGACGATCCGCGCACGACCCTGCTCGAAGACGACTTCTTCGCGGTGATGCGCTCCGCGCCCGTCGAGGGTCGCACCGGGTACTCGGCGATCCTCTTGGACGTCGACCACTCTCCGCGGCACCAGCTGGATCCGACGCACGCCGACCTGTACGACGCCGCCGGTCTGCGCGCGCTCGACCGTCATCTCGCCCCCGACGGCGTCTTCGCCCTGTGGTCGGATGACCCGCCCGACGAGGAGTTCATGGTCGAGTTGACGGCCGTGTTCGATGACGCCGTCGCTCATGTCGTCGACTTCGAGAACGCCGTCACGGGCGGCACGTCGTCGAACACCGTGTACGTGGCGCGCAGTCGCAGAACGGGTGCCGAGGCGCTCGATGCCTCCGCCCCGCACGCGGGCGGGGACGCATGACCCCGGAGAACGTCACCGGTCCGATCGCCCACCACGCCGAAGCACCCGTCTGGTGGGCGGGCTGGGGCGGCTTGCGCTGGGTCGACGGAAGCGCGGGCGACCTGCTCGCGCTGCGTCCCGAGGGTGTGACCCGCCAGCACATCGACGACGAGTACCTGGCCTTCGCTCGCCCCCGATCCGGTGGCGGCCTGGTGGCGGTCGGCGCCCGCACGCTCTACCTCGCGGACGACGTCGACGGCGACACCAGGGCCGTGGCCTCGCTGGGCGACGACCCTCGTGTGCGCATGAACGACGGCTGCTGCGATCCTCGCGGCCGACTGCTGGCCGGTTCGATGGCCTACGACGCCGCGGCCGATGCCGGAAGCCTGCTGCGCCTCGACGCCGACCTGAACATCGCGACCGTGCTGGCGCGGGCGACGATCTCGAACGGCGTCGGCTTCTCGCCCGACGGACGACGCGCGTACTACGTCGACACCGCGACGCACCGCATCGACGTGTTCGACGTGACCGAGGGGGAGCTGCGCGGGCGACGCGCCTTCGTCGTGATCCCCGAGGAACAGGGGTCACCCGACGGCCTCACGGTCGCCGCCGACGGCAGCGTGTGGGTCGCCCTTTGGGGCGGCAGCGCCGTGCACGGCTACGACGCCGCCGGACAGCGCATCGCGACGATCGATCTCCCGGTACCCCAGGTCAGCGCGTGCACGTTCGGTGACGACGACCTCGGCACGCTCTACATCACCACCTCGGCGCAGGACCTCGGCCCCGACCACGGCACCGAGGCGGGTTCGCTCTTCGCCGTGCGACCGGGCGTGCGCGGCCTCCCCGTCATCCCCTTCGCCGGCTGAGACCTCGCGGCAGCACCGACGGCCTCTGCCCGAGGCACGGTGCACTCAGCGAAAGGAACCGTGCCCCGGACACAGGCCGCCGGGTGGATGACGCAGGTCAGCGCAGGTGCACCCGCTCGGTGCGCTGGTGCTGGCGACCGAGGCCCTCGATCTCGATCGTCATCTCATCGCCGTCCTGGAGGTACGGGAACCGGCCGGAGAGCGCGACGCCCTGCGGGGTGCCGGTGTTGATCACGTCGCCGGGCTCGAGCACCAGGTAGTGGCTCAGCTCGTGCACGATCTGCAGCACCGGGAAGATCATGTCGGCGGTCGACGAGTCCTGCCTCGGCTCGCCGTTCACGAACGACCGCAGCCGCAGCGCCTGCGGGTCGACCTCGTCGGCGGGGACGAGCGCCGGCCCGAGCGGGTTGAACGTCTCGGAGCACTTGCCCTTCGACCACTGCCCGCCCGACACGTCGAGCTGATAGGCGCGCTCGGACACATCGTTCGAGATCGTGTAGCCGGCGATGACCTCGCGGGCGGCATCCGGAGACGACAGGTAGCGCGCGGTCTTGCCGATCACGACCGCCAGCTCGACCTCCCAGTCGACCTTCTCCGCACCGGGCGGCAGCAGCACGACATCATCCGGGCCGACCACCGTGTTGGGGTGCTTGAAGAAGATCACCGGATGCTCGGGCGGCACGGATCCGGACTCGGCCGCGTGGGCGGCGTAGTTCTGGCCGATGCAGATCACCGCGGTCGGGCGGGCGACCGGAGCGCCGATGCGCAGCCCGTCGACAGTGGCCGCGGGAAGCTCGCCGCGGCCGAGGGCCTCGCGCACGCGGGCGATGCCGTCGGCGGCGAGGAAGGCACCGTCGATCTCGGCGGTGAGGGGCGACAGGTCGTAGGTGATGCCCGCCTCCCGCGCGTAGGGACGCTCGTGGCCGACGGGGCCGAGTCGCAGGAGTTCCATGGTGTTCCTTCCGTCAGCGCGCAGCGGCGAAGGTCGGGTTGACGATCGGCACGGATTCGCCGGCCAGATAGCGGATGATGTTCTCGGCCGCGTGCACGGGCAGGTCCGCCAGCGCCTCGGGCGAGTACCAGGCAGCGTGCGGGGTGAGCAGCACGTCGTCGAGGTCACGCAGCGGGGAGTCGGCGGCGAGGGGCTCCCCCGCGAACACGTCGAGTGCCGCGGCGCCCAGGTGCCCGGCACGCAGCGAGGCGGCGAGCGCCTCCTCGTCGATGAGCGGACCGCGGCAGGTGTTCACCACGACAGCGCCCCTCTTCATGGTTGCGAGGGCCGCGGCATCGATCAGATGGCGGGTCTCCGCGGTCAACGGTACGTGCAGGGTGAGGATGTCGGCCCGGGCCACGGCATCCGGGATCTCGACCAGCTCGCATCCGGCGTCGCGCACTGCGTCGGCGGAGGCATACGGGTCGGCGACGAGCACGCGGAACCCGAGCGCACGGCAGCCGCGGGCGACCATCGAGCCGATACGGCCGAAGCCGAGCACCGAGACCGTGGTGGCCGAGGGGCGCACGGCGAGCGGGCGGGCATCGACGGCCTTCCAGGTGCCGGCGCGCACGGCACGGTCGTAGGCGGGGAGGCCGCGGGCCTGCGTCATGATCATCGCGATCGTGTGCGCGGCGACCTCTTCGATGCAGTAGCTCGGGGTGTTCGCGACCGCGATGCCGCGGGCGGTCGCCGCCTCGACGTCGACCATGTCGTAGCCGATGCCGACCCGGCTGATGATGCGCAGGTTCGGCATCCGATCCATCACCTCGCCGGTGATCTGCGCCCACTGCACGACCAGACCCTCGGCGTCGGAGCCGAGAGTGGCGATGTCGTCGATGCTGCCGGAGGCGGCGCGTTCGGCACGCAGCCCGGCCTGTCGGAGGGTGTCTTCGATGACGGTTCCCGGCAGGTCGCAGTCGCTGACGAGGATGAATGGCTCGGTCATGGATGCGATGCTATAGCATCTAGCAGATGGATGCACGATGTCAGGCCGATCGCTCACCCTCCCCATAATTTGCTATAGCATCGATCCCATGACTGCTCGCCGCGCACTGATCACGGGGGCCAGTTCCGGTATCGGAACCGCCGCCGCCCTCGAACTGGCCCGCGAGGGTGCCGCCCTCTGGATCACCTACGCCGGGCGGGAAGCCGAAGCCCTCCGCGTCGCCGAGGAGTGCCGCGCCGCGGGGGCGCCCGAAGTGCACGTCTCGCGCCTCGACCTGCGCGAGCGCGCATCGATCGACGCCCTGATCGCCGAGGTCGCGGCCACATGGGGCTCGCTGCATGTGCTCGTCAACAACGGCGGCGTCTGCCCGTACACCCCCTACGACGACATCGAGTTCGACGAGTGGGACATGGTCCTGGAGACCAACGCTCGCGGCACCTTCTTCCTGACCCGCGGCGCTCTCCCGCTGCTCCGTACCGCTGAGGGCGACCGCTCGGTGATCAACATCGCCTCGATCGCCGGCCAGGTCGGCGCACTGCAGACCGGCATCCACTACGCGGCCAGCAAGGGAGCGATCCTCGCGATCACCCGCAGCTTCGCGCGGCATCTCGCCCCCGAGGGCATCCGCGTCAACGCCGTCACCCCTGGTCCCGTCGCGAGCGCGATCACCGACCAGCTGCAGGGCGCTGGCCGCGAGAAGCTCGAAGCAGGGATCCCGCTCGGCGCGTTCGGACAGCCGGAAGACGTCGCCTGGATCATCGCATCGCTCGCCTCGGAGCGCGCCCGCTTCATCACCGGCGCCACCTACGACGTCAACGGAGGAGTTCGCATTGACTGACCGCACCGCCCGTTCTGCCCTCGATACTGTCCAGGCGCAGCTCGACGCTTTCAACGCGCACGACCTCGACGCGTTCGTGGCGACTTACGCCGAAGACGCCGTGATCACCGGTGTCGCGCCCGAGCCCGTGGTCGGCTCCGCCGCGATCCGCGCGTTCTACGAGCCTCGACTGCAGAACCCCGAGCTGTCGTGCGTCATCGAGACCAGCGTGCTGTTCGGTACCCGGTGGGTCGTCGCGCAGGAACAGGTCATCAACGCAGGCGTCGCCACCGAGACCATCGCGACGTTCGACGTGATCGACGGGCTTATCGCGCGGGCCTCGATGCTCAAGGCCTGACGCCGCAGAGCGCTCACTCGTGCTCCGGGAGGATCGGGGACGACCATCCAGGGTCGCGCCCGAGCTGCGCCGCCCGCGAGACGGAAGTCGCACCGTAGCGATCCCGCAGAGTGTCGAGCACGGTGTCGAGGCGGGCCTCGTCGCCCCAGTCGATCGGCAGTTCAGGCTGCACACGGTCGGTGTGGTCGAGCTGCGACAGCGAGATGCCGATCAGGGTGATGCCGCGGGCGGTGATCTCGGCGTGCGCGGCGGCGAGCAGTGTGCGCGCGAGGGTGAGCAGCACGGCGGTGCGATCGGTCGGCGCGCGGAGCGAGCGGGAGCGCGTGGCCTTCGAGAAGTCACCGAAGCGCAGGCGCAGCACGACGGTGCGGCAGACGCGATCGCCGTCGCGGAGGCGCCGCCCCAGCCGGTCGACGATCTGCGTGAGGATGAGATCGAGTTCCTCGGCAGATCGGGGGCGGGTGCCGAGCGCACGCTGCGAGCCGATCGACCCGCGTCGCCGAGTGGTGTCGACGGGCCGCGGATCCCGCAGACGAGCGAGCGCGTGCACGTGCGCGCCCGTCGCTTTGCCCAGCATCCGCTCGGCGGTCGCCGCCTCGAGCTCGGCGAGCTCTCCGACCGTGCGGATGCCGTAGCGGTGGAGCTTCTCGGCCGTCACGGCGCCCACACCCCATAGGCGTTCCACGGGAAGAGGGAGAAGGAACTCCTCCTCCCGGTCGGGCTCCACGACCAGCAGCCCATCGGGTTTGCTCACGGCGCTGGCGACCTTGGCCAGGAACTTGGTGCGCGCAACCCCGACCGAGATGGCGAGTCCCGCCTCCGCCCGCACGCGTTCGCGCAGCCGTGCCGCGATCTGCTCGGGGCTGCCGGCGATGCGTCTGAGACCCCCGACCTCGAGGAACGCCTCGTCGATCGACAGCCCCTCCACGAGAGGGGTGGTGTCACGGAAGATCGCGAACACGTCTTTGCTCGCCGCGGAGTAGGCATCCATGCGCGGCGGGACGACGACGGCATCAGGGCAGAGCTCTCGCGCCTGCCGTCCGCCCATGGCGGTGCGCACCCCGCGTGCCTTCGCCTCGTAGCTCGCCGCCAACACGACCCCGCCGCCGACGATCACGGGACGGCCACGCAGTTCGGGCGCATCGCGCTGCTCGACCGACGCGTAGAACGCGTCGAGGTCGGCGTGCAGCACCGTCGCTTCCCCACGCATCCCGTTCTCCTGTCGACGTGCGGATCGTCGCACGAACCGGGGACACCGGCATCGACATCGAGAGGCGAGACGGCGTGTCTGTGGCGACCGGTATGGTCGGCGCGTGCCGGAACCGGTGAAGCAGTGGTGGGCGCGACGGCAGTTCTCCCGCGGTCGCGCTGTTCCGTATGAGGTGGGCACCTATCGCGCCGGATGGGCGGCGTATCCGGAACTGGTGCGGCAATACCACCCGGAACTGAACCACGGCATCGCACTGTCGCAGATCCCCCTCGCCGCCGACGTGCTGCTCTGCTGGGAGTGCGCGGCCGGGCATCGGTTCGCCGCCACCCCGACCGAGCAGCGCGAGCGCCCTGGACAGGTGCGGCGGCGCTCCGCATGGTGCCCTGAGTGCTCTGCGCTCGCCCGTCCGCAGCCGGTCGTGCTCGGCGAAGCACGCGCCCGCCCCCGCGCACCCCGTCGCCCCGCGCCCGCGCTCTGCACGAAGACGCCCGACCTTCCCGCGGGCACCGCGTTCGTCAGCGAGTGCGCCCCGAAGCCTGCATCGGCTGCCGAGGGCCGCCTGCGAACGGAGCTCGGCGCGGTGATCGACTTCGACCCGACCATGAACGCGGTTAAGGTCTCGCGCCCGTTCTTCCGCCACACCGAGGTCTGGCCCGACATCGTGTTCCCGGAGCTCCGGATCGCGCTCGAATACGACACCGTCGGCCGTCACGGCCTGGAGCACGTGGGCAAACGCCAAGACGCGAACCTGCGCAAAGACCGCGCGCTCCGTGCCGCGGGCTGGGAGGTGATCCGCATCCGCACCGGGAAGCTCGAACCCCTCGGTCCGCACGACCTCACGCTGTCTTCGGTAAGTGGGAAGAGCATCGCCCGCATCCTCGACGAGCTGCGGGTCATTCGTGGCGCACTGCTCGTGGATGCCTATCTGCGGTGACGCAGAGCCCGATCAGCGCTCGAAGCGCTCCCGCAAACCCTGGTCGATGGCGATGTCGCCGAACGACGCCGTCCACGCGCCGTCGACGGCGATCGACTGCCCCGACAGGTAAGGGGCCTCATCCGACAGCAGGAACGCCGTGAGCGCTGCCACCTCTTCGGCGCGGGCGATGCGGCCCATCGGCGGCCCCTCCGCGAGCGCCCGCTCTTCAGCCTCGGGGTCGGCCGCGCGGGCGATCTGCGCCTCCAGGTGCGGGGTGCGCACCCCGCCGGGAGCGACGGTGTTGGCGCGGATGCCGAGACCGCCGTACGACACGGCCACGCTGCGGGTGAGGGCGTCGATGCCACCCTTGGTGAACTCGTAGGCGGCATGGTCGGTGAAGCTGGAACGGCCGTGGATCGAGCCGATGTTCACGATCGCGCCCGGCACGCCCTGATCGACGAAGGCGGAGACGGCGGTCGAGCAGCCCCAGATGTACCCGAAGCCGTTGATGTCGAGCACCTCGCGCACGGTGTCTTCGTCGAGCTCGTGCAGCGGGGTGCGCTTGGTGATCCCGGCGTTGTTGACCCAACCGGCGAGGGGCGCCCTGACACGGGCGGCCGCGGCGGCACGCTCGTGCGTCGCGCGATCGGCGGCGTCTCCGAGCACGACCTCGGCCACGATGCCGTCTTCGAGCGTGCCGGAGCCCGGGGAACGCTCGAGCCCGACCACGATCCAGCCGTCGGCGGTGAGACGTTCCGCGATGGCACGGCCGATGCCCTTGCCGCTGCCGGTCACGACGACGCTGCGGTTCACGACGCTGCGGTTCACAGAGCTGCGGTTCACAGAGCTGCGGTTCACAGAGCTGCGCGGGGAGTCTGGCATCTCAGTCCCTCTCGAATGGGAAGACGGTGGGATCGAGCGCGAAGCCGAGGCCCGCGGCATCCGTCGGCCGCACACGGCCCTCGAACGACGGACCGCCGAGGATGAACGACGGCGCAGGATCGTACGGATTGACGCCGCGGGCGAAGGTCTCGACGCCGATGCCCAGGTGCGCGGTGACCTCAGGATAGACGTGCCCCGACACCGGCACACCGCGCTCGGCCGCCCACGCGATCATCTCGCGGGCCGGTGTCACGCCGCCGATCGCGACCACATCGAGCCGCAGCACGTCGACACCGCCCACCTCGACGAGCGCCTTCAGCACGGCCGGATCAGTGACCTCATCGCCGACCGAGACCGGGAGCCGTGATTCCCGGCGGATGCGCGCGACGCCCTCGGCGTCTTCGGGAAGCAGCGGGTCTTCGAGCCACGCGAGCCGAGGGTCGCCCCACTGCGCGATCTCGGTCAGCGCCGTGTCGGCATCGGGCCAGCCGAAGCCCACGTCGACGACCAGGCCGGTCGTATCGGGCAGCTCGGCGTTCAGCATCGCGAGCAGGTCGCGCATATATGCCGGATCCGGAATGCGGGAGATCTTCACGTTGGTCCAGCCGTCCGCCTGCGCGAGAACCTCGTCGGCCACCTCGCGGGGAGTCCGGTCCGCAGAGGGATACGCGGCGACCAGCATCGATTCGCGAGGCCCGTCGCCCGTGCCGAGCAGCGTCCACAGCGGCAGGCCCGCACGCCGCGCGGCGATGTCCCACAGCGCGATGTCGACCAGGCCGATCGCGCGCCGCACCAAGCCCACCCGACCGACGATGGCACTGCCGCGCAGCATCCGCTCCCAGGTCGCGGCGGGGTCGTCGGCATCCGCACCCACCGCGTGCACCGCAACGAGGCGGTCGACCATCTCGGCCATCGGCGCTTCCCGCGAGAGGCAGTAGGCCACACCGGTCAGGCCGTCGTCAGCGGTCGCCCGCACCGCGCTGTACTCGCGGCGGGTCACGGTCATCGCCCCCAGGTGCAGGGGTGCCGGGAGCGGCAGCACGGCCGTGGCCGTGTCGATGCGAGCGATCGTCGTCATTCGGGCTTCTTCGCCAGCGGCACGCCGTAGTCGACCATGAACCCGCCGTCGACGTAGAGCGTCTGGCCGTTCATGTACCGCGACTGGTCGGACACGAGGAAGCTGACCGCGGCGGCGATCTCGCTCGCTTCGGCCAGACGCTTCGCGGGGATGCGCGACAGGATCGTGTCGAGGCTGAGCGTGCCCGCCTCGACACCCTGGCGGAAGACGCCCGTGTCGACGTACCCGGGTGCGACTGCGTTGACCCGCACCCCGCGCGAGGCCCACTCGGCACCCGCGGTCGAGGTCAGACCGATCACCGCGGCCTTCGTCGTGGCGTAGGGGGCGCGTCCCGCAGAGCCGCGCGACGAGATGGAGGAGATGTTCACGATGCGACCCTCGCCGCGCTGGAGCATCCGCTTTCCTGCGGCCTGCAGCGCCGAGAACACCCCGTGCAGGTTGACGTCGACCACGGCCGACCATTCGTCCCAGGTGAGGTCTTCGATGCCGCGGTGGCGCTGGATGCCGGCATTGTTGACGAGCACCTCGATCGGTCCGAGCTCCGTCTCGATCTCGCCGAACACGCGGTCGACACCGGCATGGTCGGTCACATCGAGCTCGCGCCACAGGATGCCGGCCGGGTTGTCGGCTGCGGTGAGCCCGGGAACACGGTCGGCGGCGACCACGAGGTAGCCGTCGGCGGCGAGGCGCTGACCGATCTCCCAGCCGATCCCGGCAGATCCTCCGGTGACGATGGCGACAGGGCGCTGGGCGGTCATTGCTCTCCTCAGAGTGGTCGAGATTTGCTATAGCAAGTGTATCGGGAGTGCCGTCAGCGGTCGAGCAGATCGGCCACGACAGCCACCGCATGCTCCTCGAGCAGGTCGAGCGCCCCGGGCGCGAGAGGCGTCTGCCAGGCCTGATACGCCCCGCGGTCATAGGCGTCGCGCGTCGGCAGATACACGAAACCTGGGCCGTTCGTGAGGTTCATCACCACGATCGGCGTCTCGGGGAATCGGCGGCGCAGCGTGGTCTGCAGCCGCGAGTAGGCCTCGCCCGGATGCCCCACGATCACCGCGTCCCCGAGCCGCCAGGCCCAGATCGGATGCTGCACGGTGGGACCGTCGATGTAGCCGTCGCGCAGGTTGCGGGCACGTCCCAGACGTTCCTCGCGCGAGCGCGGATCGATGTCCTTCCACTCCTCGGCGAGCTCGTCGAGCGTCGGGAGGTCACGCAGCGGCAGTTCCACACTCGTCAGCGAAGAGCCGGCCTCCTCCCCTCCAGCGGCTGCCCGCCCGGTCCAGATCGCGAGCGGAGCACCCGACTCCACGACTTCGTCGAGCGTGAGCTCCTCCCCCGGGGCGGGCAGCGCATCGAGAGCGGCGAGCACCGCGTGTCCGAGCGAGCGTCCGTGCCGGTCGGCGACCGCGACGTCGCCCGTGTACTGCTCGCGCGGAGCCAGCTCGCCCGATGCGCCCTGCACGAACAGGCACGGGGCGTCTGTGGCGGACTCGACGATCTCGCGCATCGCCCCGACGTAGTCCGGCGACACCTCTCGGCTCTGCCAGGCGAGCGTGGTCGGGTGGCAGGCGTAGTTCACGAGAGTGGCGCACACGATGCCGTCGACGCTGAGGCGTCCGATCGTCACGGTGTCATCGGACTCGCCCGCGGGGTTGTAGCCCACGAGGGCTCGACCGTCGACGTCGAGCTCGCGATCGGCCGCCAGGGTGCAGCGCCCGGTGGTCCACTCGATGAGTCCGGGGACCGCGCTCTCCAGCGCCTCGCGCCCGGCGGCGATCCCCGCAGCGGCGAGCGCCTCGAGGTATCCGGGGATCAGCTCGCCACCCGGAAGATGCGCATCGGCGGCGCACAGCACCGCACCGGCATGGGTGTGCGAGAGCGAGAGCATCAGCTGGTCGGGGTCGAGCCCCAGCCCGTCGAGGATCGCCCCGCGCACGCCCTGCTCGTCGGCGACGCGACGCCACCACGTGCCATCCACCGCGAGCAGCACCCGCGGGCGCTCGTCGGCGGAGACCACGGCGAGCGCGGTGAGCTCGAACGGACGGTGTGCCCCCTCAGAGCGCTCCCAGTCGGCGGGGCCCCAGTTCTTCGCCCGGATGCCGGTGGGCGGGGTGATGTCGCGCCGGGCGACGCCGATGCGCGCCTCGGTGCGGGGGATGCGGATGCGATCGCCGAGTTTCGTGGCAGATGCGGTGTCGTTCACGCGTGGTCCTCCCTGTTCTCCATGATGCCGCCGGTCAGGCGGTTTTCAGCACGTCGGCGATCAGGACACGCTCACCGTCTGCAGGGAGATCGGTCTCGACGCCGCGCTCGACCGCGTCGCTGTAGAGCAGCGTCGACGGCTCGGAGAAGCCCGCGGCCAACCGCAGCCGTCCTCCGACGAACTGTGCGCCGGTGACCCGCGCGTGGTTGATGCCCGCGCCGATGTCGACGTGCGCCGCCCCCTTCGGCACCGTTGACGTCACACCGCTCAGCCGCCAGGTGATCACGCCCGCGCCGCCGGCCCGCGACAGCATGGCGCCCTCGCCGCGCTCCGTGCTCAGCTCGACACCCTCGAGCACGATGGCCTGGTCGCGCACCGCGGTCGCCGTGAGCACGACGTCACGGACCGTGCCGCCCCGGATGGTCACCCTCGACCCGCCGAGTTCGGCGGGGGCGCCGGTCGCCGGACCGCTCAGCCGGCAGTCGACGAACTCGACCGCTCCGGATCCCCGAGCCTTCATCCCGTCGATTCCGGTGATCGTGCAGCGTGCGAAACTCACGGGGACCGTGACGGGGGTCTGGATGAGCACCTGGTCCTTGGGGAGCGCGAAGGTGCAGTCCTCGATGGTCGTCGGCCGCGACGACCTGGTCGATCGCTGGCCGATGGCCAGCAGCCCCGCGGTGCACCCTCGCAACTGGGCGCCGTCGGCGTTGATCGTCATGGTCCCCTGGGGGTCGAAGGTCGATCGCCCGATCACCCGGACGTTCTCGAGCGTCAGGTCGCTGATCTTCGTGCCCGCGACGAACCACGAGCAGACGTGGTCGCGCACCGTGATGCGCTTGGCTGCGGTGCCCCATTGCGCGCCGGAGTTGGCGATGTCCATCAGCCCCGAGCACCCGATGAAGGTGAGGTCGTGCTCGTACTGACCGTGCGTGGTGAACGGGTTCCCGCCCTGGTCGTCACCGTCGCCGTGGCAGTTCTCGACGATGCAGTACGCACTGGCGGTCAGATCGTTGAGATGCCGCGCGTTCGACGATGTGCAGTCGCTCACCCGCCCGTAGAGGCTGTAGATCTGCTGCGTGAGGTAGCCCGCGCCGCCGTAGAAGACCGTGGGCGGGTTCTCGACCGAGCAGCGTTCGGTCGTGAAGTGGGTGTTCCACCGCCGCATGATGACCGGCCACCAGGTGCGACTGGCGTGCACGTCGGCGACATCGCAGTGGATCGCGTACTCGAAGGCGATCGGGTGCGATCCGGTGAGCTCGCGAGAGTCCGGGAAGGAGCCGTCCGTCGGTCCGTCGAAGGGACCGGCCCCGAGGAACCGCATGTTCGAGATGCGCACGCCCTCGACCGGATCCATCCGACGCCAGATGAGCTTTCGCCCCGTGTCGAGCGGCCAGCCGTTCAGGTAGTCGATCCGGATGTGCGTTCCGTCGATCTGCTGCGTCACCCGGACGAATCGCTGGATCTCGCGCTCATCGGCTCCGCCTCCGGCGACCGTGTCGCACTGTAGCGCCCACCAGGAGTCCACGGGGAACGCCGCCGCATCAGGCACAGTCACCGCGTCCGTCAGCTCGGGCCAGCCCTCTGCCAGGCGGTGCTCGACCACCACGTCCCGCGACACCCCGGTGAAGAACATCACCGCACCGAAGGGGTTGTCGTGGGTGTTCGCCTCGATCCCGTCCGTCGTGATGACGTGGCCCCCGAAGTCGATCTCGATGTGGGAGCGGGTGAAGCGATGCCGTCGCTGGAACAGCAGGTCGGTGCTCGCCGCGATCCGCTTGACGCGGATGTCGTTCACCATCGCGGCGAGCGCGTCATCGGCCGCCGTCTCGGGCCCGGTGATGCCGAAGACCCGGAAGTCGACGGTGCCGTCGTGCTGCAGCAGCCATCTGCTGCCGCGCTTTCCGGCGATCACCGTGCCGCCGTTGGCCTCGATGTCCGCAGCCTCGACCCCCACGTAAACGAGTAGTCCGGCGTCGCCGGGCGTCCGGTAACCGGCGACGATCGCCACCTCGCCGTCGCGCGCACGGCGCCGGGACAGCTCGGAGACCGAGTCCGCCCTGGTGATGTCCTTCGCCCCCGCCGCGGTGGGAGCCCCCTGCGCGGGTGACGCCGCAGCCAGGGAGCCGGCCGCACCGAGCGCGACCGCACCGAACCCCGCCACGAGGGCGCGTCGACTCGTCGAACGCACACGCGCATCCGCGTCGCTGCGGGACATCACCGCACCCCGGACTTCGCGTCTGCGGCCAGCAGCGCTTCGGCCGGAACCGTGAAGTCCGCCCGTCGGCTGAGCGCGAAGGCGATGGTCGCACCGAGCAGCGTGAGTCCGGCGATCAGGAGCAGACCCCAGATCGCCGACCCCGTGGTCTCGCTGATCCAGCCGATCGCATACGGACCGGCGAATCCGGCGAGGTTGCCGACCGAGTTGATGAAGGCGAGTCCGGCAGCCGCCGCCGTGCCGGTGAGCACCATGGGCGGCAGACTCCAGAACAGCGGCGTCGTCGAGAACAGCGCCGACATCCCGACGCACAGCGCCGCGAGCGCGAGGATCGGCGTGCCCTGCGCCGCGACCGCCGCGATGAGCGAGAGCGCGGTGATGGTGAGCGTGATGCCGATCTGCAGCGGGATGTTGCCCTGCTTGCGGGCGGCACGCTCCCACGGGAGCATGACGAGTGCGGCGCACAGATTCGGCAGCGCGACGATCCACCCCGTCGTGGAGTTGGAGAAGTCGCCCATGCTCTTCACGATCGTGGGCAACCACATGCCGAGCCCGTACGCGCCGAACACCACACCGAAGAACAGCACGATCAGGGTCCACAGACGTCCGTTGCTGAACACCTCGCGCAGGCGCAGACGCCCGTGCTTCTGCTCGGTCGCCGCTGTCTCGGCCGCCAGGGTGTCGTTGATCCACCGCTGCTCGGTCGGGTCGAGCCAGCGCGCATCCTGCGGACGGTCGGGCAGCCAGAAGAAGACGACGAAGGCGAGGAGCACAGCGGGGAGGCCCTGCAGGAGGAAGACCAGCTGCCAACCGTCCAGACCCCACATGCCGTGGAGCTCGAGCATCCAGCCGGAGAGGGGCGCGGCGACGGCGTTCGCGATCGGGTTCGACAGCACGAACACTGCGAGCACCTGGGTGCGGTACTGCCGCGGGAACCAGAGCGTGAGGTAGAGGAGCACGCCGGGGAAGAAGCCGGCCTCGGCGATGCCGAGCACGAACCGGGCGATCGCGAACTGGGTGGCATCCTGCACGAAGGCGGTGAGGGCGGCGACGAGTCCCCAGGAGACCATGATGCGGGCGATCCACTTACGGGCGCCGAAGCGCTCGAGCAGGAGGTTGCTGGGCACTTCGAACAGCAGGTACCCGATGAAGAAGATGCCGGCGGCGAACCCGAAGGCGGCCTCGGTGATCTGCAGTGCCGCCGTCATCTCCAGCTTGGCGAAGCCCGCGTTGTTGCGGTCCATGTAGGCGACCAGGTACAGCAGCCCGAGGAACGGGCCCAGACGCCAGATCGCCTTCTTCATGGCGGAGGCTCCGACCTCCTCCGGCGTTCGCGTATCGGGTGCGGATGCGTTCCCGGCCATGGACAACTCCTTCGTCATCGTTCGAGTGGGCTTGCTATAGCATCTAGCAAATCCCTGGCCGTGTCCACTCATCCGGAAAATGCCATAGCATCGAGCGAACGAATTCGCGCCTCTCGACGAGACGGAACCGCGGATCGAGAAGGGCACCGAATGCGCAGCGTCTCGGATCAGAACATCGCCGAACAGGTCGCAGACGAGCTGCGCGCGGCCATCCACTCCGGAGAGCTCGCCCCCGGCGAGCGCCTGGTCGAGCGCAAGCTCGCCGACCGGCTCGGTGTCAGCCACATCCCGGTGCGCGAGGCCCTGACCCGGCTCGCCGAGGAGCGCCTGATCACCCGCGAGCCCCGCCGCGGCGCTCGTGTCGCCCAGCTGAGCGCGCAGGACCTGGAAGAGATCTCCAGCCTGCGGATCGTGCTGGAGCAGTTCATGGCGATCCGTGTGCAGGAGCGATGGAGCGAGGAATCCGCCGCCCGGCTCGGAGCCATCATCCAGGCGATGGCGGATGCGGCTCCCGGCGACATCGACGAGGTGCTGCGCCAGGACCGCCTCTTCCACGAGACGCTCGCCGATCTCGCCGAGCACCGCTTCCTCGACGAGCTGAGCGGCCAGTTGCGCGGCCGGATCACCGGATTCCTGCATGCCGCCAACGCGGCCCTCGACCCCGCGGAGCAGGAGGAGCACGTGCGCAGCCACCAGCAGATCGTCGACGCCATCGCGAGCGGCGACCCCGAGCGGGCGCAGGCCGTGATCGCCGAGCATGTGACCAGGGCCGTCGAGCGCATCACCCCCACGGCCGAGTGATCCGCGCCGTGACCCCGCAGACGATCGTCCTCACCGGAGCCTCCGACGGGATCGGCGCAGCGGCCGCCCGCCAGCTCGCCTCCTCCCCGCATCGCCTCATCCTCGTCGGCCGGTCGGTCGAGAAGACCCGCGCCATCGCCGAGGAGACGGGCGCTGCGTGGTTCACCGCCGACTTCGCGCGCCTCGACGACGTGCGAGCACTGGCCGCGAAGATCACCGACGCCGTCGGCGACAGCGGCATCCACGTGCTGGCGAACAACGCCGGCGGCATCTTCGGGGATCAGACCCCGACGGTCGACGGCTTCGAGAAGACCATGCAGGTCAACCACCTGGCGCCGTTCCTGCTCACGAACCTGCTGCTCCCACACGTGCTGAAGGCGGAGGGCGCGGTTGTCAACACCTCCAGCATCGCCCACCGCCTGTTCGGTCATCTCGACGTGGACGACCTCGACAACCGCCGCCGCTTCAGCCCGAACAAGGCCTACGGCGACGCCAAGCTCGCGAACGTGCTGTTCGCCAAGAGCCTGCACACGAAGTTCCACGCCCAGGGGCTGAGCGCGGTCGCCTTCCACCCGGGCACGGTGCAGACGAACTTCGCGTCCGACTCATCGAGCATCATGCGGCTGCTCTACCGCACCCCGCTCAAGCACCTCATGCTCATCGGTGCGGATAAGGGCGGTGCGACACTGCGCTGGTTCATCGAGGGAACCCCCGGTGAGACCTGGTTCTCCGGCGCCTACTACGACGAGCGCCAGCTGACCACGAAGATCAATCCGCAGGTGAACGACGCCGCTCTCGCCGAGGCCCTCTGGCAGCGCAGCGCCGAGCTCGTCGGCATCCCTGCCACGTAGCCCGAACGCATCGAACGGCCCCTGCTCGCCTGCCCGTTTCGCGTTCCCCGGTTCGTCTCCCCGGAGTGCGCACCTGTCGGGAGATCTCACGGATGTCGGACCGGATCAGGCTTTCCGGTCCGACATCCGGACATTCTCCCGACGGATGCACCTCCCGATGGATGCCCCTCCCGATGGATGCCCCTCCCGATGGATGCCCCTCCCGACGGATGCCCCTCCCGACGGATGCACCTCCCGACGGATGCTCCGCCCCGGAGGCCCGCGCCCGGGAGAGCGTCAGACCACGAGGTTCGCGGTATCCACCACACGCGGGCCCGCGGCGGGGAAGGCCGTGCGGGTCACACCCGACTCGACGTTGCCGGTGTGCAGCAGCGTGGACGATGCGCCGAACGCGGCATCCGCCAGCTCGAGCGCGCCGCCTTCGAAACGGTTGCCGACGGCGCGGTAGTGGGTCGCGCCCTTCGTGACCGCGACATGCGTGGCCGAGCCCTCCGCGCGGAAGGTGCTGTCGGACAGCGTCAGGTGCAGCTCGCCGTCGCCGGTGCGCGAGACACCGGTGCCGCCCTTGATCGCGACGTCCGACCCCGCGATCTCGACCGACTGCCGCTCGCCTCGCGCCGCGGCGATGCGGGCGTTGCGAAGCGTCGATCCCTCGAACCGCAGCCGCTCCGACGATGTCACGACCGGCGCCGCGTCGTCGGCGGCCGTGAGAGTCGAGCCGCGGAACGTGACCGCTCCGGCCCCGGCGATCTTCATGCCGCCGACCCGGTCGAGCACGGTGTCCACGAACGTGACCGGCGTCTTCACCGTGGCGTTGGTGAGCTCCCCCGGTGCGACGAAGGTGAAGTGCGAATCGGCGATCACGGTCGGCCGCGCGGAGTTGTCCGAGGCCTGCGTGATCACGAGGGTGTCGGATGCCGTGCACCCGCGCAGCTGCGCGCCGTCGGCGTTGATCCACAGCATGCCCGATCCCGCGAGCGACGGCTTGCCGATCACCTGCACGTCTTCGAGGGTGAGGTCGGTGATGCGCACGCGGGCGACGAACCACGAGCACACGTGCTTGCGCACCGTGATGCGCTTGGCCGCCGATCCCCAGGCCGCCCCCGAGTTCGCGAAGGTCATCAACCCCGAGTTGCCGGTGTATGTGAGGTCGTGCTCGTACTGCCCGTGCGTGACGAACGGCCCCTGGTCGTCGCCGTCGCCGTGGCAGTTCTCCACCAGGCAGTAGGCGCTCGCGGTGAAGTCGTTCAGGTGCCGGGCGTTCGCGGTGTGGCAGTTGGCGACGTATCCGTAGAGGCAGTAGATCTGCTGCGTCAGGTAGCCGGCCCCACCCCAGGTGACCGAGGTGGGGTTCTTCAGCGTGCAGCTCACGGTCGAGTAGTACGTGTTCCACCGGCGCTGGATCAACGGCCAGAAGGTGCCGGTGCCGTCGATGTGGTCGACGTCGCAGCGCACCGCGTACTCGAAGGCCAACGGGTGCGAGCCCGTGTACTCGTCGGTCCCGGTGCCGAGGAACTTCAGGTTCGACACCGTCACGTCGTGCACCGGAACGACGCGGCGCCAGGTCATCGTGCGGTCTTTGCCGAGCGGCCAGCCGTTCTTGTAGTTGATGCGGATGTGCGTGCCATCGACGATCTGCGTGACCTGCACCAGCCGCTGCAGCTCGCGCTCCCAGCGACCCGACAGCGCGTTCACCTCAGCGGCGTACCAGTCGCCGACCGCGAAGAACGAGGAGTCGGCGACCGGGAAGATGTCACCCAGATCGGGCACCACCTCGCCGAGCTTCGCCTCGTGCACGGCATCCGTCACCTCGCCGCGGAAGAACATGACCGCCGCGAAGGGGTCGTCCTTGCCCGCATTCTCGATGCCGACGGTCGTCATGAGGTGCCCGCCGAAGTCGAACGCGATGTTCGACCGCGAGAACCTGTGGCGACGCACGAAGTTGAGGGGGCTGTGCCCCTCGATGCGGTGGATGCTCGCATCGTTCACCATGGCGTCGAGCGCGTCGTCGGCGTTGACGCTCGCATCCATGATCCCGAACATCCGGAAGTCCACGACCCCCTCATGCACGAGCAGCCACGCCCCGCCCTTCGGGGCCGAGAGCACGGTGCCGCCGTTCGCCGCCGGAGCGTTCTTCTTCACGAAGCGGTACAGCCCGCCGCCCCCGTCACCGGCCGCGGCGTATCCGGTCGTGCGGACCAGATCGCCGTCCTTGCCCTTGCGCGTGACGAGATCGGTCGCCGTGCCGCCGTTCGCCACAGACGAGGAGCCCGAGTTGCCCTGCGTGACGATCGGGCCGGCGGCCTGCGCGGGGGTCTGCGCACTGACGGCCGCCACGCCGCCGATGGCTGCCGCTCCGAAACCGGCGAGCAGCATGCGTCTGCTGCGCAGAGCAGCGGTGTCGGTCTTCTCCTGCGGGGTCGTGCTCGTCTTCTGGGTCATGCTCATCCTCCTTGCGGCGTCATCGCCGCGGTCAGGCGTCCGGTCGTTCGGCCGGGCCGCATCATCCGATCGATCCCCAGTCCCCAGTGCTTTCTCCGAGCGGGTCGCTCAGAAGTAGTCGCCCGCCGTGAAGTGGCGGATGCCGCGCAGCCGCGCCTCACGCCGCAGCGGACGGATCATCCCGGTGCGGTCGTCCTGCCGCACGGCCGCAGGGGCGAAGGCGCGGAGTGCGCGTTCCTCATCCTCGAGAGCGGGGACGGCGAGATCGCACGACGTCACCCCGGTGGATGCCCAGTCCGCGCCGATGGCGGAGAGCAGGTCATCGCGCGCAGCACCGCGCCCTGGGAGCACGGCGCTCTCCAGGAGCATGCCGATGTCGCCGCGGCGCTCGGCGATCGCATAGCCGACGAGCGCCGATCCGTCGACCCGGAGGTACAGGGTCGCGCCCCTCATACGCACCTCGGCCATCGCCCGGTCACGGTCGCCGCGCACCGGGGCCAGGACCACTCGACCCGCGCGCGAACGCTCGTAGACCTCCCGCAGTGGGCGGAGGCTCCCGAGCCCCACGGTCTCGCGCACGACCAGCCCCTCGGTCTCGGCCGACACGGGAGGGCTCCACGGCCCGACCAGGGTGCGCGGCATGGAGAAGGTCTCGAACCCGCTCGAGCGATACACCTCAGGGGTGCCGGTGAACAGCAGCGCCCAGTCGGCGTCGCGCCCGGCCTGCAACGTCGCGGTGACGAGCCTGCGGGCGAGGCCCTGTCCCCTGGAGCGCTCGGCGACCGCGACGCTGCCGATCGCCTGCACCTCGGCGATGCCGCCATCGGATTCGCGCAGCCGCTTGGGCAGACCGTAGATCGACCCGCACAGGCCCTCATCGTCTTCGGCCACGATCGTGTGGGCGAACCGTTCATCGTCGATGAGCCACTGGTCAGGCGTGAGCGCAGGGGCGAACGCGGTCGCCCACAGCGCGGTGAGCGCGGGCTCGTCCTCGACGCGCGCGGCCCGGATGCGCTGGTCGCTCATGCGTCGCCCCGCGCGATCTCGGCGGCACGGATGCTGTTCGCCACGACGCTCCGCGCCTCGTGCCAGGGCGCCACGGTCGCCCCCGCGGGCGCCGCATCGAGCAGCGCGCGGATCAGGCCGCGGAACCCGAGCTCGTCGTTCGCGTCCGCACCTCCCTCCGCACCGACATCGAGTGCTACCGAGCGGATGCCGGTGGTCGTCACCACGTCCACCCCGTAGGCGTCCACACCGGGCGCGCCGGTGATCAGCACCTGCACCGGCACCTCGCGCTCCGCACCGGGCATTCGCACCATGCCCTCGACGCCGGCGGCATCCTCGGACGCCGTGGCCGATCCGTGGCGCGAGCGCGTCCAGCCCGATCCCGAGACGAGAGCAGCACCAGGCAGCAGCACGTCGAGCATCTCCCAGGCGTGCACCCCCACCGTCACCGCCGTGCCTCCGCCGCTCTGTGGGTCGTCCTGCCATGCGCGCTCCGGCAGCTGGAAGGCTGCATTGTCGTGCTGGGCGTGCACACGGAGCGCGAGCACATCGTGAGCCGCGACCTCCTGGGCGAGAGCTCTGAGCGCAGGCGCGAAGCGGAGGACGGAACTCGTGCCGACGGGGACGGAGGATGCCACGAGCGCGCGGTCGACCTCGGTGAGCTGCGCAGCCGTCGCCGCCATCACCTTGTTCACGAAGACTGGAGCGGCGCCGCCGCCGAGCGCCTGCAGGAAAGGGCCGACCTCGTGCGGACGCGGCGTTGCGATGACGAGGTCGGGCCGGAGCGCCGCGAGCTCGCCGACCGAGGCCGCCGTGGCCCCGCCGAAGCGTGCCGCGAACGCGCTCGCCGCTGCCGCATCCGCATCGTGCACCCCGACGACCTCGGCGCCGAGCGCTCGGACGTTCGCGGCGTCGGTGTGCGGATGAGAGTGCGCGAGCCCGGCGAAGGCCACGCGCAGCGGCGTCCCGGTCATGCCATCGACGACAGCTGGTCGCGGGAGACGGTGTGTGCGAGCGGGTGTCCCGCGGCGAAGGCCTCGACCTCGTCGGCGACGATCCGCCCCTGACGCCGTCGTCCCTGACTCGTGCCGGCCGCCCGATGCGGGGTCACCAGCGCGCCGGGGAGCGTCCGGAACGGACTGTCCGCGGCGAACGGCTCCTCGTCGAACACATCGATCGCGGCGTTGAGCCTGCCGCGCTGCAGCTCCTCGATCAGCGCGGCCTCGTCGACCAGCCACGAGCGCGCGGTGTTCACGAGCCCCGCGCCGTCGCGCATCAGGGCGAGCTCGCGGCGACCGATGAGATGGTGGGTCTCGGGCAGCGTGGGAGCATGCACCGCGACGATCTGCGCGCGACCCAGCGCCTCGTCGAGCGGCACGAGCTCGGCTCCGAGAGCCGCCGCCGCGTCGGCATCGATCGTCGGGTCGACCAGCAGCGCTTCGGCCCCAAGTGCGCGGATCAGTTCGAGGTAGGCCCGCCCGGTGCGGGAGGCGCCGATCACGGCGATGGATGTGCCGAGGATCTCGCGCTGCACGCCCACGGCATCCGCGTCGTACCAGCCGTCGCCGGAGCGCAGGGCGTTGTGCATCTCGGGCACCCGGTGCAGCAGCGCGAGCGTGAACGTCAGCGACACCTCGGCCACCGGCCGCGCCATCCCCGCACCGGCCTGGGTGACCAGGATGCCGCGGTCGAACAGCTCGTCGGTCGCGAAGGGCTTGATCGTCGCACCGGTGTGCGCGATCAGTGCGAGCGCGGGCAGCGATGCCAGCACCGCGGCGTCGAACGGGCCGACGCCCCAGCTCGTGATGACGATGCGCGCCTCGGCGAGCTCCGCGTCCGCGAGGCGGTCGACACGCAGGAAGGTGCCCCCGAGACGAGCCGCGACCGCACGCAGGCGCTCCGCATCCTCGTCGGAGAAGAACTCTGTGAAGAGCTCTTCCGAGACGACCGCGACCACGGTCGGCACACTCCTCTGCGCGCTCATCTCAACCAGGCCTCGAGGTTCTCGGCGATGAAGGCGTCGTCGTTCAGGTCGGGGTAGGCGTGACGCACCCGCGCGATCTCCTCGGCCTGTCCCGGCGAGAGACCCTCCGCGGGGTCGAGGCACCAGACGCCGTCGAGCAGACCCTGCTGACGCAGCATCTCGTGCACGCCGGCGATCACGCCGTCGAAGTCGTTGCCGGGATCGAACACGGCCTGGTTGACGTCGACCATGTCGGAGGCGACGAGACCGAGCTCGCGGTAGGCCTGCGCATCGCCGGCCATCGCCCGCTGCGCGCGTTCGAGGAGAGCGACGGCGGCGCGTGTGCCGACCGCCCACTGGCCGAGCAGCCCGCCGACGAAGCGCAGCGTGCGCGCACCCGAGGGCGACTCCACGTGGAACTCGGAGAGCAGGTCGGCCACGATCGCATCGTCGTTCCCGGTGTAGAGCGCGATCTCGTCGGCGCGGCCCGAGGCCGCGACGCCGCGCACCAGCTCGAGCGTGCGGTAGCGGTCGAAGGGGGCGGCCTTGACCGCGACCACGGCCGGGATCGAGGCGAACTCGCGCCAGAAGTCGCGGTCGAGCACGGGGCCGCCGATCGCGGTCTGCAGGTAGAAGCCGACCACCGGCAGCACGTCGCCCACGGCCCGGGCGCGCTCCAGCAGGGCGCGCTCGTCGGCGCCGGCCACGCGAGGGCTCACCAGTACGGCGTCGTAGCCCAGGTCACGGGCGAGCTCGGCCTCGGCGACCGCCTGAGCCGTGCCGCCGGCGACACCGGCGATGCGTACGACATCGGCGCTCGCCCGCGCGTCCAGCTCTTCCGCGGCGAGCGCGAGCACGGGCTCGAACAGGGCGTGCTCCGGATCGCGGATCTCGAACTGGGTGGTGTGCACTCCCACGGCGATGCCCCCGGCACCGGCGTCGAGGTAGTAGCGGGTGAGGGCGCGCTGACGGCGTTCGTCGATGCGCCGATCGGCGGTGAGCGCGAGCGGATGCGCCGGGATCACGGCGCCGCGGGCGAGGGTCGCCGCAGCCTCCGGTCGCAGGGTGGGAACCGCCATCAGAACTTCCCGTCCCGCACGGCCCACTTGGTCGGCTTGGCGATCATCGGAAGGCCCTTCTCGATCCAGTCCGCCTGCAACCCGATCAGCGTCTCGGCCGAGACGGACGGGTAGCCGAACAGGGCCATGCAGCGCCGGGCATCGCTGAGCAGCGCGGTGGGCTGGGGCTCGTCGACGATCGTGACCTCGCGGTCGAACAGGGTGCCGAATCGACGGGCGATCGACTCCACGCTCAGCAGCTCGGGGCCGGTGAGGTTGATCGCGAACGGAGCGGTCGAGGCGTGCACGAGGCTGCGCAGCACGACCTCGTTCGCATACCCCTGCCAGATCACGTTGACGTTGGCCGTCGCGACCGACACGGGCTGGCCCGCATGCACGGCGCTGCCGATGTCGGCGAGCACCCCGTAGCGCAGGTCGACGGCGTAGTTCAGGCGGATGATCGCGACCTTCGTACCGCGCTCCTGGGCGCCGAACTCGAAGACCCGCTCGCGCCCGAGGCACGACTGCGCGTACTCGCCGATCGGTGCGGGCTGCACCTCTTCGGATGCTCCGCCGGAGGACGCGGGCAGGAACGGGTAGACGTTGCCCGTCGAGAGCACCGAGATGGCACTGTCGCGGTAGCGGCGCGCCACCCGGTCGGGCAGGGCGGCGTTGACCTCCCACGCCCACGAGGCGTTGGTCGCGGCTCCGAACTTCGCCCCGACCATGAACACCACGTTGGGGGCGTCCGGCAGCGATGCGAAGTCGTCGTTCTCGATCAGGTCGAATGGGACGACCTTCACCCCCGCGGTCTCCAGACGCTCGCGGATCGCCGCGTCACCGAAGCGGGAGACGGCGTAGACCGCGTCGCCCTGGCGCCCGGCGGCATCCATCCCGCGGCGCGCGAGCATGGCCAGCGTCGGGCCCATCTTGCCCCCGGCGCCGAGGATCACGAGGTCGCCCGCACCCCGTGCGAGGTCGTCGATCAGGCCGGCGCTCGGAGTGGCGAGTGCCTCCTCGAGTTCCGCCTCGGAAGTGAACTGGTGCTGAGTCATGTGGTGCTTTCCCTTCTTCTCAGCCCTTGATGCCCGTACCGGCCACGCCCTCCTGCACGTACCGCTGAGCGATGAGGTACGCGAGGAAGATGGGCAGCAGCGCCACGACGGATCCGGCGAGCATGGTGCTCAGCGGGACGTTCTGCTGCTGCAGCGACGAGATGCCGACGGTGAGTGTGAACATCGCGTTGGACTTCGCGATGATGAGCGGCCACAGGAAGTCGTTCCAGTGCCACAGGAAGACGAAGATGCCCAGCGTCGCCAGGATCGGCTTGCACAGCGGGAGCACGATCCGCAGGAAGATGCGGAACTCCCCCGCGCCGTCGATGCGGGCGGCCTCGAACAGCTCATCCGGCAGTCCCTGGATGAACTGCCGCATCAGGAACACGGCCTGCGCGTTCGCGAGCGACGGCAGGATCAGACCCCAGTACGTGTCGACGCCGCCGAGGTTGGCCATGAGGATGAACGTCGGGATGAGGGTGACGTGGAACGGCACCATGACCATCGCCAGGAACGACCAGAACATCACCTCCTTGCCGCGGAAGCGCTTCTTCGCGAAGGCGTAGCCGGCGAGCGCCGAGAGGAACAGTACGGCGACGACCGAGACGAGGGAGTAGATGAGGGTGTTGCCGAGCCAGCCGAGGATGTTCTGTCCCGCGAGCACCTGCTCGTAGGCCTCGAACGAGATGTCCTGGAAGGGCAGCAGGGAACCCGGGAGCTCGACGACCATGCCGGGCTTCAGGCTCAGCACGACCATCGCGTAGAACGGGAAGAAGCTGAGGATGCCGGCCAGGCTCAGCCAGATCCACCGGCCGACGATTCCCCATCCGGTGGGCTGGAGCGCACGGTAGGCGCGACGCTGCTTCGTCGACATCTTCGGCGGCGTCGCCGGCGCCTGGGTCGGAGGCTGCAACAGAGCGGTCATTTCTGCTTTCCGATCACCAGGCGCTGGATGAGCGCGACGACGAGGGTCATGATGAACAGGGCCACACCGATCGCGGCCGCGTAGCCGTAGTCGAAGTAGCGGAAGCCCTGGTCGTAGAGCATGTACACGAGCGAGTAGCTGGCGTTCGCCGGTCCGCCCTGGGTCATCACGTAGATGACGTCGAACACCTGGAAGGCGGCGGTCGTCTCGATCACCGCGAGGAAGAAGAAGGTCGGACGCAGCACCGGGAGGATGATGTACCGGAAGCGCTGCCAGGCGTTGGCGCCGTCGACCAGCGCCGCCTCCTCGAGCTCGCGGGGAACGTCCTGCAGCGCGGCGATGAGGATCATCATCCCGTAGCCGAAGCGTGACCAGACACCGACGACGACGATCGCGGGGATCACGAGCACGGTGCTGCCGAGCCAGGATCCGCCGAGCCCCAGCGGTGCCATCAGCGCCGACCAAGGACCGTTCGCGGAGAAGATCCAGACGAAGATCGACCCGGCCAGCACGAGAGAGGTGATGACGGGGAGGAAGAAGATCGAGCGGAAGAAGCGCGCGCCCCGGAAGGCACGGCGCACGCCCAGTGCCATCACGGTGGACAGCACGAGCGCGATCGGCACGGCGCACACCGTGTAGATGAGGGTGGTGCCCATCGCCCGCCAGAACAGCGGATCGGCGATCATGCGCTGGAAGTGGTCGAGACCACGCCACGAGATCTCACCCGTGATGTCGTAGTCGAAGAAGCTCAGGGCCACGCCGGCGATGCTCGGGCCGAAGCGGAAGGCGATGAAAAGGAGGAAGGCGGGGAGCACGAACAGGAAAGCGATCCGCGCCTCTCGTCGTGCGAGCACCCGGGTGACCCGCCCTGCGGGCCTCTTCGCCGTGGTTGCCGTCGTCATCAGTGATACCTCACGTGGGGGGAGTGAAGGGGTGCGGGGGCATGCGGAGTTCGGGCTCCGCATGCCCCCGATCGTGTTACTTCTTGATCAGCGGTGCCGCGGCTGTCGCGGCATCCTTCAGCGCAGCCTCCGGGGTCTTGTCCCCGAGGAGGGCTGCCTGGATCTCCGGCGCGAGCACGCCCATGAGCGCGCGGGACGAGGCGTTGAGCTCGCCCACCGTGGTGTCGGGGACGTACTTCTCGACCTCGCCGAGCAGCGGGTCGTCCGCGTACAGCGGGGCGGTGGTGCTGAGCGCCGAGAAGTAGCCGGCCGCCTTGAGGTACGGCTCGACCACGTCGGCGCCGGTGGCGTACTCGACGAACTTCGCCGCAGCGTCCTGCGCCTTGGAGCCCTTGAGCACCGAGAGCGATCCGACCGTGCCGTAGGCCACGGACTCCTTCTCGGTCAGCGGCGCCATCACCTTGACGTTCTCCTCGCCCCAGAAGGGCACGACCTCGTTGACCGCGTTGTTCCACGTGCACGCGACCTTGCCCTGGGCGACGGCGGTCTGCTCGAGCGGGACGTTGGTGGTGAGCGCCTCGGGGTCGAGAGCGCCCGCCTCGGCCAGGTCGGTGAGGAAGGTGAGCGCCTGCACGCCCTCCTTGCTGTCGAACCCGACGTCGCCGTCCTTCGTGTAGACCTCGCCACCGGCCTGCCACAGCAGCGGGTAGTACGTGAGGTTGAGGGTGTTCTCCGCGGATGCCGGGTAGTTCAGGGCGTACATGCCCTTCTCCGTGAAGGCGGGGGCCATCGCGGTGACGTCGTCCCAGGTCTCGGGGTACTCGGTGACGCCCGCGGCCTCGAACGCGGCGGCGTTGCAGATGAGGGGCTGGGCGCTGGTGAGGATCGGAGCCCCGAGGATGTCTCCGTCGAGCGTGACCGACTTCTTCACGTTCGGCAGCAGATCATCCTGGCGCTCGGTGCTCAACAGATCATTGAGCGGGGCGATCGACTTCTGGTACGCCGCGAGCTGGTCGGGGATGAGGTAGACGACGTCGGGGCCCTTGCCGGCCGCGATCGCGGTCTGGAGAGCCTCGTCGCGGTTCGCCCACGGGAAGATCTCGTACTTCACGTTGATGTTCTCGTTCTGCTTCTCGAAGTCGGCGATCGTCGAGTCCCAGAAGTCCTTGTGCACCGCCTCGTCGGCGATGACCGGGTAGAGCCAGACCGTGATGTCCTGCTCACCCTCTGCGGCGTTGCCTCCGCCGGCCGAACATCCGGCCAACAGGGTGGCGGCCGCGAATCCCGCGACGACGCCGGTGATCTTGCTGACGCGCATGGTGCTCCTTTGCTTATACCGTGCTGAGTACGGTTCATTATGACACTGCAATGGGATAATTCGTCAAGTACAAGTTCTCAGACCCGTGTTTCAGCCGTGTTTCCCGTTCGAGAACATCAAAGCTTGATCTGAGAATTGGGTGTGCTAATTTGATCGCACCCGACGACGGAGAAGAAGGAAGGACCGCACATGGCCGTGACCAGTCCGCTCTCGATCGTTGCGCGATCCGCTCTGCAGCTGCGCGATGTCGGGCCCGCGACCGTGAACGACCTGTCTCGTTCGCTCGAGATCTCGCGCACCTCGGTCGAAAACGCCGTGACCGTCCTGGCCGAGTCCGGGCTGATCGTCGACGCTCCCGCTCAGAACGGCGGCGGCGCCGGACGCCCCGCCCGCCGCTACTCCTTCCACGGCGCCGCTGGCACCGTGGTGGGGGTCGACATCGGGGTCGCGAGCGTGCGCGTGGTGCTCGCCGACCTGTCCGGACTCGTGATCGCGCAGCGCAGCTACTCCGGTGTGGCCGCGCAGCCCGACGGCGCCTCCAAGCTCGCCGCTGTGATCGACGATGTGCGCCGCACCCTCTCCGCCGTCTCCATCCCCGCCTCGAAGGTGCGCGCGGTCGGCGTCTCGCTCCCCGGCATCGTCGATGATGCGGGGCGCGTGACCACCTCCGTCGTCATCCCCGAATGGTCGGGCATCGACATCGGCTCACAGCTGCGGCAGACCTTCGGCTGTCCGGTCGCCGTCGACAACGGCGTGCGCCTCGCAGCTGTCGCGGAACACCACCTCGGTGTCGCGCAGCTGGTCGACGACGTGATCTACCTCTCGGTCGGCAACCGCATCGCGATGGGACTGATCCTCGGCGGACGTCCGCGGCGCGGCATCCACAACGCCGCCGGCGACATCGGCCGGCTCGCCTTCCGGGGGCTGAACACCGAGACGGGTCAGATCTCGTGGCGCACGGCGCCGACCGCAGCCGAGGTGTTCGCGAAAGCCCGCGGGGGCGATGAGGCCGCCCAGCGGGAGCTCGACGGCTTCATCGACGAACTCGCCCACGGGATCGCCACCCTGACCATGACGGTCGACCCGGCCATGATCGTGATCGGCGGCGGACTGTCCGCAGCGCACGAGCAGCTGCTCGACCCGCTTCGGGCCGCCCTGCCCGGCCACCTCGGCCTGCCGTTCCAGGTGCCGATCGCCGAAGCGCGACTGGGCGCCGAGGCCGCCGCGCACGGAGCGGTCGTGCACGCGTTCCAGCGCCACGCCGCCGAGATCTACGGCATCGAGGACATGCCGGCCCCGCCGATCACCCCGCTGCCGATCGAGGCGGCCGGCACCGACGACACCACCGTCGAGAACACCGAGGAGAAGCAGTGAGCACGTTGAAGGTCGGACTCGTCGGCGCCGGGGGAATCTCCCGCGTGCACGCCGACGCCTGGCGGGCGCTCGGCGCCGAGGGGTACGTCACCTCTCTCGTGGGAGCCGAGGCGATCGCCGAGGAGTACGGATTCGAGCTGGTCCCCGATGTCGACACGCTCATCGGTCTGGTCGACATCGTCGACATCGTGACCCCGAGCAGCACCCACGCCGACTTCGCGCAGCGGGCCATCGCGCGCGGACTCGACGTGATCTGCGAGAAGCCGCTCGCGGCGACCGCCGAGGCCGCTGCGACCATCGCCCGCGCCGCAGAAGAGGCCGGTGTGCGGCTCTTCCCTGCCCACGTCGTGCGATACATGGGCGAGTACGCCCAGATCAAGGCGGGCATCGACGCCGGTCGCATCGGCACGCTCGCCGTGCAGCGGTTCAGCCGCGCAGGTTCCGCCCCGCAGACCCCGTGGTTCTTCTCGGAGAGCGCCGGTGGCGGCGTGATCCGCGACCTGATGATCCACGACATCGACCAGGCGGTCTGGTTCGCCGGTCCCGTCGCGACGGTCTATGCGGTGCAGAGCCCGCCGACGGTCGATGACCGCGTGCCCGCCCCCGTGACCTCGCATGTCGTGCTGACGCACCGCAACGGCGTGATCAGCCACATCCACGGCAGTTGGGTCGCGCCGGGCATGCCCTTCCGCACGAGCGTCGAGGTCGCAGGTTCCGAGGGACGCCTGCGCTACGACAGCGCCGAGGACAACGCGCTGCGCACCGACGCCGTGCTCCCCGAGGGTGACACCGACTATCTGCCGCCGATGTCTCCGCAGGAGAGTCCGTACTACGCCGAGATCGCCGACTTCGTCGCCGCTGTGCGCGAGGGCCGTGACGCGAGGGTCAGCCCCGCCGACGGCATCGAGGCCGTGGCCGTGGCCGAGGCCGCGTACGCCTCGATCGCCGTCGGAGCCCCGATCACCCTGCCCGAACGCTCCGCCGCCGACGCCGAGGAGGCCGCCCGATGAACACTCCCGTCCCGCTGCGGATCGCCGTGCTCTCGTTCGCGCACACGCACTCGCTCAGCTACGTGCACGCGCTGAAAGCGATGCCGGGCGTCGAGCTGGTCGCCGCCGATCCCGACGGCGCCGCGGCTGCCGACGACGCGCTCCGGGGCGCGGCCCTGGCCGCCGAGCTCGGCGTCGCGTACGTCGACACCTACGACGAGGCCTTCGCCTGGAAGCCCGACGCCGTGGTGATCGCCGCCGAGAACTCCCGCCACCGCGCCCTCGTCGAGCGCGCGGCCGCTGCCGGGGTGCACGTGCTGTGCGAGAAGCCGCTGGCCACCACGGTCGAGGATGCCGCCGCGATGCAGGAGGCCTGCGAGCGTGCCGGCGTGATCCTCATGGTCGCCTACCCTGTGCGCTTCGCGCCGAGCGTGCGCGACGCGATCACCGAGCTGCGCAGCGGTCGCCTCGGGAAGGTCCTCGGCGTCACCGGCATCAACAACGGGAAGCTCCCGCAGGACCGCGCCTGGTTCACCGATCCGGAACTGGCCGGAGGCGGCGCGCTCGTCGACCATGTCGTGCACTGCGCCGACCTGCTCGACGAGCTCCTGGGCGAGCGGGCCCAGTCGGTGCGCGCCGTGTCGAACAGCATCCTGCACGCCGAGCGCGAGCTCGAGGTCGAGACCGGCGGACTCGTCTCGATCCGGTACCCGAGCGGCGTCATCGCCACGATCGACTGCTCCTGGAGCTGGCCGATGAGCTCGGCCACCTGGGGAGGGCTGACCCTCCAGGTCGTCGCCGAGCGCGGCACCGTCACCGTCAGCCCCTTCGCCAAGGGCGTCGCCGGGCATGATGCGCACGGCGAGACCTGGAGCCCGGTGGGCGCCGACCTCGACGCGCTGCTGCTCGACGAGNCGTCACCGTCAGCCCCTTCGCCAAGGGCGTCGCCGGGCATGATGCGCACGGCGAGACCTGGAGCCCGGTGGGCGCCGACCTCGACGCGCTGCTGCTCGACGAGTTCGTGCACGCCGTGCGCGAGGGCCGGCAGCCGCAGCCCGACGCCGGCGTGGGCATCCGCACGGTCGAGATCGCCACGGCCGCCCAGGCCTCTGCGGCTCGCGGCGGCGAGGTCGTCACGCTCGCCTAAGTGTAGACAGATCGATTGCCTGAGGCGCCCCACAAATCTCAAGGAATCTGAGATCAAGACTCGTCTTCCAGATCTCACCGAGGGAAAGAAGAAGGTCCGTCGCGATCGCGGCGAATGAGTCCTTCAGCGGTGGATGGATTCAGTTTCGCGAACTGTCAGGATGAGTCAGTCGGCCGCTGCAATTCGGAGACCACAGCGAAGCACCAGAAGGTCACGACGATCGCGGCGAGAACAGCTATGCCCGCAACGACCCATGGGCTTGAGGAGATCGCCTCGTCCGTCAGCAGAAGGACGATCAACGCCGCCTCGGCCAGGGCTAGAACACCCAGGACGACGCGGGACAATCCCCTCGACTGGCCAGGACGCGGCATCAGCCCAATGGTTGACACAAGCAGGACGACAACCAAGATCACAGCCGTCATATGAGCCCCTCGAACGCCTTGTGGGTCCAGGGGAGCCGCCTCGCTCCACCTGGACCCACGCTACCAACTAGTTGGGAACGCAGAAGTACCCGTTCCTCACGATAGATGGGGCGAAAGGCAAAACGCCAGTGACCCAGGTGTGGCCAAAGTAGACACCCCGATTGTTCCAGTTGCAGGCGTTGATCGCAGCTGCACCGAAAGCAAGCAGCGCCCCAGCGAGAGCAATGACGTTCGTGGTCAACGTGCCAACCGCGGGGATGAGCGCAGTGATCCGGCTCGCCAAGAGAGCCGCGCTAGACCCGCCCAGAAGCAGCTTGGTGATCTGGCTGACCACCGTGTTGCTTGCGTACACATTCCATCCCCACCAGAACGTCGGGTCGGCGACAACCGGATAGCTGGTCCCGGGCCCATGCTCCACGTACTGGATCAGTTCGTTGCCAACGACTTCGTACCGAGTCTCGATCTCCGAACCATCTGCATCAGCCGCCCACGGAGCTCCCACATAGCCCACTTCAGCCGTGAAGGACACTTCATTGCCTTCTTCGTCAAGCCCGGTTGCCGTCCTTGACAGCGTGGCGGACCCATCTTCATTAAGGGTGATATCCAGATCCTCAGGCAGCTCGTAGGCGAAGGAAGTAGGTGCACTCGGCCCGTCGATAACTGTGCTCAGCCGAAGACCACCCTCAAGTGTCTGGACGACCGCTTGCACGCCGTCCCCATCAGCTACCACACTCCCGTCATCTGCAACCTCAGTTGCGGCCCCCTGAACAGGCTCCGGGAGACCAACGCTGATCCCAGTCAGGGCTCCCGCCCAATGCCCCGTTGGGGAAACATCAATGGGCATATCGACTGTACGCGGCACGGTGATCTGCGCTGCTTCAGAATCAGCGACAAACACTCCGTCACGAGCCTCGGGCGCAATAATCTCAGCATCTTCGGCGAGGGGGTGATTCTCCACCGCCGCGGCAACGGACTGAGCCGCATCCCCCGCTAAGTCGTCCTCGGCGGCAATAGCGGGAGTTCCCGCCAATACCAGAGAGACGGTTGTCAGCGCTACCAGAGCAACCTTGATCTTCTTCATCTCACATCCATTCAGTTCTAGCCGGCCGCTGCGCAGACAGCGCAACATCAAGACGGTGCAGCAAAAGTACCGACCACCGCAGGCCTACCGCTGTAGGCTTTTTGGGGGACAAGCTCATGGCCACCGGCCGGTTCGACGAAGGTCCATCAAACGTGCACAAAGGTCGCCATAGAGGTGTCGGGCCGCGCGACGGCAGATTTCCGGTGACAGTTACGACGCCGCCCTCGCTGCGTCGAGACTCCCTGCGCTCACGCGTTGACCTTCCGGTCCGCTTCGCACGTCCTTCCTCGCAGCCGTCGGCGGCGTCATCCGCCCACTGACGAATCCGCCCACGGTGCTCCCTGCCGCCGTGCCCCTGCGAGAACGGAGCCGCATCATGGCGCTCATCGACAACGGCGTGTACGTCCACGGACGTCGCGTGGAGACCCCCAAGAACCTGGAC
>NZ_LMCS01000002.1:1493603-1494903 GCF_001425645.1 Microbacterium sp. Root322 | reverse complement strand
CGCTCGCGAGTTCGACCTGCATCCGCTCGCCGTCGAGGATGCGCTCTCCGGGCACCAGCGCTCGAAGGTGGAGCGCTACGGCGACACCCTGTTCGCCGTACTGCACCACCCGGAGCGCGAGCACAACAGCTGTCGCGCTTCCCTCAGCGACCCAGCGAGTGACTGCTTCGTTCACGGTGATTCCCCCATCAAAGTCACGTAGTCGGTGCGGCCGCGTAAGCTCAAGGGGCAGCACGAGTCACGCGGTCGGAGATGCCTTCCGGTACTGCACGTCCATTTGTGAGACCCAACGGGTCTCACAAATGACGCAGGCCAGTCCGATCCGGAACTGGCCGGAGGCGGCGCGCTGGTCGACCACGTCGTGCACTGCGCCGACCTGCTCGACGAGCTCCTGGGCGAGCGGGCCCAGTCGGTGCGCGCCGTGTCCAACAGCATCCTGCACGCCGAGCGCGAGCTCGAGGTCGAGACCGGCGGAATCGTCTCGATCCGGTACCCGAGCGGCGTCATCGCCACGATCGACTGCTCCTGGAGCTGGCCGATGAGCTCGGCCACCTGGGGCGGGCTGACCCTCCAGGTCGTCGCCGAGCGTGGCACCGTCACCGTCAGCCCCTTCGCCAAGGGCGTCGCCGGGCATGATGCGCACGGCGAGACCTGGAGCCCGGTGGGCGCCGACCTCGACGCGCTGCTGCTCGACGAGGTCGTGCACGCCGTNCGTCACCGTCAGCCCCTTCGCCAAGGGCGTCGCCGGGCATGATGCGCACGGCGAGACCTGGAGCCCGGTGGGCGCCGACCTCGACGCGCTGCTGCTCGACGAGTTCGTGCACGCCGTACGCGAGGGCCGGCAGCCGCAGCCCGACGCCGGCGTGGGCATCCGCACGGTCGAGATCGCCACGGCCGCTCAGGCCTCTGCCTCCCGCGGTGGCGAGGTCATCACGCTCTGAGCTCGCTCCGGGCGGGAAGGCGCGACGGGCCGGACACCCGACTCCCAGCAGACAGGGGTATGCTGACCCGTTGGGTCGTCCGACCCCGAAGAGTCCCGAAAGGCGGTGATGGCGATGTCCGGTGATAGTTACGACGCCGCCTTCGCTGCGTCGAGACTCCCTGCGTTCACGCGTTGACCTTCCGGTCCGCTTTCGCACGTCCTTCCTCGCAGCCGTCGGCGGCGTCATCCGCCCCTGACGAATCCGCGCACGGTGCTCTCTGCCGCCGTGCCCCTGCGAGAACGGAGCCGCATCATGGCGCTCATCGACAACGGCGTGTACGTCCACGGACGTCGCGTGGAGACCCCCAAGAACCTGGA